>CAWHKQ010000014.1:0-139873 GCA_963829925.1 uncultured Acidobacteriota bacterium
GGTGGTGCTGGCTCGACAGAAACCCGCCTGGAGGCCGGGAAGCCGGCAGGCCTACCACGCCATCAGCCTGGGATTCTTCGAAGGCGAGCTCCTTCGCCGTGTGGATCCGCAGCATCGAAGCCTCGGGCAGTTCTTTCAGGACGAAATCGCCTCACCGCTCGAGCTCGACTTCTACATCCGGCTGCCCGAGTCGATTCCGAACTCCCGGCTGGCCGTGCTCGAAATGGGAAATCCGGTCCAGGCGATGCTGCGGCTGCCGTTCCGACTGATGCTGTCCGCGCTGAACCCGGGTTCCGCCATCTACCGGGCGCTCGTGGTCAACCCGGGGGATCGGCTGCCTCTCGACGAAGAGCGCGTGTACGCCCGCAACCTCGAAGTCCCGTCCGGGGGCGGCGTCGGCACGGCTCGCGCCATGGCGCGGGCGTACGGCGTGTTCGCGAGCGGAGGCCGGGAGCTCGGCCTGCGCCGGGAGACTCTGGAGGCGCTGAGCGCGCCGGCGGTTCCATCGGAACGCGGCTTCTACGACGAAGCCCTGAAGGGCGAGATCCAGTTTTCCCTGGGATTCATGAAGACGTGCCCGACCTGGCCTTTCGGAAACGCCGGCGCGTTCGGCGCGCCCGGCGCGGGAGGCTCCCTCGGCTTCGCCGATCCTCAGAGCGGCATGGCCTACGCCTATGTCACCAACCGGTTGGGAGGCGTGACGGGGGATGCTCGAGATCTCGCGCTGCGTAATGCCATTCCCACGACCGAGTGATGCCTCTCCCGCTGGTTCCAGCGGCATCCTCAAGAAAGCGAATGGACGCTGTCGTCGAACAACCTGATCGACGACCGGGTCCGGGGACGTGAAAATGCCCATGATCCTTCGTGATCGCCGACAAGCGGGCCGGGCGCTGGGACACGCCCTCGCCGGCTATGCGGGGCAACCCGACGTCATTGTCCTGGCGCTGCCGAGAGGGGGCACCGGTCGGCTTCGAAGTGGCGCGGGCGCTCCAGGCTACGCTCGACGTCTTTCTCGTGCGCAAGCTCGGTCTTCCGGGCCACGAGGAGTACGCGATGGGTGCGATCGCCTCGGGAGGCGTACGGGTCGTCGACTAGGCCCTCCTTCGCCAGACCGGAATCCCGCCCGCCGTTCTCGAGCGGATCGTGCAGCGGGAGGAACGCGAGTTGCGGCGCCGCGAATTCGCGTATCGCGGCGATCTCCCGGCCGCCGAGCTCGCCGGCGAACCGTGATCCTCGTCGACGACGGGCTCGGCACCGGTTTCTCCACGCGGGCCGCCGTAAAGGCCGTGCGGGAGCGGGGCGCGCGGCGGATCGTGGTGGCCGTGCCCGTGGGGCCTGCCGCCGCGGTTCGCGACCTGGCGCGTCTGGCGGACGAAGTCGACTGCGTGTCGACGCCCGACCCGTTTCTCGCCGTGGGCCGGTTCTACGAGGACTTCGACCAGGCGACGGACGCCGAGGTCGTGGAGCTTCTGGCGCGGGCCCGGGCCGGTGTCAATCCGGAAGCCATCACGCTCGCCTGTTGACGACGCGGCCGCAACCGGCCGCTTCTCCAGTGCAAATTGATGCGTTTGCACCAGCCGTGAGGGCCCCGCTGGGAACAGAGTTCGGCATGACACTTCGCTCCAGATTCGCCGGACGCGGGTCGCGGCGAAGTGCGGCCCGGCAGACAGGAACTCGGCAGTCGAAGGGGAGGCCCCATGATACGCAATCGCGTTCTCGTATCGGCAGCAGTCTTAGGCATCGCGACGCTCGCCTTGCTGGCGATTCCCGCGGAGGCCGTCGACCTTCCCGAGAGTTGTCGGGACATTGCCGCGGCCGACCCGGGCGCTTCCGACGGTTCGTACACGATCTTCCCGCAGGACAACGCAATGTCGTTTTCTATCTACTGCCACGATATGGCTGGGAGTCCGAGGGAGTACCTCGAGCTCGTCCACACGGGGGGCAACTTCAATTTCGCGCAGTGGGGTGGCGAGAGCGTCTTCGTCCCGCCGGCCTCGGTTGTGACGACGCACTACACGAAGATCCGACTCGACCCCGCGACGCTGCTCGTGGACATCGGCGACGAGACGTTCGCGACATCCGTCGGGACCGACTGCTGCTTCCACGGCGTCGTGGTCACGTCGGTGCCCTATGGCACGGCCAGTGATTGTCTGTCGGTCTTCAGCAGCGCCGGCCGGGGGAACATCGACTTGACCGGAACGCCATTCGGCGTCCACAAAGACTACGGGATCAGCGGGTTCGAGGCGAGCGGGTCGGTCAATGGCCGGTTCGGCACCGATCTCTCGTTCGACGACCAGACCTTCACGACGTTTCCCGTGGCCGCGCAGATCGTGAGCCTGACCGGCGGCGGCTTCTGCGGCGCCGCGCACCCCCGTCCAACGCCGGCTGGCTTCCCGCCGCTGAACGGGCAGGGCGGGTTCATCCTGCAACTCGAATACGTCGGCACGAACACAGAGCCACCCCCGGAACTGCTCAATGGACGGCTCCGCTTCGAGCCCATTCCCGGCAGCTTCGGGCGCAGCGCCGATACGGTCGGATGCCCCCCGTTCTCAGTCGGGAAGTTTCTGTTCCAGGCCACGCTCGGGAACACGAGCGACAGCGACCTTGCTGATCTTTCCGTCCAGGTGGCCGAGTTGAGCAACGGTAATCAGCTCCTGACCGACGAGGGGCTCCTGATCGAAGAAGGAACCTTCCGCGCGCCGGAGACGGCGGGCAACTCCGACGGCGTGCTCGAACCCCTGGAAGCGGTCGACGTTTCGTTTACCGTGTGCCTCGGCTCTCCAAGCAGATTTCGGTTGTTCGTAGACGTTCGGGGGCGAGTCGTCCCTTGATGTCATCTTGTCGGCGTCGAGCAGGATTGAGGCCGGTCGCTGACAATCTTTGATCGCCTGGACTGGGTCGGTGACTCAGGCCACAGCCGAACCGACGCCGGCGCAGATCACGGCCCTTTCGGACGAAGGCTTCGCCGAGACCTGCGCGAAGAACCCGAGTTCAACGACGGCCCGCAGGCTCGGGCGGCTCGAGACGCCGGAATGGTCTTCGTTCGGATTCCGATCTCCAGCAAGAAACCAGCCGATGCCGCCGTGGAGGAGTTTCTGGCGGCCACCGAGACGACGCGCTCTATCCGGTCTTCATTTACTGCGCGTCGGCCAATCGTGCCCCCGCACTCTGGATGATCCGGGGTGTTCTGCGGGAGGGCTGGACGCTGGCGGACGCGGAGGCCGAAGCGGTGGGCGCCGGATTGCGGAGTGCGACCATGCTCGATTTCGCGCGCGACTACCTTCGGAAGGGCCTGTGAGGAGCGGCGCCGCCGCGTCGGGAAGAGCGCTCGCCGGCTAGGCCGCGGCCTGGGGACGTCGGTGGAGGCGGACCCGGTCGACGAGCTCGAGCAGCACCAGGCTTCCGCCTCCGGCGCCGATGCCGAGCATGGCATCCGAAAACCGGATTTCCGAGAAGTGGAAGAGCTCGCGCAGCCCCGGCAGCGCCAGCACGAACGCCAGCGTGGCCGCGGCGAGGCCGATGATCCACCACACCGCCCGGTTGGGCCGGGCAAGGGACTGGACCAGAGTCCTCGAAAGAGATCGGTGGGCGAGAATGAGGCCGACGTTGCCGACGATGAGCGCGGCGAAAGCCGCGCCCCGGGCCGCGCCGACCGGATGCACGAGGAGCAGGCCTCCGGCGTACACGGCAAGGACCACGCCGAGGACGACCGCGCCCCGAAGCAGGGAACCGGCGAGGGCCGACGCCGGGAGAAGCGAGGCGCCTGCGGGGCGGGGCGGTCGCCGCATCACGTCGTCCTCGGCCGGCTCGGCCTCGAATGCCGACCGAGCTCGCGGGATCGATGATCAGCTCGAGGAACACGATCTGGACCGGCAGGAGAAGGAGCGGCCAGTCGAGAAACACCGGAGCGAGCGCCATGCCGGCGATCGGCACGTGGACGCCCACGAGGTACGCCGTGGCCTTTCTCAGATTGTCGAAGATCCTCCGCCCGAGCCGGACCGCCGCGACGATGGAAGCGAAGTCGTCGTCGAGGAGCACCAGGGCGGCGGCCTCCCGCGCGACGTCGGTGCCGCGTCCGCCCATGGCGATGCCGATGTGGGCGGCCTTCAGCGCCGGCGCGTCATTGACGCCGTCGCCCGTCATGACGACCACCTCGCCCCGCGCCTTGAGCGCCTCGACGATCCGGAGTTTCTGCGCCGGGACGATCCGCGCGAAGACGGAGATCGCGTCGAGCCGAAGGTCGAGCGCGGAGTCGTCGAGGCCGTCGAGCTCCGTTCCGGTCATCGGGTCGGAGTCCGGCAAGCCGATCTCGCGCGCCACGCGCGCGGCCGTGACCGGATAGTCGCCCGTGATCATGACGACCCGGACTCCTGCCGAGCGGCAATCCTCGATGGCGGCGCGCGCCGACGGGCGCAGGGGGTCCTCGAGGCCGACCAGCCCGAGGAGCTCGAACGAAAAATCGTGGGATCGAGGCGGAAGACTCTCCGGATGAAAGCGGGCCTTGGCCACGGCCAGGACTCGCAGACCGTCCCGGGCGAGCTCCTCGACGCCCGCGACGAGACGGCGCACCTCCTCGGGAGCGAGATGACAGAGGTCGGCGATCGCTTCGGGCGCTCCCTTGGCGGCGATGACGAAGTCTTCGCGGTCTCGCGCCTTCCAGGCGTGGGAAACGGCCAGGAGCTCCGGCGACAGGGGATACTCGCGCAGGAGCTCCCAATCCTCGTGGAGGTGTTCGGTGCGGGCCAGCGTCCGCAGGCCGAAATCGCGGATCGCCTGCTCCATCGGATCGAAGGGCGTTCGCTGGCTCGCCAGGATCGCAAACTCCACGAGCTCGTGAAAATCCTCCGGAAGGGCAGCCGCGTGGTTAACCTCCAGCTGCTGCTCCCCTCTCGCGAGGCGGGATACGGCCATGCGGTTCTGGGTGAGCGTGCCGGTCTTGTCGACGCAGAGCACGGTGGCGGCGCCGAGCGCCTCGATCGCGGGGATCCGCCGGGTCAGGACCCGCTGGCGGGAGATCCGCCACGCGCCAAGAGCCAGGAAGACGGTGAGGACGACGGGGAACTCTTCGGGCAGCAGCGCCATGGCGACCGCGAGGCCGGCGAGCAGGCCATCGAGCAGGCTCCCGCGGGAGCGGGAGTAGAAAAAGACGACCAGAGCGCACACCGCCAGGCCCGCCACGGCGAGCCGGCGCACGATCCGTCCGACATCCCGCTGCAGAGGGCTTTTCTCGATGGTGATCGTCTGCAGGGACTTGCCGATCCGGCCCATCTCGGTCGCCGGCCCCGTTGCCGTGACCTCGGCGACTCCCTGCCCCGCGACGACGAGGGTTCCCGCGAAGACGCGGGTCGCGGTGTCGGTCGCTCCTCCTCCGCCGTCCTCGGCCGCGCGCTTGGCTACGGGAACGGACTCTCCGGTCAGGAGCGCCTCGTCGACCGAGAGGTTCGACAGCCACCGGAGGACTCCGTCGGCCGCGACGCGGTCTCCCTCCGAGATGATGAGCAGGTCGCCCCGGACCACCTCGCGCCCGGCAATGCGCTGCTGCTCCGAATCGCGGATGACCCGTGCGCGGGGGCTGGAGAGATCCCGAAGCTTCTCCAGAGACCGCTCGGTCCTTCGGCCCTGGAGGAGGGAAATGCCCGCGACCGCCAGGATCGACGCCAACAGGATCGCCGCGTCGGCCGGCTCGCCCAGGGCGAAGTAGATCGTGCCGGCGGCCAGCAGCAGCAGGATCATCGGCTCGCGCAGCAGCTCCGCCGCGAGCGCCCCGAGCCCTCGCCGCTTCGCAGCCGCGATCTCGTTGGCGCCGTCGCGGGCCAGGCGCGCCTGCGCCTCGTGGGAGGAGAGTCCCGCCAGCGCCCCCGCGTCGCGCATTTGCCGGCCTACGATACGCCGCGAGGAGACGGCGGTGTGCCGCGCGTCTGCGGCCGCTTGCGGGGATGGGGACACGTTCGAACTCCTCTTCAACTTCCACCGTGGCTCGGGACGCGGGCGAGCCGCTGATGCAACTGAATCAGTTCGCTCGGGCTCCGGGCCACTCCGGTAATGTGAGTCCCCTCGGGGCCCGGACGCACCTGGCGTCGGGGCCTTCTGGAGGACGCGATGCCGAGCATTCTGACGATCAATGGCGGGTCGTCGAGCATCAAGTTCGCCGTGTTCTCCGCTCCCGCTCTTCAGCGCACCCTGGCCGGGCGGATCGAGCGGATCGGGGAGGAGGGGACGGCCCTCGTCGCGACGCGCCCCGACGGCCGGCCCGAGAGCCGGCAACCCTTCGCCACGCGGGATCATGCCGGCGCCGCCGAGCTTCTCGTCGAGCGGCTCGACGCAGATTACGGAATCCGCAGCCCGGCCGCGATCGGGCACCGCGTCGTGCACGGCGGTATTCCCGTGACCGGCCATCAACGGATCACCCCCGAGCTGATCGCCGTGTTGAAGCGGAACCAGGCGCTCGACCTCTCGCATTTGCCGCGGGAGATCGAGCTGATCGAAACCTTCGGTCGGAAACTTCCTGACGTGCCGCAGGTGGCCTGCTTCGATACCGCCTTCCACCGTGACCTGCCCCGGGTGGCGCAGATCCTTCCCCTGCCGCGCTCCTACCTCGACGCGGGGGTGCGCCGCCTCGGTTTCCATGGCCTGTCTTACGCCTACCTGCTGGGCGAACTGAGCCGCGTGGCGGGCGATGCGGCGGCCCGAGGCCGGCTGGTTCTGGCCCATCTCGGTTCGGGCGCGAGCCTGGCCGCGGTGCACGGGGGCAGGCCGGTCGACACCACGATGTCGTTTACGCCGACTTCGGGCCTCGTGATGGGGACGCGGACCGGGGACCTGGATCCGGGTTTGCTCCTCCATCTGATGCGGCGCGAGCGGCTGTCGCCGGAGGCCGCCGATGAACTCATCACCACGCGGAGCGGCCTGAGGGGAATCTCCGAGACGACCGGTGACATGAGCGACCTGCTCGCTCGCCGCGTCGACGACGCGCGCGCCCGGGAAGCGGTCGACGTTTTCTGCTACCAGGCGCGCAAGTGGATCGGCGCTTTCGCGGCGGCGCTCGGAGGGATCGACATGCTCGTGTTCAGCGGAGGAATCGGCGAGCACTCGGCCATCGTCCGCCGGGAGATCTGCGAGGGCCTGGAATTCCTGGGCCTGCGCATCGACCCGGAGCTCAATGACCGCCATGCCGCCGTCATCTCGGCGCGCGCCAGCGCGGTTTCGGTGCGCGTCATCCCCACGGATGAGGAGATCATGATCGCCCGGACGGTCCAGGCGATCCTGGAGGCGGCATGACGAAGCCCTCGGCAACCTCGGCGCGGCCCGCGGTCTCCGCGACCCTGCTCACGAGGATGGATGCCTACTGGAGAGCGGCGAACTACCTCTCGGTCGGCCAGATCTACCTCCTCGACAACCCTCTGTTGCGCGAGCCGCTGGAGCCCCGGCACATCAAGCCGCGTCTGCTGGGCCACTGGGGGACGACGCCGGGGCAGAACTTCATCTACGTCCATCTCAACCGGGTGATCCGTCAGCATGATCTCGACATGATCTACGTCTCCGGCCCGGGTCACGGGGGGCCCGCCGTCGTGTCCCATGTCTATCTCGAGGGCACTTACAGCGAGGTCTATCCGCACATCACGCGAGACGAGGCGGGCCTGAAGAAGCTCTTCCGGCAATTCTCCTTCCCGGGAGGGATTCCGAGCCACGTGGCGCCGGAGACGCCCGGTTCGATCCACGAGGGGGGTGAGCTCGGTTACTCGCTCAGCCACGCCGCCGGCGCCGCCTTCGACAACCCCGGCCTGATCGTCGCCTGCGTGATCGGCGACGGCGAGGCGGAGACGGGCCCGCTGGCCACGGCCTGGCATTCGAACAAGTTCCTGAGCCCCGTCCGGGATGGAGCGGTGCTGCCGATCCTGCATCTCAACGGCTACAAGATCGCCAACCCCACAATCTTCGCGCGCATCCCTCGCGTGGAGCTCGAACAGATGCTGCGCGGCTTCGGCTGGGAGCCGATCTTCGTGGTCGGCGACGACCCCCGGACCGTGCATCCGGAGATGGCGTCGGCGCTCGAGGAGGTCGTGGCGCGCATCCGTCAAATCCGGGACGACGCCCGGGCGGCCGGCAAGTCGGGCCGTCCCTGCTGGCCGATGATCGTGCTCCAGACGCCCAAGGGGTGGACGGGGCCGGGACGCGTCGACGGGCTGCAGGTCGAAGGCACGTTCCGGTCGCATCAGGTGCCGCTCTCCGACCCCGTCCAGAATCCCGAGCACCTTCGCCAGCTCGAGGCCTGGTTACGGAGCTATCGGCCGGAGGAGCTGTTCGACGCCGGCGGCCGTCTCGCGTCCGAGCTCCAGGAGCTGGCGCCTCTGGGCGATCGCCGGATGGGTGCCAATCCGCACGCGAACGGGGGGTCGCTGTTGCGCGATCTCCGGTTGCCCGACTATCGAACCTATGCCGTCGACGTTCCGGCTCCCGGCGCCGCCGACGCGCAGGACACGCGCGTCTTCGGGGCATTTCTCCGAGACGTCGTCCGGGGGAACGAAGACCAGGGCAACTTCCGAATCTTCGGCCCCGACGAGACCCTGTCGAATCGGCTCAACCCCGTGTTCGAGGCGACGAATCGGCAGTGGATGGGGGAGACGCAGCCCGAGGACGAGTTCCTCGCGACCGAGGGGCGCGTGGTGGAGGTCCTCAGCGAGCACCAGTGCCAGGGCTGGCTCGAGGGGTACCTGCTCACCGGCCGCCACGGACTTCTGAACAGCTATGAGGCCTTCATCCACGTCGTGGATTCGATGTTCAACCAGCACGCGAAATGGCTCAAGGTGACCCGGCAGCTCCCCTGGCGGGCGAAGATCGCGTCGTTGAACTATCTCCTCTCCTCCCACGTCTGGCGGCAGGACCACAACGGTTTCACCCATCAGGACCCGGGATTCATCGATCTGGCCTGCAACAAGAAAGCCGAGATCGTCCGCGTCTATCTGCCGCCGGACGCCAACTGTCTGCTTTCCGTGATGGATCACTGCCTCCGCAGCCGGCACTACGTGAACATCGTGGTTGCCGGGAAGCACCTGGCCCCCCAGTGGCTCTCGATGGATGCCGCCGTTCGGCACTGCGCGGCGGGCATCGGGGTCTGGGAGTGGGCAAGCAACGACGGAGGTGGGGAGCCCGACGTCGTCCTGGCCGCCGCGGGAGACGTGCCGACGCTCGAAGTGCTCGCGGCCGTGTCCCTGTTGCGGGAGTCTCTGCCGAAGCTCAGGATTCGCATGATCAATGTCGTCGACCTCATGAAGCTCCAGCCATCCATCGAACATCCCCACGGATTGAGCGACCCCGACTTCGACGCCCTGTTCACCGGCGACAAACCGATCATCTTCGCCTACCACGGATACCCGTGGCTGATTCATCGCCTCACGTATCGGCGGACGAACCATGGAAACCTGCACGTCCGCGGTTACAAGGAGGAAGGCACTATCACCACGCCTTTCGACATGGCCGTTCTCAATGATCTCGACCGATACCATCTGGCTCAAGACGTGATTCGGAGGCTGCCCCGGCTGGGATCCGAAGCGGCCGACCTCTCCCGGGCGCTCGACCTCAAGCTTCTCGAGCATCGACGGTACATTTGCGAGCACGGGCAGGACATGCCGGAAGTCGCCAACTGGCGCTGGAAGGCTCGACCGCACTCCTGATTCCGAGGAATCGTTCGACCGGCGGCGTCAGCTCCTCCTGATCCGCCGCAAGACCCTCGTCGGCGCCGCCGAATTTGATGCATTCGCACCAGTCCGCGGCGAGGCCCGGGCGGGAGACTTCTTCTATGGAGCGCGCTTCCGTTCCCCCGGTTTCCGACGGGCGCCGCGAGCCAGAAAAGGAGCTTTCGATGAAAGGTTCCACGCATCGAACGGCGCGCACCGCAGAGGTGCGCGACCTGATGACGGATCGTGTTTTCACCCTCCGGGCGAAAGACGATTGCGAGGCCCTCCATGACCTGATGGACACGCACCACGTCCGGCACGTGCCGATCGTGGACAAGGAAGGCGACCTCGTCCGCCTGGTGACGCAGCGCGACCTTGCCCGCAACGCCCTCGGCGCCCAGGACACGCTGCCCCTCTCGATGCAGCAGGAGATCCTGCGCCGGCGCAAAGTGCGCGAGATCATGGCCACCGAGGTCGAGACCGTCGAGCCGGACGCGGATCTCGAGATGGCGGCGCAGATGCTGCTCGAGAACAAGATCGGCTGTCTGCCGGTCGTGGAGGGAAAGCAGGTGGTGGGCATCCTGACCGAGTCGGATTTCGTGCGCCGTTACGTGGAGATGGGCGATGGGCGCCGGCGGGCGAGTACGGTCGTGGCTTTCGCGGTCCTCCTGTCGGCGTTCGCCGCCGTCGCGATGGCCGGCCCCGGGAGCATCGACGGGTTTTCCCGCATCGACGAGCGGGTGGCCGTCGGGGCGCAGCCGACGCCGGAGCAGGTCGTGGCTCTTTCCGACCAGGGATTCAACGGGATCATCAACCTTCGCGAAGAGGCGGAATTCAACGACGGGACGTTGTCGCAGGCGGCTCGGAACGCCGGCATGCGCTTCGTCCGGGTTCCGATCTCTGCCCGGAAGCCTTCGGACGGCGCCGTCGAGGCGTTCCTGGCGGCGACGGACGACGCGGACCTCTACCCCGTCTTCGTCTATTGCGCCTCCGGCAACCGCGCCGCCGCGCTCTGGATGGTGCGCCGCGTGCTACGCGACGGCTGGGTCCCGGCGGACGCCGAGATCGAGGCGGAACGGGCGGGGCTGAAGAGCCCGGAAATGCGCGAGTTCGCACGCGACTACATCCGCCGCCAGCTGGCCGGGAGAGCGGCAGCTCCATGAAGCGGATCGGCTCGCGGCGGCGTCGAAGTCCGGATCGCCCGCGCCGGGCGGATCCGACGGCGCCGCCCCGTGTCAGAATCCGGCTGTGATCCCCAAGCCCCCCTTCGCGAAGGACTTCTCACCGGAACAGGAGATCGCCGAGTTCGAGCGCTTGAAGCCCCGCCTTCGCGATCTGTGGAGCTCCCTTTCCGCGCGCGACGAGGAGCCCTACACCTCGGTCGTCATCCCGTCGCTGACTCTCGACCAGTCCGAGCTCATGAAGCTCGAGGCGGCGAGCTTCTACGAGGAGCGGCTCCTGTTTCTCCTGATTCGCCTGCGCAATCCTCGCGCGCACATGGTCTACGTCACGTCTCAGCCGATCCACCCGCTGGTGATCGAGTACTACTTTCAGCTTCTCGTCGGCATTCCGGCCAGCCATGCGCGCGCCCGCCTGACCTTGCTCTGCGCCCACGACGCCTCGCCGCGCTCTCTGACGGCGAAGATCCTCGAGCGGCCGAGGCTGATCCAGCGCATCCGATACGGCATTCCGGATGCTTCCCGCGCCTTCCTGACGGTCTTCAACTCGACGCCGCTCGAGCGCAAGCTCGCCGTGCTGATCGGAATTCCACTCAACGGCGTGGATCCGCAGTTTTCCGCCCTGGGGACGAAGTCCGGCAGCCGCAAGGTCTTTCGGGAATCGGGCGTCTCTCTCCCCGAGGGATGCGAGGACCTGCGCTCGGAGGATGCCGTCGTGTCGGCCCTCGATGCGCTGCGGGAACGGCGCCCCGGCATTCGACGGGCCGTTCTGAAGCTCGACGACAGTTTCTCGGGCGAGGGAAACGCGGTCTTCCGTTATCCCAAGACCTCCTGGCGGGTTGCTCTCCGCGACTCCCTGGCCCACCTGACGTTCGCGGTTCCGACGGAGCCCGATCTCTATCGCCGCAAGTTTTCCGAGATGGGGGGGATCGTCGAGGAGTTTCTCGAGTATCCCGAATCGGCCTCCCCGAGCGTACAGCTCCGGATCGATCCGCAGGGCGAGGTCGTTCTGCTCTCGACCCACGACCAGATCCTCGGGGGCTCGTCGGGCCAGGTCTACCAGGGTTGCCGGTTTCCCGCGGCCGAGTCCTATCGCCGGCAGATTCAACAGGCCGGCCGCCGCGTGGGCGAAATCCTCGCGGCCCGGGGGGTCGTGAGCCGCTTCGGAGTCGACTTCTTCGTGGGACGGCAAGCCGGAAAAACCGAATGGGACATCTTCGCCCTGGAGATCAATCTCCGGATCGGCGGAACGACCCACCCCTTTCTGGCCCTGCAGTTCCTGACCGGAGGTCGCCTCGACGTGGAGACCGGCGAGTTTCTGTCACCGCGCGGCGCCGCCAAGTTCTATCGCTCGACGGACAACCTGAAGTCCGACGCGTACCGCGGCCTGTGCCCCGAAGACCTGATCGACATCACGACGATCAACCGGCTGCACTACAGCCACGGCACGGAGACGGGCGTCCTGTTTCACATGATCGGAGCCCTGTCGCAGTTCGGAAAGCTCGGCCTGACGGCGATCGGGAACAGCCCCGAGCAGGCGGACGGGATTTACGCCGACGCGCTGAAAGTCCTCGACCGCGAGACCCTTCCCATGGCGGGAAGGGATCCCCAACCCGGGGGTGTGGCGGGACCTGATCCTCAACCCGGGAGCGCGGCGACCAGCGATTCCTCCCCCCGCCATCTTCGTTCGGCTTCGCGGCGCACGGCGCGGAGATGAAGGCCCCGTATCAGGACCACGCCGATGCCCACGAATCGCCAGTAGCGCCGGAACTTGATCCTCGCCCGGGAATCCGTGGCGGCCGCTCGGGTCTCCGTGACGAACCGCGTGGTCGCCGGTCCGAGCGGCTCGGACTCCAGGGTCCAGACGATCTTGACGCGATCGGGCTCGGCGTACGCCGGGAAGTCGGCCGGGGGCACCGCGCGGAAGACGACCTCGGGGAGCCACGGCTGGCAGATTGCGCCGGCGCAGAAGTATCGGCCCTCCTCCTCTTCCAGCGTTCCCCAACCCAGGCTCCGAGTCACGTCGACGAGGCCTCCCGACGGGGCCGCAGGTCTCCGGGCTCCCAGGGCGAGTCCCCGCAGCCAGAAGATCGCGCGGACGGGCGCGAGGGATCCGATGTCGAGCTTCCGGGCCGTGTCCAAAACGAGCCGCGCGGGAGCGTGGATGACGACCTCGTGGAGCTCCCGCACGTCGAAGACGGGCAGGAAGCGATCGAGGCGCCCGGCGGCCTTGCGCGAAGCCCCTGCGCGTCTCCGGCTCTCGAGGAACATCTTTTGCTTCCTCACGACATGACCGAATCCGAGAATCACGATAACGGGCGCCCGAGTTCCGCGATTGGTTCGTTTGCATCAGACCCGCGCGTGGCAGAATCCACGTGTCCGGCGGGATTGTCCGGGCAACGAGGCAGCATGGCTTCCGCAATCGAGAAAGCTGAGCTGGCGATCCGGTCCTCGTCGAAGGCGCGGGCGTTCGAGAGAGCTCGGAGACGTGTCGGCTCCTATGCCCGGAGGTACGCGTTGGGCGGCGCTCTCCTCGGAGTCGGCGCGCCGGCCGGCGCCCTTCTCCTTCGTGTCCTCGCCGGGGCGCGTGTGTCCTCCGATCTTCGCGAGAATGCCTTCTTCTATGTCTACGCCCTCGTCGGCACGTGCATCGTCTTCGCCGCGGTCGGATTCCTTTCCGGCCGGAGCGCCGACCGGCTCCAGAACGGACGGGATGCCTATCGCATGCTGTCGGAGCGGGACCCGCTGACGAACCTCGTCAATCCCCGCGCGTTTCGCGGCCACTACGACCGGGCTCTCGCGCATGCCGCGCGGTTCGGGGAGCCGCTTTCCCTGTTGCTCATCGACGTCGATCAGCTGAAAACCCTGAACGACGAGCTCGGCCACTCCTTCGGAAGCGCGACGCTGATACGCGTGGCGGAAGTGCTCGAGAGCTCGAAACGCATCGCCGACGTCGCGGCGCGGTGGGGAGGGGACGAGTTCACCCTTCTTATGCCGGGCGCCGGTCCGGAGGCCGCACGGCGTCAGGCCGAGACGATCCTGGAACGGCTTCGCGCCGATCCAGTGCGCGCGCTCGGCCACCAGCGCGCCGTCACGGTGACGATCGGAGCCGGGACGGCAGCAGCCGGCCCTGGCGGAGGACGGGATCTCTTCGAAGTGGCAGATCGGGCCCTCTACGAGGGAAAGCGAGCGGGGCGGGGGCAGGTCCGTACGGCGTATGCCTGAAGGAGTCTCATGACGGAATCGGACACTCCGGGCTCATCGAAATCCGAGCACGGGGACCTCAGAGAGGTGCTCTGGCGGGCGGAGAAGGCAGGCGGCCGCACCGGCACGGCGGCCGTCGCGGTGATGAAGGTTCTCTTTCCCCACATGTTCCTGGAAGAACGGTACGCGGTTCCCCCGCTGAAGCTCCTCCCGCTGCTCGCACGCGGCGAGCTGACCCCGGAGATGAAGGCGATCCTCCCGAGAGTGGCCAAGCTGAAAGCGGAAATGCCGCGAATGCTCGAGGACCACCGGCTCATCGTCCTCGCTGTGCGGGACCTCATGCGGGCCGCCACCGAAGAGAACCACCCCGAGTACCTCCAGGTCGCGAGCAAGATCATCGCCCATGCGCAGCACGAGGAAGATGTGCTCTACCCGGCGGCGATCCTGGTCGGCGAATATGTCGGTCTTCGGCTCGGACGGGAGTGAGCGACCTGTCGGGCTCGACGAAAACCCGCGAAAAGGGCTGGTAAAAAAATTGCTCCCGGAGGGGCCGCGCCCGATCCGGGACCAGGCGACGGTGCGTGCGATCCGCCTCCGGGAGCCGAGGCTGCGAGGGAAGTCTTCCACCGAAGGCTTCGGGTATCGGTACGGTTCCGTACACCACCCGGCGAGCCAGTAAGGGCGAGCGCTCTCCACGGGCATAGCCCCCGGGAGGGATCGTGCCGTTGCGTACGGAACCGTACAAAATCCTGGGGAGACGCCGTGGAAAAATTTCCCCAGTATGTCCCGGCTCCCGGAGGAGGCTCGTAATCATCGGCCGGCGGTTTCTAACAGCGAGCGCGGCCCCTCCGGGAGTGACTCTTCTCAGTCGGCGGAAGCGGCGCGGACAGCGGCCTGCGTCAAGGCATGCGAGGGAATTCCGACGCCGCTTCTCGAGGAAGGCTTCATCGTCCGACTCGTCGCGGCATGCCTGCACGTCGAGGACCGACGAGTCAGCGACATCCTCAACGAGCTCGTGGAGTCGGCGCGGCAACGGAGAAACGGGCGTGCACACTAGCCGCAGCCGTCAGGCGCCTCAGGACTCGATTCCGGAGGGCAGTCAGCGCTACCAGTTCGTCGAGGCGAAACAGCTGGTTGGCGCCGTCTACGGATTCCTCGTGCCAGGCGATCGCAATGGTGCCATTACGGAAATCGGGCGCTTTCTCTCCAACTGGCACGGTGAGCTCGTGGAGCTCGGCGGTCACAGGATTCCGACGGCGACGATCGACCCGACGAGCATCATCGTCCGGCACGAGACCGAATCCCGCGAGACGGGACCCGATGGCGGCCGGCCGCGCTACTCGATCGACGGCACCTTCATCGACGGTCGAAAAGAAGCGTAGCCGCGGGCTGCGCCCGCGCGACGGGTCGCCTCAACGACTCCCGCGCGCTCCACTTGCCCTCACCCTCGAGGTTGCCCTCGCGGCCGCCGGGACGCCCGCTCCGCAGAGATAGACGGGAAACTCGCGGATGCCATCAAGGCCGATGAGCTCCTCGATCGCGGAATCCTGGAGCGTGTCGCCGACGAAGGAGCCGAGTCCGCGGGAGGTCGCCAGCAGGCAGAAGGTCTGCGCGAGATGGCCGGCCTCGAGCCTCGTGTCAAACGTTCGCGGGGTGAGGTCCGGCCTCTATCACTACGAGGCGCCTCGGATACATCGTCATTCCCGCCGACCTCGTCGCGCGCTTCGCCGCGGTCCGCGACGCGACGGACATCTTCCCGCCGACGTTTGCGCAAACGGTCCTGGCCGATTTCATCCGGGAGGGCCACTTCGCGCGCCATCCTCGGGACGCGGGTGCTCTATCAGGAGAGACGCACCGCCCTGGTCGCCGCGATCCGGGCGCAGCTCGGCGACCGGTTGACGGTGCTCGGGGACGAAGCCGGCATGCACCTGGTCGCGAACCTGTCGAACGGGCCGGGCGATCGCGACGTCGCGGAGCGGGCGGCGCGGCAGGGACTCTGGGTGATGCCCCTTTCGTCCTGCTATGTCGGAAAGGCCTCACGCCAGGGCTTCGTCCTCGGATTCGGCGGCACGAGCGTCCCCGAGATCTCGAAGGGCGTCCGCCGGCTCCAGGCCGTGCTCGGGCGGTGACAGCGGCCGCGAACTCGGCCCCAGGGGCGCCGCCCTTATCGACGCCCCTGCGGCAAACGCGCGCGTCGCAGATCGACGCCCTTCGTCCCGGTGCCGTAGGACCCTCGTCAGCTCTGGCCAGACGAACCGGGCTCCCGCGCCCGGCCTGGGTCTCAGCTTGCTTGTCGGATTCGCATCGGCCCCTGTGCGCGTTCCTCCGGGAACGGAACGGCGACCGGGCACGTGCGGACGGGGGCCTGCATCCACTTGGCCACCAGCCAGAACTGATCGCCGCCGCACTTGGGACACGTCCGGTTCCGGACGCTGAAGGTGACCAGGCAGTCGAGGCAGAGCGCCGTCTCGCCTTCCCGGACGGCCTCGCCGAACCTCGACTCGGCACGAATCCGGGAATCGGACGATCGGAGCAGGTTCGACCCATCATGGACCCCCATGGGAGCCTCCTTCGTTCCGAGCCGCCTTTCGATTCGCTGCGACTCGGGGGGCCTGCCCCGGCAAAGTCCAGCGGGACCCTAATTGTATCGCGATTCCTGTCCTCGAGGACAGGTGTCGGAGGTCCGAAAGGACAGGTACAGCGCAGTCTTTGAGGGCGCCTAAACGTTGTCAGCATACGAGTTCGACGCGAGACGGGCGTTTGGACGGGGCCCCCCCGGGGGAGAGTAGCGACTTCGGACCTGACGACAGGCGGCCGGAACGAGCCGAAACATGGAGGGACGAAACCGAACAGGCTGCGACGGGAACCACCCGATTCCTAGGGGTTTGATCTTTGAGGCGGCGGGAGTTGAAGGCGCGGGATTCTTGCGAATTCCTGAATGATTTCGCCCTACTCCTCCAATTTGTCCGTGTTCTTGTCCGCCCGACCGACGGGCTTTTGCTTTCCGGAAGTCAGTCTGCCGGCTTCATCGCGAGGCGTCCTTTCGCCGTCGCCGCTCGCTCTCCGTCATCATTTCGTTCAAATCCGCCGCTGGACGTATCTCGACCGTTCCACACTTCCACTTCACTCCCGGATGTTGGGAAATGAGCTGAATTGCGTGATTCAGATCTCGCGCTTCGAGCACCTGAATTCCAGCCAGGTGTTCCTTCGTTTCGGCGTACGGACCGTCCGTCACGGCAATCTTTCCGTTCGTCCAATTCACGGTCACCGCCGTGTTGGCGGGCTGGAGAGGTTCCTCAGCGATTAAATGTCCGTTCCTCCGCAGTTCGTCGTTGTAGAAGAAACACTCGTCCAGCATGGTGTTGCGGTCGCTCTCGGACATGTTTTCGAACGTGCCGGGCTCGACAAAGCCCAGGCAGATGTATTTCATCCATTCCTCCTCGTTTCCAGGCGGCACCCCGACAGCGGCCCGTCAGGCCGGCAACGCTGGCAGTGTTGTCACTGCCGCTCAGTTGCTCCCTTCGGGTCCGGGAAGAAGAGAAGTTCGCGCACCTCGCCCACGGAACCGCGGAAGATCGAACCCTTGCGCGCCCACGCAAGCGCCTCGTCAATATCCGCGGCTTCCAGTATCCAGAAACCGCCGATGTGCTCCTTGGTTTCCATATACGGCCCGTCGGTGACGGCCACCGTTCCGTCGGACTGCTTCCGCACCGTCTTGGCGTTGGCGGGCGGGGAAATGCCGCAGGCGAATTTCCTCACGCCGGCAGCAATCATCTCGCGGTTGACCGCGTGGATCTGTTCGACCATCGCTTCGGTGACGGTGGACGGGTCGAAGTCGTCGGGGAGGTAGTTGGCGACCAGATACTGTGGCATGACTTTTTCTCCTTGGTTTCCGGGGGTTGTCCCTATCACTCGTCTCCTGCTCATTCAGGAGCCGTAGCTCATCGTTCTCCTGTCCTATCGTCGTTGGGGAGACGGAAAATCGACAGTCATCCCAGGTTTTATTTCAGCTGCCGAATCCGCTCCTGCAGGAATTGCCGCTCGGGTTCCTGTTGGGTCAGCGCCAGAGCTTTCTCATAGGCGGACCGGGCCTCGGCTGTCCTGCCGAGCCTGCGGTACATGTCCGCACGGGTGGAATGCGCCAGGTAGTAGTTTTCCAACTCGCCATGTTCCAGCAACGCGTCGATCTGCGTCAGACCGGCCTCCGGACCATCGCGCATGGCGATCGCCACGGCACGATTCAGCCGTACGACCGGCGAAGGCTGAATCCGCAGCAATCGGTCGTAGAGCGCAACGATCTGCGGCCAGTCCGTTAGGGCGGCCGATTCCGCCTCCAGATGAACGGCCGCAATCGCGGCCTGGAGGGTGTAAGAGCCGAAGCGGCGGGACTTCAGAGCCTGTTCCAGCAAGGCCACTCCCCCCGCAATCTGCTCCCGGTTCCAGAGCGAGCGATCCTGGTTCTCGAGCAGGATCAGCTCTCCGGCCGGGGAGGTTCGCGCGGCGCGACGGGATTCCTGCAGCAGCATCAGGGACAGCAGCCCGAGGACTTCCGGCTCCGGCCGAAGATCGGCCAGCAACCGGCCCAGTCGAATCGCTTCGCCGGTGAGCTCGGCCCGCGTGACCTCCGCTCCTGCCGCCGCAGAGTAGCCCTCATTGAAGACCAGATAGACGACCTGAAGCACCGCGCCCAGTCGCTCCGGCAATTCCTGAGGCGTCGGCACCTCGTACGGAATCGGTGTCTCTCGTATCCTGGTCTTCGCGCGCACGATGCGCTGCGCGAGCGTGGGCGGAGTGATGAGGAAGGCCTTTGCGATCTCCTCGGTCGTCAGCCCGCACACTTCACGCAAGGTGAGCGCAACGCGCGCTTCCGGCGCGAGAGACGGATGACAGCACGTGAAGATCAGGCGCAGCCGATCATCCTCGAGGCTGTCCCCCTCCTCGGACCCGTCCGCCGAGCTCCAGCGCGCTTCGAGATGGCGCGCGAGCTCGTCCTGAGACGCATCGAATCTCGCCCGTCGGCGCAGGGCATCGATGGCCTTGAAGCGGGCCGTGGAGATCAACCATGGGCGCGGGTTGGCGGGGACGCCGCTGCTCGGCCACGCGCTCAGCGCAGCCGCAAAGGCCTCGTGCATCGCCTCTTCGGCAAGATCGAAATCGCCGAGCAGGCGGATCAGCGTCGCCAGGATTCGTCCCGAATCGGCGCGATAGAGGGAGTCGAGCAAGTCGCGTATCGGCTCGGTGGAACGCTCGGACACGACGACGACCTTAGCAAACTCGCTCCCCGAACGAATGGGCGGAAGCGATCCGCTAACGAGGGCAGGCCAGAAGCCAGGAGCGGTTTAATGGTGGAGGCGGCGGGAGTTGAACCCGCGTCCGGAAGCGCTACGGGAGAGGCCACTCCATGCTCAGCCTCTTCTGAAGTTCTCGCCCCACCGCCTCGAGAAGAGGCAAAACGGCGGCAGGGCAACCCCGAATTTATTTCGCCGCTCCGTCCGGAGATCCGGAGCGGCTACACCCGCATTTCGCGACGTCTGCCGAGGCGCGGCGGGTGCGCTACACGACAAACGAGGCTACTTAATTAAGCAGCCAGAGCGAAGTTGCTGTTGTTCGCAGCTACTGTTTTTCACCCTGCTTTAACGAGGAGGGGTGAGACCTCGGCATGCAACCTCTCGCGCAATCGTCCCCGTCGAAGCCGTTTCGCCCCCATCGAGGTTGACGCACGAGACTCAAAGAACGGCCGCAGAGTCTAACACGCAGGCGGGCGTCGTTCTTCCCCGCCTCGCTTGACACAGCCCGGGGAACAGCATGGAATGCCCGCCGTGGCGAAACAGGAGCTCATGGTCGTCGTCACCTCCGTCGGAACGGAGGAACAGGCGCTCGACGTGGCCCACGCCCTGGTCCGGAGCCGCCACGCCGCCTGCGTCAACATCGTCCCCAACGTCCACTCGGTCTACCGCTGGAAGGGCCGGGTGTGCGACGACGGCGAGATGCTCCTGATCATCAAGACCCTCGCCCGTCACTTCGAAGCCGTGCGGGAAACGATCCAGAAGGTCAACACGTACGAGCTGCCGGAAGTGCTCGGGTACAGCGTGGACTGGGCGTCTCCGGGGTTCACAACGTGGATCGAGAAGATGACGGCGAAGAGGGGACGGGTCCCCGCGGCTAAGAAGGCGGCCTCGAAGGCGGCTGCCCGGCCCCGGAAAAAGCGGTAGGGGAGGCCTACGGCTTCCGCCTCCCTGGCGTTCGCCTCGCTCTTTCTCGGACTCGTCACCGGGACTCATCCCGTCACCGTCCTCGTCGCCGGCCCCGTGGCGGCCGTCGCTTTCGAGCTGGATGGCCGGCCCGTCGGCCGGCTCTCGCAGCCCCCGTGGACCGCCGAGGTCGACTTCGGCCGCGACCTCGTGCCTCACGAGCTGGCGGCGCGGGCGTTCGACGCGGAAGAACGGGAAATTGCCGCGGGCGCGGCAGTGGCTCAACCTCCCGCGGCCGCCGGCGGAGGCGAAGATCCTTCTCGAGCGCGACGCCCGAGGCCGGGCGCGGGCAGCGCAGATCTCGTGGCAGAGCCTGACGGGCGAGGCGCCGGCGAAGATCGAGGTCAGCTTCGACGGCAGGGCGCTGCCGCTCCGCGCGGATCGGAGTGTCGAGATCCCGGCCTACGCTCCCGAGACCTCGCACATCCTGACCGTCGAGCTGGAGTTCGGCAACGGGATGGCGTCGCGCGACGACCTGGCGATCGGCGGCGGAACCGGAGCCGAGGCGCAAACCGAGCTGACGGGCGTGCCGGTGCGTCTGGCGAAAAAGGCTACGCTGCCGCCGATCGACGTCCTCGAGGAGCTCTTCCGCGGGCCGTCCGGGCCCCTGCGGGTTGCGGCGGTCGAGGAGGGCGGGGCTCACATCTGGATCGTGCGCGACGACAACGCTTCGGAGACGCAGTCGAGCCTGAAGGGCGGCCGCGTCCCGCGCCGGATGCGCGGCCTCGTGCCCGACCTGCCGCTCGAGAAAGACGACGCCGTTCGGTTCCTCTGGCCGCGCGCCCGGGGATTCCCCGGGGCGGCCGTGCCCGCCGCTCTCTTTCCCGCCTCGAGCGAGTTTTCGGCGGCTCGCGGAAAGAGCCTGACCTTCCTGCTCGGCGCCATCAGCAACCCCGAGCCGTCGGGCCTCTTTCCGATGTACGCCGACGCCGTCGCGGTGGCCGGGCTGAACGCCTATGCGAGCTTCGGCCGGCGGGCCGTGGTGCTGGTCCTTCCGGACGCTTCGCCGGACGCCAGTCACTACTCGCCCGGCATCGTCCGCCGCTACCTGGAGTCGATCCGCGTGCCGCTCTTCGTCTGGTCGCTCGATCCGGTGCCGCCGTCAGGTTCGCCCTGGGGGCTGGTCGAAGCCGTGGGGACCGCCGGGGGTCTGCGGGCGGCCGGCGGCCGCCTGCGCGAGTCTCTCGAACGGCAGCGGATCGTGTGGGTCGAGGGCCGGTACCTGCCGCAGCAGGTGTCTCTGTCGGAGGCCGCTCAGGGCCTCGCGTTGCTCCGCTGACCGTCAGGAGCCCTGGGGGCGGCCGAAGACCTGCACCCAGAGAACCTCATCGCCTTCCGACGGCTTTCCGACGGCGAGGCCGAATCCGGCGTCGACGAAGGAGGGCTCCAGGATGTTCTCCCGGTGCTCCCGGCTGCGCATCCAGCCCTTCATGACTTCCTCGACGGAGCCCTGTCCCTTCGCGATGTTCTCGGCGACTCCCCGGGCGTCGTAGCCCTCGCGGCGCGCGCGCTGCATCGCCAGCGTGCCGTCGGTGCCGCGGTGGCCGTGGTAACCCCGCGCGAGCATGTCTTCGGCGTGGCGCTGGGCGGCCGCCTCGAGCCTGGGGTCGGAGCGCAGAGGCGGCAGCTTCTTCGCCTTGCGCTCGCGGTTCACAGCGGCGAGAAGCTCGGCCCGGACACGCTCGGGATCGCGAAGGCTCCGGGTCCGGCCGGCGAAGTCCTCGGCGCTGCTGACGCCGAGAAGCAGGACATAGACCGGCACGCCATCGAGCCACGCGGCGCCGACTCCGAAGTCGCGGTACCGGGGGTTCCGCACGTCCTTGAAGGCCGAGCTGGACATCCTGCGCCATTCGGCGACGACCGCCGCCGGATCGCCCGGGGCCTGGACGACGGGCTGCGAGAGCGCGCTGGCCCGGTAGCCGGATCGGGCGACGCGGTCGATGAGTTTCTGGCCCGAGACCGTCCCGCGACTCAGACTGCCGGCGGCGCCGATCTCCTCGGCGCGCGCCTGCGCGGCGCGGCAGAGCTCAGGAGAGAGGGTCAGCGGCGGAACCTGCGCCGCCGCGCGCTCGGCGTTGACCTCGGCCAGAAACGCCGGGCCGAAACCGCCGCACGCGGGCGTCTCGGCCCCCGCCGCGAAGGCGGCAGTCGCCGTGGTGAGGACGAGGATCCCGACGGCTACCGCACGGCCTCCAGCGACCGATCGAGATCCGCCAGGATGTCCTCGACGTCCTCGATTCCGACGGAGATCCGCACCAGGCCCGGAGTCACCCCCAGGCGGTTGCGTTCCTCGTCGGGGATCGAGGCGTGCGTCATCGTGGCCGGGTGGGAGATGAGCGTCTCGACGCCTCCGAGGCTCTCTCCGAGCGAGCAGAGGCGCACCTGCGCCAGGAAGGCCGTCGCCGCGTCGAGGGAGCCGAGGTCAAACGAGATCATGGCCCCGAAGCCCTTCATCTGCTTCTTCGCCAGCGCGTGCTGCGGGTGGTCCGGCAGTCCGGGGTAGTACACCTTGCGGATCTTCGGGTGCTTCGAAAGCCAGGCCGCCACGGCCCGGCCGTTCGCCTCGTGCCGCTCCATGCGGACGACGAGTGTCTTGATCCCGCGCAGGACGAGCCAGGAGTCCATGGGCGAGAGGATCGCCCCGGAGCTGTTCTGGACGAAGCCCAGCCAGTCGACGTGCTCCTGCGACTTCGCCACGGCGATGCCGCCGACGGTGTCGGAATGGCCGCCGAGGAACTTCGTCGTCGAGTGCATGACGATGTCGGCGCCGAGGAGGAGGGGCTGCTGGAGGTACGGGGACGCGAACGTGTTGTCCACGACGACGACGGCGCCCGTGCGGTGGGCAATCTCCGAGAGCAGCCCGATGTCGGCCAGCTGCATCGTCGGGTTCGTCGGCGACTCGAGGTGCAGCAGGCGCGTTTCGGGACGCATCGCGCGCTCCACCTCCTCGGGCCGGGCCGTGTCCACGAACGAAAACTCGACGCCGTACCGCGCCAGGATCTTCGTGTAGTACCGGTAGGTTCCGCCGTAAGTCATGTTGGAGCAGACGACGTGGTCGCCCTGCTTGACGAGCGTCGAGATCGCGGTGATCGCCGCCATCCCCGAGGCGAAGGCCTTCGCGCCGGCGCCGCGCTCCAGGACCCGGAGGTTTTCCTCGAGAGCCGATCGGGTCGGGTTCTGCGTGCGCCCGTACTCGTAGCCCTTGTTCTTGCCCAGGCCCTCCTGGACGTAGGTCGAGGTCTGGTAGATCGGGACCGTGACGGACCCGGTCGACGGATCGGGCTCGTTGCCCGCGTGGATGCACTCGGTGGAGAAGCCCAGAGGCTTCTTTCCGGCGCTCGGGGCGGGTCCGGAGGCATCGACGGGAGGCTCAGCGAGACGCGTTGGGCTCATGACTCATGACCTTTCGAAAATGCCCTGCCCCGGATACCGCTCCGCCCCGTCGGGGAGGAGCGTGACGACGGTCTTTCCCGGCCCGAGCCTTCTGGCGATCTCGAGCGCGGCGGCGGCGGCGGCTCCCGACGAGCCCCGGCGAAGAGGCCTTCCTCGCGGGCGAGCGCGCGGCAGGTTTCGAACGCCGGCGCGTCGGGCACCGTGATGATCTCGTCGATGAGGCTGCGGTCCAGGATCGGCCAGATCTGGGAGAGCCCGATGCCCTCCACCTCGTGCGGGCCGACCTCGCCACCGTTCAGGATCGATCCCTGCGGCTCGACGGCCACGCGCAGGATCCCGGGGAAACGCTCGCCGAGATACCGGGCCACGCCCGTGAAGGTGCCGGTCGTTCCGACGCCCGCGACCCAGGCGTCGATGCGTCCGGGCGCCTGGTCCGCGATCTCGGGTCCGGTGGTCTCGTAGTGGGCGCGGGGATTGGCCGGGTTGTGAAACTGGTTCGGGATCCAGGCGCCGGGCGTCGAGCGCTGGATCTCCTCGGCGCGGGCGATCGAGCCGCGAATGCCTTCGTCCGCGGCGGTGCGCACGACCTCGGCCCCGGCCGCCGACATGAGCCTGCCTTTGACCGGGCCGTATCCCTCGGGCATCACGAGCACGCACCGGTATCCGCGCGACGCGGCGATCATGGCGAGCGAGACGCCCGTGTTACCCGACGTCGCCTCGACGATCGTCCCGCCGGGCTTCAGCAGCCCTCGCGCCTCGGCGTCGTCGACCATGGCCCGGGCGATCCGGTCTTTGACGCTGCCGCCGGGATTGAACCACTCGAGCTTGGCGAAGAGCCGCGCGGCGCCGCGGGCGAACCCGGGGAGTTCGACCAGCGGAGTCCCGCCGACGGTTCCGACGACGCTGCCGGCCGGCCGCGTCGCCGTATCGTCGGGGGAGACTTTCATCGCCACATTGAGCTCCAAACTCGCTTCGACGATAACAAAAAAAGCCCCGGCGAATGCCGGGGCTTCCTGAAGGTGAAAGGACGACTCAGTAAGCCTGCTGCGACCGCCGCGCCGAGTAGCACTCGCGACAGTAGACGGGCTTGCCGTTGGTCGGATTGAACGGGACCTGGGTCTGCTTGCCGCAGCCGTCGCAGGTCACGTCGTAGAAGGTGCGCTCGCGCCCTTCGCCGGACGAGGCCTTGCGCTTGTCGCGGCAGACCTTGCAGCGCTTGGGCTCGTTGGTGAAACCCTTGCGCGCGTAAAACTCCTGATCGTCGGCGGAAAACAGGAAGGTGCCCCCGCAGTCAACGCAGGTGAGATTCTTGTCGGTGTATTGCTGCATCATGAAAGTAACAGATCTCCCGGGTTTTATCCCCTGTGCCGGGCGGTTGTCCGCTCCGGCGTAAAAGAATGATGAATCGAAGCACGTTGGACACCCGGCGCACGCGCGCCGGATCGAAGCATTACTCGGACCGACCCCCTTTCGAACGCACGGACGCCGCCCCGCAGGGGCGTACGGATGGGGGAAGGAAAATCATAAAGGCGGCGATTGAATTCTGCGGGGTCTCTGTAAAAGCTGGCGGAAAGTAGCACGCGGATTGAAAGCGTTGCAAGAGGATTGTGGCCGGACGAAATCTTCCGCCGCGGCGGGCCGAACTCAAACCTTGTCTCTACAGACGTTTAGCCCTACTTGCCGATGACTCCGTCCAGAGGCGACGAGGCCGTCGCGTAGCGCTTCCTCGGGATCCGCCCGGCCAGGCAGGCGTCGCGCCCCGCCCGCACGGCGTCGCGCATGGCCCGGGCCATGCGCACCGGATCCTTCGCGCCGGCGATGCCGGTGTTCATCAGGACGCCGGCTGCGCCGAGCTCCATCGCCACGCAGGCGTCGGAGGCCGTGCCCACGCCCGCATCGATGATGACCGGCACTTTCGCGCGCTCCAGGATGAGCGCGATGTTGTTCGGATTCTGGATCCCGAGCCCCGATCCGATCGGCGCGCCGAGCGGCATCACGGCGGCCGCGCCCGCGTCCTCCAGCTTCCGGCAGACGATCGGGTCGTCGGACGTGTACGGGAACACGACAAAGCCTTCCCGGACCAGCGTGATCGTGGCCGCCAGCAGCGCCTCGTTGTCGGGCCACAGCGTCTGCTCGTCGCCCAGGACCTCGAGCTTGACCCAGTCGGAGAGTCCGACCTCGCGGCCCAGACGCGCGGCGCGGACCGCGTCTTCGGCCGTGTAGCAGCCGGCGGTGTTCGGAAGAAGCGTCATCCCTTTCGGGATGAAGTCGAGAAGCGATTCCTTGCTGCGGTCGGTCAGGTTGACGCGCCGCACGGCGACCGTGACGATCTCGGCGCCGGAGGCCTCGAGGGCCTCTTTCATGAGCGGAAAGGTCGCGTACTTGCCCGTGCCCACGATCAGTCGCGAGGTGAAGGGCCGGCCGCCGAAGAGGAAGGGATCGGTCGCGGCGGCGGCCGCCGGCGGGCTTTCGAGAGTCGGGGTGGTCGCCATGGGTGATCCTTATGCGCCTGGTTTTGCCGGGTCAAGCAGGAAAACGTTGTCGATGAGCCGGGTCTTCCCGAGCCGGACCGCCGCGGCGAGGGCCACGCCCGGAGCCACGGTCTCTACCCGCCGCGCCGTATCGGCCTCCACGGCTTCGACATAGTCGACCGCGAGCCCGGCGGCCTCGAGCTGCCGTCGCGTGTCTTCCTCGAGGCGCCGCGCGTCCGTCTCGCCGTGGGCGGCCCGGCCGCTCGCCGCCCGGAGCGCGCGGGAGAGGTCGGCCGCTCGGCGGCGCTCCTCGGGCGAGAGGTAGGCGTTCCGGGAGGACAGCGCGAGGCCGTCCTCCTCGCGCACCGTCTCTCCGACGACGAGGCGCAACGGAAAGTCGAGGTCCCGCACCATTCGCCGGATGACGGCGACCTGCTGAAGGTCCTTGCGGCCGAAGACGGCGACGTCGGGCTGCACCTGCTGGAAGAGCTTCGCCACGACCGTGGCCACGCCGCGAAAGTGGCCGGGCCGCCGCGCCCCTTCGCCGCCTTCGGACGCTCCCGCCACCTCGACGGCGGTCGAGAAGTCTTCGGGATAGAAGCGCGCGGCATCGGGAAGGTAGAGAAGATCGACGCCCTCCTTCTCGAGGAGCCGCGCGTCTTCGTCCTCCCGCCGCGGGTAGCGCGCCAGGTCCTCGGAGGGCCCGAACTGCAACGGGTTGACGAAAATCGAAACGGCCACGAACGGCGTCTCCCGGCGGGCCAGGCGCACGAGCGAGAGATGGCCCTCGTGCAGCGCTCCCATCGTGGGCACGAAGCCGACGCGATGGCCGGCGGAGCGGGCCTCGGCGATCCGCGCGCGCAGCTCCGGCAGATCCCGGACCGTGATCATCGGAGGGACGCCTCTATGCGGCGAGCTTTGCCGGCGTTCTCAGTTGACCCTCCGCAGGGTGGCCGGCTTCGGTCCCGTGAAGGACTCCTCCCGCGAGGGAAAGGCGCCGCTCTTGACGTCCTTCGTGAAGGCCCGCGCGGCCTCCTCGATCACGGTCGAGAGGTCCGCGTAGCGCCGGACGAACCTGGGCCGCAGGTCGCGGGTCAGCCCCACGACGTCGTGGAAGACGAGAACCTGGCCGTCGCACGAGGGCCCGGCGCCGATGCCGATCGTCGGGATCGGGAGCTCCCGAGTGATCTCCGCGGCCAGCGCCTCCGGCACGCACTCCAGCACGATGGCGAAGCATCCCGCCTCGGCCAGGGCCTGTGCGTCCGCGAGGATCTGGCGCGCGGATTCGGTCTCGCGCCCCTGGACCTTGAAGCCTCCGAGCTTCCGGTATGACTGCGGCGTCAGCCCGACGTGACCCATCACCGGGATGTCGGCCGCCAGGATCGCCTCGACGGCGGGGAGGATCCGCCGCCCGCCCTCGAGCTTGATCGCCGCGCATCCGGCCTCGGCCAGGAAGCGGCCCGCGTTCTCGACGGCGCGGGCCGGCTCGGCCTGGTACGAGAGGAAGGGCATGTCGCCGACGACGACGGCGCGTTTGGCGGCGCGCGCGACCGCCCGGGCATGCCGCACCATCGAGTCCATCGTGGCCGACAGCGTGTTCGGCTCGCCGTAGACCGCCATCTCGACCGAGTCGCCGACGAGCAGAACGTCGATGCCGGCTGCGTCGAGCAGGGCGGCCGTCGGCGCGTCGTAGGCCGTCATCATCGCGATCTTTTCGCGGCCCTTGGCCGCGACGAGCTGCGGGATCGAGAGGGGCTCCCGCTCCGGGAGGGTGGACATGACTCGCTCCTTGCCTCTCGGTCGACGTCCCCGAAATGGGGATCGCCGCCGATCAGGGCGACCCGGGGATTATACCGGGGTCAGGTCTGGACTTTGTCCATTTGGGGTCAGGTTTGTCCTTCCGGGGTCAGGTCTGGATTTTGTCCATCTGGGGCCAGGTTTGTCCCCGACTCGGGCCTTACGTCGCCGGGGCCGCCTTGACGTAGTACTGCACGCCCTTGCGGGCCCTCTGCACCTGGCTGACCAGGTCGTCGAAGTCGGCGGGCCGGTTGACGAAGTCGATCTCGTTGGTGTCGACCACGAGCAGGGGCGTCTCCTCGTAGTGGTAGAAGTAGTAGTTGTAGGCCTCGATCAGCTGCGCCAGATATTCCGGCGTCACGGACTTCTCGAGCGTGCGGGTCTTCTTCTTGATCCGCTTCAGGCAAGTCTCGAGCGACCCCTGCAGATAGATGACGAGGTCCGGCTTGCGCACGGACTCCGAGAGCAGCGTGTACAGCCGGTCGTAGATCAGGAGCTCCGAGTCGTCGAGGTTCAGGCAGGCGAAGATCTTGTCTTTCGGGAAGTGGTAATCGGCGACGACGAGGTTCGTGAACAGGTCGATCTGCGCGATCTCCTGCTGCTGCTGGTAGCGCGACAGGAGGAAGAAGAGCTGGGTCTGGAAGGCGGCGCCCTTCTTCTTCTTGTAGAAGTCGGGCAGGAACGGGTTGTCCACGTCCTCCAGGATCTTGGTCCCGTGAAACTTCCGCGCCAGCATCTCGACGAGAGACGTCTTGCCGACGCCGATCGGCCCATCCACGGCCACGTGACGCAGCTTGACGTCGCCCTCGGTCGGAATCGCCATCGGAGTCCGATTCTAATGCGAAGCGCTACCGCGTCAGCACTTCGGCGATTCCGCAAAGCGCGAGCGTGACCGACACGAATCCGTTGGCCGTGAAAAACGCGGCGTCCACGCGCGACAGGTCGCCGGGTTTCACGATGGCGTGCTGGTAGACGAGCGCCGCGGCGGTCGCCGCAAGGCCGGCGAGGAAGATCCAGCCTCCGCCGGAAAGCCACCACACCGCGGCGAGCAGGATCAGCATCGCGCCGTGAAACGCCGCCGAGATCCCGAGCGCTCGCCGGGCGCCGAAGCGGGCGGGAATCGACTTGAGACCGACGCTCCGGTCGTGCGCCTCGTCCTGAAGGGAATAGAGCACGTCGAATCCCGCCGTCCAGAAGAGGACGGCCAACCCGAGCAGGATCGGCAACGTCTCGAGGGACCCGCGGACGGCGATCCAGGCGCCGACGGGGGCCAGGGCCAGGCAAAGTCCGAGCACGAGGTGGGACAGCGCCGTAAAGCGTTTCGTGTACGAGTAGAGCGCGAGCAGCGCCAGCGCGACCGGCGACAGCAGGAGCGTCAGGCGGTTCAGGCTGGCGGCGGCGGCGAGGAAGAGCGCCACCGAGACGACCAGGAAAACGCGCACGAAGCCCACCGAAAGCGCGCCCGAAGGGAGTGCCCGCGACGCGGTCCGCGGGTTGGCGCCGTCGAGGGCCCGGTCGACGAGGCGGTTGTGGGCCATGGCCGCGCTGCGAGCGCCGATCATCGCGAGGAGGATCTTGACGAGCGTCGCCGGCCGCGGCCAGCCGTCCGCCGCGAGGAAGGCCGCAAGCAGCGCAAAGGGCAGCGCGAACAGCGTGTGCGAGAACTTGATCATCTCGAGCGTCGTCCGGAAAGACCGGAGGACGCCCGGTCGGGCGCTCACCGTCTCGGGCGGCGTCGCGTGGCTGGCGCCGCGCCGGCTCCCGTCCACCGGAACTGGTCGCCGCGGGGCGAAAGCCCCAGCAGGCGCGCGGCGCGCACGCAGTAGGCGTCCAGGAAGCGCTCGGCCGAGGGGGCCTCGATGTAGAACGCGGGCAGGGGCGGGGCCACGATCGCGCCGGCCAGCGTGGCGCGCCGCATGTTCTCGATGTGGATCAGGGAGTAGGGCGACTCGCGCAGCGCGAGCACCAGCGGCCGCCGCTCCTTCAGGCACACGTCGGCGGCGCGCTGCAGCAGATCGCGCGCGATGCCGTTGGCGATCGAGCCGAGCGTGCCGCCGCTGCAGGGGATCACGATCATCCCGGCCGCCGGGTAGGACCCGGAGGCGATCGCCGCTCCGACGTTCGCGTTGTCGTGGAGCGTGATTCGACGCTGCGCCGACTGCGGCGCATCGAGGCTCTCGAGCCAGGCCTCGGCCGTCCCGATCGACGGCGCGATCTCGCTGCGGGCCACCAGGAGGGCCGCGTCCGAGATCACGAGATGAAGGCGTGAAAGCCCCTCGGCGGACAGCGCGATCTGAACGAAGCGGCGCGCGAGCTGTGCTCCCGAGCCTCCGGAGACGCCGACGACGATCTCTTTGCCCGCCACGGGCAGCGAGTCTATACGGCGGCGCTGACAAGCAATCGGACGCCTGACAGAACTTCTTGACGGAACGGCGGGCGCCGGCGACTCAGCGACTTGCAGCTCGCTTCGGCGAAACCTGGACAGTCTTCTTGTCGGAACGCCAGCAGCGCGAAGACACTCGCGCGGCGCGCTAACCCTCTTCCGCTTCTCGACTTGCGCTCGTCATTGCCGCGCGGCACGGCTTTCGCGATCTCCGCGGCTCCGAAAGGAGGTGCCGATGGAGATCGCCTGATCGCAAAAACAGACCCGATGAGGACAACACCCATCTCTCGTTCCGGATCGATACACGTTTTTCGAAGGAGTCTGCGATGCATCCGTCCAGGATTCGCGCCACGAGTCTCGCCGTTCTTCTCTACCTCGGAGCCGGGGCCCTCGCTTTCGGAGACAGCGCGGAACCGGCCGCTCCCGCCCCCGCAAAGAAGGTCAACGTCAACACCGCTTCCGCAACCGAGTTGACCAACCTGCCCCGGATCGGCCTGAAGGTGGCCAACCTCATCGTCGAGCGCCGCAAGGAGAAGCCGTTCGCCCGCGCCGAAGAGCTCATGGAGGTCAAAGGCATCGGCGAGAAGCTCTTCCTGACCCTCAAGCCCTACGTCTCCATCAGCGGCCCGACCACGCTGACGTCCAAGATTCGCCTCTCGTCGTCTTCTCCCCGCCGTTCTTCCCCCCCGGCGGCCAAGGAGAAGCCCGCGAACGCCGTCCCGGTGGGCAAGGGACGGTGAGCCTGCCGCCCGCCCGGGGTCCCAAGGGCCCCGGGCCCTTTTCGACCGCCTCCGGCATGGCGCTGCCCGAGCTCGTGATCGCGCTCGTTATGTCCGTCTACGCGATCCTGATCGCCACGCCGTCGGTCTTGCAGCTGCGCCAGTCGGTGGCCGTGCGGTCGGCGGTGCACGAGACGACCGTCGCCTTCTTCCATGCACGCTCGTACGCCATATCCCGCGGGCGCAACGTGGGCCTCAAGTTCCGCAAGGACGGAGATCGCTGGGAGTGGGCTCTCTACGGCGACGGAAACGGCAACGGCGTGCGCACCGCCGAGATCGCGAGCGGGGTAGACCGGTACCTCGGGGTCTACTTTCCCTGGTCGCGCGACGACGTGATGCCCGGGATCATGACGGGCATCCGGGTCCCCGACCCGGGCAGCCGCGGACGCTACCTCGATCGCATCGACGATCCCATTCGCTTCAACAACTCCGACATTTGTTCCTTCTCGCCGATCGGGGAGAGCACGCCCGGTTCGGTCTACCTCTGGGACGCCCACGACCGGATGGCCGTCGTGCGCGTCTTCGGGCAGTCCGCGAAGATCCGGACCCTTTTCTACCGGCGGGGAGAGAGAGGCTGGAACCCATGAGCGACTCAGACACGAGCGAGCCCGGACAAGGGGTAGGCGCGGACCTCGTCGACATCGGAGGGAGCCCAGAGAAGGGCTTCGTCATGCTGGGCGCCGGCCGGAACGCGGCCTCGCGCAATGAGGCAGTCCGTGAGACGCGCGCCGTTTCCGACCGCGACACCGTCCCAGACAGCCGAGCGGCGGATCACGGCGCCGCGACCGATCCCGGCATGGCCGATCACGCTTTCGGCGACGTCGAGATCGCCGGGCAGGCTCCGGGCGAGGACACGGAGCTGTGGGTCGAAATCCCCGCCGCCGACCGGGAAGGGCCCTCCGCGAGCGAGCGCTTCGAGCGAAGCGCCGAGGAAATCGCGCGGGCGGCCGAGGTCCGCGAACGGTCCCTCGTGCAGGACGAAGCCGATCGTCTCCTCGCCGGCGTCGAGGAGGGGCCGCCACAGGTCTCGGACGAGGGCGGTCTCGCCCGGGGGAATCCGCGGGAGCAGGCGCGGCGACAGGACGCAGACGCCCGTGTACAGCAGAGCGCCTGGTCCGTGGACGCCGAAGGCCGCGATGCGATCCCCTTCGGCTTGAAGCGGCGTGTAGTGCTCCGGATCCCGATTCTCCGTGACGAGGAGCGTCGCGGCTCGGCCCGAATCCCGGTGGCGGGCCAGCAGGCCGGCAAAGTCGGGAGCGATCGCCGCGTCGGCGTTGACCACCAGAAAGTCGCCGGAGGCGAGGAACGCCGAAGCGTTCCGCAAGGCGCCGGCGGTGCCGAGGATCTCCGGCTCGGGGAAAAACGAGAGCTCCGGAAAGTGCGCCGTCTCCTGGCTCAGGTGGCTCTCGATCTGATCGCCGAGATGATGAAGATTAACTGCTACTTCGCCAACGCCGGCCTCGTGAAGCCGCCGGAGCTGCGCCACCGCAAGAGGCACGTTGAGGAACGGCAGCAGCGGCTTCGGGATCGACTCGGTGACGGGCCGGAACCTCATCCCCCGGCCCGCGCAGAGGAGGATCGCTCGCACGGGACCTAAGCGGTCCAGACCATGTCCGGCGGAAGGGCAGGATCTTCCTTGCGCCGCCGCCGATAGAGTTCCGCGTAGGAGTAGGGGATGGCCTCGGTGAAGTCGAGGCCCAGCCGGACCATGAGGTTCCGGATCGCCGGCGGGTCGCCCTCGATCTCGACGAACGTGCCGATGGGCGTCGTGTCGAGTGCCACGACGCATCCCTCGCAGTCCCACTCCTCGCGGCGCTTGTCGTAGCGGAAGCGCGGCTGGAGCCCGAGCCCGGCGAGAATGGCCGCCGCTTCGCCGGGGTCCGAGACGTCCACTTCCCGCTCTTCGCGCACTTTCGCGCCGCCTTCGAAGCGAGCCGGGCCCTTGTACGTCAGGATCGTTCGCCCCGCCGCCCGGCGCAGGCGCACCGTGCGCCCGCTTCCCGACAGCCTGTGCTCGGCGTCGTCGTAGAGGGAGTTGGATTCGTCGTGCTCTGGCGCCCGCAGGGTGGCGCCCGACTCCCGAAGCCGCTCCCGAACGTGCGCGAGGTCCGGGGCCGGCACCTTGATCTCGCTCTCCTCGCGCGGGCCCGAGGGGGAAGCCGAAGTCACGGCAACAGGCGTCGAGCGGTTTCCTGGGCCTTCTTCCCGTCCACGCGTCCCTTGTGGCGTGCCATGAGCTCCTTCATCGCGAGCCCGACGTCCTTCTGGGAGGAGAAGCCCTTCTCCGCGATGACGGCCCGGAGCGCCTCCTCGATCTCGGCGTCGGACAGCCCCTTCGGCAGGTACTCCTCGAGGATCGCCAGCTCTTCGCCTTCCGCGTCGACGAGGTCCTGCCGGCCGCCCCGGGAGTACTGCTCGATCGAGTCTTTGCGCTGCTTGACGGCGCGGCGCAGCACCGCTTCGATCTCCTCGTCGGTGAGCGCGCGCTGCGCCTGGATCTTCTCGTTCTTCAGGCCCGCGAGCATCAGCCGCAGAGTCGCGACGCGCCGCTTGTCGCCCCGCTTCATCGCGGACTTGAGGTCCTCCTCGATGCGGGCCTGCATCGGCGGAGGCTATCATCGGGCGCGCCGCCCCGGCGGCCGGGGAAGCGATACGCTCCCGGGAGTGCAGCGCTTCCTGATCGGCACGGCCGGCCACATCGACCACGGCAAGACGGCGCTCGTCAAGGCGCTCACCGGGATCGACGCCGACCGTCTCCCGGAGGAGAAGCAGCGCGGGATCACGATCGACCTCGGATTCGCGCATGCCGAGTGGGATGGCGTCCGGGTGTCCTTCGTCGACGTTCCCGGACACGAGAAGTTCGTCCGCAACATGCTCGCCGGCGCCGGCGGCATCCAGGCGGTGCTCCTCGTCGTCGCCGCCGACGAGTCGGTGATGCCCCAGACGCGCGAGCACTTCGAGATCGTCCGGATGCTGGGACTCACGGCGGGCGCGGTCGCGGTGACCAAGATCGACCGCGTGCCCTCCGAGCTCGTCGCGGTCACCATTTCGGACGTGCGCGATCTGGTGAGCGGCTCCTTTCTCGAGAACGCGCCCATCCTCCCCGTCTCGGCGCGGACGGGCGAGGGACTCGAGAAGCTCAAGGCGGCTCTCGTGGCGCTGGCGCGCGGGGCCGGCGCGGAGGAGCGGGAGGAGCGGTCCGCGCGGCTGCCGATCGACCGTGCGTTCCTGATCACGGGCTTCGGCCCGGTCGTCACCGGGAGCCTTGTCTCGGGCACCATCTCGAAGGACCAGAAGCTCGAGCTTCTGCCGGATCGGCGGCCCGTGAGGGCCCGGCGCGTCGAGGTGCACGGCCGTGAGGAGCCGGTCGCGCGGGCAGGCGAGAGGGTCAGCGCGAACCTGGCCGGCGTCGAGCTTCAGGATCTGCGCCGCGGTCTGCGTGCTGGCGACGTCCGGGTGCGCTGCCCGTCACGCAGCGTCTGCACGCCCGGATGGAACTCCTGCGCGCCGCGCCCCGAGTCAGGAGCGGGGACCGGGTATCGCTTCATCACTTCGCCACCGAGACGCGCGCGAGGGTCCGCGTCCTCGGGGATTCCGAGGTCGCCCCGGGCGCCTCGGCCCGCGTCGAGCTTCGTCTGTCGGACCCGATCGCCGCGATCCCGGGCGACCGATTCGTCGTGCGGCGTCTCTCACCGGTCCAGACGATCGGCGGCGGGGTCGTCCTCGACCCGCTCCCCGCGCCGCTGCGCGGGCGGCTCGATGCGGCCAGGCACGAGGCGCTCGACCGCGTCGAGAAGGGACCGCTCGCCGAACGGCTGTTGGCCTGGGTCGAGGAGGGGCGCGAGCACGGCGCCGGCGAAGAGGCCCTGGCTCAGCGGGCGGGCGTCTCGACGGAGAGCGTCCGCGCGGCCCTTGCCGAGCCGCTGAAGAGCGGCCGGCTTCACGCCCTTCGCCGTTCGCCGGAGCGTTATCTCGCCGAGCCCGCGCTTCGGCGCCTGGTGACACGCGTCGGGGCGGAGCTCAAGGCTCTCGTCGAGGCCGGAAGCGGCGCCGTCGGAACGTCTCGCAGCACGCTTCTCCAGAGACTTCTGCCCGGGGCCGATCCGCGCTGGGCCGAGGCGGTCGAGGCGGCCCTCGTCGCGCGAGGCGCGCTGGTCCTCGCCGGAGACGAGGCGCGAGCCCCCGGTCGCGAAGACCTGGCGGCCCCGGAGCGAGACCTCGCCGAACGCATCGCCGCGGTTTTCGGGGAGCGCGGGTTGAACCCGCCCTCTCCGGGCGAGGCCGCGGAGCTCGTGCGCCACCGGCCGAAGGTCGTCGAGGGGCTGATCGGTTACCTCGCCAAGAAGGGCACACTCGTGCGCCTGCCGGGCGGCTGGATCATCGCCCGGTCCGCCGTGGACGAAGTCGCCGCGCGCCTGCGCGCCTCGGGTAAGGCCGTCCCTCGACGTCGGCGAGTTCAAGGAGATGTTCGGCCTGACACGCCGGCTCGCCATCCCTCTCCTCGAGCACCTCGACGCGACAAAAGTCACCCGCCGCGTCGGCGACCGCCGCGAAGTCCGTCGCGAGCACGCAATCGAGTGATCTGCGCCCTGCGGGCGCACCGGCGAGCGGCTCGCCCAAAGGGGCTCGACCGCTCGCCTGATCCCTCGACTGCGCGCTCGCGACCGCGGCGCGCGCCTCCTCCCTCGGTTACTTCGGGAGACTTCGCGCGCCGCGTACAAACCCAACAGCGCCTCGGAAAGCATCGGACCCTCGATAGGAAGCTAGGGAAAGATTCGGCGAGCGGCACAGGTGGGTGTGTACGCGGCGCGAGGAATCTCCGCGAGCGCAGCGGAGGACGCCTCGCGCCGCGGGAGCCGCAGCGAGAGAGGGATCAGGCCTGCGGTCGAGCCCACAGGCGAGCCGCAGGCCGGTGCCGCCGCAGGCGGCAGATCCCGTACGAGCGAAGGCGACGTTAAAGAGGTCTTCTCAGCGCGACGATCTGCTTGACGTCCACCGAGTAGGAGATCTGGCCCGCGAGCGTCAGCTCGTTCCAGGAATCGATCGCCGCGCCTCCCGCCTGGGCCGGGCGGAGCACCCAGGTGTTCATCGCTTTGCGGAAATAGGGGAGGAGCACGGGGTCGCTGACCTCGAGCGGAATCGCGCGCTCGATCTTCCCGGCCTTGTTGACCTTGACCCAGAACCTCACCGTGAAGGGCCCCTTGTGGGAGTCGGCGGACCACGGGGCCTTCTGCGGAATGGGAGCCGTGTCGACTTCGACGATCGGGACCGAGCCGTCCGTGGGGTTCGGCGGCCGGCGGCCCTCCAGCCACTCGGCGTCGTCGGGCCACGCGAACGGCGCCGGAATCGCGGTCGTCGGCGTGACGGGCGTCAGAGTCATCGTTGTGATCCTGGGCGCGTCGATCTCGACGGCGAGGTCGAGGCGAAAGGCTCCCCAGGTGTCGACCGCCTGTCCGGAACGCCGCGCGGGCGTCAACGTCCAGCGCGCCAGGGACTTCAGCGTCTCGCCGGCGAGCGAGGGGATGGGGTCGCGCTCGCGCCGGACCGTCAAGACCTTACCGGTCGGATCCACGTGAATCGAGGCGAAGAAGCCGGTCGAGATCACGGAATCGGTGAAGGTCAGCTTCGGAGGAAGGGCGGCCGGCACCTCGGGGGTGGTTCCGAAAGGATTGGTCTCGGGCAGCTTGGCGATCGACACCATCGGCGTGTCGACGATGCGCAGGTCCGTCGCCGGCGTTGGCGCGGGCGGCGGGGGCACGGGCACGGGGGTCGGGGACGACCGACGGGGCTGCTTGCTCCACGGGCGTCTGCTCGGGCGCCGGCGTCGGCGCGGGCGGTTCCTGCCCCTGCGCGGCCCCGATCATCGATGCGGCGAGCACAGCCGCGGCGGGCAAGGCTCGAGTCATCACTCGCATGGAATTGACGAGAGTATATGACGTGCGGGCATTGCCCGCACGTCATCAATACTCTCGCCATCCTGAGCGAGCGAAATAGCCGGCCACCAGAGGCAGACCCTCAGCAGTAGGCAACGCCGTGCGAAGCACGGCGTTCAATCCCGAACTTGACAAGCGACCCGGCCTGACACGCCGTCCCCTGAGAGGCGCGATAGCTGTCATCCCGAGCGAACGCGAGGGATCCCGGGTTCGAAGCGCGAGCCGGCTCGCCGAGTTCGGGATCCTTCGGCGCTGCGCGCCTCAGGATGGCGACGCCGCGCCGCTCTGGGAGCGTCGCGGCGCCAGCCAGTTCGTCCCCGACCCCACGTCCACGATCAGCCGCACCTTGAGGCTCGCGGCGCCCTCCATGACCTCGCAGACGATGCGCTCGACCTCCGGCACCTCCTCCTCGGGCGCCTCGAGGACCAGCTCGTCGTGCACCTGGAGAGCGAGCCGCGCCGAGAGGCCGGCCCGCGGCAGGGCGGCGTCGAGGCGGATCATCGCGATCTTGATGATGTCGGCGGCCGACCCCTGAAACGGCGCGTTCAAGGCCATGCGCTCGGCGTTCGACCGCACGCCCGCGTTGGACGCCGCGATCTCCGGAATCGGCCGCACGCGTCCGAAGATCGTCGTGACCTCCCTCCTGGCCCTTGCTTCCGCCAGGACTCCGTCGAGGCAGCCCCGCACGCCGGGAAACTGGGCGAAGTAAGCCTCGATGAACGTTTTCGCCTCCGACGTCGAGACTCCGATGTCCTTGGCCAGCGAAAAGGCGCCCATGCCGTAGAGAAGCCCGAAGTTGATCCGCTTGGCGGCGAAGCGCATCTCCCCGGAAACGAGATCCGGCGAAACGCCGAACACCTTCGCCGCGGTCGCGCGGTGGATGTCCTGCTCCTGCTCGAACGTCTGGATCAGGGCGGCGTCGCCCGACAGATGCGCCAGGATGCGCAACTCGATCTGCGAATAGTCGGCGACGACGAGCCGGCGCCCCGGCGGGGCGATGAACGCGCGGCGGATCTCGCGCCCGGCCGCCGTTCGGATCGGGATGTTCTGAAGGTTCGGGTCGGACGAAGACAGCCGTCCCGTCGCCGCGACTGTCTGGCGAAACGACGTGTGCACCCGCCCCTCCGCGTCGGCGATGGCCGGCAGCGCGTCGACGTAGGTGCCCTTGAGCTTGGAGATCTCACGGTACTCGAGGACGTGCCGGGGCAGCGGGAACCCGCGCTCAGCCAGCTCCGAGAGGACCTCGACGCCCGTGGAGGAGGACTTCGTCTTGGCCGTCTTTTTCAGGACAGGGTAGCCGAGCTTCTCGAAGAGGATCGTGCCGAGCTGCGTCGGCGAGTTGATGTTGAACTCTTCGCCGGCCTCCTGCCATATCGTCTGCTCGAGCGCGCGCAGGTCTTTCTCCATCCGGGCGGACATCTCGTTGAGAAAGGGCGCGTCGATCGCGACGCCGTAGAGCTCCATCCGCGCCAGCACCGGCGTGAGCGGCCGCTCGATCTCGCGGTAGACCTTCTCGAGGACCGGCCGCGCGGCGAGCTCCTCGCGGAGCGGTCCCGCAAGGGCGGCCGCTCCGGCCGCGCGCTCGGCCAGCCAGCGGTCGGCCGACTCGATGCGGTATTCCCGGGGCAAGGCTCCGTTGACGAGCCCGGCCTCCTTGTCGGTGGAGATCTTCCGGCCGAGCCGCTGGAAGAGAAGCGGCTCGAGGTCCGGGCTGCCGACGCCCGGCGAAAGCACGTACTGCGCGAGGCCGACGTCGAAGACGTCCCCGGCCCCTCCGAGGCCCGCCTGGACGAGCAGCCGGTCGAGTGGCTTGACGTCCGGCAGCGCGAAGGCGCGCGCTTGACCGGCCAGAGCGGGCCAGCGCTCGGCGAGCGCCGCGGCTGAGCCCTCGACGATCTGGACGCTGGAGCCTGCGCCGATCGCAAACAACACGTCGCCCTCGCGCGACAGCATGGCCATCCCGAACGGACCTTCACCCGACGAAGGCGAAGTCCTCGCCTGCGGCCAGCCGGCGGGAAGCGAGCTCGGCCTGGGCCACCTCGCCCTGGATCTCGGCGGCCAGCGAGTGGAACTCGAGCTCCACGAAGAGGTCCCGGAGCTTTTCGATGTCGGGCGCCGACCTCTTCAGCGCCCCGGGGTCGAACGGGATCGGCAGGTCCGTGCGAATCGCCGCCAGGTGCCGCGACAGGATCGCGTCGTCGCGGTGTTCGCGCAGGCTCTCGCCGACCTTGCCTTTGACTTCGTCCGCCTTCTCGAGGAGCCGATCGAGGCTCCCGTACTCGGAGATCCACTTCTTCGCCGTGACCTCGCCCACGCGGGGCACGCCGGGGATGTTGTCGGAGCTGTCGCCCATCAGCGCCAGGACGTCCACGACCTGCGCCGGCGGTACCCCGAAGAACTCCGCCACGCCCTTCTCGTCGAGGAACTTCTCGCGGCCCGTGTGAAACACGCGGACGCGGGAGCCCGACACGAGCTGCAGCATGTCCTTGTCCGCCGTGACGATGACGACGTCGAATCCGGCCTCTTCCCCCCTCCGGGCGAGCGTCCCGATGACGTCGTCCGCCTCGTATCCCGCCATCTCGAGGATCGGGATCCGGTAGGCCGCGCAGGCTCGGCGGATCTCGGGGATCTGGACGCTCAAGTCCTGCTCCATGGCCGGGCGGTTGGCCTTGTAACCGTCGTACTCCTCGTGGCGGACGGTCCGCTCGGTGCGGTCGAAGGCCACGGCCAGGTACTCGGTCGGATGCTCGCGGAGCATCTTCCTCAGCATCGTCACGAAACCGTAGACCGCGTTAGTGGGCTTGCCCTCCCGGGTCGAGAGGCCTCGGATCGCGTGGTAAGCGCGGTGGATGTTGGACATGGCATCCACCAGGTAGAGCGTGGGACGCGGTTCCGCCATGGAAGCCGGATTCTATGGCGCGCCGGCGGGAGAGCCCGGGCCCTGAGGAAAGGGCACTTTGGCGCGCCTTTCGTGAGCAAGGGCGGCGCGGGAGAGCCGATTGGAGCGCGCGCGGAAATTCCTGAAGTGGAATTTGCTCAGGACGTTGCGCCCGGAAGGAGACGGCGCAAAAAACAAAACGCGCGACCCGTTGCCGGTGTCGCGCGATTCAATGTTCCTATTCTAGTAAACGCGCACCAAAGTGTCAACGAAAATCTTTCCGCGAGCTCGACTCGGTTAAACGACGTCCCTGGAGAGAGATAGAAATCTAAAACCGCTTGCGGACGAGCGCCACGACCTGCGAGCGGAGGCGTTGGGACGCCTCCTGAAGAATGGCCGTCTCCCGTTGCATCTCGGCGACGAAGGTGCCGTCCTCGATCCCCGCCAGGTTGATGCCCACGTTCAGCAGACCCCCCTCGACGCAGGCGTCGAGCAACAGGGCCGCGGCCCCCACGTCGGAGACGGCGTTGGGGTTGCCCTTCTCCGCGAGCTCGGGGAGGGCCGCCAGCAGCCGGATCGCGGCCTGCGCCGTGCGCATCGGCACCTCGGTCGCATGTCGGCTGGCGACCTGGATCTGCCGTGCCCGGGCCGCTTTCTCCGCCTCGGATTCCTTCGGCAGGCGCCGCGCGGCCACGACCCGATCGTAGGCCTCGGAATCCTCGCGGGCGAGGCTCAGAAACTCGGCCCGCGCGAGCTGGCCGGCCTCGGCGATCGGCCGGAGCGCCTCGTGCGCGGACGCGAATTTCTCCTTCGACAACGTCAGCTGCGCGACCATTTCGGCCAGCGCCGCGCCCATCGCCCCCGCCACCGCGGCGGCGGTGCCGCCGCCGGGCGTCGGCGCATCGGAAGCCACCGCGGCGAGGAACTGCTCGAGCGAGAGCTTGGAAAAGTCGGTCACGGCCGCTCGCTTTCCAACAACCGGCCCCGCGCGATCACGCGGTCCACCCGGTTGGAGCCCCAATGATAAATGAGATGACGGTCGTCGGGCGCATCGAGGATCAGAAGATCCGCCCATTTGCCCGGCTCCAGGCTCCCGATCTCGCCGGCCAGCCCCAGCGAGGCCGCGGCGTTGAGGGTCATCCCCGTCAGCGTCTCCTCCACGGACAGGCCGGAGTCGAGGCAGGCATGCACGGCGACGGCCGCCAGCGACTCGGTGTAGCACGTGCCGGGGTTGGCGTCCGAGGCCACGGCCACGGGAACGCCGGCCTCGATCAGGGCCCGCGCCGGAGCCCGGCGCGAACGCATCCACCACGCCGTTCCGGGGAGGAGGACGGCGACCGTGCCCGCGGCGGCCAGGGCCGCGATCTCCTCTTCTCCGATGAAGAGCAGGTGGTCCGCGGAGTCGGCATTGAGCTCGGCCGCGAGCATCGCGCCGCCCGAGCGCGCGAGCTCGTCGGCGTGGACGCGCAGGCCGAGCCCCGCGCGCCTGCCCGCCTCGAGGATCCGTCGCGACTCCGGCACCGTGAAGACGCCCTCCTCGCAGAAGACGTCGCAGTACCTGGCGAGACCTTCCCGCGCGGCGCGCGGAACGATCTCTTCGGCCACGATCCGGACCCATTCGCCGCGGTCGTCGCGGTGCTCCGGGGGAATCTCGTGCGCGGCGAGGAGCGTCGGCACCAGGCGCGGCAGCGCCGGGTCCCCGGCCAGCGAGGCGAGGATCCGCAGCGCCCGGATCTCGTGCTCCTCCGTCAGGCCGTAGCCCGACTTGACCTCGGCCGTGGTCGTGCCGTGCGCGAGCATCGCCGAGAGCCGCCGCGCGACCGCCTCCCGCAGCTCCTCGTCGGTCCCGGCCCGCGTGGCGCGGACCGTCGCGTGGATGCCCCCGCCTTCCGCGGCGATCGTCGCGTACCCCTCGCCCGCGAGACGACGGCCGATCTCCCGACCTCGATCGCCCAGCCACACCGGGTGCGTGTGCGCGTCGACGAGACCGGGCACGACCGCGCGGCCGCTCGCGTCGATCCGGACCTCCGCCGGCCGGCCGCCGTACTCGCGCGCGTAGTCCGCCTCGCGCCCGGCGAACACGATCCGGCCGTCCTCCGCGCGGATCGCGGCGTCCGGGATTCGGCGGATCTCCCCCTGCTGCTTTCCCCGCCGGGCCGAGGACCCGATCGGGGTGGCGAGAGAGGCGATGTTGCGGACTTCGAGAGACGGGACGGGAGACGGCGGCATCGGTGCTACGACCCGGCTGTCGCGTCTCCCTTGCGGGTCATGTACCCGACCGGCCTCTCCTTGTCGTCCTCTTCCTTGTCGAACTCGAGGACCTGCCCGAAGAGCTCGAGCATCTTCTGGAGCTGGAGCCGGAAGTTGGCGCGTTGGATCTTCAGCCCCTGAATCGCCTTCTCGATCTCGGCGGAGCGCTGCAGGGCGCTGTGGGTGAGCCTCTCCGACGAGCCCTGCGCTTCGCGGACGATGAGCTCGCCCTCCTTTCTGGCGGCGTTGCGGATGTCCTCGGAGGCCTGCTGCGCCGAGAGCAGGGTCTGCTTGAGGATGCGTTCGCGCTCCCGATGCTCCTGGTTTTCCTGCTCGAGCGTGCGGAGACGGACGTCCAGATCGGCGTTCTCGCGGGCGAGCGCCTCCATGTCCTCCGCGACGTCGGCCAGGAACTGCTGGACTTCGACCGGGTCGAGCCCCTTCCAGCGGCGTGAGAACTCGCGCTTCTGAACTTCGAGCGGGGTCATCCGTGGGCGCATGAAGACCTCCTGGACGGGATCCCTAAATGGGAGCCGAGTAAGACAGCCGGGCGACGAATCGGGTCAGCAGAGTAAATGATGAGGAGCACGAAGAGCGGGGACAGGTCGATGCCTCCCGTGCGGGAAGGCGGGAGGAGTTTCCGGAACGGCCGGAACATCGGCTCGGTGACGCCCCAAAGGAAACGCACGATGGGATTTCGCGGGTCCGGATTGACCCACGAGATCAGCGCCGCGATGATGACGATCCACTGCAGGGCCGTCAGGGCCCAGAGCAGCACGTCGAAGAAGGCACCGGCCGCCGAGCCGCCGACGTTCATGCCGCCTCGCGCGGCCCGAACAGCGCCGTGCCGACACGCACCTCGGTCGCGCCTTCCTCGACGGCCACGGCGAAATCGTGGCTCATGCCCATCGAGAGCTCGGGCAGGGGACGGCCGAGGCGGTCGGCCAGCCGGTCGCGCAGCCCGCGCAGAGCGGCGAAATGCGGTCGCGAGGATTCCGGATCGGCGTCGAAGGGCGGAACGGCCATGAGTCCCCGGAGCGCGAGGTGCGGACACGCGAGGACGGCGCGGGCCAGGCCTTCCGCATCGCCGGGAGATGTTCCGGACTTGGACTCCTCGCCGCCGATGTTGACCTCGAGGAGGACGGGGAGCACGCGCGACCCGCCCGCGAGGAGCGCCTCGAGGCGAACCGCAAGTCTTTCCCGATCTACGCTTTCCACGGCCTGAAAGTATTGTAGCGCCGTCTTCGCCTTGTTGGTCTGCAAAGGGCCGATGAGACGCCACTCCAGGACCGGAACGGGGACCTTCAGCGCACCGATCTTGGCGGCGGCCTCCTGAACGCGGTTCTCGCCGAAGAGGGAGATTCCGGCCTTCGCCGCGTTGGCGACGGTTTCGGCGGATTGCATCTTGGTGACCGCCATCAGGGACACGGCGGCGGGGTCGCGGTCCCGGCGCGCGGCGGCGTCGGCGATCCGAGCGAGAATTTCCGCGCGCCGCCGCGCGATGTCCTCGGCCGGAACCGGGCTCATGGCTCCCCGGGAAGCATCCTTCCCGAGAGCTCCCGCTCGCTGACGTCGGCACCCAGGTTGGCGAGCCGGTCCGCTTTCTTGTTTCCCTCCCGGCGGACGTGCTCGATGGCGAAACGACGGAATCCCTTCGCCAGCCTCAACGCGTCGGCGTAGAGCGGCTGGAGGTGAGGCGCCTTGACCCGGAAACGGCCCAGCATCTGCTGGACGAGCAGGAGGCTGTCGGACACGATCGAGACCTCGGAAGCGCCCCGCTGCGCGGCGCGGCGCAGCGCGAGCAGGAGCGCCCGGTACTCGGCGACATTGTTGGTGGCGTGGCCGAGCGGCTCGAAGAGCTCTTCGGCCGGCTGCTCGCCCTCGGCCATGACGTAGACACCGGCGCCCGCGGGCCCGGGGTTGCCGCGGGCCGCGCCGTCGATGAAAGCGCGGAATTTCAAGGGCGCACGCTCAGCCGAGGGATCGGCCGAGGGCTCTGCATCACGAATTCGCCGGGTCGTAGTACAGGATCCGCTTGCAGCTGTCGCAATAGATGATCTCGCGGCCCTGCTTGAGCTGCTGCATGGCGGCGGGGCGGATGGCGACGTGGCACGCGGAGCAGGATCGGTTGGCGACGAGGACCACGGCCAGACCGTGCTTCTTCTCGATCAGGCGATGAAACTCGGAGCGGTCGCGCGGCGGGATCTCGGCCTCGAGCTTACGGATCTCTTCCTGGGCGCTGACGAGCTCCTCGTTGATCGTGCGCTGGTCGGCTCGCCAGTCCTTCAGCCGCTCCTCGTGCTGCTCGGTTTCTTCGGGGAGGTTCTTCTGACGCGTTTCCAGGTCCGCGCGGGCGGTCTCGATCTCTTCTTCGAGCTCCAGGAACCGGTCCTCGGTCGAGCGGATGAGTTTCTCGACGCCGTCGATCTCGTTCAAGGCGGCCGAGTACTCGCGGCTGGACGAAACGTTGCGCAGCTGCGCCTGGTACTTTCGGAGCTTCTCCTTGTGGTCGGCGAGCTCGCCTTCGGCCTTGCGCTTCTCGAGCTCGGCCTGGGTCAGCCGGGCCTTCAGACCCTCGACCGCCCGGACCTTCTCCTGGTACTCGCGGTCGACCTCGAGGAGCTCGGGGGGAACGGTGTCCCGCCGCTTCTCGCGCTCCTGGACGAACCGGATTCGGGTCTGGAGCCGGTAGAGCTGGCCGAGCAGGTCGCTCATCGCGGCGCCCCGGCCAAGAAAAAGGGTGTTCCCGTTGGGGAACACCCTTTGAATACTCGCGCTTGTTGATTTCGCCGCTGGATCAAAAGCCTCAAAATCTCCCGCCCCCATTTGCTGGTGGGTCCACCCGGATTCGAACCGGGGTCTGACCGGTTATGAGCCGGTGGCTCTGGACCGCTGAGCTATGGACCCCTTTGAATATAACAAACAGGGGTCTGTTGCCAAGTCGGCTCAGCGTATGGTCTCGAGGAACGGCTTCAGTTTCTTCGCCCGGGAGGGGTGGCGCAGCTTGCGGAGCGCCTTGGACTCGATCTGCCGGATCCGCTCACGCGTCACGTTGAAGGACCGGCCGACTTCCTCGAGGGTGTGCTCCGAGCCGTCCCCGACGCCGAAGCGCATCTTGAGGACCTGCTCCTCCCGGGGGGTCAGGGACTTCAGCACCCGACGCGTCTGGTCCTGGAGGTTCGACACGAGCACGGCGTCGATCGGCGAGAGGACGCCCCGGTCCTCGATGAAGTCTCCCAGATGAGAGTCTTCCTCCTCCCCGATCGGCGTCTCGAGCGAGATCGGCTCCTGGGCGATCTTCATGATCTTGCGCACCTTGGAGACCGGCATGTCCATGCGCTTGGCGATCTCCTCGGCGTTGGGCTCCCGGCCGAGCTCCTGGACGAGGGAGCGCGACGTCCGGGTGAGCTTGTTGATCGTCTCGATCATGTGGACCGGGATGCGGATCGTCCGCGCCTGGTCCGCGATGGCGCGCGTGATCGCCTGCCGGATCCACCACGTCGCGTAGGTCGAGAACTTGTAGCCGCGGCGGTGCTCGAACTTCTCGACGGCCTTCATCAGACCGATGTTCCCCTCCTGGATGAGGTCGAGAAACTGGAGGCCGCGGTTCGTGTATTTCTTCGCGATCGAAACGACGAGCCGGAGGTTGGCGACGATCAGCTCGTGCTTGGCCTGGTCGGCCTCTTCCTCGCCCTCCCGGACCATCCGCAGCGTCTTCTTGACGTCCTCGTGAGAGACGCCGAACTTCTGCTCGAGCTCGCGGAGCCCCTTGCGGTACTTCGCGATCCGCCGCTTGTAGAAGTCGATCCGCGTCGGGTTCTTCTCCTTCTTCAGCGTGTTCGTGTCCTGGCGGATCGTGATCTCGGGAACCGACATCTGGCGGTCGATGTCCTTGAGGATGCCGATGGCGCGATTCAGCACGGCCGGCGTGAAGTCGGCGGCGCGGATCAGCTTCGCCATCTCGGCGATCTTCCGGTCGATCGAGCCCTCGATGCGCGCGAGGGTCTTGGTGCCCTTCTTGATCGTGCGCGACTTGAACTTCATCCGCTTGATGTCTTTGTCGAGCGCGCCGATCTTCCGGAAGCTGTTGAGGATGTTCTCGATCTTCCGGGTCGCCCGGTCGTCGAGGCTCTCCTCCGGCTCTTCGTCTTCCTCCTCGGCGGTGTTGACGAGCTCGTTGACGATCCGGGAGTCGCGCCCGGCGTTCTCGAGGAGCTTCAGGATCTCTTCGAGCACCACGGGATTGTTGGCGAGCGCCTGGTAGATCTTCGCCTCGCCCTGCTCGATGCGCTTGGCGATGCGCACCTCGCCCTCGCGGTCGAGGAGCTTGACCGTGCCCATCTCGCGCAGGTACATGCGCACCGGGTCGTTGGTCTTCTCGACGGCTTCCCGGGCCTCTTCGGCCGCGTCGGCTTCGAGCGCCGCGCGCCGCCGGGCCGCCCGGTCGGGGTCCGTGACGATCTCGATGCCGAGCTCGTTGAAGCGCTCGTAGACCTGCTCGAGGTCCCGCGGCGCCGCCGTCACCTCATCGGAGAGGATCGTCTGGATCTCTTCGTAGAGCAGGTAGCCGCGCTCCCGACCACCCTTCAGGAGCAGCCCGACCTCGGGGTACTTTTCCTCAATCGCCAAGTTCGTTTCCTTTCCGCGTCTTCAACTGCGCGATCCGCCGGTCCCGATCCTGCTTCTGCCGCATCAGCTCGTTGATCTCCGCGACGGCCCGCCCCGCCGCTTCCGCCTGCCTGAGGGCGTCGAGCAGCGCAGCGCTCTCCCCCTTCAGATGATTGATTTCGAGGTCCTTGAGGAGCTGTCGAACGCCCTTCTCAGTCGGCTCGAGAAATTCTTCCAGCGCGACACCCGAGAGAAACGTCCGCTCTTCCTCCGTAAGGTGTGCGATTTGCCTTTGAAAATCAACAGGTTCCGGTCCGCCGGCGCCCTCCCGAAGGGCGGCGACGACACGCCTGACCCGGGGATCCGACAGGTAATCGTCGTTCAAAGTCCTCAGTATCAAGGGGTTAAAGTCCCCACCCGCCGTCAGCACCTGCAAGAGCCGTTTCTCGGCGCTGGGGGCCGGCACACCGGATAACACCGGCTGATTCCCTTGATTCCCCGGCGTTTCCATGCCAGTAGAACGCGCGTTTTGGGGCCGAAGATTCGCCTTGTCGCCGCTCCAGAGCACTTCCAGTGGCACGGAAACCGCCACCGAGACCTTCCGATACTCCTCGTACCGGAGGATCCGGTCGGGGATCGCGGAGAGGATCTCGAGGATCTGGCCGACCCGCTCGCGCTTCTCCGTCGAGGTCAATCCGGCCTCCTGCGGCCGGACGTCCTCGACGAGCCAGGTCAGATAGTCCGGAGCCTCCGCAATCCGGCTCGCCAGGGCGTCCGGTCCCTCGCGCTGCAGCAGGTCGTCCGGGTCCTCCTCGAGCGGCATCCGCGCGACCTTCGCCTCGAAGCCCTGGGCGAGCAGCAGCTGCAGGGCCCCGCGGGTCGCGTTCCGGCCGGCCGAGTCGCCGTCGTAGCAGACGATCGCATGCTGGGTCAGTCGCCGCAGCCGCTCGGCCTGCTCGGAGGTCAGAGCCGTGCCCATCGAGGCGACGGTCTCTCCGATTCCCGCGCGAACGAGCGCGAGGTGATCGAAGTACCCCTCGACGAGGACCACGCGGTCCTGCTTGCGGATCGAATCGCGCGCTTCGGAGAGGCCATAGAGGAGCCGCTTCTTCGAGAAGAGCGGCGACTCGGGAGAGTTCAGGTATTTCGGCTCTCCCTCGGGCGAGAGGGCGCGGCCTCCGAAGCCGACCGGCCGGCCGCGCTCGTCCTTGACGACGAAGAGAAGCCGGTCGCGGAAGCGGTCGTACGAGCCCTTCGTCTCGGCGCGCGGCTGAAGAAGGCCGGCCTCGATCAGGAGGTCCTCCGGAAGAGCGGGGGAGAGCGCTTTGGCGATCGAGTCCCAGGCATCGGGAGCGTAGCCGAGGGAAAGCGCGGTCCACATCTCCGGCGGGACGCCCCGGCCCTCCAGGTACTTCGCCGCCGCGTTGCCCGGGCGTCCCAGGCGCTCCGCGTAGAAGCGCTGCGCGGCAGCGATCGCCTCGAAGAGCCGGTCGCGCCGGTCCTGGCGCGGGCCGCGCCGCTCGCGCCGGGGGATCACGACGCCGAAGCGCGAGGCCAGCGCCTCGACCGCCTCCGGGAACTCCAGCCGATCCATCTGCCGGACGAAGTGGATGACGTCTCCCCCCGCGCCGCAGCCGAAGCAGTGATAGAGCCCCTTGTCGCGATCCACCGTGAAGGAGGGTGTTCGCTCGTTGTGAAAGGGACAGAGCCCCTTCCACGAGCGGCCCGCTTTCTTCAGGCGCGTGTGATCGCCGATGACGTCGACGATGTCGGCGGCGGAGCGCAGCTCCGCGAGAACGGTGTCGTTGATGTCGAGGTCGGACATCGTGTGGCTCGTGATCCTTGGTTCGCGGTCCCTGGTTCGCGTTCCTGTTCGTTCTATCTCAATTCCAGGATCGTGGCGCCGTTGCCTCCTTCGGTCCGGTCGGCGGCCTTCAACGACTCGACTGCTCCGTGCTTGCGCAGGTGGTCGCGCAGGCCGTCGCGCAGGCGCCCCGTCCCGTGGCCGTGGATGACGCGGAGCCGGGACGCGCCGCCGAGGAGAGCCTGGTCGAGCGCCCGCTCGACGGCGTCGATCGCTTCGTCGAGGCGGTGGCCGATGACGTTGACTTCGGGAGTGGAGCCCGAGCCGTCAGCCGTGGGCCGTGAACTCTGGGCCGTGGAGACGGGTCGGCCGAGAGCTGACGGCTTACGGTTTGCGGGCCCGGCCGGTTCGAGCTCGGTCCGGCGCACCCGCAACCTCTTGCCTTTCATCTCCAGGTGCGCCCAGTCTCCGTCGAACGCGACGACGTCGGCCTCGGCGCCGAGTCCGCGGACTCGCGCTCTCTGCCCCGGGACGACTTCGCGCGAGCGGAGCTCTTCGGCCTCGCGTGCCTCGGCCATAACGGACTCCGCGCCGGCGGCGCGCTCGGCCTCCTCGAGGACGCGGGTTGCGGAGGCCTGCGCCAGACGGTGGGTTTCCTGGCGGGCCGCGTCGAGCTCGTCGGCGACCTTGCGCGACAGCGCCTCGCGCGCGCGCTCGAATCCGGCGAGCCCCTCGGCGAGCATCCGCGTCCGCTCCTGCTCGAGTTTTCTCCGATCGGCCTCCAGGCGCGCGGCTTCGTCCCGGGCCGCCGCCAGCTCCCGCTCGAGCTCCCGCTCCGCGGCGCGCAGGCGCTCGAGCGCGTGCTCCGCCTCGGTCTCCGCCTTCTCGCGCCGCTGCCAGGCCTCGCCCAGGATCTCGTGCGCCCGCGTGAGAATGGTCTCCGGGATGCCCTGCTCGCGGGCGACGGAGATGGCCCGGCTGCGGCCGGCGAGTCCCGCGTGGAGCCGGTAGTTCGGCCGGCCGGTGGCCTCGTCGAACTCCATCGCGGCGCAGAGCGCGTCGGTCCGCGAAGCCGCGAAGGACTTCACGGCCGAGAGATGCGTCGTGACCAGCGCGCGGCCGCCCGATTCCAGGTAGGCCTCGAGGAACGCCACGGCGAGGGCGCTGCCCTCCTCCGGGTCCGTGGCGCCCCCGATCTCGTCGATCAGGGCCAGCGCCCCCGGCCGCGCGTCGCCCAGAATTCCGGCGAGGGTCTCCATCGACGAGGAGAAGGTCGAACGGTCGGAGAGGATGGCCTGCGCGTCGCCGATCTCGGTCCGTATCGAGCGGAAGATCGGCAGGCGGGTCCCCGCGGCGGCCGGCACGGGAATGCCGCATTGCGCGAGCAGCGAGAAGAGACCCGCGGTTTTCAGCACGACGGTCTTTCCGCCGGCGTTGGGCCCCGACACGACGAGGAGCCGGCGGTCCGCCGGAAGCTCGAAGTCGAGCGGCACGGCGTGGCGGCCCTCGCGCGTTTCCCCGAGGACGCGCTGCCGGAGCTTCTCGAAGCGCGCGTCGAGCAGGGGATGGCGCGCGGCGACGATCGTCCAGCCGCCGTCGTCCGAGATCTCCGGCAGCCGTGCCTGGCCCATCTCGCCGAACGCCGCCTTCGCCTCCAGGGCGTCGAGCGAGGCGAGCTCCGCGGCCGCCGCCGTCAGCGGCTCTTCGTTCTCGAGAATCGCCCGGCCGAAGTCCCGCAGGAGCCGCTCGACCTCCCGGCGCTCCTCCGCCGAAAGCAGGGCGAGGTCGTTGTTCGACTCGATGACCTCCATCGGCTCGACGAACACGGTCTGGCCGGAGCCCGAGCGGTCGTGCACGATTCCCGGGACGCGGGCGCGCGCCGACGCCTGCACGGGGAGGCAGTACCGGTCGTTGCGCAGGACGACGACGGCGTCGCCGACCGAGTCCCGCCGTTCGTCGAGCAGCTTCTCCAGGAGGCGCGAGACCTCTCCGCGGCGCCGCCGGAGCCGCTGCCGGATCGCCGCGAGCTGCGGGGACGCGTCGTCCTTGAGGAGTCCGTCGGCGCCGAAGAGGCGCGACGCCTGAGCGAGCAGCGTGTCGAAAGAGGGGAGCCGGTCGCGTCGGGCGGCGAGGTTCGGGGTATCGGCTTTCGCGAGGGCCTTGCGCACGGCCTCGGCCGCGCGCGCCGCGCGCACGATGGGTCGGAACTCCTCGGGCGAGCCCGCGCCCCCCGAGGCCGCGAGCGCGCCGAGAGACGCGCCGATCTCCTCCAGGCCGGCCAGGGGGAGCCGGCCGTGGCGGATCTGGAACGCGATCGCCTCGCCGGTCTCGTCGAGCAGCCGCCGGACTTCGGTTTCGTCGTGAGAGGGGGCCAGAGACAAAACAGCCGCCCGTCCGGGCGGCGTTCGAGACAGAGCGGAGATGAGCCGGAGCACGACGCCGAACTCGAGACCTTCCCGGTCGGCGCCGCCTCCAGTTCCCGCGGTTAGGGTGTCGCTCGCTTCTCCTCCGAGAGTTTGCGGAGCATTTTCTTGCGAGCCTGAATCATCTTGCGTTTCCGCTTGGCGCTCGGCTTCTCGTAATGCTGCCGTTTTTTGAGCTCGGAGAGGATTCCGGATTTCTCGCACTTGCGTTTGAAACGCCGCATGGCGTTCTCGAAAGACTCGTCTTCCTTGACGTGGACCAAAGGCACGGACACTCACCCCCTTACCCGCGCGTTTCAGGAGCGCTCCATATTAGAGAGGGAGGCCGGGGGTGTCAACGGGAATGGCGCTATCTTCAATCGAAAGAATAATTTAGAATCAACCAGCCGTCTCGGAAGGACTTTACGAAACTTGCCTCACCCCCGATAATGCCTCTAATGACCGATCCTGCGCCCCCGGACCGCCTGCGCGTTCTCGAAACGGAAATCGAGCGCCGGCTGGCCGAGCGATTCGCCGCGCTCCGGGACGAGTTCGACCGGCTCCGACTCGAGACCGATCGGCGCTGGTACGGGTTTCTCGAGAAGTTCGATCAGGACCTCAAAGGGGTGGTTCCCTCCGAGCTCGTCTCGGGCGAGGCGCCGAAGGCCGTCGGCCCGCGGCCCGGGTCGGTGTCGGTGGAGACGGCTCGCGCCCTCGACCAGGCCGGAACCCAGGTGGATGTCCTCCACCGCTTCCTGGACGAGTGCCGCCGCTACTCCTCGCGGGCCGCGCTGCTGGTCGCCCGCGGCGGGGCCATCGGCGCGTGGAAGGCGGTCGGTTTCTCCTCGCACGGAGGGGACGACGACGCGGTGCGGCAGATCTCGATGCCGCTGACCGACGGGGGACTGCTCTCCCGGGTGATGACGGGCACGGCGATGCGGCTGGCGGCGTCCAACGAGATCTCGACGCTGCTGCGAGCGTCGAAGGTCTCGGAGGCGGTCGCGATCCCGATGGTCGTGCGGGAAAAGATCTCCGGCGCGCTGTACGCCGACGTGCTGCTCGGCGAGGAAGAGCTGTTCGATCCCGATGCTCTCGGCATGCTGACCTTCCTCGCGGGGCTCGTCGTCGACCGCCTGGCCGCGAGGAAGCTGAAACCCGCGCCTGCTCTGCGAGTGCCCGAGCCCTTCAAAAAGCCCGAGCCCGCCGGCATGTGGATTGGAGACGACTCGGCCGCGCCGGAGGAGGCCGAGCCCGAGTCGATCGACGTCGATTCGGCTCCCGAGCCCGCCCCCGCCCCCGAAGCCGCGCCTCCCGCGCCCCAACCCCACTTTCGGGAGGCGCCCGAACCGCACTTTCGCGAGGCGCCCCCGTCCCCGGAGCCCTCGCTTTCGCTCGAGACGCCCGCGAGGGCGGCGCCCGAGCCGGCGCCGCGGCCTCTGGGCGGGCCGCTGGCCCACGCTTCGGGAGACGAGCGCAAAGAGGAAGCGCGGCGCTTCGCACGGCTTCTCGTCTCGGAGATCAAGCTCTACAACGAACGGGCGGTGCTCGAAGGGCGCGAGGGCGGCAACCTCTACCAGCGTCTCCGGGAAGACATCGACCGCAGCCGTCAGATGTACGACGACCGCATTCCCGAGGACGTGCGCTCCTCGACCAACTTCTTCCACGAGGAGCTCGTGCGGATCCTCGCCGATGGCCGGCCCGAAGCCCTCGGTTATTGACCGCCTGCGACTGATCCGGTTTCGGCGATCCCCCGCGGCCCTCGCGCTCACCCTCAGCGCCCTCCTCGCCTCCGGGCTCCTCGCCGACGTGGCCCGCGTGCCGATCTCCGCGGATCTCGACGCGGAGTTCGCCCGCGCCGCAGACCTCCTCGAGGAGGGCAAACGGCCCGAGGCCGAGGCCATCCTCGACGCGGTTCGGAGGAAGGCTGCCGTGCCGGCGTGGGACGCCCGCGCCGCGTTGCTGCTCGCGGCCGACGATTCCCGGCAGGGCGAATTCGAATCCGCGGCGAGCCGCCTGGAGAAGGCGCCCGCCTCCGCCATCGGCCTCGACGCCTACCGGCAGTTGCGCCGCGCCGAAGCGCTCGAGCTGGCGGGCCGCCCGGACGATGCGCTGGCGCCGGCGCGCCGGGCGTTCGAGGCCGAGGGCCCCTTCGCGTTCCGCATCCACGCCTCGAGCGTCCTGAGCCGCCTCCTCGAGAAACGCCGCGAGAGCCTCGAGGCGATGAAGATGCTGGCGCGCGCCTCCGACGCCGCGGCGACGCCCGCCGAGCACGCCGAGGTCGCAATCGCGCGAATCCGGCTCGGCCTGGCGGCCGGCGACGCGGCCTCCGTCCGGAGCGCGGCGCGAGACCTTCTCCTCGACGCGCCGACCCTCGACACCAGCACGACGACGCCCGAGTTCGCGCGGAAGGCGGCGGCGCAGGCCGCTCGTAGCCTGTCGCCGGCCGAGCGGGGGAGGCGGGGAAGCGCCCTCGTCGAGGCGGGCGACGGGCGGCGAGGGGTGGCGCTCCTCTCGCAGGATCGGGCCGCCGACTGGCCGGAGGGCGAGCGCGGCCGGAACCTCCTCGCCCTGGCGCGCGGACAACTCGCCCTGAAGAAACCGAAGCTCGCCGAAGAGACCGCCGCGCTCGTCCCCGATGACGGCACACTGACGGCGTGGGAGGCGCGGCTCTTCCGCTGCGACCTCGTCCTTGCCCGGCTGCGGAAGGGGAGCCGGGCGCCGCTGTCTCGCGAGGATCCGCGTGTCGCTCCGGTCGAGCGCGCCTTGAAGAGCCTGACGGCCGCCGCCGTTCCGCTTCCGGTCAAACGCGCGGCGCGGGAACGGCTTCTCCGATTCGCGATCGATGCTTCGGACTTCGAGGCCGCGCTCGCGGAGGCGCGCGAGCTCAAGCGCGAGGATCCGGGCGCCGCGGAGGGGTTCGAGCCACTCTGGCTCCTCGCCTGGGAGCGGTACCGCAGCGGAGATTTCCCGGGAGCGAGGGCGCGATTCGAGGCCGTCGCCGGCCTCTATCGGGACGTCCCGCGCGCGCGGCGGCTCGCGTACTGGCGGGCGCGCTGTCTCGAAGCCGAAGGGAAGACCGGAGAGGCCGGGCGCATTTTCGCGGAGCTCGCCGCGGCGGCGCCTCCGGACCTCTACGCGCGCTTTGCCCGGGCGCGAGTCGCGAAGCCGGCCCGGCTCGAGCGTCCGGCGCTCAAAGATCCCTCCACGACGACGGCGGCCTTCTCGCGCGTGGACGAGCTCCTGCGGCTGAGAATGTTCGAGGAGGCCTCGGCGGAGTCGCGGCGGCTCCTTCCGTCCCGCGGGCGGGATCTGCGTCTCGCGCAGTCGGACTTTGCCCTCGGCCGATTCCTGGCCGCGGCCTCCGCGATCAAGCGCGCGCTCCCGGAGATCGGCACCGCCGAGGAGGGCCGTGTCCCCGACGCGTGGCGGCGCCTGTACTACCCGATCGAAGAGGGCAGCTTCCTGGCCGAGGGCGCGACCGAGTTTTCCCTCGACGCCGCGTTGCTCCGCGGCCTCGTCCGCCAGGAAAGTGTCTTCGACGCCAATGCGAAATCGCGCGCCGGCGCGATGGGACTGACGCAGCTCATGCCGGCCACCGCGAAAAGCCTCTCGCGCTCCGTCCTGCGCGCCCGGTATCGCCGGGCGTTTCTCTACGACCCGGGCGTGAACGCTCGCCTCGGCGCGGCGTACCTGCGCAAACTCCTGGACCGGTTCGACGGTTCGACCCTGCTGGCCCTGGCCGCCTACAACGGAGGGCCGACGCGCATCGCCCGCGCCTGGCGGGAGAACCCGGGTCTGCCGGAGGACGAGCTCTTCGAGTCGATCCCGCTCTACGAGACACGCGACTACGTCCGCCGCGTCGTGCTCTACGCCGAGTCGTACCGGGAGCTGTACCCGTAGAAACTTGCTGCTCGTCGAGTCTGGGATGAACGCCGTGCTTCGCACGACGTTGTCTACTGCCGGGGGTCTGCCTTCGGTGGTCGGCTGTTTCGCTTCGCTCAGGATGACTGCGAGAGGACGCAGGGTCATGCTCGGCCCGAGCCGTCATCCTGAGGAGCGGAGCGACGAAGGATCCCAAACTGAGAAAGCCGGACTGGCCTGTGGCGTCCGTGGCGTTCGCTGGCAGGGGTTTACCACGACCCTTCCGGCACGACCAGGATCGAGCAACCGCACGCGCGCAAGGCCTCGCGCGTGACGTCCCCCCCGGAGCCGAGCACGACGACGTCGTGGGGATGCTCGCGGAGCTCGGCGAGAATGCCCGAGACCGGATCCTCCGCCTCGCGGATGGCGTAGCGGCTCTGGACCTCGAGCTCGCGCAACGTCGCCACGCCGCGCTCCAGATGCGCGCGCGCCATGGGCAACGGCGCGCGTCCCGGGCGCGACACGTGGAGGAGAGTCGCGGTCGCGTTGAGGCGCCGGGCGAGCCAGCCGCCCGCGCGGATGTCGGCCTTGCCCGGCTCGCCGATCGCCGTGCAGATGAGGATGCGCTCCGGCTTTCGGGGGCGGCCGCGCGCCAGCAGAAGCGGCGTGGCGACCGAGCGGGCCAGCTCCTCCCCAAGGCCCGACGATCGTCGCCGCCGGCCGCGCAGGGACTCGACCTCGCCCGCTCCGAGGATCACGAAGTCGTAGGGGTTCTCGCGCTGTTCGGCCGCGATCTGCTCCGCGGGTTCGCCACGCCGCACCCGCACGGACGCGTCCCGGAGCCCGGCTTGCGCCGCGCGGGCCGTCAGGGCCTCGCGCAGCCCGTCGACCTTGCGCGAGTCCGCGGCGACACCCAGCACCGTGGCGACGCCGTCCATCGCCTCGACGAGGTGCGCCGCGAGCTCCAGAGCGGGCGCGAGCCCCGTCCCCTCGTCGCACACGAGGAGCCGCGGCGTCGGCTGGCGGAGGATGTGCCACTCGTCCAGGACGACCCAGGGACGCGGCGGCGGTGGCGGGGCGTGTGCGGGCACCGCGACTTCGAGCAGCAGATTCTCCTCCCCGAAAGGAAGTGCCGGCACGACCTGCCGCACCCCCGGCAAGGGCGGCAGGCGTACCCGCACCCGGCGCATGGCGCCGGCGAAAGTCTGCTCGATGACCTCGCCCTGCCCGAGCGTGGTCGCTTGCGCCGCCGGCGGGGTCGGGGACAGCGTCACCTGCTCCGGCCGGATCAGGACGCGCACGCGATCTCCTTCGTCGTGCGTGACCTCTGCGGGAATAGGAAGCGACAGGGGCCCGAGCTCCACGCGGTGGTCCCGACAGCGGCCGACCAGGATCGTGCCCTCGCCCAGAAACGTCGCCACGAAGAGGGAGCGCGGGCTCTCGTAGAGGGCGTCGGGAGCGCCGACTTCCAGGAGCCGCCCGCGGTCGATGACCCCGATGCGCTGGCCGAGCTCGAAGGCTTCCTCCTGGTCGTGAGTCACGAGAATCGTCGTGACCCCGAGCGTCTTCTGGATCTCCTTCAGGCTCTCGCGCAGTTGCGTCCGGATCTTCACGTCGAGAGCCCCGAAGGGCTCGTCGAGGAGCAGCACGCCCGGCCGGTAGGCCAGGGCGCGCGCGAGCGCCACGCGCTGCTGCTGGCCTCCCGAGAGCTGGCTCTCGTAGCGGTTTCCGAGGCCGCCCAGGCCGACGAGCTCGAGCAGCTCATCCCGGCGCTCCCGCCGCTCGTCCCGGCCGACGCCGCGGATGCGAAGGCCGAACTCGATGTTTTCGGCGACGGTCATGTGGCGGAAGATCGAGTAGTTCTGGAACACGAAGCCCACGTCGCGCTGCTGCGGCGGGAGAAGCGTCACATCCCGTCCCGCCAGGCGCACGACGCCCGCGTCCGGGAGCACCAGGCCGGCGATCATCCGCAGGATCGTGCTCTTCCCGCTCCCGGACGCTCCGAGGAGGACGAAGAGCTCGCCGGTCTCGACCTCGAGCGAGGCGCGGTCCACCGTGACCTGCTCGGCGTGGAGCTTCGTGACGTTCTCGAGCGTAATCGACTTCAGAGCGAGCCTCGCTTCTCGGTCATCGGGTTGGCGCGTCGTGCGGCGGAACGCAGAGAATATCGCCTTAGAATCGCCGCGTGGCGGCCAGCTCGGAGTTCCAGGTCAAAACCTCGCGCAAGATCCAGCGTCTGGACATCACGAAGGAGGTCGAGCGCGCGGCCAGGTCCCTGGGAGAAGGCACGGCGCTTCTCGTGACGACGCCCCACACCACCGCCGCCGTCACGGTCGGCGAGGCGTGGGACCCCGACGTCACCGGCGACATCGAGCGCGCGCTCGACGCCTGGGTGCCGAACGTGCGGTTCGACCACGGAGAGGGCAACTCGGCCGCGCATTTTCTGTCCGAGGCCATCGGGAATGCACGGCTCGTGCCTCTCGAGAAGGGAAAACCGGTCCTCGGGCGCTGGCAGGGGATCTTCCTGATCGAGCTCGACGGACCGCGGGAGCGCACGGTCGAAGTCCGAAGAGTCTGAGCGGCGCTCCGCGCCTCCGACGCAGGCGGAAAGCGGGCCACCCTCGGCTTGGGCTAGGCCCGGCCGGGCGACTACAATCGCCACGGTCAGTCTGGAGGCCATGGTGGCGTTGCCCCAAACCCTGCTCGAAGGCAAGTACGAGATCCTCGACAAGATCCGCGACGGCGGCATGGGGTCGATCTATCGCGTTCGCCACCGGCTCCTCGACGAGATTCGCGTCATCAAGGTCATGAAGCCGCACGTCGTCGCCGACCCCGACCTGCGCCGCCGGTTCCTCGAAGAGGCGAAGACGGTCACGCGCCTGAAGCACCCCAACATCTGCGCGATCCACGACTTCGCCCTGGACGAGGCGGGGACCGCGTACCTCGTCATGGAGTTCATCGAGGGGGTGAACCTCTCGGAGCTGATGATCTCGCGCGGCACCCCGAGCCTGCCGCTGACCCTCGAGATCGCGCACCAGACGCTCCTCGCTCTGGGCTATCTGCACCGCAAAGGCGTCGTGCACCGCGACGTCGCCCCCGACAACCTCATGCTGACGCACAATGAGGAGGGGCGCCCGACCGTCAAGCTGATCGACCTCGGGATCGCGAAGGTCGCCGATCCGTCGATCGACGCGACGGCGACCGGCGTGTTCCTCGGCAAGCTCAAGTACGCGTCGCCCGAGCAGTTCGGCTCGCTGCCTCGCGGCAATGCTCTCGACGGGCGAAGCGACCTCTACAGCGTCGGAATCGTCCTCTACGAGCTGCTGACGGGCTCGCTGCCGTTCAGCGGGGAGACGCCCGCCGATCTCCTGCGCGCGCACCTCTTCAACCCGGCGACGCCCTTTTCCGTGACCGATCCCGAGGGGAAGGTCCCGGAGGACGTCCGCGCCGTGGTCCTGATGGCGCTCGAGAAAAAACGCGAGGACCGGTACCCCTCCGCCGAGGAGTTCGCACGCGTGATTCAGCTGCTCAAGCAGCACCACTCGCGTTCCGAGGACTTCGAAGAGACGCGCGCTCTCGTCCGCTCGATCCGACCCAGCCGCGACAGCCCCCACGAAGGGGTGACGCCGAGCGCGCAGAGCCGCATGGACCGCCAGTTCGGCGCGGCCAAGACGCCCACGCCGAGCAAGCCCTTCTCGACCGCGGCATCGCTGCCCGATGCCGATACGCTGATGGCGCCGTCGGCCGGGGTCCTGCGGCCCGGAAAGCCGCCGCCGCGGCGCCGCCGGTTTCCGCTGGCGGAGGTGCTGGTCGGCGCCGGCGCCCTCGCAGCGATCCTGCTCATCGTCGCGCGGAACTCCCGCCGCCCCGAACCCGGACCGGACATCGCGGCCGCGACTCCCGCTCCCCCTTCCGCCGTCGCGCCGGCGGTCGTGCTCCCGACCATCGCGGCCACGAGTCCGCCCGAGCCCTCTCCGGAGCCCTCTCCCGTGCCGACGGAGGAGCCGACGCGGCCCGCCGCCCGTCCCACCCCACGGCCGACGGCTCGCGAACCGGTCCGGATCGCCGCCGTCCCGACGATCCCGCCCGCGGCGCCTTCCCCGACGCGGATCGTCCCGACGCCCGCCGCGCAGGCGCCCGCGCCGTCCGAGCGCCCCCCGCAGGTCGCGGTCGCGCAGGTGCCCACGGCAGCGCTCCCGCCGGCGCGGACCTCCGCGCCTCCGCGCCCCGCGCCGACCGAGCAGGACAGGATCCGGGAGACGGTGCAGGCGTACGAGAAGGCCCAGAACACTCTCGACGCCGACCTCTACGCGCGCGTCTTTCCGACGGTGGACCGCGAGCGAATCGCGAGGGCCTTCGAGAGCTTCCGCTCGCAGTCCGTCGAGTTCGACATCAAGAGCATCGAGGTCGAACCGGGCGCCACCACGGCCGTCGTCCGGGGCTTCGAGAAGCGCACCGCGGTCCCGCGCGCCGGAAGCGACCAGCGCATCGATGCCGACCGGGTCCTGACACTTCAGAAGCGCGGCGACGCCTGGGTGATCACCGCGATCCGGTAGCCCCGCTCAGAAGCTGTAGTCGATCCCGACGAGGGGAGTGAAGCCGTCCTGCAAACCCTCGCTGTTGAGCGGAAAGAGGCCGTTCAGCGTCAGCAGGAAGTTTCCGAACGGGTTGATCTTCAGGCCGACGGAGCCGAGGAGCGTGTTGACGTCGCCGGGGGTCGTGACGAGGCGCGGCAGCACGGCGGAGACGATGTTCGGCTGCGTGGGATTGGTGCTCGCGTTGGCCTCGAAGAGCGTGTCGACGACGGCGACCTTCTGCGTCTTGCGAAACGTTCGTCCCAGAACGTCCACGGCGAAGGTCAGCCGGGGGCTCAGCGCCCAGTCGAAGCCCCCCGTGTACGCGATCTCGTCGGGGACCTGCGGATCGCCGGCCGCTTCGAGAGACCAGCTGTAGCCGCCGTTGATGTGCGGGGAGAAGGAGCCGAAGTGCGCCGAGCCGACGACGAACCCCTTGACCTGCGTGGCGCCGGTGCCGAGCAGGTCGCGCTCTTCGCCGGTCGGGAGCCGCACGTCGCTCGCCAGCGCCAGGCCCACCTGGGGCCCTTCGAGGAGCCGGTACTTGGCGCGCAGGACGACGTCGCCGACCCCCGACGCGCTGCCACTCTGGCGGAACGTCTCGGTCGACTGGCCGTTCGTGAAACGGTGGATGCCCGGCGCCACCGTGCCGGTCGCGAGGCGGCTGATCTCGGCGTTCGTCACGGCGTCGAGCTGCACCGACACGATCGGGACCGCCACGCCCACGTCGAAGCGGTCGGTGATGCCGTAGGTCACGACGAAGGCCGCGATGTCGGTCTCGATCTTCAGCAGGAGCTGAGCCGTGATGACGTCGCCTTCGAAGAACAGCGACTCGTTGGTCCCGTCATGGTTCGTGTCCTCGTGCGTGAACACGAGCCGCACGTCCCCGTCGCGCAGGCTCAGGTTGTCGATCTCGTCGAACGTGAAGTGGCTGTAGTTGATGCCGAGGTTGAAACGCCCCTTGCCGATCGTGTCCACGCGCTCGGCGTAGATCGGGCCGAAGCTGTCGGTGACCCGCGTCAGCACGCCGAGAGAGGGATCGAAGCGGTACGCGAACCCGCCGGCCGAAGAGGCCAGGGGGAACGAGGAGAGCTGGTAGGCGATCTGCGAAGAGAACTGTTCAACCGCGCGGAACTGCGGCGAGTCGCTTCCGATGAAGTGCGCGGAGTGGCTCGGGAAGCCCTCCGGCGGAGGCGCCAGCGTGATCCCTTCGCGCAGGAAATCCGTGAGGAGATCGCGCAGGTTGAAGCTCTGGGCCGCGAGAGGGGCGCCCCAGAAAATCGCGAAGCCGATGGCGAGAAGCAGGCGGAAGGGGCGCATGGGGTGTCCTTTCATTCTGGAGCCGCGCCCGGGAGCCTACGGGCGGGGCGGCGTCGCGTCAAGCGGAGGCGGAAGAAGAATCGACCGCTCCTCCTTCTCGGTGTGGGCGTCCCAGCGGCGGGCCAGGTTCGGGAAGAGACGGCGCGCGGCCTCGAGGTCGCCCTTCTCTTCGAGAACGCGGCGCAGCATGCCGGAGAGCTCCCGAATCTGGACGTGCTCGAGTCGCAGCTCGCGCCCGAGCCGTTCTCGATCCGACTCCTCGCGGCCGGGCGCGAGCCTGTGGCCGCCCGCCTCGGGAATGAGGCTCTCCTCCTCGAGGGTCATGTGGCGGCGCAGCTCCTCGTCGAACGCGGCCATGGCCTCGCGGGCCGGCTCCACGGCTCCCCCATGAGCGGCGGCGAGGAACCGGCCGAGCAGCGTGTCGAGCCCGCGGTGCTGCTGCGTCAGGAGCCCTTAGAGTGCGGCCACGCGGCGATTCTGCCACCGCCGGGGCTTCCGATCCGGTCCCAGCCCGGGCAGGGCAGAATGGAGCCGGAGGTTTCGCATGCGAAAAGCCGCCGCCCTCGTTTTCGCCGCCGGGTGGTCCCTCGTTCTCGCCTGCGCCCCGAAGGGCGATCCCGTCCGCAAGACCCTCGATGACATCGTCCAGGCCGCGAACGCGCGGGACGCGGACCGCCTGTTCGAGCACGTCTCCTCGAGCTTCCAGGCTGCGGACGGATCGGGGCTCGCCGACGCGAAGGCGATGGTCGGCCGCTATTTCGCCGCCTACGAGATTCTGACCGTGACCATCCGCGACGTGCAGATCGAGCGCGGGGAGGGCGCGGCCCGCGCGAGGCTGCGCGCCGAGCTGTCCGGCCAGCCCCGCAAGATCGGCGGTCTCTCGGGACTCGTCCCGACCGCGTCGACGTACGACTTCGACCTGCGCCTGACCCTCGAGGAGGGTCGGTGGAAGATCGCGTGGGCGCAGTGGAACGTCGCCTCCGCTCGCTCGGGATCTGCGCCTTCGGCGTCACCGGCCTGCGGCTCGCCTGTGGGCTCGACCGCAGGCCTGATCCCTCGCTCGCTGCGGCTCCCGCGGCGCGAGGCGTCCTCCGCTGCGCTCGCGGAGACTCCTCGCGCCGCGAGCGATACGAGCTTCGTCACGAACCTGGGACTCTCTCGCCCCCCGGAGGGAGAGAGAGCTGAAGGGCTCGCCGCCCTATCTGCATGACGGCCGCGATGACGATCGAGGACACGTCGGTCTCTCTGAGAGGTCCCACCCGGGGGCGGGCCCGCGCCCGCCCCGTTTTCCTTAAGGATTCTTCAGCCGGGAATGGCGCCGGCCCGCCGCTGTTGAATGGAACCCGAGGAAACCCATGAAATCGACTCGCGCAATCGGTCTTGCGGTCCTGTCGCTTCTTCTTCTGGCCGGGGCGCTTCAGGCGAAGCCGGCGAAGGCGATCTTTGCGGGGGGCTGTTTCTGGTGCATGGAGCCGCCCTTCGAGAAGTTGCCGGGAGTTTCGGGGGTGATTTCGGGCTACAGCGGCGGAACGCGCCCGAACCCGACCTACGAAGACGTGGGTTCCGGAGGCACCGGGCACGCCGAGGTTGTCGAGGTCATCTACGACCCGGCGCGCGTCTCCTACGAGAAGCTCCTGGATGTCTTCTGGCACAACATCGACCCGCTCTCGGCCAACGGCCAGTTCTGCGATCGCGGCGAGCAGTACCGTTCGGTCATCTTTTACGGAAACGAGAACGAGCGCCGCCTCGCGGAAGAGTCGAAGAAGAAGGTCGAGGAGCGCCTCAAGGCGAAAGTCGTCACCGAGATCCTGCCGGCGGCTCCCTTCTACCGGGCCGAGGAGTACCACCAGGACTACTCCCGGAAGAATCCCGTGCGTTATGGTTTCTACCGCAAGAGCTGCGGGCGCGACGCCCGGCTCGCGAAACTCTGGGGCGCCGACCCGCACGGAGAGAAGTGATGATCGCCGCCCTGCTGCTGATCCTCGCCCTCGTCCCGGCCGGCCCGACTCCCGCGCCGGCGAAAGGATGGAATCCGATGACCTTCGTCAAGCCCACGGACGCGGAGCTGAAGAAGCGGCTGAACGCGATGCAGTATCGGGTGACCCAGCACGACGACACCGAGCCCGCCTTCGCCAACGAGTACGACAAGAACACGAAGCCCGGCATCTACGTCGACATCGTCTCGGGCGAGCCGCTCTTTTCCTCGCTCGAGAAGTACGACTCCGGGACCGGGTGGCCGAGCTTCTGGAAGCCGCTCGTTCCCGAGAACGTCAAGCAGAAGGGCGGCCTCGCCTCCGGCCTCTTCGGCTCCGAGGTCCGCTCGGCCCACGCCGACTCGCACCTCGGTCACGTGTTCAACGACGGCCCGGCCCCGACGGGGAAGCGCTACTGCATGAACTCGGCGGCGCTGCGTTTCATCCCGGTCGAGCGGCTGGAGGCGGAGGGGTACGGCCAGTACCGCAAGCTCTTCAAGCCGTAGCCCGCTCAGAAGAAAATCGCGACCTCCAGGCCGCGGCGGTCCTCGTCGAGGATCGGCGTGAAGGCCACGTGGAGGTTCTGCGTGCTTCGCGCGCAGCCTGCGATTGAAAGTGACCAGGCCGCGGCCCACCGCGGTCCCGATGACCGCTCCCGCCGCGACGTCCGAGCTCCAGTGCCCGTCGCGATAGATCCGTGAGAACCCCACGAGCCCGGCCAACGTGTACGCGCCGATGCTGACCCACACCTTGTCCGAGTGCGCGCTGATGACGGACGCAACCGCAAAGGCCTGGGTCGTGTGGCCAGACGGGGAAGGACTGGTCCCCGCTGAAGGGGTGGAAGGACGTGCTGCCCTGATTCTGGTTCGGGCGCGCCCGCCCGATGACCTGCTTCAGGACCGGCGTGATGATCCCGGAAGCCAGAATGGTCGCGAGCGCGCTGTCGACGGCGATGTCCCTCGCCTCGGGGTCGCGGAACACGAAGCCGGCGATCCCGTAAGCGCCGATCACCGCCCACGAGTACTCCTGGCCGAACGGCTCGACGATGCGCGTCAAGTCGTCGAGCGCGGCCGTCTGGTGGCTCCTGGTCTTGCTGCGCGCGGGCACGTCCAGGGCGAATCCGAACGCCACGACACCGGCCGCCACGCCGGAGAAAGCGAGCCATTGCTTGCCGCTCCAGCGCAGGGGCGCTCCCAGAATGTACTTCCCGTCCTCGAGTGCGAGCTCGAGGAGAGGGGGGGAGGCGTCCGGAGGGGCCCCATCCGCGTTGGCCCCCTCGACGACGGGGCGGCCGGGGCAGGGCTCGTTCTCAACCGCCGCAACCTGTGCGCTGAGAAGCCAGGCGAGCCCCACGGCCAGACTCCCGAGCTTTCCCGTGGTTGACACCCCTCCCGCCCTCCGCCTATCCTCTCCGGTCCTCTGCTCCTCAGTAGCTCAATGGCAGAGCATCCGGCTGTTAACCGGAGGGTTGTAGGTTCGAGTCCTACCTGAGGAGCCAATTCCTTCCAGAGTTCTTGCGCTTCCCGCGTGGGTCCATACAAGGCCCCCCAGCCGAAAACATCGCGAGGGACTGCAACTTCGAGGGAGCGGATGAAGATCGAGGACGCGGGATGATGAAAAGAACCGGGCCCGCCGGCCTGGCCTTGACAGGCGAAGTTCCCGGACGTATGAAACGGAGTTCTAACGAACCCTGACCAACCGACGGTCTGCTGCTCCGGCAGACCGCTATAGCGCAGGCCATCGGAAGGGTGAAAGGAGCCCTCCATGCGCCTGACCCACCGGAAACCGAGATGGATCCCGTTCGATCCTCATCTTCCTGGCTATCGCCATCTTCGCGGCCCCTTTCGCCCGATCCGGCGAACGCCGGACAGGCAGAGCGTGACTCGCCTCCCGATGGGGGCGCAGGCCGCGATCTCGGGGACGCTCGGGCGCGCGGATCTTTCCTACCACGCAGCCCGCGTCTCCGCGGGTTTCCGCGCGTCCAGCGAGAAGAATGGCCTTCGGCTGGACTTCGGTCGCGAAGGCGTCTCCGTCGCCAGCGGTCCGGACCGCGTGAACTTCGCGTTACGCGCGATCGGCTACGGCGACAGACTCCGGAAGGTTGCCGGCGTCGCGCCGATCGCCCGGGACAACCGGGTGGAATACCGCCGGAGGGACCTGATCGAGTGGTACGTCAACGGTCCACTCGGTCTCGAGCAGGGCTTCACCCTGAAGGCTCCGCCTGAGCGCGGGGAAGGGCCGCTCACGCTGGCCGTGTCGCTCTCCAGCTCCCTGAGCACCTCCCTGGGCGAGGGAGGCCGAGAGCTCGTTCTCTCGCGCGGGGGAGGATTCCGGCGATCCGGTATCGGGGGCTGATGGCGGTCGACGCCGCCGGCCGGGAATTGCCCGCCCGACTCGAGCTCGCGGGCGGCTCCCTGCTGCTGCGGATCGACGACGCCGGAGCCCTTTACCCGGTCGTCATCGACCCTTTCATCTACAAGGCGACACTCGTCATCGCGAATCCTGAAGGAAATGACCACTTCGGTTTCTCCGTGGCCATCCACGGAGACACGATCGTCGTGGGAGCCAACCGCCCCCCGCAGCCGGAAAATACTCCGGCCGCGGCTTATGTCTTCGTCAAGCCGGCCTCGGGGTGGTCGGGGACTCTGACGGAGTCCGCCGAGCTGAACGCCTCGGACGAAGCCGTCGGCGACTGGTTCGGCGCTTCGGTGGATATCCACGGCGACACGGTGATCGTCGGTGCGATGTTCAACACCGTCGGTTTGAACCAGGACCAGGGCGCGGCCTACGTGTTCGTCAAGCCCGCAAGCGGCTGGGCCGGGATCCTGACCGAGAACGCGAAGCTGGCGGCTTCGGACGGGTCGGCGAACGAAAATTTCGGCCGAGTCGTGGCGATCGATGGCGACACGGTGGTCGTCGGGCTTTCGGAGGACGATATCGGTGGAAACGACGCACAGGGCTCGGCCTACGTCTTCGTAAAACCGCTTGGAGGCTGGGCGGGCGCGCTGACCGAGAACGCCAAGCTGACCGCATCCGATGGCGGACCGGTCGAGCAACTCGGCCACTCCGTCGACGTCAGCGGTGACACGGTCGTTGCCGGGGCGTTCGGCGACGGCCCTCCCAGCGCACCGGGCAGCGCCTGGGGCTCGGTCTACGTCTTCGTCAAGCCGGTCAACGGGTGGGCGGGGGCGCTGACCGAGAACGCGAAGCTGACGGCCTCCGACGCGGCGGAGCTGGACGCTCTCGGCCAATCCGTCGCCGTCGGCGGAGATACGGTTTTTGCAGGCGCGCCGGGCGCCCTCTTCGGCAAGGAGGGCTCGGCCTACGTTTTCGTGAAGCCGGTGAACGGCTGGTCGGGGCCTCTCACCGAGAGCGCCAAGCTGATCGCATCCGACGCGGTGTTCGACCAGCATCTCGGCGCGCTCGTCGCACTCTCTGGCGACACTGTCCTCGTCGGGGCGCGCGGCCCGAGCTCCCTGGACGAAGCGGCGTATCTCTACGTCAAGCCCGCGGCCGGGTGGGTCGGGGTGCTGATGGAAACCGAGAAGGTGGTGCCGCTGGAGTGCTGCACGCTCGCCTTCGCCGGCAAGACGATCGTCCTCGGAGACGAATTCACGGAGCGCGCCCTGATCTTCGAGCGGCCGTACACCATCGTGGAACTTCTCGCGAAGCTCCTCGGGAAGATCTTCAATTCCGGCTCGACGATTCCGGTCAAGTTCGGGCTCACCGAGGCGGACGGGATTCCGATCACGGACGAGGAGGCGGAGCGGCTCTCGTCTTCCTGCAGCGTGAAGGTTTTCTTCACGGGCGGGGGATCCGTCTCCGAACTGCGCGACGTGGGACGGCGAGCGCTTCGCCTTCCCCCTGAAGACGTCCCGGACCCTGACGCCGGGGACCTACACGGTCACCGTCACGGTATTCGTGGAAGGAGTCGAGGCGGGTTCGGATTCCGAGGAGGTGAGAATCCGTTAGGAGACCGGGCGAGGCCAACATGACCACGGCGGCGGACGATTTCTCCACCATCGCGATGGGCACCGCCCCGCGATTTTCCTCCGGCCAATCTGGAGTCTGGCAAGCCCAGACCGCGAATCAACGCATGGGCGTCGTCGCGGGCGGCGGGGTTCGGCGCATTTCCGGAGTCGCGCTCGAACGCGGCGTCGTTTCGAAGCGCGGCGTGCTGCGGTAGCTCGGGGTGCCTCCCATGCCGGGAGTGCTGCGGTAGTCCGGGCGTGACTTCCATGCCCGGAGTACTGCGGTAGCCCGGAGTGCTCTGCATCCCCGGGGTTCTCTGCAGAGCGGGATTGCCGTAAATACTGGGCGTCGGAGTCCCGGCCCCGGGCCCGAGGTCCCGGAGATGGGAGTGGCCGACCATCCTCCTGCGGGCTGGGTCGGCTTCTGCTGGACGGCCGGGAACCGCGGCGGCCAGGCCGGCGAAGGTGACGGCAAGAACGATGGCTGAGAATCTCGAACGGGGTTTCACTGGGACATCCTTTCTCAGAGTTCGTCGGTCTCCATGTTCGATCTTCGACTCGATGAGGTCATCTCCAGGGGGTTGCAAGCCGTGTGCCGCACGAGGATCGCGATATGCGGGACAGTGGCGAGACCCCGTCCCGGCCCTCGTCGTTCGGCGGGCGCTCGACGAAGTCGTCATTGCGCGACGGACGGTAGACTCCGCCGGTGTCTTTCTGGACGAGGAAGCGCCCGGAACCTCCGCAGCCGCCCGGCGACCTCAGCGCGGGCGTGGGGCCCGGCGACTTCCATGAGATCGGGCGGCACACGGTCGGCGTGGTCGAGGCAACGGCGGGCGTGCGGGCCCGCGATCGGGTCCTCGACGTCGGATGCGGCCTCGGACGGATCGCCTGGCCCCTTTCCGAGAAGATCGGCCGGCGAGGCTCGTACGTCGGGCTCGACGTCGTGCGGGCGTACACGGACTGGTGCCGGGACCATCTGGGGCTCGATCCCCGGCGCTTCACCTTTCACCATGCCGACATCCGGACGTCGCTCTACAACCCGGACGGAGAGATAGAGCCGGAGGGGTTTGCGTTTCCCTGGCCCGATGCGTCGCTTCGATCTCGTTATCGCGACCTCGCTCTTCACCCACCTGATGCCCGGGGCCGCGTCGCACTATCTGGCAGAGATCGCCCGCGTCCTCGCTCCGGGCGGGCGGGTCTTTACGTCCTTCTTCCTGCTCGATGCGCGCGGGCGCGAGGCTGCTGCGACGGGCGCGACCTACCCGACTTTCAGCGTGCCGATGGAGCACGGTCTCCTCCATGATCCGGCCGTTCCCGAACGAGCTGTGGCCTATGACCCCGAATGGCTCGGCGGCCGGTTGGCGGCCGCGGGTCTCGAGGTCGTCGGCGTGCACCCGGGGAAGTGGAAGGACCCGTCGGGACTCGGACTCGACTACCAGGATGTCGTCGTCGCGTCGCGGTCGTGACGGCGCGGGATGTGACGGCCTCTTCGGGGAGCGCTGACGCCGGATGAGGTTCCGGTCGGAAACTTCTGGCGGACGACCTGGTTTCTCGATGTGATCCCGATCGAGCGGTCCGAACGTGAATAGCCGATGGCGCGCTCGCGTTAGCCGACGCATCGAGGAGGCTTCGTATGCGTCCAAACGGCCGGGGAGCTCGCGGCATCATTCGTCGGAGCGCTTCTCGAGCTGATGTCCCGCAGTGTAGAATTTCGTCTCCATCCATCCCATGCGGATCACTTCGCCCGCGGTTCTGGTCCTGGTCTCCACGATCGCGGGCGCGGAGCCCCGAACGCCGTGCGCCGGACCCGCGACCGGGACGTCTGATCGGTTCGGCCTCGTCTCTCCCGCCGAAGTCGGGGCTCTCCCGCCGTTGCTCAAACCCTCGGTTCTCGCCTGGCGGCCCGAGCTCGAGATTCCGGATCTCCCGAACCCGCCGCCGCCTCCCGCGCCCGTCCTCGCCACCGGTACGAACGAGACGAACGATCGAACCCGCGCATCGGAAGGCCCGCCGCTTCTGGCCAGCTTCCCCGGGCTTTCCCCGAACGCCGTCGTTCCGGCGGATCCGATCCTCGCCACCGGCCCCGATCACGTCCTCGTCGCGGTCAACAGCTCGTTCGCGATCTACTCGAAGTCCGGCGCGAACCTCTTTCAGACGTCCGCCGGGCTCTGGTTTCTTCCGCAGCTCCCCGCCCTGGGCGAGGGCACTCTGCTGCCCTACGACCCGCAGGTCGCCTACGACCCCGACCGCGGGCGGTGGATCCTCCTCTACGCGGCCACGGACGCCGCCTCGCAATCCTGGATCCTGATCTCGGTCTCGACGACCTCGGACCCCATGGAGCCGTGGTACTCGTGGGCGCTTCCGGGCGACCGGAACGGCAACGCCGCTTCCGGCAACTTCTCCGACTTTCCCGCCCTCGGGTTCGACGGCGCGGCGGTCTACGTCGCGACCAACCAGTACGCCTACTCCAACCGGACTTTCGCGTACGCGAAGGTCCGCATTCTCCGCAAGGACCCGCTCTACGCGGGCGCGGAGCCCCCTCGAGTGGTCCGACTTCTGGAATCTCGAAGACCCGGTTTTTCCGAGCGCGGTGCCGCGCTCGTTGAGGCCGGCCCGGACGTACGGAAGTGCCGGAGCCGGTTCGCTCGTCAGCAACAGCCCGTTCACGACTCGCGCGTACGTGACGCTGTGGACCGTGACCGGTGCCGGCACCTCCGCTCCCGAGCTCGCGGCGGTGAACATCCCGGTCACGGCCACGATTGCGCCGCCGCTGGCGGACCAGAAGGGAGGCTCGCGAGGAACCGCGGCATGTCCGGCCCCCTGCCGCCTCCACACGGGGAGCGGAGCCATCACCTCGGCCGAGTCGCGGAACGGCTCGCTCTGGTTCAGCCATACCGTGGCGGACGACTCCGGGCTCTACAGCCGCGCGCGTTACGTCCGGCTCGATCTGGCGACGCGCGCTCCCGTCGAGGACGAGGCCTTCGGGTCCGACGGCTGCTGGTATTTCTATCCGGCGGTCGCCGCCGACGCGGGAAACAACCTCGTGATGGTCTTCGGGCGGAGCTGCTCCGACGAGTACGCCGGGATTCGATTCACTTCGCGCTCGACGTCGGACGCCTCTCTCGCACCGAGCGTTCCGCTGAAAGACGGGGAGGGGAGCTACGTCGTGCCGGTCGGGATCGGCGAGCAGACGAATCGCTGGGGGGATTTCTTCGGCGCGGCGGTCGATCCGGCGAATCCCCGCAGGATCTGGATGGTCGGCGAGTACGCCGCCGGACGCGACAGGTGGGGGACCTGGGTCGGGCAGACGGAGGTCGCGGGGGAGAGGGGTGTCAGGTTTCTCCCACGGCCCTCTGCCTCGGCAGCGGGCGCTTCCTCGCGACGGCGAGCTGGCGGAACGACGACGGCGCCACCGGGCAGGGCACGGCGGTTTCGATCACGGCCGACACGGGCTATTTCTGGTTCTTCAGCCCCGAGAACATCGAGGTCGTGACTAAGGTGCTGAACGGATGCACCCTCAACGAGCGCTACTGGGTGTTCGCGGGCGGTCTGACCAACGTCGAGGTGTCGCTCTCTGTGACGGATACCGAGACGGGCGAGACCCGGACCTACGTGAACCCTCTCGGCACCGCCTTCCGGCCGATCCAGGACGCCTCGGCGTTTCGGGCCTGCGAAGCTCTCTGACGCCGGTCAGCCCGCCGCGGGCGCGGGGCTGCAGTACTCGCCGACGGCGGTCAGGATCTCGCCCGGCGACACGGGCTTCTGAAAAAAGCGCTCCGTGCGGAGCTCCTCGGCCCTCATCCTGGCCCGCCAATCCGCGGTGACGAGGAAGACCGGGATCGACGCGAGGCTGGGGTCCTTGAGCTGCTCCTCGCGGAACTCGTAGCCGTTCATGACCGGCATCATGACGTCGAGCAGGATCACGCAGAAGTTCTGCCCCTCGCGAAGGCGCTCCAGAGCCTGGCGCCCGTTCTCGGCGCGGATGACGTCGTGACCTGCGTTTTCCAGGAGCTCGCAGAGCGCTTCGACCGACGCAGGATCGTCGTCCACGACCAGGATCACATTGCCTCCGTTATCGCTTCAGCTCGAAGAAAAATTCGGCTCCGCCGCCTTCGGGGCCGTCGACACCGATTCGGCCGCCGTGGGTCTGGACGATCTGCCGGGCGATCCAGAGGCCGAGGCCGAGGCCGCCGAACGACTGCTCGGACACGGCCCGCTCGAAACGCTCGAAGATGCGTTCCCGATCCTCCGGCGGGACGCCGATGCCGTGATCCCGGACGCGGACGCGGGCGAACGCATCCTCCGCCTCCACGGTGATCTCGATCGGGTTCCCCCGTCCGAACTTCAGGGCGTTGGAAACGAGGTTCGTGAGCACCTGGTCGAGACGCAACCGGTCCCACTCGCCCGATCACGGGGCCCGGCGTCCGGACCTCGAAACGGCTCCCGACGCGCGACGGCGCCCTCTTCCATGCGGGCGGCAACCTCGGCGGCGAGCTCGCTCAGATCCATCGGCGCGCGGTCGACCGAAAAGCCGCCCGATGCCATCCGGGCGACGTCCAGAAGCTGGGCGGTCAGCGCTGACAGCCGATAGACTTCGGCGGTCGCCCTCTCGACGGCCGAGCGTTGGGCCGGGTCGTTCACGGCCCGCTCGAGGTTGTAGAGCTGGAGCGTCAAGGCGTTCAGCGGCGTCCGGAACTCATGGCCGGCGACGGAGATGAACGTGTCCCGGATCTGCACCGCCTTCTGCGCCTCGTCGTAACAGCCGCTCGAGCTCGGCCTCGGCGTGTTTGCGCTCGGTGATGTCGCGCGCGATCTTGGCCGCGCCGATCACCCGGCCCGAGGCGTCCTTGATGGCCGACACCGACAGGGAGACTGGGATGTGATCACCGTGCTTCGTGACCCGGACGGTCTCGAAGTGCTCGACCCGCTCGCCCCGCCGGATGCGGTCGAGAATCAGCGTCATGTCTTCCGGTGTTCGGGCGGCATCAGGGTCGCGATCGGCTTTCCGACGATCTCCTCCGCTTCGTATCCGAAGAGGCGCTGGGCCGCTGCGTTCCAGGACGTGATGATCCCGCTGCAGGTTCTTGGAGATGATCGCGTCCTCGGACGAATCGACGATCGCGACGAGACGCCGCCGCTCCTCCTCGCCCCGTTTTTGCTCCGAGGTATCCTGGAAGAGCACGGCGACCCCATCGCTGATGGGATAGATGTTCAAAGAGAACCAGCGCTCGTACGTCGACGAGAACGTCTCGAATTCCGCCCGCTCGCCGTCTTCCAGCGCGTTGCGGACGCGTTCCAAAACCTCGCTCTCGAGAGGGAAAAGGGCTCGGGCGTCGGCGTCCGAGAAGCTCTTCGCGCGGCCGGCCGATTATCGCCACGGCCTGCGGGTTCAGGTAGCGAAACCGATATTCCCGGTCGAGCACGCAGAAGCCCTGCCGGATGCTTTCCAGCATCTGGATGATCTCGGGCTGCTGCGCGGGCAGGGCGGGGCCGCTCAAGAGGGGAAGTCTAGCCCGGTCGGAGCCGCGAGCAATGCCGGCGCCACGCAGGCTCACAGAAACCTCAATGCTGGGCGGGACCCGAAGGCCCTGGCGCGACGCCTCCCTGCAGACGCCGGGCGTCGCTCCTGCCCGGCAAATCTCCGAGGAGGCTGAGGATCGAGCTCAGGGCAACGGGTTTCGTCAGGTGTGCGTCGAAGCCGGCCTGGAGGGCGCGACGCCGGTCTTCGACCAGGCCGTACCCGGTCAGAGCGACGAGGATGATGCTGTCCTTCAGAGCGTCTCGCAGGCTGCGCGCGACCGTGTAGCCGTCGAACTTGGGAAGCCCGATGTCGACCAGGGCCACCTCCGGGGGATCCCGCAGCGCCAACTCGACTCCCTCGAGTCCGTCCTGAGCCGCCACGACTTCGTGCCCGACGAGCTGGAGAAGGTTCTTCAAACCCTCCCGCACGTCCGGGTTGTCCTCGACGAGGAGGATTCGACGCGCCCCGGGAGCCGTCGCCTTCTGCTTCCTGGTCAGCTCTCGGGGAGCGCTTCCGCCGGCCCGGGGGAGCCGGACGACGAAGGTGCTGCCCTCGCCCGGTCCGGGGCTCTCCGCGCGGACGGTCCCGCCGTGCAACGCGACCAGGCTCCGCACCAGCGTCAGGCCGACGCCGAGCCCTCCCTGCGAGCGGTCGAGCGTGTTGTCGGCCTGGGTGAAGAGGTCGAAGACGCGGGGGAGGACGGAAGCTTCGATCCCGACCCCGGTGTCCTGGATTCTGATCTCGCCGTGGGTTCCGTTTCCCAGGACCGACACCGAGACATAACCGCCCGCCGGCGTGTACTTGAGCGCGTTGGTCAGCAGATTGTTGACGATCTGCTCGAGACGGACGGTGTCGCCCTCGACGATGAAAGGACTGTTTCCCGGCGAAAACGTCAAGCTCGATCCGCCGTTCGGCGGCCGTTCCGGCGCGCCCCTGGACGCAGCGCTCGACGAGCTCCCCGACGTCCACGAGAGCCCGGTCGAGAGCGATCTTCCCCGTCGTCACTCGCGACACGTCGAGCAGGTCGTCGACGAGGCGCGAGAGCAGGCGCGTCTGCCGGTGGATCAGGGCGCGCTCCTGGGGCAGGGCCTTCGGGTTCTTCTGCTCCATGAGCTGCACGGCGGTCAGAATGGCGCCGAGCGGGTTGCGCAGCTCGTGCCCGAGCATCGCCAGGAACTGGTCGCGCTCCCGCACGCCCCGGTGAAGCTCCAGAAGGAGGTCCCGGACCTGGTACTGCCGGCGTCGGGCGCGCAGCGCCACTCGAACCGCGCTCGTCAACGTGACCTTGCGGGTCGGACGGTCGAGAAGGGTCACGTTGGCGAGCTGGGTGAGCTGGCGCACGGGCGTACTGTTCGGCTCGACCCGGCCTTCTCCCCCGGAAAACACGAGGAGGGGGAGCTCGGACCACGGAAGCTGGCTCGCGAAGATTCGGGCGAGCTCCCCGAGCGAAGTGGGATCCAGAGCCTCCTCCGTCAGGAGGAGCGCCCCGGCGCCTCTCTGGATCTCGCGCTGCATGTCGTCGAAGCTGGGGCAGACCCAGGCGTGGATTCCGGCGCTCGAGAGCACCTGGCCCGCGAGCGAGGCGTCGCGCCCGGTCGGGGCGAGCACGAGGACCCGATACTCGAGATCCTCAGCTTCCGTCGCCGGCATGTTTTCTTTCCAGCAGCGGGCCCAGCGCCGAGTGTACTCGGGCGCCCCCGTCAGAACCCCCCGGAATTGCTTGAGAGGAGGCCCGAGCCGAAGCCCGTCGCCGTTCATCGCGAGCTCCCGGATCGCGCTCTCGTGACGGCCGCTGCGTTTCTTCGGAACCGAGATGGCTTTCCGAATCTCCCCCTCGGCTTCGAAGTAGCGCAGGAGGAGGACCGTGTCGGCGAGGTAGCTGACGTCGATCGGAACGTCCAGGTCGGCGCCCACGAAGCCGTGCTGCGTCATCGTCGTGATCACGGAGACCCCGCGCTGGCGCAGATAGCTGAAGAGCTCGTGGAGCTGGACGGAAAGCAACTTCTCCTCGGGCATCGAATTGTAGTAGCCGTTGAGGCTGTCGATGACGATGATCCGGGCGTCGTCGTCTTCCACGGCCCGACGGATCAGCCACCCGAACTCACCGGGCGAAAGCTCCGCGGGATCGACCTGCTGCACCCGGACGATTCCGCTGTCCACTTGCTCCTTCAGGGGCAGGCCCAGCGCCCGCGAGCGAGCGAACAGGGTGGCCGAACCTTCGTCGAAGGTGAAGATGGCGACGTGCTCCCCGCGCCTTGCCGCCGACGACGCGAACTGCGTTGCGATCGAGGACTTGCCGGAGCCGGACGGGCCGAGCAGCAGAGTTGTCGTGCCGCGCTCGATTCCGCCGCCCAGAAGCCCATCGAGCTCGGCAATCCCGCTCGAGAGGAGCTCGTCGTCGAAACTCACCCGATGCTCCGCGGCGACGAGACGGGGGAAGACGACGACCCCACCGGTCTGGATGCGGAAATCGTGGAACCCGCCCCGGAAGTTCACGCCGCGCAACTTTCATCAGCCGCATCCGCCGGCGCTCGGCGCCGTACACCGGCGCCATCTGTTCGAGGTTGAGAATTCCGTGGGCGATCGACTGCAGGTTGGCGCCGTTGCCGTCATGCGGCGCCGTCGTCCAGGAAGATCGTCGTGCACTGCCTGCCCGTAAAGAACTTCTTGAGCGCGAGAATCTGGCGGCGATAGCGCAGCGGGCTCTGGGAGAGCAGCCGGATCTCCGAGAGCGAGTCGATCACGACCCGGCTCGGGTTGACCCGCTCCGCTTCCTGGAGGAGCGGCCTGGTGGTCTCCTCGAGCTCAATCTCGGAGGAGTGGAAGAGGGTGCTGTTCTCGGCGTCCGGAAGCTCCGGCGGGCCCGCCGTAGTAGAGCGAGACCCCATCCAGCGACCAGCCGTGGGAGGCCGCGACCGCCCGCAGCTCTTCGGCCGTCTCGGACAACGTGACGTAGAGGACCTTTTCTCCCGCGCCGGCCCCGGCGAGGAGGAACTGAAGCCCGACCGTGGTTTTTCCGGCTCCGGGCTCTCCTCGCACGACGTAGACCCGGTTGCGCGGAAATCCCCCTCGAAGGATGTCGTCCAGGCCCGGGATCCCGGTCGGGGCGGGCGGCGCGGCAATCGGCGAAGGCATCCAGGCTCCTCATCAGTCGGCTTCGCCACATCCCTGCCAGGCCCAACGCCTCGGGACATGACGGCCCAGCCCTCGTCCTTGCACGATCCAAGCCCGCCGGAGCTCGCGTGGGTGGGTCTGGGGCTGCCATTCGCCCTCGCACGGCGGGATGCGAAGGGCGCGCAGCCCACTGAGAGACAAGGATTTGCCCTGTCTGAGGGCTAGCGGGTCACGACGATCGGAGTGCGGCAGCCCTGGAACCGCAGGACCGGCAGGCCGCTCGGGACCGTCCCGGGTACGAGCCCGCAGAGGTTCGCGGGCAGCGCGCGGCGGTCGAGGAGCCCAGTCCGCAGAAACGCGACGAGGTCCTCGAACTCCTGATCGGTCAGCTGAACCCGGCTCAGAGCGGCTATCCCGGGATCGAGATTTCTGATGATCGGCCCGAGGGGTCCCCGGCGGACCGTGAGGTCCGCGTCCACACCGGCGGCGACCGGATCGTAGCCGCTCGCCATCCCCACGGTGTCGAGGTGGTAACGCAACGCATCCTCGAGCCGGGTGAAGGCGCCGTTGTGAAAGAACGTCGGCTGGACGGCGAGATTGCGCAGGGGTGACGTGCGGAACTTGTAGCGGTCGGCCGGATCACCCGTGACTTCCTCGCGCCCGAAATCCTCGTTCTTGTCCGGGCCCGAGAAAAGGAAGTTGCCGGGAAAATCCTCCGGATTCAGGGGATCGCCTCCGGGTCTCAGGCCGAAGCCTTCGGCGCGATCGGGGGCACGCCGGAGACGTGGTTCTCGAAGTCGCTGAACATCTCCGACCCGCGGCCGGCGACGGCGTGACAGGACACGCACTGGCCCTTCGTGAAGAAGGTCATGGCCCCGCGGGCCTCCGCCGGTTTCAAGGCATCGCTATCCCCGCGCGCGAAGCGGTCGAGAGGAGCGTCGGCGAAGGAGTTCGCGATCTGGAACTCCGCCAGGGCGGCGCCGATCATCGCGAACGTGATGTTGCCTCCGGCCGCCTCGGGATAGATCGCCGTAAAGAGCTTGATGTACTCCGGCGTCGAGTTGAAGCGGTCGAGGACCTTCTGGCGGATCGAATAGCTCATGTCAGTCGAGTCCGTCGGGTCCCCATTGGGGCCGGGGATGGCGCCGGGCACCGTGTCCGCGAAAACCCCCGACGACACCAGATGGGGCGGGTGATAACACTCGGGATCGAGGTCGTCCGGGTTGTCGGCGCAGAACCCGGCCATCTCGACGAGCTCGGTCGACGGGAAGTGCCCCTGCACGCTCAGAAGCGTCGTCATCTTCGTCGGGTCGAAGCAGGTTCCGTAGTAGCACGCGCTCGCGGGATTCCAGACCGTGTCCCCCCCGAGGAAGAAGGGCACGCTCGCGCCCAGCGAGAGGTCGAAGGGATCATCGGTAAACGAGGTGAAGCGTGTGTTGAGCATCATCCCGGGGTAGAACGCCGTATTGGCCGTGGAGGGGGCGCGGCGCTGGTTTCGCGGGCCGGTGCGGTCGGGCCCGACGATGCCGTTGTTATCGGTGCCGATGGCCATCGACTGGCTGTCGCCCAGCCCGAACGCCGGCGAGTGGCACCCCGCGCAGGCGTTGTCCCGGTGGAGCCCCATGATGTTGTCGAAAAAGATGTTGCGCCCCAGGTCGGTCAACGCCGGGTCGACCGGCCGTCCCAGGCGTTCCTCCAGGGTGCTCTGGACCCTGCCGGTGAACCCGGCGGCCCGGAGGACCCACGCGAGGTCCGCGACCGAGCGGCTGAAAGAGTCGACCGCTTCGGCCGAGGGGAAAGAAACGGCCGCCGCGACCAGTGCAGCTGCCAGCAGGAGTCGTGCGAAAGGTCTCGTCTTTCGCGTTTTCATGTTTTCAATCGCCTCGAAATTAGGATGGAAGGGTCGGCATTCCTGTGCCTAATTTGCTCTTTAGTTGTGTCATTCTCGATGTGCTTGTTTGAGCTCTCCGGGTGGAAAGCGCAACAGCCTATTCCAGAATTCCAGGCGAGTCAACGCGCGTTCCCCGGGATCCCGCGTAACGGAACCCGCTGTCCCGTGTGACAGATCCCTCCTTTCGGACTCCCCCACGGAAATCCTGGACCGACCCGCTGGGATCGTCCGGGCCGAGTCCGGCGGACACCGGCGCCGGTCAGCGCTCGGCGACTCCGATGTCCGGGGCCTTGCCTCGGAATGGGATCCCCTCCAGGGCGCTCCCGGCGTCCACCGCTGAAAATCCCACGATCCGGTTCAGGTCCCGCCCGGAGAGGCCGGCGGCCGGCACGAGCCGGGAATGGGGCATGTGGCCCTTGATCCAGGTCGAGGCCGCCACCCGGTCCTCCGCGACGACCGCCGGGAGCGCCGGGGTGGCGCCGAAGACGTTGTAGTCGAAGACGGCGACGGCGTCGGGGGAGAGAAGCGTGAAGGCGGTCTTCGGCTCGAGGACCAGGTTGTTGGCGATCCAGACCCTCTGGACCCCGGAAGCGGCGATCACGAAAGGATCGGCGTACCGGTCGATCACGTTGTTGGAGAAGCGCACCTCGCGGCCGCGGTCGATCCGCAGGGCCGCGCTCTCGGCCGTCAGCCGGTTCTCGAAGTAGTTGTGGTGGATGGAGATCTTTTCAGGAGGGTCGGGCCGCGCATCCTCCGGGTCGCCGATCCGCAGGGCGACCGTGGCCTCCAGGACGCTGTTGTTCTCGAAGGTCACGTCCCGGCAGCCGGCGCGAACCCGGACCGCTTCGCCCCCCGCGTCGTCCGCCTCTTCGTCGCCGAGGCGGTAGTTCGAGAGCCGGTTCCTCGAGACGATCACGTTCTCGCAGTTGGTCAGGTCCACGGCGGGGCCCCGGTCGTCGTGGATCCGGTTGCCCTCGATCGTGACTCCCTGCGCCGTGCCCTCGCCCGTGCCGACCGAGACCGAGGCCGAGCGGTTGTGATGGATGTGGTTGTTGACCAGCGTGGCGGAGGAGGAGCCGGCCTCGATCCGGACGCCGCGGGACTGGTGGATGTGGCAGTTGGACAACGTGACCCGGGCGGTTCCGGGACCGATCCGCACGGCCGGGCCGTTGCCGTCGGAGATGTGGCTCTGGTCGACGGCGATGTCGTGGGCGTCCGCTCCGATCACGACGAGACCCGCGGAATCGGAATCGAGGAGCGCGATCTGCACTTCCCAGAATTGCCAGTGCGCCCGCTCGAGCGTCAGCACGTCGCCCGTGCCTGCGGGCTTCAGAAACGCGTCCCTCGCGAAAACCTGGATGGGAGCTCCGGCGGTTCCGCTCAGGCAAGGACCGGCAACGCGGAAGGCGCCTTCGTAGATCCCGGCCGCCAGGAGCAGCCGGTCGCCCGGCTCGAGCCTGCAGAGAGCCTCCTGAAGGTCCTTCCAGGGGTACTCCTGGCTGCCGTCTCCCGGTCCCGAGGCATCGGCGGCCACGTAACGGATCCGCCGGGCCTCCGGGAACTTCGGGTCGTAGGTTTTCTTTTCGGGGAACGGGGCCCCGTCCAGGAGCACGGCCACTTCTCCCGGCAGGAGCTCGTCCCCGGATGGGCTCGGGTCCTCCGCGGCATCGGAAAGCTGCGGCGGCGGGAACGTCGACTCCGGCTGCGGGGGCGTCGGGCGCAAGGGCATCCGGGCGCGCGCGTCCGGGGGGTTCTCGGGGGTGGGCAGAGGCGCCGCCGTCGGGGTGGGCGGGGCGGCGGGGGCAGAGGACGGAGGCGTTGCCGCGCACGCCGCCGCCAGCACGAGGGGCAGGACCGAGAGAAGACGGAGTGTTCGGGTCATTGCACTGTCACCGCGAGGTCCGGGGCCGAGGCCGGCGGGAACGGCCGGCCTTCGGAAGCACGGCCTGAAACGCCGGCGAAAAGTCCAGCGCCGCACACCGACCTCGCGCGCGAGTTGGCCGCCGGAGAGTGCGTTGGAATACCTCGATAAGTCGTCGACGCGCCGGCGGCGCAAATCCTACCATCGGCTTTTTCCGCAGGATCCGCTCGAGATTCGGCCGGCTCCGTAAGGGGCTCTCGATGATCGCTTCGCGCTCGCGCCTGGCCGTTCTCGGCCTGAGCTCCGGTTCGTCCCAGCCAGCGAAGGGCCCCGCAGGGGCACGCCGGGGGCCGCGGGAACTCATGCTATAGTTCGCAGGTTCTCGATCGCTCTGCTTTTGCCAGATCCACTCTGACGAACCCGAACGAAAACCAACGAGAATGCGAGGCGCCGCGCCGGCGGTGTTTTCGGTCTTTATTATTGTTGTCCGGCACGAAGGATGGATTCTGATGAAGCTTTACGTAGGTAACCTCCCGTACAACATCTCGGACGATCAGCTGCAGGCGATGTTCTCGAAGTTCGGCACGCCCGACTCGGCGCGCGTCATCACCGACCGCGACACGGGCCAGTCGAAGGGTTTCGGTTTCGTCGAGTTTTCGAACGCTGACGAGGCGAAGCAGGCGATGTCGCTCAACGGCACCGATTTCGGCGGCCGTTCGCTGACGGTCAACGAGGCTCGCCCCAAGAACGAGGGCGGCGGCGGTGGCGGTCGCGCCCGCTACTGAAGAAGTTTTTTCGTAGCGATTTCTCGAGGCGGGGCATTTGCCCCGCCTCTTTTTTTTGCACGCTGTAAGTCCTGCGGTTCCAACCTCTGGCACGGATTCTGCTCTCTCCAGGTGGTGTCCGGGCGCGTGGTGGTTGCGCCGAATCTGGCGAAACGCTCCGGACCTGCAAGAAAAGGAAAGGAGTGTCGCTCATGAAAACCCTGAGTCGCATCTTTCTGGCGATGGGCTTCGCGGCCGCTTCATCGCTCGCTCTCGCGCAGGAGCCGCCTCCGTCTCCTGAGAATCAGCCGCCCCCGGTCGTCGAAGAAGCTCCGCCTCCGCCGGCCGATGCACCGCAGGAGGTTCCGCCTCAAGAGGCTCCGCCTCCAGTCGTGGAGAGCGCTCCGCCTGCCGAAAGCGTTCCGCCGCCTGCGGTCGAGAGCGCGCCGCCTGTCGAGGAACCCATCGAGATGCAGGTGACTGCGGTTCCCGCGCCCGAGGCTGCCAAGCCCAAGCCCCCGAAGAAACAGGCGAAGGCCGTGATCGAGCCGAAGAAGACGACTGAGGCCGATGCCGAGGCCAAGAAGGCCGCCGAGGCGGCTGCCGCCGCCCAGGTCGCCTCCGACACGCCGTCGAGCACGCCTCCGACCGGCCCCGGCGGCACCACCGCCGTCGAGCCGCCGCCCGCGGCGGTGCCCCCGGCGCCCGCTTCGGAAGTCGCGGCGGCGCAGTCCGTCGAGACGACCGAGACCGAGACGAAACCCGCCAGCTCCGTCAACAACTGGATCATCGGCGGAGTCACTCTTCTGGGACTCGGGTTCGTGGGCTGGCTCATGGCCCGCCGGAAGAAGGACGACAGCATCTCGATCTTCGACCGCGATGTGGCGGTCGTGACGGGCGAGCACCCGGTCTATCACCGGTCTTAAGACAGCACGCAACGCACTTTTTTCGCCGAGGCGGGGGTAACACCCCGCCTCTTTTTTTGGGCTGCGCGAGCAGGCCGTCATCTTTCTCCCTGCGGCACGATCAAGCCGTCATCCTGAGGAGAGCAGCGACTTCTCCCTGCGGCACGATCGCCGTCATCCTGAGGAGAGCAGCGACCGCCGTCATCCTGAGGAGCAGCAGCGACGCAGGATCCCAGACTTGTACGCGAGCAGGGCGTGTCGAGTCCGGGATCCTTCGCTTCGCTCAGGATGACGGCGGCTTCGCAGGATGACGGCGGCTTCGCTCAGTAGCGGCTGAGCAGGCGGCGGCTTCGCTCAGGATGACGGCGGCTTCGCTCAGGATGACGGCGGCTTCGCTCAGGATGACGGCGGCTTCGCTCAGGATGACGGCGGCTTCGCTCAGGATGACACGGCGGCTTCGCTCAGGATGACGGCGCTTCGCTCAGGATGACGGCCGCTTCGGTCAGGATGAGAGAAGGGCCCTCGGGAGAAGACCCTCGGCCCATCTCGGCCCTTGAGGCCCCCTACGCCCCCTCGTCGAGCATCATCAGGTACTCGGTGGACGCCGGCGTCTGGCCGAGCTGGCGCATCAGCGTCGCGACCTGCCCGCGGTGGTAGGTCGAGTGGTTGACGAGGTGCACGAAGACCTCGCCCACGGGGCGGCTGAAGTCCTCGCCCGCGAAGCTCTGGTACGAGAGCGTCTCCCGGAGACGTCCGCTATCCAGGCCACTGGCCAGCGCCGCCCATCCCTCTTCGACTTCCTGCCACTTCTCCCGCAAAGCCTTCGGCGTCGACGCCTGACGGCCCGCCGGCAGCTCCCGCGGCGAGCGGCCGCGGAAACGCTCGAGCCAGACCCAGTCCGCGCCGCAGAGGTGGGCCAGCGTGCCCCCCAACGTCGAAAAGCTGCCGCCGACCGATCGCGTGTAGTCGTCCTCCGAAAGATCCGCGACCGAATTCAGGATCCGGGCATTGGCCCAGCGGTTGAAGGCGAAGAGCCGCGCGATCTCCTCGGGGGTCCGGTCGAGCTCCGTGAGACCGCCGTCGAGGAAACGGACGTAATCCGTCGAGACCGGCGTCCTGCCGAGCTGGCGGAGGAGAGTCGCCACCTGCCCGCGGTGATAGGTCGAGTGATTCACGAGATCGAAAAGGATGTCGGCGAGCGTGTACGTCCACTTCTCGCCCTGGAAGTTGGCGTAGGTCACGGTCGCCCCCAGCCGCTCCGCGGTCAGGCCGCGGGCGAACCCCGCGAGCTCCTCCCCGAGAGGCAGCCACTTTTCGCGGAGCGCTGCGGAAGTCGGGACATCGCCCGGAGCCGGCAGGGCCGGCGGTGAGATTCCCCGCGAGCGTTCGAGCCAGACCCACTCCGCGCCGTACGTATGCGCGAGGGTGGCGTGCAGGGACCCGAAGCTGCCTCCGATCTCGCGCCCCCACTCCGCGAGCGAGACGGACCCGGCCGGTTCGAGCATGCGCGCGTTCGCCCAGCGGTTGTAGGCGAGGAGCTTGGAGATCTCTTCTGGCGAGCGCAGGATCACCGCGCGTCTACTCTACTGCGTTCGGGCGGGCGCGAGGACGCGGCTCAGCTCGTGGGTCGGCTCGGGGGAATGGAGCCGGCGTCCGCGTACCGCGTGTTGCACCCCCGCGCGCACACCCACCAGCCGCCAGGATCCGCGTCGCGCCGGTCCGCCGCGATCTGGCTCCCGCAGCGCAGGCAATAGATGCGGGTCACGGCCTCACCCGAAGGCGAGCGCCGCTCGATGGCGCCGAGGCCGCAGCGAGCGAGCTCGGGCTCGGTGAAATCGACGGGTCCCGACATGGGAGAAGCAGTTTGGGCCTACGCCTCCCGAAACGCTGTGACCCGCGACACACGGCGCCCGGTAGAATTCAGCCGACCGGCTCCTTCTGGCGTCTCCGCTCCCACGCCGCGGACGCGTCGCGGCCCTGGCCGGCGGCACGTCCGGGATTCCCAGCTCGCACGAGCGCCTCGATCGCCGACGCGGCGGCGCGATCGACCTCGCGTCGGCGTGATTCGTGAAAAGGGCGAGCATCATCGGAAGGGTCCCGTCGACGGAAGGCCTCTTCACGAATCTGCGGGCGAAGGACTAAGATCCGCTTCCGCATGAGCGCGAGCCCGGCTCCCGCCGCCCGCGAGACCGGCACCCGGCCGGAACCGCCCGGTCCGCGCGGCCGGTTTCTTCTCGGAAGCCTTCCGGAGTTCGCGGGCGACGTCCTGGGGTTCATGACGACCTGCGTCCGCGAGCACGGGGACTTCACGCGCGTCCACCTTCCGGGCCACGACGTCTACATCCTGAACCGTTCGGAAGACATCGAGTCCGTGCTCCTGGCGCAGCGCTCGAACTTCGTGAAGCACAGCTTCTTCTGGAAGCACGTGACGGCGATCTTCGGCAACGGCCTCCTGACGAGCGAAGGAGAGTTCTGGCTGAAGCAGCGGCGCCTGGCCGCGCCCGCGTTCCATCCGGATCGGATCGCCGCGTACGGCAACGTCATGGCCGCCTACGCCGACCGCCAGGTCCAGGCGTGGAGGGACGGCGAGGTGCGCGACATCCATCACGACATGATGCGGGTGACGATGGAGATCGTCTCGAAGACGCTCTTCGACGTCGAGGTCGAGGAGGACGTCGACGAGATCGGAAAGTCGTTCGACCTCGTGATCCGGGAGATCGCGAAACGCTTCCGCCGGCCGGTCAAGGTCGCCGACTGGATCCCGATTCCGGGCAACCTGCGGTACCGGCGGGGCGTCGCGCTGCTCGATCGGCTCGTGGCGCGCGTTCTCGCGGAGCGCCGCGCCCGTCCCGGCGACCGCGGCGACCTCCTCTCGATGCTCCTCGCGGCCCGCGACGACGACGGCGCGTCGATGTCCGACAAGCAGCTTCGCGACGAGCTCATCACGCTCTTCCTGGCGGGCCACGAGACGACCGCGATCTCGCTCTCCTGGACGCTCTTTCTCCTGGCGAAGAACCCGTCCGTCGAGGATCGGCTCCGGAGCGAGATCGCCGAGGTCGTCGGCGACCGACTGCCGGCGGCGGGCGATCTCCCGCGCCTGCGCTATGCCGAGGCGGTCGTGAAAGAGTCGCTGCGCCTCTATCCTCCCGCCTACGTGATCGGGCGCGAAGCCGTCGCGGACTGCGTCGTCGGCGGCTATGACGTGCCGGCGCGCGCGACCGTCTACTTCAGCCCCTGGGTCCTGCACCGGGACGCGCGTTACTTCCCCGATCCCGAGGCCTTCCGGCCCGAGCGCTGGCAGGACGGCAGCACGGCGAAGCTGCCGAAGTACGTTTACATCCCCTTTGGCGGGGGCCCGAGGATCTGCATCGGCGAGCGCTTCGCCATGATGGAAGGCGTGCTCGTCCTGGCCACGATCCTGCGCCGGTGCCGCCTGGCGATGGCCGGGCCGGATCCGGTCCCTTTTCCGTCGATTACGCTTCGTCCGGAGGGTGGTCCGCTCATGCGCGTCACCCGGACCGGCGCCGGAGGGTAAGCCTCTTGCAAGGAGGAACCGCATGATCATCCAGTGCCAGTCCTGCGGCAGAAAAAACCGGTCCCCGGCGGCGCGTCTGGCCGACACCGGGCGGTGCGGCGAGTGCAAGAACGAGATCTCGCCGGTCGGAACCCCCATCGAGGCCGACAAGGAAAGCTTCCAGGAGATCGCCTCCGGCGCGAAGGTGCCGGTGCTCGTCGATTTCTGGGCCGACTGGTGCGGCCCCTGCAAGATGGCGGCTCCCGAGGTCGCGCGCACCGCGGCCGACATGAAAGGCCGCGCCATCGTCCTGAAGGTGGACACGGAGAAGCACCCGGAGCTGGCGGCGCAGTACGGCGTCCGCGGAATCCCCAACTTCGTCGTGCTGAAGGACGGGAAGCAGGTGTTTCAGCAGCCCGGGGTCGTGCCGAGCGCCCAGATGAACGAGTGGCTGGTGCGCGCCGGAGCCCGCGCCGCCTAGAGGGGAAATGCGCGAAGTCGTCTTCGACCCGACGCTCTCGGGCTGGCGAGAGGCGGCGAGGCGTCTGGTCGCCCAGGGCGTTCCTCCGGAGGAGGTCCAGTGGAGCGAGCGCCCGCCGGCGCGAGACCTCTTCGAGTCTCCGGCGAGGGACGAGCTTTCCCCCGCGCCCGAGCTCCGGGTTCCGCGGTCGTTCGTCGAGCTGGCCGCGGACGTCGCTGCGGCCGACGACCCCGACAGGTGGCGGCTTCTTTACGCCGTCCTGTGGCGGCTGACCGCCGGGGATCGCGAGCTCCTGGGAGCCAGGCCCGACTCCGACGTGCGGCGGCTGCGGGAGATCGCGGCCTCCCGCGGCGGGTCCCGCGCTGGCGCCACGGCGGCCGCCGGCGCAGAGCCCTTCGTGCCTCCGACGTCGAGCCTGAGCGTGCTCGCCGAAGCGGTCCAGAAGTGCAGGGGCTGCGACCTCTACAGGCACGCGACGCAGGCCGTCTTCGGCGAGGGCTCGCCGGAGGCAAAGCTCGTCCTCGTCGGCGAAGTGCCTGGCGATCAGGAGGACCTGCAGGGCCGGCCCTTCGTCGGTCCCGCCGGAGCGATCCTCGACCGCGCGCTCGCCGAGGTGAAGCTGGACCGGCGGGAGATCTACGTCACCAACACCGTCAAACACTTCAAGTTCACTCCGACCCCGAAGCGGCGCATCCACCAGACGCCCAACAGCGCCGAAATCGAGGCATGCAAACCGTGGCTCTTCAAAGAGCTCGAAATCCTCCGGCCCGAGGTCCTCGTCAGCCTGGGAGCGACGGCGTCGAAGGCGCTCTTCGGCCCGAGCTTCCGACTCCTCAGGCAGCGCGGAACTTTCCTGGATTCGACGCTGGCACCGAAGGTTCTCGCGACCTATCACCCCTCGGCGGTCCTGCGCGCGGACGACGACGCGGGACGGGACAGGATCTACGGCGCGCTCGTCTCGGACCTTCGACTGGCCGCGGAGGCGGCGCGGCGATAGGCCGCTGTTTCGCCCGGGACTGGTATCCTGAGCGGAATACGAGGAGCACACATGAGACGCATCGGCATCGCACTGCTCGTCATCGGGCTCGCGGGTTTTATCCTTGCGTCGAGCCAGCGCGGCGGTTACGACTCGGTCGAGGGGGCCATCAAGACCACGTTCTCCTCGGAGGAGCGCTCCAAGAAGGAAGGCTGGGAGGTCATGCGCTGGGCCGGCGCGGCCCTCGCCGTCGTCGGTCTGGTTCTGGTGTTCGTTCCGGGCAAGAAGTGACCGATCGGGGCGTTTACGCCCCCGCTCCGTACAAGTCCGGGATCCCTCGCTGCGCTCGGGATGACGGTGTGGGACGCTCGGGATGACGGTGTGGGACGCTCGGGATGACGGTCTAAGACGCTCGGGAACGGTTAGGTAGGACTACGGTGTTGACCGTAGAGCTGTCATCCCGAGGAGCGTAGCGACGAGGGATCCCGAACTCGCCAAGCCTCCTCCTACCAGATCTCGCAGCGCGCGTCGCGGACCATGGCGGTGCCGGCGCCGCAGCCGAACGCTTTGGCGAACTCGGGCATGTTCACGACCGTGCCGATCGCGCGGTACTTGCCGAGCGGATGCTCGTTGGTCTGGGCCATCAGCCGCGCAAACTCGGGCCGGTGGTTCGAGGCCCAGATCCGTGACCAGGAGAGAAAGAACCGCTGGTCCGCCGAGAATCCGTCGATCGGCGCCGGCGCGGGCTTGCCCTCGAGGCTCTTCTGGAAGGCGCGGTACGCAATCGTCGCGCCGCCGAGGTCCGCGATCGCCTCGCCCTGCACGAGCTCCCCGTTCTGGTGGAGGTCCGGCTCGACGAAGTAGCCGTCGAACTGATCGATGATGCACTTCGCCCGCTCGTCGAACGCCTTCCCGTCCGCCTCGGTCCACCAGTCCACCTGGTTGCCCTTCGCGTCGAACTTGCGTCCCGAGTTGTCGAACCCGTGCGTGATCTCGTGGCCGATGACGCCGCCGATCGCGCCGTAGTTGATGGCGTCGTCGCCCTCCGCGTAGAAGAACGGCGGCTGCAGGATCCCGGCCGGGAACACGATCTCGTTCTTGGCCGAGATGTACTCCGCGTTGACGGTCGCCGGCGTCATGCCCCAGTCGTTGCGGTCGACGGGCTTGCCGATCTTGGCGAGGTCGCGCTTCCACTCGTACCGGTTGGCCGAGGCCACGTTGAGGGCGTGCGACGCGCGCGAGATCGAGAGGGCCGAGTAGTCGCGCCACCTGTCCGGGTAGCCGATCTTGGGCGTGAACGTCGCGACCTTGGCGGCCGCGGCCTTTTTGGTCGCGTCGCTCATCCAGGGGAGCGTCTTCAGGTCGTCGTCGAGCGCCACGAGCAGGTTTTTCACGAGCTCGTCCATCCGCTTCTTGGCCTCGGGCGGGAAGTACTCCTTGACGTAGATGCGCCCGAGCGCCATCCCCAGCGCCGCGTCGGTCGCCGTGACGCACCGCTTCCAGCGAGGCTGGATCTCCGGGACGCCGCCGAGCGTCTTGCCGTAGAACGCGAAGTTCTCGTCCACGAATTTCTTCGACACGTGCGGCGCGGCCGCCGACAGGAGCCGCCAGCGCAGGTATTTCTTCCAGGTCCCGAGAGGCTCGGAGGTGAGGAGGGTATCGGCGGCGCGGAAGAATTCCGGCTGCCAGACGTTCAACGGGGTCGAAGCCGGGACGTTCTGGTCCTTGAAGTACGACGCCCACGCGAAGTTGGGATTGGCCTTCGAGAACTCGTCGAGCGTCATCGGGTGGTAGGTCTTGTCCGGATCCCGGAAGTCGACGTTGTTCTGCGACGCCTCGGCCAGCCGGGTCTCCAGGGCCATGACCGTCTTCGCGTCGGCCGCGGCCGCCTCGGGTGTCGCGCCGGCGAGCTCCAGCATCCGGGTGACGTGCGCCACGTACTTGTCGCGCAGAGCGGCCGACTTCTCGTCGGTCTTCGTGTAGTAGTCGCGGTCGGGGAGGCCGAGCCCGGCCTGCAGAGCGGCCGCGATGACCCGCGAGGAATCCTTCCGGTCCTCCTCCGAGCCGAAGTTGAAGAGGACGTTCACGCCCACCGTCTGGAGCCGGCTGATCTCCGTCCGGAGATCCGGGACACTCTTGATCGCGTCGATCTTCGCCAGCTCCGGCACGAGCGGGGCCAGGCCCTTCGCCTCGATCGCCGCCTCGTCCATGCAGGTGCCGTAGAAGTCCCCGAGCTTGCGCTCGTCGGACCCCGACTTCGCCGACTTGTCCGCCGCCAGCCGCTCGAGGATCTTGTGCAGGTTGTCCTGCGTGCGCTGCCGCAGCTCGTCGAAGGTGCCCCACCGCGGCCGGTCCGAGGGGATGGGGTTCTTCTCGAGCCACGTTCCGACGCTGTACTGCCAGAAGTCGGTGCAGGCCTCGGCCTTCGTGTCCATGTCGGCCGGCGAGAGCGTTTTCAGGGCCGGGGCGGCGGGCGACTCGCCACCTGGCGAAGCTCCCAGGACGGCGATCAAACCCGCTCCTCCCGCGGCGATTCCAACCATGCGACGTACGATTTTCACGGTGGCATACCCCTTCCGGCGAGCCTACGCCCGCCAATCTCGGATCATACGCAGGGAAATGACGGGAGTTTGACAACACGGGGCCGTTTTGCATGAGATAGCCGGAGACCGAGGATCAACCCGTGGTCCTGCGGGACGATCTTCCAGACGGGAGGCAACGATGAAGAAACCCCTCTTCGGAATCCTGTTCGCTGCCGTCGCGGCCCTGGCGCCCGCGGCCCTGGCCCAGGAAGATCACCAGCACTCGCACGGAGAGACCGAGGAGCTCGGACAGGTCAACTTCCCGACCTCCTGTCGCGCGGACGTGGCTCCCGAGTTCACGCGCGCGGTGGCTCTCCTGCATTCCTTCGGGTACGAGGAGTCGCGTCGCTCCTTCGAGGCCGTGGCCGCGAAGGATCCCGGCTGCGCCATGGCGTACTGGGGAATCGCGATGACCCACTACCATCCGATCTGGGTGCCGCCGAGCGCCGAGGAGCTCGCCGCCGGCAAGGCCGCCGCCGAGAAGGCGGCTCAGCTCGGAGGCAAAACGGAGCGCGAGCGCGGGTACATCGGCGCGGTGGGAGCGTTTTACCGCGACTCGGAAACAGTCCCCCACGGACCGCGGGCTCGCGCCTACGGCGAGGCCATCGAAGCGCTCTCCCGCCGTTTCCCCGACGACCACGAGGCCACGATCTTCTACGCTCTCTCGCTGCTCGGTACGGCCCCCGCGAGCGATCTGACCTTCGCGAACCAGAAGAAGGCCGCGGCGATCCTGAACGGTCTCCTTCCCGTCGAGCCGAGGCATCCGGGTATCGCCCACTACATGATCCACGCGTTCGACTATCCGCCGCTGGCAAGCGATGCCTTGCCGGCGGCGCGCGCGTACGCGAAGATCGCGCCGGCTTCGCCCCACGCCCTCCACATGCCCTCTCACATCTTCACGCGCCTGGGCCTGTGGCAGGAGTCGATCGCGTCCAACCTCGACTCGGCCGACGCGGGCCGCAAGCTCGTCGCGAAACGGCACCCGGGCGCGGCATCCTTCGACACCCTCCACGCGCTCGACTATCTCGAGTACGCCTACCTGCAGCTCGGGGATCAGGACAACGCGCGCCGGGTCCTCGAAGAGGCGGCGGCCGCGAAGACGTTCGACGAGCCCCAGTTCGCCGCGGGATACGCGCTGGTCGCGATTCCGGTCCGCTGGACTCTCGAGCGGCGCGACTGGAAGGCGGCGGCGGAGCTGGAGCCGCCGAAGGCGAATCTCCCCTGGGACCGCTTTTCCTACGCTCCGGCCCTGACCTGGTTCGCGCAGGCGGTGGGCGGCGCGCGCAGCGGCCGTCTCGATCGCTCCCGGGCCGCCGTCGCCGAACTCGAAAAGATCCACGCGAAATACGTGAAGGCTCCCGTGCCAGGCCCCTATGACTGGGGCCGCCAGATCGAGTCGATGCGACTTGCGGCGGCGGCCTGGGTGGCCTATGCCGACGGGAAGAAGGACGAAGCGCTCAAGCTCGCCCGAGCCGCCGCCGAGCTCGAGGAGAAAGTGGGCAAACATCCCGTCACTCCCGGGGCCGTGCTGCCCGCGCGTGAGCTGCTCGCCGAAATGCTCCTCGCCTCGGGGCGGCCGGCGGAGGCTCTGGTCGAGTTCGAGGCGTCGCTGCGAGAGGCGCCGGGCCGGTTCAACAGCCTGTACGGCGGGGCGCGCGCGGCCGAGCTCGCAAAGAAGCCCGACCGCGCCCGCGAGCTCTACGGGCGGCTCGTCGGCCAGTGCGTCGCCGCCTCGACCCGCTCCGAGCTGGCCGAGGCCCGGCGGTTCCTGGAGACGCGCGGGTAGCGGAGCTCCGGACATGGCCGAAGAGGGAAGCGATCCGCCGCCGACGGGAGCGACGCCGTCGCGGAGAATCTGACGCTGCAGGAGATCGCCGACCGCGAGGCGCGAAAACGCGACGCCTCGGCGCCGCCCGTCGCGAAGCTGCCGCCCTTTCTGGGGAATCTCAGACCGGCGCAGGTCAAGGGCCTCATGGGCTCGATCGGCTTTCTCGTGGGAGCCTGGCTCGCGTACAGCGTCGGAGGCGCTCTGGCGAGCCTCGCGATCAGCCACTTCTTTCCGGTCCGGCGGACCGGCTCGAGGGGGCGGAGCTCTGGACGGCGCAGCTGCTCTCGGCCGCGCCGTATCTCGTGCTGGCGTTCGGCGTCGGGGTGGTCCTTCGGTCGAAATCGGCGATGCCCCGGCCGGAGACCGCATGCCTCGTTCTGGCCGTCGCGTTCGCTCTGTCGCGGCTCGCGCGCTTCGACTGGTACGGGCCCGCCGACCCGATCCTGCCCACGCTCGTTCGGCTCGGCGACGCCGGGGCCGTGTTCCTCGCCACGTTTCTCGGCTTCGGTCTCCGGAAGTCGCCGGGCAAAAGCGACATCCAGCGCTTCGGATCGGGGCCGATCGAGCCGTAGAGCTCGGCGCGCTATCACGAGACCGCCGCGGTTTCGGCCCGTCGCAAACGCCGTCATCACGAGGAGCGGAGCGACGAGGGATCCCGGACTTTTGTGGGACCGTCGCATGTCGAGTCCGGGATCCCTCGCTCCGCTCGGGATGACAGCCTAAAAGCAGATGCCGAAGACCACAGCCGCCGATCCCTCTCCCGGCTGGCACGAGATCGGCATCGTCCCTTCTCATGGCGAGCAAGCCTCTTCCCGCCTGGGACTCCGAGTCCGGCCTGCTCCACGTCATCGTCGACACGCCGAAGGGCAGCCCGACGAAGTTCAAGCACGACGCGAAGAAGGACATGTTCACGATCGCGCACGTCCTTCCGCCCGGCGCGGCCTTCCCCTTCGATTTCGGGTCGATCCCTTCGACGGCCGCGGAGGACGGAGATCCTCTCGACGTCCTCGTCCTGCTGGAAAACCCGACGTTCCCGGGATGCCTGACGCTCGTGCGGATCGTCGGCGTCCTCGAGGCGAAGCAGACGCAGAAGGGCAAGACGCAGCGCAACGACCGCCTGATCGGAGTGGCCAGGGAATCCCGCGCCTACCGCGACATCCGGTCCATCCAGGACCTCCCGAAACACCTGCTCGACGAGATCGAGCACTTCTTCGTGTCCTATAACGAGGAGCGCGGGCGCGCGTTTCGCCCGCTGGGCCGGTTCGGCGTCCGGCGCGCGAAGGCGGCGATCGAGCGGGGAGAGCGGCTCTTCCGGAAGGAGAAAGAGCACTCCGCCTGACGCCTCGGCGAGCCTGTGAGAAGCTTTCGCCAGGCCCGATGACCAAAACGCAGCGCTTCACCCTCGTCGCCACGGGGCTGGGCCTGTTCATGATCTTCCTGGACGCGCTGATCGTGAACGTCGCGCTGCCCCTCATCCAGTCCGACTTCAAGGTGGGCGAGGCGGGCCTTCAATGGGTGGTCACGGCCTACAGCCTCGGGATGGCGATTGCCATCATGTCGGCCGCGACGCTGGCGGACTCCACGGCCGCCGCAGGCTCTACCTCGCCGGCATCGCGCTCTTCACGGCCTCGTCGATCGCCTGCGGCGTTGCCGGCTCGATCGACGTCCTGAACATCTCGCGGGCCATCCAGGGCGTGGCGGCCGCGACGGTCAACGTCACCTCGCTCGCGCTCGTGAGCGCCGCGTTCCCCGACCCGAAGCAGAAGGCGTGGGCGATCGGCATCTGGACCGCGATCGCCAGTACGGCCATGGCCGTCGGGCCGACTCTCGGCGGCATCCTCGTGCAGCACAGCGGCTGGCGCATCATCTTTCACGTCAATGTTCCCGTCGGCCTCGCCGTCCTCTTTCTGACCTGGCGCTACGTGGCCGAATCGCGGGACGAGCGCCCGCGCCGCTTCGACGTCTCCGGGCCAGCTCCTGTTCATCCTGGCGGTCGGGCGCGTTCGCGTATGCCGTGATCGAAGGTCCCCGGGCCGGCTGGCGGTCGCCGGAGATCCTCGGGCTCTTCGTCGTCTCGGCGGCGGCTCTGGGGGCATTTGTCTACTGGGAGCGGCGCAACGCCGACCCGATGATGGACCTGAAGCTCTTCCGGGACCGCACGTACTCCCTCGCGATCCTCACGATCTTCGCCGTTCTGTTCGCCGTTTACGGGATGCTCCTCGTGATCACGCAGTACCTGCAGAACGTGCGCGGCTACTCGCCGACGGAGGCCGGCCTCCTGCTCATTGCCGTACAGCGTCACGGCTATGCTCGTGTCGCTCCGGGCGGGACGACTGATGGGAAAGGTCGGCTCGCGCCGGCTCATCCTGGCGGGGCTCGTTTGCAGATCACCGGGTTCGGCGTCATGATCGCCGGCATGAGGAACCAGCATCGCCATCGTCGTCGTCGGCCTCGCGATGGCTTCCGCTCGGCTGCGCCCTGTGCCTGACGCCGATCACTTCGCTCGCGATGACGGCCGTTCCGGCCGAGCGCGCCGGGATGGCATCAGGGATCATGAGCGCACAGCGCGCTCTCGGCTCGACCGTCGGGTTCGCGGTGCTCGGCTCGATCCTCGCGGCCTGGCTGGGAGTGACCCTCGAGCGCCATCTCGCCGCCGGTGCTGCCGGATCCGGCGGAGACGCAAGGAAGTCACCGCGGCGATCATCGCCGACCGCCAACCCGCGCGCTCACCCCGCCGAGATCGGGCCCGGCCCGGCCGATCCAGCACATCGACGGCCAGACGCGCGAGGACGATCGTTAAGGTGGCCGAGGGCGACTTCATCGAGGGGATCCGCCTCGCCCTGTCCACCGCCATCATGTTCCTGGTGCTGGTCCTCGCCGCCGGCTTCGCCTGGTTTCCGCGCGGCAGGGGCGGCCTCGCCGACGCCTCCCGCGAAGCCGCCTCCCTCAAAGCCGAAGAAGCCGGCGCCGCCTGAGCCGGGGTCAGGTCTGTCCATTTGGGGTCAGGTCTGGACTTTGTCCAATTGGGGTCAGGTCTGGACCCTCCTGGCCGTCATCCTGAGGAGCGAAGCGACGAAGGATCCCGGACTCGATTGCGTCCGCGCCTGACTCAGTCTGGGATGAACGCCGTGCGCCGCACGGCGTTGCCTACTGCCGGGGGTCTGCGATAACGCCGTCCTTCGGACGGCGTTCCCTACTGCTGGGGGTTTGCCTTCGGTGGTCGGGTCGGTGGCCGGCTTTTTCGCTCCGCTCAGGATGACGGGGCCAAACGGTCGGGGGGGTGACGGGCGCTTCAGTACCTTCCGCCGACGGGGGCCGGCAGAGCGTCGAGCGCGGCGAGCTCCTCTTCGGTCAGCTCGATGTCGGCCGCCGCGACGTTCTGCTCGAGGTACTTCTCCTTGCGCGTCCCCGGGATCGCCAGCACGTGCTCGCCCTGCGCCAGCACCCACGCCAGCGCGATCTGCGCCGGCGTGACGCCGCGCCGTTCGGCGACCTCGCGAACCGCGTCCACGATCCGCTGGTTCGCGGCCACCGCCTCCGCCGAGAAGCGGGGCAGCGTCGAGCGGAAATCGTCGGCTCCGAACTCGGTGTCGGCCGTGATCGCTCCCGTCAGGAACCCGCGCCCGAGCGGCGAGAACGCCACAAAGGAAGCGCCGTGTTCGGCGCACCACGGCACGACGTCGCCGAGGTAGTCCCGCGTCCAGAGCGACAGCTCCGACTGCACGGCGGTGACCGCGTGGATGCGCGCGACCCGGTCGAGCTCGGGCACCTTCGCCTCGGAGATGCCCAGCCATCGCACCTTGCCCGCGGCCACGAGCCCCGACATCGCTCCCCAGGTGTCCTCGACGCGCACCTCCGGATCGATCCGGTGCAGGTAGTAGAGGTCGATCTCGTCGAGGCCCAGCCGCTTCAGCGACGCGTCGCAGGCCTCCCGGATGTACTCGGGCCGCCCGTTTCGCGTGTACTTGTACTTCGACTCGCCGTCGCCGCTCGTCAGCCCGACTTTCGTTGCGATGACGACGCGCTCCCGGAACCCCGCGATCGCCCGGCCCACAGCTCCTCGTTCGTGTGGGGACCGTAGGCGTCGGACGTGTCGAAGTGGTCAACGCCGAGCTCGATCGCCCGGTGGATCAGCGCCATCCCCGTCGCCTCGTCCACCGCCTTGTCGTGGTACGCCCACGACAGACCCATGCAGCCGAGCCCGACCGGGTGAACCAGGCGTTTCGTCTTGCCGAGGGGGCGCTTTGTCATGGGGCTCTCTGCGTGCCCGGCGCTGCGAGTCCGGGATCCCTCGCTGCGCTCGGGATGACGGTGAGAGTCGCGCCCATGACTACACTGTGGCAGGGGCGCAACAGCCGTCATCCCGAGGAGCGGAGCGACGAGGGATCCCGTGCTCGATACGCTGTGTCGGCTCTACTGAACCTTGAACGCCTTGGTCACCGCGGGCTGTCCGTCCACCACGACTTCTACCGTGTAGTCGCCCTTCGGCCAGCCGCTCGGCTTCTGGATGCTGAATTCCGTCACCGCCGGGCCGGCTGCCACGATCGTGCGCGAATCGTCTTTGACGACCTGCCCGTCCTGGAACTTCCATTTGACGTTGATCACGGACGCGGGGTTGTTTCCGTCGGTCTGGACGACGGCGAAAATCGTGTCCTTTGGCTTGAACACGTCGACCACGGCCGCGACCTTCTTGTCCGGGCCCAGCGACTTGCCGAGCGAAACGTCCGTGACCGTGACGGCCGGCGCGGCCGTGGGCATCGGAAGCGCGGTCGGCTCGACGACCACCGCCGGCGCCGCGGCTTCCTTCTTCTTGCACGCGATCGGCGAAACTGCGAGAAGAACGCAGAGAGCCGTGGGGATCGCGCGAAGCAGGTTTCTGTTCATGGTGTTCCTCCTCTATTCCGGAATCTTCAATGCCCATCCGGGCTGAATCATGTCCGGGTTGCTGATGCGGTCCTTGTTCGCTTCGAAGATCTTTCGCCACTCGTTGGCGTTTCCGTAGAACTTCTTCGAGATCTTCGACAGGCTGTCTCCCGACTGCACGATGTAGGTCCGGGCCTCGCCTCCCGACGGCCCCTTCGCCGAAGCCGCCGTCGAGGAGCTGCCGCTGACGACGTCCTTGAAACCATCGGCCTGCGTCCCGGTCCCTCCGGCCGCCGCGCCCCCCGGCCGCCCCTTCGATGACGGCGCCGTTGAAGAGCTCCCGCTGACCACGTCCGAAAAATCGGGCTTCTTGGGATCCTGCTCGGGCATGATGTGCACCTCCTTGCCTGGTCCGGCCCGAATAGGTCGGATCGACCAGAGTCTATTCACATTGCGGGCCAAGCGGGGCTTTTCCGCTCCCGTCCGCCGGCCTCACATAGAATTCGCGCATGATTTCACGCGATCCGTCGGTGTTGATGGCCGTGTGTCTGCTCGCGGGAGCGCTCCTCGGGGGAGGCGCCGCGTCCGCCTCGCCCGCGTCTCCCGCGAATGCCGGTTACGAGGACCTGGTCTCGTTCTTCAAGGACTGGCGCGCCTTCCAGAAGCCGAAGCTCGTCAGCGGCGTGCCGGACTATGGCGCCGCCGCCATGGCCGCCCAACAGCGGGAGCTCGAGGCGTACAAGAAGCGCCTGGCGGCGATCGACCCGAGCGCTTGGCCCATCCCGCAGCAGGTCGACTACTCCATCGTGCGCGCGGAGCTTGCCGGCCTGGATTTCGACCACCGGGTCCTGAAGCCCTGGGCCAACAACCCGGCCTTCTACGTCACCGTCTTCCCGGAGGAGAGCGATCAGCCCGCGCGCGAGGGGCCGTTTGCCGTCGGGGCGGTCGAGCTCTGGAGCTACGAGTTCCCGCTGTCCGCGGAGAGCGGCGCGACAGATCGGCGCCGGAATCAAGGCGATCCCGGGCCTCCTCGCGCAGGCGAAGACCAACCTGACCGGCAACGGCCGGGACCTCTGGATCTACGGCGCGAAGAGCATCCACCAGCAGAGCGCCGACCTCGCGAAGCTCGCGGCGCGCCTCGACGGCGCTCCGGCGAATCTCAAAGTCGACGTCGAGCGAGCCAGGAAGGCCACGGACGACCTGGCGGCGTGGCTCGACTCGAAGGCGGACGTCGAAGACCGGCCCCTCGGGCGTGGGTATCGAGAATTACAACTGGTACCTGAAGAACGTCCAGCTCGTCCCGTACACGTGGCAGGAGGAAGTCGCGCTCATGGAGCGGGAGCTCGCGCGCTCGCGCGCTCTCCTCGCGATGGAGGAGCTGAAGAACGCGAAGCTGCCGCCGCAGGAGCCGGTCGCTTCCAGCGCCGAGGAGTACTCCCGGAAGTTCAACGACGCGGTCACGGAGTACATGGCGTTCCTCAAGGACCACGAGATCCTGACCGTCAAGGACTACATGGACCCGGCACTCCGCGCGCAGCTCGGCAGCTACAGCCCCGGCCCTCGGGAGTTCTTCTCGGAGGTGGACTACCGCGACCCCGAGGTCATGCGCACCCACGGCTACCACTGGTTCGACAAGGGCTGGATGGTGAATGAGCCCCATGCGAGCCCGATCCGCCGGGAAGTGTTCCTCTACAACATCTTCAACACGCGCACCGAGGGCCTCGCGACCGGCTGGGAAGAGCTGATGATGCAGGCCGGGATGTTCGACTCGCGGCCGCGCTCGCGCGAGCTGGTCTACATCCTCGTGGCCCAGCGGGCCGCGCGGGCGCTCGGCGAGCTGCGCATGGTCAGCAACGAGATGACCCTCGAGCAGGCGGCCGCCTTCGCCTGCGCCAACACGCCGCGCGGCTGGCTGCGCATGGACGGGAACCTGGTGCGCGGCGAGCAGCACCTCTATCTCCAGCAGCCCGGCTACGGGACGTGCTACCTCATCGGCAAGCTCGAGATCGACGGGCTTCTCGCCGACCGCAAGCAGGAGCTCGGCGAGCGCTTCCGGATGAAGGCATTCATGGACGAGTTCAACGCCGCAGGCTTCATCCCGGCGTCTCTCCTTCGCTGGGAGATGACCGGGAAGAAGTCGCCGGCGCTGGAGAAGATGCTGCGGTAGTCGCTGGGATGCGCCCAGGCGGAAAAGTTCGGGATGCCCCGCTGCGCTCGGGATGACAAGGCGGCGGCGCCGCTCTATCTTCGTTTCTAATCCGTTGAGTTTGCAGGCGGGACGCCATAACTCCGACACGTCGTAGCGAGCTCGGGATCCCTCGTCGCTCCGCTCCTCGTGATGACGGCATAACGCCGTCATCCCGAGCGCAGCGAGGGATCCCGAACTCGATCGCCCCACTCGTCGCTCAGGTCCTTCCACTCCGGATTCCGCTCTTCGATCAGGGCCACCCGCTTCGCTCTATCCCAGCCCTTGATCTGTTTTTCCCGGACGATCGCCGTCATCGGATGGTCCGCCTCCTCGAAGTACACGAGCCTGTGAACGTTGTACTTTTTCGTGAACCCCTTGGTCAGCCCCTCGCGATGCTCGAAGAGCCTCCGCTCGAGGTCGTTCGTGACTCCGGTGTAAAGCGTGCGATGGTCGCTTGCCATGATGTAGACCCAGTAGCTGCCCACTATCTAGATTTGTCGCGAGCCGAGTTCGGGATCCCTCGTCGCTCCGCTCCTCGGGATGACTGGCTGGGGTTGCCCTCGAGGATGACAGGCTGTGGTTTCCCTCGGCATGAGTGGCAGTAGTGCTCCTCGGATGACTGGCGGCAGCGCCGTCATCCCGAGCGAAGCGAGGGATCCCGGACTCGACGAGGGCCCTCGCCTCAGTGCGCTCGGGCGTAGCGCTCGACATCGGCCAGGATCTGATCCAGTTGCTCGCGGGAGTAATAGCGGCCGTTAGCAACCACCGCTCGGATCTTCCGGGCGTTTGCGATGTCGTCCAACGGGTTCTCATCGAGAAGGACGAGGTCCGCGACGTTGCCCTTCTCGACGGTGCCGAAGTCAGCGACCTTCCCGAGGAACCTCGCCGGGTTGATCGTGGCGGTCTGCAGAGCCTCCAACGGTGTGAAGCCGGCGTCCACGAAGCGCTGCAACTCCTGGTGGAGGCTGAATCCCGGCACCACATCCACGCCCGCCGGGGTGTCGGTGCCCGCGAGAAACGGAACCCCGGCCCGGTGCAGCCTTTTCACGATGCCGAGCTCGTGCTCGACGAACTTCTGCCGGAGAGGAAGCGGATCCGTCGCCAGGTCTCTCAGGATTCCGGTCGTGAACGTAGGCCAGCTCTTCTCGCGCCAGGACGCGGGCGCGTATCGCGCGTCGGGGTCCCTGGCCACGTCGATCGTGTCGACGAGCCACTGCCCGCGCTCCCAATAGAGAGTCGGGCACTGCCAGGTCCCATTCTTCGCGAGGAGGGCGATCACCGCGGCCTCCTTCGCGGCGTCGTACGTGTCGAGGAACCGGGCCGGTCCTTTCGGTCCCTTCAGAAGCGCATCCTCGGCCGTCGAGCTGCCCTCGAACACGCCGATCAGGTGCTCGAAGCTCTTCTGGCCCGCATTGGACGCTTCCGAGGCGCGGACCTTGTCCGGTACGTGTCCGGCGCAGACGATCTTCTGTTTCCGGCACTCGTCGGCGATCGCGAGGTAGGCCTCGCGGGGTACGTAGGACTGGATCTTGATGAAATCGACGCCGCGGCGCTCGAGCCTCTTCACCGCCCGCCGCCCGTCCTTCGGCGTGGCGATCGCAATCGAGGACGGGAACTGCGACTTCGGCCCGTCCAGCATGGGTCCCGAGACGACCATTCGCGGGCCGACCAGCCGTCCTCGCGCGACGTCCTCCCGTGCCTTCAAAATCGGCTCGAGGTCGCTCCCCATGTCTCGAACGCCCGTCACGCCGTTCGCCACGAAGAGCGGCAGCGTCACTTCTCGTCCACCGGGGACCCAGTCCCCGAAGAACGTGTGGATGTGCATGTCCCAGAGACCCGGGATCAGGAACTTGCCAGCGCCGTCGATGACCTGAGCGCCCGCCGGAACTTTCGTGCCGCCGGCGGGACCGACTGTCGCGATCCGCTCACCCTCGATGACGACCGTCATGTCCGCCTGCGCCGGCCCGCCTCTCGTGTCGATGACCGTGACGTGGGTGATCGCCACGGGCGCGCCTGCGCTCGCTACCTCAGCGAGCAGCAGGAAGGCGGCGGCGAGGATCATCGCGAGCCAGTCTGCCACGAAGCGCGAACCGGTCTGCGAGGTAGGATCGAGAGCACCGATCATGTCCGACGAAACCCAGTTTCCGACGTTCGACGCTTCGAGATTGTCCGGTCCGCAGACGGACATTCCGATCCCGGACGAGATCGGCGGTTTCCGGATCCTTTCGTTGCTGGGCCGGGGCGGGATGGGAATCGTCTACGAGGCCGAACAGCTCAACCCGAAACGCCGGGTGGCTCTGAAAGTGATCCGGGGCGGCGGACCGGTCAACGACCTGCGGCTGCGCCTCTTTCGGCGGGAGGCGGAGACGCTGGCACGCCTGGTCCATCCCAACATCGCGGCGATCTACGAGGCCGGGCAGACGGAAGACGGCCAGCACTTCTTCACGATGGAGCTCGTCGGCGGGCAGCCCCTCGACGAGTACGTCCGGGAGCACATGGGCGGGGAGCGCCCCTCGCTTTCGCAACTTCGCGACCGGCTCCGGCTGTTCGAGACCATCTGCCGGGCGGTCTGTTACGCGCACCAGCGCGGCGTCATCCACCGTGACCTGAAGCCGTCGAACATTCTCGTCGAGGCTCCGTCCGCTCCCACGACGGGGAGCCACACCTCGGAGACGAGCCGGCTTCCGCAGGTCAAGATCCTCGACTTCGGTCTCGCCCGCATCGCCGACGCCGATTCCCAGGCGAGCCTCTTGACCGAGCTCGGCGACATCCGCGGAACGCTTCCCTACATGAGCCCCGAGCAGGCGCGGGGCGACGGCCGCGAGATCGACCTGCGCAGCGACGTCTATGCCCTCGGCGTGCTCCTCTATGAGCTGCTCACGGGACGCTTTCCCTACGACACGCAGACGGGCTCCCTGGTGGGAGCCATTCGCGTCATCTGCGAGGAGGCGCCGAAGCCTCTCCGCCAGACGTTCGAGGCCGGCTATCGCGTGGACCCCGATCTCCAGACGATCGTCGGCAAGGCGCTCGAGAAGGAGCCAGACCGCCGCTATGCCAGCGCCGACGCGCTGGCCGAGGACATCGAGCGATACCTGTCGAACCAGCCGATCCTCGCGCATCCGCCGAGCACCGCCTACCACCTGCGGAAGGCCATCTCCCGGCATCGCGTCGCGTCGGGGATGGCGGCGGCAATCCTGGTCCTCCTCCTCGGGGGTGCGGTCCTGATGACCGTCCAGGCCGAGCGCATCCGCCGCGAGCGCGACCGCGCGGCGCAGCAGGCCGCCCGGGCAAAGGCCATCAACCAGTTCCTCGAGCGCACGTTCGGCGCCGCGGACCCCTGGCAGCGGGGAGCCCGCGGCGTCTCGCTCGTCGACGCCCTCAAGCAGGCGCAGGGACAGGTCCACGACGCGTTTCCGGGCCAGCCGGCGGCCGAGGCCGACGTCCTCGAGACGATCGCCAAGACCTACACGGGGCTCGGACAGCTCGGTGAAGCCGAGTCGCTCCTGCGCCGCGCTCTGAATCTGCGCGGCATTTCCGGCGGCCGGGAAACCGCCGCTGCGGCCGGTACGCTTTCGCTCCTGGCCAATGCCCTGCAGCAGCAGGGGAAGTACGGCGACGCAGCGGTCGTCGCCCGCGAGGAGCTGGCGATCCGGCGGCGTCTCGACGGACCGGAGAGTGCTTCGGCAGCGGCCGCGATGGACACCCTGGCTTCCGCGCTCTGCCGCATGGGCGACTTCGCCGAGGCCGAGAAGCTCGCCGCGGAGGGTCTACGGATCCGCCGGGGTGTCTTCGGAAATGAAAGCGCCGAGGTCGCGTTCAGCCTGCAGACGGCCGGAGTCCTCGCGTTCAACCAGGACGACTCGAAGCGGTACGAAGAAGTGACGCGCGAAAGACTCGCGATCCTTCGTAAGAAGCACGGCAACGAGAGTCCCCAGGTCGCCCAGGCCTTGAACGACCTCGCCGTCGCGCGCATGTCCCAGGGAGACCTCGCCGAGGCCGAGAAGATCTTCAACGAAGCCCTCGAAACGCTCCGGCGCCTGGTCGGAGAGGATCATCCCGACCTCGCCATCACCCTCGAGAACCTGGGTAACGTATTTTTTCAGTCGGGGCGCCGCGACGAGACGCTCAAGATCCTCGAGCGGGTCGGAGCGATGCGCCGGAGGGCGTTCGGGGACGATTCCGAGCCCGTCGCGCGAACCGTCGCCAACCTCGCCACCGTCACGTCGATCACGGGAGACGCCGCGGCTGCGGAACCGCTCTATCGCGAGGCCGAGGAGAAGCTCAGCCGTTTTCTCGGCCCGGACAATCCCGAGGTCGCAACGGTGCTCAAGGGACACGGGCGCAACCTGCAGCGCCTGGGAAAGCTCGACGAGGCCGAGCGGGCTCTCCGACGGGCGCTGAAGATCGAGCTGGCCGCATTTCCCTCCGGCAGCACCGCCATCGCCCGCACGCGCCTGTTCCTCGGCCGGGTTCTGACCGACCGAAAGGAGTACCCGGAGGCCGACGAGATGCTCCGGCTGGCGGACGAGACTTACAGGAAGAACGAAGGCGTCGCGAACCCGGCCACGCAGGACACGATCCGGGCGCGGGTGGATCTCTACCGAAAGTGGGGGAAGCCGGACAAGGCGCGAGAGCTCGAAGCTTCGCTGGCGGCGGCGAAGGCACCGTAGAGGCCATCTTCGGCTCACCGATCGCGGGATCCCTCGCTTCGCTCGGGATGACGGCCTATGGTCGCTTCGGAACCCGGCATTTCGCCGTCATCCCGAGGAGCGTAGCGACGAGGGATCCCGAGCTCGATTGCGATGGTGGCAATCAAGTCCGGGATGAACGCCGCGCTTCCCGCGACGTTGCCTACTGCCGCGGGTCTGCCGCTGGTGGGCGGCTGACTCGCTGCGCTCGGGATGACGGTAACCGGCCGCCCCGGCAAGCCGCCTTCCGCGCTCGCCCCCGGCGTCAGTCGGCGCGCAGGGCTTCGAGCGGGCCCGCCGCCGTCGCGCGCCGCGCGGCGGACCAGGACGCGAAAATCGCGGCGAGGCCAAGGAGCGCCACGGCGAGCGCGTAGCTGGCCGGGTCCCGCGGCGTGACGCCGAAGAGCTGCGAGCGCAGGAGACGCGCGACCAACGCCGCCGCGGGGATGCCGAGGACGAGGCCGGCCGCGGCGACGCGCATCCCCTCGCGCACCACGAGAGCCCGCACCTGTCGCGGCAGGGCCCCCAGCGCCATCCGCACGCCGAACTCGCGCCGCCGCTGCGCCACCGAGTAGGCGACGACTCCGTACAGGCCGACGCAGGAGAGAAGCAGCGCCACCGCGGCGAACGCCGCCGCGAGGATCATCGTGAATCGCTGCGCCCCGCTCGCCGCGGTCAGGTACTCGGCCAGCGGGCGCACCTCGGAGATCGGGAGCTGCGGATCCAGGCGCGACAGGATGCCGCGGATCGGGCCGGCGAGCGCCGCCGGATCCGTCGAGGCGCGAACGACGTACGCCGCCGGGTTGCGGTTGATCTGCCTCTGCGGGAAATAGATCTGCTCCCGCACCTCCTCCATCAGGCTGCGGTGGCGGAGATGGCGGACCACGCCGACGACGGTCGCCCGGTTCGTGGGATGACCGCTCGACTGAGGATCGACGCCGAGCCGCTTGCCGACGGCGCTCTGATCGGGCCACGTCAGTCGCGCCAGCCTCTCGTCGACGATCACGACCGGCTGCCCGTTCGTATCGTCGGACTCCTCGAAATCCCTTCCGGCCACGAGCCGGGCGCCGACGGCCGCGAAGAAACCCGGCGAGACCGCCCGGTAGTCGGCCATCGGAGCGCTGCTCTCGTCGGTTCCCGGCGACGACAGGTAGGGGCCTCCCCAGTTGGGAATGTGGTCGAAGGGGAGATGGCTCACCGAGGCGGCCGCCGTGACGCCGGGCAGCGCCTCCAGCTCCTTCTCGAACCGGCGGCTGAAGGCGTTGAAGGCCTCCGGCGTTTCGTACTTCGCTTCGGGAAGGGCGAGCCGAAACGAAAGCGCGCGATCGACGCGGTATCCCGGGTCCACGGCGTGGATCCGGAGAAAACTCCGTGCGACGAGGCCCGCTCCGACGATGAGGACGACGCCGAGAGCGATCTGCACGGCCACGAGGACCGTTCGGGTCCGGGACTGGGATCGCGTCGTCTCGCGCTTCAGTCCCGACACCGGGGCCGTTCGCAACGCCTCGGCCAGCGGCGCAAGCGAGAGCAGCACGCCCCACAGAAGCGTCGTGCCGGCCGTGAAGACCAGGACGCGCAGGTCGATCTGCGCCGCGGCGATGCGACTGAGGCTTTCCGGCCGGGCTGCCAGAAGCCCCGCCAGGACGGCCCTGGCAACGGCCAGACCGGCGAGCGCACCGAGACTCGCGAGCACGAGCCCTTCGACGAGGCACTGGCGGAACAGCCGGCCCCGCCCCGCTCCGAGAGCCACGCGGAGAGCGATTTCCTTTCGCCGGGCGGCGGCCCTCGCGGCCAGAAGTCCCGCCACGTTGACGCAGGTGATCAGGAGCAGGATCCCGACTCCGCCGAAGAGCGCCAGCAGCACCGGCCGGATCTCCCGCACCGCATCCGACTGGAGGCCGACCGTGTTGTACCGCCGTCCCGCGGCGCCGTACTCGAGGAACTCCGCCGAGATCCGCGAGGCGATCGCCTCGACCTCTCGCCGTCCCTGGTCGAGCGTGGACCCAGGCTTGAGCCGGCCCACGACGCGCAGGAACTGCTGTCCGCGCGGCCCCTCCGACATCTTCGGCCAGAAGGGCACCCAGGCCTCGAGGTCGTCCGGAACCGCGGAGTCCGGCGGCAGAAGCAGCCGGAATGAATCCGGCATCACGCCGATGACCGAGGCCGGCTGCCCGTTGACCAGAATGCGGCGTCCGACGATCGCCGGGTCGCCTCCGTAGCGCCGCTTCCAGAGCCCGGCGGAGAGGAGGATGCGCGGCTCCGCGCCGTCCTCGTCCCCGGCGTTGAACGTCCGGCCGCGCGCGGCCTCGGCGCCCAGCACCGAGAAAAAGTCTGTGGTCACGAAGCCGATCCGGACCTGTTCCGGGTCCGCCTCGCCGTTCAACGCGGCGCTGTTGGCCCAGATCGCGCCGAATCCGGAGAACTGGGTCGCGCGCCGGCGCAGATCCGCGAGCTCCGGCCCCGACAGGGGAGCCCGCGGATACCCGGCCTCGGTCATGTCGGACCAGACGAAGACCAGCCGCGAGGAATCGCGGTACGGAAGGGGCTCGAGGAGCATCGCGTCCACGACGCTGAAGATCGCGGCATTGGCCCCGATCCCGAGGCCGAGCGTCAGGACCGTCGCCAGGGCGAAGCCCGGAGACTTCGCCAGCGCCCGCAGGGCGTAGCGCGCATCGCGCAACGCCGTTTCGAGACCCAGGCCGAGCCGTGCGGCCCGCGCCTCTTCCTTGACCTGCTCGACGCCTCCCATCTCGATCGCCGCCGCGCGCCGCGCCGCAGTCGGATCGAGGCCTTCGTGGATCTTGCGCCGGGTCAGTGCCTCGACATACCCACGCACCTCCTCGTCGAGGTCCGCGTCGAGGAGGGAGCGTCGGACCAGCGTGCGCCAGAAGCTCGCGAACCGGGGGATCAGAGGCATCCGCTTCCTCTTCGCCGTCCTACTCCGCCTCGAGCACCTGGCCGATCGCGAAGGCGATGCGCGCCCATTGCTGTTTCTCGCGCTCGAGCTGGCGCCGCCCCGCCGGGGCGAGTCGGTACGTCTTCACCCGGTAGCCCTCGGAGGACTCTCCCCAGGACCCGACGACGAAGCCCTCCTGCTCGAGACGGTGCAGCGCGGGGAAGAGGGAGCCCGGCTTGACGACGAACGTCCCGCGAGTGATCTGCTCGATCCGCTCGGCGATCGCGAGGCCGTGCCGCGGCTCGAGCGCCAGCGTCCGGAGGATCAGGAGGTCCAGCGTGCCCTTCAGGAGCTCGGTCCGGCGAGCCATATAGATGAACGATATCGGGTCCCGACAGGGACGCGCAAGCCCCGGATGACGCCCGGGCAGAAAGGCCCAGGGCACCTCGGAGAACCTATGGATCGGGTGGAAAATCGTGTCTTGTCTTTTCGAGACCGCCTGCAAATAGGTCGCCGCCAGCCGCGAAACGGTGATAGAGTCGTGTCGTTCTCGCTTCGCTCGCCCTTTGCCAGACCCCTTCTGACGAATCCCGACCGAAAAAGTGACGAGAATGCTGGGCGCCGCGCCGTGGCGTTTCCGCTCGACCTTCATTCGGCGTAGGAGGAAGTCATGCGATCTACTCTTCGGTTGTTTCTGGCAGCGATTCTTTTCATCGCGGTGGCTGGAATCGTCACGGCGCAGGACGCGAGCGCCGCGCCCCCACCGGTTCCCGAGGTGACGGAACCCGTCGCCGAGCTCCCCGTGGTCCCCATCCCGGAACCCGAAGTTCCGTTGGTCGAGCCCGCGATCGCCGCGGAGCCGATCGCCGCGGAGCCGATCCCCGTGGTCGTCGAGCCCATCGTTCCGGCAACTGTCGAGCCGCCTGTCGTCGAGCAGCCGGTCGCCACGACCGCCAAACGCGTGACGAAAAAGACCGCCAAAAAGCCGGCGGAAACGCCGGTGGTCAAGGTGACCGAACCCGTCGTAGCGGCCGCACCCCTCGCGAGCACGGCGGCCGAAACGACCGCGAGCCCGGCTCCTCCCGAAGTCGCGGCGAGCACGGCGCCCCTGAAGAGCATCGCGCCGCCGCCCCCTTCCGTCCAGGCACCCGATCTCGCCACCTCCGAGGAGACCAAGACCGTGACGACGATGGGCATCGGAGGCTGGCTCATCGCCGGTGTCGCCGTCGCCGCTCTGTTCGCCGCCATCACCATGTTCCGGCGGCGCCGGCGGACGTCGAGGCGGACGTCGATCGTGGATCTGAAGGGCCTGTCTCCGGAGCTGAACCCCGTTGTCGTGACGCGTTCCTGAATCGACCCGATTGCCCGTAAACCGCAAAGGCGGGGGACAGCCCCCGCCTTTTTCTTTGTCTCGGGTGCAGCATCAAACCGGATTGCCAAGCGAAGCGAAGGATCCCAGGCTCTTATCTGGCCACGGAGGCAATCAAGTCTGGGATCCTTCGTCGCTCCGCTCCTCAGGATGACAGCTAATATCCGCTCATCAGGATGACAGCTGATATCCGCTCCTCAGGATGACAGCTGCTAGCCGTCATCCTGAGCGAAGCGAAGGATCCCAGACTCGATCAGCCGGCGGACGCGTTTGCCTGTCTACTCCGCGACAACGATCTCGCCCTTCATCTTCGAGTGCCCTGTCCCGCAGAACTTGGCGCACTTGAATTCATAGGTTCCGGCCTTCTCCGGCGTGAGGGTGACCGTCGCCGGCGTCTCCTTGTCGAAGACGACCTTGTCGAGTTTCAGGTCCTTGCACTCGAAGCCATGCTTCGTGTCTTCACTCTGAAACGTGATCTCCACGGCCTCTCCGGCCTTCAGCTCGATACGGGACGGCTGGAATTCGTACTTCTTCGCCGTCACGGTGATCTTCCGGGGCTGGGATTCCTGCGCTGGCGGCGGGGTCTCCTGGGCCTGAAGCAGGAAGGCGCAGGACAGGGCGGCGATGAGGACGGCCGCGAGGGTTCGTGAAAAGCGCATGTCGGTTCTCCTTCGAAATTCGAGTGAGGGGTAATCCTAGAACAGTCGGTCGGAGAACTGCTGCCGTGAAAGCGAAGAGCCTGTCATCACGAGGGCCGAAGGCCCGAGGGATCCCGGAGTCGACACGCGCCCGTCGCAATCGAACTCGGGATCCCTCGCTGCGCTCGGGATGACGGGGTAAAAGCTCCGGAGCTCAAAGAGCTCCATTCCGGCGCGTCCATTAAGATCCCCCCGCCCACAACCGAAAGGACTCGCGCCGATGAAGAACCGCTTCGCTGCCGTCGCCCTCCTTCTGCTCCTCACGGCGCCCCTCGGCGCCCAGGACGAGCCCAAGCCGCCCATCGACAAGCCGCCGGCCGCTCCGGCCACGCCCGACCCCGAGAAGGAGAAGGAAAAGGAGAAGCCGAAGTGGGACGTCGCCAACCCGCCGTACCCCTACGACGTGAACGTCGCGCTCGACGTCACGACCGGCACGTGGATGTCCCTCGACGTCTCGCCCGACGGCAGGGAGATCGTCTTCGATCTCCTCGGCGACATCTACACGGTCCCGTTCGCGGGCGGCGAGGCGCGCGCGTTGACCTCCGGCATTCCGTGGGACATGCAGCCCCGTTACTCGCCCGACGGCAAGTGGATCGCCTTCACGTCCGACCGCTCCGGCGGCGACAACATCTGGATCATGGGCCGCGACGGCTCGAAGCCGCAGCAGGTCACCAAGGAATCCTTCCGCCTCCCCAACAGCCCGGCCTGGTCGCCCGACTCGCAGTACATCGCGGCCCGCAAGCACTTCACCGGCACGCGCTCGGCCGGCGCGGGGGAGATCTGGCTCTACCACCGCACGGGCGGCGAGGGCCTGCAGATGACCAAGCGGGCGACCGAGCAGAAGGACGACGGCGAGCCGGCGTTCTCGCCCGACGGCCGCTACCTCTACTGGTCCGAGGACTCCACGCCCGGCAAGCTCTTCGAGTACAACAAGGACCCCAACACCCAGATCTACGTCATCAAGCGGCTCGACCGGCAGACCGGGAAGATCATCAGCTTCGTGACGGGGCCCGGCGGCTCGGTCCGACCGACGCCGTCTCCCGACGGCAAGTCGCTCGCGTTCATCCGCCGCGTCCGCTACAAGTCCACGCTCTTCGTCAAGGACGTCGAGTCGGGCGTCGAGCGGCCGATCTGGGACGGCCTCGAGCGCGACATGCAGGAGACCTGGGCGATCCACGGCGTCTACCCGGGCATGGCGTGGACGCCCGATTCGAAGTCGGTCCTTGCATGGGCCGGCGGCAGGATCCGGCGAATCGACGTTCAGTCGAAGCAGGTTGCCGACGATCCCCTTCCACGTCAAGGACACGCGCAAAGCCGCGACCGCCGTCCGCTTCGGCGTCGACGTCCTCACCGGCGTGATGCAGGCCTCGGCCTCGCCTCGCCGCGCATCTCCGACCCTCTCGCGAATCCGCAGGGCGGCTTTCAGCGAAACTCGCCCACCTTTCCCGTCCGCATGCTCCGCTGGGTCTCCGTTTCTCCCGACGGCAAGCGCGTCGCCTACCAGGCCCTCGGCCACATCTATCTCCGCGACCTCCCCAACGGCACTCCGAAGCGCCTCACGACTCAGACCGACCACTTCGAGTACTTCCCGTCCTGGTCGCGCGACTCGAAGTCCCTCGTCTACTCGACCTGGAACGACGTGTAGCTCGGCTCCATCCGCGTCGCGTCGGTCCCCGGCGCCGCGTCCCGCGTCGTGTCCGACAAGCCCGGCCACTACCTGAACCCCGTCTTCTCGCCCGACGGCTCGAAGATCGTCTACCGCAAGGAGACCGGCGGATTCCTGCGCTCGCCCGCCTGGTCCGCCGCCCCCGGCCTCTACTGGGTGGCCGCACGGGCTCGGCCGGCAAGCCCACGCTCGATCACCGAGGACGGCATCCTTCCGAAGTTCGGCAAGGCCTCCGACCGCGTCTTCTTCGTCAAGACGGAGGGCGGCGAGGACCAGATCGCGCCGGCCAAGCGGATCTTCGCCTCGATCGAGCTCGACGGCTCGGACGTGCGCGAGCACTACCTCTCCGAGCTCGCCCAGGAGTTCGACGCCCTCGCCCGACGGCCGGTGGCTCGCTTTCCGCGAGGGCTTCAACGCGTACGTCACTCCCTTCGTCGAGACCGGGCGCCGCGTCGACATCGGCCCGAAGAGCAAGGCCGTTCCGGTCACGCGCGTCTCGAAGGACGCGGGGGAGTACCTCCACTTCTCGGGCGACTCCTCGCGTCTCTACTGGGCGTACGGCCCCGAGCTCTACCAGCGCGACCTGAAAGAGGCGTTCGTCTTCCTGCCCGGCTCACCCGAGAAGCTGCCCGACACTCCGGCTCCGGGCGTCAGCATCGGGTTCCAGGCGCCGGTCGACGCGCCCACCGGCACGGTCGCCTTCACCGGCGGCCGCGTCGTGACCATGAACGGCGCCGAGATCATCGAGGACGGAGTCGTCCTCGTCGAAGGGCAACCGCATCAAAGCGGTCGGTAAAGGGGAGAGGTCGCGATGCCCGCGGGCGCGAAGACCGTCGACACGTCCGGCAAGACCGTCCTGCCCGGCTTCGTCGACGCTCACTGGCACGGCGTCCTTCGGCTCGGACGGGATCCTCCCGCAGCAGAACTGGGCGACCGACGCGTCTCTCGGGTTCGGCGTGACGACGGCGCACGACCCCTCGAACGACACCGGCGAGGTCTTCTCGGCCGCCGAGCTCGCCCGCGCCGGCATGATCCGCGCGCCGCGCGTCTTCTCGACCGGCACGATCCTCTACGGCGCGGCCGGCGACTTCAAGGCCGAGATCGAAACGCTGGACGACGCCCGGAGTCACCTCCGCCGCATGAAGGCGGTCGGCGCCATCTCGGTCAAGAGCTACAACCAGCCCCGCCGCGAGCAGCGCCAGCAGATCCTGGCCGGAGCGCGCGAGGTCGGCATCATGGTCGTGCCCGAGGGCGGATCGCTCTTCCAGCACAACATGACCATGGTCGTCGACGGCCACACCACCGTCGAGCACACCATCCCCGTGCCCAACGTCTACGAGGACGTCGTCGACCTCTGGCCGCCCGGAAAGGTCGGCTATACGCCGACCCTCCTCGTCGGCTACGGCGGCCTCTGGGGCGAGAACTACTGGTACCAGAAGACGAACGTGTGGGAGAACCCGCGCCTGTCGAAGTTCGTGCCGCCTTTCATCCTCGATCCCCGCTCCCGCCGCCGCACCATGGCGCCCGACGACGAGTTCAACCACTTCAACCTCGCGAAGATCGCCGCCAGCCTCTCGAAGGCCGGCGTCGTCGTCAACACCGGAGCCCACGGCCAGCGCGAAGGCCTCGGCCTCCACTGGGAGCTCTGGATGCTCGTCCAGGGCGGCCTGACCCCTCACGAAGCCCTCCGCTGCGCGACAGCCAACGGCGCGAAGAGCCTCGGCATGGACCGCGACATCGGGACGCTCGAGGCCGGCAAGCTCGCCGACCTGATCGTGATCGACGGCAATCCCCTCGAGGACATCCGCCAGTCCGAGAAGGTCGCGTGGACGATGGTCAACGGCCGCCTCTACGACGCCGCCACGCTCGACGAGACCGCCTCGAGGGAACGCAAGCGCGCGAAGTACTGGTGGGAGCCGTAGCGACGAGGAGCCCCAGACTCGACATTCCGCCCTCCTGGAAAGCACGGGATCCCTCGTCGCTTCGCTCCTCGGGATGACAGTGTGGGAGCCGCATTACGAAAAAGCCCGTCATCCCGAGCGAAGCGAGGGATCCCGAACTCGACCAGCCGTTTATCCCCCGCGATATGCTTCCGCCCCTCGATTCGAAGCCTCGGAGTTGCTTCGACACACAGGAGGGGACATGAAAACGCGCACCACACTGGCATCCCTGGCCGCTTTCTTTGCGGGCCTCGCCATCTGCCTCGCCGCCGAACCCCACATGGGCACCTGGAAGCTCAACGAGGCCCTGTCGAAGTTCAGCCCGGTCGCGACGAGGAACTCGACCGTCGTCTACGAGATCGTCGGCAGCGGCGACGACGTGAGGATCGTCGTCGATGGAAAGGACAAGGACGGCAAGCCGGTCCACAGCGAATGGACGGGCAAATTCGACGGCAAAGACTATCCCGTGACGGGAAGTCCGGTCGAAGACGCTCGCACCTACACGAAGGTCGACGACCGCACGCTCGACTTCACTTCCAAGAAGGGCGGGAAGGTCAACCTGACGGGGCGAGTCGTGGTCTCAGCGGATGGCAAGACCCGCACCGTCACGGCCACGGCGACCGATTCGAGCGGCAAGAAGATGCAGAACACCTCGGTCTACGACAAACAGTAGACCGTTCCTCTCTTTCTCCTCTCCTCTCCTCTCCTCCCTCTCCCCCCGGCGGGGGGAGAGGGCCGGGGTAAGGGGGCCCGCCCTCTGTTCGCCCCCGCGCCCTCTCTCAAACCTCTCATCCCGCCTACCGGATTCGAAGATGCAGAGCATCGCCGCCCACCTAGGAGATTGTAACGTGTTGCGTTAAACGCTACAATCACGACGATGAAGCGCAAGGTGCCGGTCCACCCCGGTGAAGTTCTCGAAACAGAGTTCATGCGACCGCTTCGTCTCTCTGCCCACACACTGGCGAAGGCGATCGATGTGCCTGTGACCCGAGTCTCGGAGATCCTCCGTGGGCGACGCGGAGTGACCGCAGATACTGCGCTTCGCCTCGCCCGCTTTCTCGGGACGACTCCGGAGCGATGGCTCGTCCTGCAAGCCGCCTTCGACCTGCAGGCTGCAATCCGGGATGCCGGTGAGTCGATAGAGAGTCGTGTGATTCCGCTCCGGGAAACAAGCGGAGGATGGACCCGTCGAGGGTCCGAGCTCCGCGAGCCTCAGTCCAGGTATGGTTCTGCGGCTACGGTCAGCTCCCGGGACCGAAGGCGAAAACAGCGGCCGCCGCGTACCCCGCGCGAAGAAGAGGCGCACGTCCGCTTCCTGGAAGATCGGGTCGATCTCCGAAACGCGAGGAAAGCACTCAAAGAGCGGGGCAGCGTCTCCTGGAAGACGGTCAAGACAGACCTCGGGCTTTGAGCGGCGTCTTTCGTGGCATATGAGGTCCGGCTCAAGCCGTCAGCGGAACGGAAACTCAGAAAACTCCCTCGAGAGGATCAGTCTCGAATCGGCCGGCGTCTCGATGCGCTGGCTGAGGAGCCTCGTCCAGTCGGGTGCGAGAAGCTGGCGGGCCTCGCCAGCGTCTATCGGCGTCAGGACGGGAGACTACCGAATCGTGTACGAGGTAGCAGACGACCTGCTCGTCATCCTCGTGATCGCGATCGGCCATCGCCGCGACGTCTACCGCGGGCTTTGACGCACCCGACCTGGAAGATTCTCCGCCGCACGGAGGAACTATGGCCGCGTAGGACTCAAGGAGCCCGACCGCCCGGGCTCCCATACCTCCGGTGCCCCTCGTTATAGGATCCCCCCTCGTTTCGAAGCTTCGGAGTTGCTTCGAGCATTGAGGAGGGGACATGAAAACGCGCACCATCCTGGCATCCGTTGCAGCCTTCTTTGTCGGTCTTGCGGTCTGTCTTGCCGCCGATTCCACCACGGGAACCTGGAAGTTGAACGAGGCCAAGTCCAAGTTCAGCGCCGGAGCCACGAAGAACCACACCGTCGTCTACGCGCCTGCCGGCGAAATGACGAAGGTCACCGTGGACGGCGTCGACAAGGACGGCAAGGCCGTGCGCAACGAGTGGACGGGCAAGTACGATGGCAAGGACTACCCGGTCACCGGCGAGCCCGCCTATGACTCGCGCTCCTACACGAAGGTCGACGCCAACACCCTGGACATGACCGTCAAGAAGGCGGGCAAGGTCATCGGCACAGGCAAGATCGTCGTCTCCGCCGACGGCAAGTCGCGAACGGTCACGACGATGTCATCCGATCCGAAGATGACGGCGTTCAACAACACCGCGGTGTACGACAAGCAGTAGACCGCAGCTCTCGGCACGCATCAGGGCGGGACCGGGTCCCGCCTTTTTCTTTGTCCCGCGGGAACGAGTCTCCCGCCTCGCGGCATAGAATCCACTCGGGATGCCTTCGGTCCTCCTCACGGTCAACGGACGCCAGCGCCGCCTCGACGTCCCGCCCGACGAGTCCCTCCTCTCAGTCCTCCGCAATCGCCTGGACCTGACCGGCACGAAGTACGGCTGCGGCGAGGGGCAGTGCGGTGCATGCATGGTACTGCTCGACGGGCAGGCCGTGCCGTCCTGCCAGACGCCGGTCGCCGAGGCCGCGGGCAAGAAGATCGTCACGATCGAGGGCCTCGCGCAGAACGGCCGGCTCCATCCCGTGCAGGCCGCGTTCCTCGAGACCGAGGCGTTCCAATGCGGCTACTGCACCTCCGGAATGATCATCGCCTCGGTCGCGCTCCTGAAGTCGAACCCCAGGCCGAGCGACGAGGACATCTCGGGGACGCTCGCCCGCAACGTCTGCCGGTGCTGCGTGTATCCGCGGATCCTCGAGGCGGTGCAGTCGGCGGCGAAAAAGGGGAACCCCAGGTGAGCCGCCGCCGCGACGATCGGGAGCTGACGGAGCACGAGGTCCCGAGCCTCCATTGGTTCGATCTCGACCGCCGGCGGTTCCTGAAGCTCCTCGGCGGCGGCATCGCGATCGGATTGGCCGCGCCCGGCACATCCCTCCTCGCCCAGGAGTCCGGCCGCGCGCGCCGGACCCAGGACCTCCCCAGAGACCTCGCCGCCTGGCTCCACATCGACAAGGACGGCAAGGTCACCGTGTTCACGGGCAAGGTCGAGGTCGGCCAGAACATACGGACCTCCCTTGCTCAGCAGGTCGCCGAGGAGCTCCACGTCCCCGTGGACGCGATCCGCATGATCATGGGCGACACCGAGCTCTGCCCGTGGGACGCCGGCACCTTCGGCAGCCGCACGACGCCCAACATGGGCCCGCAGCTTCGCGCCGTCGCTGCCGCCGCGCGTGAAGAGCTGACGGATCTGGCGGCCCGGCGATGGAAGGTCTCCCGCGACGGCCTCGTCCCCGAGAACGGAAGGATCCTCAACCCCGCGACGAAACAATCCCTCTCCTACGGCGAGCTGACGCGCGGCGAGAAGCTGGTCCGAACCCTTCCCGCCGACATCGCGACGGTCCTCGTCACGGCTCCGAGAGAGTGGAAGGTCATCGGCACGCGCGTCCCCAAGGTCGGCGGCCGCGACTTCGTGACCGGGGCGCATCGCTACCCCTCCGACATGACCCGCCCCGGCATGCTGCACGGCAAGGTGCTGCGCCCGGTCGCCTTCGAGGCGACGCTCGTCTCGCTGGATGGTGCGAAGGCCGCCGCGATGCCGGGAGTCAAAGTCGTGCGCGACGGCGAGTTCGTCGGAGTCGCCGCACCGGATCCCGGCGCCGCCGAGCGCGCCCTCGCCGCGCTGACGTCCTCCGCAAAGTGGAAGGAGACCCCCGGCCAGCCCTCGAACCAGACCATCTTCGAGTACCTCAAAAAGAACGCGGAGACCGGAGAGCGCGCCGAGCCCCGTACCGCCGGCGACGTCGAGCAGGGTATGACCTCCGCCGACGTGAAGCTCTCTCACACCTACACCGTCGAGTACATCGCCCATGCCCCGCTCGAGCCGCGCGCCGCCGTTGCCGAATGGAACGACGGCAATTTGACCGTCTGGACCGGCACCCAGCGCCCGTTCGGCGTCCGCGAGGAGCTCGCCGGGGCGTTCGGCCTCCCGTCAGAGAGCATCCGCGTGATCATGCCCGACACCGGCTCCGCCTACGGCGGCAAGCACAGCGGCGACGCCGCGATTGAAGCCGCGCGCCTCTCCAAGAGCCGCCGGCAAGCCGGTCAAGGTCGTCTGGACCCGCGAGGAGGAGTTCACCTGGGCGTACGCGCGCCCCGCCGGCGTCATCGAGGTGCGGGGCGGCGCGCGCAGGGACGGCACCCTCGTCGCGTGGGAGTTCCACAACTACAACTCCGGCCAGGCCGGGATCAATACGCCCTACGAAGTCCCCAACCAGAAGATCCAGTACCACCCGGTCAAGTCGCCGCTGCGCCAGGGGTCCTATCGCGCCCTCGCCTCGACCGCCAACCACTTCGCCCGCGAGAGCCACATGGACGAGCTCGCACACGAGGTCGGGATGGATCCGCTCGCGTTCCGGCTGAAGAACCTCTCCGACCAGCGCCTCCGGGCCGTCTTCGAGGCCGCCGCCGAAAAGTTCGGCTGGTCGAAGCGGAAGGCCCAGCCCGGCCGCGGCTTCGGCATCGCCGGCGGAGTCGAGAAGGGCGGCTACATCGCCGTCTGCGCCGAGGTCGAGGTGGAGGGGGAGCCGCTCTCACGCCGCGTTCGGATCCGCCGCGTGGCCGCCGCCTTCGAGTGCGGCGCCATCGTCAATCCCGACGGCGCTCGCAACCAGGTCGAGGGCGCGATCCTCCAGGGCATCGGTGGCGCTCTGTTCGAAGCCATCCGCTTCGAGAACGGCCGGATCACCAACCCCCGCTTTTCCCAGTACCGCCTCCCTCGCTTTCCGGACATCCCGCAGCTCGAGGTCGTGCTCCTCGACCGCAAGGACCTCCCGTCGGCGGGAGCGAGCGAGTGCCCGATCGTGGGAATCGCGCCGGCGGTGGCGGGAGCGATCTTCGAGGCGACGGGGAAGCGAGTGCGCGGGCTGCCCCTGAGCCCGTCCTAGCCCGACGTCCCCTGTTTTCCCGCGTCATCCCGAGCGGAGCGAGGGATCCCGAACTCGACGAGCCGCATTCTCGATCGTCGATATACTAAAATATATCAATCTCATATATTATCTTACCTCACCTGATGAACGCCGCCAGCATCCTCCGGTACGTTCGCCGCAAGGCAAATCTCAGTCAGCGCGAGCTGGCGAAACGCGCAGGTACGACGCAAGCCACCATTTCCCGGATCGAGGAGGGGCTGATCTCTCCGCGATTCGAGACCCTCGAGCGGCTCCTGGACGCATGCGGATTCGAGCTTCAGGCGATCCCCCGGCGAGGAGAGGGAGTGGATCGCGGGGCGATTCGCGAGTTGCTCCAGGCGACGCCCGAGGAGAGAGCCCGGCTCGCGACTGTGGATGCGCGCAATCTCAGCGAGTTACGCCCGAAGCGGCGCACACGATGAAGCCGTCCCCTTTTGATCCGGAGCGAATTCTCGAGACTCTCCTCCGGCACCGAGTCCGATTCGTCGTCATCGGCGGGATCGCTGGCCGCCTCCTGGGATCTCCCACGGTCACGAACGATCTCGATGTCTGTTACGCCCGCGACCGCAAAAACCTCGAGGCGCTTTCGGCGGCGCTCCTCGAGCTCCACGCGACTCTGCGCGGAGCGCCCGACGGACTCCCATTTCGACCGGACGTCCCGACGCTGGCGGCCGGCGATCACTTCACGTTCACGACGGATGCCGGTTACTTCGACTGCATCGGGACACCGAAGGGTTCGCTTGGATTCCAGGACCTCATCGCTGCGGCGACCACGATGTCGATTGCCGAGATGCCCATCCCGGTCGTGGCCCTCGAGGATCTGATGCGCATGAAAGAGGCTTCCGGACGACCAAAGGACCGAATCGAGCTCGAGATCCTCGCCGCGCTGAAGGATGAGATCGACCGCGGCGGGAAAAATATTACAAAATAGAGTAATATACCATCCCATGACCAGTAACCTTCAGATGCTCAAGGATGCAAGAAACCGCAAAGGGTGGACCCAGGCAGAGGCTGCCGCTCGCCTCGGCGTGTCCCAGGGCTATCTGTCCCTTCTGGAGCGCGGGCTCAGAACCGCGTCACCGGGTCTGGTCGAGACTGCCCGGATGCTCTTCGGGCCCGATGTTTCGCTTTCTCTCCAGGATCACTCGCTCGTTCCCGCGGACGATCTCGCCAAGCGCCTGGCCGCCCTCGGCTACGAACCGCTCGCCTACCTTGCTGGCCGCGCAAAGCAAGCTCCGCAAGAAGTGCTGCTCGCCGCCCTCTCGCATCCGGACCTCGAAGCGCGCCTCGTCGAAGCCCTGCCCTGGGTCGCATTTGCATTTCCACAACTCGACTGGGACTGGCTCGTAGACAGCGTCAAGCGCCGCGACCTCCAGAACCGTCTGGGGTACGTGACGAGCCTGGCTCGAGAAGTCGCGGAGCAAAAGGGCGACTCGCAGACCGTGTCCTATCTTCGAGAGGCGGAGGATCGTCTCGAACGGTCGATCCTCGCTCGCGAAGACACGCTCTGTCGGGATTCCATGACCGCCGCCGAGAGGAACTGGCTGCTCGAGAAACGACCCGATCAGGCGAAGCACTGGCGGGTGCTCAGTGATCTGCGTTCCGAGCATCTTCCGTATGCAGCCTGAGGTTCCGCAGCCCTGGCTCGCCTTCTCGACCTCTGGATCGCGAGTGCCGAGGAGCTCAGAAACCGATAAGGGGCGAAGAGTGGATGACCGAGAATCCCCTAGGCCGGTCTGGACACCGGCGCCTGTTCGGACAGAGTCATCGCCTTCAGCGCGCCCAGCCAGGCGGCCATCGTCAGGACCCCGCGCACCCAGTTCAGCGACACCCACGCCCTCGCCTTGGACGCGGCGACGTCCGGCGGCAGGTCCTGGAAGTGGGACATGAGCTGGATGATGTTCGGAACGAACCACGCAAACGTGGAGAGCACGACGAGCAGCTCGAGCGCCGAAGCGCCGATGATCCAGCGGCGCGCCGGGCCCGAGGTGCGGAGACCCGCGATCAGTGTCGCGATCGTCACGATCGCCAGCAGCGGTGTCAGGAACATCCACCAGCGGTCCCCGGCGTGGGGAGCGAAGCGCATGTACGCGTCGCCGTCGGGAGTCCGGTCGACGATCGCGGTGGACCAGCCCGCGACGTTGACGCGCGCCTCGTAGAGGCCGGCACCGAGGTCGAGGCCCATGAGAATCGTGAAGGCCCAGAGCAGGGTTTTCGCGTAGGGGCGCATTGGTTTTCCTCGTCGATGTTAGAAGCTGCCATCCGGCGGCGTCGCCACGATCCGAGGATATCGCCAGGGGTCAGTCCTGACTTGCTGATTTGGCGGCGGGACAGGACGTACGAACACGTACGCCGCGCCGAGGCCCCCGGGACCTTCTCAACTGGATTCACGGCTAGAATGCGCGCGACTCCTCAATGACACTGTCCGCGGGAACACGCCTCGGCCCCTACGAGATCCTGGCGCCGCTCGGCGCCGGGGGCATGGGAGAGGTCTACCGGGCGCGCGACCGGAAGCTCGACCGGGACGTTGCCGTCAAGGTCCTCCCGTCGCACCTGACCGCTAACCCCGACGCCTTGGCGCGCTTCGAGCGCGAGGCCAAGGCCGTCGCCGCGCTGTCGCATCCGAACATCCTCTCGATCTTCGACTTCGGCACGCACGACGGCGTCTCCTACGCGGTGACGGAGCTCCTCGAGGGAGAGACGCTCCGCGGCAAGCTCGACGGCTCGACCCCGACGCAAAGACAGGCGGTCGACTGGGCGCTCCAGATCGCGCGCGGACTCTCTGCCGCGCACGGCAAGGGCGTCGTCCACCGGGACCTGAAGCCCGACAACGTCTTCGTGACCAGCGACGGGCACGTCAAGATCCTCGACTTCGGTTTGGCGAAGCGCGTCGACGCCGCTCCCGGCCGAGCAGACGAGCGCGCCGACGGGAACCGGCGGCGGCCATACCGAGCCCGGCACGGTGATGGGCACGATGGGCTACATGTCGCCCGAGCAGGTCCGCGGGCTGCCGGTCGATCACCGGACGGATCTCTTCTCCTTCGGCGCGATCCTCTACGAGCTGCTCTCCGGCAAGAGGGCGTTCAAGCGCGACACGGCGAGCGACACGATCGCCGCGATCCTAAGGAGGACCCGCCGGAGCTGACGCAGTCGGGGCGCAACATCTCGCCCGCGCTGGATCACATCGTGCGGCACTGCCTGGAGAAGGACCGCGAGAACCGGTTCCAGTCGGCCAAGGACGTCGCGTTCGCGCTCTCGGAGGCGTCGAGCCCGACGACGGCGGTGACGAGCGGCGCGCACGTCATCCCGCAGGGCCGAAGGCGCCGTGGAAGAAGCTCGCGATCGCCGGCGCGGCGCTCGTCGTGCTCGCCGCGGCGGCGCTGTTCCTCTGGAAGCGTCCGACGAGCCGGCGCGGCGGCTTCGCGGCGTCAAGCGCGTCGCCGTCCTGCCGTTCGAGAACCTCGGAGCTCCCGAGGACGACTACTTCGCCGACGGAATCGCGGACGCAGATCCGCGGCAAGCTGACCGCGGTTCCGGGAATCGACGTGATCGCGCGCGGCAGCTCGACGCCGTACAAGAAGACGACCAAGACGCCGCAGGAGATCGCCCAGGAGCTCATCGGCGAACTACCTGCTGACGGCGACGGTGCGCTGGCAGAAGGCGGCGGACAGAATCGGGTCCAGGTCAGCCCGGAGCTGGTCGAAGTCGTCAGCGCCGGGCGCGCCGCACATCGAAGTGGCAGCAGTCCTTCGACGCGGCGCTGACGGACGTCTTCCAGGTGCAGTCGGACATCGCGACGAAGGTGGCGCAGGCCCTCGGGAGCGACGCTCGGGGCGGGCGAGGCAGCAGCGGCTCTCCGAGAAACCGACGCAGAACCTCGCCGCCTACGACGCGTTCCTGAAGGGCGAGGAGGTTTCGTCGGCGATCCTGGCGCAACGATCCGCCCACGCTGCGAAAGGCGCTCGCGCTTCTACGAGCAGGCGGTGGCTCTGGATCCCAACTTCGCCCAGGGCTGGGCCAGGGTGTCGGTCGCCGCGTCCGCTGCTGTACAGCAACAGGATACCCACTCCCGAGCTGTCGCAGCGCGGCCGGGCGGCGGCCGAGAAAGCCGTGGCGCTCGCACCCAACCGGCCGGAGGCGCATCACGCGCTCGGCAACTACGAACGGCACGTGGCTCAGGACTATCCGGCGGCTCGAGCGGCCTATGCCAGGGGGCTGCTCTCGCCCCGCACGACGTCAGCCTTCTCAGTGGCGCGACGGCGCGCCGAGCAATCGATCGGGCCTCTGGGATGCGGCATTGGAGCACGCTCATGCAGATCGAGCGGCTCGATCCGCGATCAGCGGCCGCGCTGCGGCGGCTCGGCGACGCTGCTGGTCCCGCTGCGACGCTACGGCGAGGCTCGGCAGGCGCTCGATCGCTCGCTCGCGCTCGCGCCGTCGAATCTCCTGTCCGATCCTGTTGAAGACCATGACGTTCCTCGGCGAGGGAGACCTCGCCGGCGCCGGGCCTATCTGGAGGCGGCGGCGAGGACGTCGAGCCCACCGCGCTCGTGGCCTTCGTGGCGAACTACTAGGATCTCGTCTGGGTCCTCGACGAGGAGCAGCGAGAGCTTCTGCTGCGCGCTGACGCCGAGCGCGTTCGACGAGGACCGGCTCGGCATGGGCGCTCTGCCTGACTCAGGCCTACTGCGTTGAAGGGCGATCCGACGAACGTGCACATCTACGCCGAGGAGGCGCGGAAGGCCAACGAGGAGCAGCTTCGCGCGGCCCCGATGACGCTCAGCGACATGTATTTCTCGGCCTGTCGCTCGCGTACCTCGGCCGAAAGGAGGAAGCGATCCGGGAGGGAGAGCGCAGCGGTCGCGCTCGCTCCCGTCTCGAAGGATGCGCATCAACGGTCCTTACCTCCAGCACCAGCTCGCGCGGATCTACATGCTCGTCGGCGAACCGGAGAAGGCGCTCGACAAGCTCGAGCCGCTGCTGAAGGTCCCGTACTTCGTCTCGCGCGCGCTGGCTGAAGATCGACCCCAACTTCGAACCGCTGCGGGGAATCCGAGGTTCCAGAAGCTCGTCGCCGGAGCGAAGGAGATGACGCTCTCCGCCGGCACCCGCCTCGGCCCCTACGAGATCCTGGCGCCTCTCGGCGCGGGCGGGATGGGCGAGGTCTACCGGGCGCGCGATACGAAGCTCGACCGCGAGGTGGCGGTCAAGGTGCTCCCGTCGCACTCGACCGCCAATGCCGACGCGCTCGCGCGCTTCGAGCGCGAGGCCAAGGCCGTCGCCGCGCTCTCGCATCCGAACATCCTCGCGATCTTCGATTTCGGAACGCACGACGGCGTCTCGTACGCCGTGACGGAGCTGCTCGAAGGCGAGACGCTGCGGGGCAAGCTCGGACGGCTCGACCCCGACGCAGAAGCAGGCGGTCGACTGGGCGCTCCAGATCGCGCGGGGCCTCTCCGCCGCGCACGGCAAGGGCGTCGTTCACCGCGACCTGAAGCCCGAGAACGTCTTCGTGACCAACGACGGGCACGTCAAGATCCTGGACTTCGGCCTGGCGAAGCGCGTCGACGCGGCTCCGGCCGAGCAGACGAGCGCGCCGACGGGCACCGGCTGCGGCCACACCGAGCCCGGCACGGTGATGGGCACGATGGGCTACATGTCGCCCGAGCAGGTCCGCGGCCTGCCCGTCGACCACCGCTCGGACCTCTTCTCCTTCGGCGCGATCCTGTACGAGCTGCTCTCCGGGCAAGAAGGCGTTCAAGCGCGACACGGCGAGCGACACGATCGCCGCGATCCTGCAGGAGGAGCCGCCCGAGCTGACGCAGTCGGGCCGGAACATCTCGCCCGCGCTCGACCACATCGTGCGGCACTGCCTGGAGAAGGACCGCGAGAACCGGTTCCAGACCGCCAAGGACGTGGCGTTCGCGCTCTCGGAGGCGTCCGCGCCCGACGACCGCGGCACGAGCGGCCCGTACGTCATCCCTCCACAACGCAGCCGCGGAAAGACGATCGCCATTGCCGCCGCGATCGTCGTTGTCCTCGTCGCGGCTGCCCTGCTCTGGAACCGCTCGAGAGCCGGCGTCGCCGCGGCCGCGAAGGCCGGCGTCAAGCGCGTCGCGGTCCTGCCGTTCGAGAACCTCGGGCGCTCCGGAGGACGACTACTTCGCCGACGGGATCGCGGACGCGATTCGCGGCAAGCTGACGTCCTTGCCGGGCCTCGAGGTCATCGCGCGGGGCAGCTCGACCCCCTACAAGAAGACGACCAAGACGCCGCAGGAGATCGCCGAAGGAGCTCGAATGCCCGGTATCTGCTGACGGCGACCGTGCGCTGGCAGAAGAGCGGCGGAAGCAACCGCGTGCAGGTCAGCCCCGAGCTCGTCGAGGTGCCGCGCGTCCGGATGCGCCGGCATCGAAGTGGCAGCAGCCCTTCGATGCGGCGATCACGGATGTCTTCCAGGTCCAGTCGGACATCGCGACGAAGGTGGCGCAGGCGCTGGGCGGCGCGCTCGGGGCCGGCGAGGAGAAGCGGCTGTCCGAGAAGCCCACGCAGAACGTCGCCGCCTACGACGCCTTCCTGAAGGGCGAGGAAGCGTCGAACGGTCTGGCCGCCAGCGATCCGCCCAGCCTGCGCAAGGCGCTCGGCTTCTACGAGCAGGCCGTGGCGCTCGATCCCGGCTTCGCGCAGGCGTGGGCGAGAGTCTCGATACGCCAATTCGCTTCTGTACGCCAACAGCACGCCGACGCCCGCGCTCGCCGAGCGCGCCCGGCAGGCGGCGGAGAAAGCCGTCGCGCTTGCACCAAACCGCCCGGAGGGATACCTGGCGCTCGGCGCCTACGAACGGGTGAGTTGCCGTCGGACTACAACCGCTCGCTGGAGCAGTACGAGAAGGGGCTGCGAGTGGCGCCCGGCGATGCCTCCGTTGTCAGCGGAACGGCGCTTGCCGAGCAGGGCCTCGGGCGCTGGGATGCGGCGGTGGAGCACCTCAGGCAGGCGGAGCGCCTCGATCCCCGGTCCGTCGCCATTCTGCGGCGTCTCGGCGAAGCGCTCCTCTGGCTGCGACGTTATCCCGAGGCGCGGGAGGCTCTTCGACCGTGGCCTCGCCCTCGCGCCCGCCAACCTCACTCTGATCGAGGACAAGGCCATGACGTTTCTCGGCGAGGGAGACCTTCTCGGTGCCCGGGCCGTGCTCGAGGCCGCGTCCAGGGAAGTCGAGCCCACCGCGCTCGTGGCCTTCGTGGCGTACTACTGGGATCTCGTCTGGGTCCTCGACGAGGAGCAGCGAGAGCTTCTGCTGCGGCTGACACCGAGCGCGTTCGACGACGACCGGGGCGACTGGGCTCTCTGCCTCACTCAGGCCTATGCCTTGAAGGGCGATGCGGCGAACGTGCACACGTACGCCGAGGAGGCAAGGAAGGCCTATCGAGGAGCAGCTTCGCGCGGCTCCCGATGACGCGCAGCGTCATGTCTTTCTCGGCCTCTCGCTCGCGTACCTCGGCCGGAAAGAGGAAGCGATCCGGGAAGGCGAGCGCGGCGTCGCGCTCGCTCCCGTGTCGAAAGATGCGCACGAGGGCCCCTACTTCCAGCACCAGCTCGCGCGGATCTACATGCTCGTCGGCGAGCCGGAGAAGGCGATCGATCAGCTCGAGCAGCTGCTGAAGATCCCGTACTACCTTTCGCCCGGCTGGCTCAAGATCGACCCCAACTTCGACCCGCTGCGCGGGAATCCGCGGTTCCAGAAGCTCGTCGCCGGGGCGAAGTGATACGATCCGCGACCGTCTGGCCCTACGAGATCTCGCGCTCGGCGCCGGGATCCCCTCCCGGCGGGAGAGGGTTGGGTGAGGGGCGCTCAGGACGCGATCTCGGAGTGATTTCCGGATGCCCCCTCACCTGCCCTCCCCCAGCGGGGAATTGGCTCATGACACTCGGAACACGCCTCGGCCCTTACGAGATCCTCGCGCCGCTCGGCGCCGGGGGCATGGGCGAGGTCTACCGGGCGCGCGACCGGAAGCTCGACCGGGACGTCGCGGTCAAGGTGCTCCCGTCGCACCTGACGCGAACGCCGACGCGCTCGCGCGCTTCGAGCGCGAGGCCAAGGCGGTCGCCGCGCTGTCGCATCCGAACATCCTGGCGATCCACGACTTCGGAACGCAGGACGGCATCGCCTACGCGGTGACGGAGCTGCTCGAAGGCGAGACGCTGCGCGGCAAGCTCGACACGGGCCCGATCCGCGCAGAGGCAGGCGGTCGACTACGCGCTGCAGATCGCGCAGGGGCCTCGCCGCCGCGCACGAGAAGGGCATCGTCCACCGCGACCTGAAGCCCGAGAACGTCTTCGTGACCGAAGGACGGCCACGTCAAGATCCTGGACTTCGGTCTGGCGAAGCGAGTCGGAGGCCGGCTCCCGGCGGAGCAGACGAGCGCGCCGACGGGCACCGGCGCGGCCACACCGAGCCCGGGCACGGTGATGGGCACGATGGGCTACATGTCGCCCGAGCAGGTCCGCGGCCTGCCGGTAGACCACCGCTCGGACCTCTTCTCCTTCGGGGCGATCCTCTACGAGATGCTCTCCGGCAAGAGGGCGTTCAAGCGCGACACGGCGAGCGACACGATGGCCGCGATCCTGAAGGAGGAGCCGCCGGAGCTGACGGAGTCGGGGCGGAACGTCTCGCCGGCCCTGGACCACATCGTCCGGCACTGCCTGGAGAAGGACCGGAGAACCGCGTTCCAGTCCGCGCAAGGACGTCGCGTTCGCGCTCTCGGAGGCGTCGTCGCCGACGACCGCGGTCACGAGCGGCCGTGCAGTCGTCGCCGCCGCGACGCGGCCCGGGGAAGGCGATCTGCTCATCGCCGGCGGCGGTCGCCATCGCTCTTCGCCGTCGCGGCGCCTTCTCTTCTGCGCCGCCCGCCGCCACCCGGCGGCGGCGCCGCGGCTCGCGCGCCGTCAAGCCGGCGTCGCCGTCGCTCCTGCCGTTCGAGAACCTCGGCGCTCCCGAGGACGACTACTTCGCCGACGGGATCGCGGACGCGATCCGCGGCAAGCTCACCTCCCTGCCGGGCCTCGAGGTCATCGCCCGCGGCAGCTCGACGCCCTACAAGAAGACGACCAAGACGCCGCAGGAGATCGCCGAAGGAGCTCGGCGCCAACTACCTGCTGACCGCCACGGTGCGCTGGCAGAAGCAAGGCGGCGCGGGCAACCGCGTGCAGGTGAGCCCGGAGCTCGTCGAGATCACGGCCGACGGCGCTCCCGCCTCGAGGTGGCAGCAGCCCTTCGACGCGGCGCTGACCGACGTCTTCCAGGTGCAGTCCGACATCGCGACGCGCGTCGCCAAGGAGCTGGGCGTCGCGCTCGGGCCGACCGAGGCCAAGGGCCTCGCGCAGAAGCCGACGCAGAACCTCGCCGGCGTACGACGGCGTTCCTGCGCGGCGAGGAGGCGGCGGCCGGCCTGTCCGCGGCCGATCCCGCCGCGCTGCGCCGCGCGCTCGCCTTCTACGAGCAGGCGGCCGCGCTCGATCCCACGTTCGTCCAGGCGTGGTCGCAGATGGCGACCGCCCATTCGCTCCTTTACGCCAACAGCATCCCTTCGCCGGAGCTCGCCCGTCGGGCGCAGCAGGCCGCCGAGAAGGCGATCGCGGTGGCTCCGACTCGCTCGGACGGATACGTGGCGCTCGGGACATTCCACCGTGTGGTCCTCCGCGATTTCGCGGGCGCTCTGGATCTGTATCGGAAAGCGCAGGCGATTTCGCCGGCCGACGCCGGCCTGCTCAGGGGAATCGGTAATGCCGAGCAGGGCCTGGGACACTTCGATCGAGCGGCGGAGGTGTTCCGTCAGGCTTCGCGGCTCGATCCGCGCGGCGCGGCCAACCTGAGATGGCTTGGAGATGCCCTCCTGCGATCACGCCACGCCGTCGAGGCGCGCGAGGTGTTCGACCGCGCTCTCGCGATCGCGCCGTCCTCGCTGGTCATGATCGAGCTCCGGGCGATGACATTCCTCTCCGAGGGAGACTTGTCAGGCGCGCGCGCGTCGTTGCAGGCCTCGGCATCGAGCGTCGATCCCACAGCTCTGGTCTCCTTCGTCGCGACCTACAACGATCTGGCCTGGGTGCTCGACGAGCCTCAGCGGGAGCTGCTGCTTCGCCTGACCCCGAGCGCATTCGACGACGACCGCGGCACGTGGGGTCTCGTCCTGGCGCAGGCCTCTGCCCTGAAAAAGGACCCCGCGAACACGCGGCTCCATGCGGGCGAGGCGGCGAAGGCGTTCGAGCAGCAGCTCGAGTCGGCACCCGATGATCCCGGGCTTCACACCTATCTCGGATGGTCGCTCGCCTACCTGGGCCGGAAGGAAGAGGCGATCCGTGAGGGCGAGCGAGCAGTCGCGCTCCAGCCGATCTCGAAAAACGCGATCGTCGGGCCGTACTTCCAGCAGGGGCTGGCGATGATCTACATCCTGACCGGCGAGCCGGAGAAGGCAATCGATCAGCTCGAGCCGCTCCTGAAGATGCCCTACCTCCTCACGCCCGGCTGGCTCAGGATCGACCCCAACTTCGACCCGCTGCGCGGGAACCCGCGGTTCCAGAAGCTCGTCGCCGGGAAGTAACCCGCGGCGTCAGTCGGCCAGGCCGCCTATCCCTAAGGTCGAGACCGATCCTTCCTGGCGCAGCGGGGCAGCGTCCGGGTATCCCCTGTGACCTACGCGTCATCTGCGACTTACGCTGTCATCTGCGACTTACGCTGTCATCTGCGACTTACGCCGTCATACTGACGCTGTACAGCTTCATCGCCTTAGGTCATCTGCGACTTACGCTGTCATCCTGAGCGCAGCGAAGGATCCCGAACTCGACCAGCCGCGCCCAATCCCCCTCTCCCCCGGTTGAGAGAACGGAGAGATGGTGGAGGGGCGGGGAGGGGGAACAGCCCTAAAGCGCCGTAACCGACACACAGGTGAGTCGGCGCTCTTGACATAGACCTCTTTATGAGGTCATATGACCTCTTATGGAGGTCACGTCCCCGTTTGGCTCCCAGACCAGGACCCGTCTCCTGATGGCTCTCAGCCTGCTCGAGGAAAGCTACGCCCGGGAGTTGAGCAGAATCCTCGAGATCCCGGTCTCGGTGATTCAGAAGGCGATTCTCAGCCTCGAAAGGGATGGACTCGTCGCCGCTCGTAGCGTGGGGCGTGCCCGCGTCCTCACACTCAACCCACGGTACTTCGCGCGCCGCGAGTTGCTCGCCCTTCTCAATCGTCTGACAGAACCCGAGGAGCGGATTCGGAAGGCCGTGGCAGCGCTTCGAAGGAGGCCGCGGAGAACCGGCAAGCGGCTGTGAAGCTGACGGCGAAGTCGACGATCCGGGATGCCATCGAGGCGGTATCCCGTGCCCTGGACAGAGCGGGCATCCGGGCGGTGCTGGTCGGCGGAGCTTGCGCCACGATCTACTCCGGCGGGATCTACCAGTCCGAAGACCTCGATCTGATTCTGAGCTCCGCGCCGACGCAGCGGGAGCTCGACGACGCCATGGCGGCTGTTGGATTCGCGAGGCGGGATGCTCAGTACTTTCACGAGAAGTCCGATTTCTTCGTCGAGTTTCCCCGCGGGCCGCTCGCCATCGGGCAGGACCTGGGCGTCACTCCCGTTCGCCTCAAAGTCGGCCGGTCTGACATCCCGGCCCTGTCGGCGACCGATTCCTGTCGAGATCGGCTGGCCGCCTTCTACCACTGGAACGACCGGCAGAGCCTCGATGTCGCTGTCGCCATTGCCTTGCGCCACCGGATAAACCTGAAGGTGGTGCGCGCATGGAGCGACGGCGAGGGCGCTTCGAGAAGATTCGAGGAGTTCGCGAAGGCGCTCGCCAGGGAGCGAAGTCGAAAACGGCAACCGCGGCCCCGGTCTGTGAAGCGGGGTAGAGAAAGCAAATAGCTCAACCTGCCGACTGCCCGGGCCTGTCTCCCTCGCTCAGGATAGGATCCACCCCCGTTTCGAAGCTTCGGAGTTGCTTCGAGCGTTTTGGAGGGGACATTGAGAACACGCACCATCCTCGCATCCGTCGCAGGCTTCTTTGTGGGTCTCGCAATCTGCCTCGCCGCCGATCCCAACATGGGCACCTGGAAGCTCAATGAGGCCAAGTCCAAATTCGCCCCCGGGGCGGCGAAGAACACCACCGTCGTCTACGAGCCCGCCGGCGACATGATCAAGGTCATCGTCGACGGTGTCGACGCGGCCGGCAAGCCCGCACACAACGAGTGGACGGGCAAGTTCGACGGCAAGGACTATCCGGTCACCGGCGAAGCAACCTACGACTCGCGGTCCTACACGAAGGTCGACGACACCACGATGACCCTGACCACCAAAAAGGGCGGCAAGCTCGTCGCGAACGGCAAGATCGTCGTCGCGCCGGACGGCAAGTCGCGCATCCTGACGGTGACCCCGGCCGACCCGAAGAACGCGTCGCTGGTCTCCACCGCGGTGTACGACAAGCCGTAGCCTCAGCGCTCGGAAAGATTGGAGAGGGCGGGGCTCATCCCCGCCCTTTTGTTTCTAGAACGGAATCGAAAACGTCTTGACCAGGAACACCGCCATCTGCTGCCGGATCACGCTGTCGGTCGGGCAGTAGTTGCCGCCGCCGCAGCCGCCCGTGATCAGGCGCGCGGCGAGCTCGTTGATCCAGGGAGCGAAGGGGTTCGAGCACGGAACGTCGCCGAACACGGGGCTCGTGCACGGCGGCGGCAGGTAGTCCGAGCCCTCCAGCGACTTCAGAAGAAAGACCGCCATCTGCTGCCGGTTGACCGCCGCGGTGGGGCAGTAGCTGTTCCCGCCGCAGCCGCCCGTGATGTTCAGTCCGGCGAGCACTTCGATCCACGGGGCGAAACCCATTGCCGGCACATGCCACATCGTCGAACACGGTTCCGGTGCACGGAGGCGGCGTGTAGCAGAGCCCGAACTTCCCGCGAAGAAGGAAGACCGCCATCTGCTGCCGCGTCACCGGGTTGAACGGGCAGTAGTTGGGGCCGCCGCAGCCGACGGTCAGGCCGTTCGCCACGAGGCCGCCGATGTACGTACGGAACGAACTCCCGGGGTCGACGTCGGCGAAGAGCGAGACGTACGCTTTCGGGAGCGTGCCCGAGAGGCCGGACGGGTTCGTCACGACGAGGTCGTTGATCGATCCGGCCGGGAGCGCCGGGGCCTGGGCGGTGATGAACGTCGCCGCCACCACCTGGACGTTCGTCGCCGGCACGCCTCCGAGGGTGACCGTGGCGCCATCGACGAACTCCATTCCCTGGATCTGGAGCGGCGAGCCGCCTGTGTTGCCCGTCAGCGGAATCGACGAGAGGACGATCTGCTGCGAGAACTCCGACGTCCTGCCCGCGGCGGTGGTCGCCGTCGCGCTCACGCGCAGGTCCGGCGCGACCGTGACCGGGGTCAGGAGCACGTTGAATGCGGCGTGACCCGATCCGTTCGTTGTTACCGGCGCCGTCCCGAGCCAGTCCGGCCCTTCCAGGAGATCCTGGGGATAGAAGCTGCAACCGGGACTCTCGTAGAAGTCGAGATCGAAGGTCGAGGACGCGGTCGAGTCGAGGACCCCGATGATCCGCACGCCGCCGCCCTCCGGCACCGCCGAGGTGATGTGAGGGAAGTTCTGCTGGCCGTCCACGTCGCCGGCGTCGTTGCGGCTCACGCCGTTGTCCGCGAGGTCGATCCCCAGGAGGGTGTTGTCGCGAATCGAGTTGCCGCGAATGGTGGTGTCTTGCCCGTTGACGACGATTCCTCTGTGATTGAACGCAATGAGGTTCGATCCGGGGCCTCCCGGTGTCGCGGTGCCGATGAGCGCTCCCACCGTGTTGACCTCGATTCCGATGAAGTTCCCGACGTCGGCCGTTCCCGCCGCGTTCGTCCCGAAGAAGTTGCCCTGGACGGTGACGTTGCTGCTCGAGGTCAGGCGAAGCCCGGATCCCGTGCTGCCGCCGATGACGTTGCCCGCGCCCGCCCCCGTGCCACCGACGACAAGACCGTTTGCGTTATTGGCCTCGATCCCGGTGACGTTCGGAAGGGCCGCGGTTCCGGAAGCGTTTGTCCCGATGCGATTCCCTTGAATGAGGGTGGTGCCCGCGCAGGCCTGAATCGCGTGGGTCGAGGACCCGGAGATGACGTTGCCCTGGCCGGAGGCGCTCCCCCCGATCAGGAGGGTCCCGCCGCAGTTGATTCCGGAGGTGTTCAGCATCGCCACCGACCCGGTTGCATCCACACCGATGTAGTTGCCCTGAATGCTTGTCGTCCCTCCGGCTTGTATGGCGAAATTGTTGTTGTTGGAGATGATGTTGCGATCGCCGGCGGTTGAGCCGCCGATGGTGTTCGTGCCCGAGCTCAGGAGGACACCGGCGCCGTTGGGAAACGCCACCGTGCCTGACGGGTCCGTGCCGAGACGGGAGCCGAGAAGCGTCAAGCCGCCGCCGCCTGCGCCATTGCTGTTGATCGCGGACGACCCGCACCTGTTGATCGCGAGCGCCTTGATGGTCATGGGCGTGCTCAACATTTGAAAGCATGTCGAGGCACCGCCGTCCCGGTGGACCTCGATCACGGGCGTGCCCGCGAAGCCGGGCTGCGTCGTTCCGTCGATCGTCAGTCCGGCCGCCACGCTGATCATCGGCAGGTCCGTCGCCAGCGCGATCGAGTGCGGCCCCCCGCCGACGATGTTGAAAGCGATCGTGTGCGGCCCCGGTGCCCCGTTGGCGCTGATCACCGCCTGCCGCAGCGACCCCGCGCCCGAGTCCGCGGTCGTCGTGACGGTGAACGTGGTGGCGGAGAGGGACGAGACGAGGGCCAGGGTGAGAACGAAAGTGACGCAGAGACGAACAACGCGGGAAGGACTCATCGGTCACCCCCTATGGTCGGCTTGAGGGGAGTCTATGCCCATGACGGGCACCAGCCGCTGGCCGGGTTAGCCTGTCATCCCGAGGAGCGCAGCGACGAAGGATCCCGAACTCGACTCGCGACGTAGCTTCTGCACCGTCATCCCGAGGAGCGCAGCGACGAGGGATCCCGAACTCGACCGGCCGCGCTGCGATATTGGCGCCTTCTCCCGGCGCCCAGCCGACCTCAGTAGGCGCCAAAGTCTCGAAGCAGGGCGCCCATCCCGGAACTCGACCCGACCTAACTTTTGCACCGTCATCCTGAGGAGCGCAGCGACGAAGGATCCCGAACTCGATCAGCCGCGCTCCCATACCGGGCTCTTTCTTCCGGCGGGAGGGAGCCCTCATCTCGACGACGCAAAGCGAACACTCGGCGACGAACCATGAGCGAATAAATGGACCGGCCGCAAGAAACGCCTAGGTCTTTCCCCTGCCATGTACCAGTATGGAGAGGAAGGGCGCCTCTGGAATCTCTCGCTCCGCGGCCTCAACCTAATCCCACCCGGACCTGCCTGAAACCGCGGCCATATCCCCGCAGCTACCCGTCAGGAGCCAATCCGTGGCTTGCCGCTCGTGGATCTCTCGGATCCGAGTCGAGGCGACGTGTCGCCGCTGGGCTAGCCTCGACCGGAGCTTCGGACGCCGGCTCAACCGACAGATCCGTGAGCGTGCCTTCGCTCTGGCCATCCTGGCCTTCGCTGGGTCAGGATCGTCCAATTCCGATCTCGAGGCAGCCGAGCCCAATCCCTCCCTCGAGACGGCCGAGCCGTCCCCGCTCGAGGCGCCGAGCCGGTGTACATCGGCCGTGTCACCATCCAGACGGTCGATGTCTTCGGGCCCGACGAGGCGAACACCTTCCTCCAGCGTGGCGCCAACGCGCTCCATGTCACCACGCTGGAGTCGACGGTTCGCCGCTTCCTGACCTTCGAGGAAGGGGACGCCTACACTCCCGCTCTCCTGGCGGAGGCCGAGCGGAGCCTGCGGGCGCGCGGCCTGTTTCGATCGGTGTCCATCGTTGCCGGCGAAGTCCGCGACGGAGTCGTGGACGTCGAGGTGCGCACGCAGGACGCGTGGACCGTGCGGATCGACCCTTCCGCCGGCTACGCCGGAGGAGCCGGGCAGGGTGGCATTTCTCTGGGCGAGAGCAACTTCCTTGGAACGGGGATCCGCGTGGGAGTCGCCTTTGCCAAGGATCAGGATCGGACCTACCGCTCGGTGGAGATGACGACTCCCAACTTCTTCATCCCGTTCACGACGGCCCACGTGCTCTACTCGAACAACTCGGACGGATCCGAGAAGGTTCTCGAGGTTCGCCGCCCCTTCTACTCGAACGCGGCCCCGTGGTCGGCCGAGGTCGGCTTCGCGGACATCCGCCGCGACGAGTTCACGTACCTGGAAGGCGGCGAGGTCCAGTCGACTTTCGGCGCCGATCATTTCCGGGTGCTCGCGGCGTACGGACGCGCCCTCCCGGCGCGGGAAGGCAACGCGTCGCGCTTGAGCATCGGTCTCGACGTGCGCCAGGATCGATTCCGCCAGGCCTCTGTCGGCCAGGCCGACGTGCTGCCGGCGGACCGCCAGTTTCGCTACCTCTTCATGCAGTACGAAGTGCTCCGTTCCGACTTCCTGAAGTGGAACTACGTCAACCGTGACGAGCGATACGAGGACTTCGGCCTTGGCCCCCGGCTCATGCTCCGGCTCGGGGTTTCCCCCGCTGCCTTCGGTGTCCCCGAAACGACCGGCGTCGTCGGCCTGGAGCTCGGCGCGGGGCTCCGGGCTGGCGCCTCGGGATTCGTGCAGGCGCGCGTGGCCTGGGACAGCAGGGTCGGTCCGAGCAGCCTCGAGAACTCCTTCTTGTCGGGAAGCGTGCTCTACGTGCGCAGATTCGAGGCGGCGCCGCGGCAGACTTTCGTCGCGCAGCTTTCCGGGTTGCGCGGGTGGAACATGGACAGCGACGTCCAGATCTTTGCCGACGCCCAGGCGGGCCTGCGCGCCTACCACCTTCGCGCCTTCGAGGGGGACACCCGCTTCATTCTCAACCTCGAGCATCGGATCTTCAGTACCGCGAAGTGGTTCGGAATGATCTCGCCCGGCCTCGCCGTGTTCTTCGACGCGGGGCTCGTGGGAAGCCCGACGCGGAGCCTGAAGCTTTCCGAGATCAAGATGGACGCCGGCGCAGGCCTCCGCTTCGCGATGGACTGGGCGCCGGGCACGAACGTCTTTCGCATCGACGGGGGCTACGCTTTCCAGCGAGACCCTGCCGGGAACAAGGGTTTTCTGATCTCCTTCTCGATCGGCCAGGCGTTCTAGCCAGAGAGGGAGCGCGCCTTCCCGCATCGGCGCGTCGAGTTCGGGATGAACGCCGTGCTTCGCGCGACGTTGCCTACTGCCGGGGGTTTGCCTTCGGTGGTCGGCTGCCTCGCTTCGCTCGGGATGACTGGCACAAAGCCTCAAGAATTGAGCCTACCGCGCGACGTCGCTTTGCGCTGTCATCCTGAGGAGCGCAGCGACGAAGGATCCCGAACTCGACCAGCCGCGCTCGCATATCAATCTCCCTTTCCCCCGCGGGCAGCCCGCTACCGCCCGGTGTATACTTGCACCGCTTGTATTACTAGTGAGGCAACCATGTCCACCTCCGTTTCCATCCGACTCGCGGACGCCACCGCCAGGGCCCTGGATGACCTGGCAAAAGCGACGGACCGTCCCAGGACGTACTTCATCGAAAAGGCGCTCGAGTCCTACCTCGCAGAGCACGCGGACTACCAGGTCGCGCTCGACAGGCTCAGAGACAAAGACGACCCCATCGTCTCCTCGGCCGAACTAAGGAAGCGGATTGGCCCCCGCAAAGGTTGAGTACAAGCTCTCCGTCGCCGGAGACCTCGACAGGCTCGACCGGGCGGTAGCGCTTCGGATCCTCAAGAAGATCGAGAAAGCGCTCGCCGAGGAGGGTGGATCCGGCGAGCCCCTCGCCGGTGAGTTCGCGGGCCTCTTTCGACTTCGAGTCGGGGACTACCGGGTGATTTACGCCCGGATTTCAGCCGGATATCTCGTGTTGAGAATCGGGCACCGTGGCGACGTCTATCGACGAGGACGTCCCTGAGTCCACCTTCGCCGACAGCTGCCCCGCCGGTATGACAGTCAGGACACGACCTGAAACCCCAGTGGAACGAGCGCGCGGATGACTGCTTGACCGTGAGGCTCGGCAGCTTCGACGTGAGGCAAGCGTGAGGCGCGGCCGCCCCGACCTCATTTGTCCTACGACCGATGCCAGAATCCTCTACGAGAGGGAGATACGTGCGTTTCAAGGCGACCGACGTCTACGACTACTACAAGCCGTCCGAGTGCGCTCGGCGCGTAGCCCTGCGCGCCCGAGGCGTGCCGGAGCAGGAGACCGACACCCCCTTCAACGACCTCCTCCGCAGCCTCGGCCACCGGCACGAGGAGAGCCACCTCGCGACCCTTCCCGGCATCGTCGACCTCTCAACGCCGGACCAGGCGGAGCGCGAACGCCTGACCCTCGCCGCGATCCGCGACGGCGTTCCCGCGATCTACCAGCCGCGCTTGCGCCTGGAGTTTTCGCTCGACGGCGAGACCTGGGAGCTCGTCGGCGAGCCCGACTTCCTGATCCGCGACGGCTCCCGCGGCGGCTACCTCATTCGCGACTCCAAGCTCGCCCGCAACATCTCCGCAAGGCGCCACCGGGGCATCCCCCTCCAGCTCCAGATCTACGGTTTTCTCTACGAGCGCCTCGTCGGGCAGCGCCCGATCGAGCTCCAGGTCCACTCGGGAAGCGGCGAGATCGTGCCCGTGGCGTACGACGGGGAGGAGGCCGTCCTCGACGCTCTTCGTCAGCACCGCCGCATGCGGACGATCGAACCGGATGACTACGAGCCGCTCGGCTGGACCAAGTGCGGCGGCTGCGGCTTCGAGGACCGCTGCCGGGGCGAGGCTCTAGCCGCGCAGGACGTTTCCCTGTTGACGACCGTGCCGCAGAAGCGAGCGCGTGAGCTCTACCAGCGAGGCATCCGGTCGATCGCCAGCCTCCCGATCGCCGTCCACGATCCCGCGCACCACGACTACTTCTGGACCGGCAAGAAGACTCCCCGTCTCAAGGATTTCGTGCCGGAGCTCCTCATGAGCGCGGAGTCCTTCGTCTCGAACACGGCCGTACGCCGCGACGAGCCGCCGGCTTTTCCGCCCGGCCGCAACTTCGCCATGTTCGATCTCGAAGGCCTGCCGCCCTACGCCGACGACCTCGACCGCATCTACCTGTGGGGTGTCAAAGTCTTCGGCGACCGGCCATCCACCTACCTTCCGGCCCAGGCCGGCTTCGGCGCCGATGGCGACCGGGACGGCTGGTTCGCCTTCCTCAGCCTCGCCAACCGCCTCTTCGCCGAGTACGGCCCCGACCTGCGGTTCGTGCACTGGAGCAGCTACGAGAAGACAAAGCTCGAGCTCTACGTCGGTCGATACGGCGATCCCGACGGCGTCGCTGCTCGCGTCCTGGCCAACCTCGACGACCTCCTCGCCCTCCTCCGAGCCTCCGTCGTCCTCCCGCTCCCGAGCTACTCGCTCAAGGTCGTCGAGCGTTACGTCGGGTTCGCGCGCGCCAAGAGCGGGGACGGCGCCTGGTCCATCGCGAAATACATCGAGGCGACCGAGTCCAACGACCCCGCAGCCCGCGAGGCCAACGTCAACGAGATCCTCGCCTACAACGAGGAGGACCTCGACGCGACGTGGGCGGTGATGGAGTGGCTGCGAAAATAGGCGCTCAGCGAGCGCGAGTCCGGGCAACAGCCCGTTGTCGTCCGAAAACCGATAGCCGCTACGTCCTTCCAGCCTCCCACCCTCGACATCCCCGGGTCCTATCGACCGGCTGCGGTAAGATTTTGACCTACCCCGGCAGCAGTCTCCGTTTCAGGATCGATGCAGAGACATCATTTGACCGGCCGCTCGGTCAGAATGAGTTAGGCTGTGAAATCGAATGAATAAGCGCGTATCGCCGAGCCGACTCGCGAAGAGCGGTCCACGTGCTACCCGGCCGAAGGTCTATCTGAAAGCAGCAAATACACACTCCATTCTCCACAAAATCACCACGCCCGGCCTTCACTTTTGTAGATCTGTTCGCCGGCATCGGTGGCTTCCAATGTAGCCTGAGCAAAAAGATCTACGCGGGACTTGCGTGTTCTCCTCGGAATGGGACCCTTTTTGCCAAGTGACCTATCGCGCGAACTTTGGCAGGGTCCCCGATGCAGGGGATATTCGTCAGGTCGATGCCTCACAAATTCCCACGCATGACATTCTGACTGCTGGCTTCCCCCTGCCAGCCGTTTTCAATCGCTGGAGTCAGCAAGAAACGCAGCCTCGGTAGGCCGGACGGCTTTGACGATGTGCATCAAGGCAATCTCTTCTTCGAGATCGAGAGAATCATCGCAGAGCGCAGGCCCCGTGCTTTTCTCTTGGAAAACGTTCGAAACTTGAAATCCCACGATCGCGGGAATACTTTCCAAGTTGTACTGGCCACGCTTCGTGACAAGCTCGGCTACGACGTGCACGTTCGTGTACTTGATGCGCGTAATTTGGTTCCACAACGCCGTCAACGAGTCTTTTTTGGTTGGTTTCAGCTCGCCCCGCGATTTTGCCTTTCCTGTCTACTCAGATCCGGGTCCTTCTCTCGGTTCGATCTTGGATAGCGACGAGGAAGTTCCTCCAAAGTATCGTCTGAGTGGGCACCTCTGGAAGTATCTCCAGAACTACGCCAGGAAGCACCGTGCTGCCGGAAATGGCTTCGGATTCGGCTTGGTGGGGCCTAACGATACGGCCAGAACACTTTCGGCTCGGTACTACAAGGACGGTAGCGAAATCTTGATCGACCGGGGTAAGGGGAAAGTACCCCGTCGCCTGACGCCGCGCGAATGCGCCAGACTGATGGGTTTTCCAAGAGGCGTTTCAGATTCCGGTTTCCGATACACAGGCCTACAAGCAATTCGGGAACTCGGTCGTAGTTCCACTCGTACGTGATATTGCCGATCAGTGGTGCGGTGCCTGCACGGGGAGACATTCGCGAGCGAAATCGAGTCGCCAGGGCTGTTCGCCGAGAACTCCAAGGGATACGCCGTGTCCTGAGCCGTTGGGGGAGCCGCCACTTTGCGAGCTACCCTTGGCGAACGGAGAGAAACGCGTTTCAGGCCCTCGTAGCTGAAGTCCTCCTGCAGCGGACGCATGCGGATCAGGTTAAGCCGGTGTTCCTTCGCTTCAAGCGTCGCTTCCGACAGCTGAGTCCTTAGCAGTCGCGAGCGAAGCAGATGTACTTGAGCTCTTGAGGCCGTTGGGTCTCCACTGGCGAGCGCGGTTTCTCAAGCTCTTAGGTGAGCGCTTGGTGGAAATGGGCGGGGTCCCGTCCGATGAGAATACTCTTCTAAGGTTGCCGGGAATTGGGCCCTACGCTGCGGGAGCTTTTGTGAGTTTCCACTGCCAGGGTCGCGGAGTGCTACTCGATTCCAATATTGTGCGATTCTATGGACGCCTCCTCGGGTTGCCAACGGGGCCGGAAACGCGGCGTACCAAGCTATTTTGAGAGATCGCCGAGCTCGCCACTCCGGTCAGAGGTTCGCGAGATTACAAGACTATGCGTTACTAGACTTCACACGACGGTCTGCCGGCCGAGGCCCTTGTGCGGCGCCTGTCCAATTCGGGTGTCGTGCGCCTACGGACGTTCCGTTGATAATGATCTGGGAAGTGGCGATGCCGAAGACAGCCGGCGACTTGAGCTTGGACATGTTGCGTCGCGTCATGAGAGATCAGGGCGTAACGCGCCTCTACGTAAAACGACTCCGCGGCGAACGACAACTCAAAGAATCAGGTTTACCTCGGCGGTAGCTTCGAAGCGCTGAACGTACTCCCTGTTCGAGATGTCCGGCCTGGCGTGGCTCAAACAAACCGATCTTCAAGGCCCCAGTCAAAATGACGTGGCTTGACGGGGAGGGCGCACGTGTTGATGCGCCTCAAGCCCAACTGATTCTTTATCCGCAGTATCCCGAAGTGCGGCTGTCGGGATTTCTTCAGGGCGCGGAGAATCACCCCGCGAGCTTGATGACATCACGCCTTCCCGGTCGCCTCTTGTTCTTCGGCGTCGCTCCGAGGGGCCAAATATTCAGCGTCGTGGCTGATCCGACCGGTCCTCTGGCGAAGCAGGTTGCCTCTCTAGGTGTGTTGGAGAGGGATGGTGTCTTTGAACAAATTCCGCTCATTCCCCAGTGCTGAAGATGCTCGCACGACTCTTCTACGGGAGTTGGGTCGCATAAACCGACTCGGATGGATAGCCTCCAAAAGGCTTCTACCGTCCGGAGCGATCGTTCCATGTGACAGTCCGAATTGTGGCGTACACACTTGAGGCAGAACCAGCATCCTACCAAACGGATATTCTGAACCTGACTTTCAGGGCTGGGAAGTGAGCACAGAGTTGCAGGTTTCGATCGTCTCGAAGTCGGAGTTCTCACACTCATGACGCCGGAGCCCACCGGAGGTCTCTATAGGTCGCTCGGCGTGATCGACTTCACGCGACGCTTTGGATATCCAGATGTGAGCGGCCGACCTGACAGGCTTAATTTCGGGGGAGTCCACCGCGCGGGAGTCGAGCAACCCGGACCGGGCTAACGCTCGGGCTGGAAGGCTTCGACGGAACCAAGATCGTCGACCCGGGCGGCGGCATCGTCCTTCGCTCGTCTATCGGTGAAATCGGAGCCCGGTGGAAGTTTGCCGACTTAATGAAACACTGGGAGCGAAAGCATCCCGAAGGCTGTGTATGTCCCCTCGCAGCTAGACCGATCGCCCCTGAAGATCCGCTACGGCCAGAAGGTCAGGCTTGGTGAGAGGACGGATTTTCTACGGTTCATAAAGGCTTTAGCGTGCGGCTCTGTCTACTACGACCCAGATGACCAAGACGAAGGGGCCTCGACACCAAGGCCGAGATCGAAGAAACGCAGTCAGTTTCGGATCGCCTCACGGTCCTTGCGCTCCCTGTACGAGGTATTTTCTCCAGTCAACGTCTTGTAAGCTATGGGTCCTTTCTTATTTACAAGATAGAGTGTTAAGTGGCGGCTCTGAATTGGCCGCAGCCGGCTGGCGGCTCATTCCGGTTGATAGGTGTGTGCCAAACGCATCTTTGGTGCTAAAGCGGGGGCGACGATGCCGGGTGGTCGCAGATACGCGGTCCAAGTCTCGCGGCAGGAAGTCGCCAGTTGCCGTGCCGCCAACGACTAGAGTGTCAGCCAAGCTGCTCGCGATCATGACGGTGGTCCCTGAGGCGAGCGACGCGGTCAGGCGGGCGTTCGACCTCAGGCGAGATCCGTCCGATCCGTATCGAAGTTACTGGACGGGCAGCCTTAACGTACCGAATGGAGCATCCTTAGAAATTGTGGAATGTCAGACGAGTGATAGATCCAACATCCCGGCTGCGATAACGGCCTATCAGCTAATACTTGACAAGAAACCCGACTATCTGTTCGTTGTAGACATAGGGGGTGCATTCGTTCCGAGCCAATCGACACCGGTGTCCAGAACGAGTGCTGCTCGGGCGAATGGTGTCATTGCTTCTCTAGTCCATTACTACGAGTACCTAAGGAGACTGGGGACGGGGAGGAGGCCTTGCAGCATTTTGCCATGCAGCCTCCGGACGCGCAGCTATTAACGACGGCTCGCGGACTCAGCGAGGAGTCGTCCGCGAGGTGGTGGAGTGGCGCACCACCTGCTCCCCGACGGCCAGCGATACCTGACCTAGAGCGCGTATGGCCGAGCCGTCCGCATTGGAGAGCTGCTGGCTGGCGAGAAGTTACTGGCTAATAAGAACTCCCCAACACTGGCCCGCTTGGAGGAATTCGATAAGGCCATCGTAGTCGACATGGAGTCGGCCGGCGTGGCGCACGCGCTCGCCACCGCGGGCCGCCATCACAGAGGAATAGGCTTTCTCGTCTTCCGCGGGATCTCCGATTACTGCGATGGCGATCTGAACGCTGAGACGAGGGCTCGGTGGAAGCCTTACGCCGCTCACACGGCTGCACGCTGTGCCTACGGTTTCGTTCTCCAGTCAGACCTACTCACGACTTGGCCTGACGTTGCAGGCTTTTACCGGCCGGCGGTCGCGGCCGCACTCAAGGTCGATATTCCGGCAACGCCGTTTCCGCTTAGCGCCGTTGTCGACGGCCCTGCTGGCGTGGAGCGTAGGATTCGGGCTGCGGCCCTTGCGGAGCCAACAGTGTCCGGCGTCCGGCTTCGCATTGCCTGCGACGCCGGACGCAGTAACAGAATTCCTGCGCCAGGTTGCTTTGGCGGCCATTATGGATGGTACGGCCATGCCGATCCCGCTTCTCCTCAAGCGGTTGCGGGGAGAAAAGTGGCCGGATGCTACGGCCCTAGATCAGTTGTCCGCAGAACAGCGGGTGGCGCTATTACTTAGATATGCGGCGGTGCCGGTTACGTCA
>CAWHKQ010000015.1:0-496300 GCA_963829925.1 uncultured Acidobacteriota bacterium
TGCGCCTGAGGGTCGTCGCACTCAAGGCGACGGATCGCAACCGATGTCGACAAGCCTTCCGAAATCCTCTCGCCCTAGCGGCTCGGTCGGGTCTCCCCGCGAGGCGCTGAGGGGCGGCGCGCTCGAGGAGGCGGAGGCCGGGTTCCGGGCCTCGATCGCCTCCGCGCAGAGTCCCGAGGCCTACGAGGGCCTCGCCGAAGCGACCTGGCGCCTCGGCGACTCCGACGCCGCCGTGGCTGCGCTCGAGAGCGCCTACGAGCTTTACCACGCACGCGGAGACCGCGCCTCGGCGGCTCGGGTCGCGACCGCGCTCGCCCTCCGTTCGGAGATCCTGCTCGGGAAGTCCGCCGTTGCCAGCGGGTGGCTCCAACGAGCGCGCTGGAACCTGGAGGGACTCGAGCCCTCGCCCGAGCACGCGTGGCTTGCGGTCTGGGAGGGACATTTCGCGCTGTTGTTCCACCAGGACTTCGCAACCGCGGCGCGCAAGATCGACGAGGCCCGAGGGCTCGCCGCCCGGCTCGGCCTGCACGACGTCGAGCTCCTGTCGCTCGGCCTCGAGGGTGTCGCGCTCGTCTCGCGCTGCGAGGTCGAGGAGGGGATGCGCCGGCTCGACGAGGTCACGGCCGCCGCGATCGGCGGCGAGATCGCGGGGGAAGACGCCGCGGGCAACGCGACGTGCTACCTGCTGACGGCCTGCGAGCGCGTCCAGGACTTCGACCGCGCCGGACAGTGGCTCGAGAAGGTGCGGGAGCGCCTCACGAGGGTGCGGTTCGTCCCGGGCCGGATGTTCTGCCGCGACCACCTCGTCGGGATCCTGATCTGGCGGGGGGCGTGGGACGAGGCGGAGCGGGAAATCGATGCGATGATCCGCGAGGCCGAGGTCATCGCCCCGCGCTTCGTGGCGACCGGTTTCCTGCGGCGTGGCGTGCTCCGCCACCGCCAGGGCCGCCCGCAGGAGGCCGCGGAGGCGCTGGAGCAGGCCGGGTCTCATCCGGGGACTTTTCTGGTGCGGGCCGCGATGGCGCTGGACGAAGGGGACGCCGAGGGCGCGGCCTCGAACGTCCGCCGCTTCTTCCGCAGCCTTCCCTCCCAGGAGCGGCTCGACCGGGCGCCCGGCCTCGAGATCCTGGCGCGCGCCGAGGCGCTCCGCGCCCGCGAACGCGAGTGCCGCGCGGCCCTCGAAGAGCTGCGCTCGATCGCCGACGCCGTCCCGACCGAGGGTCTGCGCGCCGCGCTTCGCGTCGCGGAGGGTGTCGTCCTGCGCGAAACGGGTGACGCGGAGGGCGCACGTGCCCCGCTCGAGGACGCGGTCGATCTGTACGAGCGATCGGGGAGCGCGTTCGAAAGCGCCCGCGCGCGACTCGAGCTCGCCCGGACGCTCCTCTCCCTCGGGCGCCGCGAAGATGCCGCCAGGGAGGCGCGCGCCGCGCTCGCGGTGTTCGCGCGTCTGGGGGCGGCGGGCGGCGCTGCTCGGGCCACCGGCCTGCTCGAGCCGCTGCAGGGCTCGCGCGCCGGGGAGAAGGGCCGGCCCGTGGCCGGTCTGACCGCGCGAGAGACCGAAGTGCTTCGCCTGGTGGCGGACGGATTGTCCAACGCCTCGATCGGGGAGGCGCTCTGCCTCTCCGGCCACACCGTCAAGCGGCACGTCGCGAACATCCTGGGCAAGCTCGACCTTCCGTCCCGCGCGGCCGCCGCGGCCTACTTCGTCGGCCAGAGCTCCCGCTAGGTCCGCGGCCCCTTTCGCCGCCATGGCTCTTTCGGGCCATTTTCCGGTCTCCCGGAAAATTGGCCCGAACAGTCGAAGCCCGCCGCTCCTCCGATCCCTAGATTTGCGGTCGGAGGGAGATCACCATGAAACGCCAGATCCTCTGGGTCTCAGGAACGGTTTTCGCGGCCGCGGTCGTGGCCGCCGGGGCGGGGACGAAAGCAGCTCGGCAAGCGGACACGCCGCCGGACGCCGCCGAATCTCCTGCGCGAGTCGCGAGGGGAAGGTATCTCGTCGGGGCAATCGGATGCGGCCACTGTCACTCGCCCAAGGTCATGGGTCCGTCCGGCCCTGTCGAGGTCGAGAGCCGGTTCCTGTCGGGCCACCCCGAGGGATCGAGTCTGCCGTCGCCCCCGCCGGGAGCGGGCCCCTGGATCGCGACAGCCTCGTGGGACCTCACGGCCTGGTCGGGACCCTGGGGAATCAGCTATGCGGTCAACCTCACGCCCGACGAGAACACCGGGATCGGGAGCTGGTCAGAGGAGACGTTCGTGAAGGCCCTCAGGACCGGCCGGCACATGGGAGTCTCGCGGCCCATCCTGCCCCCCATGCCCTGGGAGGCATTTCGGAACCTGACGCGCGAAGACCTCCGGTCGATATATGCGTACCTGCGCACGGTCCCGCCGGTCCACAACCGCGTGCCGGATCCCGAGCCCCCGCCGGAAGTGAAGGCGTCGGGCGGCTGAGGAATTCGGTCGGGCGAAGGTCGAGGCGCGCTAGCGGAGGTATCCCCAGTTGTGCAGTTTGTCGGAGTCCTCGGCCCAGCGCTCGCCGATGTCGTCGCGGTAGTACATGTTGGGGATGAGGATGTTGCGGACGCGGTATAGGCCTGCGCCTGCGCCTGCTTCATCGTCTGGCCCAGGCCCACCACCGTCAGGACGACGCCCGAGGTTCCGGCCACGAGCCACTGGCCCTCGACGATCTTGACGTCCTCGATGTGGACCTCCTCCGGCGTGCCCCGCTTGAAGACGATCACGGCGTTCTTGGAGAAGGACTCGAAGGTCGCGTCGTCGTCGAACGGGAAGGGCGGCATGACGATCCGGACGCCCACCTGGAAGCCGCTCTTGACCTTCAGCTTCGGATCGTCGCCGTGGGCCAGGTCCGCACAGGAAGAGCCCGATCGGCGTGATCATGCCTTCCTGCTGGATGAAGATCGTCGGGTACCCGAACCGCGAAGTGAACTCCAGCGGATAGATGCCGTTGTTGTTGACGATGCAATTGACGTCGATGTAGCCGACATAGCCCTCCTCGGCCAGACGCGGTTCCATTTTCAGGAGCGTCTGCTCGAAGATCTTGTTGGGCTCGCTCCAGAACATCGTCGTCCCCATCTCGCCGGTGGGTGGGCCGCTGTTGCCCGGGAAGAGCTTCTTGTGCTCGAAATTGGTGTTGATGGGGTGAATGAAGCCCTTGCCGTTGAAGAAGGCGCCGACGGCGACCTCCACGCCCACGACCCGCTTCTGAAGCTGGAACACCTTGATCTCGTCGGAGAAGGCTTTCTTGTAGGCCTCCAGCATCCGGACGACGTCCTGGCCGTCCTCCTCGTCGCCGACGAAGAGCCGCCGCTTGACGTTGCCGCGCCGCGCCCGATGGCTTGATCACATAGCGCGTCGGGTTTTCCTGGACGTAGGCGATCGCGTCGTCGAAGTTGTCGAAGTCCCGGTACGGGATGATCGTGACCCCGGCCTTCTTGAGCTCCTCCTGCCCGAAGGAGCGGTCGTCCTCGAGCCGGTCCGTGTAGGGCGTGCCGCCCACGACGGCCTTGCCCTGGCGCGGAGCGCGACCGCCTTCTCGCCCTGGCCCAGCGTGTCGTCGAAGACGATCACGTCGGCCCAGTCGACGTCCTTCTCCCAGTCGTCGGTCTTGGGGACGAAGCCGTCGGCGATGTCCTTCTCCTGCTCGTCGCCGATGAAGTACCGGACCTCGTGGCCCTCCTTCAGGACCTGCCAGGCGATGTCTCCGACCAGGCCCGTCAGAGAGACGAAGAGGAACTTGCGCTTTTTTTCCATGCGGTGGCGGGATTCTCACGGGGGAGACGTCGAATCGCGGGTTACCGTCGGCCCGAGATCTCCGCGCGCCAATGAGAAGCCGTGCCCTTACTCCGGTGTCGTTCCTGCCGATTCCGACACGCGTCGGGCGTCGAGCGTCGCCGGGTGCTCGGGACCGAGCGTCTCCTGCAGGTGGTGGAGGGCCGTCCGCAGTGTCGTTCGTCCGGTCTCGGTCTGGCGCCTGGCGAGCTCGATCTGGCCGAGCTCTGCGAGAGAAAGGCCGGCGAGGTAAGAAAGGTCGCCCTTGTCCACGAACGATTCGGCGAGAGCGAGGGCGCGCCGCGGCCGCCTTTTCAGCGGCGTCCGGGTTGCCGGCCGCGAGCTCCGCTCGAGCGACGCCGAGGAGCGCGAGGGTGCCGGCGCTGAACTTGGCATCGATGCCGTCATAGAGGCGGACGGACTCGGCGTACTGCCTCCGCGCCTCGCCGGTCTTCCGCTTCGCCGACGCCAGGACGCCGCGCGTGTAAGCGAGATAGGCGCGGCGCAGGGGAGTGAACGCTTTGGTTCCGATGTAGGGGTCGAGCGTGGCGAGGCCGCCCGCGCCTCGGCGAGGCGGCCGGTCTCGGCGTACATGCCGGCGAGCTCCAGCGTCGCGGCGATCTCGACGTAGGTGTTCTGCCTGGCGCGAGCGATTCGAATCGCCTCCTGAAAGACGGGCTCGGCTTCGGCATGCCGCGCCAGCTGTTGGAGGACGCCGGCGTAGTTGTGGAGGACGACCGCGCCGACGGCGTCGCCCTCGATCGCCCGGTGCAGCTCCAGGGAACGGCGGTAGAGCGGCTCGGCCTTGCGGATGTCGCCGCGATGGTGGACGAGGCCCCAGTTGTTCCAGGCGTCCGCAGCCGCCAGAGTCCGATCCCGGCCGTTCTGCTCGATGAGCTTCGTCAGCTCCGCAAACGCGGCGTCCGCCTTCGCGTTCTGCCGGGTGAGGTAGTACCCGTAGGCGAGCGCCGACTGGGCATCGAGGCGGGTCAGCAGGGAAGGGACCGGCGCGCCCGCCACGGCCGCGAGCGCTTCGGAGGCGCGCCGGACCATCGGTTCCCCTTCGTCCGTGAAAAAGCCGAACTCGCTCCAGCGCGTCAGGCATTCGGCCCGCGCCAGCGCATGCGGAGAGTCCTCGGGAAGGTCGGCCATCGTCCGGGAGATCAGCTCTTCGCCGCTTTTCATGTCTCCGGCCACGACGTACGCCAGGGCCAGCGGACAGCGCGCCCGCGCCCGGAGGGCGGGGTCGCTCGACCGGCTCGCCGCCTTCTCCGCGCGTTCGAGGACCGGCTGCGCCTTTTCCCACCGCTGCGCGCTCAAGTACTGCATCCCGATGCCCGCGAGCAGCTCCGCCCGCAGCGGATCGTCGCTTGCCGAACTGTTTCTCGACGACCTCCTCGCCCTCGCTGAGCAGATCGGCGACGACGAACTTCTGCCCGGTCGGCGCCGCCGCGCTCAGGAGAAACCCCAGGAACTCGCTCGAGGCGGTGGCGCGGGCGAGCTGCGCCTGGGCCGTATCCCGTTGCCGGCGCGCTTCGCCGGCCTGCCAAGCGATGGCGACAACGCTGGCCACCGCCGCGACCGTCGCCAGGGCGCCGAGAGCGACTCCGGTCCGGTGTCGCCGCACGAACTTGGCGGCTCGGTATCGGAAAGAGTCGGCGTGCGCGGCGATCGGCTCGTCGGCGAGGAACCGGCGGATGTCCGCAGCCATCGCGTCCACGGACGCGTAGCGCTCGGCCGGGTCCTTCTTCAGAGCTCTTGGTCACGATGGTGTCGATGTCGCCTCGGAGCCGGCGGCGCAGGCCTTCCTCGGTCGTCGAGCGCGCAGCGGCGTCGGCGGCCGTTGCCGCCTCGGAAGGACGCCGGGGGTCGGTGTCCACGATGGCCTTCAGCAGGAGCGCGGGCGTGGAAGCGACGCGCCCGCAGGATGCGGTCCCGCCAGCAGAAGGTAGGCGAGCGTGCCGAGGGCATGAACGTCGGTGGCCGTCGTGACGGCCCCGCCGGTCAGCTGCTCGGGCGCGGCGAACTCCGGCGTGAAGGCCCGGCCGCCTTCGCGGGTCAGGGCGGTGGCGGGGTCGGCCGCCCCTTCGTCCTCGAGAAGCTTGGCGATGCCGAAGTCGAGGAGCTTGACCCGGCCATCGCGCCCGACGAGCACGTTCGAGGGCTTGATGTCGCGGTGGACGACCAGGTTGGCGTGCGCCAGCGATACGGCGGCGGCGACGTCGAGCAAAAGGCGCAGGCGCGCCTCGAGATCGAGCCGCCGGCCGTCGCAGTACGTATCGATGGGCTCGCCGTCGACGTATTCCAGGACCAGGTACGGCTGGCCGGACGCCGATACGCCGGCGTCGAGCAGGCGCGCGATGTTCGGGTGGTCCAGGCGCGCGAGGATCGATCCTTCCCGCCGGAAACGCTCCTCCCCGCCCCGGCCGAGGAGACTGACGTTGAGCAGCTTCACGGCGACCCGGCCCTCGAAGCGGCCGTCGCTGCGCCGCGCGAGCCAGACCGTGCCCATCCCGCCCTGTCCGACGGGCTCGATGAGCGTGTAGGCACCGAGCGCCTGGCCCGCCAGGAGACGCCGGAGAAGCGGGTCTCGCCGGACCTTCTTCGAGGAAGCTCTCTCGCTCGATCTCGTCGTGGAGCGCGAGCAGGGCCTCGAGGCCTGCCACGAGGTCGGGTCCCTTCGCACGCCGCTGGTCGAGCCAGGCGCGGCGCTCGGGGCCTGAAAGATCGAGAACGTGATCGAGATGGGGCTCGAGAAGGCGCCAGAGCTCGTCTTTCACGGCACGTTCTCGGAGGCCGATTCCCCGAGCGCACTGCGGAGGTAGATCCGCGCCTTCTCCCAGCGCCGTTGCAGAGTGCGCTCGGAGACTCCCCGCATCGCGGCGATTTCCACGAGCGAGAAGCCGCAGAAGAACTTGAGATCCACGACCTCGGCCAGCGACGGGTCGAGGGCGGTGAGCTTCTCGAGAGCAGCGCCGACCTCCTCGAGATCGGGGAGGCCCGAGGCCGCGGGCGCCTCGTTTTCGTCGAGCGTCGTGATCTGGAACTCGCCGCCCCGTTTTCGGGCCTTTCGGTTGCGGCAGTAGTCGATGACAAGCGATCGCATCACCTTCGCCGCATAGCCCATGAACCGGGCCTTGTCGGGAAAGACGGAACCCTCGCGCTGGGCCATGTCGAGGTAGGCCTCGTGCAGAAGGGTCGTGACGCCGATCGTCACGCCCGGACCTTCCCGGGCGAGCTGTCTCTGGGCGAGCGCGTGAAGCTCCCCGTACAGGGCCGAAAAGAGCGCGTCGGCGGCGGACCGGTCGCCGGACTCGGTGGACGCGATGAGGACGGAGATCGTGGGTGCCACGAGGCTTCAGGGGTTTCTGGTCTGCGCGAGCCTAGCACTTTCCAATTTTTTGCGCAGTCGCTGTCGCCTTTCGACCGGGCACGGCGCTTTCCATGGGGAGGACAAAGACGGGGCGCCGCCCGAAGCACGGGCGGGGCGACAGAAAGGACGGTGTGTCATGCCGAAGGTTCAGAAATTGAGCGTGCTGCTGTGTGTCGGGCTATGGGTTTGCGCCGCTGCCAGCGGGCAGGCGCAGAAACCTGGCGCCGCAGCGGGGATGACGAAGGCCCAGGCCGGCGGCCAGGGAACGGTTGTTCCCACGCCGAGGCCGCTTCTCGCTTCGTCCGTGGACCCGGAGCTCTTCGGGATTCAGGACTACACGATCACGGTCGTCGCGGCCGCGCAGTTCCAGGCGTTCTGGGCCGGAGGACTGGACCTGGGGACCCCGGTGGATTTCAACACCTACTCGAGGACTTGCACCGACTGCCTGGGGGCGGGGGTGCACTATTTCGCGAATCTGGACATTCCCGCCGGCGCGGTGATCGACTTCATCGGCGTGAACACCGCGACGACGGGGGACGCGGTCATGGGCTTCACGCTCCTGTTCAAAGACCACCTGGGAGGATGGGCCCCTCTGACGAGCTTTTCGTTTCCGGCCCATGGCTTCGCGACGGACATGGCCGGTCCTCTCGGCATTCTCGTGCCCGGCAATCACGACCGCTCCTTCATCCTGGACGTCGAGCAGGCGCCGAGTGCGGACCTTCAGTATTTCGGCTACGTCGAGGTCTGGTGGCGCCGGGCCGTCTCCGATCCGCCGGCAACGCCGACCTTCGGCGACGTGCCGAGCCTCGCATCCGTTCTACCAGTTCATCGAGGCCTTCGCGAAGTCCGGCGTCACCGGCGGATGCGGCGCCGGCAATTTCTGTCCCGACACGCCGTTGACTCGAGGCCAGATGGCCGTTTTCCTCTCCAAGGCGCTCGGTCTGCACTGGTCCAACTAGAGGGAAACCCTTGGGGTCCGGGGCCGGCCGGAGCGCCGGCCCCCTCGTTTCGGAGACGGCCGCACGTGGCTGTCGCCGATCGTCCGTAAACCACGCTTTCCTGGTGAGGGCGACAAACAAGGAGGTTCGTCATGTCGAAGGTCCAAAGGTTGAGCGCGATGCTGGGGGTCGGTCTGTGGGTTGCCTCCTACGCCATCGGGCAGCCGCAGGGCGCCGCAGTTCCCGTCTTGGCCGATTCCTTCGGCCCCGATGCTCAGGACCTCCTCGTCGGCGCGGCTGCGTTCCAGCACCTGAATAACGACTCCGGATATGAGATCGACTGGTCTTCGGACGGTTACCTCGGTTACACGGATGAGTCTTTCCTCGGCGTGTTCGTGGCGCCGCTGGAATTACCCGCGGGGGCCGAGATTCTTGGGATTTGCACGTACCTTTTCGACACCGCTCCCGTCGGGGCCGTGACGGCCTACCTGGACGCCGTCAAGCTCGCGCACCCCTCGACCCCGCCCGGAGTGGTTCCTGTGTTTGGACCTGTCGCATACGACACCGACGCGGGCTATGCCGAGGCTTGCTTGGTGTCCAAGTACACGTACCACAACTTTGCAGACTTCGACGGCGATGGGTACGGGGAATATGTCGTCCACCGCCTGCGGGTCGAAATGACCGAGACCGGCGCCGGACGCCTGGCGTTTGGCGGGGTCCGAGTGGTGTGGCGCCGACAGGTCAGCCCGCCTCCTTCGAGCCCCACCTTCGGAGACGTCCGGACCGATCATGCGTTCTTTCAGTTCATCGAGGCCCTTTCGCAGTCCGGGATCACGGGTGGCTGCGGAGCCGGGAACTATTGCCCCGACGCGCCGCTGACGCGCGGCCAGATGGCGGTGTTCCTCTCGAAGGCGCTCGGCCTGCACTGGCCCAACTGACCCGCAGACGCGCTCGCCGGCAATTTTGTCTGTCGGGTTTCAGGGGCGGACCGCGCTTTCCATCCCAGAGGCGTCCGAAGGGGACGCCGTCCCGAGACGCGGTTGAAGGTCTGTAGTCAGGGAGGTGGCCCATGTCGAATCGGCGCACGTGGATCGGGCTTCTGAGTGTCGGGCTCATCGCTTCCGGCGTCGCAGTCGCCCTCGCACAGCCCCAGGCATCGCCTTGCTCGGCCGGGAGCAGACCGGCGAGAACGCGGGACGGCGCGCCTGCGACTCCATCGGCACCCAAGCCAATTCTCACCGCGTCGGTCGATCCTCGGGTGTACGGAACGCAGGACTATCGGATCACCGTCTTTCCGCCACACAGTTCGTCACCAATTTCTCGGACAACGAAACGGGGGTGGACGCCGCCACCCTCTCTCGATACTGCTGGAGCTGCTTCGACTACCCGACCCACTATTACGCCAGCCTCGACCTTCCCGCGGGCGCGGTGATCGACTACATCGGGGTCAACACGGCGACGACAACGAACGCCGTCATGGGCTTCACGCTCCATTTTCGAGACCACCTCGGGGGAAGGGCGGAGCTGGCGAGCTTTTCGTTTCCGGCCCATGGCTTCACGACCGACTACGCCGGTCCTTTCGGCATCCTGGTCCCGGGCAATCTCGATCGTGCGTTCATCCTCGATGTCGAACAGGCCCCCAGCCCGGAATACGAGTACTTCGGGTACGTCGAGATCTGGTGGCGCCTGGCGGTCTCGGATCCGCCGGCGACGCCGACGTTCGGCGACGTGCCGGGGTCGCATCCGTTCTACCAGTTCATCGAGGCCCTCGCGAAGTCCGGCATCAGCGGTGGATGCGGCGCCGGCAACTTCTGTCCCGACAGCCCGCTGACGCGAGGCCAGATGGCCGTGTTTCTGTCCAAGGCGCTGGGCCTGCACTGGCCGAACTGAACCCGACTTCGAGCCGCAGCCATCAAACAGGGGGATTCGTGAAACACAAACTTTCGATTCCAGCCTCGACGATTCTCGTAGCGGTTACGCTGCTTGCCGGCGCCGCGGCGCAGGCCCAGACCTACGGGGACCAGAGCCAGGTGTTGACGGTCGGGGTTTCTCAATTCCGAGGCGTGGAGGGGTCTCCGTCGTACATCGGCTCAGACTTCTATCTCTACAATCCGGGGTCTCTCCCCTATCAGTACCTCGCGCCGCTCAAGCTGCCCGAGGGGGCGCTCGTCGAGGAGGTCTGCCTGTAGGGAATGATTCCGATGTGGGCGGCTTCACGAACGTTCAGGTGTCCCTGGTTGTCGTCAAGTTGGTCCCTCTCGGCGAGAATCCCGCGAAGCTCACGATTCCAGGCGCCTACGTCGGTTCGGTAGGGAGCGAAGGCTACGGCTCATGGTGCTCCGGCCCGCTGTCTTACACGCTGCGAGGAACCCTCGACGGGAAGGCGACGGGACCCTCGACACGGCGGTTCACTACCTCGAGCTCTACATGCCGAACTCCCTGACGGCCGAGCTCGGCTTCGGGGGCGCTCGCATCCGGTGGAAGCGCCAGGTGACTCCCGCGCCGTCGACCCCGACCTTCCGCGATGTGCCGGACACGCATCCGTTCCGCCCGTTCATCGAGGCGCTGGCGGCCTCCGGGGTCACCGGAGGGTGCGGGAACGGAAACTACTGCCCCGACGCGACGCTGAAGCGCGGCCAGATGGCCGTTTTTCTCACCAAAGCCCTGGTCTGCACTGGCCGAATTGAAGTCGATCGCCATTCGGTGATGACCGGCCGGCCTTCGGGCCGGCCGCTTCTTTCGCCTTCCCGCCGAACTAGCTCCTGGGAAGGGGAGCCGCGAGCTGCCGGGCCTCGCGGGTTTCGGGGTGCTCCGCGCCCAGGGCAACCTCGAGGTGCCGGTGCGCGGTGGCGAAGGCGGCGCGGGCTTCGTCCGATTTGTCCTCGGCCTTGAGCGTCCGAGCGAGCGCCAGATACGCCCGACCTTCCACGCTCGAGAGACCGTCCGGCTCTGCGAGCTCCGGGGCCATGCGCAGAGCCCGCGCCGCGTCGGATCGTGCCTCGTACACGCGCCCCGCCTCGAGCTCGATGCCGGAGCGGCGCAGGAGCAGCCGCTGCAGATAGTCCGCGCGCTGCTTGCTGGCTTCGGCGAGGGCGACCGCGCGATTGGCGGCTGCGAGGGCCGCTGCCAGGTTCCCGCGCGCCTGGTCCAGCATCGCCCGCTCCATTTGAGCCATCGCGAACGCCACGTTGCCGGCGGGGAGAATTCGCCGCATCATGGGTTCGAGCTCCTCGAATGCGGACGCGGCGCGGCGCAGGTCGCCGCGCTCCCACGCGATGCCGGCCCGCGCCATCAGGGCCTGGCTGACGATGTTCTGGTCGCCCGCCTCTTTCCCCTTTCGGTACGCTCGATCGGCGTAGTCGGCGGCTTCGTCCAGCCGGTGCAGGTCGCGCAGCGTCCGCGCGAGATTGTTGAGAAGCATCGGCCGCACGCTGCGCTCGGAGTCGTCCGAGCTGTCGATGTGGATCGCCTTCCGAAACAGGCGCTCGGCCTCCAGAGGCCGCCCGAGCGCCAGGACGACGAGTCCCCAATTGTTGTAGAGCGTGCCGGCGGTCTCCGTCTCTTCGAGCCCGCGCGCCTCGATTCGGGCGGCTCCCTCGGCGGACTCGCGACTCGCCTCGCGCATGCGGCCGGCCATCCGATAAGACTCGGCCAGATGCAGGCAGATGCCCATTTCGAACGCGGGGGAAGCGACTCCCGATTCCTTGAGCAACCGTCGGGCCGCCAGGACCCTCTCAATTCCCGCCTCCACATCCCCGCGCCAGCGAGAGATCTCGCCGCCGCGGAGAAGACACTGGATACGATGGATTGCGAACTGGGGCTCGTGAGGAATGTCCTGGTCCCCGCTCTGGATCAACCTCTCCGCACGCTCCAATTCGCCGTCGTAGACGATGACGCCCGCAAGCTCGCAGCCGGCCTTCCCGCGCAGCGAGCGATCGGGCAGGGAAGCGGCCTCCTCGTAGGCATGAGAGAGCACCCGTTTCGCGTCGGCCGTCTGGTTGTTGACGAGGTACTGGCGCCCGATCGACAGAAGCATCTCCACGCGGTTCTCCCCCCCGCCGGAGTGCTCCCGTTCGGCGATGCGCTCGGCCCGTTCGAGAAGCTCGCGCGCCGTGAATGGCTTGCCCGAGGGGGCAGCGTCGGAAAGGACGAAGGTGTTGAGATTGATGACGGCTTCGGCAATGGAGAGCTGGCGGAGCGCGAAGTCGCGCTGCTTGCCGGCGGCGCGGGCTTCCTTGTCGGCGCGGATCCGCTGCGTCTCCGCTTGCGCCGCCTGCCGGGTAGCCCGACGCGCCTGGGTGAGCGTGCCGACCAGCCCCGCAACCAGTGCGAGGACGGCGAGCCCGGCCAGCGTGACCGCCGTTCGATTGCGTCGCACGAACTTCGCCGCGCGGTAGCCCGGCGTGTCGGGCCGGGCCCCGATGGGCTCGTGATCGAGGTAGCGGCGGACATCCTCGCCCAACGCCGTCACGGAGGCGTATCGCTCCCCTGGGTCCTTCTTCAAGGCCTTGGCAGCGATCGTGTCGAGGTCTCCCTTCAGCTGGCGGCGCAGGCTGTCGTGAGTCGTGGCGCGGGTCAGGGCGTCGGGAGCGGTTGCCGAGTCGGAGGGCCGCTTCGGATCCGTCTCGACGATGGCCTTGAGCAGGAGCGCCGGAGAGGACAAAGAGGAGCCAGCGGGGTGGCGGCCGGCGAGGAGCAGGTAGAGCAGGGTGCCCAGGGCATGGACATCCGTGGCGGTCGTGATCACTCCGCCCGTCACCTGCTCGGGGGCCGCGTATTCCGGGGTCAGCGCGCGCCCTCCGTCGCGCGTCAGGGCCGTGGCTTCGCCTGCGGCGCCGTCGCCCTCGAGGAGCTTGGCGATGCCGAAGTCGAGGAGCTTGACCTGGCCGTCCCTCCCGACGAGCACGTTGGAGGGTTTGATGTCCCGATGCACGATCAGGTTCGCGTGCGCGTGAGCCACCGCGGCGACGACGTCGAGGAAAAGGCGAAGGCGCGCCTCGACATCGAGGGTGCCGGCGTCGCAGTAGCGGTCGATCTGCTCGCCCTCGACGTGCTCCAGAACGATGTACGGCTGGCCCGTCGGAGACACCCCCGCGTCCAGGATCCGGGCGATGTGAGGGTGGGCCAGGCGGGCCAGGATGCTGCCCTCGCGCTGGAACCGCTCCTGGCCGGCGCGGCCGACCAGGCTCGCGTTGAGAAGCTTGACCGCCGCCTGGCCTTCGAAGCGCCCGTCGCTGCGGCGCGCGAGCCAGACGCTGCCCATCCCTCCCTGACCGATGAGCGAGATCAGCGTGTAGGCGCCGATCGTCTGGCCGGCCAGGGACGCCGGCTCCGGCGTGGCCGGCGATCTTCCGAGGAAGTCTTCCCGGCCGAGGGCCTCGTGGTCCGCCAGCAGCTCCTCGACTTCGTCGGCGAGCGTGGGATCCTCGGCCCGCAGAGTCGCCAGGAACGCCGCTCGCTCGTCGGAGCTCATGTCGAGCGCGCGTTCGAAATGGAGGCTGACGGTTCGCCAGCGTTCCGCTTCCGGCGTGGTCATGCGATCACGCCGGGAGCGAGTGCCGAATCGCGCGGTAGAGGTATGTCCGCGCTTTTTCCCAGTGCCGCTGCACCGTGCGCTCCGACACGCCCCGCATCGCGCCGATCTCGGCGAGGGAGAAACCGCCGAAGAACTTCAGGTCCACCAGCTCGGCGAGCGGGGGCTCGACCGTCGCCAGCTCGTCCAGGGCCGCGCTGATCTGCTCGAGCTCCCGGACGTCCGCCAGGGGACCGGGGACATCGTCCCCGAGCGAAGTGATCTCGAAGCCGCCCCCCCGTTTCTGGGCCTGCCGGCTCCGCGCGTAGTCGATGATCAAGCCCCGCATCACCTTGGCGGCATACCCCATGAAGCGCGCCCGGTCGGGGAATCGCGTCCCCTCGCGGCCGGAGATGTTCAGGTAAGCCTCGTGGAGCAGGGTCGTCGTGCCCAGCGTCGCGCCGGGACCGCGGGACAGCTGGCGCCTCGCCAGCTCGTGGAGCTCGGAATACAGGGCCCCGAAGAGTGCGTCCGCTGCGGGGCGGTCGCCACCCTCGGCCGAGGAAATGAGCGACGAGATCGACGGCGCCATGGGATGAAAGCCCCTAAAGGTCGTGCAATCAAAGGCTAGCACAGGACAAATCCCGCCCTGTCGGCTTTCGCGCGCTGGCTTTCGATCTCTCAAGTGGAGGAGAAACTGATGTCCACACGAGCGTTCTTGCTGGCAGGCATTCTGGCCCTCGCGAGCGGGCGGCTTCCGGGGCAGGTGCCTTCGGAGGAGCGAATCCCCATCCGGGACCCCGATCGACTCCAAGATCTGGGATTCCCGCGAGACGCGACAAACGTCTACGTCTGGTCCAAGGCATCTTTGAAAGACACTCCCGGCCTCGACGAGAAGGACGCAGCCACACCAGAGACATGGGGAACGGCCACGGGATACACGACGCTCCAAGCGGTTCGAGCTCCACAACGACCAGGAGGATTCGGATCAAGCTGTGGAAGGACCTCTCGGGAGTCTCTTGCACCGAGAACTCGAGCTTCGGAGACTTCTGGCCTCCCAGCGGCTACGCGCCCATCGATGCACCCGAAGGAGCGGCCCTCAAGTTCCTGACGTTTTGGGCGTTCGACTCGGATCCCGACCTTGACATCGCATTCCGAGTTTACGAGACATGTCAGCCGACGGCGAGTCAACCCTCCGGTGAGCACTCTCATCCTTGAGACCCAGACCTTCGGAGCCATTGGCGACTCTCCTTTTTGCTTCTCTTCACGACCTCGTTGTCGACCGGAGAGCTGCGCTTACGCGGTCCAGGTCCGATTCGCTCCTACGGGGACGGGAAATGTCGACTTGACGCGAACGGCCCAAAAGATTCGGATCACGTGGGTTCGCGCCAGGTCAGCCCGCCCCCCGCGACGCCGACCTTCCTGGACGTGCCGACGGCCACCCCTTCTTCCAGTTTGTCGAGGCGCTCGTCAAGTCGGGCGTCACCGGTGGCTGCGGCGGCGGGAACTACTGTCCGGATCAGCCCCTGACCCGCGGGCAGATGGCGGTGTTCCTGGCGAAGGCTCTGGGGCTCCAGTGGCCTTGAAGGAGAAGCCATGAAACCGCACCATTGGTCGTTTTGCGATCGCCGGGTCTCGTGGGGCTCCTCCCTCCCGCTCGTGGAGAGACGCTCTTCACCCGGAACGTACGGCACGAGCCAGGAGTCGCTGGTGCGGGTCGGCCCCATGCAGTTCGCTCCCATTCAATCCACGACGCCGTACTCCGCGGTCGGGAGCCCGAGCTTCACGCGCTATGCCACGGGCGGGGATGGAGCCTTCGTGGCTTCGCCGTCGCTGCCGTCCGGGGCTCTCGTCAGCTTCGTGCAGTTCGACGTCTGCGACATCAACGTCGCCGACGACATCACGGTCTTTATCGCTTCCACGAACAACCTCGGGCAGGGCCTTCAGATTCTCAACTCCACGACGTCTTCGGGCACGACCGGCTGCGCCAGCCATTACGTCAACCTGACGCCCGCGTTCGTGGTGGACAACGCCCTCAATCAGCTCCTGCTCTTTTTCCAGGCTCACGCCTACGACGGCTCGGAGTCGCTGGCGGGAGCCACCGTCTACTACAAGCTCCAGGTGAGCCCGCCTCCCGCAACGGCCACGTTCGGCGACGTGCCGACGAGCCATCTCTTCTTCCAGTTCATCGAGGCGCTCGCGTCATCCGGGATCACCGGCGGCTGCGGCAGCGGCAACTACTGCCCCGACGCGCCGCTGACGCGCGGGCAAATGGCGGTGTTCCTGTCGAAGGCGCTCGGGCTGCAATGGCCATGAACGCCGTCAAGGAGGTTCCGGTGAAACGAACCCTCGCTCTCTCGATCCTCGTCGCCGTGCTCGTGCTCGCGATCGCACCGCATGAGCTTGCCGCGCAGGGGTATGTCGTGATTCACAATCTCGTGGGAGAGGACGGCTACTCTCCGGTCTCGACGCTCGTTCAAGACTCGAACGGCTTTTTTTACGGGACCTCGAAGCGCGGAGGGGAACACGGCGCCGGGACCGTCTTCAAGCTGGACGCCAACAACAACTTCGTCGTTCTCCACGACTTCAACTACGTCGACGGCTCGAGCCCGCAGGGCAAGCTGATCCTCGGCCCGGACGGGGTTCTGTATGGAACGACGGACGAGTACGGGGCGAATGACGTTGGCACGATCTACAGGCTGGATTCGGACGGCAACAACTTTTCCGTCCTCCACGACTTCGAGTTCAGCGTCGCGTTTTGGGACCGGAGCCTGGTCCTGGATTCGGCCGGGACGCTGTTCGGTCTCACGGGAGTTTCCGAGGAGGTCTTCCGAATCGACACGGATGGCTCGAACTATTCCGTCATCTACCCGTTCGCCCCGGGAGAAGGAGGGCCGACGTCCCTGATGCTGGGCGCCGACGGCGTTCTCTATGGGACGACCGAGAATCCGCCGACGGCCTTTCGGATCGGAAGGGACGGCTCCGATTTCCAGACTCTTCACATCTTCGATGACGGATATCCCGTCCAGCGATTGATCGAAGGAACCGACGGGTTCCTCTACGGCGCGGCCGTCACCGGGGGGGAGTACTCGAACGGCGCCGCATTCAAACTCCGCAAGGATGGAAGCTCGTTTGCCGTCATTCACGACTTCCTGATCGAGGAAGGGAGGTTTCCCGAAGCGTCGTTGACTCAAGTCGTCGGAGGCCTGCTGTACGGAACCGCCACCGCGGGCGGAATCGGCGGAGGGACCATCTTCCGCATGACGACCGCCGGAGACCTCTTCGGCGTGGTGCACGACTTCGAAGATCTGACGGGGGATTCTCCGCGCCGCGCCGTCCTGCAAGGCCTCGACGGGGCTTTGTACGGCACGACCACGAGCGGCGGGACGGGCGGCGTCTCCGGCGGCGTCGTCTACCGGCTTTCCATCCCCATGATCGCCGCGTTGTCGCCGTCGTCCGGTCCGGCAGGCGGAGGCACCGTCGTCGTGATCTCCGGAAGCGGTTTTCAGGCCGGGGCCGCGGTCACGATCGGGGGCAGCCTGGCCGGGGCGGTCATCGGCCCCAGCGCGATCACGGCCAGCACGCCTCCGCTGACCGCCGGAACGCTCAACGATGTCGTGATCACGAATCCGAGCGGGACGGTCGCCCTGTACGAAAATGCCTGGCTCGCCGACTTCCTGGACGTCCCGCAGTCCGACCCGTTCCACGACTTCGTCGAGCAGATCGTCCGCCACGGAATCACGTCGGGCTGCGGCGGGGGCAACTACTGCGGCGGCGCCTCGGTGACGCGAGGCCAGATGGCCGTCTTTCTGTTGAAGGCGAAACACGGTCCCAACTACGCTCCGCCTCCCTGCACGGGCGCCTTTCCGGACGTCGCCTGCCCCTCGCCTTTCGCCGACTGGATCGAGCAGCTGGCGGCCGAAAACATCACGGCCGGCTGTGCGGGCGGCAACTTCTGCCCGGGCAACCTCGTGACCCGCGCGCAGATGGCGGTCTTTCTTCTGAAGACCGAGCACGGCTCGTCCTACGCGCCGCCCGCCTGCACGGGGATCTTCGGCGACGTGGCTTGCCCCTCCCCGTTCGCCAACTGGATCGAGCGCCTGGCCGCCGAGGGTGTCACCGGTGGATGCGGGGGAGGCAATTACTGTCCGGCAAACCCCAACACGCGAGGACAGATGGCTGTGTTTCTCGCAAAAACGTTCGGGCTCGCGCCATGAGGCGCGCCATCCGTCTCGCTCTGCTCTCGCTCGCGGCACCCGCGCTCGCCTCGGCGGCCACCTTCCTCGTCACGACGACATCGGACGCAGGCCCGGGGTCTCTGCGCGCGGCGATCCTGAACGCGAACTCGACCTCCGGCCCCGACACGATTTCTTTCGGCATACCCGGATCGGAGGTGCACCGGATCGTCGTGACCAGCGTCCTCCCGGCGATCACGGAAGCTCTCGTCATCGACGGCTTCACGCAATCCGGCTCGGATCTGAATACCGATCCGATCGGCATCAACGCGGTTCTGAAGATCGAAGTCGCCGGCAACCCGGGCATGAACGGATTCGTGATCCACGCCGGGCCATCCGCGATTCGCGGGCTGGCCATCTTCGACTTTTTCGGCGCGATCGTGATCGACAGCCCGACCGGCCCCAACCGCGTCGAAAGCAGTTTTCTCGGGGTCGATGCCGACGGCTCGCCGATGGGCAACCTCGCGGGTGTCGTCCTGAAAGGGAGCAGCGTCGACACGGTCGGCGGGTCGGACCCCGGCGTTCGCAATCTCCTCTCGGCCAACCTGATCGGGGTCCAGGCCGATTCCGGCCACAACAAGCGAATCCTCGGCAACCTGATCGGAACGGATCTGACCGGCACGGCCGCCCTCGGCAACGAGATCGGAGTGTGGGTCAAGGATTCCAGCGCCTCCGTCGGTGAAGCGGACCCGGCCGCTCGCAACGTGATCTCGGGGAACCTCCAGAGCGGCGTCGTGATCTCGGGACAAAGCAACGCGTCGGTTGCGGGCAACTTCATCGGGCCGGACGCGACGGGATTCTCGGCGCTGGGCAACTTGGGTCGGGGCGTGGAGTCCGAGGGCGCCGGCGTCACGACGATCTCCTCCAACGTGATCTCTGGCAACGGCTCGGACGGCATCTCTCTCGGCGCTTTCGTCTCCGGGGCCGTGCACCTCAATCACATCGGGACCGACCCGGTCGGCATCAGCGCAATGGGGAACGCGGGGGCCGGTATTCTGGTGGACTCAGCGGCCTGCCTGATCGGCGACGCATTCGACGGCGGCAACACGATCGCGTACAACCAGGCCGGCGTGTGGGCCGTCCTGCCGGGCCTCCCGCTCTACGGCATCCGGGCAAACTCGATCTACGCGAATGGAGGTCTCGGGATCGTCAGCGGCTCCGCGCCGGTCATCCACCCGAACGCAGCAGGCGCCCTCGACAACTTCCCGCTGATCGTCTCGGTGACGTCCGACGACACGAGTACGACGGTCCAGGGGGTGTACCGGGGGGCGCCGAACTGCCCGGTGGGAATCGACTTCTTCGTGAGCCCGATCTGCTCCCCCCGGCCGCGCCAATTTGAAGAGGGCGAGACGTATGTGGGCTCCGAGGACGGACAGTCCGACGCGAGCGGCGAGTTCGCGTTTACCGTCACGCTGCCGGTCTCTCTCGACAATGAGCGCGTGACGGCCACCGCGACCGCCGGGCCCTGCCCGTTTCCCCTTTCGCCGGATGGGGCGTCCGCAGACCCGAAGCAGACGTCGCAATTCTCCCAGCGGCTCCCGTTCTCGATCGACCCGACGAGTGGCTCCGTGGCCGGCGGCGCCCCGTTGACCATCTTCGGGACGGATTTTCTGCCCGGGGCCTCGGTCACGATCGGCGGCGTACCCGTGGGAAGCGTGACGGTGATTGGACCCACGGAGATCCAGGTCACGGCGCCGGCGTTGCCGGCAGGCTCCGCCAACGACGTCGTGGTGACGAATTCCGACGGGACCCACGGGACGCTCGCTACGGCCTTTATCGCGGACTTTCTCGACGTACCGCCGTCGCACCAATTCCATGATTTCGTGACGGCGGTCGTCTCCAACGGAATCGCCGCCGGCACAGGAGGCGGAAACTACGGCGTCGAAGCGGCTACGCTTCGCAAGCAGATGGCGGTCTTCATGCTGAAGGCGAAGCATGGTCTGTGCTACCCCGCGACGGGGTGCTCCGGAGTCTTCACAGACGTTCCGTGCACCTCGCCGTTCGCTCCGTGGATCGAGCTGCTCGCGGCCGAGGGCATCACGGGCGGCTGCGGCGGCGGCAACTACTGCCCCGACAATCCCGTCACGCGGGCGCAGATGGCGGCGTTCCTGTTGAAAGCGGAGCACGGCGCGAGTTACACGCCGCCTCCCTGCACGGGGGCATTCGGCGACGTGGCCTGCCCCTCCCTGTTCGCGGATTGGATCGAGCAGCTCGCCGCCGAGGACATCACGGGCGGCTGCGGCAGCGGTAACTACTGCCCTCGGGACCCCAACACGCGCGGCCAAATGGCCGTTTTCCTCACCAGGACGTTCCAGCTCCCGTGATCACACGCTCGGAGGCTTCGCGGATCTCCAGGCGGCCGGCCGGAACCTTCTGACGGAGGGCGGTGCGCCCCGAGGGCCAGCGGACGGTCACGCGGTCGGCCTTTTCGCGGTCGCCGAGGCCGAAGTAGAGCTCTCGGGGTCCCGAGGAGAGGTACGAGTAGCCGGCAGAGACGACCTGGGTGCGCGAGAGGCCGCCGGCCTCGACGGTCACGACAGCGCCGAGGGCGTCGCGCGTGGACCTGTAAGGCCCGGGCCCTTTCGGGTCTCCCTCGAGGGAGACGACGAGCGTTTTCGCCCGCGAAGGATTGCGGTTCATCCACAGCGCCGGCCGCTGCAGGAACCCCGCCGCGAAAAGGTCCGGCGCGCCGTCGCCGTCCGCGTCGACGACGACGAGGCCGCGCTGGTTGGCCTGGGACTCGAGCCCGGTTACCGCGGCGACCTCGTCGAAGTGGCGGCCATCGCGGTTCCGGTAGAAACGCTTGGGGGGCCGGCCCCAGAGCGAATCGTCTCCGAACTCGGCGGTTGCGATGCCCTTCTCGAATTTCTTGAACTCGAGGGACATCAGGTTCCAGAAGTCGATCTCCCGTTCGCGCTCGTTCTTTCCGGTGACCATCCCGTTGACGACGAAGAGATCGGGCCGGCCGTCGAGGTCGGCGTCGACGAAGACGCTGCCCCAGGACCACGAGGTGTCCCAGACATCGGCCTCCTTCGAGGTTCCTCTCGAAGCGGTCTCCCGCCGAGGTTCCGGAAGAGGGACGACCCGCGCGAGAGCGCCGTCAGACGCCTCCAGACGAGAGGACGTCCGATCGAGTAGGGGAAGGGGGGCATGGGGTAGCGCGGGTCCCGAAGAAACCAGTTGATCGGGAACGAATAGTTGGACACGAAGAAGTCGAGGCGTCCGTCGCCGTCGTAGTCGTCGACCGTCACGCCCATGCCGAAGCCCGGATCGAGCACTCCCGCTTTCTTCGCGCGGTTCGTGAAGGTGCCGTCCCCGTCGTTGCGCAGGTAGGTGTGGTTGCCGAAGTCGTTGGCCACGTAGATGTCGGGCCACCCGTCCTCGTCGAGATCGGCCGACTGGACGGCCAGAGCCCAGCCGGTGTCGTCGGTGCGCGTCGCTTTCGAGACGTCGGTGAACGTGCCGTCGCCGTTGTTGCGGAAGAGGTGATTCGGCGGCGCGTTGTCGGCCGTCATGTTGGGTCCGCGGTCGGGCGGACCGTAGACGAGGACGTAGAGATCGGCCAGGCCGTCGCGGTCGTAGTCCAGAGCGGCAGCGGCGGTGCAGTAGTCGTTCAGCGCGACGCCCGTTCTGACGCCCACCTCTTCGAACGTCCCGTCGCCGCGGTTGCGGTACAGGAGGTTGGGCTTGTAGAGGTACGTCACGTAGAGGTCGGTGGCGCCGTCGTTGTCGTAGTCGAACGCGAGCGCGCCGACGCCTTCGCCCTCCTGGCCGGCGACTCCGGCCTTCGCGGCGACGTCCTCGAAGGTCCCGTCGCCGCGATTTCTGTAGAGCCGGTTGCCGTCGCCGCCGGGGACGAAGAGGTCCTGTCGTCCGTCGCGGTCGAAGTCGAGGACGGCGGCGCCCGGCGGCATGTGCTCACCCGGGATCGGGATGTTCTTCCCCGCATTCGGGAGAAAGGCGCGGTGCGGCCGGGTCAGGCCCGCACTCTCCGCCACGTCCTCGAAGAGGGGTTTCGGGGCCGAAGCCGCCAGCCAGCTTTCGAGCCATGCCGACTCCATCCGCCAGCCGCCTTCGTCCGCCGGCGCAACGACGGCCCGGAGCTTGCCGCCCGCCTGCCGGAGCTCGCCCTGAGCGCCGCGGCCCGAGAGAAACAGCCAGAGCAGGATCTCGCGCTTCGAACCCTTGCGCCGGAAGTCGAACAGGATCGCCTCGGTCCTCTCCAGGGACGCAAACTCGCGCCGGATCGTCGCGAGACGTTCGGCGAGATCCGCCGAGCTCGGCCCGGCGGGAGGAGTCCGGGCCCGGAAGACGGCGAGAGAGAGGGGAGCCCGTGCCGGCACGGGCGTGAGGTCCTCGCCGGGAAGCGGGCCGCTCCACCGAAAACCCGGCGCGAAGAGCCCGGGCGGCGGCGCTCCCGCCTTCCAGCCCTCCAGGAACCGCTCGGTGTAGACCGAGACCCCGTCCGAGTAGTCCTCGAAGGTCGGCAGCGCGCGTCCCTGTCGGGAAGCGCAGGAAACAGCGAAGACAACCGCGGCGGCGAGGGCTCCGGAGGTGAGAAGTCGCGGCCGCACGGAGAAAACTATAATCCGGCGCCCAGTGTCACTCTCCCAGCGCCTCCGCGAGCGGATTCTTCGCGAGGGGGCGATCTCGTTCTCGGAGTTCATGCGCGCCGCTCTCTACGACCCCGAAGAGGGCTACTACGCGCGGGGACCCTCCATTGGCGAAGGCGGCGATTTCCTGACGTCGCCGCATGTCTCTCCGGCGTTCGCCGCGGCTCTCGCGCGGGTCTTCGCCTTCGACGCCGACCGGCTGAAAGGCCGGGTCGACTTCGTCGAGGTCGGCGCCGGAGACGGCCGGTTCCTCCAGGACTTCACCGCGGCGCTGCGGCAGCTCGACCCCGCCCTGCACGGCCGGCTGCGCCTGACGGCGGTGGAGACGTCCGCGTCAGGGCGGCGCACGATCGGCGAGCGGGGCATCGCGCCCGAGCCGGTCATCCTGGAAAGGGCCGAAGAGCTGCCCGAAGGCGGTATCGAGGGCTGGATCTTCTCGAACGAGCTCTACGACGCTCTGCCGGTGTTGCGCGTGATGGGCACTCCCGCCGGCCTCCAGGAGCTGCGGGTCGGCGCCAGCGAGGACCGCTTCGTGTGGTCTGCCGCCGAGGCCCCGACTGCCTGCCGGGACCATCTCGAAAGCTTCGGGATCCGACTCGAGCCGGGACAGAAAGGGGAAATCGCGCCCGAGGCCGCGCCGCTGCATGACCGCCTCGCCCGCGCGCTCGGTCGCGGGTGGCTGATGGCGTTCGACTACGGCCATCCCGCGCGCACTCTGTACCACCCGTTTGCCCGCCGCGAAGGCACGCTCGCCGTCCACGCGCGAGGCCGCCGGGGAGGCGACCCGCTCGAGGCCCCCGGTTCGCAGGATCTGACGGCGCACGTGAACTGGGATTCTCTCCTCTCCGCCGGCGAGACCGCGGGCCTCCGCACGGAACGGCTCATGCGCCAGGGACTCTTCCTGACCGAGGCCGGCATCTTCGATTTCGCGGGGAGCGACGCCGAGAAGTGGCGCATCTTCCGGCTCGTGGATCCCGGCGGCATGGGAGAGGAGATCTCGGTCCTCGTTCAATCCCGCGGAGTGCCGACGGGCTCGGCAGTCATCTGACCGGGCGAAGCGATCCGGACTTGACTGCCACAGCCGCGCGTCGAGTCCGGGATCCTTCGCTGCGCTCAGGATGACCGAGGCCTGATGGATGGGCCGGGAAGGGGGTTTGGCTTCGCTGCGCCCCTCCGATAGAATGCCGCGCGAGTGGGTCACTACTTTCCCGTTCTGATCTTCGCGCTGCTCGCGGCCGCCCTGCCGCTCGCGACGATTTTTCTCGCGAAGGCGATCCAGCATCAGAAGCCCAACCCGGCCAAGCTCGAACCGTACGAGTGCGGTGTGGAGCCCACCACCTCGGCATTCGACACCCGCTTCTCGGTCCGCTACTTCCTGATCGCGGTCCTGTTCGTCGTCTTCGACGTCGAAACGATCTTCCTGTTCCCCTGGGCGGTCATGTTCAACCGGTTGGGGCTCTTCGGGCTGATCGAGATGCTGGTTTTTCTCGTGATCCTCATCATCGGCTACATCTACTGCTGGAAGCGCAAGGCCCTGGACTGGGCCTGAGCACCCGGAGGGAACCCCATGGGCCTGGTCGATAACCGATTCGAGGACAACGTCGTCACGACGACGATCGACTCGGTCATCAACTGGGCCAGGCGGTCCTCGATCTGGCCGATGCAGTTCGGCCTGGCCTGCTGCGCGATCGAGATGATGGCCGTCATGGACGCCCGCCACGACCTCGCGCGGTTCGGGGCCGAGGTCTTCCGGGGGACGCCCGCGGCAGTCGGACCTGATGATCGTGGCCGGCACCGTCGTCGAGAAGATGGCGCCGATCGTCAAGCGCCTCTACGACCAGATGCCCGAGCCGAAGTGGGTCATCGCCATGGGCTCCTGCGCGACCTGCGGCGGTCCCTACCGCACCTACGCCGTGACCCAGGGGGTCGACCGCATCGTGCCGGTCGACGTGTACGTGCCCGGATGCCCGCCGCGACCCGAGGCGCTCATCTACGGAATCATGGCTCTCCAGAAGAAGATCGACCGGATGAAAGTCATCCGCAAGGCGTCCTGATTGGCGGACGAGCAAAAGGCTCCAGCCGAGGAGAAGAAGCCCCGGCCCGCGGCGGTCGACGCCTCGGGCCATCCCTGGGTTCGGTCGATCCGCGCGGCCCTGCCGGACACGGTCGTCTCGGCCAAGGAGTTCGCCGGCCAGGTCACCGTCGTCGTCGCCCGGGAGGCGATCGCCCGCGTCGCCAGGCATCTGAAGGACGCCGAAGACTTCAAGTACTGCGTGGACGTGACGGCCGTCGACTGGAAAGACCGGAGCCCCCGGTTTGACGTCGTCTACCACTTCTATTCCTTCTCGAAGAACGACCGGATCCGCGTCAAGTGCGGCGCGGCGGAGGGCGAGGACGTGCCGTCCATCGCGGCCGTGTTCCTCGCGGCGAACTGGTGCGAGCGCGAGACCTGGGACATGTACGGCATCCGCTTCTCGGGCCACCCGGATCTGCGGCGCATCCTGACCTGGGACGGCTTCCAGGGCTTCCCGCTGCGCAAGGACTTCCCGCTGGAGGGGATCGACACCGGCGCCGCCGTCTACCCGGAGGAGTGGCCGGAGGGCGGCGGCCCGCCCAAGGACGACCCGAACCGGAAGGTCGTATCGTGACCGACGAGAAGATCTCCCAGGCCGAGCGGGACGAGGCGGCGTACTTCGCCGAGCGGGCGAAGGCGCAGGCGGCGGCCTCCGCCGCGGCCTCGGCCGTTGCGCACCCGTCCGTGCCGACGCTCTTCGACGTCCAGGAGATGGAGCTGAACTTCGGGCCGCAGCACCCTTCGACGCACGGCGTCCTCCGGCTCGTGCTCAAGGTGGACGGCGAGAAGATCCTGGAGGCCAAACCCGACGTCGGGTATCTCCACCGGGGAACGGAAAAGCTCTTCGAGACCGAGACCTACCCGATGGGCATCCCGCACACCGACCGGATGGACTACATCGCGGCGGCGACGAACAACCACGCCTTCTGCATGGCGGTCGAGGCGCTGCTCGGCGTCGAGATTCCCCGGCGCGCGCAGCTGATCCGCGTGATCCTCGACGAGCTGCAGCGCCTCTCGTCGCACCTGGTGTGGCTCGGCACCTCGGGCATCGACCTGGGCGCCGTGACCCCGTTCTGGTACGCCTTCCGCGAGCGCGAGCAGATCCTCGATTTCTTCGAGGAGTACTGCGGGGCCCGGCTGACGCTCAACTGCATGCGCATCGGCGGCCTGCCCTTCGACCTGACCCCGGGATGGACCGAGAGGGTCTCGGAGTTCGTTTCGGACCTGCCCTCCCGCATCGACGACTACGAGCAGCTCCTGACGGACAACCGGATCTGGAAGAAGCGCACGGTCGGCGTGGGCGTCATCTCGGCCGAGGAGTGCGTCGAGTGGGGCCTGACCGGCCCGATCCTGCGCGCCTCGGGACTCGAGTGGGACCTGCGGAGGGCCCGGCCCTACGAGTGCTACGACGAGCTCGACTTCGTCGTGCCGACGCGGCAGGGCGGCGACACCTACGACCGTTACGTCGTCCGCGTGCAGGAGATGCGGCAGAGCGCCCGGATCATCCGCCAGTGCCTCGAGAGGCTGCAGCCGGGGGAGATCCGCGGAAAAGTCCCGCGCGTCATCAAGCCGCCGGCCGACGAGGTCTACGTGTCGATCGAGTCGCCGAAGGGAGAGCTCGGCTTCTACTGCGTCTCCAACGGGTCCACCAAGCCGTACCGGATGCACGTCCGCCCGCCCTCCTTCATCAACCTGCAGGCGCTGCCGCGGCTGGCGAAGGGGCACCTGGTCTCGGACCTCGTGGCCCTGATCGGCACGATCGACATCGTGCTCGGCGAGGTGGACCGGTGAAGTTGTCCGCCGAGTTCTGGACCTACGTCAAGGTCGTCCTGCTCGTGGCGACGGTGCCGGCGATCGTCGGCTTCGTCATCGTGCTCGCCGAGCGCCGGATCATGGGCTTCATGCAGGCGCGTCTGGGTCCCAACCGCGTCGGCCCCCAGGGCACCCTGCAGGGGCTCGCCGACCTCCTGAAGCTCGTGACCAAGGAAGACATCACGCCGGCGCGGGCCGAGAAGGCCGTTCACTTCCTGGCGCCGGTTCTGGCGGTCATTCCGGCGCTGACGGCTCTCGCCGTGATCCCGTTCGGTCCGCCGGTCAAGATCGGGAAGGTGATGGTCCCGCTCTGGGTCGCCGACCTGAACATCGGTCTGCTCTTCCTGCTGGCGATCACGTCGATCGGCGTGTACGGGATCATCCTGGGAGGCTGGTCCTCCAACAACAAGTATTCGTTGCTCGGGGGTCTCCGCTCGGCGGCGCAGCTGGTCTCCTACGAAGTGCCGATGGGCCTCTCGCTGGTGGCCGTGCTTCTGATGACGCGGTCCCTGTCGCTCGTCGAGATCGTGCGACGCCAGGAGGTCACGCACCTCTGGTTCGTGTTCCCGGGGCTCGTGGCCTTCTTCATCTACTTCGTGTCGGGGGTCGCCGAGACCAACCGCAATCCCTTCGATCTGCCCGAGGCCGAGTCGGAGCTGGTCTCGGGGTTCAACACGGAGTACTCGGGCGTGAAATTCGCCTTCTTCTTCCTCGGCGAGTACACCGGGATGATCATCATCTCCTGCACGGCGGTGACCGTCTTCTTCGGCGGCTGGCTGCCGCCCTTCCCGAACGTCCCCGCCCTCGATTTCCTGGGCCTGGTGCCGCCGTTCGTCTGGTTTCTCGCGAAGGTCGCCGGCTTCATCTTCTGCTACATCTGGTTCCGGACCACGTTCCCGCGCTACCGGTTCGACCAGCTGATGGCACTCGGCTGGAAGTGGCTCATCCCGCTGGCGCTCGCGAACATCGTCGTCGTCGCGCTGGCGATCCTGCTGTTCCCGGGACGCACGACCGGCCTGGTGTGGCTCTCCTGGATCTTCGGCGTCCTTTTCGTCCTGATGTTCCTGCTTTCCAAGCTGCGGCAGGCGCTGACGCGCCGGGACCGCCTCGCGGCCGAGCCCCGGCCGCTGGAAGGATAGCCGGTGGCCCTCAAGAGGTGGCTCGACAAGCTGACGCTGCTCGACCTGTTCGACGGGCTCTCGGTGACCGGCCGCCACCTCTTCAAGAGCAAGGTGACGATCGAATACCCGGAGCAGAAGAAGCTCCCGTCGGACCGGTTCCGCGGGATGTTCCGCCTCGACGAGGAGCGATGCATCAAGTGCACGCTCTGCGCGATCGAGTGCCCGATCAACATCATCTACATCGACTGGCACAACGAGAAGAACGAGGCGGGCAAGAACGAGAAGGTCCTCGACCGTTTCGACGTGGACCTGAAGCGGTGCATGTTCTGCCAGCTCTGCGAAGAGGCCTGCCCGACCGTCCCCAAGTCCATCTGGCTGACGACCAAGACTTACGAGATGGCGGCCTACGACCGCAACGAGTCGCTGTACCTCGACATTCGCAAGCTCGTCGACTGGCGCGCGGCTCCCAACGTCAAGCCGTTCACGGTCGTGGAGCGCGGGTAGGCGTGGCGGGCGGGGCGCTCCTGACGGGGACGGCCGGCTGGCTGTTCGTGGCCTTTGCCGCTTTCGCGCTGGCGTCGGCGATCGCCGTCGTCGTCGCGAGAAACCCGGTCCACTCGGCGCTCTTCCTGCTCCTGTCCTTCCTGCTCGTGGCCTGCATCTTCATCCTCCAGCAGGCGGAGTTCGTCGGCGCGGTCCAGATCCTCGTCTACGCGGGCGGGATCATGGTCCTCTTCCTCTTCGTCGTGATGCTCGTGAATCCCGGCGTGGCGCTGACGGGCCGGACGTTCCAGCACCAGTGGGACGTCGCGCTGCTGCTGTTCCCGGTCTTCCTGCTGCCGTTCGCCTACATCCTCTGGACCGAGAAGATGCCCGAGCTGGCCGGCAACCCGGACGCCTTTCGCACGGTCAACGGAAAGCTCGGCGGGAACACCGAGGCCGTGGCCTGGACTCTGTTCCGGGACTACCTGCTGCCCTTCGAGGTCGCATCGGTCTTCCTGCTCGTCGCGATGATCGGGGCCGTCGTGCTCGGAAAACGCTCGGCGGAGACGATGGACTGATGCGACGCCGCGCCGGGAGCCGGGCATGACCATCACGATCAACCACTACATGATCGTGAGCCTTCTGCTCTTCGCGATCGGGTTCTTCGGCGTCCTGGTGCGCCGGAACTTCCTGACCGTCCTGATGTCGATCGAGCTGATGTTGAACGCGGTGAATCTCAACCTCGTCGCGTTCTCCCGCCGCCTCTCGGATTTGACGGGCCAGGTGTTCTCGGTCTTCGTGATCACCATCGCGGCCGGAGAGGCCGCTGTCGGTCTCGCTCTCACGATCTCGCTCTTCCGCCAGAAGAAGACGCTGAACGTCGAAGAAGCCGACACGATGCGGGGCTAGGCGGATGAAGGAGCTCCTCTGGGCGATCCCGCTCTTCCCCTGGCGGGGTTTCTCGTCAACGGCCTCGTCTACCTCATCGGGGGACGGCCTCCGAAGCCGGAGGCGACTTCCGATTCGCACGGGGCTCAGCCCGCGGCCGAGTCCTCCAGGGAGCTCGGACACCCGCACGCCCACACTCACGAGGAGACGCTGCCGCGTTTCCGCACGTTCCACACCGTGGTCGGGCTGGCGAGCGTGGGCATGTCGATGCTCCTGGCCTACGGAGCGATTTTCGACATCGGTCTCGGGGCGTTCTCGCGCGGAGAATCTCACACGGTCACGCTCTACCGCTGGATTTCGCTGGGAGTGAACCAGGCGGTGGGCCAGATTCCCGGCCCCGCGCGCGAGTGGAGCGTCGACGCAGCGTTCCGGATCGACTCGCTTTCGGCGCTGATGCTGGCGTTCGTGACCTTCGTCGGCTTCCTGATCCACGTCTACTCGGTCGGCTACATGGGGCACGACCGCGGCTACGGGCGGTACTTCGCCTACCTGAATCTGTTCATGTTTGCGATGCTCGTGCTCGTCCTCGGGTCGAACTTCCTCATGCTCTTCGTCGGCTGGGAGGGCGTGGGCCTCTGCTCGTATCTGCTGATCGGGTACGACTACCACAAGAAGTTCGCGGCCGACGCCGGCAAGAAGGCGTTCATCGTCAACCGGATCGGCGACTTCGGGTTCATCCTCGGGATCTTCGGCGTCTTCGCCCTCTTCGGCTCGCTCGACTTCGCCACGGTCTTCCCGGCCGCGGCCCAGAATCCGGCGCCATACACGCCGTACCTGACCCTGATCTGCCTGCTCCTGTTCGTCGGCGCGTGCGGCAAGTCCGCGCAGTTTCCGCTCCACGTCTGGCTGCCGGATGCCATGGCCGGGCCCACGCCCGTCTCGGCCCTCATCCACGCGGCCACGATGGTCACGGCCGGCGTCTACATGGTCGCGCGCTGCAACGTCTTCTTCCGCCTGGCGCCGCACGCGATGATCGTCGTCGCCGTCGTCGGGGCGTTCACCGCCCTTTTCGCCGCGACCATCGGACTGGTCGCAGAACGACATCAAGAAGGTGCTGGCGTACTCGACGGTGTCGCAGCTGGGGTACATGTTCCTGGCTTGCGGCGTCGGCGCCTTCGCGGAGGGAATGTTCCACGTCACGACCCACGCCTTCTTCAAGGCGTGCTTGTTCCTGGGAGCGGGCTCGGTGATCCATGCCCTCGGAGGCGAGCAGGACCTCCGGAAGATGGGCGCCCTGGCGTCCCGGATCCCGACGACCTACCGTACGTTCTTGATCGCGGCGCTGACGATCGCCGGCGTGCCGTTCCTGGCCGCGTTCTTCTCCAAGGACGCGATCAAAGCCGCCGTATTCCACGCCGAGTTTGCGGCCGTGCCGTGGCTGCCCAAGGTCCTGTACGCCGCCGCGCTCCTCACGGCGGGTCTGACGGCCTTCTACATGTTCCGTCTCCTCGCGCTGACCTTCTGGGGACGCTTCCGCGGGACCCCCGAGCAGGAGGCGCACGTCCACGAGTCGCCCCCGACCATGACGGTGCCGCTCGTCGTCCTGGCGTTTCTGTCGGTCGTCTCCGGGTACGTCGGAGTCCCGATCATGAAGCACGGAAACCGGATCGGGGAGTTTCAGAGCCCCATCCTGCTTCCGATTCAGCGGGCTCCAGGAGGCGCGCCACCACGCCGCCCTGTCGCTTGGAGCTCGCGTTGATGGCGGCGGCGGTGGCGGTCGCGGGCATCGGGATGTACCTCGCATGGTCCTGGTACGCGAAAGGCGAAGGCCGCACGCCCGCCCGTCTGGCCCAGCAGTGGCCCGGCGTCTATCGGACCGCTCTCCGGCAAGTACTTCGTGGACGAGGCCTACGAACGGGTCTTCGTTCAGGGGGCGGCGCTCGGAGGCGGCCGTCTGTTCTGGGAGGTCGACGCCACCGTCGTGGATCTCATCCCGAACGGCGCCGCGGCCGTCACGCGAGGGTCCTCCTGGCTCGCGTCGATCTTCGACCAGTACGTCGTCGACGGCCTCGTCAACGGCGTGGCGGACCGTCTCCAGTCCCTTTACCGCGTCTTCCGCCGGGCGCAGACCGGACGCGTGCAGAACTACGCGCTGGTGATGGGGGGCGGGCTGTTCTGCCTCGGTGGCGGTCTATCTGTTGTTTCGATAACGAGGGGTACGATGCAGCTGCTGCACCAGATTCCGATCCTGTCGATCGTCACGTACATCCCGCTCGTCGGGGCGCTCGCGATCATTTCTTCTGTCCCGAAGGAAAAGACCGGGGCGATCAAGACCTTCGCGACCTTCATCGGCGATACTGGACTTCCTCGTGTCGCTGCCGCTGTGGTGGGCGTTCGACCGGAACGCGGACGGCTACCAGTTCGTCGAGAAGGCGTCCTGGATCCCGTCGCTCGGCGTCGACTACCACTTCGGGATCGACGGGATCGCGCTGGTCCTGATCCTGCTGACGACGCTGATGGGCGTCATCGCCGTCGTCTGCTCGTACTCGGCGATCACCGACCGGCAGAAGGAGTACTACGTCCTGCTGCTGCTGCTCCAGACCTTCATGATCGGGACCTTCTGCTGCCTCGACCTCTTCCTCTTCTACGTCTTCTGGGAGGTCATGCTGGTGCCGATGTACTTCCTGATCGGCATCTGGGGCGGACAGCGCCGGCTCTACGCGGCGATCAAGTTCTTCCTCTACACGCTGGCGGGCTCGGTCCTGATGCTCCTCGGCATCATCGCGCTCTACTTCTACAACACGACGGGATTCCTGGGCTACAAGGGGCTGGGCAACCCGGCGACCTTCTCGATCGAGAAGCTCACCGACGGTCGCCGCAGAGCATGCCTCCGGAGCTCCAGATCTGGCTCTTCTTCGCGTTCTTCCTCGGCTTCGCGATCAAGGTGCCGATGTTCCCGTTCCACACGTGGCTGCCGGACGCCCATACCGAGGCGCCGACCGCGGGCTCGGTCATCCTGGCGGCGATCCTGCTGAAGATGGGGACCTACGGCTTCGTCCGGTTCTCGCTGCCGATGTTCCCCGAGGCCGTGCGCGACAGCCGCGTCGTCACCGTGATGGTCGCCGCTCTCGATCATCGGCATCGTCTACGGCGCCATGGTGACCCTCGTGCAGAAGGACATGAAGCGGCTGATCGCCTACTCCTCGGTGTCCCACCTCGGGTTCGTCATGCTCGGGATCTTCGCGCTCAACATGGCCGGGATCCAGGGCGGCATCCTGCAGATGATCAACCACGGCATCTCGACCGGCGCGCTCTTCCTTCTCGTCGGCATCATCTACGAGCGCCGCCACACGCGGATGATCGCGGAGTACGGCGGGCTCGCGAAGCCGATGCCGGTTTACGCGACATACTTCCTGATCATGGCCCTGTCCTCGATGGGGCTGCCCCTGCTGAACGGCTTCATCGGCGAGTTCACGATTCTCCAGGGCGCGTTCGCGCGGAACTTCTGGTGGGCGTTCTTCGCCGCGACCGGCATCGTGCTCGGCGCGGCCTACCTGCTCTGGCTGTACCAGCGGGTCTTCTTCGGCGAGGTCACCAACCCGGCCAACGCGAAGCTGGCCGACCTGACCCTGCGCGAGCAGTTGACCCTGGCTCCGCTCGTGATCCTGGCGTTCTGGATCGGCCTCTATCCGGCGCCGATCTTCGAGGTGCTGCGCCGGCCGTCCGAGAAGATCGTCCAGATCGTGGGCGGGACGACCTCCGAAGCGCCCGCACTGGCGCGAAAGTCGGCCGCGGCGCCCTCGCCTTCCGGCGGAGGGGCCGCCCGGCCATGACGTTCGCCGTCAAGGCCTCGGACTGGGTCCTTCTCTCGCCGGAGATCTTCCTGACGGCGGCGGGCCTCCTGGTTCTGTCCCTGGCGGCCGTCCTGCCCAAGGCGAAAGAGGAGTTTCTGGGCTTCCTCGCGATTCTCCTGGTGTTCGCCACGGGGGTGCTGACCATCTTCGTCGCCAGCCGCCCCGGCCGGGAGACGCCGATCCTCGCAGGGAGCTTCGTCGTCGACAACTTCGCCCTCTTCTTCAAGGCACTGATCCTGCTTTCGATCATCCTCACGATCCTCGCCTCGGTGCGGTTCGTGGGGTCGGCGCCGTATCCCGGGGGCGAGTACTACGCCCTGTTGCTCTTTGCCGGCGTCGGGATGCTGTTCATGGTGTCGGGCGCCAACCTGATCACGATCTACGTCTCCCTCGAATTGATGGCGCTGTCCTCCTACATCCTGGCGGGCTACTTCAAGGGAGAGCTGAAATCGACCGAGGCGGCGATGAAGTACTTCATCCTCGGCGCGTTCTCCTCCGGCGTGCTGCTCTACGGCCTCTCGCTCGTCTACGGGGTCACCGGGAAGATGGGGCTGACGGATCTGGCGACGTACTTCGCCTCGGCGGAGCGGTCGAATCTCCTCATGCTCGGGATCCTCCTCATTCTCGCCGGGCTGCTCTTCAAGATCGCCGCGGTCCCGTTCCACGTCTGGACGCCGGACGTCTACGAGGGCTCGCCGACGCCCGTCACGGCGTTCTTCTCGGTCGGGCCGAAGATCGCGGCCTACGCCATCCTGGCCCGCATCTTCTACGTCGCGTTCCCCAAGTTCCACGCGGACTGGGGCCTGGTGGTGGCTCTCGTCTCGGCCGCCACGATGATCCTCGGAAACGTCGCCGCGCTCCTGCAGTCCAACATCAAGCGTCTGCTGGCCTACTCGTCGATCGCCAACGCCGGCTATGCGCTGCTCGGCGTCGTGGGCTTCGGCTCGGAGTGGGGGCTGCGCGGGATACTGATCTACCTCCTCGCCTACATGTTCATGAACTTCGGCGCGTTCACGCTGGTCATCCTGCTCGAGAGCCGGGGGTATGCCGGCGAGTCGGTCTCCGACTTCAACGGGCTGGCCCAGCGCAGCATGCCGGCCGCCATCGTGATGCTGCTCTTCCTGCTGTCCCTGGCCGGGATCCCTCCGACCGCGGGGTTCATCGGGAAGTACTACCTGTTCACGGCCGTGATGAACACCCCGGGCTACGAGCTGGCTCGCGGTCCTCGCCGTGCTGGCGTCGGCCGTTTCGCTCTTCTACTACTTCCGGATCGCCGCGGCGATGTTCTTCACCGAGGGCGACGGCTCGAAGCTCAAGAGCTCCTACGCTTTGACAGCGGTCGTGGCGATCTGCGCGACCGGCACCCTGGCGATCGGGGTCGCGCCGCAGCCGTTCCTGACGGCTCTGAGGGCGTGCGGCCTCGGTCCGTGATCGAGGGGCGCGGGTCCGGCTCATGCCTTCTCCTCCCGGCCACTCCCGCTACGCACTGATCGCCGAGGCGACGACCGCCGGGCTCCTGTTCGTGATCGGACCCGGCGCCGGCTACCTCCTCGGCAGGTGGCTCGGGGGGATCCTCGGCCTCGGCGCCGTGCCGGCCTGGTTCGGCGCGGCGCTGGGTCTCGTCACCGCCTTCGTCAACCTCGTCCGGTTGACCGGAAGGGCTTCGCGCTGAGCGACATCGACAGGGTGATCCGGCGCGTTCGGCGCCGCCTGTTCGCGATCGCGGTCGTCTCGGCGGTCGTCGCTTTCGCCTTCGGATGGGCTCCCGGGGCTTCCTTGACAATCTGCGCTGCCGTGGTAGTTTCCAGCTTCCTGGCTCTCGAAAAGCTGATCGAACGGCTGGCTCCCGACAGGGGAGAAGCCGGGCTGGCGAACCCTGGTTCCCCTTCTCCTGGTGACGGTTGGGAGCTTCGCGCTTCTGGGCATCGTTCTCTGGCAGTGGAAGGATTTCCACCCCGTCGCGGGGGCCGTCGGGTCTCTCGGTCGCGGTTCTGGCGGTCATCCCCGAGCTCTGGTCGAGGAGGTAGGAGCGCGTGCAGGAGCACCATTCGATCTTGTATCGCCCGATCAACGCCCTGTTGATCCGCCTGCTGGGCGAGCCCCCCGTGGAGAAGCTCTCCCCCGGGATGGCCCACTTCTTCTTCCCCGACGGCAAGGCGGCCTGGATCCCGGACCCTGCGCTGATGGCGCTGCTTCTCTTCGCCGTCATCTTCGTCCTGTTTCGCCTGGCCGCGCGCCGATTCGATCGGGACCGGCCGGGCAAGGTGCAGAGCTTCCTGGAGATGCTGGTGTCGTTTCTGCGCGGCCTGGTCGACGAGACGATCGGGGAGGGAGCCGCGAAGGCCTACCTGCCGATCATCGGCGGGCTCTTCATCTTCATCGCCATGGGGAATCTCTTCGGCGTGTTCTTCTTCCTGCAGCCGCCGACCGGTTCCCTGTCGACGACCGTCGCCCTCGCGATCGTGGCGTTCCTCTACTTCAACCTCCAGGGCGTCCGCGAGCACGGCGTTCTCGGGTACCTCAAGCACTTCATGGGCCCCATGCTGTCTGATCGCGCCTCTGTTCTTCGTCATCGAGATCATCGGCACCGTTCGCCCGGGTTCTGTCGCTGTCGCTGCGCCTCTTCATGAACATCTTCGGCGAGCACACGACGACCGGAGTCTTCGCGAGCCTGGTGCCGATCGTGGTGCCCTGGCCGATGATGGCCCTGGGCATCTTCACGGCCTTTCTGCAGGCCTACGTCTTTGCCCTGCTGACGGCGGTCTACGTGGGCGGCGCCGTGGCGCACGAGGAGCACTGAGGCCCGTGATAGCGTTCGCAAACCATCGCGCCGGACGGCGCGATAATTAAGGAGAATTTGGGATGCTGAAGAAGACGGTTGTGTTGTGTGCCCTGGCCCTGGTCCTCCTGGCCATGCCGGCCCTCGCCCAGGAAACCGGCGCGGCGCCAGCTGCCACGGGCGGAGTCAAGTGGGGCGTGATCGGGGCCGCGTTTCTTCTCGGCGTGGCGGCCGCGGCCGGCGCCACGGCCCAGGGCCGCGCCACCTCGGCGGCCTCCGAGGGGATGTCCCGCAATCCCGGGGCGGCCAAGGACATCCGCGGCATGACGCTGCTCGGCCTGGTCCTGATCGAGTCCCTCGTCCTGTACGCCCTTCTGATCTGTTTCCTGATCTACGGCAGGTAAGACCGGAGATACGACCCGGAGTCCCGATCGGGGCTCCGGGGCTTTGTCCCTTTTCGGGGACAATCTGACCCCCGGTGGAAACCAAACGGGGCGTTCCAGCGTATTCCCTTATTGAAATCTCCCCAACGGATTCGAGGTCTACCCCGTAGAAAAAGCGGAGGTTAGCCCGGTTCGGCTGGCGGCGAGGGCCGTGTGGCCGGCCGGGCAAGGATTTTGCGAAATACGGGGGCATGGAAAGGTTGAACGTGCAAGAAAACACAGAACCTGTCGCCGCTCCGAGGCGTGACGGCCTGGGATTTCAACTCCCAGGTGATGCCCTTCGTGGACTCGCTCTACAACACGGCGTATCGCATGACCCGCAGCGCCGAGGATGCCGAAGACCTCGTCCAGGAGACCTTCTTCAAGGCGTACAAGTACTACGACAAGTTCGAAGAGGGCACGAACCTGAAGGCCTGGTTGTTCAAGATCCTCAAGAACACCTTCATCAACAACTACCGGAAGCGCAAGCTCGAGCCCCGCAGCGTCGACTTCGCCGAGATCGAGGACTCCTTCGAGCGGATCGTGCGGCGGGACACCTCCGGAGCCGCCGGCCGACCCGGAGTCGGAGTTCTTCTCCGGGGTCCTCGACGACGACGTCAAGAAGGCCCTCGAGTCGCTCCCGTACGACTACCGGATGGTCGTGATCCTGGCGGACCTGGAGGACTTCTCCTACAAGGAGATCGCCGAGATCCTGGACTGCCCGGTGGGGACCGTCATGTCCCGGCTCTACCGGGGCCGAAAGCTCCTCGAAAAGGCCCTGCTCAAGTACGCCCGGAAGCACGGGTACATCCGGGGGGCCGAGCCGACCAAGATGCGGACCCGACCCAAGCCTCAGCCGGCCTAGGGCACGCTCCGGACCCCGTCCGGGGGCCGGAGCCGCCGCGGGGACCACGCCCATCCTTTTAGGGACGGAATAAGGCCGTCCGCGGGGGGCCGTTCTTCCCCGTGGTCCGATGAACTGCTCCAAGGCCCGCTTCCTCCTCTACGCCTATCTCGACCGCGAGATCCCGCGGGCGGACGCCGAGGCGCTCCAGCGCCACCTCTCGGGCTGCGGCTCCTGTGCAGCGCGAGGCCGTTCCGCCCGCAGCGTCGGCAGGCTCCTGCGCACCCGGCTCGACTACGCCCGCGCCCCCATCGCGCTCCGCGAGCGGCTCCACGCCGGGCACTCCGTTCCCCATCTGAGGATGCGCTGGGCGCCCCTCGGCATCGCGGCGTCGATTCTCCTGCTCATCCTGCCGCTCGTCTCCGACCACGCGCGGCCCGGACAACGCAGCGATCTCGCTGGCGAGCTCGGTCGCCGTAGCCGCTTCCGGAGGCGGTCGTTCCCGTCTCCCGCCAGATGACCGGGACCTTCGTGTGCCTCCAGTGCGAAGGGTCGGCACAACCGATCCTCCTGTCCGCTGACCGAGCCCGTCCACGAGCTCGGCTTCTGCGCCGACAACGGCGAGCGCTGGCGGGTCATGACGGCCGACCAGCGAGTTCGCCAGCGCGTCCGTCGGCCAGACCGTCACGGTCGAAGGCGTGGCGTTTCCCGAGTCCGGCTTCCTGCGCGCCTCTCGGGTCGGTTACTAGCAGCTCTGCCGCTCCTTTCCCTGCAACCGCGGGACGAATCACTCCGCTCTCCCCGTACGAATCGCTGTCCGCATCGTCAATGTCCAATGGATCGAGGCATCGGCGCCCGCGCGCATCGACCTCGCGGGCGGAACGCTCGACCTGTGGCCGCTTCATGTCCTTCATCCGGGTTCGGTCACGTCAACCTCGCGATCGACCTGCGGGCGCGGTGCCGGGTGCGGCCGGGCGGCCCGGGGCTTCCGCGTCACGGTGCCGGACCTCGGGTATGAGCGCGGCGTCGACGAGCCGAGCGAGCTGCTCGCCGATCCGCGGGCGCGCTCTGGCGGGGGCCGCTCCTGGAGGACCTCGGAGATTCGCGAGCCCCGGGACATCGAGCTGTCTTCGGCGGTGCCGTTCGGCTCGGGACTCGGCGGCTCCTCGGCCCTGACCGTGGCGATGGCGGCCGCGCTCTCCGCGAGCGTCGGACGCGCGTTCGAGGGCGCCGGCCGCGTCGAGTTCGTGCGCGACGTCGAGACCCGGGTTCTCGGGAAGCCCGCCGGGACCCAGGACTACTACCCGGCGCTGACGGGCGGCCTCCACATGCTCGAGTTTCGGCCGGCGGCGTGGCGGTCCGGCGGAGCGCCGTCGACCCTGCGCTGTGGCTCCGGCATCTGTCGCTCTTCGACACGGGCGCCGCGCATTCCTCGGGGATGAACAACTGGGAGATCTTCCGCGCCCGGCTGGAGGGCGACCACCTGGTGGCGGCGCGGCTCGAGGAGGTCCGCGATGGCCGCCCGGGACATGGCCGACGCGGTCGGCGCCGGAGACTTCCGGGCCATGGGCGACGCCTTGAAGCGGGAGTGGGCGGCGCGCCGGCGACTGGCCCCGGTGGTGTCGTCGCCCGGCATCGAGGCCGCGATCGCGACGGCGCTGGGCGCGGGAGCCTGGGGCGGAAAGGCGTGCGGCGCCGGAGGAGGGGGCTGCGTCGTCGTTCTCGCGCCCGCAGACAGGACCGCGGCGGTGCGCGAGGCGCTCGGCCGGCTGACGGAAGGGCGGCTGCTGCTGGTCGCCGCCGGAAAACGAGGGCCTGGCGGTCGGGGCAGCGTAACTTACGTCGCGCGCTTCATCCAGGTGATGCAGGCCTCCAGCTCCCGGCGCATCTGCGCGGGCGACTCCGCCCGATGCCAGGTCCCATGCCCGGGCAGGACCCACTCGAAGGAGTAGTCGAGGAGCCGCTCCATCGAGCGGATCGTCTCGGGCCAGGAGTACCAGTTGGCGTCCCGAAAAGCGACCAGGGCCTGCCGCCGGCGCGACCAGGCCAGGTGATCCCCGGTGAAGAGGTAACGGTCTCGGTAGAGCAGCACGGCGTGGCCGCGGGTGTGGCCGGGCGTCGGGATGGCGAGGAGGTCGTCGGCGATCCGGACGGCATCGGCGCCTTCGAGCTGCCGCTCCACGTCGCGGGTGCCGGGGCCGACGTCGTCGCGATGCAGCACGCGCTGGCAACCGAACCGTTTCCGGAACGCCGCGTGGTCGGCGACGTCGTCCCGGTGCGTAAGGAACATCGTCGCCACGCCGCCCCGTTTCTCGAGGGCGTTCATCAGGGGCCCCGCCGCGCGGGGAGAGTCGACGAGGACGTTTCCCGCGGGGCGCTCGAGGAAGTAGCTCCACGCCCCGAAGGATCGCTCCGAAGTGAACCCGCAGAAGAAGACGTTCTCGTCGACCCGCTCCGGAAACGCCCGCGCCCCGGCGGAGGCGTCCGAGCGCGTCCGCGTCCCGATCGAGGAGGTCGGGCAGGCGACGAGCGCCATGAGCGCCCGGAGGCGGTCCTCCTCGGTCCGGGGCTGGGCGTGCACGTAGGAACTCCCGTCGCCCTCCTCGAAAACGGCCGGCGCGATACGGCGGCAGGCGTCGCAGTCGATGCAGGACCGGTCGACGTAGAAATCGCCGGGGACGTTCTCCGGCAGCCGTTCGGCGAGGTTGGCCATGAGAGACATTGTCCTTTCCAGTCGGGATCCTTCGTCGCTGCGCTCCTCAGGATGACCACGCGCGGCCGCGCGTCGGCTCACATGCGCGCGGGCTCGGGCACTCCCAAAAGCCCGAGCAGGCGCGCCATCTCCCGCCTGAAAATACGCGTGATCGCCAGCCTGCGGTTCCGGACGGCCGCATCCGGCTCCTGGAGGATCGGCTGGCGATGGTAGAAGTGGTTGAAGCTCTGCGCCAGGCCGAAGGCGTGCCGCGCGAGGGCCGCGAGCTCCAGGGACTCGACCGCGCGCTCCGCCACGTCCGGCGTCGACGCCGCATCCAGGGCGATCTGCCACAGGTCGTCCTCCCAGTCCCCGGAAGAGGACGCGGCTGTGCCCGAGGGGGCCGACGAAAGGCCCTTCTCCTCGAGCTTGCGAAAGATGTTGTCGGCGCGAACCAGCGAGTACTGCAGGTAGGGCCCGGTGTCTCCCTCGAAGTTGAGCGCGTCGTCGAAGTCGAAGGCGATGACCTTGTTGCGGCCGACCTTCAGCAGGAAGTACCGGAGGGCGCCGATCGCAATGGCCCGCGCATCCGCTTCGGCGGCCGCCTCGCCGCCCTCCCCGGTCCGCCGGCTCGAGACCTCGGCCCGGGACTTCTCGAGCAGCAGCTCGACGAGGTCGTCGGCCTTGACGCCGAGGCCCTTGCGCCCGGACATCTCGACGTACGGCTTCATCTCGTCCTCGGCGGAGAGGCGGTACTCCTCGCCGAAGCGCTCCGACAGCTCCCGCGCGGCCCCGGGCGAGAGTGCGACGATCTCGTAGGAGAAGTGGACCGATCGCCCGGCTTCCTCGGTGAACCCGAGCGCCCGGAGGCCTTCGCGCACGACCTTCTGGGGATAGGACTGGCGCACGTCGATGACGTTGAAGACGCGCCAGGCGTGGCCGAAGGGCGGGGCGTCGGGAGAGCCGCCCGAAGACGCGGTCCGCCAGATGGGATGCCGGCCCACGTCCCCGGGAATCTCTTCCTCGCGGACCGCTCCCGAGCTCCATCGCGGCGTGAAGGGCTGGTAGTCGAAGTCGACGGGCAGGAGGCCGAACTTCCAGAGCTGGTACGCGATGTCCTTGCCCGTGTAGGTCACCGTGCCGTTGGAGCGCACGAGAATCTTGTCGGGCTCTTCCATCCCGGCGAACTCCTCGGACTCGGTCAGGCGCAGCACCCAGCAGCCCGCGTGCTTCCCCTCCGCCTCCAGATGGATCGCGCCGGCGTCCTTCAGCATCTGGAAGGCGCGCGACCAGAAGTTCTTGTGCAGGATGTCGCTTTCGCGAGGCAGGAGGTCGTAGGCGATCCCGAGGCGGCCCATCGTGGCCAGGTGCGCGTCGGTGACCGCCTCGACGACGGCGGCGGCGATGCGCGCGGTCTCGTTGTCGCCGGCCTCGATGGCGTGCAGGATCTCGTCGCGCCAGGCCTTCGTCTCCGGCCGGGCGGCGTACGTGCGGCCGACTTCGGCGTAGAGGTCCCAGCAGAGATACGCGAACCCCTTGGGGTTGGCCGTGCCGTCCGGGAGCCGGCTCTCGCGGATGACCCGGCCGGCCGATTCGGCCGTCGTCACGTTCTGCAGGTGGATCAGGCCGGCGACGACGTCGGCGACCTGGACGCCCGTGTCGTCGAGGTAGTTCTGGACCTCGACGGGAAAGCCCAGGTGGCGCAGCGCGCGGACCAGGACGTCGCCCAGAACGGCGTTGCGCAGGTGGCCGATGTGCGCCGCCTTGTTCGGATTGATGTTGGTGTGCTCGACGATCACCTTGCCCGGACGCGGCTCGGGAACGGCCTCTCCCGCCAGCAGGCGGTCCACGATCGGCCCGCGGTCGAGAAAAAAATTCAGATAACCGGCTCCCTCCACCTTCGCCTCGCGAACGGCGGCCGGGAGGCGCAGGGCCGCGGCGAGCTCGGCCGCGATGGCGCGGGGCGCTTTCTTGAGCGACTTCGCGAGGTCGAAGGCGACGGGGGAGGCCAGGTCGCCGAGCGCGAGCTTCGGCGGCCGCTCGAGCACGACCCGCTCGATCGAGGCCCCGAACGTCTCTCGAGCGGCCGCGCGAATCGCGTCGGAGAGAGCGCCGCGGACTCCTTCGAGCATGGCGCCGGAGTATACGAGAGCGCTGTCGACGGTCGGCGCGGCTCCGGGTCTACAATCCCCCCATGGGTCACGCTGTCGTTCGCTCGGTCGCCGTCCACGCCACGGCCGGCGACGCGTTCGACGCGTTCACGCGCGTCTCGGACCTGCTCTCGTGGCTTTGCGAAGGGGCGCTGGTGGGGCTGCCGGCCCGGCGGCAACTGGGCCGTCGGCTTCACCAACCAGCGCGGGATCACGGAAGCCACCGTTCTCGGCAAGATCGTGGAGTTCGAGCGCGGCCGGCGGCTGGTCGTCGGCGACATCTCGTACGAGCCGCGCGAGGGCGAGGCGCTGAGCGGCATCCGGTTGGAGCTGACGTTCGCCGAACGCGAGGGCGGCTGCCTCGTGACGGTCGAGCAGGAAGTGCCGGACGCCGGCCCCGCCTACGACCGGTACCAGGACGAGGCCGCGATCGGCTGGGAGTCCAGCCTCGCGGACCTGAAGAAATACCTCGAAGGGCCCCGCCGCCGGCGCATCCTCATCGAGGCGGGGCTGCCGGAAAACTAGTCGGGAGTCGGGAGGAGGGCGATTGGTCGAAACGACGGACACCGCGGCGGTCTGCGCGGTCTGCGGGGGGACCGGCTGGCTGCTCGAGGCCGCCGACGGGCGAAAGCTCGCCCATCCCTGCTCCTGCCGAGGGGCGGCGATCGCGCGGGCCCGGCTCGACGCGGCCGGCATCCCGCAGCGCTACCGCGACTGCACGCTCGAAAACTTCTCCGACAACACGCTGTCCCTCACGAAGGCGCGGGCCGCCGCGCGCGACTTCGTGGACGCGTATCCGGCGGTCGAGGCGGGCCTGCTCCTGACCGGCCCCGCCGGGCGGGGGAAGACGCACCTGGCCTGCGCGATTCTCTCGGAGCTGGTGGCCACGAAGGGGGTCACGGGCCTCTATGTCGACTTCTCGGATCTCCTGATGAAGATCCAGACGTCCTTTCGGCCCGATGCCGACGTTTCCAAGGAGTCGGTGCTGACGCCGTACTCGGAGGCCGAGGTCCTGATCCTGGACGAGCTCGGCGCCTCCAAGCCGCACCCGTGGGTCCTCGACGTCCTCTACAGCCTGCTCAACACGCGCTACAACCGGAAAAAGATCACGGTGGCGACGTCCAACTTCGAAGACGAGATCGACACGTCCGCCGGAGAGCGGGAGAAGCTGGAAGACCGCATCGGCTATCGGCTTCGCAGCCGTCTCTACGAGATGTGCCTCATGGTCCCGCTGCGCGGGGGTGATTTCCGCAAGGACGTTCTGGGCACGCGAATCCGGTCCCGGTTTTGAGCCGCCGAGCCCGAACGTCCCTGTCGCGCCTCGCGCTGGCGGCCCTGCCCTGGGTCGCCGCCTGCGCGACCCCGAAGCCTCCGGCCCCCGCGCCGTCGTTGCCCTCCGCCGATCGCGCTCCGGTGCGCGATTCCGGAGATGCGCGTGGCCCCCCCCGTGACCCGGCCGCCGCCTCGGGGGTGCTCTTCCGCGTCGGCTTGAAGAGCGACCTGACCGACTGGGTCTACGGCACGGCGGGCACGGTCTGGATCGTCGCGTCGGGCGACCGGGCGGAGCTGGTGCAGGGGCCGATCGTCGTTTCGGCCGGAGGGCGCCGCGGGGGCCGCCGTCGCCTCGTTTCAAGTCCAGGCGGGAGCGTTCTCCCAGGAGGAACCCGCTCGCCTGCTGGCCGACCGGCTCGCCGCCGTCGCTCGGAACGACCGGGCAGGTCGCCTTCTCGGCCGACCGCGGTCTGTATCGCGCCCTCCTCGGAGGGTTCGCCTCGCGCGCCGAAGCCGATGCGATGCTGGCGCAGCTCAAGGCCCTGGGGCAGGACGGGTTCGTCGTGCCGGGCGCTCCGCTGGCCGCGGCCGGCACGGCGCGGGTTCTGGTCACCGGGGGAACCGGGGCGTCCCTGGATCTCCCGTCGCCGGTCGACGTTTTCGCTCCGGCGCCGGACGTCCGCATTTCGGTGGACGGCACGCCCTACCGCGGCAGTCTTCGAGTTCTCGTCAACGCGCGCGGAACGCTCAACCTGGTCAACCGCGTGGATCTCGAGGAATACCTCTACGGCGTCGTGCCGGCGGAGATGGGACCGAAGCGCTTCGACGCCATCGAGGGTTTGAAGGCCCAGGCGGTCGCGGCGCGGACCTACGCCTACGCCCACCGCGGACAGTTCGAGACCGAGGGCTACGATCTCTGTCCGGGTCCCAAGTGCCAGGCGTACGGCGGAGCGTCGGTCGAAGACCCTCTTTCGACGGCGGCCGTGGACGGGACGCGCGGGCTGGTGCTCGCCTCCGGGGGCACAGTTCGCCGACGCGCTCTTCGTCTCCACCTGCGGGGGCGTCACGGAAAACGTCGAGAACGTTTTCTCCGGCGGCCCGGTGCCGTACCTGGTCTCGGTCGCGTGCGGGGAGCTTCCGACCGAGGAGCTGCCGGGGGCCGCGGTGCGCCCGCGACGGCGGGTCGGGCCGCACGGACGCCCTCGAGTGGCGCGGTTACGTCCTGCGCCGCTGGGCGCCCCGAAGGGCGGCGAGCCGCGCCGCCAGCCTCGAGACGGCGCAGAGGTGGGCGGGCGTCCCGCGACAGGGAGGCGCTCCGGCCCGGCTGCTGCCCTCGGCGGTTTACCCGTCGCTCCTGGCCGCCTTCGACCTGACGGAAGCGCCGCCGGCTTCACCTGACGCCCCGCGACGAGGCGTACTTCGCGGAGCATCCCTCGGCCGTCGCCGGCCTGACCGGACCGGCCCGAAGCGCCTACGAGTTCCTGCTGCGCTTCCGCTTCGCCGGGCGAGTCGCTGCCGCCCGCCGACCGGGAGCTCACCGAGGAGGAGTACGGGGGCCTCCTCTTCTCGATCGCCCTGCGCCTTCTGGGCGTGACCGAGGGATCGGGGCGCTTTCTGTCGCGGGAAGGGTCGAACCTCTGGATCAAGACGCGCCGAGGGGCGGCAGCGGGCTGCCCGTCGATCCGGATGTCCCGCTGGCGCGCCGCATCGGGGATCTCTTTCATCCCGCGAGCGCGCTGACGCTTCGGCCGGGCGACCGGGTGCGGTGGTTCAAGAACGACGGGCGCGTCATCGCTTTGTGGGTCGAGATGGATCCGGACGGCCCGACGTTCGAGCGCGAGTCCGCGTGGACCGAATGGGTGCGGCGCGTGTCCGCCAAGGAGCTCGCCCGCCGGATGGCCGGACGCGTCGCCGGGGACCGAGGTGCGCGAGATCACGGTGACGCGCCGGAGCCCGACGGGCCGCGCCATCGAGCTGCGCGTCAAGACCGACCTGGCCGAGGCCGTCTTCCAGCGATTCGATCTGCGGCAGGCCGTCGAGATGCCCGAAATGCTGTTCACGGTCTCGAAAGTCGACGGCCCCGGCGGGGCGGATTTCGTTTTTCTCGGCCGCGGCTGGGGCCACGGCGTGGGGATGTGCCAGAACGGGGCTTTCGGGATGGCCCTCGCCGGAGAGACGTACGACCGGATTCTGAGGCACTACTACACCGGGATCGACATCGTCCCGGCCTCGACCGTCCAGGCCGCGCCGGCCCCGTCCACGCGGTAAACGTCGCCTCCGCTTCACGTCGCCTCCGCTCGTACGGGATCTGCCGCCTTCGGCGTCACCGGCCTGCGGCTCGCCCGGATGCGGGCTCGACCGCAGGCCTGATCCCTCCCTCGCTGCGGCTCCCGCGGCGCGGGGCTCCTCCCCTGTGGGAGACTCCCCGCGCCGCGAACGAAGTCAGCATGGTGGCGAGCGAGTGGGCCTTGGGGTCAGGTCTTCATTCTTCGGGGTTCAAGAATTGCCGCCGGGAGAAGGAAACCTGGCCTCCCGGAGCGGGAAACCGGCTCCCAATGGCGGACCTCCGGCGTAGGGCTACGCCGGCGTGGGCCGGCGTTTTCGGGCCGGGGTGAGGGGGTTTGTTCGTTGGTAGAATTGTGAGGATGAGCAGCGCCGTCTCCTCCGAGCGTCAGGCGATCCTCCAGACCCTCCGGGATTTCTGCCAGGCCGAGATCCGGCCGCACGTGATGCGATGGGACGAGGCGCAGGAGTTTCCGAGTTGACGCGGTCCGCAAGCTCGGCGAACTCGGCTTTCTGGGCGTGCTGTTTCCCGAAGAGTTCGGCGGCGCGGCGCTGGGCTACATGGACTACGCGGCGATCATCGAGGAGATCTCCGCCGTCGACCCATCGATCGCCCTCGCCGTGGCGGCGCACAACAGCCTGGGCTCGAACCACATTTACCAGTTCGGCACCGCGGCGCAGCGGCGCAAGTACATCCCGAAGCTCGCTTCGGGGGAGTGGCTCGCGGCCTGGGGCCTGACGGAAGCCGAGGCGGGCTCCGACTCGAGCGGGACGAAGACGACCGCGACCCGGGACGGCGACGGCTGGATGCTCAACGGCTCGAAGAACTTCATCACCAACGCGTCGGTCGGCCGCGTCGCGGTGCTCATGGCCGTCACGGATCGAAGCAAGGGCAACCGCGGCATCTCCGCCTTCATCGTCGAGCTCGACAACCCCGGCATCCGCGTCGGCAAGAAGGAGAACAAGCTCGGGATGCGCGCTTCCGACACGTGCACCCTGGTCATGGAGGACTGCCGGGTGCCGGAGGACGCGCTGCTCGGGGAGCTCGGCTCGGGCTGGGTGGACTCGATGAAGATCCTCGACGGCGGGCGCATCTCGATCGCGGCGTTTGTCGGTCGGGCTCGCGCGGGGCGCCTACGAGGCCGTCGCTCTCGTACTCGAAGGAACGGCGGCAGTTCGGAAAGCCGATCTGCGAGTTCGAGGCGATCCAGTTCTACCTCGCCGAGATGGCGACCGAGATCGACGCGGGGCGGCTCCTGACTCAGCGGGCGGCGGCGGCCAAGGACGCCGGCGAGAACCGGTCACGAGGTTCTCGGCGCAGGCCAAGCTCTACGCCTCCGAGATGGCGGTCGGTGACGGACCGCGCGATCCAGATCCACGGCGGCTACGGCTTCACGAAGGACTACCCGGTCGAGAAGTACTACCGCGACGTCAAGCTCTGCACGATCGGCGAAGGCACGAGCGAGATCCAGAAGCTCGTGATCGCCAAGCAGCTCCTCTCGGGCGGGGCATGATCGCGGCGGCCGCAACGGCCTCCGACGCCGCTCGCCCGCGGAGTCCTCGCCGGACGGGCGCGCGCCATCGGCCAGGCCATCTCGGAAGTCGAGCGGGACTCGGGAGCGGTGCCCGAGATCCTGCGCCGCGTGTTCGGCCGGACCGGCCGCGCGCGGATCATCGGCATCACGGGGCCGCCGGGAGCGGGCAAGTCCACTCTGGTGCAGCGTCTGGCCCAGGCCTATCGCAAGGCCGGGCGCACCGTCGGGATCGTGGCCGTGGATCCGTCCTCCCCGTTCACCGGGGGCGCGATTCTGGGCGACCGCATCCGGATGGCCGAGATCTACACCGACCCCGGCGTCTTCATCCGCTCGATGGCCACACGCGGCTCCCTCGGCGGGCTGGCGCGGGCGACCAGCGACGCGGTCGACGTGCTCGACGCGGCGGGCTTCGAGGTGATCCTGGTCGAGACGGTGGGCGTGGGACAGGACGAGGTCGACATCGTGCGCGCCGCCGATACGGTCGCGGTCGTCCTGGTTCCGGGCCTCGGGGACGACATCCAGGCCATCAAAGCCGGCATCCTCGAGATCGCCGACGTCTTCATCGTCAACAAGGCCGAGCGCGACGGTTCTGACCGCGCCGTCGCCGACCTGTCGATGGTGCTCGACTTCGCGGGCCACGAGGCCTGGCGTCCGCCGATCGTGAAGACCACGGCGCCGACGGCGGCCGGTGTGCCGGAGGCCGTGCAGGCGCTCGAGGCGCACGGGAGGCACCTCGCCGAGTCCGGAGAAGGCGAGAGGCGGCGCGCCGTGCGGGCGCGGTCGCGTCTGCTGGCCCTCCTGGAGAAGCCGGTTTCGCAGGATCGTCGAAGCGCGCGCGCCCGAGCCGGACGGCCTGGAAGAGGCGATCGCATCCGTCCTCGCCCGCCGCGAAGATCCGTACTCGGCCGCTTCGCGCCTCTTCGGGAGGCTCGTGCTCGAGCCGGACGCGGCTCCGGCCTCGGGCGCCGCCGGCTCCCGCGGATGAGCGCTTACAAGATCGACCATCTGGGCGTGGCCGTGACGTCGATCGACGGCGCGATGGACATCTATCGGGCCCTCGGCCTCTCCGAGACCCGCCGGGAGGAGGTTCCGTCCCAGCAGGTGACGGCGGCTTTTCTGCCGGTGGGCGAGAGCCGGATCGAGCTGCTCGAGCCGACTTCGCCCGATTCGCCGGTCGCGAAGTTCCTGGCGCGCCGCGGCGAGGGGATCCATCACGTGTGCTTCGCGGTCACGAACCTCGAGGCCGCCCTCGCGGACCTCGGAGCCAGGGGCTTCCGTCTCATCCACTCGGCCCCGGTGGCGGGAGCCGGCGGCAAACGGGTGGCGTTTCTCCACCCGGAGGCGGGACACGGCGTTCTGATCGAGCTTTCCGAGAAGGCAGGCGAGCCATGAAGACCGGCGAGTATGTGCTCGTGCACCTGGTGAACCCCCGGGAGAAGTTCTGGGGAATCCTCCGGGACCGAGACTCGTCCGGCATCACGGTCCGGGGACTCTCCCTCGAGGGGTTCGAGGGATGGCTCCACGAGATCTCCCGCAAGGAGCCGGTCACCGTGACGCCGGCGACGGTTTTCTTCCCGCTGCTGCGCGTCGAGCGCATCTTCGTCGACGAGACGGCGGGCGAGTTCGTGTCGTTCGCCGACCGCTTCCGGCGCACGGTGGGGGAGGACGCCCGGTACTACCTGACGCCGGTGCCGGACAATCTGGACGGGTGAAAACGTGAGCCGCAGGCCGGTGAGTCGCCTTCGGGCTCGGCTGACGCTAACGGCTGACGGCTGACGTCACAGGGTGACGTTGTTCACGTAGTAGTCCGCGGCCGTCATGATCCCGTTGACCAGCAGGCGCGCCTGCTCGGGGGTCATCTCGAGAGTCCCGGCCGCATCTCCGGACGACGTCGTCAGGATGATCTGGATCGTCGTCGCGACCCCGCGGCTGCCCGGGTCGGACAGTCCGCGCGCGGCCGCGTTGAGAGCGTTGAACGCGTTCTCCTCGGTGTTGACGGTGACGAGGAGCCGCGTTTTCCCCCGGAAGTTCGTCAGCTTGTACTGAGTGATGCCGGCGCCGTCGAAAATCTTGGAGAACGCGGTCTGGAGGTTCGAGTCGACGGGCGCGAAGGAGCTTCCCGCGCCGACCTCTCCGGTGGCCTCTTTCTGGCCGCTGGGAAGCTCCATCCGGGGCTTCTTGTCCCGGATGTAGTCCTGGACCCTCAGCGCCGGGGGGCCGTCGGGAGCGATCGTGGGCTTGCGGGAGTCGGGAGTGTCGATCGCCACGACGTTGCCGAAGTTCTCCTTGTTGTACTTCTCGGAGCCGGCCTCGTCGATCTGTTCGAGGGCGATCGCCGTGACCGTGCCGTTCTCGAGCGTGATGATCGCCCGGTTTCCCTTCACCGTGTACTTGGAGCGCGCGAAGATCAGGGAGCCGTCCTTGAGCTTGATGACGTAGCCCAGAGCCGCCGACGCGGACAGCAGCAGAGCGGCCATGGCGACAAACAGGCTCTTCTTCACGACGGGGATCCTCCTCCGGCGCGCGCCGGACCGTGTTTGACATGGTCGTGCACGGTTCAGATGATAGCACCCGCATGCTCATCGTGATGGACGCGGGGGCGACGCCCGAAGACATTCGGCGCGTCGTCGACACCGTCCAGGGCCTCGGTCTCCAGGCGCACCCGATCCCCGGGACGCAGCGCACCGCGATCGGCATCACCGGCAACCGCGGCACCGTCGATTCGGGGTCCTTCGAGAACCTGCCCGGGGTCAACGAGGTCATCCCCGTTTCGGCGCCGTACAAGCTGGTGTCGCGGGAGGCCAAGCGCGAGAACACGGTCGTCTCGGTCGGAGGCGTCCCGGTCGGGGGCGAGCGGCTGGCATTCGTCGCGGGCCCCTGCGCCGTCGAGAGCGAAGCCCAGGCCGTCGAGATCGGGCGCCAGGTCGCCGAGGCCGGGGCGACGCTCTACCGGGGCGGCGCTTACAAGCCGCGCACGTCGCCGTACTCGTTCCAGGGTCTGGGGGAGAAGGGCCTTCGGATCCTGTCGCGCGTGCGCGAGGAAACCGGGCTGCCGATCATCACCGAGGTGCTCGACACGGAGACGGTGAATCTCGTCGCCGAGCACGCGGACTGCCTCCAGGTCGGCGCGCGCAACATGCAGAATTTCTCGCTCCTGAAGAAACTCGGCCGCGTCGGCAAGCCCGTGCTGCTCAAACGCGGCATGTCGGCCACGATCGAGGAGCTGCTGCTTTCGGCCGAGTACCTTCTGTCCGAGGGCAACTACGAGGTGATTCTCTGCGAGCGAGGCGTGCGGACCTTCGCGGACCACACGCGCAACACGCTCGATCTCGCGGCGGTGCCGTACGTCCAGCGGATCTCCCACCTGCCGATCCTCGTGGACCCTTCGCACGGGACCGGGAAACGCGCGAAGGTCCTCCCGCTGTCGCGCGCGGCCGTGGCCGTGGGCGCCGACGGCCTCCTGATCGAAGTGCACAACCAGCCCGAGCAGGCGCTGTCCGACGGGCCCCAGGCGATCCTGCCCGAGATGCTTCGGGAGCTGATGGCGGAGATGCGGCGCCTGGCGCCCGTCGTCGGGCGAACGGTGTGAAGGGGATTCTCGTCCTCGAAGACGGGAGCGTCTATCCCGCGGACGCGATCGGCCGGCCCGGAACCTCCTTCGGCGAGCTCGTCTTCAACACGGCGATGAGCGGGTACCAGGAGGTCCTGACCGATCCGTCCTACTCGGGGCAGATCGTGATCATGACTGCCGCCCACGTCGGCAACTACGGCATCCGCGAAGACGAGGCGGAGTCCGACCGCGTCCATGTCGCGGGGTTCATCGCCCGAGACTTCCCCGCGCGCTGGAGCGGTACGGGCGGAGAGCGGAGCCTCGCGGACTACCTCGACGCCAACAGCGTCACGGGCCTCCACGGCCTGGACACGCGCGCGCTCGTCCGCCGGATTCGCAGCGAGGGCGCGATGCGCGCCGGGGTCTCGACCGAGATCCTGGATCCCGCCGAGCTCCACCGGCGCGTGCTCGCGTCGCCGGGGATGATCGGGAGCGATCTCGCCCTGGCGGTGTCGCCGAAGAAGGCTTCGGTGGCGCCGGGAGGGCGCGGCCGGAAGAAGTTCCGTGTCGCGGCCGTGGACTACGGGATGAAGCGGAACATCGTGCGGCTGCTGCAGGCCGGCTCCTGCCGCGTCACGATCTTCCCGGCGGCCTCGTCGGACGACGAGATCCTCGGGAGCCGGCCCGACGGGATCTTCCTCTCGAACGGCCCGGGCGATCCGGCGGCCCTCGAGGGGCCGATCCGGACGATCGAGAAGCTCGTCCCGACGGGCAAGCCCATCTTCGGGATCTGCCTGGGCCACCAGCTGCTGGGCCTCGCGCTGGGCGCCACGACGTTCAAGCTGAAGTTCGGACATCGCGGGCGCCAACCACCCCGTGCAGGACGTCGACACCGGCCACGTGGCCATCACGTCGCAGAACCACGGGTTCGCCGTCGACCCGGCGACGCTGCCTCCGGAGATCGAGGCGACCCACCGGAACCTGAACGACGGAACGCTCGAGGGCTTCCGCCACCGCACGCTGCCGATCCTGGCGGCCCAGTTTCACCCGGAGGCGGCTCCCGGCCCGCACGACGCCAACGTGCTCTTCAACAAGTTCCTCGAGGCGATGGAACGGGCCCGGCGGTGAGGTCTCTCGCCCTCGAGGTCGCGGTCCGGTACCTGCGCTCGCGCCCGTCCCGGCTGGTCTCGTCGGTCTCGCTGCTTTCGATCGCGGGCATCGCCCTCGGCGTGGCCGCCCTCGTCGTCGCGATGGGCCTCCTGTCGGGCTATCGGACCGAGATCCGCGAGAAGCTGATCGGCGCCAACGCCGAAGTCGTGGTCTTTCCGATGACGCCCGGAGGCGACCGCGGACCCGCGCAGGTCTCAGCGCCGCATCGCCGCGGTGCCCGCGCGTGCGGGCCACGGCTCCGGTGATCTACCAGACGGGCGTCGCCGCTTCCGCCGCCACGCCCGACGGCGCCGACGCCGTGCTCAAGGGGATCGATCCGGCGGCCGAGGCCCGCGTCTCGGCCCTCGCGACGTATCTGCCGGACGCCGGCCGGGTCGTGACGCGCGGCGAGGCCCGGCGTCCTGCCGGGCGTGGCGATCGGCGCCGAGCTCGCCCGCAAGCTCGACGTGCGCGAGGGCGACACCATCACGGTCGCCGTCGCCGACAACGCGGGGGGCGAGCTGCGTTTCGCTCCCCGAACCGGACGGTTCCGTGGTGGCGCGCATCTTCCAGACCAACTTCTCCGAGTACGACTCGGAGTGGATCTTCGTCGACCGCGAGGAGCTGCGCCGGCTCGCCCGGATGGAAGGGCAGGCCAACGTCGTCGAAGTGCGCCTCGACTCGATCCAGGACACCGAGGAGGCCGCGCGCGAGATCGGGAAAGCCGCCGGGAACGGCTACTCGGTCTCGGACTGGCGGTCGATGAACGCCGGCCTCTTCTCGGCCCTGCTGATCCAGCAGACCACGCTCTTCCTGGTCATCGGCCTGATCGTGGCCGTCTCGACGTTCAACATCGTGGCCACGCTGGTCATGACGGTGCAGGAGAAGAAGCGCGACATCGGCGTGCTCGCGACCCTCGGCGCGGAGCCCGGCTTCTTCTCCCGAGTGTTCCTGGCCCTCGGCGGGCTCCTGGGCGGAACGGGGGTGGCCGCCGGCGTGGCGTTCGGCGCCCTCGTCTGCTGGGCCGCGACCCGCTTCCGACTGCTGTCGTTCCCGGCCGGGGTGGCCGAGATCTACTTCGTGTCCTACATCCCGTTTCTCGTGCGCCTCCGGGACATCGCCGCGATCGTGGGCTTCGCCGCGCTGGCCATCCTCGCCGCCTCCTGGATCCCGGCCCGCCGGGCCGCCGCCACCAACATCGCCGACGCTCTGCGGTACGAGTAGGAGTCCGGGAATGCGCCACCCAAGACGCGTCGGGATTCTGCTGTCTGACCCTGCCGCTTCTCGCCGCCTCTCCGGACGATACGGTCACGTCGTCGCTCGACCGGTTTCGCCACCGGCCCGAGCGCATCCGGGTCGGCGAGGTCGCGCACTACGTCAAGTCGAACCTGGACGGCACGAAGCCGGCGCGCGTCTCGATCTACGTCGCGGCGCCGGACAAGCTGGAGGTGGCCAAGGTCGAGAAGGGCGTGACAGACGCCGCCTGGGTCCGGGCGGCGTTCAATCTGGCACCTCTTCACCGCCGATCGCCTCGACGCGGCCGTGATCCAGCTCGACGGGAGCGTCGAGGAGCGGGCGAGCCTCGATGTGGACCGGAAGGCCGGCGTGGTCCGGATCAAGCTCGGCGACCGCGAAGGGCAGCGCGTGCCGTGGGGTCACCTGCCGTTCCACGTCTACAACTTCGACTTCACCAGCCTGAACTTCGCCTGGCGGCACCTCGCCGACCCGAAGGCGCCGTTCGAGATCGGCGTGATGGACCCGACGTTCCGGGCCGAGGGAGAACCCTTCCTCTACCGCGGCGTCGCGAAAATCGAGTACGTCGGCGAGGAAAAGCTCCACGGGAAGCGCTGCCGCAAGTACCGGATCTCGGGCCCCGGCATCGGAGGCTCGACCGGCGCGATCTGGGCTCCCCGGAAAGGGGACTGGCTTGAGAAGATCGAGATTCCTTTTCCGGACAACCCGGACTGGAACAGCTTCAAGCTGGAGCTCGAGAGCACCGAGCACGATGACGCCGGACGGCTGGAAGAAATACATCGCCGACTCGCTCGCGAAGGCGAACGCGAAGAGCTAACCGGTTCGGCGGGAGACAAACTCCTTCTGTTTTCGGATCGCCTCCGCGCGGATCGCGGCGAACTCGGGATCCTTGCGGATGGAGTCGAAGAGCGGGTCGGTGTCCATCGCCGGATGGCAGAGGTAGTTGGCCTCGACGGCCTTGCGGAGGAGGCGCAGCGCTCCCTCACGATAGCCGCTGAAGGCGAGAAAACTCGCGAAATAGTACTTGTTCTCGGAATCGCGGTCGGAGACCGCCTGCGCCTCGATGCCTGCGGCGGCGCGGTCCCGATCGGCGGCCGGACCGGACCTGAGGACCAGAGAAGCGGCTTCAGGAAAGTCGAGAAAACGATCCGCCGCCTCTTCGATCTTGCCTTCTCGCAGGAGGATGTTGGCTTCTCTCCCCTGGCCCAGCCGGAGCCCGCGTCGAGCCGCAGGTAGTCCCGCGCGCGGTCATACCTGTTGAGCTGCTGGAACACGAAGAAACACGAGCGGAACCCGGCGTTGCGAGGGTCCAGGGCGAGCGCGGCGTCGCATTCCCGGGCCGCCTCGTCGAGGAGGCCGGCATAGCGCGCCACGTAAGCCATGGCGAAGTGCGCGTCGGAGTCCCTGGGCCGGCGCCGCAGGATGTCCCGCGCCTTCGCTGTCGGCTTCCTGGAGATTGCCGCTTTCCGTGGCGAGAACGATCACGCCCTGCGCGGCTTCGCTGAGGTTGGGATCGAGCGACACAGCCTTCTCGTACGCGGAGGCCGCGCGTGCCCGCATCTGCCCGGATTCCTGCGGCGTCGCGTAGGCCCCCTCGTAGTAGTAACGCTGGGCGAGGGCCGACCAGGCCGGCGCATAGTCCGGATCCAGGCCAACGGAGCGCTCGAGCATCGCGATTCCCCGCCGGTTGGGCTCGGCGTCGCTCGTCAGGGGTTTGCTGCGAAGGTACAGGTCGTAGGCCTCCGCGTTCTTGGGCCGCGTCGAGGCTCTCCGAAGCCCCGGCCGAGCCGCCGAGGATCGGGAAGAGACCGTCCCGCAGGCGCCGCGAGATCTGGTCGCGCAGTCCAATCAGGTCGTTCGCGGCGGCGCCGGAGGAATCGCGCCAGAGGAGGCGATTCGACTCCGTGTCGATGACCTCGAGCGTGACCCGGAGCTGGTCGCCTTCCTTCTGGAAGTGGCCGGTCAGCACGTCGGCCACCTTGAGCTCGCGCCCGGCGGTCTGCGGATCCACGTCGCCCTTCGCGTACTTTTGCGTCGCGGCGAAGGGGCGAATCGCGAGCGTCGGAATGTAGGACAGCGTCGTGGCGACCTCGTCGGGCAGGCGCCAGGCGGAGATGGTCGATGGACGGGTCGCCGCCCAGGTTCTGGAAGGGCAGGATCGCGAGCGTCGTCTGCGCGCCCGGTCCCGGCGCGGCCCTGCTTTCGCTGCGCGAACCACAGTCCGGCGGCGGCCGCCGCGATCAGGATGGCCGCTGCGATCGACACCACCTTTCCGCGCGGTCTCGGGGCCGTCGGGACGAGCGGGCGCGGCCGCAGTCTTGCCGCTGCGGGCCGAGTCCGAGTCGCGCTTCAAGCGCTTCAGGTCCGTCTTCAGCTCCGCCGCGCTCTGGTAGCGCAGGTCCCGGTCCTTTTCGAGGGCGGTGTTGACGATGCGCGAGAGCTCCTCGGGCAGCTCCGGGTTGAGCTTGACGGGGGAGACCGGAGCGCGGTTCAGGATCGCGTCGAAGATGACCGCCGAGGTGCTCCCGGCGAAGGGCTGCCGGCCCGTCGCCATCTCGTAGAGCACGGCTCCGCAGGAGAAGACGTCGGTCCGGGCGTCGAGCGGTTCGCCGCGCGCCTGCTCGGGCGACATGTAGGCGACCGTGCCGATCGCCGTGCCGGGGCTCGTCAGGTGTTTCTCCTCGATCGCGGTCGGCAAGCTCGGTGTCGCCGGGAGCGGCCGGCCGGCTCCGTCGTGCTTCGCGAGCCCGAAGTCGAGAAGCTTGGCCTGACCGCGCTTCGTCACGAAGATGTTGGCCGGCTTGATGTCCCGATGCACGATGCCGCGCGCGTGGGCGGTCTCGAGGGCGTCGGCGATCTGCGTGCCCGAGGTCGAGCAGAGTGTCGAGCGTGAGCGGACCGGGGCCGAGCCGGTCGCGCAGCGTCTCGCCGTCGAGCAGCTCCATCGCGATGAAGGGCCTGCCCTCGTGCTCGTCCACGTCGTGGATCGTGCAGATGTTGGGGTGCTGGAGCGAGGAGGCGGCGCGGGCCTCGCGCTTGCAGGCGCTCGAGCGCCTGCGTGTCCTCGCGCGAGCTCATCCGGCAGAAACTTCAGCGCGACGCGACGGCCGAGCTTCAGATCCTCGGCCTCGTAGACGACGCCCATGCCGCCCCCGCCGAGCTTCGAGAGGATCCGGTAGTGGGAGACCGTCTGGCCGATCATGACTTGTCCCGCCGCGCGAGGAACTCCTGCTGCCTCCGGATCGCCTCGGCGCGGATCGCCGCGAACTCGGGGTCCTTGCGGATCGAATCGAACGAGGGATTCCGATCCATCGACGGGAAGTTGAGATAGTTGGCCTCGACGGCCTTCCTCAGAAGGCGAAGGCCTGCCTGCGGGTATCCGGCGGCCGACAGGACGATCGCGCTTTCCAGGCGCTGCTCCGAATCCAGGTCCAGAAGACCGTCGGCTTCGACTTGCGCCGCGATGCGATCGCGCTCGCCGGCCGTTCCCGTCCGGAGGAGGAGCTGGGCGATCCCGGCTTCGCCAGCCGCGGCGTAGGACGCGGCCGCTGCCTCGAGCTTCTTCTCCCACAGAAGAGTCGCGGCCTCGTACGTCCGCGACCAGTTGGAGCCCGCGTCGAGCCGATAGAACTGACGGGCCCGGTCGGTGTTCCCGCTCAGTCGAAACGCGTTTCCGCAGGAGCGCAGGGTGCGGTTGTGCGGGTCCGCCGCCAGGGCCGCGTCGCACTCGCGGGTCGCTTCCTCGAGCAGTCCCGCATAGCGCAGGACGTAGGACAGCGCGAAGTGGGCGCGCGCGTTCTGAGGCCTGCGGCGAACCAGATCCCGGGCCCTCGCGTAGGCCCCCTCGTTGTCGCCCTGTCCGGTCCGCAGAATGATCAGACCGACCTCGGCCTCCGACAGGTTGGGATCGAGGGCGAGAGCGCGTTCCTGCGCCGTGGTCGCGCGTTGCACAAACTCGGCGGCCTTCGAGCGGTCCAGGCCGTACTGGGACTCCCACAGATAGCGCTGGCCGAGCGCGGTCCAGGCCGGAGCGTAGTCGGGGTCGAGCCCGACGGCTCGCTCGAGCATGGCGAAGGCTTGTCCGTTGGGTCCGGGATCGGTCGCCAGGGGTTTGCTCCGGAGATACAGGTCGTAGGCCTCGGCGTTCTTCGGGCGCGTGGCCGGCCCGCTCGAGTCGGCCGCCGCGCCCAGGGCCGGCAGGAGGTTTTGCCGCACGCCCGCCGATATCTGGTCCGAAAGCGACATGAGGTTGCCCGCCGATGTCGTCGTCGTGTCCCTCCAGACGACACGGTCGCCCTCGATGTCGACGACTTCCATCGAGACGCGGAGCCGATCGCCCTCCTTCTGGAACTGGCCCGTGAGAACGCGTGCGGCATTGAGCTCCCGGCCCGCCGTCTTGACGTCGACGTTCTTTCCGGCGTACCGCCGCGTCGAGGAGAAGGGACGGATGGCGAGCCCCGGCGCGTAGGAGAGGGTCGTCGCGATCTCGTCCGGAAGGGCCAGGCCGAGATAGTCGATCGCGCCGTCGCCGGAGAGGTTGTCGAACGGCAGGACGGCGATCACGGTCTGGCCGGCGGACGCGGGAGAAGCGGCGCCGCGGCGCATGACGCCCCACACGACTCCGGCCGCCAGCAACACGGCGGCCACGGCGACGACCCGCCCGTCCACGCGCGAACGGGGAGGGGCCGGCGCCGCGGCGGTCTTGCCGCTCCTGGCCGAATCGGAGTCGCGCTTCAACCGCTTCAGGTCGGTCTTCAGCTCCGCCGCGCTCTGGTAGCGCAGGTCGCGGTCCTTCTCGAGGGCGGAGCTGACGATGCGCTAGAGCTCCTCCGGCAACTCGGGGTTGAGCCGTCGGCGGGGAGACCGGCTGCTGATTCAGGATCGCGTCGAAGATGACCGCCGAGGTGTTGCCCGCAAAGGGTTGCCGGCCCGTGGCCATCTCGTAGAGCACGGCGCCGCAGGAAAAGACGTCGGTTCGGGCGTCGAGGGCCTCGCCCCGGGCCTGCTCGGGCGACATGTAGGCGACCGTCCCGATGGCCGTGCCCGGACTCGTCAGATTCTTCTCCTCCATGGCGGTCTGTTGCCCGGTGTCTCCGCGCGCGCTCGCCGCCGACTCCGCCTGCTTCGCGAGGCCGAAGTCGAGGAGCTTGGCCTGTCCCCGCCGGGTGACGAAGATGTTGGCGGGCTTGATGTCCCGGTGCACGATCCCGCGCGCATGGGCCGTCTCCAGCGCGTCCGCGATCTGCGCACCGAAATCGAGCACCGCATCGAGTTTCAACGGCCCGGGCCCGAGCCGATCCTGCAGCGTCTCGCCTTCGAGCAGCTCCATCGCGATGAAGGGCCTGCCCTCGTGCTCGTCCACGTCGTAGATCGTGCAGATGTTGGGATGCTGGAGGGAGGAGGCCGCGCGTGCCTCGCGTTGCAGACGCTCCAGCGCCTGCACGTCCCGGCCGAGCTCCTCCGGGAGAAACTTCAGGGCGACCCGGCGGCCGAGCTTCAGATCCTCGGCTTCGTAGACGACCCCCATGCCGCCGCCGCCGACTTTCGAGAGAACGCGGTAATGCGAGACGGTCTGTCCGATCATGTGGGGAGCGCTGCCGAATTCTATCCGCTATACTCGGGCTCCACCCTTTCCAGCGAGGACGCTATGCCCAAGTCGATCGTCCGACTCGCCGTCGTCGTTCTCCTTTTCTCGGCGGCCGCTCTCCGCGGCCAGACCTGCGGACCCTGGAAGTGGGTCAACCCGCTGCCTCAGGGCAACGCGCTCGAAGCGGTCGTCTGGGGCAACGGCCGCTACGTGGCCGTGGGTCGCTCGGGCGCGATCCTGACCAGCGCCGACGGCACGGCCTGGGAGCTCCGGTCCTCGGGAACCACCGCGGACCTTCTCGACGTCGTCTGGAACGGATCGGTCTATGTCGCGGTCGGAGCGCGGGGCGAGGCCGCCCTGAGCACGGACGGGGAGTTCTGGACGGCGCGCTTCACCAACGCCGTCGCCGATCTGAAACGGGTGGCATGGAACGGATCGCTCTTCGTCGCTGTCGGGAGCGAGGGCGCGATCCTCACGAGCCCCGACGGCGGCGTGTGGACGCCTCGCTCCTCGGGCACGGTCTCCGGGTGGAACGACGTCTCCTGGAACGGAAGCCGGTTCGTCGCGGTGGGCCAGGAGGGAGCCGTCGCCGTCAGCGCCGACGGCGCGTCGTGGAATGCGGGCGCGCCGTTCACCCGCGACCACCTCCTCGGCGTCGCATTCGATGGCGCCACGTGGACCGCCGTCGGCCAGGGTTTCCTGGCCGACCAGCGCGTCTACTGGAGCCTCGACGGTGCGACCTGGGAGAACCTGAGGTTGCCCTACGGCAAATTCCTCCGACGCCTGACCTGGACGGGTTCCGAGTACCTCGCCGTGGGGCAGTTCGGAACCGTGATGACGAGCCCCGACGGCCGGCTGTGGGAGAGTCGGGACGCCGGAGCCGTGCAGGACCTCTTCGGCGTCGCGATCGGCCCGCCCGGCGCGGTGGCGGTCGGCAGGCGCGGCGTGATCCTGTCGAGCGCCGACGCGAGGACGTGGAGCCATCGCACCCCGGGCCCGCGCGCCTCGTTCTCCGACGCGGCCTGGAACGGGCAGACGTTCGTCGCCGTCGGAGAAGCGGGCACGATCGCGGCCAGTCCGGACGGAGCGCACTGGGCGCTGCAGGACTCGGGCACCTTCCGGTGGCTCCTCGGTGTCGCTTCGAACGAAAACGTGTTCGTCGCGGTCGGCGAGGCCGGCACGATCCTGACGAGCCGGGACGGATCGTTCTGGATCCGCCGGAGCTCCGGCGTGGACGCCGTCCTGTACGGCGTCCTATGGGACGGGCGGCGGTTCGTGGCCGTGGGAAGCGGCGGCGTCGTGCTGTCGAGCGCCGACGGCAAGTCGTGGTCACGCGGGTCGGCCGGAAGCACCCGAACGCTCTTCGCCATCGCGCAGGGAGGATCACGCACCGTCGCGGTCGGCGGCGAGCTCACGGGCTGGATCTCGTCGAGCGCGGACGGCTCGGCCTGGACGGCGCAGGGCGCCGGCGAGTTCCCGCCTGTCTACGACGTGACGTGGAACGGGTCGGAGTTCCTGGCCGTCGGCGCGCACGGCCGCGTGCGGACGAGCGCGGACGGCGTGCACTGGCAAGAGGGATCGGTCGGGCTCGACCATCCCTTCTTCTCGGTGACCTGGACCGGGGCCCTCTATCAGGCGGTCGGAGAGGACGGGCTGGCCGTCGAGAGCGCCGATGGACGCCGCTGGACGCGGCGCGAGTCCGGAACGATCAACGATCTTCTGGGCGTCAACTGGGTCGGCGAGCGGCTGCTGGGTCTGGGCAAAGGCGGCACGATCCTCGACGGCGGCTGCAGCGCGGCGCCGCGGCGGGTGCCCCGAGGCCTGGCGCGCGAGTAGCCTCCGCCGCCTCGGCTCCGAGCCGGAGTCCGAGTCCGAAGTCCGAAGTCTGAAGTCGGTCCGACATCCAGGATCGCGGAATCGGACCGCTATACTCCCGCCCCGGTGCCGAAGCGCGACGACATCAAAAGCATCCTCGTCATCGGATCGGGGCCGATCGTCATCGGCCAGGCGTGCGAGTTCGACTACTCCGGGACCCAGGCCGTGCGCGCCCTGCGGCGGGAGGGATACCGGGTCCTCCTCGTCAACTCCAACCCGGCCACCATCATGACCGACCCGGAGCTGGCCGACGCGACGTACGTGGAGCCGCTGACCCCGGAGTTCCTCGAGCGGATCATCGAGCGCGAGCGGCCGGACGCCATCCTGCCCACGGTCGGGGGCCAGACCGCCATCAACCTGGCCCTGGCGCTGGCCGAACGCGGCGTCCTCGAAAAACGCAACGTGCGCCTGATCGGCGCCAACGAGCACTCGATGCGGCTGGCCGAGGACCGCGACCTGTTCAAGACGGCGATGCTGGAGATCGGGGCCGAGGTCCCGCGGTCCGGCCGCGCCCGCACGGTGGCGGAAGCCGAGGCGTGCGCCCGGGAGATCGGCCTGCCCGTGGTGGTGCGCCCCTCCTTCACCCTGGGGGGCTCGGGGGGCGGGACCGCCAAAACCCAGCAGGACTTCCGGCGGATCGTCGCCCACGGCCTGGCCGAGTCGCCGTCGCACGAGGTCCTCATCGAAGAATCCCTCGAGGGCTGGAAGGAGTTCGAGCTCGAGGTGATGCGGGACACGGCCGACAACGTCATCATCGTCTGCTCCATCGAGAACTTCGACGCGATGGGCGTCCACACGGGAGACTCGATCACCGTCGCGCCCCAGATGACTCTGTCGGACCGCCAGTACCAGGCCATGCGCGACGAGGCCAAGGCGATCATCCGCAAGGTCGGTGTCGACACCGGCGGCTCCAACATCCAGTTCGCGGTCGACCCCGCGACCGGCCGCCGCGTCGTGATCGAGATGAACCCGCGGGTTTCGCGTTCCTCCGCGCTGGCCTCGAAAGCGACCGGGTTCCCGATCGCCAAGATCGCCGCGCTCCTGGCGGTCGGCTACCACCTCGACGAGATCCCGAACGACATCACCAGGAAAACACCGGCCTCCTTCGAGCCTTCGCTCGACTACGTCGTCGTCAAGATCCCGCGCTGGACGTTCGAGAAGTTCCCGCGGGCCGACGCCCGGCTGACCATCCAGATGAAATCGGTGGGCGAGGCGATGGCGATCGGCCGCACGTTTCCGGAGGCCCTCGGCAAGGCGATCCGCTCGCTCGAGATCGGCCGCGACGGCCTCGACGACGGGCGGGGCCCGCTGCCGCCGGAGGAGCTGGTGGCGAAGCTGCGCGAGCCGACGGCCGAGCGCCTCTTCCACGTGCGCCGCGCCTTCGTCGCGGGGATGAGCGTCGAAGAGATCGCGGGCCACACGAGGATCGACCCCTGGTTCCTGGACGGCATCCGGCGGATGGTCGAGACCGAGGACAGCTTCGCCGGGCGCCAGGTTGGCGACGTCGGCCGCGAGGACCTGCGGGAGGCCAAGCGGTTGGGACTCTCGGACCGGGCGCTCGCCCAAAAGATGGGCTGTGACGAGCAGGTCGTTCGCGCGCGCCGCAAGGAGCTCGGCGTCCTGCCCGTCTACAAGACGATCGACACCTGCGCGGCCGAGTTCGAGGCCCAGACGCCGTATTTCTACTCGGCCTACGAGGACGAGAACGAGTCGATCCGCACGGACAAACCCAAGGTCGCGATCCTCGGCGGCGGGCCGAACCGGATCGGGCAGGGGATCGAGTTCGACTACTGCTGTGTCCACGCGTGCTATGCGCTCGGCGAGGCGGGGTTCGAGACCATCATGATCAACTGCAATCCCGAGACGGTCTCGACCGACTACGACACGTCCGACCGCCTCTATTTCGAGCCGCTGACCTTCGAGGACGTGGCCGCGGTGCTCGACAACGAGAAGCCGGACGGCGTGCTCGTGCAGTTCGGCGGGCAGACGCCCCTGAAGCTGGCGCGCGCTCTGGAGGCGGCGGGGTACCCGATCTGGGGAACGTCTCCCGAGTCGATCGACCTGGCGGAAGACCGCGGCCGCTTCGGCCGGCTCCTCGGGGAGCTCGGCCTCGCCGCGCCGCCGCACGCCGAGGCGCGCGACGAGGGGGAAGCCCTCGAGGCCGCTCGCCGCATCGGCTATCCGCTGGTGGTCCGGCCGTCCTACGTGCTGGGCGGCCGGGCGATGGCGATCGTCTTCGACGAGAACCGCCTGGCCTCGTATGTCCGGGAGGCGGCGGCCAGCTCGCCCGAGCACCCCGTCCTCATCGACCGGTTCCTCGACGACGCGGTGGAGCTCGACGTGGACGCGCTCTGCGACGGCAAGGCCACCTGGATCGGCGGCATCCAGCAGCACATCGAGGAAGCCGGCATCCACTCGGGCGACTCCTTCTCGGTCCTGCCGCCGTGGAAGATTCCCCTGCCGCTCCAGGCCGAGATCCGGGCGGCGACCCGGCGGCTCGCCGAAGGGCTGTCCGTCAAGGGCCTCGTGAACATCCAGTTCGCGATCCAGCACGGCAAGCTCTTCGTCCTCGAGGTGAACCCGCGGGCGTCGCGGACCGTGCCGTTCGTCTCCAAGGCGATCGGCGTGCCGATGGCGCGGGCGGCGGCGCTCCTCGCGGCCGGACGGTCGCTGGCGTCGCTCGGCCTCCCGCCCGAACGCGACCCCGTAGACTTCTTCATCAAGGCGCCGGTCTTTCCATTCCGCAAGTTCCCCGGCGAGGACGTGCTGCTGGGCCCGGAGATGAAATCGACGGGGGAAGTCATGGGAATCTCGCCCCGATTCGGCGACGCGTTCGCCAAGGCCTGCGAGGCCGTCGGGACCCGCCTGCCGCTCTCGGGCCGGGCGTTTCTGACGGTCAATCCGTACGACAAGGCGGCGGTGATCCCGATCGGCCGCGAGCTCGTGGACCTCGGGTTCGCCCTCTGCGCGACCGAGGGGACGCGCGAGGCCCTCCGCGAGGCCGGCGTCGACGCCGAACGGGTCTTCAAGGTCAACGAAGGCAGCCCCAACGCGGTGGACCGGATGGAAGCGGGGGACATCCAGCTCGTGATCAACACGCCGCTCGGAAAGGCGTCCCGCTTCGACGAGGCGGCCATCCGCGCGGCCGCGATGCGGCTCTCGATCCCGTGCCTGACGACGCTCTCCGCGGCCACGGCGGCCGTGGAGGGCATCCGCTCCCGTCAGGAGGAAGCCACCAGCGTCGCGCCCCTGCAGGAGTATCACCGGGGATGATCCCGGGGACGGGCGAACCCGCGCGCCGGCCGGGCGGAGTCGTCCGCCTCCTGTTGCTGGCACTGGTGGCCGCCGGGTTCTTCGCGGTCTTCGCGGTCGGCTTCCCGCCGGGAGCGCGCGACCGGCTTCCGGTCCTGGCGCTGGCCCTCGGCCTGGCTCTCTTCACGGCGTACAGCCCGGGCCGCGGCCTGCTCGTCTTCTGTTTCCTGTTTCCGTTGGCCGGGCTGGGCGACCGCCTCTTCGGCGGCGCCGACGCGATCGCCTGGCCGGTCCTCCTGTTCGGCGGCTTCGCCGCGGGATGGACCTTCCGCTTCCTGTACGACTTCGAGAACCGGCCCGATCCCTCGCGCGTGGACCCGGCGCTCCGGGCGCTCGCAGCCGTCTGGACCCTGGCGGCGCTGCTCGGCATCGCGCGTGCGCGGACGCTGTGGGCCCTGCTGCACGGCCTCGGCCTGCGGGCCGTGAACGTGGAGGGCCTGCTCGACACGGCGGCGATTCGCGAGAGCCTCCTGGCGCTGGCCGTGCTGGGTTCGGGCGCGGGCTTTTTCTTCATCCTGCGCCGGGCCGGAGCCGCGCAGCGGAGGTCCGCGCTCCTGACCGCGCTGTCGGCGACGGCGGTCTCCGCCTTCGCCGCGGTCCTTCAGCGACTGGGCGTGCTGCCGGGGGAAACGAGCGGGTTCTGGACGATGACCGGCCGCCTTTCCGGGGGAGCGATCGATCCGAATGCCCTCGGCCTTCTGTGCGCGCTCGCGCTGGTCCTGACCGCGGCCCGCCTGATGTCGCCGGGACCACGACGCGCCGCGGCCGCGGCCGCCGCCGTGGTGCTCGCCGCGGGGCTGATCCTGTCGGGCTCGCGCAGCGGCCTTCTCGCCGCGGCGCTCGGCTTTCTCGTCCTCGTGTTTTCGCCGGGCCTGCCCGCCCGCGCGCGAGTCCTGCTCGGCGCCCTCGGCGCCGCGCTTCTCCTGGCGATCGGCCTTCTGGTCATCGGAGGAGGATCGCGCGGGAGCGTGGCGTCGCGCCTGGCGCACTTCTTCGACCCGAGCCTTTCGGTCGAGTTCCGGGCCTCGGCCCGCCCGATCCTCTGGGAAAGCGCCGTGCGGCTCTTCGGCAGGGAGCCGGTCGCCGGCGCGGGACTCGGCGCCTTCTCCTGGCAGCTCCCCAACCTCCTGCACGAGCAGGGGCGGGCCCTGCCGATGCGCGACAACCCGGGCAACGCCTACCTCCAGGCGCTGGCCGAGACGGGGGGAGTGGGATTCCTGCTGACGCTCGGCCTGGCGGCGGTGCTGGCCCGGGAGGCGTGGGCCGCGCGCCGGCGCGTCGCCGACGCTCCGCTCGAAGCCGGAGCCGGGGCCGCGGTGCTGGCCTTCCTCGTCGCGCTGCTGACCGGCTCGCACTGGTTCGCGTCGGACGTCGTCCTCCTTTTCTTTCTGATCGCGGCTGTCGCCGCCCGGGAGGCGACGCCCGCGCCGGCCCGCGGGACAGCGCTGGTCCGCCGTCTCCTGGTCGCGATCTACGCGGCCGCCGCTCTCTGGGGCGTGGCGGCGACGCTCCAGCCCGATGAGGCCTTCCGCTACCGGCAGGGCATCGGCTTCCACGCGAAGGAAACGGGACCCGGCGGACCCTTCTACTGGACTCAGCGCCGATTCGCGATCCGCCTCCTGCCGGCAGAGACGATGCGCCTGGGGCTCGCTCATTTCACGCCCGAGGGCCGGGGCATCGAGCTGACGGCGGAAAGCGGAGGCCGGACCCTGTATCGCCGGGCCCTCGAGCCCGGACAGACGACCGTCCTGCGGCTGATCGGAGATCCCGCGGTGCCGCGGATCCTGCGATTCACGTTGTCGCGCGCCTTCATTCCGAAGCGGCTGGGTTTGTCGGGCGACCGGCGTGAGCTCGGGATCATGGCCGTGTTTCCGGACGAGTAGCCGTGGAATTTCAGTTCCACCCGGCCTCCCGCCGGGGCGCCGTGCGGAGCTTCACGCTGGCCGAACGCGGAGGTCGGTGGGCCGTCGTCCTGGCCGGCGGCGCCGCGCTCTTCGCGCTTTCCCTCTGGATCACGGTGCCGACAGCCGTCGCCCGGGCGCTGCGCCGGGAGAGCTCGGAAGCTCTCGAGCGAGAGAAGGCCGCCACCGCGAAGGCCGGCGGGGACCTCGCGGCGCGTATCGACGGATTGCGGCAGCGGGCGCTCGATGCGGGCGACCTGTTGTCCCGGGTCGCGTTCCTCTACCGGATTCCGCCCTCCCGCTGGCCGCGCCGTCTCAATTCCGAGGCCGGCACGCTGGCGGGGCCGGCCCCGGGTGCTCTCGTGGACGGGCTCGACCGGTACGTCGCGGCTCTCGAGCGCGGCCGGCAGCTCCTGGAGGTCGCGGAGACCGCCGACCCGCATCTCGCGCGGGAATCGCCGTCTCTCCTGCCGCTCGCCGGCGACCTCGTCGAGCCCTCGGCGTTCTTCGGCCCCCGCGTTTCGCCATGGACGGGCGCCGAGGAGTTCTTCGTCGGCCTGGACCTCGCGGCTCCGTCGGGGACCCCGGTGATCGCTCCGGCCGACGGCATCGTGGCCTTCGCGGGGCGCGTTCCCGCCTCGTCCCGTTCGCGGTTGTGGCGTTTCGGAAACCTGGTGATCCTCTCGCACGGGGGCCGGGGAGCCACGCTCTTCGGCCACCTCGGGAAAGTCGACGTGCGGCGCGGCGGGCGCGTGCGCCGCGGACAGAGGCTCGGCGCGGTCGGCGCGACGGGCTGGGCGATGTCCCCCGCTCTCCACTACGAGTACTGGCGTGAGAGCGGTGGAATTCTGTCGCCCACCGATCCGCGCTTTGGAATCCTCGACCGCCGTTTCTCCGGATTCGACGTCTCCCTGGAGCGCATGGAGGCCACGTCGGCCCCGGGGCCGGTGGAACCGCTCCCGGTGAAGTTGCCTCGCTGAGGGCTGCCCCCGGGCCGGCTTCCGGCGTTATGCTGGATCGCGGCATGACGCAGACGTTCGACCTGGCGGCGGTGGCCTACGCCCGGTGGAAGCGCGCCGTGGATCTCCTGGTGCGCGAGGTCGTTCTCCGCCGGGAGACGCGGCTGGCAGTGGAGGAGCGGTCCCGCGCCGAACGGCGCCTGCGCAACCTGCGCCGGATCGTCCGGAAGGCGCTCTCGGAGTACAGCCGCCTCCAGATGGCCAAGAGGGGCTGATCCTGACGGGAATCGTCCTGATTCTGGCCGTCGCGGCTGCGGCCGCCGATCCGGCTGCTGCCGACGGTGCGGCGACGCTGATTCGCGACGTGCGAGTGTTCGACGGCGAGTCGGTCCTGCCCGGCACCTCGGTCCTGATCCGGGACGGGAAGGTCGCCGCCCTCGGCCGAACGCTGCCGGCGCCGGAGGGCGCAGCGATAGTGGACGGGAGAGGGAAGACGCTCCTGCCCGGCCTGATCGACGCCCATGCCCATGCCTACGGCACCGCGCTGCGCGACGCGCTCGTCATGGGCGTCACGACGGAGCTGGACATGTTCACGGACATCGGGACCGCCGTGCAGGTCCGGCGCGATGAAGAGGCGGGAAAGGACAACGGACGCGCGGACCTCCGGACCGCGGGAACGCTCGCGACGGCGCCCGGAGGGCACGGCACCGAGTACGGCATGGCAATCCCGACGATCACGGTCCCGGCGGAGGCGCAGGCCTTCGTGGACGCGCGGATCGCCGAAGGCTCCGACTACATCAAGATCGTGTACGACGACGGCCACGCCTACGGGTTGAGCATACCGACCCTCGACCGGGCGACGCTGACAGCTCTCGTCGAGGCCGCGCACCGGCGCGGAAAGCTCGCGATCGTGCACGTCGGGGACCTCCGGTCCGCCCGCGAGGCGCTCGAAGCCGGGGCGGACGGTCTGGCGCATCTCTTCGTGGACACGAGCCCGGATCCCGGGTTCGGGAAGCTCGCGGCGTCGAAGAAGGCGTTCGTCATTCCGACGCTGAGCGTTCTGGAGTCGGTGGCCTGGCGCGACGGCGGGGCGAAGTTGGCCGCGGATCCCCGCGTGGCCCCGTTCGTTCTCCCGGAAAACGACAGAAACCTCAAGCAGACGTTCCCGCGGCGCGAGGGCGGGCCGACGCGGAGCTACGCTGCCGCGGTCGCGGCGGTCAAGCAGCTCAAAGCCGCCGGTGTGCCGATCCTGGCGGGCACCGACGCCCCGAATCCGGGGACCGCGCACGGGGCGACCATGCACGGCGAGATGGAGCTGCTCGTCGAAGCCGGGCTGACTCCCACCGAGGCCCTCCGGGCCGCGACTTCGGCGCCGGCGAAGGCCTTCGGCCTGGACGACCGCGGGCGGATCGCGGTCGGAAAGCGCGCCGACCTCGTGCTCGTCCGGGGCGATCCGACGTCCGACGTCGGCGCCACGCGCAACATCGTTGCGGTCTGGAAGCGGGGCGTGCGCGTGGACCGCGAAACCTACCGGGCGGAGGTTGCGGAGGCCAGGGCGCAGCTCGTCAAGGCGTCGAGCGCGCCGCCTCCGCCGGGATCGGAGAGTGGGCTCGTCAGCGACTTCGACGGCGGCGATGCGAAGACGCAATTCGGCGCGGGGTGGTCGGTCTCGACCGACCAGATCGTCGGAGGCAAGTCCACGGCCGCGATGAAGGTCGTGGAGGGAGGCGCCGAGGGAACCGGGGGCGCCCTCCTGGTCCAGGGGACGGTGGCGGGAGGCCTGCCATACGCGTGGTCCGGGGTGATGTTCTCCCCGGGCGAGCTTCCGATGGCGCCCGCGAACCTCGCGAGCAAGACGGCGCTGCGCTTCTGGGCCCGGGGAGACGGCGCAGCCTACCGGGTCATGCTCTTCTCTCTCGCCCGCGGGCGGCAGCCCCTCGTGCGCGAGCTCGTCGCGCCAGCCCAGTGGAAAGAGTTCGTCTTTCCCCTGAAGGATTTCGAGGGATTCGACGGCCGCGACCTGATCGGCGTCGTCATCGCCGCGGGTCCCGGGCCGGGAGATTTCGCGCTGACACTCGATCGGGTGCGGTTCGAGTAGCCGCCCCCGGTCCTACCGCGCCAGACGCGGGTCGAAGGAGAAGGGCTCCGGCTTTCCCACTCGGATCGCGCGGAAGTCCTCGTGCGCCGGGTTCAGGAGCACGTTGCGCTCGCGGGGCACCAGGACGGAGGGCACGGACAGCGCGACGCTCGAGAGGCGGCGCGCCCAGTCGGTGCCGATCTGGCCGAGCGCTTCCGGAGCGGGGTAGCGGCGCCAGTTCTTCGGGAGGCCGCTGACATCCACGCGCTCGGGAGCGATCCCCTCCGGGAGCTCGGCGGCGATGGCGACGAGGTCGGCCGGGAGCAGGGCGGGATCGGCGTGCGCGAGAAGCTCCAGCGCGGCCAGCGACAGCGTTTCGGACGTGTAGACGACGGCCGAACCGGGCCGGTTCCAGCGTCCGCCGGCGAGCCGCGCGCCTTCGCCGTCGAAGGCCGCGTGCCGGCGCTTGCAGAGACGCCAGACCTTCACGGCTAGCCGACGACGCCGTGGGCCAGGCGCAGGAGCACCGCTTCCACCTGCTCGGCGCCGAGGTCGGTGTCGAGCTCGGACAACGGTGTCGCGCCGCCGAGCGACCGGTTCCCGGTGTGCAGCCAGTCCGTGGCTTTCTCGCGGCTGCCCAGGGTTTCCTCGGCGAGCGTGGCCACCCGGCCCAGGCGAAAGAGCCGGTCGGACTCCTCGGCCGTCAGGCGGCGCTCTTTCTTGCGGCGCGCCAGCGTGCGCTGGGGGATGCGCAGGATCGCGACGATCGCGGAGCCGTCGATCGAGAAGCCGGTGGCGACCGCCGCCAGCGATCCGTAGGGAAGGCCCGCTCGCAGCGCGTCCCGCAGCTCCGCGGGGGTCCGGGCGGGCACGAGCCGGGGCCCGCCGAGCGTTCGGACGATGTCGGTGATTGCACCCATGCTGCCTCCTGCCATATGGCAATCATCATTATGCCATATGCCTGCGGCCGGCGGAGGCGAAAATGCGAGGGCGGCACCCATGGGAACAGCCTCCCCGGCGCCTCGGACAGATGAGGTCCGAGGGCAGGACCCTTATCCGGGGTACCTTTCCACCCGCTGGCGATGGGCGGCGAGGCGCGACCGCACGTCCTCCAGGCGATCCCCGCCGGTCGACTCCAGGAGAGCGTCGGCCAGCACGAACGCCAGCATGGCTTCGGCGATGACGCCGCAGGCGGGGACGGCCGTCACGTCGCTGCGTTCGTAGGCGGCGCGAGCGGGCTCGCCTGTCTCCAGGTCCACGGAGTCCAGCCCGCGGGCGAGGGTCGAGATGGGCTTCATGTACACGACGGCGACCAGGTCTTCGCCGTTTGTCACGCCGGCCTCCAGACCGCCCGCGCGGTTCGTGCGGCGGCGCAGTCGACCGTCGGCGCCCCGGTCGATCTCGTCGTGCGCGGCCGAGCCCGGGCCGCGCGAGGCCTCGATCGCGCCGCCGAGCTCGACGGCCTTGACCGCGGGAACCGAGAGGAGGGCCTGGCCCAGGCGGCCGTCGAGCTTGCGGTCCCAGGAGGCGAAGGATCCGAGGCCGGCCGGCACGCCCCGTGCCGCGACCAGGATCGAACCGCCGAGCGTCTCGCCCAGCGACTTCGCCTCGTCCACCGCCGCGACCATGCTCTTCTCGAGCTCGGCGTCGATCGCGCGCAGCGGCGAATCTTCGCGCACCCTCTCGAGGGAGGCGAAGGAGCGCGGGGACACGGCATCCACCACCGCGCCGAGAGAGAGGACGCCGCTTCGGACCTCGATCCCGCACTCGCGCAGGAGGAGCTTGCAGACGGCGCCCGCCGCCACCCGCGCCACGGACTCGCGCGCGGAGGCGCGCTCCAGCACGTCGCGCAGGTCCTTCGCCCCGAACTTCATGCCGCCCGCCAGGTCCGCGTGGCCGGGGCGCGGGCGCACGAGGCGTCTGGCCGCGGCCGCCTCGGGGTCGACCCGGAGAGGGCCCATCACGGCCTCCCAGTTGGCGAAGTCGCTGTTGAGGATGCCGATCGCGAGGGGAGTGCCCAGCGTGACTCCGCCGCGCACGCCTCCTTCGAAGAGCGCGGCATCCTTCTCGATCTTCATTCGCCCGCCCCGTCCGTAGCCGTGCTGCCGGCGGGCGAGCTCGCGGGACACGAACTCGGGCTCGATCCGGAGGCCCGCGGGCATCCCTTCCAGAATCGCCGTCAGGCGCGGGCCGTGGGACTCGCCGGCAGTCGTCAGGCGCAGGGACACCGGAAGAGTCTAGCCGAGGGTCCCCCGGTGAAGCGCTCGCGGGCGCCGGCTCAGCTCTCGCCCCGCAGCCAGGGCGGAAGCGAATGGAGCAACTTCTCGCCCCGTCGAAGCCGGCGAGAGTCGAGGTGTCGAAGCTTCTCCTGCTGCTCCGCCGTCAGGATCGGAAGCGCCTCGGCGCGAATCCTGGCCAGAAGCAGTGCGCCGCCGGCGTGCGCTTCTCCCAGCCGCCGCGCCAGGTCGCGGATCGCGGCCTCGCCGACGGGCTCGGCCCTCGCGGCGTCGTGCAGCGCGCGCCGCGCCTCCCGTCCGGCGCGGAGCTGCGCCTCGATCTCCTCGGCGTGGGCCTTCAGGATCGCGCGGACCTGCGCCCTCTGGTCCGCGGTGAGATCCAGGTGGCGGGCGACTCGGGCGAACAGGCGCGGGGCCCCGCGCTTCTCCCGCGGGGCGCGGCCGGCCTGCCCGGCCGAGAGCGCAGCGGCGAACGGGAAGGAGACGGCCAGCGCTCCGGCGGCGGCGGCGAGGACGGAGCGGCGAAGGGACGGTGTGTTCATCGAAATCCTCCTGTTTCCTCTTCTCAGACGACCGGCGGCGGAGAAGGATGACGTCCGGGAAGGGCCGGAGCTACACTGCCGGCGTGGAGCGCAAGTACGTCCTCAAGACGCCGGCCCGGCTGAAGAGCTATCGCGTCGACTACGACAACGAGCTCAACGACGAGCAGCGGGAGGTGGTCCTGGCGGGCAAAGGCCCGATCCTCGTGATCGCGGGCGCCGGCTCGGGAAAGACCCGCACCCTCGTCTACCGGGTTTCGCGCCTGATCGAGTCGGGGCACGACCCCTCCCGCATCCTGCTTCTGACGTTCACCAACAAGGCCGCGCGCGAAATGCTCCGTCGGGTCGAGTCGCTCCTGTCCGTCGACATGCGGCGGCTGATGGGAGGCACGTTCCATTCGGTGGGCAACCGTCTGCTGCGCCGCTTCGGCGCCCGCCTGGGCCTGACGCCCAACTTCACGATCCTGGATCCGGAGGACGCGCGCGAGACTGCTGGAGGCGGCGACCTCGGACAAGAACATTCCGACCCTCGAACGGCGCTTTCCGAAGGGCGACGTCCTGCTCGACCTGTACTCGTACACGGTCAACACCGGCCGTGCATTTCCGGAGGTCCTGGCCGAGCACGCGCCGCATTTCGCCCCGCTCGAGACAGAGATCGTGTCCGTCTTTCAGCGGTACCGCGAGCGTAAGCGCCTGGGCAACGCCTGCGACTACGACGACCTGCTGCTTCTCTGGAAGCGCCTCCTCGACGAGAACTCCGAGGCGGCCGCTCAGCTGGCGGGCAGCTACGACCACATTCTCGTGGACGAGTACCAGGACACCAACCGCCTCCAGGGCGACATCGTGGACGGCATGGCGAGGCTCAAGAAGAACGTCACGGTGGTCGGCGACGACGCCCAGGCGATCTACTCCTTCCGCGGCGCTTCGTTCGAGAACATCCTCGGCTTCCCGCGGCGCTATCCGGAAGCGCAGACCTATCGCCTGACCCGGAACTACCGCTCGACGCCCGAGATCCTCGCGCTCGCCAACGCCTCGATCTCGCACAACGAGCGCCAGTTCCCCAAGGAGCTGCGGGCGGCCAGGGACAGCGGTCCGATGCCCGCGGTCGTCGCTCTGCCGGACATTCCCGACCAGGCGCGCTTCGCCGCGCAGCGCCTGCTCGAGTGGCACGACGAGGGGGAGAAGCTCCAGGACCTCGCCGTGCTCTACCGCGCCCACTACCAGGCGCTCGAGCTGCAGATCGAGCTGACCCGCCGCGGCATCCCGTACGAGATCCGCTCCGGCACCCGCTTCTTCGAGCAGCGGCACGTCAAGGACGTCCTGGCTTTCCTGCGCATCATCGTGAATCCCAAAGACGAGCTCTCCTGGAAGCGGGCATTGAAGATCTTCCCGCGGATCGGCGAGCGCTCCGCGTCGGCGGTGTGGGAGGCGATCGGATCCCGCCCGGACCCGCTGGCCGCGTTCCGGGCGCTCGATCCGAAGACCGCGGATTTCGGCCGCGGCAGCGAGGCCGCGCTGCGGCCGTTCCGCTCACTGCTGGCCCGGCTGGACTCGCCTTCGCTGCGCTCGACGCCCTCCGAGGCGATCCGTTCGGTCGTCGAGGATGTCTACCGCGACTTCGCCCGGGCCAAGTTCCCCAACGGCGACGCCCGTCTGGACGACCTCGAGCAGTTCGCCCAGTTTGCCCAGAGCTACGCGTCGCTCCCGGCGTTTCTGGAAGAGGTCACGCTCTTCAACGAGCTCTCGGGCGAGGACGTCGTGGCGGGAGAGCCCGACGACGACCGGGTCGTCCTGTCCTCGATTCACCAGGCCAAGGGGCTCGAGTGGAGCCGCGTCATCGTCATGGGGCTGTCGGAAGGGCGCTTTCCCAACTACCGCTCGGTCGCCACGGACGAAGGCCTGGAGGAGGAGCGGAGGCTCTTCTACGTCGGGGTCACCCGCGCCAAGAACGAGGTCGCCCTGGTCTACCCGATGCTGGCGCGGGACCGTTACGGCGTGGATGTCATCCTGGAGCCCTCCCGGTTCCTGACGGAGCTGCCCGACGAGGTGTTCGAGCGCTGGACGGTCGAGCTCGAGCCCACCGCCGAGGAGGTCCGCGAGGCCGCCGACGAGCCGGTGAATTAGCTCAAACCGTCGTAAAATAGAGGCGAAGCCCGCTCTGTTCTGAGAAACGCACGGGGGTGCGATGAGGGACGATATCTACTCGGCAATCTGCCGCGAGGCTCTGGAGTCCCGCCAGCGCGACGTCATGTCGTTCGTCGACAACGGAATGGCCGGCATGTCGACGCGTCTGGAGAAGACCCTGCTGCGCCTGCCTTCGGGCCACTTCCTGCTCGGCCTGGGACCTTACAACGCCGGCCTGGTCAAGCTCGACTTCGAGGAGCTCCTGATCGGGCGCGAGGTGCCGGAGTACATCGGCGTCGGGATGCCGGTCTCGGGATTTCGCGTCTCGACGCCCGAGGCTTTCCTGAACGTGGAGGTCTCCCGTCTCCACGCCAAGGTCGTGCGCCGGATGGAGGGCGACGGGGCGCAGTACCGGCTGGTGGACATGCGCTCGACGTGCGGCACGTACCTGAATGGAGACCCGATCCCGGCGCCGGACGATCTCGGGAGGCATCTCCGAAGAAGACTGCGCCCGCCCGCTGAAGTCGGGCGATTTTTTCTCTCTCGGCCCTTCGGCCGTCAATCTCTTCCTCTTCTTCCAGAAGTGACCGCGGCCGGGGCTCCCCCGACATCGGGGGCCCGGGCGTCGATCCTGGCCGGCCTGGCGGCGGCCTTCGTCGCCGCCGTCGAGATGATCCGGTGGGTCCGTCTGGATCTCCTGCTCGACGCCGAGATCGCCTGGGCCCCGATGCGCCTCCTCCTGGGACTCGCCACTCTCGCGATGGCAGGGTCGGCCGGGGTTCTCGCGGCGGCGTTCTGCTCCTTCGTCGGCCGCCTCGGCCCTCGGCCGGAGCGAGCCTGTGACCCTTCCCCTCGGGCGCTCGAGTCTGATCGCGCTCGGCGCGGCCGCGATCCTGGCCGGGGCGACGCTGCGCGTCGTTGGCCTCGCTTCGATCCCCGGTCCCCTCTGGATCGACGATCTGTCGGAGATTGCGCCGGCGCTCGCCTTGCGCGGGACGGCTTCGGACTTCGGAACCTGGTCGTATCCGGTTCCGTTCGTTCCCGGCGAGGCGGGCGGCAGCGTGGGGACTCTCTACCTGGAGCTCTACCGGGCGTCCCTGTCTCTTTTCGGAACGACGGTGTTGGGAGTGCGCGCCCCCTCCGCGCTCGCGGGCATCCTGTCGCTCGTCACGGCGTCGCTGCTGGGGCGAGCCCTTCTGCCGCGGGGGGGCGGCGCGCTGACGGGGCTCGTCCTGGCGGGGCTCCGGTGGCACCTCATTCTCTCGCGCTGGGCGTGGAACGCGATCGTCCTCGCGCCCCTGCTCGACATCGCCGCACTCCTGCTGTTGTCGGCACGCCGCCGCTCACGCCCGCTCCTGGCCGCGCTCTCCGGCGTGGTCGCTGGCCTCGGCGCTCACGTGTATCTCGCCGCATGGAGCGGGGCCGCGGCGCTGGGGCTCTGGGCGCTCTGGCCCGGCGCGGAAGAGGAGCCGGCGGGCCGCCGCCTCTCTCGCGCCGCGCTCTTTGCGGCGGGCTTTGCCCTGGCCGTCCTGCCGCTCGTCGCGGCGAGGGGAGGGAACCCTTACTTCGGCCGCGTCGGCGCGAACACGCCGCTCGACGACATTCGGCGCGCCGGCGCGCACTGGTACTGGCCTTCGATCGAAAACGTCGCGGCGGCGCTCGGGGCGCCCTTCTGGACGCCGGATCCGGTTTCCCGCCACGACATCCCCGGCCGGGCGCGACTGGGCTGGATCGTGGGGTCCGCCGTCGCCGCGGCCCTGCTGCGGTCGCTCCTGTCCCCGCGGGACGAGCTCTCCGGCTGGCTGCTCGCCAACGGGGCTGTGGCTTTCGCGACCTCGATGGCGTGGGGACGGCCCGGAACTCCCAACGGCTATCGGTACGCCTCCCTGACGTCCGTCGCCGCGGTCGCGGCCGCGGGCGGAGCCCTCTGGCTTCTGTCGGCGGTCCCCCCTCCCCGCCGGCGTCAGGCCGCGCTCGCGATCGTGGGGGCCTTTGCTTTGTCCGGCGTCCTCGGCGCGCGGGACGCGCTCATCGTCTGGCCCGAGCGACGGTCGACCTTCGAAGGATTCTGGGGGGGCGACACCCTCATCGGCCGCGCGGCCGCGAGATGGGAGACCTACGGGACCGTCGGCGTGGAGAAGGATCTCGGCTATTCGGACCGGACGATCGACACCGTCCGCCGGTACCGACTGGATCCGAGCCCGGGTCCGATGCCGGCCGGTCGAGACCAGGACGCGCGAGGGCGGGTGTTTCGCGTCGCTCACTCCGCGACGAAGATGGGGCCGGAGGAGAGGGTCGTAGAGAGGATCCGGGACGCTTCGGGCCGGGAGATCGCGATCGTGGTGGCCAGGCGCGGATCGCTCCCGTGACCGCTAGGATCTCTCGCGTCTCCGCCATCCTCGTCGGGACGGCCGTCGCGCTGACCGTCGGAGTCGACCTCGTACGCTGGATCCGTCCGGGCGTGCTCGCCGATCCCGATCCCGGGTGGGCGGCGGTCCGGCTCTTTCTGGGGCTGATGCCGGTGTGCGGCGCCGCGCTGGCCGGCGGACTGGCCGCGGCGCTGTTCTTCGCCTGGAGCCGGACGCGGTCAGCGGCGGCCCCCCTCGAGCCGATCCCAATTCGGCGCGGCGCCCGGATCGCGCTGGTGGCCGCCGCGCTCCTGGCCGGAACGGCGCTGCGCTTCGTGTCGATCTCGCGTCTGCCGGAGCCCCTCTGGGTAGACGATCTGTCGCTGATCCGCCCGGCCCTCGCGCTTTCCGGCGGAGCCCGCCGACTTCGCCGACTCCATCCGGGCCGCCCCCTACGGCGCGGCCAAACCGTACGGGAGCGTCGGCGTCCTGTACCTCGAGGGCTACCGGGCCGCGCTGCGGCTCTGGGGGACGACCGTCTTCGGGGTCCGGTTTCCTTCGGCCCTGGCAGGGTCGCTCTCGCTCGTGACCGCCGCGCTCCTGGGCCGGGCCCTGCTTCCGGCGGGAGGCGGGGCGCTGGCGGCGCTGGCCCTGGCGGGAATGCGCTGGGCCCTGATCCTCTCGCGCTGGGCCTGGGTCATGATCGTGCTCGCGCCGATCGTTGACGTCGCCACGCTCCTGCTCGTCTCGGCGCGGCGGCGTGGACGGCCGGCTCTGGCGGCCGCGGCGGGACTCGTGGTCGGCGTCGGCGCGCACGTGTACCTCTCGGCCTGGCCGGCCGCCGCGGCGCTCCTGCTCTTCGCCTCATGGCCGTCGCCGGGCGCAGACAGCCTTCGACCGCGGGTGTTGCGGGCGTGCGCTTTCGCAGGAGCATTCGCCCTGGCCGTGGCGCCTCTCTTCCTTCTCCGGGAAGGGCGCTCGACCCGCTACTTCGCCCGGACCGCCGATCACAACGTCTGGCTCGAAATGGCGCGGACGAGTTCCACGATGCCGCCCCTCGCCGCCGCCGCCGATACGCTCGCGGCTCCCTGGTTTCTTCCCGACCCGACGGCCCGCCACGACCTGCCGGGACGGTCCCGCCTCGGATGGCTGCTCGGAATTCCGGTCGCCGTCGCTCTCGGGCGCGCGCTGCTGAAGCCGCGCGAGGCGCTCTCGGCCCTGCTCCTCGCGCACGCGATCGCGGGCCTGGCCGCGGTCGTCGCAGGAGGTCAGGCGGACCATCCCAACGGCGCACGCTTCGCCTACCTGACCTCCGTCGCGGCCGTGGCCGCCGCCGCGGGCTGGCTCTGGATCATCGGCCGGGTGCGCCCGGACCGGCGCCGGGCTGCGGCCCTCGCCGCGATCGGCGCGCTCGCCGCAGGCGGCGCGCTCTCCGCGCGGGACGCGCTCGTCCGCTGGCCGGCGCACCGCGCCACCTTCGACGGATTTCACGGGCAGGACACGCTGATCGGGCGCGCCGCCGCCCGGTGGGACGCCTTCGGGGAAGTCGAGCTCGCGCCCGACGTCGGCCGCTCGCGCCTGGCGATCGAAGCCGTGCGGGCCTACCGACTCGATCCGGACGCGTCGCCGTCGGCGCGGCCGCTCGGGAGCCCGCGCCTTCGGGTCCGGATCGCCTCCGCGGCGTCCACGCCGTCGGCCGGAGAGCGCGTCGTCGAGCGGGTTCGCGACGCCTTCGGAAGGGACTGGGCCAGGGTCCTCGCGTCTCCGGGGCCCTGAGCCCGGCTCAGAGCGCCCTGGCCAGGACCTCTTCTCCGACGTCGAACGCCGAGGGCATGACGCTGACCATCCCGGTGTCGTCCCAGATTCCCATCGTGCGCAGCGGCGGCCGGTAGATGTGGAGGGAAACCGCGCGAGCGCTCGTCGGAGTCAGGCGGTGCAGGGCCGTGGGACCGATGTCGGAGAGATCGCCCTCGGGGCGCACGCGGCTCTCGAAGAGCTCGGGCCGGCCAGAGGGCGTCGAGAACCGCTCCTCCGCGAGGGTGCCGGACAGCACGGCCATGCCGCCGAGGACCCCGCGATGATCGTGGATGGGTGTGATCTGGCCGCTCTGCCAGGCGATGAGCATGACCTCCCAGTTGTCCCACAGGAGGATCGGGTGCCGCACGTAACGATCGGCGGCGAACTGCACGCGATCCAGAAAACGCTCCGTCTCGCGCGCCACGCGGTCGCAGAGGCTTCCCGGCGTGGGCCGCTCGGGCCGACCGGAGGCCTCGTGGAGGACTTCCCGGACGGCGTCGGCGAAGGTCATGGGGAGATTCTAAGCCGTAAGCCCCGGGCAGAGCGCCCCCGGCGGGACCTCGTGCTATCGTCCGCCGGTTCATGAGAATCGCGGTCGTTCCGGGCGACGGAATCGGCGTCGACGTCACCGCGGAGGCGGTCAAGATCCTGGACCGGGTGGCGCGCGAGCGGGGCTTCGCGTTCGAGCCCGTCTTCTTCCCGTGGAGCGCCGACCACTACCTGAAGACCGGGGAGTCGCTGCCGCCGGGCGCGTTCGACGACTTGTCCCGCAACTACGACGCGATCTTCATGGGCGCCTTCGGCGATCCCCGCGTCCCCGACATGAAGCACGCCGCCGACATCCTCCTCGGCGCGCGGTTTCGGCTCGACCTCTACGTCAACTTCCGCCCGGTGCGCTGTCTCGACGACCGGCTGTGCCCGATCAAGGGCTTCGGCGGCGAAGGACGTCGACTTCGTGGTTTTCCGCGAGAACACGGAGGGCTCCTACGTGGGCGCCGGCGGCCACCTGAAAAAGGGCACGCCCGACGAGGTCGCGGTCCAGGAAGACGTCTCCACGCGCAAGGGGGTCGAGCGCATCCTGCGGGCCGCCTTCGAATACGCCCGCGCGAGGGGCCGCAAGCGCGTCGTCATGTCGGACAAGTCCAACGCCATGCGGTTCGTCGGAGACCTCTGGCAGCGGAGCTTCGCCGACGTGGCCGCGGGAGTATCCCGAGATCGAAGCCTCGCACCTCTACATCGACGCGCTCTGCATGCAGATGGTCAAGGACCCCCGCCAGTTCGAGGTCATCGTGACCAACAACATGTTCGGCGACATCGCGACCGATCTCGGCGCGGCGCTGCAGGGCGGGCTCGGGATGGCGGCCTCGGGCAACATCCACCCCGGCCGCGTCTCGATGTTCGAGCCGGTGCACGGGTCGGCGCCCAAGTACGCGGGCACGGGCCGGGCCAATCCCGTTCGGCGCGATCCTGACGGCGGGACTGCTTCTGGATCACCTGGGCCGAACCGTCGAGGCGGAGGCGATCGAGGCGGCGGTCGCGGCGTGCGTGCGGGAGGGCGCGGCGACCGCCGACGTGGGCGGATCTCTGACCACTTCTCAGGCCGGCGACGCCGTCCTCCAGCGTCTGCGGTTCGACGGGCGGGCCTCTTCCGAATCCGCGTCGGCCTGATACAATTGAGTCCGAAGGAGATTCAAGATGAGTTCTTTCGCGCGCCGGCTCCTGGCCGTGATCCCCGTCGCCTTTTTCCTGGTCGCCGTCTCGACGGCTCTCGCCGTTCCCAAGATGTTCGTCGATTCCGACGACGCCAAGGAAAGGGACGAACCGCAGAAGTTCCTGAAGGACTACGACAAACTCGTCCAGGGCAAGGACTCCGACTGGGTCTACTTCCCGAACGGCAGCCTGAAGTCTCACAAGTCCGTCCGCGTCAATGACTTCGATTGCAACGGAAAGGGCCGCGAGTGTCGCGACGCCGCCCAGGACGGGAAGGAGTACGCGGAGCAGTGGCTCGAGAGGAAGGCTTCGAAATCGTCGAAAAGGGGCCCGCGGACCTGACCATAGAGGGCAACGTCTTCAACGCGTGGGAGCCGAGCGGGGCCGCGCGCTACTGGGGCGGCTGGGCGGCCAACCCGGGGGTCGGGCTGGAGCTGATGATCACGGACAAGTCGGGCGCGGTCGTCGGCCAGCTCCGCCAGAAGGCGAAAGGGTCGACCGTCCGGGACGCCGTCGAGAACGGTCTCGAGGACATGGCCAAGTCCATCTCCAAAGGCAAGTAGGGGCCCGCCTAAGGCATTGCTCACGAACAACTTAGCTCCTGATGAGAGGGGCCGGCCGAAGGGCCCGGCCCCTCTCGTGGTACCGTTTACCCCCTCAAGGAGCAGCGCCGATTTCTGACTCAAACCACGCCGTAACCCTCCCCGACACCGGACTGACCGCGCTCTTCGGAATCGCCGACGAAAACCTGCGGGCCATCGAGGCCGCCTTCGGCGTCCGTCTCCAGTCGCGCGGCAGCGAGATTGCCGTTCTGGGCGAGGGGCCCAACGAGGACGCCGCGCGCCGGCTGCTGGCCGGGCTCACGGATCTCCTGGCCGGAGGCTACCCGCTGCGTGTCAGCGACGTCTCTACGGCGATCCGTGTCGCGAAGGAAGATCCCTCCGTCTCCCTGGCGGAGTTCTTCACGGAGAGCCCTTTCGGCCCGACTCTGAAGTCCGTCGTCACGGTGCGCAATCTGAAGCAGCGCATCTACGTCCAGACGATCGACCGGCACGACCTGGTTTTCGCGATCGGTCCCGCCGGCACCGGCAAGACCTATCTGGCCGTGGCCATGGCCGCTGCCTCCCTCCTGGAGAAGAAGGTCAAGCGCATCGTGCTGGCGCGGCCCGCCGTCGAGGCCGGAGAGAAGCTCGGATTCCTTCCCGGCGACCTCGTCGAAAAGGTCAACCCCTACCTGCGACCGCTCTACGACGCTCTCTACGACATCCTGGGCTACGAGAAGACCGCCAAGCTCCTCGAGCGCGGCATCATCGAGGTGGCCCCGATCGCGTTCATGCGCGGCCGCACGCTCAACGACGCCTTCATCATTCTCGACGAAGCGCAGAACACGACCTCCGAACAGATGAAGATGTTCCTGACCCGGATCGGCTTCGGCTCGAAGGCAGTGGTCACGGGCGACATCACGCAGATCGACCTGCCGCAGGGGAAGACCTCGGGCCTGAGGGAGGCGCGCCAGGTGCTCTCCGGGATCGAGACCATCCGATTCGTGTTCTTCGACGAGCGCGACGTCGTCCGCCACACCCTCGTCCAGTCGATCATCACCGCCTACGAAGCGCTCGACCGCGAGCGGGAGGCGGCCGCCGCCAGCGCGAGCGGACGCTCCCCGTCTCCGGCCGCCCGCTGAGTTCGCCATGTCTGCTGAAGCGCCCCCCGGGCGCACCGCGAAGCATTTTCAGCGCTCCCCGAAGCCCGTCGGAGAGGCGCCGGAGCGAGGCTTCCGGATGCGTCCGCTGCTCTGGGCCGCGGCGTACGTCATTGTCAGCACGCTGTCGTTCTCGCCCGCCCTGTCCTTTCGCGATTCGCCGGCGACGCCCGGCGCCATCGCGACGCGCGACGTCGTCGCCCCGCGCGACCTGATCGTCCCGGATCCCGACGCGACCTCGCGGCGGCGCGCCGAGTCCGCCGCCGAAGTGCTTCCCCTGTACGAATCCGACGGCCAGGCCCCGGCCCGCTTCGAACAACTGGTCCGCGAAGCCTTCGCCGGAGCCCGTCCTGTGGCGGCGCGCACGCGGCCGCGCGGCCTGGTGACGCCCGAGCTGCGCGACGCCTTCAGCCTGCCGATCGGCGACGAGGCTCTCTCGGCTCTGGCGCGCAACGGGTTCTCGACCGAGGTCGAAAACCGCGCGGTCTCCATCGGCCTCGACCTGTACCGGGGTGGCATCGTGGACCACCGCGACCTCGCGCCGGATGCCCGCGCGCGCGGGCTCCTCGTACGGGACACGTCCTCGGGACGCGAATCCCGCCGCCGCGAGATCGGGGCGATCGAGTACGGCAACGAGACCCGGTCGGCCGTGGCGGCCCGCCTGGCCGAGACGACCTTCACCCCGCGCGAGCGCGCCGAGGTCGCGGCGTTTCTGGCCGCGATTCTGCGCCCCAACCTGACCCACGACCCGACTCAGACCGCGGCGCGGCGGGACGCGGCGGCTCGCTCGGTCGAAAGCGTTTTCACGCGGATCCCCCGGGGCAAGGTCATCGTCCGCCGCGGCGACGAGGTCACGCCGCGCGCCGCGCAGTGGATCGCGGCCGTCCGGGCCTCGGCCTCCGATCCCTCCTCGTGGGTCAAGGTCACCGGGGTCCTGATTCTCCAGATCCTCGCTGCGGCCGCGTTCTGGCTGGACGCGCGGCGGCAGCGCCGCCGGAGGCGCGAGCGGTCCTCCGACGTCGTCTTCGGATCCGTGATCGCGACCGGGATCCTGTTCGCCTTGATCACGCGCGCCGCCTTTGCGCTGGCGCAGGCCCTGTCGCCGTCGCTCGAGGGCGCTTCGGGCGCCGTGAACTTCGCGATCCCGTTCGCGGCGGGGCCGATCGTCGTGAGCCTGGTGGCCGGAATGGGCCCGGCGCTGCTCGTGGCGCTCGTCCATGCCGTCGGGGCCGGCGTGCTGATGGGACTCTCGTTCCCGTTCGCGATCTTCGCCGTCGTCGGCTCGCTCGCCGGCATCTACGGCCTCGGAAGGCTTCGCTCCCGCAGCGTCCTGCTCTGGATGGGCGGGATGGTGGCCGCCGGCAACCTCGTCGCGATCGTGGCGATCCACTTCCTGAATGCCGGCCCCTGGGGCTGGGAATTCCTGTATGACGCGCTGGCGGGAATCGCCGGGGGGCTGACGGTCTCGATGGTCGTCGCGCTGTTCCTGCCGGTCTTCGAGCACCTCTTCTCGGTCGTCACCGACATCCGGCTGCTCGAGCTCTCCAACCAGAACCTGCCGCTCCTCCGCAACCTCGCCCTCGAGGCGCCCGGGACGTACCAGCACTCGCTGATGCTCGGCCACCTGGCCGAAGCGGCGGCGGAGGCGATCGGCGCGGATTCGCTCCTGGCGCGGGTGTCGGGGTACTACCACGACATCGGCAAGACCAAGATGCCCGACTACTTCATCGAAAATCAGCCCAAGGGCTTCAACCGCCACGACCAGCTCGAGCCTTCCATGAGCGCTCTCATCATCGCCGCGCACGTCAAGGAAGGCGTCGAGATGGCCAAGAAGGCGCGGCTGCCGGAGCCGATCGTGACGGCGATCCGCGAGCACCATGGCACCAAGCTGATCCGGTACTTCTACCAGAAGGCGCTGACGAAGTCGGACCCGGCGCAGGGCGCCGTCCGCGAGACGGAGTACCGGTACCCGGGCCCGAAGCCGTCGAGCCGCATCCTCGGCATTCTCATGATCGCGGACGCGGTCGAGGCGGCCTCGCGCACGCTGATCGAGCCGACGCCGGCCAAGATCCGGGCCATGATCCAGACGATCGTGGACGACTGCCTGCGCGACGGCCAGTTCGACGAGTGCGACCTCACGATGCGGGACCTGGCGATCATCGTCGACGCGCTCGAGCGTTCGGTCGCGACGGTCTTCCACCATCGGATCGACTACCCCGGCTTCGACTTCAACCGGGAGCGAGCGCGGCGGCGCGCGTCGGAGACCGGTCCCGTCTCGGAAACCGCCGGCCCGCGCGCGGTATGAACGTGGACGTGCAGGGCCGGGTGTCGGGCGCGCCATCTCCGGCGCGAGTCAGGAAGCTCCTGACGCGCGCCTCGCGGGCGACCGCGCTCCAGCGCCGGCGAGGTGTCCGTCCTGTTCTGCGCCGACGCCCGCATGCGCGGGTTGAACCGGCGCTTCCGGGGCAAGGACCGGTCGACCGACGTGCTCGCGTTCCCGGCGGGTGAGGGCGGAAACGGGTTTCTCGGGGACATCGTCGATCTCGGTCCCTTACGCCGGGCGGGAAGCCCGGCCGCAGATCCGACTCCCGCGCGCGCGAGATCGACCGCCTCCTGCTCCACGGCTTCCTGCACCTGATGGGCTACGACCACGAGACCGACGACGGCGAAATGGAGACGCTGGAGCGCCGGCTCCGGCGCCGGCTCGAGATCGCGGATCCTCCCGCCGGCTCCGGCCGGAGGCGGCGCTCGTGATCGCGCTCCTCTCGGCCGCCTTCTGCTACATGGCGTTTCTCCTGTTCGAGACCTTCGCGCTGGCCCTCGACCGGCTCTCGCCGATCAAGGTGCGGGGGCTCCTCGAGGAGCACCCGGAGCGCGCTCGGATCCTCTCGGGGGCCGGGGAAGTCGAGATCGTCCGGACCACGACCAAGGTCGTCGTCCAGGCGCTCCTGCTGACCGGACTCCTGACGACGGTGTCGGGGTTCACGACTTTCGGCGTGCCGCGGCCGTGGCTCTGGGGCGGACTCTTCTTCGTCTCCGGCTGGCTCCTGACGGAGATCGGCCTCCTGCGCCGCGACGCGAACCGGGACCCGGAGAAGATCGTCGCGCGCCTCCTGCCCGTCATCGAGGCGGCGTCCTGGCTTCTGCTGCCGATCGCCTTCCTGATCCGGCGGATCTTCGCCGGCCGAACGCCCGCTCCGGAGAAGCCTCCCGAGGCGACCGAGCAGGAGGTTCGCGCCTACATCGACGTCGGCCGCCAGGAGGGCATCCTCGAGAAGGAAGAGGAGAAGCTCCTGATGTCGATCGTCGACTTCGGCGACACGCGCGTGCGGGAGGTCATGACGGCGCGGACGGACGTCGTCTGGATCGACGTGGCCGCCTCGCTGACGGTTCTCTTCGACCTCTTCGTCGAGTCCAAGTACTCGCGCATCCCGGTCGTGCGCGGAACCATCGACAGCGTCGTCGGGATCGTCCACGTCAAGGACACGCTGCAGGCGCTCCGGTCGGGCGCGAATCGCTCGATCGCGGAGCTGATGCGGGAAGCGTATTTCGTTCCGGAGACCAAGAAGGTCTCCGAGCTGCTGCGGGAGTTCCAGCGACGGCACCTCTGGATGGCGATCGTGGTGGACGAATACGGCGGCGTCTCGGGGCTGGTGACCGTGGAGGACCTCCTGGAGGAAATCGTCGGCGAGATCTCCGACGAGCACGAGGACGAGCGCGAGCGGGTCACGAAAGCGGGGGAGAACGCTTACTCGGTTTCCGGCAAGGCCCACATCGAGGTCGTGCGGGATCTCTTCGGGCGGGGGCCGGAGGAAGACGAGTTCACGACGGTCGCCGGCTTCCTGGCGAGCCGTCTGGGCCACATCCCCAAGCCGGGGGAGACCTATCGGGAGTCGGACCTGCGGTTCACGGTCGAGGAGGCCGACCGCCGGCGGGTCTACAGGGTTCGGATCGAGCCTCTGGCCAGCCCGTCCCCGCCGCCGGCTCGCTCTCCGTCCGGCGAGGCCTCGGCGTCCTCCGTCCGCATGAAGTCAGACCACTAGGCGCTGCCGGGTTTGAAGGTCGGCGAAGTCGCGGTCGTGGGCCGGCCCAACGCGGGCAAGTCGACGCTGGTCAACGCCCTGGTGGGGGAAAAGGTCGCGATCGTGTCGGACAAGCCGCAGACCACCCGGCGGCGCATCCTGGGCGTCGCCCGCCGGCCGGACGCGGAGCTCGCCCTGGTCGATACGTCCGGGCATTCACCGGCCCCAGCACCGCATGAACACGGCGATGGTTCGCGACGCGACCGACGCCCTCTCGTCGGCGGAGCTGGTCCTGTTCGTCCTCGACGCGGCCGACAAACGCGGGCCGGGCGAGGACTTCATCCTCGGGCTCCTCGCGAAGGCCGGCACGCCGGCGATTCTGGCGCTCAACAAGATCGACCTCCTGAAAAAGGAGACGCTGCTTCCCCTGATCGCCGGACCTGTCGTCCCGGCACGCGTTCCGGCGAGGTCGTGCCGGTCTCGGCGCGCACGGGGGAGAACGTCGAGCGTCTCTTCGAGGTCCTCGCCGCGAGCCTGCCGGAGGGCGAGGCCGCCTACCCGGCGGACTTCCTGACCGCCACGCCCGAGACCGAGTGGATCGCGGAGGTCATCCGCGAGAAGCTTCTCGAGCGCACGCGCGACGAGCTGCCGTTCGCGCATGCCGTCCTGATCGAGTCCGTGGGCCCCGGGCAGGGGCAGGACATCACGGTCGTCACCGCCTCGATCGTGGTCGAGCGCGAGGGCCAGAAGGGAATCGTCGTCGGCAAAGGCGGGTCGATGATCCGCGAGATCGGAAAGGCCGCCCGCGAGGAGCTCGAGCGGGAGCTCGACAAGCGCCTCTTCCTGGAGCTGACCGTCCGCGTGGAACCCGACTGGCGGAACGACGAGAGGTTTCTGTCGCGGCTGAGAGCGGGGGATCTGGGACAGTAGGCGGGTCGGCGTGCGCTAAGTTCGGGATCCCTCGCTTCGCTCGGGATGACGGCGGGGGGCGTCTCGAATAGGCCGTCATCACGAGGAGCTCAGCGACGAGGGATCCCGGACTCGACGCGCGAATAGTTGCCGCGCCGTCGCCCGCGTCATTCCCGAACGGTCGAGCGGACGCGCTCGGCCAGGTCATGGAGCGAATCGGCCAGGGACTCCCGCAGGCGCTCCATCTCCGAGAAGAGCAGCGCGTCGGACTCGTGGCGGCGGACGCGGTCCTCGAGCAAGCGGCGCGATCTGGGACCGGATGTCCTCGGCCTCCCGCCGGCCCTGCCCCGTCTTCTCTTCGAACGTGGACTCGAGCTCGTGGTGGGCGCGCAGCACCGACTCGACCTGCATCTCGAGCTCGGGCAGCTTCTCGGCGAACCGGGAGAGCGCGGCGACGTGCTCCTCGAGCGGCGGCATCCTGTCCGCCAGCCCGCGCAACCCGGACAAAGCCTCCTCGTGGCCGCCGACCCTGTCGGCGAGGCCGCGCAGCCCGGACAACGCCTCCTCGTGGCCGCCGATCCGGTCGGCGAGGCCGCGCAGCCCGGACAACGCCTCGTCGTGTCCGCCGATCCGCTCGGCCAGGCCGCGCAGCCCGGACAACGCCTCGTCGTGGCCGCCGACCCGGTCGGCCAGGCCGCGCAGCCCGGACAACGCCTCGTCGTGCCCGCCGACCCGATTCGTCATCGACGTCATCTGCTGGTCCACGGTCTGCGCGCGCTCGCTCAACCCCCGCAAGGCCATCGCGACGTCGTCCGAGTCCTTGCGCTGTCGAGTGGCCTCGGAGCGCAGGCGCTCGTCGAGGTCTCGCAGGCCGGCCTCCAGCCCGCGCAGGCCAGCCTCCAGCTCCGAGTGCCGCCCGGCGGCGCTCTCGACCGGCGCGAGACGCTGCAACGCCGAGCCGAGGGCCTCGTGCAGCCCGCCGACTCCCTGTTCGACCGCGGCCAACCGCTCGCCCAGCGCCGCCAGCTGCGAGCTCGCGGCCGCCACTCGCTCCTGCACCGACGAGAGGGCTTCGCTCAGCCGTTCGGCGGCCTCGCGCTCGCGCGACCCGCGGTCGTCGGTCTCGCGGAGCCGTTGCTCGAGCAGCTCGATGCGGTCGTCCTGCGCCGTTTCGGCCGGGAGGAACGCCGGCTGGGGTGGCTCCGGCCCCGGCGCGACGCTCGACGGGAATCTCGTCGACGGCGATCTCCTCCGCCTCCGAAAGCGGCTCCCCGGCTTCCTCGGGCGCCGCGGCTTCGCCCAGGACGTCGTCTCCAATCGCCTCCATGCGAACCGTCTCGGCGGGGTCGTAGGCGCCGACCGCCGGTGGAGGTACCGGTGCGCCCGGAGGCTCGGGAACCGCGTAGGGAGACGGCTCGTCGTCGTCGACGCCGCGGGCAAGCTCGCTGGTGTCGAACGGCGGCTCGTCGGTCACCGGCGGCACCAGCGACAGCGGCCGCGACGCGCGCTGCATCGGGATCGCCGGCTGCGACTCCCGCTTCAGCAGGGAGTTCTTCCAGCTCTGGAGATCGTCCTGTCGGGCCTGCTCGTCGGAGGCCTGCGCGGCTCCGGCCTCCTCGGCGCGGCGGCCCTGCAGGCGCCGCAGCAGGTCGACGAACGTCAGCTTGGAGATCAGCTTGAAGGTTTCGGTGACGCCGCGTCCGGCCGAGGCGACCGCCTCGACGAAGGGATAGGCGGAGAGGCCGAGGGCCTCCTGCATCGCGTCGACGGCCAGGATGTCGGCGAGGTCGCGTTTGTTGTACTGGACGACGACCGGGATGCTCTCGAACGTGATGTCGTTGGACTTCAGGTTGTCCTTGAGGTTCTGCCAGGCCTCGAGGTTCTTCGGGAGCATCGTCCACTGGGAGTCGGCCACGAACACGATTCCGTCGACGCCCTTCAACACGACGCGCCGGGTCTCGTTGAACGCGGTCTGGCCGGGCACCGTCGCGAGCTGGAACCGGATCTTGTAGCCCTTGATGTCGCCGAGCTCGACCGGCAGGAGGTCGAAGTAGATCGTGCGGTCGGTCTGCGTCTGGAGGTTCAGGAGCTTGCCCGCGGTTCCCGGCTCGAGCCGGTCGTGGAGCACCTTGAGGTTGGTGGTTTTGCCGCAGAGGCCGGGACCGTAGTAAACGATCTTGGCCGTCAGCTCTCGCGTGGCTGCGTTGTAGATCACCATGTCGGCTTGCGGCTGTGTATGCCGTATTTTAGCGCGGTGCGTGCCCGCGGGGAAGCGCATTTTCCGCGCCGTTCTTGACGGGGGTGGATCGACCCCATAGACTCGCGCGGACTTGACCGAAGAGCTGATCAAAAAGGCCAAAATCCTGGATGCCGATCGCATCCGGCGCATGGTCGACCGGATGGCTCACGAGATCGCTGAGCGGCAGAAGGACCTTCCGGAGCTGGCCTTCATCGGCATCCGGACTCGCGGCGTTCCGCTGGCCGAACCGGCTCTCGTCCCGGCTCTCGGACCTCGTCAAGCAGAGTTTTCCGGTCGGCACTCTCGACATCACCCTCTACCGCGACGATCTCTCGACGGTCGCCCCGCAGCCCCTCCTGAAAAAGACGGAGATCGACTTCGACCTGAACGGACGGACGGTCCTCCTGTGCGACGACGTCCTCTACACGGGCCGGACGATCCGCGCCGCCCTCGACGGAGTCATCGACCTCGGGCGGCCCCGCGCCATCCGGCTGGCCGTTCTCATCGACCGCGGCCATCGCGAGCTCCCGATCGAAGCCAACTACGTCGGCAAGAGCGTCCCCACCTCCCAGCGGGAGGTCATCCAGGTCCTGTTCGAGGAGACGGACGCCGTCGACGAGGTCTGGATCCTGGAGAGGCCCACCTGACGGTCGCGAATCTTCGCTCCAAGGACCTCCTCGGGATCGAGCCGCTGACTCCCGACGAGATCACGCTTCTTCTCGACACGGCGGAATCCATGAGCGCGATCGGGCAGCGCGCGATCAAGAAGGTCCCGGCCCTGCGCGGAAGAATGGTCGTCAACCTCTTCTTCGAGGCCTCCACGCGGACGCGTTTTTCCTTCGAGACCGCGGAGAAGTGGCTGTCGGCGGATTCGCTCAACTTCGCCGCCAAGGGCAGCGCGGTCGAGAAGGGCGAATCGCTCCTCGACACGGCGAGGAACCTGCAGGCCATGTCGCCGGACCTGATCGTCATCCGGCACGGATCGCCGGGCGTGCCGCACTTCCTGGCCCGGCACCTCAAGGCGGGGGTCGTCAACGCCGGCGACGGGGCGCACGAGCACCCGACCCAGGCCCTGCTCGACGCCTTGACCATCCGCCAGCGGCTCGGGCGGCTCGAGAACCTCAAGGTCGCCATCTGCGGCGACATCGCCCACTCCCGCGTCGTGCGGTCCAACATCTGGCTGCTGACGAAAATGGGAGCCCGGGTCACCGTCTGCGGCCCCCCGACGCTCCTGCCGCCGCGGATCGAGGAGATGGGCGTCGAGGCGACGACCGACTTCGACTCCGCGCTCGACCAGGCCGACGTCGTCATGATGCTCCGCATGCAGCTGGAGCGGCAGGGCAAGTCGCTCTTTCCGTCGATCCGCGAGTACCACCGGCTCTACGGCCTGAGCGCCGCGCGGCTCGAGCGGGCACGGCCCGGCGCGATCGTGATGCACCCGGGCCCCATGAACCGCGGGGTCGAGATCTCGTCCGAGATCGCCGATTCGGACCGCTCGGTGATCCTGGAGCAGGTCTCCAACGGCGTCGCCGTCCGGATGGCGGTCCTGTACCTGCTCCTCGGCGGCCATCGCTGGGAGGGAGAGGCGTGAGCACCGGGCTGCTGCTGCGGGGCGGCCGGCTCGTCGACCCGGCGACCGGACGGGACGGGCGATTCGACGTGCTCCTCCGGGATGGCGTCGTCGTCGAGGTGGGAGACCGGATCGACGCCGCCGACGCGGAGGTCTTCGACGTCTCGACGCCTCTGCGTCTTTCCCGGCTTCATCGACCTTCACGCGCACCTGCGCGAGCCCGGGCGGGAGTACGCGGAGACGATCGCGTCGGGCCTGAAAGCCGCCGCGGCCGGCGGATTCACGGCCGTCTGCGCGATGCCGAACACGCAGCCCGTCAACGACAGCCGGGAGGTCTGCGAGTTCATCGTCGCCCGCGGCCGGGCGGCGGGAGGCGCGCGGCTCCATCCGATCGGCGCGATCACGAAGGGACAGAAAGGCGAGGAGATGACGGCATTCGGCGAGCTCGCCGAAGCCGGAGCCGTCGCCCTCTCCGACGACGGGACCTGGCTCGCCGACGGGGGACTCCTGCGCCGCGCCTTCGAGCACGCCGGCCTCTTCGGGCTGCCGATCGTGCAGCACGCGGAGGACCGGAGCCTGTCCGAGGGCGCGCCGATGCACGAAGGAGCGGTCTCGACGCGCCTCGGCCTGGCGGGGCAGCCGGCCCTGGCGGAGGCGGCCGCTGTCGCCCGCGACCTGCTGGTGGCGCAGCAGACGGACGGCCGGCTCCACCTCGCGCATCTGTCGACGTGCCGTGCGCTGGATCTCGTGCGGCGGGGAAAGGCGTCGGGGATTCGCGGTCACCTGCGAGGTGACGCCCCACCACCTTCTCCTGACGGACGAAGAGGTCGCGAAGTCCGGATTCTCGACGCGGATGAAGATGAACCCGCCCCTGCGCGAGGCCGAAGACCTCGAGGCGCTCGCCGCCGGGCTCTCGGACGGCACGATCGACGCGATCGCGACCGACCACGCTCCCCACCATGCCGACGAGAAGGCCGTCGACTTCGACGGCGCGCCCTTCGGCGTCGTCGGCCTCGAGACGGCGGCGTCCCTCGTCCACGACCGGCTGGTCTCGCGCGGCCGTCTCGCGATGGATCGGTTCGTCGCGCTGTTCTCGGCCGGGCCGGCGAAGGCTTTCGGGCTGCCCGGGGGAACGCTCGCCGTCGGCTCTCCCGCCGACGTCACGGTGTTCGACCCCAACCTGCGCGGGAAGGTCGATCCACAGCGCTTCGTTTCCCGGGGCCGGAGCACTCCCTTCGCGGGTTGGGAGCTCTCCGGCGCGCCCGTGGCGACGATCGTCGCGGGGACGGTCGTGTGGCAGCGAGTCGATTTGTAGCCGCCCGGCTCGTCCTCGTCGCCGCCGGCGTACTCCTGTTCGTCGCGGCGAAGCCGAAGCCACCCGAGCCCCGCCGCATCGCCGTCAGAATCGCCGAGGGCGTCTCGCTCGGCCCGGATTTCGAGCGAGCCGTCGCCTGGGCCCGACGGCGCGGCATCGAGGTGCAGTCCGGACCGGAGGGGTCGCCAGTGCCCAGGGGCTTCGAGACGGCCCATATCTCGGTTCTCCCCGCCGCGGAGCGGCTGAAAACGCAGCTGAAGCGTTTTCCGATCGCGCTCGAGGACCGGGGCTTCGTTTTCGATGGGCGGACCTATACGGGCGAAGACGTCGCGGTCTTTCTGGCCGACCCCGCCAAATCCGGCGAGGTCTTCGTGATCGGCATGGCGGGCGGGGCGGTCGCCGCAGTGGCCGCGAATCGGCTCTTTCGCAAAGAGGTTGATGCGCCCCACTACGAGGTCGTCGCCGGAGAGCTGACCAGAGAAGGCCGTTTCGTCCCGCTCGAGGGCCGCCTGACGATCGACCGGGCCGCCGACCGGGACCGCATCGCGGCGCGGGACCAGTTCTTTCAGGATCTCAAGCGCGAGAAGCGCGGCGCCCAGGAGTGGGAGCTGCGCGATTCGGAACGGGCCGCCGCCGGGGAGCGGGAGAAGCTGGCCGGCCGCTTCGCGGGGAAGCGTCCCTTCGCCGTCCGCGTCTTTCCGGACGCCGCGACCAAGGCGCTGTACACGGGATCCTCGCGTCCGGCCGACCTCGTCGTGGAGGAAGGGCAAGTCCGCGTGGACCTGGACGTCTCTGCGCCCGAGAAGCCCGACCTCGCGTCGCCGGTCTTCGCGGCCGCCGCTCTCGCCGCCGCGGAGCCCGCGCTCGCCCGCCGACCCACGCTTCTCCTGGCCGCCGGGGCGCGGCGCGTCGGGACATGGTGGGGCCGCGACGTCCGCAGCTTCGCCAGCTTCGCCCGGGCCGCGGGGGCCGAGCCGTCCGTAAAAGAGGTCCTGGAGTCGTCCGACGAGATCTCTCCGATCCTGGCGGTCGGGAGCGCCGCGTCCTGGCTCGACGCGGGCGCGCGCCTGGACGGCGAGGCCGCCGCGGAGAAGGCGCTCCTCCAGCCGGATTCCGGTCTGGCCTCAAAGCTGACCTCGTGGCGCGAGGCGGCTCTGCGCCAGACCGTCAAGCCTCCGGCGCGCAGGCCCCTGCCGGAAGGGTTTCTGCGCGGCGTCTCGTACGCGATGACGAACGCGATCGAGGGCGCCTATGTCTCGCCGCGATCGCTCGAGACCCTCCGGCGACTGCGCGGCCTCGGCGCCAACTCCATCTCGGTCATGCCGTTCGCCTTCGCCCGCGACGCGAAGTCGGAGCGGATCTCCTTCGTGCACACCCATCCCCGGGGAGAGACCGACGAAGGCACTCTGCGCGCGGTCTCCGACGCCCGCTCGCTCGGGATGACGGCGATGGTCAAGCCGCAGATCTGGCTGGGCGGAGGCGCCTTCGCGGGCGACATCACCATGCCCGACGGGGACGCGTGGCGGCGCTGGTTCGACGCCTATCGCCGGTTCATCGTCCACCACGCGATCGTGGCCGAGGCGTCGGGCGCCGCGCTCTTCTGCGCCGGGACCGAGCTCGTCGGGACCGAGGCCCGCGAGAAGGAATGGCGTGACACGTTCGCCGCCGTCCGCCTGGCGACCGGAGCGCCCGTGTTGTACGCCGCCAACTGGGCGGCCAACGCGCCGAAGATCACCTTCTGGGACGCCCTCGACGCGATCGGCGTGGACTTCTACGACCCGCTCGGGAACGCGGAGAAGCTTTCCGACGCCGCGCTCGAGGAGGGCGCGCGCCGGGCCGCGCGTCCCGTGGCGGAGCTGGCGCAGAGGGCTGGAAAGCCCGTCGTCTTCACGGAGGCCGGGTATCCTCCGGTGCGCGGCGCCTGGATCGCTCCTCACGACGAGGGCTCCGGACGTCCGCCCTCCGGCGAGGACGCGGCGCGGGCGATCGCCGCGGTCGGCCGGGCGCTGGGCCGCGAAGGCTGGTGGAAAGGGGTCTACTGGTGGAAGGTGTTCTCCGACGGCGGTCCGGCGCGGCCGGGGGAGAGCGGTTTCAACTTCCTGGGCACGCCGGCGGAGAAGGCGATCGCGGACGCCTTCGCGAGGACCCCGTGAGGACGCCGCCCCGATGAGCGAGATTCTCGAGACGGCCGTCGCCGCGGCTGTCGCCGGCGGCGAGGTCCTGCTCGCCAACTGGCGCAACCTCCCGCACGGCTCCGTCCAGGAGAAGACGAAGAACGACTTCGTGACCTTCGCCGACCGGGAAAGCGAGCAGCGGATCATCGCGTCGATCCGGAGCCGCTATCCGGAGGACGCGTTTCTCGCCGAGGAAGGCGGAGCCCAGCCGTCCGGCGCCGGGGCGCGGGTCTGGATCATCGATCCGCTGGACGGCACGTCCAACTTCGTCGCCGGCTTCCCGTTCTGGTGCGTCTCGATCGCCGCGCGGGAGGCCGCCCGACTGGTGGCCGCCGTGATCTGGGACCCGTTGCGCGGCGAGATGTACACGGCCGAGCCGGGAGGCGGCGCCTGGCGCAACGGCACGAGGCTCGCCGTGACCGGAAGGCCCGGACCTGGAGGGCGCCTTCGTCGCGACCGGGTTTCCGTTCGCAACCGCCACAAGATCGACACGTACCTCGCGCTCTTCAAGGCCGTGTTCGTGCACGCGCGCGCCATTCGCCGGGCGGGCTCCGCGGCCCTGGACCTCGCCTACGTGGCCGCCGGTGTGTTCGACGGCTTCTTCGAGTTTCGCCTGGCGCCGTGGGACGTGGCCGCCGGCGCCCTGCTGATCCAGGAGGCGGGGGGCGAGGTCACGGACTTCGACGGAGGGCAGCGGTACCTCGAGAGAGGCAACGTGGTGGCCGGTCCGCCGGGGGTCGTCGCGGGCCTGCGCCGCGCCGCGAGCGGAATCGTGACCGAGGACGCGATCTAGGAAACTGGCAGGAGAACCGATGTTTCTGCTTCTCGGCCTCGCCCTGGCGCTCGCCGCACCGCTCCCGGCTGTCGATCCCTCGCAGTACCAGGCACTGCGCTACCGACTGCTCGGCCCTTCGCGCGGGGGCCGTTCGACGGCCGTGACGGGGATTCCGGGCCGGCCCCACACGTTCTTCGCGGGATCGTCCGGCGGACTCTGGAAGACCGACGACGCGGGAATGACGTGGCGGAGCGTCTCCGACGGGTTCTTCGAGTCGGGCTCGATCGGGGCCGTGGCCGTGGCGGACGCGGACCCGAACGTCGTCTACGCGGGCACGGGTCAGGCGTGCCTCAGGGGCAACGTCTCGGCGGGAGTCGGGATCTACCGGTCGACGGACGGAGGCCGGACCTGGGCGCACTCGGGCCTTCGCGACGTCGGCCAGATCGCCAGGATCCGGATCCATCCGCGGGACCCGAATCTTCTCTACGTGGCGGCCGTCGGCCGGGCCTTCGGGCCCAACCCGGAGCGGGGCGTGTTCCGCTCGAAGGACGGCGGGAAGTCCTGGGAGAAGGTCCTCTCGATCAGCGCGAAGACCGGGGCCACGGACCTGGCCATGGACGCCGTGAACCCGCGCGTCCTCTACGCCGCGGCGTGGACGGGCGAGCGCAAGCCGTGGACGATCATCTCCGGAAGCGCCGAGAGCGGCCTCTACAAATCGACCGACGGCGGCGACCGCTGGGTCAAGCTCGCGGGCGGCCTGCCCGAGGGCGTCGTCGGCAAGATCGGCGTGGCGGTCTCGCCCGCCGACCCGGACCGCGTCTGGGCTCTGGTCGAAGCCGCGGACGACGCTGGAGGGCTCTACCGCTCCGACGACGCGGGCGCCACCTGGCGGCGCCTCGAGACCAACGCCCGCCGCCGGCTCTACCAGCGCACCTGGTACTACCAGCACATCGTCGCGGATCCCCGGGACCGCAACCGCGCGTACGTGATGAACGTGGATAACTTCCGAACCGAGGACGGCGGAAGCACCTGGCAGGAGATCAAGAACCTGCCCCACGTCGACGGCCACGACCTCTGGATCAACCCGAACGACAACCGCATCCTGATCATGGCCAACGACGGCGGCGCGACGGTCTCGCTGGACGGCGGCGAGAACTGGTCGGCGCAGCTCAACCAGCCCACCGCCGAGATCTACTCGGTCACCGTCGACGAGCAGTTCCCGTACCGCGTCTACGGGGCCTCCCAGGACAACTCGACGTTCTCGATCCCGAGCCGGATTCCGCCGGGGATCACGCCCTACGAGAGCTGGCGGGACGTGGGCGGCTGCGAGGACGGCAGCATCGCGGTCGATCCTCGAGACGCGAACATCGTCTACGCGGGCTGCTACGGCGGCGAGATCACCCGCAAGAACCTCGCGACGGGGGAGTGGCGCGACATCCTCGCGTACCCCCAGATGGAGGTGGGGCTCGCGCCGCGAGACCTGCGGTTCCGGTTCAACTGGAACGCGCCGATCCGGGTCTCGCGCCACGATCCGAAGGCGCTCTACCACTGCTCGCAGTTCGTGCACCGCTCGACCGACGAGGGGCAGAGCTGGAAGACGGTGTCGCCGGACCTCTCGCGCAACCAGAAGGACAAGCAGGACTATGCGGGGTCGCCGATCACCTACGAGAACACGGGCGTCGAGGTGAACTCCAACATCCTGTCCTTCGAGGAGTCCCTTCAGACGCCGGGTCTGTTCTGGGCCGGCAGCGACGACGGCCTGGTGCACGTGTCGCGGGACAACGGCTCCACGTGGCAGAACGTCACGCCGCCGGGCCTGCCCGAGTGGGCGAGCATCCAGTCGATCGAGCCGTCGCCCCACGATCCGGGGCGCGTGTACCTCGCGGCGCACCGGTATCGTCTGGACGACTTCCGGCCGTGGATCTACGTCACGAACGACTACGGGAAGACCTGGAGGCTTCTGACCGACGGCAAAAACGGCATCTCCGCGGGGACGCCCACGCGCGTCGTCCGCGAGGATCCGGAACGCCGGGGGCTTCTCTACGCCGGAACGGAACGGGGGCTGTTCGTTTCCTTCGACGACGGCGCCCGCTGGCAGAGCCTGCAGCTCAATCTCCCGCAGGTTCCGGTCACCGACCTCCGGGTCCATCGGAAGGATCTCGTCGTTTCGACGCAGGGGCGCAGTTTCTGGATCCTGGACGACGTCACGCCGCTTCACGCGCTCGCGGCGGGGGCGCCCCCGGCGCCGCACCTGTTCCCGCCGCGCGACGCCGACCGCGCCGCGATGGCCGTGATCCGGGGCGGGAACAGGAGCCTCGCCGAGAATCCGCCCTACGGCGCGGCCTTCTACTACACCCTCCCGGCGGACCCGAAGGGCGAGGTCACGCTCGACATCTCGGGCCCGGACCGCCGGCCGGTGGCGCGCTTCTCGAGCGACAAGGACCCGACGCCCCACCCGACCGAGATCTTTCACATGACCGCCCAGCCCTCCGGCGACAAGAAACTGACCAGGCGCTCCGGCATGAACCGCTTCGTGTGGGACCTGCGGCTCCCCGTCGTAGACATCGTCCCGGACGCGATCATCTGGGGGTTCACCGGAGGCCCGGCGGCCGTACCGGGCGACTACGAGGCGACGCTCTCCTTCGGCGGCCGCAGCCAGGCGCAGCCTTTTCGAGTCCTCAAGGACCCCCGGCTGCCGATGACGCCGCAGGACTACGATGCCCAGCTCGCGCTGATGCTCGCGATGCGCGAGTCCCTCGACCGGTTGTACGACGGAGTGCGCGCCGCCCGGTCGGTGCGCGCGCAGACCCGGGAGCTCCTCGAACGCATGGAGAAGGCCGGGCTCGACGCGACGGCGCTGAAGGCGCCGGCGGAGACGCTCGCCGCGAAGCTGACGGCCGTCGAGAACGATCTCATGCAGCCGAAAAACCAGGCCGACCAGGACGTGGAGAATTTTCCGACCAGGATCGACAACCAGCTGGCCTACGTGTATGGCCTCGTGGGCGAGACCGACGGGAAGCCCACCGACGGCCAGGTCGAGCGCTACCGGGACCTCGAAAAGGAGCTCGACGCCGTTCTCGCGCGGCTGAAACGGATCCTCGAAGAGGACGTGACCGCCTTCAACGCCGCCGCGCGTGCGGCCGGCGCCGCTCCGGTCATTCCCCCGGTCTAGCGTCGGCCGGATCGGCGCCGGGGGCTCCGCGGGACCGGCGTCCCAGGATCGCCGCGACGGCCATGTTGCCGGTCGTGTTGGCGGCGCTCCGGAAGGCGTTGGGAATCGCGTCCACCGCGAGCAGCAGGCCCACGGCCTGCGTCGGCAGGCCGGCAGCCGCCAGGATCGGGGCCGTCACGAGGATCGCGCCGTGGGGGACCCCCGGCACGCTGAAACTGACGGCGACCGACAGGGCCGCGAGCGCCGCGATCTCTCCGGGCGCGATCGACTTTCCGGCCAGCCGGGCGACGAAGAAGACCACCACGAGGCAGTGGACCGGCGCGGAAACCTTCAGCGTCGAAACCGACAGCGGAAGCGCGAAGCGGGAGACGGGCCGGGGCACGCCGAGGACGCGCTCGGCTCCGTCGAGCATCGCCGGCAGCGACGCCAGCGATGAGTGGGCGGCGAAGGCCACGAGCTGGGCCGGCGCCGCCGCGCGGGCAAATGCGCCAGGCGGCACGCGCGCGAAAACCCACGGCACGAGCTCCAGCGCCAGGATCAGGACGAAGCAAAGGCCCGACAGCACCAGGATGTAGAGGCCGAGGGCCCCGGTCGCGGCCGGTCCGACGCGGGCGGCCAGGGCCAGGGACAGGACGAAGATCGCGAACGGCGCCAGCCGCACGATCCAGCCGAGGAGCACGGTCATCGCCTCGGAGACGCCGCGGAAAAAGGCGAGGAGCGTCTCGCGCGGCCCGTCGGAGACCCGGCTGACCGCCGCGGCGAACAGAATCGTGAAGAGGACGAGCGGCAGCAATGCGCCGTCGGCCGAGGCGCGAAAGACGTTCGAAGGCAGGAGGTCCCGCGATCCAGTCGCCGACGGTCAGGCGCGGCGCCGCGGCGGGCGGCTGGGCGGCCAGGCTCTCCCGAAAGCTGGCCAGGGCGTCGGCCCCGATCGGCAGCGCCGCGATCAGGGGCGGGACGACGAGCGCCGAGGCCGCGGTCACGGCGGCCAGGAGGACAAGAAAGAGCGCCGCGGCCCGCCCGCCGAGGCTTCCGACCAGGCGCGTCCGGGCGGCCGAGACCACGGCGACGACGAGGCCCGAGACGACCAGGGGCAGGACGGTCATCAGGATCGCGTTGACCCAGAGCGTGCCGGCCGGCTCGAGGGCGCCGGCCAGTCGCACGAGGCCGGGCCGGGACGACAGCGACGCGGCCGTTCCCAGGGCGAGCCCGGCCGCGAGCGCGAGCAGGACCTGGAGCGTGAGCGAGCGCCGCACGAAGGAGGGCTAGGCGGACAGGCTTCGCAGGTACTCGCGATCGAACGCCGCGAGGAGGCTCTCCTCCGTCGAGTAGAGCCCGGGCTCGTACGCGCGAGAAGAAATCCCCAGCTGGGCGAGCTCGCACATGCGCCAGTCCTGGCGGTTGGTCAGGTCCCAGATCTCGATGCCGTCGTTCGGGTCGAAGCCGGCGGTCTCCAGCGTCTCGGGCGCGAAGAGAAACTCGCAGACGACGCGCGTGCGGTCCGACCTCGAGCGGGACGACCCGCGTCGCCATGACGAAGTCCGGCTGGATGGTCAGGAACATCGTCGGGAAGATCGAGTAGTAGTAGACGCGCTGCCGCTCCTCCTCCGGGAGCTCCCCGAGCGGCGCCCCGCACATCCGGCCGCTCGTCGTCATGCTGCCGCCCTTCTCGTTGATGACCATGTACCCGCCGAGGACGCCGCCGTCCCGGAGGTTGTTGGCGCCGCTCCGGTAGTGAGAGAGCCGGGCGAGGGCCGGATGCACGGGGGGGCAGTGGTAGCACTCCGAGAAGTTCTGGAAGAGGAGCTTCCAGTTGGCGGCGACGTCGTACTCGATGCGCCGCGCCGTTTTCAGTCGCGAGAGGCGCCACGGAGCGAAGCGGCCCAGGAGCGGCTCCAGCGCCTGGCTCGAGTGGCGGATCGGGCGCGGGCGCCAGGTTCAGGAACAGGAACCCTTCCCACTCGGACAGCGCCGCTGCGTGCAGCGGGTAGTCCGCCTTGTCGAACCACGGCACGTCGGCCATGTGCGGCGCGCCCAGCAGTGTCCCGTCGAGGCCGTAGGTCCAGGCGTGGTACGGGCATTGGAGGCCGCCCGCCAGGTGCCCGGACGGCGTCTCGCAGAGGCGCGTGCCGCGGTGACGGCAGACGTTGAAGAACGCCCGCGCCAGGCCGTCGCGGCCTCGGACGGTGATGATGCTCTCGGAGCCCGCGGTCGCGAGCACGTAGTCGCCGGGCTCTGCCGATCGCGTCGCTCCGGCCGACGCAGAGCCAGCGCCGGGAGAAGATCCGGTCCTGCTCGAGGGCGAAAGTCTCGGCCGACGTGTAGTACTCGCCCCGCAGCGTCGTGGCGCGCTCGGTCAGCGCGTGGCCGAGATATTCCATCGAAGATGAGGTTAGCAGGTTGTGTGTCCTCCTCCGAGGTCGGCACGCAGTCCGGCGCATGATTTGCATGAAAATAGAGGATCAGTCTCGTCCATGGAGGGCGAGTCGTTTCGCGAAAGGAGTGTCGGAATGTTGAAGAAAGTCTTAGCGGCTTCGGTCGTGCTGGCTGTCTGTCTGTGCGCCGTCGCGGTCGCACGGCGATCCGGCCGGGAAGATCGAAGGCACGATCACCCGGGTCGACATGGACCAGAAGGTCCTGGTCGTCAAGGACGCGAACGGAGCGACGAAGACGGTGTACTGGGACACCGCGACCAAGGTCAGCGGCGGCGACCTCAAAGAGGGCGCGACCGTGAGTCTGTCGGCCGCGGATCAGCAGGGAAAGATGGTCGCGAGCTCCATCCAGGTGGGTGACGCGGCTGCGCCGAAGAAGCCTTACTGAGCCCGGCCGCCGGTCGGACGCAGTAAGTCGTCAACGAGGGCGGGGGAGACCCCGCCCTTTTTCTCTGCCTGGAAAGTTGACGTAGAGTTCCCGCGCGGCATCAGAAAGCAGGAGGAGTCGGCATGGCGCGACGCTATTCACGGCGGGAGTTTGTCAGGACGGGCGCGGCGGCCGGCTTCGCGGCGGCGACGCACCGCGGGGCTTTCGGTCAGGCCCCGGCCGTCCAGTCGGGAAAGGCGGTGCGCCCCGTGGTCATCGCCTCCTCCAACGGCAACTGGTTCAAGAACGGCGGGACCGAGACGTGCGTCGAAAAGGCGTTCGGCCTGATGACCCGGGGCTCGGACGTTCTGGACGCCCTCGTCGAAGGCGTCAACATCGTCGAGCTCGACCCCGAAGACTACAGCGTCGGGTACGGAGGCGTCCCGAACGCCGACGGCGTCGTGCAGCTGGATTCGTGCTGCATGCACGGGCCCCTCAAACGCGCCGGGGGCGTGGCATCGCTGGAAGGCGTGCGCACGCCCTCGCGCGTGGCCCGGGAGGTCATGAACCGGACCGACCATCACCTCCTGGTCGGAAAGGGCGCGCAGCAGTTCGCGAGTCAGATGGGATTTCGCATCGAGGAGGACCTCAACACCGATCGGTCCCGCAAGCTCTGGTTCGAGTGGAAGCAGCGCACCGACCCGAAGCACTTCCCGACCGCGAAAGAGCGGGAGATCGCCCTGGACGGCGTGCGGCGGCAGATGGGACGCGAACGGTCCTTCTCCGCGGCCCACATGTACGGCACGATCAACTGCGACGGCATCAACGTGAAGGGCGAGATCTGCGGCGTGACGACCACCTCGGGCCTCTTCTTCAAGATCCCCGGGCGGGTCGGGGACTCTCCGATTCTCGGCGCCGGTCTCTATGTCGACGGTTCGGTCGGCGCCGCGGGCTCGACGGGCCGGGGGGAGGCCAACCTCTACGGGCTGTCCTCGTTCCTGATCGTCGAGAGCATGCGCCGCGGGATGCACCCCAAGGACGCCGGCATGGAGGCGCTCAAACGCATCCGCGCCAACACCGTCGAGAAGCGGCTTCGGAAGAAGAACGGCGACCCCAACTTCAACATCAACTTCTACGCGGTCAACGCAAAAGGCGAGTATGCCGGCGTGGCCATGTACGCCGAGGACGACGACGAAAAAGGCTGGGCGGGCGAGACCGGCCGGGCCGTGCGCTACGCGCTCTGCGACGAGAAGGGGCCGCGCACCCTGCAGGTCGAAGGGCTCCTGGAGGGGATGCCGGGAGAGTAGTCGAGCCGCTCGGCCATTTTTGTCTCCGGCTAAGCTTTTAGCAGCGTCCACACTGCCCACGGCGATGAAGCCGGCGCCGGCGATTCGAGAGAGCAGCTTCGGGTTGATCCGGCTTCCGATGAGCGCTCCCGCTAGAACAGGCGGCTGCCCCGAAAAACGATGAGGTAGCCGTGCACATACATGGGCACGCCACCCAGAATGGCCGCGGCGAGGACGGACGGGGCAGAGAGGCCGCGCTCCCGGGCGGCAGCGCGCAGGAACAGCGCGGACAGCGGGAAGTAAAGAAGCAGGGCGGTGAAGATGCCCGGGCAGTAACGGCGGTGGACCACGGTCGCGACGACGTGGAAGACGCCGTTTGCCAGCATCGAGAAAACCCACCCAGGCGCTGCCAACCAGAGCGGAGACCCGATCGCGCGAGGCGGCCACGAAGAAAGCGACGGCGAGGGTGATGACGAGCGCCACGACGTTGACGGACAGGAACAGACGCCGGGAGATGGGAGGCTCGACCAGGCTGTTGCACCAGGGCACGAACCCCGGAGCCTCCTCGGCGACGTGAAGGAGGAACACCACCGGGAGGGCCGCGGCCAGCCTCGGGAGAGCGAGCCGGGAAGAGGACACGATCGATCCGCCGCTGCTGTACTACTTCTGCAGAAACTCCTTCGGAATCGGACTCGCTTTCGTCTCGTCCGTCCAGATCGCTCCGGCGATCCACCAGCGCTTTCCGTCCCAGAAGAGCTCGATCGAGTTGATCCCGCGCCCGATCAGCGGCCCGTTCTCGGTCTGCCGCGATTCGTAGGTGCTCCACACGTGGGCGATCGGCCCGTACCGCCGCGTCAGCCGGTGGATCTCCTTCTCGAAGAAGCCTCGCTTCTCCAGCTCCTTCGCTCCCTCGGCGAACTCCGCGTGGCTCATGATCTTCGGCTGGGGCTTGCCGTCGGCGTCCGTGTCCACGTTGACGAAGCGCACGTTCGGGATGTAGAGGGTCCGGTCACGCGCCCAGTCACGGGGCACTCCCGCGCCGCCCGAGACGACCTCGTAGTAGGCGCGGATCATCCCGTCGATCGTCGCGACGTCCTCCGGCCGCGGCGCCGCGTCGGGGCTGCCCGCCGCGGCCGCCAGGGAGAGTGCCAGGCCCAGCAGCATGCTCATCGATCCTCCTTCCTGCTCACGATCACGCCGGCATACCCGACGACGCTGGAAGTATCTCCCGTCTCGTCGCCGCTGTCGCGCCGCGCGACCACCCGCGCGGGTCCGGCGCCCGCCGCCCGCGCGGCAAAAATCAGCGCCGTCGCCGGAAGGAATCCGCACATCGAGATCGACTCGGCGATCACGGTCTGGAAGAGACCCTCGGGGTCGAGTGCCTCGACGCGGGCCAGCGCCCGGTCGTCCTTGCGGCGGCCCTCCTCGCGGCTCTCGTAGTGGTTCATGTCGGACGAGGCCAGGAGAAGCGGCGGCTCCGGCGCCTCGGCACGGATCCGGGCGCAGGCCTCGCCGATCTCGCGGCACAGGTCGAGCGACGGCTCGCCGATGCACACGGGAACCAGAGCGACGTCGGGGCGCAGGATCTGGAGGAAGGGGAGCTGCACCTCGAGCGAATGCTCGCGCCGGTGCGCCTCGGCGTCTTCCTCGAGAGACGGGCAGAGAGCCAGGAGGCGTTCCGCCAGCCGGCGGTCGACCGGCACGTCGCCGAGGGGAGTCCGCCACGCCTCGGACGGGTCGAGGGCCGCGGGCGCCCCCCGTCCCGTGTGGTTGGGGCACAGGAGGATGACGGCAGCCGGGATGCGGAGGCCCGCATAGACGGCGCCGGCGACCGGCCCCGAGTAGACGTACCCGGCGTGCGGCACGATGGCGCCGAAAGCCGGCGCCGGTGTCGAAGCCGCCGGGAGGTGGGAGCGAACGTGGCGTTCGAGGCGGTCGGCCCGCGCGTCGTAGAAGGACCCGGCGACGGCGGGAGCACGGACGGCCATCGCGATTCGCCGCTAGTTGACCAGCAGTGTCGCCTCGGCGGACTGGCCGGCCAGCTCCACGCGAATGATCGACGCGCCGGCCGTGTGTCCTTCGGCCTTGCCGGAGGCGTCGACGGTCGCCACCGCCGGGTTCGAGGACCGGAAAGCCGCCGCCACTTCCGGAATCGGAAGCCCGTCGGGGCCGTACGCGACCACCTCGAAGCGCTGCGACTCGCCGACGCGGACCAGCGCGGTGGCCGGGCGAATCTCGACCCGGCCGATCGAGCGCAGGTTGACGACCACGTCGGACCCGCCCTGAATGTCACCGATCTTCCCGACGATCGTGGCCGTGCCGGGGGCGACGGACGTGACGGTCCCCTCCTCCGAGACCGTCACGATCTTGGGATCGGAGGAGGTCCAGGTCGGTTTCAGGCCGATCGTCTGCCCCCCCGAGTCCCGAACCGTCCAGGTCAGCGGGATCGAGGTTCCCGCAGGTCCGGTGAGCGGGAGGGAGGGTGGCGAGATCTCGATGGCGGAAACGTCGATCACCTCGACCGGGACCTGCGCCGAGATCCCCTCAAACGTCGCGGTCACGACCGCGTTTCCAGCTTTCTTCGCGACGAGCCGGCCGCCCGGCTCGGCGGCGACCACCTCCGAATTCGAGGAGCTCCAGGAGGGAGTCGCGGGGTCCAGGGGCTGCCCTTTCCTGTCCAGGACTCGCGTGGTCAGGCGCGCCGAGCGCTCGATCCCATAGATCTTGATCTTCTTGGGTGAGATGTCGACGGTGGCGGGCTTGCGGCCGCAGGCGGCCGCGACGAGAACGGCGGCGAGCACTCCGATCGCACTCCGGCGTGAACGCATCCCGTTTCCCTCCTGAGGGTTAATGAAATTCAGGATAGCACTCTTTCACATCCATCGAAGGATTCGCCGGGCGCGTCGGGCAACGCGCTCCGGATGCCGCACGGGATCGTAGATCCGCGGCGATGGGATGACGGCGGCCAGCGTGGCCGACTCGATGCGCGAGAGATCCCGCGCCGACTTGCCCATGTACCGGCGCGCGGCCGCCTCGATCCCGTAGGTCCTCGGTCCGAACTCGATGACGTTCAGGTAGAGCTCGAGGATGCGCTTCTTCGAGAGACGCCGCTCGAGCCGCTTCGCGATGGCGAGCTCGCGCATCTTGCGCCAGGGAGTCCGCGCGGGGGAAAGGTAGAGGTTCTTGGCCAGCTGCTGCGTGATCGTCGAGCCGCCGACCTTCACCCCGCCATTCTCCCAGTTCTTCCGGAAGGCTCCCTGCATCGCCGCCCAGTCGATCCCGCCGTGATTCCAGAACAGGGAGTCTTCGGCCACGACGGCGGCGCGCCGCATGTCCGGCGCAATCCGCGAGAGCGGGACCGGAGTCCAGTCCAGCCGCGCGTTCGTCCCCGCGCGGGCGAGCGCCGCCTTGCGGAGCTCCATGAACGCGGTCGTCTTCGGCCAGGAGGTCGCGAGCGGGGAAACGTCGGGCAGCGTGGCCCAGAAGACGGCCGCAGCCGCGAGCACGACGGCGAGAGAAACGAGAAGGAGACGCCGAATCAGGCTACTTCTTGGCGGCGCTGATGGCCCTGCGGAGCTTCCGGACGCCTTCGTCGGATTCTTCCTTCGACAGGATCAGGTGCGGGCGGAAGCGGACGGCGTTGGCGCCCGAGGCCAGCCCCATCATGCCGTTCTCGAGGCACGCGGCCAGCGTCCGGTCGCGCGTTTCCTTGTCGGGCAGGTCGAAGGCGATGAACAATCCCCGGCCCCGGACGTTCGTCATGACGCCGGGAAACTCCTCGGCGAGCTCCCGGAGGCGGCCTTGGAGGTATTCGCCGACCACGCGGGCGTTCTCGATGAGGTTCTCCTCCGCGATGATCTCGAAGTACCGCGGCCGACCGGATCATGTCCACGAGGTTGCCGCCCCAGGTCGAGTTGATGCGCGAGGAGACCTTGAAGACGTTGTCCGGGACGTCGTCGATCCGGTGGTTGGAGGCGAAGCCGCACACCTGCGTCTTCTTGCCGAACGCGAACATGTCGGGCTCGACGCCCATCTGCTGCCAGCACCACATCGAGCCGGTCAGGCCGACCCCCGTCTGGACCTCGTCGAAGATCAGGAGAAACTCGAGCTCGTCGGCCAGCGCCCGGAGGCGGCGGAAGAGCTCGGGACGGAAGTGGTTGTCGCCGCCTTCGCCCTGGATCGGCTCGAGAATGAGCGCCGCGATGTCGTCGGGGGAGGCCGCGTGCGCCGCGCGGATCTCACGCTCGACCGTCTCCTCGGCCGCGGCGACGTCCTTCAGAACCGCGTCCGTGACGGGGAAGCGCAGGGCCGGGCAGGAGAGGCGCGGCCAGTCGAACTTCGGGAAGTACTGCGTCTTGCGCGGGTCGGCGGTGTTGGTCATCGAGAGCGAGTAGCCGGACCGCCCGTGGAACGCGTTCCGGAAGTGCAGGATCTTCGTGCCTTTCTCGCCCTTGCCGCGGGCCAGGTTCTTGCGGATCTTCCAGTCGAAGGCCGTCTTCAGCGTGTTCTCGATCGCGAGCGTGCCTCCCTCGACGAAGAACATGTGGTCGGAGTGCGTCTTCGGAATCGCGAGCTCCGAGAAGGTCTCGACGAACCGGGCGAAGTGCTCGGTGTAGATGTCGCTGGTGGAGGGCTTGGTCACCGCCGCCTGCATCAGGGCTTCGCGGAACTCGGGGTCCGCCATCTTCGGGTGGTTGTAGCCGATCGGAAGCGTGGCGAAGCACGAGAAGAAGTCGAGGATCGGCCGATCGCTGCGCGCGTCGTAGAGATAGGACCCCTTGCTCCGCTCCATGTCCATCACGACGTGGTAGCCGTCCACGAGGATGTGGCGGGAGAGGACGTCCAGGACGTTCTTCGGCGACAGCTGCTCTCGGGTGGTGGTCAACATGGAAAGCCCCCTCAGGCGCAAAACGGGCGAAAGTCCGAACCGCGGAACCCAAACGCTAACATGTCCGGGGGAGGAAGAAAACCCCCGGGGAACAGACCCGACCGACCCTAGGACAGCAGGGCGGGGATGCGCGCGTCCTCGATGCTCGCGGCCGTGCAGCGGTCCTTCCCGTGCTCCTTGGCGCGGTACAGGGCCGTGTCGGCGGCGCGCAGCAGCTCGTTCTTCTGCTGCTCGACGGCGCCTCCCGCCGTTGCGTGCGCCCGGATGGACGAGAGACCCAGCGACGCCGTGATGACGCCCTGGAGATTGAGCGCGGGCTCGTTGAAGCCATACGGCCGGAAGAGGAACGTCGCGCCGCGGATCGCCGAGCGGATCGCCTCGGCGACCTCGAGGCCCTCCTGCAGGTTGTGCCCCGGCAGGATCAGCACGAACTCGTCGCCGCCGTAGCGGGTCAGCGTGGCGCGCTCGTCGGTCACCGTCCGGCGGAGCAGATAGCCCACCTCGCGCAGCACCTGGCTGCCGGCGAGGTGCCCGTGCCGGTCGTTGACGGCCTTCAGGTTGTCGAGGTCGAGGAAGATCACGCAGCAGTCGCCGCCGTCGCGCGAGATGCGGGAGAGCTCCTGCGTCAGGCGCAGGTGCAGGTAGCGCTCGTTGTACAGGCCCGTGAGCCCGTCGCGCTTGGCGACCTCGTACGCGCGCCGCGCGTCGAGGAGGTTCTGGATCGAGATCGAAGCGTAGTCGGCGAAGATCTCGAGCAGCCGCCGGTCCTTCTCGCGAAACCCCCCGGGGCCCGCGCGGTTGACGAGCTCCAGGACGCCGCACACCGAGGCCTCGATGCGGATCGGCACGCAGAGGACGGACTTGGTCTGGAAGCCGTCGGCGAGGTCGAGCGTCGGATAGAAGAAGGGATCGTCCACGACGTCGTCCGTCATGTAGGCGACGCCCGTGGCGTAGACGTGCCCGACGATCCCGACGCGGGCGTTCATGCGCTTGCTCAAACGGCCCTCGCCGTGAGCGCCGTAGGTCGCGATGAAAACGAGCTCGTTCTCGAGCCGGTCGTCCGAGTTCTTGGTCATGGGATCGTCCAGGAGGATCGATCCGGCCTCGGACGGAACGAACTCGTTGGCCTTCTGCAGGATCTCGCGGAGGAACCGATCGACCTCGATTTCGCCGGTGTAGGCGTAGTAGGCCTTGTGCCTTTCGAGGAAGTTCTCGAGGCGCCGGTTTTCGAGGGTGTAGACCTGCAACACGATGGTTCGCTCGAAAAAATTCTACCATCTGATAGCCTCGATCGCGGTGGTCTCCGCACTGCGACGCCATGCCGTCACAGCATGATCGGCGGGCCGGCCCGCGTCAGGCCGGCATCCCCGCGCGCAAACGTTGGGGACAGCATTTTCTGGCGAGCCCCGACACCGCCGAACGCATCGTCGCGGCGGCGCGCGTCGGATCCGAGGACACGGTGCTGGAGATCGGGCCGGGCGAAGGCGCGCTGACACGCCCTCTCTCCGCGCGTGCGCGCCGCCTCATCGCCGTCGAGATCGATCCGCCCCGCGCCGAGGCGCTCGCCGCCGAGTTCGCCGCGGGAGGACCGCGTGAAGATTTTTCACGGCGACGTTCTGGAGCGCCCGTTCCGGGAATGGCTCTCCATTGGTGGCTGCGCGGGCCTGGCGCTGCTCGTGGCGAACCTGCCCTACAACGTCGCGACGCCGATCCTCGTCGCCGCGATCGAAGCCCGCGGCGCCATTGGCCGCAGCGTTGCGACCGTGCAGCGCGAGGTCGCGCGGCGGTTCATCGCGCGGCCGGGCGACGAGGCTTACGGCTATCTCTCGGTCCGCACGGCCGCCCACGCGACGGGCCGGATCCTCTTCGATCTTCCTCCGGGCGCGTTCCGCCCCCGGCCCAGGGTCGTTTCGAGCGTCCTGGAGCTGTCGCCGCGCGAGGCGCCCCTCGAGCCGGAGCTCGTGCGCCGGGCGCTCTGCCTGGCCTCGCTGGGATTCAACGCGCGGAGGAAGACGCTCGCCAATGCGCTCGCCTCGGCGGCGCCGCGCGTCGAGTGGGAGCGGGCTCTCGAGGCCCTCGGCAAGACCGGGAAGGCCCGGGCCGAGGAGCTGGCCCTGAACGACTATCTGGCGCTGGCGCGGGGATGGCGCACGGTCGCGTGACGGCGCTGGAGGTCGTGCCGCTCGGCGGAGTGGGAGAGTTCGGCCGCAACGTCCTCTGGCTGCGCTCCGGCGAGTCCAGCATCCTCGTGGACGTCGGCGTGTCCTTCGCCGACGAGACCTTTCCGGGCATCGACCGGATCGCGCCGGACCTCTCGATGCTGCGCGCCGAGCGCATCGACGGGATTTTCCTGACGCACGGTCACGAGGACCACATCGGCGCGCTGTCTTTCCTGAGGGAGTGGTGCGGCGCGCCGGTCTACGGCCTGCCGTTCACCCTGGCGCTCGCGCGGCGCCGGCTGGAAGAGTCGCAGGCCTCGCTCGACCGCCTGATCGAGGCGCGGGGCCGGGAGCCGATCCACGCGGGCGCCTTCACCGTCACCTTCTTCCGCGTGTCTCACTCGGTGCCCGACTCAGCCGCGCTCCTCGTCGAGGCGGGCGGCCGGCGCCTGCTGCACTCCGGCGACTTCAAGCTCGACGACGACCCGCCCGACGGCGAGACTACGGACCGCGAGGGCCTCGCCGCCGCCGTGGGCGAAGGAGTCGACCTGGCCCTGGTCGACTCCACCAACGCCGAGCGCCCGGGCCGCTCGCTCTCGGAGCGCGTGGCGGGACAGGGTCTGCGCGCGGCGTTCGCCGGCGCCCGCGGCCGGATCATCCTCACGACGTTCTCCAGCCACGTCGCGCGGGTCGCGCAAGGGGCAGAGGCCGCGCTGGCCTCAGGGAGGCGAGTCGCCATCCTGGGGCGCAGCATGAGGACGGTCGCCGACATCGCGGAGCGCTTCGGCCGGCTGCGTCTGCCCGCGGGGGCGCGGGCGGCGGCCGCCGACCTGCGGGAAGTCCCGCCCGGCCGCCTCCTCTGCCTGACCTCCGGAAGCCAGGGGGAACCGCTGTCCGCCCTCTACCGGCTGGCCCTGAACGAGCACGCGGACCTCGAGCTGTCGGAAGGCGACGTCGTGCTCCTTTCGGCCCGCACGATCCCGGGGCACGAGCGCTCCGTCAATCGGATGACCGACCATCTGGTCCGGCGCGGCGCGCGCGTGGTGCGCGAAAGCGAACCGCCGATTCACGTCTCGGGCCACGCGCACCGCGAGGAGATCGCGGAATGGCTCCGGATCGCCCGGCCCCGCGCCGTCCTGCCGGTGCACGGCGACCGGCGCATGCTCGCCGCGACGGCCGAGATCGCGGTCGCCGGCGGGACCCCGGCGGACCGGGTCCCGCTGCTCGACAACGGCGACCGGCTGACGCTCGACGCCGACGGCCTGCGGGTCGAGCCCCGGGCCGTCGCGTGCGGCACGGTCTACCTCGACGACCGGCCCGAGACCGTCGGTCCCGAGATCGTGCGCGAGAGACGCCAGCTCGCCGAGGAGGGCGTCGTCGTCATCCTCGTGCGCGGCGGAGAGGTCGACGTCGTGTCGCGCGGCGTGGCGGCGGAGGACAAGGCGCTCGCCGGCGAACTGGCGCGAGCCACCCGGGCGGTGCTCGCGCGCGCGACACCCGAGGAGCGCGCGGACCCCGAGTGGCTGCGCGCCGAGATTGCGATCGCGGCCAAGCGCGCGTGCCGCCGCGCGCTCGGGCTCCGGCCGGTCATCGTGCCGGTGGTACTGTGAATCCGTGAGCTGGATCGAGGCCCTGCTCCTGGGCGTGCTGCAGGGCCTGACCGAGTTCATCCCCATTTCCTCCGACGGCCATCTCGCGGCCGCCGAGATGCTGCTCCCCGGATTCGGGCAGGTGGGGCTTCTCTTCGACGTCATGCTCCACGTCGGAACGCTGACGGCGATCCTGGTCTATTACCGCGAACTTCTCCGGCGGGAGATCGGCGGCCTGATGTCCGAGGATCCCGCGGAGCGCCGGAGCGCCTGGCGGCTGGCGGGTCTCCTCGTGGCGGCCACGATCCCGACCGGCATCGTCGGGCTGCTGCTCAAGCCCACCGTCGAGGTAACCAAGCTCAACCCGCGATTCGTCGGGGCGATGGAGATTCTGACGGGCGTCTACCTCGCGGTCTCGTACCTGCGCCGAGACGGGCGCAAGGACCGCGACACGATGACTTATCTCGATGCGGTCGTCATCGGGATCGTGCAGGGTTTCGCGGTTCTCCCCGGGCTGTCGCGCTCCGGCTCGACGATCGCGTTCGGTCTCCTTCTCGGCCTGACCGGCCGCTGGGCGGCGGATTTCACGTTCCTCCTCGCGATCCCGGCCATCGTCGGCGCCGCCGGCCTGGAGCTCATGTCGGCCCTGCGCACGCAGGGGGCCGGATTCTTCGCGACCCCGGGCTTCGCCCGTTACGTGGCGGGCGCCGCGGTCGCCGGGCTCGTCGGCTACCTGACGATCGGCCTGCTCATCCGCCTGGTGGCGACCCGCAAGATCCACTGGTTTGCCGTCTACTGCATCGCTTTCGGCCTGGTCCTGATCTTCCTGTTTCCCTAGCCGTCGCCTCCGCTCGCTCGGGGAGATCAGCGCCGTGCTTCGCGCGACGTTGCGTACGGCCGGGTGGGGGGGTGAAGTCGGGAGGCCGGCGATCAATTCGGACCGGGGCCGTTCGTCAGGCGCCTCCCGTGTCGCGCGCCGAGGCGGATGGCGGCGTAGACCAGAAGGCAGCACACGAAGGCGATCCCGAGCCCAACGTCGAACCGGTACGGCTGGTGCTGCAGCGAGGGCGGCAATCCGGGGTGAAGGACCGCGAAGTAGATCCCGTTGCCCAGAAGGATCGCGACCAGGTACTCGATCCAGCGCCGCCGCGTCACGCCTAGAAATCTATCGCTTTTCCCGCCGGACGGCTTCCAGCCGGTCGAGGGTGAGCGCCAGGTGACGCTCGGAGGCTGCCCGGCCCTCCGCCAGGCGATTGCGCTCTCGAATTGCGATGGCGTCCCGCAGGCACTCCGCGCTCCTCGCCAGGTGGCCGGGGGCGCGCGCCGGGTCCAGCTCGGCGAGGCGCCGCAGGGCGAGGCCCAGGTTGTGCAGCGTGACGCCGCGAGCGATCTCGCGCTCGGCCGTGCGCCACTCGAGGGCACGCTCGAACAGAAGGACGGCTTCCTCGAGCTCGGGAGCCGTGCCCCCGAGGTTCGAAAGCGACGTCGCCAGGTTGTGGAGGGCCCGGGCGTGCCAGCCGTCCTCGGCGTGGGCCGAGAAGTGGTCGAGCGCGGCGGCGAAGCCCTGGCGGGCCCGGCCGAGGTCGGCGGCCGGCCCGGGGCTTCCGAAGAAAACGGCGGCGTTGTGCAGGAAGCGAGCGCGTTCTTCGGCGGCCCCGAAGGAAAGTTGCGGCACGAGCTCCCAGAGATCGTCGGCGAGGGCCCGCGCGATCGCGGCCTGGCCCTGCTCGCGGAGCTCCTCCTGCGCGCGGAACCAGTCGCGGTAGGCCCCCACGGGGTCGGCGAGAAGAGCTTCCCGGAAACGGCGGGGGAGATCGTCCAGAGTTCCGTCCACCGCCCGCAACGATACGCCTCGCACGCCGCTACCCCGCCGCCGCGCGGGGCGGATCGAGGGCGAAGTAGACCTTGCCGTGGAACGGGCTGTTCTCGTGCCCGATCAGGAAGTTCTCGGGGCCCGGCGGCTCTCCGAGAAAGAGCCGCGGCTCACGGATCCCCGGAGGGACCTCGAACACGAAGGTGGTCGTGAAGGATTCGCCGGGGCGCAGGACCCGGTTCAGCGGCGTCGAGGGACCGTGCACGCGCTCCCAGGCCCGGGTCGCCGCCTCCGACGGCTCGAAGCGCCGTCCGGAGGCGTCCACCAGGGAGACGACCCGCGGATTGGGGGTCAGTGGCCCGTTCCCCCGGGCCGAGGCGATCGTGCTCGGGTCGAACCAGGTCCTGACCGTCACGGCGCGCGTCGTCTCGGACGGCGAAACGACGCCGGCGATCTCATAGGCGAGGTGGCAGTCCGTCTCGCAGAAGTACTTCTTCTCTCCCGCCGCGAGCGTCCGGTCCCGCGACACCACGGACGCACCCAGGAGCAGGGTCTCGTAGACCACGGCCGCGGCGAAACCGGCGGCGCCCAGAGACCGGGCCAGGATGGGGCGGCGCGCGGCGTAAGCGATGGCCGCCCCGGTTCCCGTCAGAAGGAGGAGAAGGGCGGTGCCCAGGAACGCGAGGAGGACGAGGGGAGCGAGCCCGGGAATGAACGCATCGCGGAGAGCGGGATCCGGCAGAGGACTTTGCATCATAAAGTACAGCTCCAAAAAAACTCACCGGCCCCGGGCGTGGGCGATCAGGGCCTCCAGATGCCCGAGATACCGCTCGAACGCCCGTCGGCCCTCGGCGGTCAGGCGGTAGGCGGTCCGCGGAACCCGTCCCTCGAAGGTCTTGGCGCAGACGAGGTAGCCGGCATCCTCCAGCTTGCGGGCGTGCACCGAGAGGTTGCCGTCGCTCGACCCGAGGAGTGCCTTCAGCTCGTTGAAGGTGAGGGTGGGGTTCGCGGCGAGCGCGCTGACGATTCCCAGCCGCATGCGCTCGTGGAGCAGCCGGTCCAGATCCGGAAGCCGGGTCTTCGGCCGCCGGGCCGGCGCGGCCGGTCGCGGGCTGCCGATGGCCTCCCGCGCCTTCCCCTTAGCCACCATGCCTCCGCGCGATCGCGATGCCGAAGCCGATCTGGAGCCCGCCGAACCCCGCGGCGAGGTAGGCGGTGCCCCACCCGACGGGGGAGAAGAGGGCCGCCGCGCCGAGCAGCATGAAGAGCGCCCCCATGACGAGGACCGTCCGGATCGACATCGCTCCGCCGGTGACGATCGCCGTTCCGAAGAGCAGGAGCCAGACTCCCGGCAGGAGCGAGACGAGGCCCGCCCGCTCGAACGCGAGCGTCAGAAGCGCGGCGGCGCCCAGGGGCGGAATCAACGTCAGGAGGAAACGGCGGGCCGGTCCCGAGAAGAGATCCGTGTTCGTCCGGCGCGCCTTGCGCGCCATCGTCCAGAGACCGATCGCGATGGCCAGGCAAGCCTCGGCGAGCCAGATCGCCAGCCACTCACCGGCGTTGCGGGCCCGGAGCGAGAGGGCGGCGGCGGCCAGGGCCGTGATTCCCATGCCGACTCCGCCCCAGCCGGGAACCGCCGTGAACGAGGTCGCGCGCTCCATCGTGGCTCGAATGAAGCGGAGGTTGTTTTCGGCGTGGGAGTCGAGCCGGCGCATGGGCGGAGTATCGCTCTCCGCCCGCAGGCTGTCAAGTACTTTGTAATACAAAGTTCGACGCGTTCAGACGCCGTCGAACAGGCTCGCCTGGGCCGGCGCCGGCCGGCGGAAGGTGCTGGTGTGCGAGCCCCGCTCTTCGTGGCCCCGGTTCAGGCCCAGGCGCCGGCACTCGACCTCGAAGAGACGCTCGATCGCCTCCCAACGGGGGCCGACGCCTTCCATTCGCGAGCCGAAACGGGAGTCGTTGCGGCGTCCGCCGCGAGCCTGCTCCAGGTTCGACCAGATCTTCGCGGCCCGCTCCGGGAAGGCGGCGGTCAGCCGCTCTTCGAACACCAGGCGAGTCTCCGCGGGCAGCCGCAGCAGCGTCAGGAAGGCGCCCGATGCTCCGGCCGCCCGCGCCCGAGACAGCAAAGCCGGGATGTCGCTGTCGTTCAGGCCGGGGATCACCGGCGCCACCGCGATGCCGGTCCGGATGCCGGCCGCGGCGAGGGCGGCGATCGTCTCGAAGCGCTGCGAGGGCGGAGAGACGTTGGGCTCGATGGCTTTCGCGACGCCGTCGTCGGCAAAGACCAGGCTGATGTAGACGTCGACGTCCGTCTCCCGGGCCATCGCGCCGAGCAGGGCGAGGTCGCGCCGGATGAGCGCGCCCTTCGTGACGATCCCGACCGGATTCCGGAACTCGGCGCAGATCTCCAGGCAGCGCCGCGTCAGCCCGTAAACGGCCTCGGTTGGCTGGTAGCAGTCGGTGACGCCGGAGAACACGATCGTCTCGCCCTTCCAGGACGGGCGCAGAAGCTCACGCCGCAGGAGCTCCGGGGCATTGACTTTCGCGACGATCTTGCGGTCGAAGTCGGTGCCTGCTCCCCACCCGAGGTACTGGTGCGTCGGGCGTGCGTAGCAATAACTGCACGAATGAAAACATCCCCGGTACGGGTTGACGCTGTAGCGAAAGCCGACGTCCGGGCTGTCGTTCTCGGCGATGATCGAGCGCGCTTCTTCCTCGAAGATCTCGAGCTCGGCGGCGGGAGGTTCCCCGAGCCATTCCGCGTGGATCGACTGCCAGGGATTCGGGGGGTTGGAAACCGACCGGGGCACGTCCCGAGCCTATCGCACGTCGCGAGCGCTGCGCTCCGGATCTGCGCCCTGCGGGCGCACCGGCGAGCGGCTCGCCCGGATGCGGGCTCGACCGCTCGCCTGATCCTTCGCTACGCGCTCGCTCCCGCGGCGCGAGGCGTCCTCCGCTGCGCTCGCGGAGATTCCTCGCGCCGCGTACATCCCGACCAGCGCCTCGAAAAGTGTCGGGCTCTCTATGACCGCGCCTAAGAGAAGGGTCGGCGAGCGGCACAGGTGGGCGTGTACGCGGCGCGGGGAGTCTCCCACAGGGGAGGAGCCCCGCGCCGCGGGAGCCGCAGCGAGGGAGGGATCAGGCGAGCGGTCGAGCGCACACGCGAGCCGCTCGCCGGTGCGCCCGAAGGGCGCAGATCCCGGACGAGCGTAGGCGACGTGGCTACTTCTTCTTGCTCACGATCGCCGTCCTGGCGCGACGGGCGTCGAAGAAGCGCTCGAACGCCTTGATCCCCTTGCCCGTCAGAAAAGGGCCGGCGAACCGCACGGCGTCCGCCCGCAGACGCCGGAACGCGTCGAGCGGGTCCTTCGACGCCCCCGGGTATCGCATGAGACTGGAAACACCCAGGCACTCCATGTAGTCGGGGTGCAGCATCCGCCGTTCTCCCGCGACCCAGAGCGCGATGCACACGCCCGCGCGGACCTGGATCTCGAGGGCGCGGCCCCGCCTCGCGAACCGGCCGACGACGACCGCGCGGCCCGAGGTCTTCTCCTCGTGGATGCCCCGGAACTTGAAGCCCTGCGCCCGGAGCACCTCCTTCAGGATGGCGACGCCCTGCTCCAGGAGCGTCGCATCCGACCGCTTCGGATGGGCACGCCGGAGCGCTTCCATCAGGTTGTCGATCCGGCGGCGGAGGTCGTCCCGGGTCGCGCGGAAGGCCGCGAGGCGCTTCTCCTCCGAGCCGGGCACGAAGCTCGGGTCCTCGACCGACCAGTTCAGCAGGTGGCGGGCGCCCGGCCAGGTCGGGCAATCGGCCGCCGCCGAATCGCACACGGTGACCACCAGGTCGAACGGCTGCGCCAGGAACTCGCCGGCGGCCTTCGAGTAGGCGCGTTTCAGAGAGAAGCCGAGATCCCCGATCGCCTGGATGGCCAGCGGGTGCACGAACCCCGCCGGGCGCGATCCCGCCGAGACCGGGTCCAGCAGATCCCCGTAGTCGATGCGCGCGAGCGCCTCGGCCATCTGGCTCCGCGCGGCGTTCCCGGTGCAGAGGAAGAGGACCTTCTTCTTGTCGTCTGCCATCGGTTCACGGGCCCCGGACGATTCTGTCACGAGCCTGCGAGCGCCGCCGTGCTGGCCCTTTGGACGTTTCCGTCCGATAATGAACGACGCTTGAGTGAAGGCTCCTTCTGGCGCGGTCGGCTGGCGAGCGAGGCGATCGGCATATTGCTGATCCTCGCCGGTGTGCTGGCGCTTCTCTCGCTGTTCTCTTTCGATCCGCATGACCCCAACGTTTTTTCCTGGACGGCCGGGCGGAGAGGCGTCCAACCCGAACAACTGGATCGGGGGCTTCGGGGCGTCGCTCGCCGCGGCGCTGTACGCGCTCTTCGGCCTGACGGCCTGGGGCGTGGCGGCGCTCGTGCTTCTCCTCGGGTGGAGGCGTTTCCGGCAGCAGCCGCTTCCCAATCCCGGCTCGAAGGCCGCCGGGCTGGGTCTTCTCGTCCTCTCGGTCCCGATGCTCGTGTCGCTCGCCCTGGGGCGGCGCCAGCTCTACGGGGAAGACACCGAAACGGGAGGGATCATCGGCCGGGCCCTGGGCGACGCGTTCCGCGGCCGGCTCGGCACCACGGGCGCCGTCCTGCTGGCGCTGACCCTCGTCCTGCTGGCGATTCCGTTCGCGACCCAGGTGTCCCTCGGCGACGTCTTCCTGCGCCTCAGGGTGCGGTTCGCCGGGCTGTTGTCCCGCCTGACCGTCGGATGGGTCCGCAGCCGCGACCGGCGCACCAAGGAGCGCCTGCGGAGGACGGTCGTCACCAAGCACCTCGAGAAGGCGCGCAAGGACGAGATCTCGCTCGAGGACATCCCCTTCGCCCCCGAGGACGCCCCCCGATCGTCCGGCAGGTGCCGGGCCCGGGTAAGTTTTCGATCCGGAAGACCCGGGCCCTCGCCTGGCCCGCCGGCGCGGCGCCGGCGGCCGCGCCCGCGAAAAAGAAGAAGGTTGAGGCGCAGCAGAGCCTGCCGCTGACTGTAGCCGGCTACACGTACCCGCCGGTCTCTCTTCTCGAAAAGCGCGAGCAGGCCGGCGTCGTCGACCGGAAAGTCCTCGCCGAAACCGGGCGGCTGATCGCGGCCAAGTGCGCCGAGTTCGGGGTCGAGGGAGAGATCGCGGAGTACCACCCGGGGCCCGTCGTGACGACGTACGAGTTCCGGCCGGCGGCGGGCATCAAGGTCAACCAGGTGATGGGACTGTCGGAGGACCTCGCGCTGGCGCTTTCGGCCGAGTCGATCCGGGTCGAGCGCCTGCCCGGCCGCTCGAGCGTCGGGATCGAAGTTCCGAATCCCGGGGGCGGCGAGATCATCGCCATCCGCGACGTCGTCGAGTCGGAGAAGTTCCAGCGCTCGCCGTCGCTCCTGACGCTGGCGCTCGGCAAGGACATCCACGGCGAATCGGTCGTCGACGACCTGCGCGCGATGCCGCATCTCCTGATCGCGGGCACCACGGGCTCGGGCAAGAGCGTCGGGATCAACGCTCTCATCACGTCGGTCATCTTCAAGGCGCGGCCGGACCAGGTCCGGATGATCCTCATCGACCCGAAGATGGTCGAGCTCGAGATGTACGAGAACCTGCCGCACCTGGCGACTCCGATCATCACGGACCCGAAGAAGGCCGCCAACGCTCTGAAGTGGGCCGTGGCCCAGATGGAGGAGCGGTTCCAGACGCTCTCGGACTTCGGCCAGGTGCGCAACGCCGAGCAGTACAACGCCGCGATCCAGGATCCCAAGGCCGTGGAGCGCGTGCGCCTCGAGCACCCCGAGGACCCGGACCTGAAGCTCGAGCCGATGCCCCTGATCCTGATCGTCATCGACGAGCTCGCCGACCTCATGATGACGACGCCGAAGGAGGTGGAGGAGGCGATCGTCCGCATCGCCCAGAAGGCGCGGGCGGTCGGCATCCACCTCGTGGTGGCGACGCAGCGGCCCTCGGTCGACGTCCTGACGGGCGTGATCAAGGCCAACCTCCCGTCGCGCATCGCGTTCAAGGTCTCCTCGAAGATCGATTCGCGCGTGATCCTGGACGGCAACGGGGCGGAACGGCTGCTGGGCCGCGGGGACATGCTGTTCCTGCCGCCGGGAACCTCGCGGTTGAAGCGCGTGCACGGCGCCTTCGTCTCGGTCCAGGAGACGGCCCAGCTCATGAAGTTCCTCCGGAAGCAGGCGCGGCCGCACTTCGACGACGAGATCACCAAGGACCGCTCCGAGGACCTGAGGCGCGACGACGCCGGCGAGGAGACCGACCCGCTCTACGACGAGGCGGCGCGCCTGATCGTCCGCGAGAAGATGGCGTCGATCTCGTTTCTCCAGCGCCGGATGGGGGTCGGGTTCTCCCGCGCGGGCAAGCTCATCGACATGATGGCGCGCGACGGCCTGCTCGGCCCGCCCCGGGGATCCAAGCCGCGCGAGGTCCTCGTCGCGGAGGACTATTTCGCCGAAGTGGACAGGCAGCCGCGATGAGCCGCCCCATGAAGTGGTTCCTGCGTGGCGGTGCTTCTGGCGCCGGTGCTCTCGTACCTCGTCTACCGGCTGGCGAAGGGACTCGGATTCCTGGATCCGCCGTGGAACGCCGAGCACGAGCAGCGGCGGACCATCGTGGCGGCGCTCTATGCGTTCCTGCTGTTCCTGTCGGTCTTCCTGTTCGGATATGCCAATGCCTGGCCGCGCGTCTGGGCTTACTTCGGGATCGTGAACGCGGTCACGCTCCTGATCTTCCTCGGACTCGGGGCGACGGCCGCCCGGCGCCTCTGGAAGCTGCGCCACCCGAAAATCGAGGCGCCGGCGCCGGCGGTCGAGCCGGGCGGCGAGGCCGCGGGAAAGCCGCTCCTCTGATCCCCGGCCCGGGACACGCGCCTCCCGCCTGATGAATCCCCTCCGCGTCGTCTTCTTCGGCACTCCCGATTTCGCGGTGCCCTCGCTCGCGGCGTTGCTCGAGGCGGGCGCACGAGGTGCCCCTCGTCGTCACGCAGCCCGACCGGCCCGTGGGACGCCACGCCGAGCCGAAAGCCTTCGCCCGTCGCCGGACTGGCGATCGCGCGCGGCATCCCGGTGTCCCGCCCCCAGAAGGTCCGCGGAAACACCGGAACTCGTGGAGCGGCTGCGCGCGGTGCGGCCCGACGCTTTCGCCGTCGTGGCCTACGGCCGGATCCTGCCGAAAGAAATCCTGGAGCTGCCGCGCCTGGGGTCCGTGAACGTTCACGCCTCGCTGCTGCCGCGGCACCGGGGCGCGTCTCCCATCCAGGCCGCGATTCTCGCCGGCGACCGGGAGACGGGCGTCGCGACGATGAAAATGGAGGAGGCGCTGGACGCGGGCCCGGTCTATCTCGAGCGCCGCGCCGCGATCGGCGAAGAGCGAGACCGCGGGGGAGCTCTCGGCCCGTCTCGCGGCGCTCGGAGGCGGGCTTCTCGTGGACACCCTGCGGGGCCTCGCCGCGGGAACTCTGGCGGCACGTCCGCAGGAGGGCGAGCCCACCTTCAGCCGCCCCATTCGGCGCGAGGACGGGGAGGCCGACTGGACCCAGCCGGCGGAGGACCTGGCGCGGCGGCTTCGCGCCTTTACGCCCTGGCCGGGGCTCTACACCTTCCTCGGGGCCGAGCGGATCAAAATCCTGGAGGCGACACCCGATCCGGGCCGGAGCGACGCGCCGCCGGGAGCCTTCGCCTTCGACGGAGACCGGCTCGTCGCTGCCGCCGGCTCCGGCACCTCCCTCGCGATCGAGCGTCTGCAACGCGCCGGGCGCAAGCCCGTGACGGCGGCCGAGTTCGCCCGGGCGGTTGTGCTTCCGGGCCGGTTCGGGCCCCCGCGGTGACGCGGCGCCCGGCCGCGACGGCGCGGGCGCGAGCGGTCGAGGCGCTGCGTAAGGTGCTCGAGGGCGGCCGGCACGCCGCGCCGCTCGTGGGCGAGCTTTCCCGCGGGTTGCCCGCCGCCGAGCAGGACCTCCTTCGGGAGCTCACACTCGGCACGCTGCGCTGGAAGGCCGCCCTGGACGCCGAGATCGCCGGCGCCTCCCGGGTCCCTCTGGCCAAGCTCGCCCCGAATCTGCGCGAGATCCTGGAGGTCGCGCTCTACCAGCTGCGCCACCTCGATCGGATTCCCGCGTACGCCGCCGTCAGCGAGGCCGTGAACCACGCCCGCGCCAGCGGAGGCGAGGGCGCCGCGCGGCTGGTCAACGGCATCCTGCGGGGGATCCTCCTGCTGCCCGCGCCCGGTGGTCCCCCGGTGACCGTGGGCGGGAGGCGGGACGCGGAAGCGCTGTCGGTCCACTATTCGCACCCGCTCTTCCTCGTCGAGCGTTGGATGGCCCGCTTCGGGCTCGATGTGACGCGGCGCATCCTCGAGGCCGACAACGTCGCCCCGTCTCTCGATCTCCTCGTCAACCCGCGCCGGACGACGCGCGAAGACCTGCGGGAGGGATTGTCCCGCGAGGGAGATCGAGACGGAACCCTCGCCCCTCGCCCCGCTCGCCCTGACGGTGACGTCGGGCAATCCGCTCCGCTCGACCTTCTTCGACGCCGGCCATTTCAGCGTGCAGGACGTGGGCTCCCAGGTCCTGCCTCTGCTCCTCCCCGAGGGCGAATTGCTCGTGGATCTGGCCGCCGCTCCCGGCGGGAAATCCCTCGCGGCGCTGGCGCACGGGCGGGCGCGCTGGACGGCCGCCGTGGACCGGTCGCGCCGCCGTCTCTCCCGGATCACCGACAACGCGCGCCGGCTGGGCCTCGGCACGATCCGCCCCGTCGCGGCGGATTTCGCGAGCCTGCCGCTGGCGGAGGCCCGGTTCGACCGGGTGCTTCTCGACGCGCCGTGCAGCGGCACCGGAACTCTCCGCAAGAACCCGGAGATCCGATATCGCGTCAGCGCCGGGGCGATCGACCGCCTGGCCCGCGCTCAGGAGGACGCGCTCCGGGCCGCGTCCCGCCTTCTCGCGCCCGGCGGCGTGCTTCTGTATTCGACCTGCAGCCTCGAGGAAGAGGAGAACGAACGCGTCGTCGATCGGGTCGTCGCGCTCGAGCCCGGGCTCGAGCCCGACCCGATCACCGGAGTCCCCGCGCTCGAGCCGCACGTGTCGGGCTCCCGGCTCCGCCTTTTTCCGGACTCTCGGACCGACGGCTTCACCGCGCACCGTCTCCGTCGCCGCCGAGCGTAACTTCGTTCGCTTCTCCGCGGTCCGAGATCCGGAAAGCCGCCGTGCACGAGAAGAGCCTGGACGACGACGAGGTCCAGGCGCTCCCGATTCGGCGGCAGGATCGACCAGATCGCGTCGCCTGCGCCTTCGAATGCACGAAGCTCCGGCAAAAAGCGGCATTGAGGTCACCGAAAGAGTCGTCGTCCCGGACGTAGAAGGCGACCTGGTGCACGAGCGCGCCGTGGGGAATCGTGTCCGACCGGCATGCAGATTCCCGCCGGCCGTTCGCTCGTAGTTCTCGGACTCGCTGTAGCCGCCTGCCCCGATCGCAGGGAAGAGTTCCTGCCAGCCGACCATCGTGATGCCTTCGTCCTGAGTGCCGAAATTGTCCGGTCCCGCCTGAGCGCGCGCCGACCCTGCGGTAAGGACCATCGTGAAGAGCAGGATGGCGGCCCTTCGGCCCGTGGTCATCGTTTGGCTCCTCGGCGCGAAGCCTATTCCGTGCGCTCACGCACCAGGAAGCCCTTGCGCGCGCGAGCCGCGTCGAGAGTCCGCCAGAGATACTCGCCGAGGATTCCGAGCGACAGAAGCTGGACTCCGGAGAAGAACGCCAGGGCGACCATCAGCGAGGTCCAGCCCTGGATCGGCTGGCCCTGAACGACCTTGTACGCGATCAGGAAAACGGCGTACGCGAAGGCGAGGACCGCGAGGATGGCGCCGGCGACGGACATCCACCGCAGGGGCGCGTACGAAAACGAGATGACCGAGTCGATGAAGTACTTGAGCTTCTTGGCGAGGGTCCAGCGCGACTCGCCCTCCTCGCGCGCGACCCGGTCGTAGGGGACGAGGGCCGTGGCAAACCCGCCCCAGAGGAGCAGGCCGGGCAGCGAGGTGTGAATCTCCCGGTTCTCCACCAGGAAGTCGATCGCCGGCCGGCCGATCAGGAAGCAATCGAAGCCGCCCGTCGGCATCTGCGAGAAGGCCAGTCTTCGGAGCATCGCGGTAGTACATCCCGGCAGCGGCGCGCGTCGGGAGACCCTCCGGGCGGCTGCGGCGGGCGGCCAGGACCGCGGTCGCCCCCTTGCGCCAGGCCGCGACCAGCTCCGGAAGCAGCTCGGGCGGCTCCTGAAGATCGGCCGAGAGGACGGCGGCGGCCTGCCCCGTCGCCTCGGCGAGGCCGGCGAGAATCGCCATCTGCGATCCGAAGTTGCGCGTCAGGCGCACGCCCCGCGCGGCCGGCCATGCCGCGGGCGATCTCCTGGATCCGCTCCCAGGACGTCGTCGCCGGAGCCGTCGTCCACGAAGATCACCTCGAGATCGTGATCCGCCGAGGCTGCGACCGCCTTCAGGCGCTCGGCCAGGCGGGGCAGGCTCGCGGAATTGAAATAGACCGGAACGACGACGGAGACGAGCTCGCCGCTCACGCCTCTCCTCCCGAAGAACTCCTCGACCGCCGAGATCACGGCCTCGACCTGGGAATCGGAGAGCGCCGGATACATCGGGAGCGAGAGCTCCGTCTCGCAGGCGGCCTCGGAGACCGGGAAGTCCCCCTTCCGGTGGCCCAGGAAGGCGTAGGCCGGCTGCAGATGGAGCGGAAACGGATAGTGGAGGCCGGTCTCGATGCCCCGCGAGGCGAGGTGCTCGCGCAGGGCGTCGCGGCGAGCCGAAAAGACGGGATACAGATGGCGTGCCGGGCAGCGTTCCGTTCCGCACCGCCAGAAGGCGCAGCGGCAGGCCGCGGAACGCCGAGTCGTACCGATCCGCGATCGTCCGCCGCCGCGCGTTCTCGCGCTCGAGCCACGGGAGCTTCGCCGTCAGGATCGCGGCCTGAAGCTCGTCCAGCCGCGAGTTCCAGCCCTTCGCGCTCGGCGTGGTCGCGGCGGTCCCAGCCGTACTGGCGCAGCTGCCGGAGGCGCGCGGCGATCGCGGCGTCGTTCGTCGCGACGGCGCCCCCGTCCCCGTAGGCGCCCAGGTTCTTGGACGGGTAGAACGAGAACGCGGCCGCGCGGCCGAAGCCGCCGGTCGGGCGCCCGTCGAGGGCGGCGCCATGGCTCTGCGCGCAGTCTTCGACGAGGATCAGGTCCTCGGCCCGGGCGAGGCCCTGGAGCCCGTCGAGGTCGGCCACGCCTCCGTAGAGATGGACCGGCAGCAGAAACCGGGTGGCCGGCGTGCGGACCCGAGCCGCATTCCCGGCGTCGAGCGTGAGGGTCCCGGGATCCACGTCCGCCAGGCGCGGCCGCGCCCCGGAGAGGCGGACGCCGGCGAGCGTCGGCACGCACGTGTTGGCCGGGAGGACGACCTCGTCCTCGGCGCGGGCTCCGGCGGCCTGGAGAGCCAGCGCGATGGCCTCCGTGCCGTTGGCGCAGCCGACGACGTGGCCCACACCCAGGAACCCCGCGAAGCTCGTCCTCGAAGCGTGCGACCTCTTCGCCGAGGACGAACCGGCCCCGTGCGAGCACGCCCGCGATGGCGGCGTCGATGGCCGTCCGTTTCTCGCGGTAGTCGTCGGCGAGAGAGCCGAACGCGACGCGCGGCGCGACTCCCGCCGATCCCGGGCTCACGCGGCGGCCTCGGCGACCTCGCCGCCGGAGCCCCGCGTGTAACGGCGGCCGCAGGCGCACGCGGCGCCGCCGCTCGTCGAAGCGCAGGGTCCTGCCGCAGCGGCAGACGTACCCGTGCACCCGGGCCGGGCTCCCGTAGGCCAGCGCGAAGTCGGGCACGTCACGCGTCACGAGCGTCCCGGCGCCGACCATCGCGAAGCGCCCGACCGTCACGCCGGGCAGCAGGATGGACCCGGCTCCCAGGCTCGCGCCCTGCCGCACGAGCGTGCGCGGGAAGGCTCTCGAGGCGCTGCCCGCTTCGCGGCCGCGGGTCGTTCGAGAACGTCACGTCGGGGCCGACGAAGACGTCATCCTCGAGCGTCAGCGCCGTCGTAGAGCGACACGCCGCATTTGATCGTGACGCGGTCGCCGATGGCGACGTCGTTCTCGATGAAGCAGCGGTCGCAGATGTTGCAGGCCGCGCCGATGCGCGCGCCGGCGAGGATGTTCACGAAGGCCCAGATCCGGGTGCCGTCGCCGATTTGTCGCGAGGCGACGAGGGCGGACGGATGGATCGAGATCATGAACTGCCGCTAGCTTAACGGATCGGCGAGCGACCGCCGGCCCCGCCAGGCGCCTAGAAGTACTCGGATCCGCGTTCCCGGTAGAACGCGACCGTCCGCTCCAGGCCCTCGCGCAGGCCCGTCTTCGGCTCCCAGCCCAGCATCCCCCGGATCTTCGTGATGTCGGAGACGAAGTCGCCGGGCTCCTGCGCCTTGCGCTCGGGCGTGAAGTCGGTGAACTCGATGCGCGTCTCCGGGAGGATCTCGCGCAGGATCTCGGCGACCTCGAGAAAGGTCGAGGCCCGATCGTGGCCGACGTTGAGCGACCTCGCCGACGGCCCGGGGCTCCCGCGCCGCGGCCAGCAGCGCCTCGACGCAGTCGTCCACGTAGAGGAAGTCGCGCAGGATCTTCCCCGAGCCGAAGATCGGGATGGGGCGCTTCTCCAGCGCCAGCCGGACGAACCAGTTCACGACGCCGAACTGAGAGTGGCGCATCTGGCTGCGGGGGCCGTAGATGTTCGTCAGACGCAGCGGAACGGTGCGGATGCCGTGGATGCGCGTGTACGTGCGGCAGATCATCTCGGCGGAGAGCTGGGAGATCTCGTAGATGCCGCGCGGGTCCGACGGGCGTGTCTTCGGAGACCGGCAGCCGCACGGCGGGGCCGTACTGGCCCGCGCGTGCCGGAGCGGACCACGAGGGCCGCCGGATTGACCTTCCGGCAAGCCTCGAGCAGGACCGCCGTGCCCTTGATGTTGATGTCGATGTCGGGATAGGGATTCGACAGCGACATCACGTGCGAGACCTGGGCCGCCAGGTGGAAGATCGACGTCCTGGCCGGCGACGAGGCGTTCCATGGCGGCCTCGTCGCGCACGTCCGACGAGTCGACGGCGACCCGGGAACGGATCTCGGCGACGTTGGCGGGATTGCCGCCGTATCCCTCGATCATGGCGTCGCAGAGGGTGACGCGGGCGTTCTGCTCCGAGGAGCTTGCGGGCGAGGTTCGAGCCGATGAAGCCGAGGCCACCGGTGACGAGGACGCGCGCGCCGTCGAGGCTGCTCATCGCGGAGCGGGCGACGATAGCACGGCGGTCGCGCCGCCGGGACGCCGGCGAGCCGCGCGCCAGGCGGCCGCCGCGGCGGCGAGGGTCGCGAGGCTCAGCGCGGCGCCGAAGAGAACGCTGTCCGGGAGATAACGCAGCTCGACGCGGTGCCGACCCGCGGGCACGCGGAACCCGAGGAAGGCGTGGTTGTAGGAAAGAGGGAGCACGGGCGCGCCGTCGAGCCTCGCCTTCCAGCCCGGCCACGCCACGACCGAGGTGCCGATCACCGCGGTCTCTTTCGCGTCGACCTCGAGCGAGATGCGCTGCGCCCCGTAGGAACGGATCTCGACCCGGGCCTGACCGTTGCGGGTCCACTCCGCGGCCCCGGCGGCTTCCGGCGCGTCGAGAACGCCCCGATCCGCGAAATCGGTCACGGATTCCAGCAGGGCGAGACGCCGGACGGCATCTCCTTCGGCGCGAGTCCAGCCCGGCACGAAGGCGCGACGGAGGGCCCGGCCGTTCTCGAGCAGCTCGACGCCGCCGCCTCGCGCCTTCCACGTCCAACCCGGCGGCACCGCGTCCCCGGCGGGAACCAGGGCGTAACGCACGTTCAGGAAGGAGAGGAACGGTCTTTCCAGATCGTCCACCCGGTTGAACCAGGCGCCCTGGGGAACGCACCAGAGCGGAAACGTCTCGTGCAGCGGCCGGAAGGTCATCGACTCGTAGCCCCGGACGTCTTCGAGCTCGTACAGCGTGGCGAGGTTGGGAATCAGCATGACTCCCCGCGCCACGATCCGATCGGGGGTCCCCCGAGGCACGCCGTCGAGGACCGGAAGGTGCGGCGCAAACGCGCGCGCCGGGCAGGTCGGGTAGACGTCGCCCGCCTCGAGGCGCCTCGTCGCCGCGAAGAGGACGAGTACCGCAGCCAGCGCCGCGCGGCGGAACCTCGGCCCTCGCGCGGCGAGCAGGACCAGGCCGACGCCGAGCGGGACGGCTCGAGGAGAAGGCGGCGGCGCAGGAAGGCCTTCGGCCATGTCGAGCTGCCGCATCGCCGGCTCCCACCACAGGAACAGACCGCCGATGCCGACGAGGGAGAGGGCCGTGCCGAGGAGGAAGGCGCCCCGCCCCTTCCCGTCGGCCAGGAGGCGGTCGGCCCCGAGTGCGGCGAGCCCGCAGGTGGCGAAGGCCGCCAGAAAGACGAGGTAATCCGTGATGGCGATGTCGAAGAGCGGGATCTTCCCGACGGCATCGGCGACGAGGCGCAAACGTGCCCAGAGAAAGAGGCCCAGGAGGCCCAGCGCCAGGAGCGGCCAGCGGCGGGGGTCGCGAGACAGGAGGGCCCGCGCACGCGAACGGGAGAAGGAGCGCTCCGGCGTAGGCGCCGGGCACGCCGAAGCCGGCCGGGAGCTGCCCGTGACCCGATTCGCCGTGCGCGTAGGGCAGTAGCGTCGTGACCGCGCGGCGGGCGCTCTCGCGGGGGGACACCGATTTTTCGGCGGGGGCGAAGACGGCGGATCGGAAGCCGTGCTCCCACGTCCGGGGGAGCGCCTCCGCCAGCGGCAGCAGCTGCACGGCCGAGAGCCCGAGCGCCAGCACGCCCGCCAGGAGGGAGAGAAGCACGGGCCGGGCGCGTCGTCCCGAGCCCGCGACGGCGAGGAGGAACAGAAAATAGACGCCGGCTCCGGCGACGGCGAAGAGCAGCGTTTCCGGATGTCCCGCCAGGACGATGAGGAGCAGGGCGGCGACCGTCACCGCCACGGCCCGCCGGTCGGCGTCTCGCACGAGCCGGGACAGGCCGAGCAGCAGAAGCGGGAACGGGCCGATCGCGTTGCCCACGGGGTAGCCGACCCAGAACACCAGGAAGTCGGAGAACCCCCACCCGAGCGCCCCCAGCAGAGCGGCCGTGTCCCGACAGCCCATGTCGCGAAAGAGGAGATAGGCGCACACGATCGCCAGGAGCAGGCGAGCGGTCATCTGGAACGTCCACGCCTGTCCGAGGGGGAGCAGAAAGCCGATCACCGTGAAGGGATGCAGGGCGGCCGACTGCTGGACCGCCAGGAGCGGCTCGCCGGTGAGCACGAAACGGTTCCACAGAGGGGCGTGTCCCGTGCGGACCGACTCGCGGACCGCCTTCTGCCAGGGGATCATCGAGAGCACGACGTCCGAGAGCAGGGGAGTCTGGACGTGCGTCATCCCCGCGGCCTGCCGCACCGAGCGGAACGGCTCGTAATGGTATTGGATGTCGAGCGGAGCGTAGACGCCTCCCGTCAGGATGGCTTTTCCCGTGAACAGAAGAGGCGCGGCCGCGATCAGAAGGCAGACGGATGGCCGCATCCGGAGCACGCACCGGTGCGCCAGATACAGAAGCAAAGCCGCGGTCCCGGCGTAGACGGCGAGAGACCGCGCAATCAGCAAGGGCACTGGCCGATTCTACGGATCCAGACCCGGGCGCATCGGGCCATGGCGGAGCCCGCAGCCGGGGAGATCGGGCCCTCGAAGTAGGATTGCAAACTCCTCATCGAACACGGGTTATATCAAACTTGAGACGCCTGCTAGCACTCCTCGTCGAGGAGTGCTAATATCCCGGTCCCCCGGTAGCGCCCTGGATCGATTGCGGGGCAGATCCAGAAGAACCGAAGCCAGAGGAGGTTTCATGAAGATTCGGCCACTCTACGATCGGATCCTGGTCAAGCGCCTCGAGACAGGGAGACGAAGCAAGGGCGGCATCATCATCCCCGACACCGCCAAGGAGAAGCCGATGGAGGCGGAGGTCGTCGCCGTCGGCAAGGGCAAGATCAACGAGGATGGCAAGCAGCTCCCGCTCGACGTCAAGAAGGGCGACCGCATCCTCTTCGGCAAGTACGCCGGCACCGAGATCAAGATCGACGACAACGAGCACCTGATCCTCCGCGAGGACGAAGTCCTCGCGGTCGTCGAGAAGTAAGAAGGAGAGAACACGAACATGGCAGCGAAAACGATCATCCTACGGAGAGGAAGCGCGCCAGCGCATCCTCCACGGCGTCAACAAGCTCGCCGACGCGGTCAAGGTCACGCTCGGCCCCAAGGGCCGCAACGTCGTCATCGAGAAGAAGTTCGGCTCGCCCACGGTCACCAAGGACGGCGTCACCGTCGCCAAGGAGATCGAGCTCGAGGATCCGCTCGAGAACATGGGCGCCCAGATGGTGCGCGAGGTCGCGTCCAAGACCTCCGACGTCGCCGGCGACGGCACCACCACCGCGACCGTGCTCGCCCAGGCGATCTACCGCGAGGGCATCAAGAACGTCGCCGCCGGCGCCAACCCGATGGAGCTCAAGCGCGGCATCGACGCGCGCCGTCAAGGCCGCCGTCGAGTCGCTCGACAAGCTCTCCAAGCCGGTCGAGGGCAAGGACATCGCCCAGGTCGGCACGATCTCGGCCAACAACGACGCGGAGATCGGCAAGATCATCGCCGAGGCGATGGACAAGGTCGGCAAGGACGGCGTCATCACGGTCGAGGAGGCCAAGGGCCTCGAGACGACCCTCGAGGTCGTCGAGGGCATGCAGTTCGACCGCGGCTACCTCTCGCCCTACTTCGTCACCGACGCCGAGCGGATGGAGTGCGTCCTCGAGAACGCCAACATCCTCCTCTACGAGAAGAAGATCTCGAACATGAAGGACCTCCTCCCGATCCTCGAGCAGATCGCCAAGCAGGGCAAGCCCCTGCTGATCATCGCCGAGGACGTCGAGGGCGAGGCGCTCGCGACGCTCGTCGTCAACAAGCTCCGCGGCACGCTGCAGGTCTGCGCCGTCAAGGCGCCGGGCTTCGGCGACCGCCGCAAGGCCATGCTCGAGGACATCGCGATCCTGACCGGCGGCAAGGTGATCTCCGAGGACCTCGGCATCAAGCTCGAGAACGTCAAGTGGGAAGACCTCGGCGACGCCAAGAAGGTCACCGTCGACAAGGACAACACCACGATCGTCGTGGATGACGCTCCAAGAAGAAGCAGGAAGCGCATCCAGGGCCGCGTCAAGCAGATCCGGGCCCAGATCGAGGAGACGACGTCCGACTACGACCGCGAGAAGCTCCAGGAGCGCCTCGCCAAGCTCGTCGGCGGCGTCGCGCGTCATCAAGGTCGGCGCCGCGACCGAGACCGAGATGAAGGAGAAGAAGGCCCGCGTCGAGGACGCGATGCACGCGACCAAGGCGGCCGTCGAGGAGGGCATCGTCCCCGGCGGCGGCGTCGCGCTGCTCCGCGCGATCGACGCGGTCGAGAAGGCGGTCGCAAGGACCTGACGGGCGACGAGAAGATCGGCGTCCGCATCGTCATCCGCGCGCTCGAGGAGCCGACCCGCCAGATCGTGGCGAACGCCGGCGCCGAGGGCTCGGTGGTCATCAACGAGCTCAAGGCCGAAGGGCGGCAACTTCGGCTACAACGCCGACACCGAGAAGGTCGAGGACATGATCAAGGCCGGCGTCATCGACCCGACCAAGGTCACCAAGAACGCGCTGCAGAACGCGGCGTCGATCGCCGGCCTGATGCTGACGACCGAGGCCCTCGTCTCCGAGATCAAGGAGAAGGAAAAGGCTCCGGCCGGCGGCATGCCGGAGCGGCGGCATGGGCGGGATGTACTGATTCCGGGGGGAACCCCGAATCCGTCTCAGCAATCGTTTCGAAGCCCCGGCGCAGAGCCGGGGCTTTTTTTTGGCTGCCGGCGGGGCCGATCCGGGAAGAGGGCGTCCGTATACTCGCCTCAGTGGGGACGGCGGCAGCAGGCGATCGGGAGAGGCGTGTCTCAGCCGTCATCGTCCATTTCCGGACCCCGAGGAGACGTTCGCGGGCGGCGCGCGCGGTGGCGCAGCACGCGCCGGACGTCGGAGATCGTCGTCGTGGACAACGCCTCGGGGGATCGGAATCCGAGGACCGAGCTCGCGGCCGCCGTGCCCGGCAGCGCGTGTCCTGCGCGAAGCCCGTCAACCGGGGATTCGGCGCGGCCTGCAACCGCGGCGCCCGCGAGACGAGCCGGCCGTACATCCTCTTTCTGAACTCCGACGCGTACGTGCGGCCCGGAGCGGTCGACGCGCTCGTCGCCGCGCTGGAAGCGGACCCGACGGCCGCCGGCGGCGGGGCCGCGGCTCTCTCGAGCCGGACGGCTCGCTCCAGCCGTCGATCCAGCGGCTGCCCGACGCCGTGGCGGATCTTCTGCGAGAGCCCGGGCCTGGCCTTTCTCTCCGGCGGCCGCGGCCTTTCTCCGGACACGCGGCGACGCGGCGAGGATCACGATCGCGCCGCGATCGCGTCCAGGCGCTCATGGGCGCCGCGCTCCTCGTGCGGCGCGACCGCTTTCGAAGAGGCCGGCGGGTTCGACGAGGACTTCTTCCTGTACGCCGAGGAGACGGACCTCGCTCGCCCGCTGGCGAGGCGCGCCGGTGGCGCATCCTCTTCGAGCCGCGGCGCCGAGTCGTGCACGAGGGGGGCCTCCGGCGGCGACGCCCTTTTCGGACAGCTCCACGCGTCGCTCGGCCGGTACGCGGCGAAGCACCACGGGCCGCTGGCCGCGCGATTCGCCGGCGTCGTGCTCGGCGGCGGGGCCGCGCTCCGCTACGCGGCGGCGATGGCGACGCCCGGCGAGCGGGCCGGAGTCCGGCGGGCCCGCTATCGCGCGGCGTCTCTCGCGGCGCCGCCGCGATGAAGCCGCTTCTCTATTCGGTTCTGCCGCGCCCGCCGCATCCGACGCGGGACGGCCTCGCGATCCGCAACTACCATCTCCTGGCGGCGCTCGCCCGAGACTTCCGGGTGCGGGCTTTCGCGCTCCTCGGATCCGCGAGCGCGCGTACGGAGGAGGCGAGCCGCCGCGCGGCGTCGAGGTCGAGTCGATTCCCCAGGCGCGCCGCGGCGTCCGCCGCGTCGCGGCGGCCGCGTCGCGAGCCTCGCTCGCCGGCGGACGCGTACTCCGCGAGGCTCTATCGCTCGGCCCGGCTGGAACGCCGCGTCTCGGCGGCGGCCGCCGCCGAGAAGCCGCGGTGGATCGTGGCTCACTCCTACCACGTCGCCCCGCTGCGCTGCGGCGCGGCGCCCGCGTCTGGATCGATTTCCACAACCTCGACTCCGAGATCTGGCGCCGCACCGCCGCGCGCGCCACTTCGGCGCTCGTGCGGTGGCTCGCCGCGACGCAGGCGCCCCGCGTCGAACGGCTGGAGCGGAGCTGGCATCCGCGGGCGTCCGGGCTCTCCTGCGTGTCGCGAAAGGACGCCGAGGGCCTGCGTGGCCTCGGCGCCGCGGCCGAGCCGCTCGTCGTCCCGAACGGCGTCGACGTCTCGCGGTACGCGTTTCGCCGCGAGGCCGCGCCGGAAGAGATCGTCTTCTTCGTCGGGGACCTCTCGTGGCCCCCGAACGCGGATGGCGTCCGCTGGTTCCGCAGCCGGATCTGGCCGCGACCTCCGGCGGCTGCGCCCGAACGCGCGCGTCGAGATCCTGGGACGCGGAGCGCCTCGCGGATCTCGTCCGCGCCGCGGACCCGACTTCCGCTTCCTCGGCGAAGGGGGGGACACGCGCCCGCACTGGGCCCGGCCGCCGTGGCGGTCGTGCCGCTCGCCGCGGGCGGCGGGACGCGGCTGAAGATTCTCGAGTCGGCCGCCTCCGGCGTGCCCGTCGTCTCGACGTCGGTCGGAGCGGAAGGGCTGGATTCGTGCCGACGAGCCCGAGATTCTGCTCGCCGACGATCCCGAGGATTTCGCGCCGCCGTCGCCGAGCTGCTGGCGGACCGGTCGCTGGCCCGCGCGCAGGCCGCCGCGGCGCGCGCACGCGTCGAGGCGCTGTACGGCTGGGAGCGCGATCGGGCGGGAGTTCGCGCGGGAGCTCGCGCGGCGCGCAGCGGAACGGCCATGAGGGCGCTCGCGGTAGCTCTGGCCGCTGGCGGCCTCGCTGCTCTTCTCTGGTCGTACCTGCGTATATCCGGCGCTGTCTCGCCGGCTGGCGCGCGCACGGCGCTCGCCCCGCCGCCGCGCGCCGACGCCCGGGAGAGCCTCGCGGGCCCGGCCGCGCGTCGAGGTGATCGTGTCGGCGGCCGACGAAGAAGACGGTGATCGGCGCGCGCGTCGCCGAATCTGCTCGCGCCAGGCCGCGCCCCCGGACTACCGCATCGCGATCGGGTGCGACGGCTGCGCGGACCGGACGGCCGAGCTCGCGCGGTCGGCCCTGGCCTCGGTTCCGGCGTCCCGGGGCCGCGTCGTCGAGTTCCCGAACCGGAGGGGAAAGGCGGCCGTGGTCAACGACCTCGTGCGCGGGCTCTTCGGCGAGCCTCCTGGTTTTCACCGACGCCAACACGCGGTTCGACCCGGAGGGCGGTGGCAGGCGCTGGTCGTCTGCGTTCGACGATCCGGACGTGGGCGCCGTCTGCGGTCGCCTCGTCTTCGAGCGCGGCGCCGCGGCTCGCGAGACGCCGGAGTCGGTTTTCTGGGACCGCGGAGACGCGGCTGAAGGAGGACGAGGGCGCGCTCGGGGTCTGCCTCGGCGCCAACGGCGCCATCTACGCCGCGCGCCGCGAGCTCGTCGAGCCCCTGCGGGAGGACACGACGTCGATGGACGACTTCCTGATCCCGGCGCGCGTCGCGCGGGCGGGCCGGCGGGTCGTGTTCGCGAGGCGATGCCGTGGCCCGCGAGGACGCGGCGCGCGACGTCGGCGCCGAGGTCTCGCGGCGCTTCCGGATCGGGATCGGCGCCGGACAGGTGCTGCGGCGCGAGCGCGTGGCTCTACGCCGGGTGGCGCCGGCCGCTTCTGACGTTCGCCTTTCTCTCGCGAAAGGCGGCGCGGTGGCTGGCGCCGCTCCTGCGCGCTCGCGGCGGCGGTCGGCCGCGGTCTTCGTCCCGCCGTGGCGGGTGTGCGGCGATCGCCGCGCTCGGTCGTCGCTGGTCGTCGCGCTGGCCGCCGCGCGCCTGTCGCCGCGCGCTGTCCGGACGCGCGGGAGGCTCTATTATTTCGCCGTGCTGAACGTCGCCCTGGCGCTCGGCGTCGCCGCCGGGCTGGCCGGGCACAGCCGCCCGGTCTGGGCGCGGACCGCCCGGACCTGATGGCGAGGCCGAACGTCCTCGGCGTTCCGGGCGTCGCGTTCGCCGGCGACGTCGCGATCGCGGTCGGGGCGCTCGGCGCCGCGTTCTTCCTGCGGACGCCACGTCTCGATTCCGGGCACGCTCGCGCTCCTGCCGGCGGAGAACGTCCGGTTCACCCTCTGGAACATCGTGATCGTCGCCGCGGTCCAGGCCTTCTCGCTGGCCTTCTTCGGCCTCTACCGCGACCACGAGCGTTTCCGCGAGCCTCTCGCGACGGCTGCTGTCTCCCGGCTCTCCTGGTGGAGCTCGCGACTCTGGCCTCGATCTATTTTCTGGCGCAACCCTATTCGTTCCCGCGGTCGGTGCTCGTGCTCTACCTCGTCTTGAACGGCCGTACTGCTGGCGATCTGGCGGGCGTCGCTCGACCGTCTGTTCCCGCAGCCGCGGCGGCGCGCGCTGATCGTCGGAAGCGGGCCGGCGGCGGCTCTGATCGCCGACACGATTCGCCGCCACCCGTGGACGCGGAGTCGAGCTCGCGGGGGTCATGGGCGGCGGGCGAGGGAGCGCGGCCTCGGATCTGCCGGTCCTCGGAGGCGGTCGAGGAACTGCTCGCAGATCGTCGAGGCTGGAGAGCATCGACGAGGTCATCCTGACGCCGGAGGCCTCCCGTGGCGCGGAGAGATCCCCGGAGCGGATCCCGGAGGGGTGGCGCGCCGACCTGCTGGTGTGGCCATCGCCTTTCGAGACCATGATCGGGCGGCTGCGCTTCCGGATCGTCGGCGACCTCCCGCTGCTCGAAGCGCGCGTCCGGCCGCTGCGCCGGGTCGGCGCTTTCGTCAAGCGCGGCGTTCGACGTCCTGACGTCGGCCGCGATGCTGCTCGCCTCGTCGCCTGCTCGTCGGCTCGCGGCATTGCTCGTCGCCGCGACGTCGCCGGGCGGCAGTCTTCTACCGGCAGACGCGCGTCGGCCGGGACGGCCGTCTCTTCGAGCTCTGGAAGCTTCGGACGATGCGCCGGGGAGCGGAGATCGAGACGGGCGCGGTCCTCGCCGTCGCCGGACGATCCGCGGATGACGGCCATCGGCCGCGCCCTGCGCGCGTCGCGCATCGACGAGATCCCGCAGCTCTTGAACGTGTTGCGCGGAGACATGAGCCTCGTCGGGCCGCGGCCCGAGCGGCCCGAGTTCACCGAGCGATTCGCGGGGAGCGTGTCCGGGATACGCGCTGCGTCACGCGGCGCGGCCCGGGACTGACCGGACTCGCGCAGGTCTCGGGCGAGTACTCGACCGAGCCGGAGATCAAGCTGCGGTACGATCTGGCTTACTTGAACAACTGGTCGTTCGGCCTCGATCTGGCGATCCTTCTGCGCACGCTGACAGTGATCCTGACGCGGCGAGGGGTCTAGTGAGCGCGGCCCATCCCGCCGGCGCGTCGCCGTCGTCATGCCGGCGTACAACGCCGAGAAGACCCTCGAGCGGACCTACGCGCGACGTGCCCAAGGCCTTCGTCGACGACATCATCCTCGTCGACGACGCGCTCGCGCGACCGGACGGTCGAGATCGCCCGCCGGCTCGGGATCCACGTCGTCGTCCACCCAAGCAACCGCGGCTACGGCGGCAACCAGAAGACCTGCTACCGGACGGCCCTCGCGCGCGGCGCCGACATCGTCGTCATGGTCCATCCCGACCACCAGTACGACCCGACCGTCATTCCCCACCTGCTGCACCGCTCTCGAACGGCCGCCTGCGACGCGGTCTTCGGCAGCCGCATGCTCGGGGGCCGGCCGATCCAGGGCGGGATGCCGAAGTGGAAGTACCTCGGCGAACATCCTCCTGACGGCGATCGAGAACGCGACGTTCCTGATCTACCTGACCGAGTACCACAGCGGGTTCCGCGCCTACACCCGCCGCTATCTGGAGACCGTCAACCTGGAGGCGAACTCCGACGGTTTCGTCTTCGACACCGAGATCATCGCGCAGGGGATGGCCCGGGGCCTGCGCGATCCGCGAGATCCCGATCGAGACCCGCTACTTCGACGAAGCCTCCCAGATCGCCTTCGGTCCCTCGGTCCGCTACGGCTTCGCGATTCTGAAGACGATGCTCCTCTACAAACTGCACGACTGGGGAATCTGGTCGGCAGGACGTCCTTCCGGGAGAAATCCGCGGCGAGCAGCTAGCGGTCCTCGGGCGGCAGGGGCGGCGGCGCCGCGAGCCGCCCGGCTCTCAGCTCTTTCTCGAGCCGGGCGACTTCGGCGAGCAGGGGCTTGCGGACCGACTCCGCCAGGGCGCGCCAGGATCTCGGGGCTGATCCATCCGGCTCGCAGGAACGCGGCCACGGCGTTCTCGCGGTTCCGGGCGAGCCCGTACGCGCGGCCGAGGTTCAGGTCGATCTCGGCGCGTTCGCCGGTGGCCAGAGCCGCGCGGTAGTAGCTCGAGGGCGCGTTCCGGCTGGCGGGTCACGAGATGGGCCGAGCCTCCCAGGATCCAGGGGCGCGGATCGCCCGGCAGCCGTCCCGCGACGGCGATGGCGGAGTCTCCCACGGCGACGAGGCTGCTCGCGGTCGCGGGGTCGTCGGCCCGGTCGAGCAGGCTGCGAAAGTCGGCCGTGGCTCGACCCGACGCGGCGCTCTGCCGCGTAGCGCGGGAACTCCGGAGAGAGGAGCGCCGCCAGACCGCGCGATCAGGGCGAGGCGCGCACGGAGCTTCACGGGGCCTCCTCCGACGGCTCGGGCTCGCCCGCGAGTCTCCAGGCGCGACCCGCCGCGAGCAGGATGGGCACGGCGGTGATCGGCCTCTGCAGCGGGAACCAGGTCAGGGCCGGCGGCGGCGCCCGTAGCCAGGAGGGCGGCGAGTACGATGGCCTCCGGCGCGCGCCGGCGCCAGGCCGCGGCGGCGATCGCCGCCCCCAGGCAGCCGGCCGCCGAGATCGCGAGAATCCCGGCGGGAATCCCGGCGTCGCAGAACACCTGGAGATAGTCGCTGTGCGCTTCCGCGTAGGAGCTGGTCAGCAGGGGGCTGACGAACCGGCGGCGCGCCCGGATCTCGGCGGCGAGCCGGTGCGGGACGTACTCGGCGGCGAACGTTCCCGGTCCGAAGCCCGTCAGCGGGCGTTCGCGTGTCATCTCGATGGCGGCCGCCCACGGTCCTCCCCGGAAGGACAAGACGCGCGTCCCAGTTCCGGCTGCTCGCGGCGCGCGCGAGCTCGCCCGCGCGATTGGCGAGCGGCGGGTAAGCCGCGACCGCGACGGCGACCGCGGCCACGGCGGCCGCCAGAGGGAGAGCGGCGCGCGCACGGAACCGCAGAACGAGCAGGACCGCGGCTCCGGCGAGCAGCGCCGTCAGCGCCGTCAGGTTCTGGTTGACGATCAGCGCGAGAGCGTAGAGCGGCAGAGCGCCGCCGGCGAGGAGCCGCACGAGAGGCCGGCGCGCTTCGAGCACGACCCCAGCGCGAGCACGCTGGCCAGCGCGAGGGTGATCGCGAGGTACCCGACATTGCCGGCGTAGGCGCCCGTGTCCTGACGTCCGCCGAAGGTCTCCAGCGTGAAGGGCCGGAACAGGCCCCGGCTCTCGAGCACGGCGACGAGAGCGTTGACCGCGGAGGCGCCCAGGAAAACTCCGACGAGCCACGCGCGCCCCTTCGCTGCGAACACGCGAGGCGCCGAGCGGCAGCAGGAGGGCCAGCAGGGCGATGCGTGCGCATCGCGTCGAGCGAGATCGCGCGGCGGGGCGACGCCAGCGCGGACACCAGAGCCGCCAGAGGGCGGCGGCCCCGAGCAGGAAGGCCGCGCGCTGGAGCACCGTTCCCTCGCGCCAGGGTCGCGCCGGAGCGGCGACGCGCCGGCTCGCGGCGAAGACCGCGGCTGCCGCCAGCGCCGTTCCCGCCAGGGCGATCAGCCGCTTCGGCGCGTCGAAGGCCGCGCCCGCCGCCGTGTCGACCGCGAGAGCGGTGCCGGCGAGCACCGCGGCCAGCGCCGCCGTCGCCACGACCGCTCCGAGGTCCGGCGCGGCGCGCGCCACGACGGCCGGCCGCTTTTTCTTCGCCACGCGGCCGGCATGTTATGACGTTATGCTCACGCCCGGGTGTCCGAGAACGAGAGCTCTTCCCGCGCGCGCCAGGTTCCCCTGTCTCTCTGGGTCTACCGCCACCGTCTGCTGATCCTCGGCAGTCTGACCGTCCTGCTGTGCTCGGGAGTGCTCGTCCTGGCGCATTTCACCTCTCGCGTCACCTCGCGCTTCGACGGGCGGCGCTGGAACCTTCCCTCGCGGATCTACTCGGACCTCCACGTCCTGCGCGCGGGCGAAGGGGGCTCCGCCGACGCGCTCGCGGCCAAGCTCGAGCGGCTGTTCTACCGGGAGGTCGCCGAGGAGCCCGAGCGCCCGGGCCATTTCCGGCGGGAGAAGGATGCCCTCGAGATTCACACGCGGGGCTTCCGCTACCCCGGCCGCGCGTTCCCGTCCCAGCGCGTCCGGCTGACCTTCTCCCGCGCCCGCGTCCAGACGATCCTGGACGCGTCCGACAGGCCCGTCCCGGCGCTGGTCCTGGAGCCCGAGCTGCTGGGCTCGGTCTTCTCGGCCGAGCTCGAGGACCGGACGGTCGATCCGGCTCGCCGACGCGCCGCGGTCCCTGGTGGATGCGGTCCTGGTGACCGAGGACCGGGACTTCTACCGCCACAGCGGCGTCTCGGTCCGGCGGCTGTTCGGAGCCCTGTTCGCCACACTCCGCGGCGGGATGCGGCAGGGCGGGTCCACCCTGACCCAGCAGCTCGTCAAGAATCTCTACCTCTCGCCGGAACGGACCGTGCGGCGCAAGGCGATGGAGGCCGTCATGGCCATGATCCTCGACGCCCGCTACTCCAAGGACGAGATCCTGGAGGCGTATCTGAACGAGATCTACCTCGGCCGGCGAGGCTCGATCGGGATCACCGGCGTGGGCGAGGCGGCGCGCTCCTACTTCGGCAAGGAGGTCTCCGACCTGGACCTGGCCGAATCGGCGACCCTGGCCGGGATGATCCGGGCGCCCAACGCCTACTCCCCGTTCCGCAATCCCGAGCGGACGCGAAACAGCGCCGCGATCTCGTGCTGCGCCTGATGCAAGAGGAGGGGCGCATCGACGAGGCCCGGATGCGGGCCGCGATGGCGTAGCCGCTGGTGCCCCGCAGCCGCATGGAGGAGCGCACTCGGGCGCCGCACTTCGTCGACTTCGTCAAGGGCGAGCTCGAAGAGCGCTACGGCAAGCAGATGCAGACCGAAGGGCTGCTGATCTACACGACGCTCGACGTGGACCAGCAGCAGGCGGCGCAGCGCGCCGTCACGCAGGGCCTGGAGGGTCTCGAGAAGACGTACCGTCGACTGGCCTCGGCCGCAAAGCCGAGGCGCCGCTGCAGGGCGCGCTGATCGTGCTCGAGCCCCAGACGGGCAGCGTGCGGGCGCTCGTCGGAGGGCGGGACTACCGCCTCTCGCAGTTCAACCGGGTGACGCAGGCGCACCGGCAGCCGGGCAGCCTCTTCAAGCCGTTCGTCTACCTGGCGGCGTTCGCGCGGCGGGACCTCGATCCGCCGATGACGCCGGCGACGATCTTCGTGGACTCGCCGATCACCGTCGAGTGGGGCCAGCTGACGGAGGAAGAGACGCTGGACGCCGCGCAACTACGACGGCCAGCTACCGCGGACCGATGACGGCGCGGCGGGCCCTCGAGCTTCGATCAACATCCCGACGGTGCGCGTCTCGCTGCAGGCGGGGCTGCCGTACGTCGTCGCGGCCGCGCGGCGGGCCGGGATGACCTCGCGCCTGCGCGCGCTTTCCGTCGGTCGCGCTCGGCGCGTTCGAGAGCTCGCCGATGGAGATCTCCGGCGCCTACGCGGTTTTCGCGAACAGCGGCATGCGCATGGACCCGAACGCGATCGTCGGGGTGATGACCGGCGACGGCACGGTGCTCGACCGCAAGGCGACTGCCTTGTCGCCCGTCCTGCCGGCCGACGCCGTGTTCCTCGTCAACTCGATCCTGCAGGGCGCCGCCAGCCGCGGCACGGGCGCCGGGGCCCGCGCGCGCGGGTTGACGGGGGTGCTGGCGGGCAAGACCGGCACCACGAACGACGGCCGGGACGCCTGGTTCGTCGGGTACTCGCCCCGATTCCTGGCGGCCGTGTGGGTCGGCTACGACGACAACCGGGGGCTGAACCTCTCCGGCTCGCAGGCGGCGGTGCCCCTCTTCGCCGACTTCTCGCGCTCGGTCGCCTCCAGTATTTTTCCGAAAAGTTTCCCGGTCCCGTCCGACATCGTGACCGCGGAGATCGATCCCGACACCGGATATCTCGCCGCGACCGAGTGCCCGCGCCGGATGACCGAGGTTTTCATCGAGGGCACGGCTCCGGCGGAGACCTGTCCCCTGCACGGGGGAGCGTGACGCGCCTGATTCCCGTCATCCTGAGGAGGATGACGGCGGGCACGCCCGGGGCTTGACGCCGGAACCCGCCGCGCCGCGGGTCATCACCTGATACATTCGGGGATTCGGGAGTTCATGAAAAAACGTCGTCCCCTCCAGCCCGCCCCCATCCGCATCCTCGGGGCGCGGAGCCACAACCTCAAGAACGTCTCGGTCTCGATTCCCATCGGCCGGCTGACGGTCGTCACGGGGGTCTCCGGCTCCGGGCAAGTCTTCGCTCGCCTTCGACACGCTGTACGCCGAAGGACAGCGGCGATACGCGGAGTCGCTCTCGACCTATGCGCGTCAGTTCCTGGAGCGCCTCGACCGGCCGGACGTCGACTCGATCGAGCCCGTGCCTCCCGCCATCGCCCTCGAGCAGAAGAACGGGGTCCGCAACGCCCGCTCGACCGTCGGCACCCAGACCGAGATCCACGACTCGCTGCGGCTGCTCTTCGCCCACGGGGGACGACGTTCTGCCCGGAGTGCGGCGTCGCGGCCGTACCGGGCGGCGTCGACCGCGCCGTCGAGGAGCTGTGCGCGTCCGAAGAGGGGGCGCGCGCGACACTCGTGGCGCCCGGTGCGCCTGGGCGCGAACCCGCCGCGCGCCGAAAGGCTCGCGCCGGAAGCGCAAGCCGCGGCCAGCGACCCGCCCGGATCGCGGAGTTCAAGCGCGCGGGGTTCTTCCGGGCGCTCTCGCCCGGGGGCGAAACCGTCGAGATCGGCGACGACGGTCGCGTCGCTCCTGGACGCCGGAGGGGCGCTCCGCATCGTCGTGGGGCGATTCGTCGTCGCGGGAGCGGCCCGCCCGGAGATCGCCTCGGCCGTCGAGACGGCGTTTTCGCTGGCCGGCACGCTCGGAGGCGCGGATCGAAGGCCGACGTCCGGACGTTTCCGCCGCGGACTCCACTGCCCGAACTGCGGCCGCGAGTTCCGCGATCCCGACGCCGCCGCTGTTCGCGTTCAACTCGCCGCTCGGCGCGTGTCCCTCCTGCCAGGGCTTCGGGCGCGTCATCGGCGTGGACCTCGAGAAGGTGATCCCGGACCGAGCCTACGCTCGCCGAGCGTCCGGTCGCGCCCTGGAACACGCCGGCCTACGAGTCTGCGTACGACGACCTCTTCCGCGCCTGCCGGCGGTACTCCGTCCGGACGGACGTTCCGGTCGAGAGCGCCTGTCCGCTCACGAGCGGGAAGTCCTGATCGCAGGGCCGCGGCGACTTCTACGGCGTGAAGGGCTTCTTCGACTGGCTCGAGACCAAGCGCTACAAGATCCACGTCCGGGTGCTGCTGGCCCGGTACCGCGCGTACACGCCCTGCGCCGCCTGCCGGCGGGGCGCGCGTCGTGCCCGGCGGCGCTCTGGGTCCGATTTCGCGACCGGACGATCGCCGAGCTCGCGGAGCTGTCGCTCGAGCGACCTCCAGACGCTTCTTTCGACGAGCTGGCGCCGTCACCCGCGGAGGAGGAAGCGCGCCTCGGGTTCGGTCGCTCGCGGAGCTCCGAGCTCGCGATCCGGTACATGAACGACGTCGGGCCTCGGATTACCTGACGCTCGTCGCGGCCGGCGCGCACGCTCTCCGGCGGCGAGGCGCAGCGTATCGGCCTGGCCTCCGCGCTCGGCGGGTCGCTGACGGGCACGCTCTACGTGCTCGACGAGCCCACGATCGGGCTGCACGCCGTCGACACGCGACGGCTGCTCGGCATCCTCCGGAGGCTCGCCGACCGCGGGAACACCGTCGTCGTCGTGGAGCACGATCCGGAAGCCATCGAGGCGGCGGACCACGTCATCGACCTCGGCCCCGGAGCCGGACGCCTCGGGGGACGGGTGCTCTTCGAGGGACGCCGCGCGCTCTGGCCCGCGTGAAGGACTCCGCGACGGGGGAGCTCCTCCGCCGCCGGGGCTCGGCGGACGAGTCGCGGCTCGCGGGCCGCCGGCGAGACGCGCGTCCCGCATCGTGCCGTTCCGCCGCGCGGAGGGCGCGATCACGATCGTCGGCGCCCGCGCAGCACAACCTGAAGGACGTGACGGTCCGTTTTCCGCTCGGGCGGCTGGTCGCCGTCGCCGGAGTCTCCGGATCGGGAAAATCGACGCTCGTCCGCGACATCCTGCACAACACCTACGCGCGGCGCGTCAAGGGGTCGATCCAGTTCGACGTCGGCGCACACGACCGGATCGACGGATTCGAATGATCTCCGACCTCCTGCTGGTGGACCAGAGTCCCCTGGGGCGGTCGGCCCGGTCCAACCCGGTGACTTACACGAAGGCGTGGGACGAGATCCGACAGCTCTTCGCCAGCTCCGGCGCGCGCGGTCTCCCGCGGGATCACGGCGCGAGACTTCTCCTTCAACTCCCCGGGAGGCCGCTGCGAGGCCTGCCGGGGCACGGGATGGCAGACGATCGACATGCAGTTCCTGGCCGACGTCACGGTGCGTTGCGACGTCTGCGACGGCCGCCGGTTCCAGGCGCGGATGCTGGCGGTGCGGCCTGCGCGGCCAGAACATCGACGACGTGCTCGACATGACGGTCGACGACGCGGCGGCGTTCTTCGCGGCGGAGGAGAAGATCGTGCGCCGCCTGGACCCGCTCCGGGAAGCGGGTCTGGGCTACATGCGCCTCGGCCAGCCCACGGCGACGCTCTCCGGCGGCGAGGCGCAGCGCCTCAAGCTCGCGGCGTTCCTCGGGATCCGTCCGGCGGCCTCCCGCGGAGCGCTCGTTCCTCTTCGACGAGCCGACGACGGGACTCCACGCGCAGGACGTCGACGGCCTGCTCTCAGACTTTCCGGCGGCTGATCTCGCGCGGCCACTCGGTGCTGGCGGTCGAGCATCACCTCGGCTTTCTCGACGCCTCCGACTGGATCATCGAGCTCGGTCCGGGCGGAGGCGAGGACGGCGGACGGATCGTCGCCGAAGGGCCGCCCCCCGACGATCCGGAAGTCGAACCCGAGCAGTCTGACCGGCCGCTACCTCGCGGAACCGCGCGCGGCGGGCGCCGCGAGCGCGCGACGGAACCGCCCAGCCCCTATAATTGCTCAACAGGTTGCTGAAAAATGGTGTGGACGGCGCGGTTGAACGCCGGAATACCGGCGTGACCTCCGGTTGGGGGTCTGCGTTTGGTGACCGTGTCACGAGGGCCGTGGAGTCAGTTCTTGAGAGCAGCGTGGGGCAGAAGCCTTCCCAAGTCACGACGACGAAGGAAGCCAGCCGAGAACAATTCTCTGCTCCCGTCGGACGGGTAACGGTGGCCTTCGGCCACCGTTGTCTCCTGCCGCGGGCCTCCCTCTGGTGGACGACTCCGAGCGCCGCTCAAAAAGTCCGCGGGCTCGCCCTGTTCCGCGGGCTGCTCGCGGCGGCTTTCCTGCTTCCACTGTCGGGGCCGTCCGCCGCCGGGCCCGCGGAACCGCGGGAGAATTTCTAGGCCGGTTCGTCTTTCGGGCGCATGCCGAGGAGGACGGACTCGACAGACGTCTCGGTGGAGTGCGTGATCCAGGACCGCGTCGGCTTCGTCTGGGCGGGCACCGACGACGGCCTCTTCCGGTTCGACGGGAGCCGCTTTCTCAAGTTCGGCCAGCGCAGGGCCTGCCGCGGACTGCGGATCTATCAGCTCCACGAGACCGTCGACGGCCGGCTCTACGTGGCGACCGGGGCGGGCCTGGCGCGCTACGGGAACGAGCGTTTCGAGGTCATCGAGGAGAAGGAGGGCCTCGGGGCCTTCCCGATCGGCCACCAGGGCGTGGCCTCGGATGCGCCGGGACGCTGTTCGTCGGGACCGATCGGGGCCTGTACGTCGGACGCGGCGATCGTCTTCAGTCTCGACGAGGAGGCCAACTCGGCCGGGCAGCGGTCCGGTCGGCGCGGTCCACGTCGACTCCGGGGGCGCGTGTATTTCGCCCGCGGGCGGGCGCCTCTTCCGCAAGGAATCCGGCCGGACGGTAGAGTTCGGACGGCCGCGGGGGCTGCCGGCCGAGGAGACCATCGACGAGGTGCATCCGGACCGCGGCAGGGCCGGCTCTGGGTCCGGACGGTCAAGCGGCTCTATCGTGCTCCCGCGGGGCGGACCGCGTTCGAACGCGGACGACCAGGGCCTTCCGGAGTCGAGCGAGTACGGCGGCTGGCCTTCGACGATCGCGGCCGGGTGCTGGTCCCGACCGTGCAGGGCCTGGCGTTTCGCGACGGAGGACGCTGGCGGCTCATCGGGCGGCGCGAGGGCCTGCCGTCCGACACGGCCCTCGCGGCGATCGTGGACCGCGAGGGGTCGCTTGTGGATCGGGACGCTCGGGGGAGGCCTCGCCCAGCGTCTGGGGCACGGCGAGTTCACGAACTGGAGCACGAGCGATGGTCTGTCGCACGAAGTCGTCTGGGCGATCACCCGGCAGAAGGCGCGGCCCGGGCCCGGGGGCGGTCTGGGTCGGCACCGAGCAGGGACTCAATCGCATCGATCCGCAAACCGGAGCGGTGCGGGACTATTTCGAGTCCGACGGCCTGGCGGGCAACACCGTCAACGCGCGTCGCCGCCGCCAGGACGGCAGCGTCTGGGCCGGATCGTGGCCCGGAGGAGTCACGCGGTTCTCGCCGGACGGCCGGACGCGGCGTCTACGGCGCCGAGGACGCGCCTGCCGATCAGTTTCGCGTGGCCTCGATCCGCGTGCGTCCGGATGGGGAGGTCTGGGTCGGCGCGGTCAACGGTCTCTATCGCCTGGCCGCCGGTGCGGCGGGCGACCGGTTCCAGCGGGTTTCGCTCGGCAAGGAAAAACCCGACAGGGTGCGCGGGCTTCGCGGAAGACCCGGCTCGGGAATCCTGTACGCGGCCAGCAAGCAGGGGATCCTGCGGCTCACCGGTCCCTCGCCTCGCAAGTTCACCGGACGGACGGCCTGCGCGAGGACTTCGTGTCGTCCATCGCGTTCGCCTCCGACGGCAGCCTCGTCGTCGCGTATCGCGAGTCGATCGGGGCGCCAAGGTGATCCTGCAGGGCGACCGGCTGACGGTTCGGCCGATCGACACTTCGACGGGCCTCGTCTCGAACAAGGTCGTGCTGGTCGGCCGGGACGCTTCGGGCGCCATCTGGATCGGCACGGGCTCGGGGGTCGACGTGTTCGGCCCCGAGCTGGGCGCTGGCCGCCCGTTACGGCAAGGCGAACGGCATGATCAGCGAGGACCTCGATCAGAACGCCTTCTTCGCGGAGCCCGATGGAACCGTGTGGCTGGGCTCGAGCCGGGGCCTGACACGCGTTCAGGCGGGCGTCCCGCCGGCGCCGAAGCCGGCGCCCACGGTGGTCATCACCGACGCGCGCGCCGGCGACCGACGGCTGGATCCGGCACGCCCCGCCGTCCTCGGCTCGGGGGAGCGCAACTTCAGCGTCGCCTGGTCGGGACTGACCTTCATCGAACCGAGCAAGGTCCGCTATCGCCACCGCATGCTCGGCCTGGTCGATCAGTACACCGAGACAGAGCTCGACGGAGGCGCGGTTTCCGGCGCTGCCGACGGGCGACGTACCGCTTCGAGGTGCTGGCCGTTTCGGCGGCGGGGAAGGTCTCGCGGGAGCCGGCCGTCTTCGCTCTCGAGGTCCGGCCGGCGTGGTGGCAGACGGTCTGGGCGCGGATCCTCTGGGCGCTTCTCGCCGCCGGCGCGGTGATCGCGGTCGTGCGCTGGCGCACGCGTCATCTCGAGGCGGAGCGGCGGCGCCTGGAGGAAGCCGTCGCGGAGCGCAGCGCCGAGCTCGCCGCCGCCAACCGGGAGCTGCGCGAGGCCTCCTTCACCGACGCGCTGACCGGCGCGCGCAACCGGCGATTCTTCTCGACCGTGATCGAGGACGACGTCAACCGCGACGCTCCGCGTCCACTCGACGCCGCCGGCGAACCGCCCGCGCAACTGCGACCTGCTCTTCTACATCGTCGACATCGACCACTTCAAGGAAGTCAACGACGAGTACGGCCACGACCGGGGCGACGGCGTGCTGGCCGAGGTGGCCCGCCGGCTGACGCAGGTCGTGCGCGACTCGGACCGCCTGATCCGGTGGGGCGGGGAGGAGTTCCTCCTCATCTCTCGCGACGCCGACCGCACGCGCGGAGACGTTCTCGCCGGCCGCGTCATGCAGTCGGTGGGATCGGAGCCCTTCGACCTGGGCGGAGGCCAGAGAGTCCGGCTGACCTGCTCCGTCGGCTGGGCGCCGTTTCCCTGGTATCCGGATTCGACGCGCACGTTCGCCTTTACCGAGGTCCTCAAGATGGCCGACCGGGCGATGTACGTCTCCAAGCAGACCGGCCGGAACCGCTCGGTCGGCGCGGTCCCCGCCGGCCTCTACTCCGAGGTCGGGAGCCGCAACGGCGAGTGGTGGGAGAAGCCCCTGACCGACTCCGAAGGCACCGCGGTCACGCTCCTGCGCAGCGGGGGGCCGGTCCAGGTGCGGGAGGACTGATCTCCGCGTAACCTCGGTCCTCCCGCCGCGTCTCCCTGCCGGGAGGAAAACATGACCCATTCCCAAAGCGTCGGATCGGCCGTCCTCGCGGCGGCCCTGGTCTTCGGAGGCGCGACGGCCCGGGCCGGAGACGGCGTCAGCGTCTCGATGCCCGATCGCGGCGAGCCCGAGACGTGCGCCGACCTGGAGATCGAGTTCGACGACAGGCCGGCGGAACGGGCCGAGGAGCGCCTCGAGATCCCTTCCGAGGCGGGGAAGACCCTCCGCGTGCGACTGCCGCGAAACTCCGGGGCCGCCGTGCGCGGCACCCGGCGCGCCACCTTCGAGGTGCTGGTATGCAAGGCGGCGCCGTCGGCCGAGGCGCTGTCCCGCATCGCCCTCTCGCCCGGCGAGACGCTGACGGTGACCGGACCCGACGGGGACGACTGGGTCGGATACCTGCTCATCGCGGCGCCCGCCGGAGCGTCGCTCGAGCTCGACGCCGTCAACGGGCCCATCGGGCTCTCCCGGGTTGACCGGCCGGGTGACGGCGCGGTCGCAGAACGGCCCGATCTCGATCCGGGATTGCGACGGAGACATCGAAGCCAGCGCCCAGAACGGGCCGATTCACGTGCGGGGCGAAGGCGGAAGACTGCGCGTCAAGACCCAGAACGGACCCATCGGGGTGTCGCTCTCGGGCGGCTCCTGGAAGGGCGAAGGTCTCGATGCGAGCGCGGTCAACGGCCCCGTCAGCCTGGCGATCCCGGCGGGTTACCAGTCGGGCGCGGTCGTCGAGTCGCTCGGGCGCTCGCCGTTCCGGTGCCGGGGCGAGGCCTGCGAGGGAGCGCGCCGCACCTTCGACGACGACCACAAGAGAATCGAGCTCGGCGAGGGCCCCGCCGTGGTGCGGCTCTCGACCGAGAACGGACCAGTCTCGGTGAGGACGGGGTCCGACGACGACTCGGACGAGGACTGAACCGCGGCTACTTCGCTCCGGGCTCGGCCAGGAAGCTCTCCAGGGCCTCGCGGCCCCGGTAGCCTTCCATCTTTCCGATGAGGGTCCCGTCGGCGGCGGCGACCACGAGGGTCGGGAAGCCCGAAATCTCGTAGCGCCGCAGGAGCTCGGCGACCTCCGGAGGGTTCCGCCCGTCCTCCCGCTGACGGTCCACCACGCGGGCGGGGACGAAGGAGGCGTTGACGCGACCGGCGATGTCCGCGTCGGCCCAGTCCCGGTCCAGCAGCTTGCACGGGCCGCACCAGGCGGCCGTGAAGTCGTAGAGGACGGGCTTCCCGCTGGACCGGGACAGAGAAGCCGCCTTCTCCCGGGGTTGCCACTCGACGAGGCCGCCGCCCGGAGTCTTGCCGCCGCGGTCCATGACGGCCGTGACGACGCGCAGGAGCACGGCGGCCGCGAGCACCCACAACAGGACGGGAGAAAGCCGCGACTTGAGACCGCGTGCAGCCCGGCGCGGGCTCAGTCCTGTCCATAGGCGAACTCCCTTCGGCTGAAGATCGCCGCCGCGGCGACGAGGAAGACCGTCACCGCGAGGACCCAGCGCCCGGACGCCGCGTCGAGCAGGTTCTGTCCCTGGAGCAGCTGGTCCCAGCGGACCTCCGGAAGGACGTTCTCGCGCGCGAGCTTCGAGACCCGCTCGAGCCAGGGCTTCTGCAGGGCCTGGCCGAGCAGAGCGGGGATCGGCAGGGCGATCATCAGGAGAAAGTAGGCCAGGACGTCGGCGTATCCGGGAAGGAACGTCGAGAAGAAGAGAAGGATGGCCGCGGGAAGCACGGCCCCGAGCATTCCGCCCCCGAACCCGCGCAGGAGAGCGGGCGCCGAGACGGGCGTTCTCTCGAGGCCGAGCATCGGGAGGAAGACCATCGCGAGCGCGAACGCGACGAGCGCGCAGGCGACCAGAAAGGACGCGTACGCCGCCAGGATCCCGAGATAGCGGCCGAAGAGGTAGTCCGTGCGCGGTCAGCGGCCGCGCGAGGATCATCTGGAGCGCGCCCCCGGAGGCGTCTTTCGAGACCGACGCCGCCGCCAGAAGCAGGAGCGAGACGAAGCCGGTCTCGAGGCCTTCCGCTCCTCCCGTCACCGCGAGCCGGAAGGCGGTCACGAGGGCGATGCACGCCGAGCGCCACGAGGGTCCCGGGGCTCGCGAGCTTCTGCCGCAGGTAACGGCGGATCATCTCCGTCACGAGGCGCTCCCTCCGCGGAAGAGCTCTTCGAGCTCGGCGGAGGCGCGCACCTCCAGGACCGGGACGTCGGCCAGCGCGAGGGTCCGCACGGCCCGGGCGATCTCCGCCTCCCCGGCATCGGCGAGCCGAAGCTGTCCGCCCTCCCCGGCGTCGGCGGTGATCGACGCCGCTGCGAGGGCGGCCAGCGGCGCGCTCCGCGCTGTCGACGGGCACGCGGATCGTGGCGCGGCGCCGCGACGCCTCGGCGCCCGTCAGGGTTTCGGAGCGGGTCAGCCGGCCGTGATCGATGAAGACGATCGCGGTCACAGACGCGCTCGACCTCCGGAAGCTGGTGGGAGTTGAGAACGATCGTGGCGCCGCGGGCCCGGGCGGCCAGGATCAGGTCGCGCACGATCGCCACACCGAGGGGATCGGTCCCCGAGGCGGGCTCGTCCAGGAAGAGCAGGTCGGGATCCCCGAGAGTGGCCTGGGCGACGCCGATGCGCTGCAGCATGCCCGCGGGAGTAGGTCTTGAGCCGCTTGCCGAGGGCGAGGCGATCGAGGCCGACGCGGTCGGCGGCCGCGCCGACCTCCGACGCCGTTCTCGACGGGTCTCCGCCGGAAAGGCGCCAGTGAAAGGCGAGGAAATCGGCGCCCGTGAGATCCCGGTCGAAGCCCAGCCGTTCGGGCATGTAGCCGGTGCGGGCTCGGATCCGGAGATCGTCCACCGGACAGCCGTCGATCGCGATGGCTCCCGAATCGGGCCGCAGGAATCCGAGCAGGCACGACAGGAGCGTCGTCTTGCCGGCGCCGTTGCCCCCGATCAGGCCGAGCGTCTCGCCGCGGCGAACCGTCAGAGACACTCCGTCGAGCGCGCGGGTGCGCCGGCCCAGGCGGCCGTAGGTCTTCGAAACGGCCTCGACCACGATCATGCCGAAGGCATCTTAACCGGGCGGCCGACGAGGTTCCGCGCATCGGAAACGGGTCCCAACCGCCCCACCCACCAGCGCCTCGAAAAGCCTCGGGGCTCTCGAGGAGAGGCTAAGAAAAGAGTCGGCGAGCGGCACAGGTGGGCGTGTACGCGGCGCGAGGAATCTCCGCGAGCGCAGCGGAGGACGCCTCGCGCCGCGGGAGCCGCAGCGAGGGAGGGATCAGGCCTGCGGTCGAGCCCATAGGCGAGCCGCAGGCCGGTGCGGCCGAAGGCCGCAGATCCCGTACGAGCGGAGGCGACGTGCTAGACTTCGGCGCTTTTTTGACGCGGCACCGCGCATGATCGAAGTCCAGAACCTGACGAAGCGCTATCCCACCCGTCTCGCGGTGGACGACGTCACATTCTCGGTCCGGGAGGGCGAGATCGTCGGCTTCCTCGGTCCCAACGGGGCCGGCAAGACGACGACGATGCGGGTCGTGACCGGGTTCCTGCCGCCGACTTCCGGCACGGCCCGGGTGGCCGGTCACGACGTGACGAAAGCGTCCGACGCCGCCCGCGCCTCGCTCGGATATCTGCCCGAGTCCGCCGCGACGTATCCCGAGATGCGGGTGCACGAGTACGTCGCGTTCCGCGCACGGCTGGAGGGCGTCGCCCGCGGCCAGGTGCGCGGCCGGGTGGCCGAGGCGATCGACCGCTGTCTTCTCGGCGAGGTGGCCGGGCGGAAGATCGAGAATCTGTCCAAGGGATTTCGCCAGCGCGTGGCCCTGGCCGGAGCTCTCGTCCACCAGCCCCCGGTTCTGGTGCTCGACGAGCCGACGATCGGTCTCGACCCGGTCCAGATCATCAAGATCCGCGAGACCATCCGGGAGCTCGGGACGAAACCGGGCCGTGCTTCTCTCGACGCACATCCTTCCCGAGGTCGAATCGGTCTGCGACCGCGTCCTCATCATCGACCGCGGCCGCATCGTCGCCGAGGGCACGCCCGCGGATCTGCGCGCGAAGCTCGCCGGCGCGCCCGTGGTGCACGTGACGATCCGGGGAAGCGTGCCGGCGCGGGAGGCGCTTCGGGGTCTGGCCGGGGTGGTCTCGGTCGACGTCGACGAGACGCCCGAAGAGACGCGGGCCCGCATCGTGTGCCTGCAGGGCAGCGATCCCCGCGAGGAGATCTTCCGGGCCGCCGTCGCGGCGGGCTGGGTGCTGCGCGAGCTGTCCCGCGAGGCGATGACGCTCGAGGACGTGTTCGTCCGGCTGACGCGTCAGGAAGAGGCGCCCGCGGCGCCGTCCGAAGCGCCCGAGGGCGATTCCGCTCCGCCGGAGACCCCGGCGTGAGAAAGCTCTTCGCGATCGTCGGGCGGGAGTGGCGGGCGTATTTCTTCTCGCCCCTCGCCTACGTGATCCTGACGGCCTACATGTTCCTGAACGGCCTGATCTTTTCCCGGATCGTCGCCTTCCTGAGCACCCCGGGAGCCCCGCGCGAGCGGTTCCTCCCGCTGATGTTCACCAACACCTATTTCTGGATCTTCACCCTGTTCATCGTGCCCATCCTGACGATGCGCCTGCTGGCCGAAGAGCGGCGTTCCGGCACGCTCGAGGTGCTGCTGACTTCGCCGGTTTCCGAAGCCACGGTCGTGGTCGGAAAGTTCCTCGGGGCGCTCGGCTTCTTCCTCGTCCTGTGGGTCCCGAGCCTGATCTTCATCCTTTACCTGCGCTCGCAGACCGCCGTGGATCTCGGCGCGGTCGCCTCGGGATACCTCGGGATCACGCTGATCGGCGCGTACTTCCTGGCCATCGGCACCTTTGCGTCGACGGTGACCAAGAACCAGATCCTGGCCGCGATCCTCGCCTTCGCGATGCTGATCCCGATCTTTTCGGTCGGTCTGTTCGAATCGGGCGCCGACCCGGGCCGGCAGAGCCTGATCGGCTACCTCAACGTCTGGGACCACATGGACGAGTTCGCGCGGGGCGTCGTCGATACCCGGCGTCTCGTCTACTACCTGTCGGCCATGGTGTTCTTTCTCTTTCTCGCCTCCGTGACCCTGGCGGCGAAGAAGGAGACGCCGTGAGCCGCCGTTCCTCGCGGCTCGGAACATCGGCGGCCGGCATCGCGCTCGCGGCGGCGGTGCTGGTCGGGGTCAACTATCTGTCGTTGCGCCACTGGAAGCGCTTCGACTGGACCTCGACCCGGATCTACTCGCTCTCGGAAACGACGAACAAGGTCCTCGACGGCCTGAAGAATCCCGTCCGCGTCACCGTCTTCATGACGCCCCAGCGCTCGCGCCTCCTGCCCGAGGTCAAGGAGCTACTGGCGCGCTACCAGTCCCGGACGCCGAAGATCGAGGTCGAGTATCTGGACCCCGAGCGCAACCTGGCGCGCGCCGACGCCCTCGTCAAGGAGTTCGGCATTCGCGTCAACACCATCGTCTTCCGCGCGGGCGACCGCAAGAAGTACGTCGAGGAAGACAAGCTGGCCGACTTCGACTTCGCCGGGGCGGGCATGGGCGGGGCCCCCGCGATCAAGGCGTTCAAGGGCGAGGAGGCCTTCACCTCGGCGCTCCTCTCCGTCAGCGAGGAGCGGCAGCCGCGTGTCGTGTTCTCGACCGGTCACGGCGAGGCGCCGCTCGACTCCGGCGAGCGGGGCCTCGGCTATGCGGAGGCCAGGCAGCTCCTGGAGCGGGACAACCTGACGGTGTCGAGCTGGGAGTCGTTCGGAAAGGAAGGCCTTCCTCCCGACGCCGACGTCGTCGTGGTCGCGGGCCCGAGGACCGCGTTCCTGGCTCCCGAATCCGGCGCCCTCGACAGATTCCTCGCGGCGGGAGGCCGCGCCCTCCTCCTGCTCGACCCCGTGCTGCCCGGGGCGGGCGCTCCGCCTCCGGATCTCGGTTTCCGGGGGCTGCTCGACAAGTACGGCGTCAAGCTCGGCGACGACATCGTGATCGATCCGACCAACGCCCTGGCGCAGATGGGAGCGGAGGTCCTGCTGGCCGACCGGTACGGCAACCACCCCATCGTCCGCTCGTTTGCGGCCGCGAAGCTCGGGGTCATCTTCCAGCTGGCGCGCTCGGTCACGAAAGCGGAAACGCCTCCGGCGGGGATCGCGGAGACGATGCTCGTCGAGACCTCCCCCGAGGGGTGGGGCGAGACCAACCTGACGAACCTCGAGACCGAGATCAAGAAGGATCCCGGGGACACTCCGGGGCCCGTGTCGCTGGCCGTCGCCGTCGGGCCGGCGGAGGAGAAGGCGGGCGCCGGGAAGACGCCCCGCCTGGTCGTCATCGGCAACTCCCGGTTTGCGGCCAACGGCATGCTGGGCAACGGCGCCAACGGCGCGCTCTTCGCCAATGCCGTCCACTGGCTGGCGGGGAGCGAGAAGCAGATCGGCATCCCCCCCAAGACGCCGGAGCAATCGTCTCTGACGCTCTCCGCGGAGCAGGTCCGTCGCATCGGTATCGCGAGCGTCGTCGGCCTGCCGGCCCTGGCGGTTCTGCTCGGCGTGTGGGTCTGGTACCGGCGGAGAGATTGAGGGGCGCGTGTCTGCCCGCAAGCTCCTCTTCCTGACCGCGGTCGTCGCCGTTCTCATCGGCTTCATCTTTCTCTTCGAGCGCAAGATGCCCTCGACCTCCGAGCGACAGAGCAAGGGGGAGCTCCACTGGGACCTGCCCGAGGACCGCATCGAGCGTCTCGCCCTGACCCGGGGCGCCGAGCAGCTCGAATTCCAGAAGACGGCGCCGGCGCCCTGGCGCATGGTCAAGCCCGCTCCGTATCCCGCCGACACGTTCGCGGTCGATGCGGTCACGAACGAGCTGGCCGATCTGAAACGCTCCGGAGGCGACTCGAGCGACGCGAAGCCCGCCGACTACGGGCTCGACAAGCCCGAAGCGAAGGCGACGATCGTCTGGACCGAGCCCGACGCGCCGAAGGAGAAGAAGACGCGGACGCTGGAGTTCGGCCTCGCGATTCCCGGCACCGACACCGTCGCGGCGCGCGTCGAGGGCTCGGACAAGGTGCTCTTCGTTCCGGCCTCGACCCTCGCCGCGGTTCGCAGGAACGCCGACGACTTCCGGAGCCGCGAGGTCTTCGGCGGTTCCCCGTCGGAGATCTCTCGTCTGGAGATCCTCCGCGGCCGCGGCCGGCTGGTTCTGGAGCGCAAGGAGGGAGGCTGGTGGATCGTCGAGCCCACCGCGGACCTGGCGGACGCCGGCGAGGTCGAGCGACTGGCGGGACAGCTGACGTCGGCTCGCGTCGGAGACTTCATCCACGACGTCGACGACCTGGCCGCCGTGGGGCTGGAACCGCCGCTGTATCGTGTGACCGTCACGGGAGCCCGGGGTCAGACAGCGGCCGTCGATTTCGGGGCCACGCGATCGGACGGCAACAACATGTACGCGAGGCGCGAAGGCCAGATCTTCACGGTCGACCGCGAGCTCGGCGACGATCTCTCGCGGGAAGCGGAGCCGTTCCGGAGCGCGCCGCTCGCGAGCTTCGATCGCAGCGACGTGACCGCCCTGGAGGCGGCGCTCGGCGGCAAGACCCTGACCCTCGCACAGAAGGATGGAGGCTGGACCTCCGAGGGCCGGCCGGTCCTGGCTCCGGCCGCGGATGACGTTCTGAGCGGAATCCTGGGTCTGAAAGCCCGCTCGTTCGTCGAGGAAGCGAAAGTGGGCGAGCTCGCGGCTCCCGAGTCAACCGTGACGGTCCGCCGGAAGGGGGAGCCGCCCTGGGTCGTCTCGTTCCATCCCCGCGGGGTGGGCATGATCGCCCGCGTGTCCCGCCGGCCCGGCGGCTTCATCGTCGACCCCGAGGCGGTCCGGAAGCTCGGGTCCGCATTCGAGAAGGCCGTCACGCCGCCCGTGACGCCGGCGAAGAAGCGATAAACCGTCGCCTCCGCTCGTCCGGGATCTGCCGCCTGCGGCGTCACCGGCCTGCGGCTCGCCTGTGGGCTCGACCGCAGGCCTGATCCCTCCCTCGCTGCGGCTCCCGCGGCGCGGGGCTCCTCCCGTGTGGGAGACTCCCCGCGCCGCGTACACGCCCACCTGTGCCGCTCGCCGACTCTTTCTTAGCTATTCTCGAGAGCCTGATGCTTTCGAAGGCGCTGTGTCCGGCGGTGAAGTCTCGCGCCGCGGGAGCGAGTGCGTAGCGAAGGATCAGGCCCGCGGTCGAGCCCACAGGCGAGCCGCGGGCCGGTGCGCCCGCAGGGCGCAGATCCGGAGCGCAGCGCTCGCGACGGTCATCGTCTGCCCGTCCGGTGGGGGGGCCGCTTCGCCGCCTCGGCTTCCAGCTCCGCGATCCGTTTCTGGCGCTTGGCTTCCTTGTCGTCGGCGGCCTTTGTCTGTTTCTGCTTGGCCTTCGAGAAGGTCGTGGAGAGCGAAAAGAGGATCCCCCGGCCCTTCGGGGGCTTTGCGCGCCGCGCGGTCGCGCCCCAGAACTTGGTCTTCTTGAAGACCGCCTCGGTGAAGTCGGAATTGGCGAGGTCGGAGCCGTACAGGTCGGCGCCGGTAAAGTCCGCGCCGATGGCCCGGGCGAAACGGAAGTCGGCGTCCTTCAGGGCGGCCCCCCGAAAGTTGGCCCCGATCAGCAGGGAGCCCGAGAGATCGGTGTCGAATCCCCGGCTGGAGGAGAAGTCGGCGCGCTTCAGGTTGGCCAGGCGGAAGCTCCCCAGGGAGAGATCCGCGCGCGAGAAGTTGACGCCCTCGGCCTGCGCCTCGGAGAGATCGGCTCCCGAAAAGGACGCCCCGACGAAGCTGTACGCCTTCAGGTTGGTCCGTCGGAGAATGACCTTGGAGAGGTCGGCGCCGCCGAAGTTGGCCTTTTCGAACCGCGCGGATCGCAGGTCGACCTCGGTGAGCTTGGCCTCCCCGAAGCTGACGTCGGTGCCCCCCGCGTCGAGGAAGACCGCCCGCCGGAGGTCGGCCTTGCGAAGGCGGGCGCGATCGAATCCGGCCCCGGTGAAGTTGGCTTCCACGGCCGTGACAAGCTCCATGTCCGCGTCCTTGAACTCGGCGCGCTCGCAGTCGGCGGCGTTCAGCGCCGCCTGCCGCAGGATCGCGCCGCTGAAATTCGCCTTGCGCAGGTCGGCCCCGGAGAAGTCCGCGGTCTTCAGGTTCGCCCCGGAGAAGTTGGCGCTCGGGAACGAGCCCCGCACGGCCGAGAGCCCCTCGAAGACCGCGCGCGACAGGTCGGCGCCGTCGAAGTGCGCGTTCGCCGATCTTCACGCCGCGGAAGTTGACGTCCTTGAGCGTCGCGCCCGCGAGGTTCGCGCCCGACAGGTCCGCGCCCTCCATACGGGTGAGCTGGAGGTCCGCCCCCGAGAAATCGGTTCCGACGAGCGTCGCGCCCTGAAGAGAAGCCGAACGAAACCGGCCGCCGGCCAGGAACACCTTGGAAAAGTCCAGGAAATCGAGCTCGCAGTGCTCGAAGATCGCGCCGGGCGCGGAAGCGCCCTCGAACTTCGCGTTGCGCAGGGTGGCCCGCGTGAAGTCGGTGCCGGCCAGGGTCGCGCGCGACAGATCGGCGCGGGTCAGGTCGGCCCGCTTCAGGTCCCGGCCCGACAGATCGCGGCCGGCGAGGTCCGCCCCGGTCAGGTCCGGAGTGACGTTGGCGTTCTTCACGCGCCAGTCATTCCAATCGGGGGTCAGAACCATCCGAGCGTGCTCCGGGTTGGCCATGCGCGGTCATTGTAACCGTCCCGCTCAGGCAGGCGCGTTACAATCGTCGCGATGAGCACTGCCACGACCGCCGGGGCGACCGCGTCTCTCGCCGTTCCCTCCAAAGCGATGGAACGGATTCGCAAGGCTCTCCTCGGCGGCCATCCGCTCCTCTACGTTCTGAGCTGGGAAGAGACGCGGGTCGAGCGCCTGGCGCAGCACCTGGCCAAGACCTTCTACGGGTCTCCGACGCCTTACGGCGTCTGGTCGGTCGTCGACGGCCTCGTCGTCGACGGCTCCGTAGTCGAGGGCACGCGGGACCCGGCGAGGGCTCTCGAGGCGATCCTCGCGGCGCCGGGGAAGGGCTTCTACGTGATGAAGGACTTCCCCACCGTCGGGCGAGGGTCAGCCGGAGATCGTGCGCCGCATGCGCGACCTCTACCGCGCCCTGAAGGACCGCGGGCGGCACGTCCTGTTCGTCGCCCCCCGACTGGCGATTCCCGATCAGCTCAAGAAGGAGATCTACGTCGTCGAGTACGAGCTGCCCGACGACGGCGAGATCGCCAGGATCCTGGACGCTCATCTGCGGCGCCGCCTCGGATCTGGACATCGAGGAACCGGCGATGCGGCGGCTGGCGCTGGCCGTGCGCGGGCCTGACGGCCGACGAGATCGGCCACGTCGTCTCGAAGGTCTTCGGCGACGCGCAAGAGCTTCGACGAGACGGGGTTTCTCGAGGTCCTGGCCGAGAAAGAGCAGATGTCGAAGAAGGAGGGCGTGCTGGAGTTCGTCCCGCCCCGCTTCTCGCTCGAGGACATCGGCGGTTACGCGGTCCTGAAAACGTGGCTTCTGAAGCGGCAGGCGCTCTTTTCCAAGGAGGCTCTGGACGCCGGCATCCCGATCCCCAAGGGGATCCTGCTGATGGGAATCTCGGGATGCGGAAAGAGCCTCTGCGTCAAGACGATCTCGACGCTCTGGAACCTCCCGCTCTTCCGGCTGGACATGAACGCGGTGTTCGGCACCGACAACCCCGAGATGACGTTCATCCGGGCGCTGCGCGCGGCCGAGGCCGTCTCTCCCGTCGTGCTCTGGATCGACGAGATCGAGATGGGCGTCGGCGGGTACCGCGAGGGCCAGGACGCCTCGATGTCGCGCATCTTCTCGGGCTTCCTGACCTGGATGCAGGAGAAGAGCGCGCTGGTCTTCGTGGCCGCCACGGCCAACCGGATCCAGCTCCTCCCGGCCGAGATCCTCCGCAAAGGACGCTTCGACCAGGTGTTCTTCGTGGACCTGCCCAAGGAGGAGGAGCGCAAGCAGATTTTCTCGATCCACCTCAAGAAGAACAAGCAGGACGTCGGACGGTTCGACCTCGTCTTCCTCGCCAAGGCCACCGTCGGGTGGAACGGCGCCGAGATCGAGCAGGCGGTCATTTCCGCCGTGGTCGATGCCTACGCCGAGACCCGGGCGCTCAACGAGGACGACCTCTACCGAATGATTTCGTCGACGGTCCCGCTGTCGATCACGATGGAAGAGCAGATCAAGGCCATCCGCAGCTGGGCCCACGAGCGCGCGCTGAACGCGTCGGCGTGACCGGGCAGCGCTCGTCGACCGTCGAGCGCGTACCGGTCATCCTGAGGAGCGCAGCGACGAAGGATCCCGGACTTGATTGCCAGACTCGCACGTCGAGTCTGGGATCCTTCGCTTCGCTCAGGATGACTTGCGGGGGGCGCTCGTCGGAGACGAGCGTCCCGCAAGTCAGTTCCGTCGCGGGTCCAGATCCTTCGGCCGGAACGGCGCGAGCAGGTGCAGGCGCCCTTTCCATTCCCGCATCCTGCCGCTGAGCGTCTCGAACCGGACGGGCAGAGAGTCGGTCTCGAGAATCGCCTGAAGCTCGGCCGGGGTGTAGCGCAGGCGGATCGCGAGCTCCGAGGCCAGCCGCTCGGGCGCGAGGTCCTCGGCCGGAAGCGGGGGCAGATCGAGCGGACCGGCGATCTCGCGTGAAGAGAGAGACGACCGCCCGGAGAACGCGGTCTCGCTCCTCGGGCTGCGGGAACGGGACGGATCGGATCTCCTCGACGCGGGCCACCCGGTAGGGATCCGGGGGCGCCTCCTCGAGCACGCGGTATCGAAATCGCCCCTCGAGCAGGATGTTGTAGCGCCCGTCCTCGAGACGTTCGGATTCGATGATCTCTCCGGCCCCGCCGACCGCGTGGATGCGAGGCGGCTCGGGCCCTTCGGCGCCGGGCTTGAGCATCGCCATTCCGATCGTGCGGTCCCCCTCCAGGGCGTCGGCGACCATCGCCCGGTAGCGCGCTTCGAAGATGTGGAGGGGCAGCATCGTTCCGGGGAGCAGGACGACTCCGGGCAGCGGGAAGAGGGGAATGCGGCGGCTCATGGGGCCGCGCGTCCGCCGGCGGCGTCTTCCTTGCGCGCTTTCCGGGTCATCGCCTCGACATAGGCCACAGTCTGGCGGATCTCCTCCTCGGTCAGCTTACCCTCGAACTTCGGCATCGGATCGTGACCCAGCCGGATCTGCGCCTCGATCGAGGCCGCGCTGCCGTCGGCCCGCCATTTTTCGTCGATCAGGTTGGCGTACGGAAAATGCCCCGCCACGATCGTCCGTCCGTCGCCGTTCTGGTTGTGACAGGACGCGCACTTGCGCTCGAAAATCCGCTGGCCGGCGACGGCGTCGCGGTCGGCGCTCGCGTGCTCGGGCAGAAGGGGCTTGCGGCAGGCCGGAGCGAAGGTCAGGGCGAGGAGCGTGAGCGCGAGACTTCCCCGGATGCGCACGCGCGGAAGTCTAGCGCAGGCCTCCCGCGGGGTCCGCGTCTTGACCTGGCCTTCATTTTGCCGGCGCGAACCGCCGTGCTAAGGTTCCCGCCCCCCATGGCCGACCGGAACGAACGGGTCAGCGAGAGCATCCCCGGCAGGTACTACGTCGACGTGCAGTGCATCGATTGCGACGTGTGCCGTGTGACCGCGCCGACGAACTTCCAGCGGAGCGAGGACAAGGGCTACTCGTACGTCTTCCGCCAACCCGAATCTCCGGAGGAAGAGGCCCAGTGCCAGGAAGCCATGGACTCCTGTCCCGTCGAAGCGATCGGCAGCGACGGGGAAGGCTGATCCCCGCGCGATTCTTCAGGCCGCGAGCGACTGGAAGTAGTCGATCGTCCGCCTCAGCCCCTCGTCCAGCTTCACTTTCGGCTCCCAAGCGAGCTTCGACTTCGCCTTGGTGATGTCCGGCTGGCGGACCTTCGGATCGTCGACCGGCAGGGGCTTGAAGATGATCTCGCTCTTCGTGCCGGTGAGCTTCTGGATCTCCCGGGCGAACTGGAGCACGGAAAGCTCGGCAGGGTTTCCGATGTTGACGGGATCCCGGACCTCCGAGAGAAGGAGGCGGTAGATGCCTTCGATCAGGTCCGACACGTAGCAGAAGGACCGGGTCTGCGAGCCGTCGCCGAACACCGTCATCGGCTCCCCGGCCAGCGCCTGACCGATCAGGGCCGGCACGACGCGCCCGTCCCGCGGGCGCATCCGCTCCCCGTAGGTGTTGAAGATGCGCACGATCCGCGTGTCGACGCCGCGGGCGCGCTGGTAGGCCATCGTGATGGCCTCGGCGAAGCGCTTGGCCTCGTCGTAGACGCCCGCGCGGGCCGATCGGGTTGACGTTCCCCCAGTACGTCTCGGGCTGGGGGTGGATCAGCGGGTCGCCATAGACCTCGGACGTGGACGCGAGCAGGAACCGCGCGTTCTTTTCGAGGGCCAGGCCCAGCGCGTTGTGAGTGCCGAGCGATCCGACCTTGAGCGTCTGGATCGGCAGCTCGAGATAGTCGATCGGAGAGGCCGGCGAGGCGAAGTGGAGAACGGCGTCGACCGGGCCGTCGACGAAGATGTACTCCGTGACGTCGTGCCGGACGAAGCGGAAGCGCTTCTCGTCGTGCAGGTGCTCGATGTTGCGGGGATTCCCGGTCAACAGGTTGTCCATCCCGATGACCTCGTGGTTCTCCCGCAGGAGTCGGTCGCAAAGGTGGCTGCCGAGGAAACCCGCGGCGCCGGTGACGAGAACTCGCATCCGTCCTTTCTGCCGCCGCTTACCCGCGGCCCACGCCGGCGTAGGCCCATCCCGCGGCCTTCATTTCCGCCGGATCGTAGACGTTGCGCAGGTCGACCATCGTCTTCGAGCGCATGACGCGAGCGAGACGTCCGAGGTCCAGGGCGCGGAAGGCGTTCCATTCGGTGGCGATCACGAGGAAATCGGCGCCCTCGGCGCAGTCGTAGGCGTCGCGGGCGTAGGTCAGGTCGGGGTGGACGCCCCGCGTGTTCTCCATCGCCGCCGGGTCGAACGCGCGGACGCGGACGCCGGCTTTCTTGAGGTCTTCCACCACGGCCAGCGCGGGGGACTCCCGGATGTCGTCGGTCTCCGGCTTGAAGGAGAGACCCAGCACGGCCGCCGTCTTGCCGGCCAGGGGGCCGGCCAGCGCCGCGATCTTCTCGACCATCCGCGCCTTCGTCTCCGCGTTGACGCGCATGGTCGCCTCGATGATCTGGAAGGTGTAGCCGTGCTGGCGCGCCAGGTCCGCCGCCGCCGCCGTGTCCTTCGGGAAGCACGAGCCGCCGAACCCGGGCCCGGGATGCAGGAACTTGGAGCCGATGCGGCGGTCCAGGCCCATGCCCCGCGCGACGTCGTGGACGTCCGCCCCCATCAGCTCGCAGAGGCGGGCGATCTCGTTGATGAAGGAGATGCGGACGGCCAGAAAACCGTTCGAGGCGTACTTGATCAGCTCGGCGGACTCCACGTCGGTGATGACGAACGGGGTCTCGATCAGGTACAGCGGGCTGTAGATCTCCTTGAGAATCGCGACGGCCCGCGCGTCGCCGGCCCCGATGACGATGCGGTCGGGCCGCAGGAAGTCGGAGATCGCCGAGCCTTCGCGCAGGAATTCGGGGTTGGAGGCGACGGAGAACTCGCTGCTTCCCGGTCTTTTCGCGGATGATCTGCTCGATCATCCTTCCGGTTCCGGTGGGCACCGTCGATTTCGTGACGACCACCTTGTATCCGTTCATGTGCTCGGCGATCGCCTCGGCGACCTGGCGCACGAACGTCAGGTCGGGCGAGCCGTCGGCCTTCGGGGGCGTTCCGACCGCGATGAAAATGGCCAGAGAGCTCTCGACCGCGCCCTTCAGATCCGTCGTGAAGCGCAGGCGGCCCGCCCGCTCGTTCCGGGACGATCACTTCTTCGAGGCCGGGCTCGTAGATCGGAACCTGGCCCCGCTGGAGGGCCGCGATCTTCTCGGCGTCCTTGTCGACGCAGACGACGTCCATGCCGAAATCCGCGAGACACGCTCCCGTCACCAGCCCGACGTAGCCCGTCCCCACGACGCAGATGTTCATGCGCGAGCTCGCCGACCGGCGACTCCCGAGCGCCGGCTTTCGCCCGGTACCACTCCACGGACCGCCGCAGACCCTCCTCGAGCGGCACGCGGGCCCGGAAACCCAGGAGCCGCTCGGCTTTCTCGACCGAGGCGTACGTGACGGGGACGTCGCCGGGCTGCGCGGGCTGCGGGTCGAGCGTCGCCTTCCGGCCGGTCGCGGCCTCGAGGGCCTCGACCAGCGCGGCGAGAGTCACAGGCTGCGCGCCGCCCAGGTTGAGGATCTCGAAGGGCAGGTCGCTGTCCGAGCGCGGCCACGACGCCGTCCGCGATGTCGTCGATGTACGTGTAGTCCCGGCGCGAGCCGCCGTCCCCGAAGAAGGGGATGGGCGCCCCCTCCTCGAGGCATCGAATGAAGCGGGCGATCGCCATCTCCGGTCGCTGGCGGGGGCCGTAGACCGTGAAGAAGCGCAGGCAGGCGGCCGGCAGACCATGGAGGTGGTGCGCGTTGAAGACCTGGAGCTCGCCCGCCCGCTTGGTCGTGGCGTAGGGAGAGATCGGGCCGGTCGATCGGGTCGTCCTCGGCGAACGGGAGCTTCGCGTTGATCCCGTAGACCGACGACGAGGACGCGAAGAGGAACCGCGGCTTCGCCGTGGGCCGACCGCGGCCTCCAGCAGGTGCCAGGTGGCGACGCAGTTGACTTCCTCGTAGAGGACCGGCTGGGACAGGGACGGGCGCACGCCCGCCCGCGCCGCCAGATGCAGCACGGCGTCGAAGCGCTCCTCCGCGAAGAGCCGGAACACGAGCGCGCGGTCCCGGATGTCGCCCTCGACCAGCCGGTAGCGCGGGTGGCCGAGGTGGGCGGCGACGTTCGCGCGCTTCTGCCGCGGGGTCGTAGAAGTCGTTGAAGTCGTCGAGGACGACCACCCGGTCTCCGCGCGCGAGGAGGCGGTCGGCGAGGTGCGAGCCGATGAAGCCCGCGCCCCCCGTGACGAGGACCGTTCTCACTCGGGAGGGGGCGTGGGCGTGGGAGAGGACTTCGGCTCGTCTTCGGGGGGTCCGTGGGTCTTCACGTAGTCGTTGTATTCCTTCTTGATCCCGGATTTCTGCCGGTCCTTGACGAGCCACCGGAGCAGCGCCGACTGGTCGACCCCGACGACGAGGCGATTGGCCGCGTCGAAGATCGCGGGATCGTTGATCAGCTTTCCCGCGGTCCCGTCTCCGTCGTCGAGCTTGCGCGCGATCGAGTCCAGCCGCCTCGAGAAGTTCCGGAGGTTGTCCGTGAACTCCTTCCCGAACCGCGGGATCGTTCAGGAGGATCGGGAGAGCGCCGGTGCCCTTCTCGAGGTTTTCGGTCACGCTCACGAGGTTCGCGGCGGCCAGGCCCAGAGGTGTCCACCAGCGCGTAGACCTTCTTCTTGCCCTCGGGGTCCGAGAGCAGCGCGGGAATCGCGCCGGATCCCGTCCGGACGCCTTCGTCGATGTGGGCCAGAAGGTTCTGGACGGACCGGAAGGCGCCGGCCAGCGACGCGCTGGTCTCCCGGCCGTATTTCTCGTCGATCAGCAGCCGGCCCACCAGACCCTGGCCGTTCTCGATCTTCTTCATGATCGCGTTGAGCGAATGGAGCGCCGCGTTGAAGCTGTTGCCGAGCTCCTTGCTCTCCTCGCTCTCCGACGTGATGGCGCCCAGGAACCCTTCGCCCTTCTCGGTGCGTCCCAGGATGTTTTTGAGCGACTTGGCGATGGCCGACAGATCCGTCAGGAGGTCGCCGCTGCCTTCGATGAGCTTGTCGAACCCGGTGCCGGGGGCGGCCGGGATGTCGCCCCCGATCGGAACCACCGGCTCGTCCGCCCGGCCCCCCTCGAGCTCGATGTACTTGTCGCCCAAGAGGCCGCGCGTCTTGATCGAAGCGCGCGTGCCCTTGCGGAGCATGGGCGCCCAGCGCCGCACGACGTCGTAGACGACGCGGACCGTGCGGTCGGCCGGATCTCCCGAGAGGTTCACCTGGAGGACGTTGCCGACGACCACGCCATTCAGGGATACGACGTTGCCCGCGATCAGACCCGCGGCCGACACGAACCGCGTCTCGTAGTGGAACTTCTTCCGGAACAGGTTCGCCCGCTGCCCGATCATGAAGACGCCGATCATCGTGGCGAAGAGCGCGATGAGGACCACGACTCCCACGCGAAAACGCCGGCTGACATGCTGCTCTCCGGGCACGGGTTACCCTCCCTGCGGCACGGCCTGAAAGGTTCCCGTGCCGCACGGAAAGCCCATGGAGCGGAAGTATTCCATCAGGACCGGGTGCCCCCCGCGGGCCGCCTCGTCGAAGGTGCCGACGAACTGGAACCGGCCCTGGTGCAGGAAGGCGAGGCGGTCCGCCGTGGTCCGCGCGGTCACGATGTCGTGGGTCACCACGACCGAGGTCGTCTGCAGCCGGACGTTGATGTCGACGATGAGCTGCGCGATCTTCTCCGAGGACAGGGGATCCAGACCGGTCGTGGGCTCGTCGTACAGGATGATCTCGGGCTCGAGCGCAATCGAGCGGGCGAGCGCGACCCGCTTGCGCATCCCCCCGGAGAGCTCGGAGGGCATCTTGCGGTGAATCCCCGGCAAACCGACCATCGTCAGCTTCTCCGAGACGATGGCCGCGATCTCCTCGGGCGTTTTCGTGGTGTGCTCGCGGACCGGAAACGAGATGTTCTGTTCGACGTTCATCGAATCGAACAGCGCCCCGCCCTGGAAGAGCATCGCGACCCGGCGCCGCACGGGGGTCAGCGCCTCTTCGGAGAGACCGACGATCGACTCTCCGAACACGCGCACGTCGCCGTCGTCGGGCATCGTGAGCCCGTTGATGTGGCGCAGGGCGACGCTCTTGCCCGTCCCCGAGGGGCCGAGGATGCACAGCACTTCGCCGCGCAGCACGTTCAGACTGACGCCGGCCAGCACGTCGCGGCCCGAGTACCGCTTCCAGACGTTTCGGAACTCGACGACATTCTCGCCGCGGGGCGCGGGAGCGGTCGGACGGTCGGGCACGGCGGCGCTGCTCATGTCAGAGCGCCAGGAACAGCTTTGTCAGGAAGAAGTCGGAGACCAGAATCGAGATGGAGGCCAGGACCACGGTCCGCGTCGTGGCCCTTCCGACCGAGGCGGCGCCGCCCTCCACCGTCAGGCCGTTGTAGCAGCCGATGGCCGCGATCTCCAGGCCGAAGAAGAAGGTCTTGGCGAGACCGCTGCCGATGTCCGAAAGCTGGAGCTGCTGCCAGATGCTGGTCAGGTAATCCTGCGCCGTCATCTGGAGCTCGAGCACGGCGATCCCGAGGCCGCCCAGGATCCCGAGGAGGTCGGCGATGGCGGTCAGCACCGGCATCATGAGCACGGTGGCGAGGACGCGGGGGACGACGAGCCGGCGGATCGGCGAGATGGCCATGGACCGCAGGGCGTCGACCTGCTCGGTCACCGTCATGGAGCCCGAGCTCGGCGGTGATGCCGGAGCCCACGCGTCCGCCCACCATGAGGGCCGTCAGCACCGGGCCAAGCTCGCGCACGAGCGACAGCGAGACGACCCGGCCGATGAACATCTTCCCGCCGAAGGCTTCGAGCGAGTACGCCGTCTGGATGGCGAGCACCATGCCCGTGAAGAGCGCCGTGATGCCGGTGATCGAAACCGACTTGACGCCGACCTCGTCCATCTGGTGCATGACCTCGACCGAGTAGAAGGGCCGGCTGAAGCAGGCCGCGAAGGTCTGGCCGACGAGCTGCGCCAGGCCGCCCAAATACTCGACGGTCTGCTGGCCCTTGCGGCCGAAGCGGTCGACGAAACGCAACCACCGGAGGTTGCGATAGAAGATCGCCGTCGCCGAAGGTTGAGGCTGAGGCTGAGGCTGGGTCATGGAACGGGGCATTCTACGCCGTGGCTTCGGGCGATGTAAACGCCGGGGGCGTCGAGAGTTCTGCCAGTGCTAGTCTCTTCCGGCGTGCGATTTCTGCGTTCGCTGGCCATCTGGGCCGTCATCGCGGGGGCGACGATCCTGGTCGGCGTGCCCGCGATTCTGACGGCCCGGATTCCCCCTCGCGGCGTGTGGTTTCGGCGACTCTCGCGCATCTGGGCCGGGATCATCCTGCGCGCCTCGGGGGTGCGCGTGCGGGTCCTTCACGCCGAGCACCTGGCCGGCGGCGCGAGCTTCGTCATCGCGCCGAACCACGAAAGTTTCTACGACATCCCCGTACTCTTCGCGTTCCTGCCGATGTCGGTGCGCTTCATGGCCAAGCGCAACCTCTTTCGCCTTCCCTTCCTCGGCTGGGCGATGGCCGCGGCGGGTTTCGTGCCCGTGGACCGCGGGGAGCGAGGCCGCACGGCCGCCACGATCCAAAAGAGTCTGCAGCGCCTGGAGACCGGCAGTTCGCTGATCGTCTTTCCGGAGGAAACGCGCACGCGCACGGGCGAGCTCCTGCCGTTCAAGACGGGGGCCGCGCTGCTGGCGATTCGCGCGGGCCTTCCGATATTGCCGCTCGGGATCGGCGGGACGTTCCGCATCCAGAAGCGCGGAGGGTTCCTGATCACTCCCTCGGACGTGGGCCTCGCCGTCGGAGCCCCGATCCCGGTCGACGGCCGCACGCCCCGCGAACGCGGCGCGGTCACGGCGGCGCTGCGCGAGCGCGTGGCGGAGCTGCGCGACGAAGCCCGCGCGGCGGTGACATACAATTCCGGTCCGGAGGAGCGATGACGGCAACCGCGGAGCTGACCGAAGAAAAAGTCCTCGAAGTCCTGAAGACGGTCCGGTTCCCCGGACTCTCCCGCGACATCGTCTCTTTCGGCTTCGTCAAGGAGCTGACGGTCGGCGGCGGCAACGTCGCGTTCCGTCTCGAGATCATGACCGAATCGGCCAAGGCGGCGGAGGAGATCCGCCGCGAGGCGACCGAGAGGCTCCGGAGCCTGCCCGGCGTCTCGGCGGTGACCATCCGCCTCGACGTCAAGGCGCCGTCCGCCGCGGCTCCGCGCGGCGCACCCGGGGCTCCGGCCCCGGCACCGGCCGCGTCGATCCTCCCGCAGGTGCGCTTCAAGGTCGCCGTCGCCTCGGGGAAGGGGGGCGTCGGCAAGTCGACCGTGGCGGCCAATCTCGCCCTGGCGTTCGAGCGCGTGGGACGCCGCGTCGGGCTGATGGACTCGGACATCTACGGCCCGTCGCAGCAGATGATGATGGGAATCAGCGAAAAACCGTACGTCAACGAGTCCAACCAGCTCGTCCCGATCGAGCGCCACGGCGTCAAGGTCATGTCTCTCGGCTTTCTCATGGACGTCGACCAGCCGGTGATCTGGCGCGGCCCCATGGTGATGAAAGCCGTCGAGCAGTTCCTCCAGGACGTCGCGTGGGGGGCCCTCGACGTCCTGGTCATCGACCTGCCTCCCGGCACGGGCGATGCCGTCAGCTGACGTTGACCCAGAAGATCCAGCTCTCCGGGGCCATCATCGTCACGACGCCGCAGGACGTGTCCCTCATCGACGCCCGCAAGGGGCTCGCCATGTTCCAGAAGGTCAACGTGCCGATTCTCGGGATCGTCGAGAACATGTCGTACTACCTGTGCCGGAAGTGCGGGCACCGCGAGGAGATCTTCAAGCACGGCGGCGGCGAGCGCACGGCGCGGCAGCTCCAGGTGCCCTTCCTGGGCGAGATTCCTCTCGACCCGAAGGTGGCGATCGGCGGAGATTCCGGCGTGCCCATCGTGGCCGCCGAGCCCCGGTCCGACGTGACCGAGGCCTACCTGAGGATCGCGGAAACGGTCGTGAAGAATCTGGAGTCCGGCGGCGGGAGCCGGACGTAAGACGTGGAGGCTCACACCCGATTCTCGACTCCGGACTGACCATGGCCGCCACCATCGAGCTGACGCGGGGAGACATCACGCGGGTCCGCGTCGATGCCATCGTCAACGCCGCCAACGAGGCCCTGCAGCTGGGTTCCGGCGTGGCCGGCGCGATCCGCTTGAACGGGGGGCCGACGATCCAGGAGGAATGCGACCGGATCGGCACCTGCGCCGTGGGCCAGGCCGTGGTCACCCCGGCCGGGAAGCTCGCGGCCAAGTGGGTCATCCACGCCGTCGGCCCGGTCTGGAAGGGCGGCAACTCCGGAGAGGAGATGCTGCTCGCCTCCGCCGTCCTCCAGGCCCTCCGAAGGGCGGAGGACATCGGCGCGACCTCGGTGGCGCTTCCCGCGATCTCCTCGGGAGTGTTCGGCTTTCCGCTGGAGAGCGCCGCCGAGATTTCGGTCGCGGCGGCGAAGTCGTTCGCCCCCCATGCCGAGTACGTGCAGAAGATCGTCTTCTGCCTCTTCGACGACCCGACGTTCAAGGCCTTCCAGAAGGCGCTCGGGGGGGAATGAGGCGGACGTCGGATCGCGGATCGTGGATTGCGGATTGCGAGTTTCGCAACGCGGTCGCCTGATGCTCTTCTGGGTCGCCGTTTCCTTTCTGAGCCTCGGCCCGGCCCTCTCCCGGGACGACCTTCTCAAGCTCCAGTCGGCGCGCAACGTCGGCCTCGCCGCGCTCGAAAGCGATGACCTGCCCGAGGCCGTGCGGCGGTTCGAGCAGGTGCGCCGCCTCGCTCCCGCGGATCCGCTGGGCTGGGCCAACGGCGCGGTCGCGGCGATGCGCGCGAAGGATCTCTCCGGGGCCGGGCGCCTCCTGGCCGAAGCACTGCGCCTGTCGCCGGGCGACGCGCGAATCCTCGCGCTCGAGGGGCAGCGTCGCGAGCTCGCGGGCGACACGCCCGGGGCGATCCAGACCTACGAGAAGGCCGCCGCCGCCGCTCCGAAGGACACCGCGTCGCGCTGGGCGGCCGCGCGCCTTCTGACCGAGCGGGGCCCGGAGGGCCGGCGGGCCGCCCTCCGGAATCTCGATGCGGCGCTCGCCGAGACGCCGGCCAACCTCTTCCTGCTCCTGCGGCGGGCCGATCTGCAGCGCGCCGAGGGCGACACGGCGGGAGCCTCCGCGACGCTCGACCGGCTTGCCGGTCTGGCGTCCGGAGACGCGCGGCTGGATCGGTCGCTCGCCGAGGCGAAGCAGGCGCTCGCCGGCCCCGACCCGGCAGCCGCGAACCTCAAGCTCCGCATCGTCGAGAACCTGCTGCGGGTCACGCCCCGCTTCCAGCAGGCCCGGCACGACGTGGACGCGGGGATCGTCGGCATTCCGATCGAGGACTGGTCGCCCCCCCTGGCCTCGGCGCTGCGCGCCCACGCACCTGCCGCCGTGCCGGTCACGTTTTCGCCGTCGGCCGCCGCGGGTCTCTCCGGCGTTTCGGGCGCGAGGACGGTCCGGGCCGCGGGAAAAGACTCCCGCGATCTCGTCTTCGCGGGCGACTTCGGGCTGCGCGTCGCCAGACGCGGATCCGGAGGGTGGCGCGCGGGCGCGGCGATGGGAGACGGGCCGGCGGCGGACGTGGCCGTGGCCGACGTGACCAATTCGGGCGAGCTCGACCTCGTCGCGCCGGGCGCGCTCTGGGTCCGCGAGGCCGACGCCTATCGAAAAGTTCCGATCCCGGCGGGCGAGCAGGTGACGCCCGTCGACGTCGATGCGGACGGCGATCTCGACCTCTACGTGTCCTCGCCCCGTGGCGATCACCTCATGCGAAACAACCTGGACGGAACCTGGCTGGACGTGACGGCCGCCTCGGGCCTTCCGCGGGGAGTCGCCTCGCGCGGGGCCGCCGCCGCCGACTTCGACCGCGACGGCGACGTCGATCTCCTGACCCTGCGGCCGGCGGGCGGTTTCGCGCTGTTCGACAACCTTCGCGGCGGGCGCCTCGCGCCCCGGGAGAGCAGCGGGCTCCCGCAGGCCGGTGCGATTTCGGCCGCGCGGGCGGGAGACCTGGACGGCGACGGACGCGTGGACCTGGTGTGGGCGGATGAGTCGGGGGCCGTGGCGGCCCTGAACCGCGGCGACGGGACCTTCGCCGCCGGGAAACGGGTGGGGCCGGGCGGGGCACCGCTTCTCTTCGACTACGACAACGACGGGTTCCTGGACGTCTTCCTCGCCGACCGCGCGGGCCCCTCGACGCTCTGGCGCAACGACGGCGCCGGCGCCTTCACGGCGGCGGCGGTCGGTCCGCTCGCTTCCGCGCGCGAGGCCGAAGCCGTGGACTTCGACGGCGACGGGGATCTCGACCTGGCCCTCGTGACGGCCGACGGCGCCGCGGGACTGTGGGAAAACCGCGGGGGAAACGCGAACGGTTGGATCGATGTCGCGCTCGAGGGCCTTCCGACCGGCTCGGCCAAGGTGAATCGCCTCGGATTCGGCTCGGAGCTCGAAGCGCGCGCCCAGGACCTGTACGTGTATCGGACGGCTTCGCGGGCGATCAACCGGCTGGGCCTCGGCAGCCGGCGGCGGGCGGACGTGCTGCGCGTGATCTGGACCAACGGAGTTCCCCAGAATGCGCTCGACCCTCCGGTCCGCGCCGTCCTGCGCGAGGTCCAGCAGCTGAAGGGATCGTGCCCGTTCCTCTATGCGTTCGACGGCACGCGATGGCACTTCGTGACGGACGTGCTCGGCCGCGCTCCCGTGGGACTCCTCTACGACGGGGTCCACCAGGCCCCCGCGGACACCCGGGAGTGGCTGCCGGTTCCCGGCGCCCACCTGCGCCCGTCAGCGGGGCGGCTGATCCTCGACTTCACCGAGGAGCTGTGGGAGACGGCGTACTTCGATCTCGCCGAGCTCTCGGCGGTGGACCGGCCGGCCGGCGTCGAGATCGTCTCGAACGAGAAGATGGTTCCTCCGCCGTTTCCCCCGAAGGAGATCCTGACCCTCTCCCGTCCTCGGACGCCCGGGGCGGTGGACGGAGACGGCGTGGACCGCACCGCCGAGATCGCGGTTCAGGACGGCGCGCATCTGGCGGGTTTCGCTCCCACGCGCTACCAGGGCCTCGTCGCGCCCCACGACCTGGTGCTGTCGTTCCCGGAGGCGCGCGCCGCGCGGACCGTGATGCTCTACCTGACCGGCTGGATCTTCTACGCCGACACCTCGATCAACGTGTCGCTGTCCCAGAGCGGCGCGCCGAAGCCCTTCGGTCCCGTCCTCGAAGTCCCCGACGGCCGCGGTGGGTGGAGGACCGCAATCCCCGCGATCGGCTATCCGGCGGGAAAGACGAAGACGATGCCCGTGGATCTCTCGGAGGTGCTCGACCGGTCGGACCCCCGCGTGCGGATCCGCACGAACCTGGCCATCTTCTGGGACCGCATCGCGTACACGGTGGACGAGCCCCGGGTCCCTTTGCGGATGACGTCTCTTCCACTCGTCGCGGCCAACCTCTCCTTCCGCGGTTTTTCCCGGATGACGCGGGAGACGCCGGACGGGCCCCAGGTCTTCGTCCACGACGACGTCTCGACGGAGCCCCGCTGGGCCGACATGGCGGGCCTCTACACGCGGTTCGGCGACGTGCGGACCCTGCTGACGTCGGCCGACGACCGCTATGTCGTCATGAAGGGGGGAGACGCCGTGCGCCTCGAGTTCGACGCGTCGGCGCTGCCGCCGCTGCCCGAGGGCTGGACGCGCGACTACCTGATCGTGCTCGACGGCTGGGACAAGGATGCCGACAAGAACACGGTGGCCGGCCATACGGTCGAGCCGTTGCCATTTCACGGCATGGACGACGCCCGCTACGGGGAGCTCGTCTTCCCCGACAGCGAGGAACATCGGGCGTTCGTTCGGGAGTTCCTGACCCGGCGGGGAGGGCCGGAGGCGTTCGGGACGCGCTGCGCGCAGTTCGGGAGCCGGGGGCCGGGAGCCGGGATTGAAGCGCTCGCTCCGGATCTTCGGCGTGGGGACGCTTCTCGTCGGGGGGCTGGCGGCCGCGCCTCCCGAAGGCGTCTTCCGCGACGCCACGAAAGACTCGGGCGTGCGCATGCGCGTGCGCTCGGATCTGAGGCGCTTGAAGCTCATCGCGACGATGATCGGGGGCTGCGCCGTCGGCGACTACGACGACGACGGGAAGCCCGACCTCTACGTCACCAACTCGGTGTCGCGCTGGGGAAAGCCCGTCGGCCCGGGGGACTGCGGCCGGCTCTTTCGCAACGCCGGAGAGGGGCGTTTCGAGGACGTCACGCCGAAGTCCGGCGTCCGCGCCTGCGGCCTGGGCATGGGCGCATTCTGGGCGGATCTCGACGCCGACGGGAGGCTGGATCTCTACCTGACCAACGTCGGCCCCAACGCGGTCTGGTGGAACCGCGGCGACGGGACTTTTGAAGAAGGCCGGGGCACGGGGCTCGAGGACCCGCTCTTCTCGGTGGGCGCCGGCTTTCTGGATTTCGACGGGGACGGGCGAGTCGACGTCGCCGTGGGCAACTACCTCGACACGACGCCCGAATGGGAGGTCGCGCAGCCGCAGTTCGAGCTGCGCGTGCCGGAGGACTACACGGGCCAGCCCTCGCGTCTCTACCGCAACCTCGGCGGCCGGAAGTTCGGCGACGTGACCCGGGAGGCGGGCCTCTCCGTGCCGCCGGCCGAGATGAAGACGCTCGGTGTCACGGTCCTGGACTATGACGGCGATGCGCACCCGGACCTCTTCTTCGTCAACGACCGGATTTCCAACCGTCTCTTCCGCAACCGCGGCGACGGCCGTTTCGAGGACGTGACCGCCGAGACGGGCGCCGGGGTCCTCGGCGACCACCCCCGGGCCGGGATGGGAGCAGCCGTCGGAGATCCCTTCGGCCAGGAGCGCGACAGTCTCTTCGTGACCAACTTCGCCGGCGAGGAGAACAGCCTCTACCGCAACGTCGAGGGGGCGCTCTTCGAGGACGCCGGCAAGCCGACGGGCACGGCCGCGGGGGGAATGCCCTCCGTCCGATGGGGGACTCACTTCGCCGACTTCGACAACGACGGCTGGGCGGATCTCTACGCCGTCGGCGGTCACCTGACTCCTCGCCTCGTCCGGAGCCTCGGTCATTCCCGGAGCGGGAACGCCGGATACGTCGGCGCCGGAGACCGGGCGTTCACGCAGCCGTCCGTGCTGTTCCACAACCTCGGCGGAGGCCGGTTCGCCGACTGGACCGAAGGCTCGGGCAGTCTGGGCCGTCTGCGGATGGCCGCGCGGGGAACCGCGGTCGCCGATCTGGACGGCGACGGGGGTCTGGACCTCGTGGTCGTGGATCTCGACGGTCCGGTCCGGGTGCTCGCCAACGCGCTCGGGAGCAGGAACCACTGGATCGCGATCGAGCCGCGGGGCAACGGGGGGAAAACGTCTCTGGAGACCCGCGTCCGCGTCCGCGCGGGGGGGAGGTGGCAGGGCCAGACGTTCCGGGTGTCGCCGTCCTACGCCTCGGGGTCACTGGTGCCCCTGCACTTCGGCCTCGGGGAGGCCGCGGCGGCCGAAGAGGTCGAGATCCGCTGGCCCTCGGGACGGAGCCAGTCGTTCCGCGACGTGGCCGCCGGGCGCACGTGGCGGATCTCTCCCGGGGGCGGTCTGGAATGAACTGACGGGATAAGATCCCGCGCGGGGCGCGCATGATTCCCATCGGCGACGACAACACCGATCGACACCGCACGCCGTACGTGACGTGGATGTTGATCGGGCTCAACGTCTTCGTCTTCGTCGTGATCCAGGGCATGGGCTCCAACGAGCGCGTCGTGCTGGCTTTCGCCACGATTCCCGCCGAGATCCTGTCGGGCCGCGACATCGCCGAGGTCATCGCGGTCCGCGATCCCTATGGCCGGGTCGTCGACCAGGTGGAGATCCTCCCGACGCCGGTCCCCGTCTACCTGACGCTGCTGACGGCGATGTTCATGCACGGCGGCTTCGCGCATCTCCTCGGGAACATGCTGTACCTCTGGATCTTCGGCGACAACCTCGAGGACGCGATGGGCCACGCGCGATACCTCGCGTTCTACCTGGCCACCGGCATCGCCGCGGGCCTCGCGCACGTCCTGGTGACGGCGGTCTTCGGCAACAACCCGCTGATCCCGTGCATCGGCGCGTCCGGCGCGATCTCCGGTGTTCTCGGCGGGTACATCGTGCTCTTCCCGCGCAAGCGCGTGCACATGATCGCGTTCTACCAGATGATGCACGTCCCCGCGATCTTCGCGATCGGGATCTGGTTCGTGTTTCAGCTGATCGCCGGGGCCGGCACGGCCGCCGGGAACGTCGGCGGCGTCGCCTACGGCGCCCACATCGGGGGCTTCCTCGCGGGCATGATCCTCGTGAAGTTCTTCGACACCCGGCGGCGGACGGCCCTTCAGGGGGCCTGAGCGGCTTCGTTCGGGGACGTCGAGCCGTCGCGGCGGCCGGGAGTACCCCGGGCCACGGCGATCAGGCAGACGATCAGCAGGACCGAGTACTCGACGCCGTTTCGCCCGAGCCCCACGACGAACCAGCCCTCCCGGCCGTGCACGAGAGCGATGCCCGCGAGAAGCTGAATCACGAACCACGCGCACAGAGGCCGCACGAGCCGGCCGGCCGCGAGGGTCAGGCCTCCCGCGATCTCGACCACCGTGATCGCCCACGCCAGCGCGGTGCCGAGCGGCAGATGGTTCTGAGAGAGAAACTCTCCGAAGGGAGCGACCCCGCCCGAACGGATCCGGGAGATTCCGTGAATGACCATCATCGCCGCCGCGGCGATGCGCACGAGGGCGAGCGGAGAGACTCTCGTCATGCCGTCAGACCTGCCCGATCCGCTTCTCGAAGACGTGCTGGGTCTTGATGGGCTCGAACCCGGCCCGGCGATAGAACCGGTGAGCCCGTTCCCGGACGACGTTCGTGCGGACGCGCAGCGCCGCGCAGCCGCGGTCGCGCGCCCAGGCCTCGGCTTCCCCGAGAAGCGCCGCGCCGATCGAGCGGCCCCGAGCCGCCTCGTCCACGATGAGTCCGGCGATCTCGGCCTGGGTGGGGGTCTCGAAGACCCGGGTCAGGCTGACCTGGATCCAGCCGGACACTCGCCCGTCTTCCTCGGCGACGAGCAGGGCATGGTCGGGGTGTCCGGCGATCGAGGCCAGGCGCTCCCGAGCCTCTTCGGGAGTCATCGGATAGCCGAGCTGGGTCGAGAGGTCGGCGAGGGCGGGGCCGTCCGAGTCGAGCGCGGGTCGGGCTTTCGGCGTCACAGGCCCTTCCGGTACCGCAGCGTCTCCGTCGCGTAGCCGGCGCGCTCGTAGACTTTGCGGGCGCGCCGATTGCGTTCGAACACGTTGAGCGTCACGAAGTCATAACCGCGCGACCTCGCCCATTTCTCGGCCGCTGCGAGGAGCGCGCGGCCGGCTCCGCGGCCCTCGGCCTCGCCCGCGACGGCCAGGATGCCCACGTGCCCGTGGCTCTCGCCACGGTAGTAGTCCTTCAGGCTCTCGAGGAACACGAAGCCCATTCGCCGTCCTGAGAGATCTTCCGCAACCAGCAGCGCTTCGGTCGGATCGGGAGAGGACAGGTGGCGCTGCAGCGTCCGGACTTCGCCCTCGACGATCTCCTCCGGCGTGCGCCAGGGCGGGGCGCCGAAATCCGCCAGCCGGACCGCCGTCGCCAGGATGAACTCCCGGTCGGCGGGCACCGCCTCGCGGACGGCGATTTCTTCGGCGGTCATCCCCGGCGGGCCGGCCTCTTGGACCGCAGGATGGAGACAACGGTCTGGGCCGCGAGCGCGAGGAGAAGGCCGCCCACGATCCAGCGGGCGACCCAGGCCTTTCCATGGTCGAGCGCCGGCAACAGCCAGAGCGCATAGAAGAGACAGGCGGCGAGAGCCAGGAAGGCCAGGGCTCGCCGGCTCGAAGCGCGGCGGTCATCGGGAGCCGGCGGGCGCGCCTGCGGCGCCACCGAAGCTTTCGCGGGCGCGGGCGCGGGAGCGTCGCTCGCAGCCCATCCCACTTTCACGACGCGAAAGTCGTCCTGAAGGTCGGTGCGGGGGATCCGGAACTCCTCCCACGCCTGACCGCAGAGCCGGCAACGGTAGGTACGATGCGCGGCTCCGGGAACGGTGACGTCGACCAGCACCGGCGCCAGCTCAGGGATCTCGGTGACGCGAGCGTCCAGGTACTCGGACGCGCGTCTTGCGCAGCAGGATGTGGCGCTCGTCATCGGACCCCATTCCCTCCCGGCGTCCCTCGAAGGACCGTCCGGCGAATGAAGTCTATTCCGGATCGGGGCGATCCGGGGGCTGTTCGATCTGGAGCCGGGCGCCAGCGGGAACATCCCGCAGCGTCTGCGTCGCGCCGTCGGGCCAGCGGATCTCGAGCGTGTCGATCTTCGGCGCGCCGCCGAGCCCGAACGTCAGGGTCTTCTCGGAGGCCGACAGGTACGACTGCCCTCCCGAGACCTGCTGGGTCAGCGTGCGGCCGCCGATCGACGCGGTCGCCCTGGCGCCGAGGGCGTCCCGGTTGGAGCGGGCGGCGCCCCTCAGGCGCAGGCGGACGCTGCGCTTCGGATCGTCGACGGGGTTCAGGTAGACCCGGGCGCGCCCGCCGTTCTCGACCAGGACGACGTCGAGGTCGCCGTCGCCGTCGAGGTCCGCGTAGGCGCGCTCCGCGGGCCACCAGCGGCTCCGCGAGGTCGCCGGACCGGTCCCGGAGCGGAGTGAAACGCCCGTCGCCGGCGTTGGCGTAGAGGACGGGCGCCTGCCGGTACGTGACGTCCTTCTGGACCTGCTGGACGGTCGGCTCGACATGGCCGTTGGCGAGGAGGAGGTCCATGCGGCCGTCGAGGTCCGCATCGAAGAACAGGACGCCGAAGGTCAGGTCGAGAAACGAGGTCGGCCCCACGCCGCTTCGGGGCGATTCGTCGAGGAAGACCTCGCCCGAATCGGTCCAGTAGAGGGACTTCATCTCGTTCGAGAAGTTCCCGATCGCCACGGCGGAGCCCTTCGCGTTGCGGATGTCCGCCCAGGCGGCGCCCATCGCTCCGCGCGCGCGGCCGGCCTCGTCCACGGCCACGCCGGCCGGTATGCCGACGTCCTCGAACGTGCCGTCGCCCTTGTTGCGGAAGAGGTTGTTCGGAGAGGTGTCGTTGGCGACGAGGATGTCGGTCCGGCCGTCGCCGTCGTAGTCCCAGGGGGCCACGCCCAGCGCCTTCTGGTTCGCGTTGCCGACCCCGGCGTGGTTGTCACGTCCATGAACCGGCCGCCTGGCCCGCGTTTCGGTAGAGGCGCGAGGGCGCTCCCGGATAGCGCTCCGGCGTGCAGTAGGACTTGGTCTTGCCGTCGAGCGTGCAGAAGAGGTCGCGTGCCGGGCTCCAGTCGACGTACCGGCAGACGAAGAGGTCGGAGAGCCCGTCCTGGTCGTAGTCGAGCCAGGCCGAGGAGGTGCCCCAGCCATTGTCGCGAACGCCGGCCTCCGATGGACACCTCGTCGAAGCGCCCCCCGCGGTTGTGGAAGAGGAAGTTGCGGTTCAGGGCCGTCACATAGACGTCGTCGCGCCCGTCGTTGTCGTAGTCGGCCACGGACGCCCCCATGCCATAGAAGACCTTTTCGAGCCCCGCCTGTCGCGTCACGTTGCGAAATCGCGGGCGGCCGTCCGGGCCGTTGCCCGCGTTGGCGTAGAGCGCGAGAGAGGAGCCCGGTTTCCGGACCTCGCTCCCGGCTCGGCCAGGGGGTTCCCGAGACGAAGAGGAGGTCGGGCCGGCCGTCGCCGTCGAAGTCCAGAACGGCGACGCCGCCGCCCATCGTCTCCGGCATCCACTTCGGCCGCGGCGCCGTTGACGTGCACGAAGTCGATCCCGATCTCTCCGGCCTTCTCCTCGAAGCGGACGGCCGGAGGCGGGGTCGGGACCGGCGGGCGCGCCGCCGCGGGAGCGGGCTTCTCGGCGCGGCGGCAGGAGGCCGCGGCCACCGCCGCGAGAAGGAGCAGCAGTCTCGTACCCGCTCGGCGCACGTCCGGGGAGTGTAGCAAGGGCCGATCAGGGAACCGAGGACACGCGCGGCGGGGCCGCCGGCCGCGAGGGCGGCGAGTTCACGTACGACCACTGCTCGCGCTCGCCGGGCACCGGAGGGTGTTTGCGCGTGAGATAGCCGTTGTCGGTCTCGTAGCCTTTCGGGCCGATGGAGGCGAGCCAGTCCGGCGCGGACGCGGGCGGCGGCTCGGCCTCGGCGTGGACGTGGATCGGAAGCGATTCCCGATTGGCGTAGGGATTCTTCATGCGGAAGTCGCCCGCGATGGCCCGGATGGTCTCGTCGTCCTTGTGCTTGCGGTAGGCGGCGTCATGGAAGCTCGGCGTTCTTTCGATCGCCGAGGGCGCGGTACACGCGCATCAGGTTGTAGTGCGCGTTGAGGTCCTCGGGGTCGATCGCCAGGGTTTTCCCGTAGGCCGTGATGGCCTCGGGGAATCGGCCGGCGAGCCAGTGCACGAGCCCGAGCGCGTTCCAGGCCACCCGGTCGAGAGGGAAGGCCTCGAGGACGGCTTCCAGGTCCTTCTGCGCGTCGTCCAGCCGTCCCTCGTCCTTGGCGACCGTCGCGCGGAAGAAGGCCGTCTTGCCCCAGCCGGGCCGGCGTTTCTCGGCCTCGGCGAGAGACGCCTTCGCGTCGGCCAGCCGACCCTCCGCGATCTCGGCGCGGGCGCGGTTCAACGGCCCGTCCGGCTTCTCGGGAGCGAGCTCGGTCACTCTCGTCCAGGCTTCGGACGCGCTCTTCAGGTCTCCCTGGAGGAAAAGACCGATCGCATAGTCGTTCCAGCGCAGCCAGAGGGGATCGGGATTGCCGCGCTTGACTTCCTCCTCTACTCCGGCCCTCTCCTCCGGTGGGCGGAGAGGGGGAGGACGACCGTGTCGCTTGCGAGAGTCGTCACGGGCAGAGAGGGGTGGGCGGCTCCGAGCGAGAAGGTCGTGTAGTCGCGCGAGAATTTTCGATAGTGCGTTCCCGCCGTGAGCGTCACGGATCCGCGGGCGTCCACCGGCACGGTGATGCGGTAGTGCACGGTGCGCGCCGCTCCCGGGCCGATGCCGTTGTTGTAGAGGGGCACGCGGATGTCCTGGGGCTGGCGCCGGTCCATGTGCCGGCCCTCGTCGTCGATCACGAGCGTCTCGAGCCGGTCGGCCGCCGCGTCGAGACGGCCGGAGGCATCCAGCACGCCGCTGGCGAAGAACCGGCCCCCGCTGTCCGCCTCGAGGGACACCCAGGTCTCGTTGGAATCGGCGGTTCCGTTCGTATAGGGATGGCCGACGCCGCGCGTGCGGACCACGACCTCTACGCCGAGGGTCTCTCCGGGCCGCACCTCCGGAAGGGCGTCGCCGAGCACGAGGAGCTCGTCGCCGCGCCGGATCGCGAAGACGTCCACGGTCAGGACCTTGTCTTTCAGGAAATCCTGGATCTGCTTCTGCGTCTCGCGGTCTCCGCGGATGAACGGCAGCGCCGTGTTCGCCGCCGGGAACACGTGATCGTGCAGGTAGCCCTTCTGGTTTCCGAACTCATCGGACCGGTAAGGCGGCAGGTGGCAGTCGCGGCAGGCCTTCGGCTTGCGGCGGGTCGTAGAACGAACGGACCGCCCGGCCCGAGACTCCCGAGTCGTACCAGCTGTCGTAGTGGTTCTGGCCGCGCACCCAGCGGTAGCCGTTCAACGCCGGGATCAGCGCGACCTTGTGGCAGGTGGAACAGAACTCCGGGGTCCGCATGACGGGTTTCATGAACGTCTTGCGGTGCAGCGAGGGCTCCATGCGAATGAGAAGCCGGTTGACGGCCCGCAGGGTCGCGTTCTCCGAGAACGCGAAGGGATACTGCTTGGACTCTTCGATCACGTAGGAGCCGTTGCCCTTCGGGTCCTTGACCTCGGCGATCGAATGGCAGGACATGCAGGTCAGGCCCTGCTGGGCTTCGAACGAGTCGTAGGAAAAGGACGCCTGCGTGGCCGCGCCCATCTGCCCGGTGAAGAGCACGACGGGGTCATGGCAGCCGGAGCACCACTTGGTTCGCTCCCGCCCGACCCGATCGGCCATCAACTCCACGCTCTTCCGGTAGAACGGGTTGTTGAAGGAGGAGAACCGGTGCGCCGAGCGCTCCCACCGGTGGAAGGAGTCCGGGTGACACTCCTTGCAGTACCCGTTGGCGGCGAGCTTCTTTCCGTCGAGCAGCCCCTGGTCGAAGGTCTCGCTCGACGAGGGGAAGAAGACGGTGTCGCCGTTGACGTTGACGATGCGCCGCGCGGGCTTCTCGAGCTTCGAGAGGATGGCCATGCCGCCGAGGAAGACGGCGACCGCGCCTCCCCAGGCGAACAGCCGCCGGAACTGGAGCTTGTGGACGTGGGCGCGTCGGTGGAGGATGAAGGCGACGAGAGCGAGCGGCACCGACGCGACGTGCGCCAGCCAGACCGCCCGGTTGTTGAGCGTCGCGCCTTTGAAGGTCATGAAGATCCCGGTGGACACGCACAGGATCGCGAAGGTGAAGATCGCCAGTCCCGCGTACTTCGCCCGTTTGTTCCACATCCGGATCATCCGCTTCGCGTGCGTCACCGCGAAGATGAAGAAGGGGATCGCGATGGCGAGCCCGAGCGCGAGATGGAGCAGCAGCATCGCGTAGAAAAACGCCGTGTCGCGCGTGAACGCCGCGATGAAGATGGAGTTGGCCGCGATCAGGCCGAGGGGGATGAGCAGGAGCCGGTAGAGGCGGCGTTGCCAGGGCTGGAGAACTCCGGCGGGCCGGGGAGAGGAAGCCATCGGGGCCGTATTTTAGACCGCGAGAAGGCGACTAGGGCTCTCTCGGCGCCGGAATGTAGATCGCGTCTCCCGAAGTGTTGTCGATCGCCACGCCGTAGGCCAGGATCCGGCCGGCGCCGGACTGCACCTCGAACTGCAGATAGACGTTCGACGCGCCGGTGGCCGGAAGAAGAGTCCCGAGGCCGGTCTGGAACGACTCGCCGGCCGCGAGCTCGTGCGAGGAGTATCCGATGGCTTTCGCCGGTGTCCCCGCTCCGGACCGTCACCGCGACGACGGCGCGGGCGCGCCGGCGACCTCGGCGAAGCCGAAGTTCGAGCGGAAGCCCTGCGCCGAAGAGCTCGAATCGAGCTGGATCACCGTGGCCTTGCCGTCGCCCGCGCCGATGGCCTCGGAGGCCCGGAGCCCGGGGATCGAGAATCCGAACGTCCCCCCGAACTTCTCGACGGCGGTGCGGGTCGAGAACGGCCAGGCGCGCGGGGCCGCTCGGGTGGATCCGCAGGCCGGCCGCCGACGGGTCCGCCGAGGCCGAATTCGCTGGCGAGCACGTCGGACGCTTCCAGGGTCTGCCCGGGTCCGGGGAGGTAGACGCGCGGGTTCCGCGGGGAACCGGTGAGGGCGCGCGGAATCAGCGACAGCGTCACCTGGGCCGGCGCCGCTCCCGAGGTTCGTGACATGGAGGTCGGTGCGGAAGAAGTCCCCGTTGGCTCCGGTGGCATGCGAGGCCTGCGCCACCACGAGGTCCTCGGACGTCGCCTCCGGGTCCGCGGCCGCCTGGAACACCCCGTCGCCAGTCACGTCGTCGATGAAGGTGGCGAAAGGGACCACTCGGCCGGCTCCGGTGACGGTGTAGTCGATCCGGAAGTTGGACGTCGCGCCGAGCCCCCGCTCCCCGATGATGTCGGTCACGAGAACGCTGCCGTTGGGCGGCGCGCTGCGCGTCGTCGAGCCGAGAAAGCGCGCCGTCGGCGCCGAAGATCTCCATCTTCACGGTCGCCGGGGCGCCGGAGACCTCGGTGAAACCCGCGTTGGTGTGGAAGCGCGGGCCCCGGGACAGCCCGTTGGCCGTCGCCGTCCGACCGGCGCCGAGCCCGTCGAGGCTCGAGAGGCGGGCACGAAGAGGCCGAACGTCCCGTGGTCGCCGCGGGTATACGCGCGGCTCGAGGCGATAAGTCCTTCCGTCGGCGCCGGCAGCGTGAGCTCTCCGATGGAATCCGCGTAGCCGAACTCGGCTCCGACCACGTCGTCGAGCGCGAGGACATGGCCGGGGGCGATCGTGCGCGTCGCCCGAACGGCCTGCGCGCCGGACAGCCCCTGCGGGACGTAGAAGAGGGAAAAGGTCTGCTCCGTCGGATGCGGGTTGTAGACGCGGGCGTCGGAAAGAAAGAGCTTGGTGCCCTGGACATGACCCACGACCGGAAGGACCTCGGCGGACGGAAGCGGGCGGGATGGCCACGGCGGGCTGGCCCGGCGACCAGGCGGATGGCGAAGTTCCGAATGCGGCCCGAGACCGTCGGCGTGGCGTCGGCGACCGTCGAGGGTCCAGAGACCGTTGGGCGACTTGCCCGTGAAGGCGGCCGAGCGAACGGGCGGCAGCCGAGCGTCTTTCCGTAGACGGCGTTGATGGGCCGCTGCGGAGAGCCCGTGCGATCGTGCAGCAGGACGGAGGTGCCGTCGGGCCCCGTCAGCGTCAGGGACAAGCTGCCGCGGGTCGTCGTGCTCGATCTCGACCAGCGCCTGCGACGCTCGCGACGGATCCCGGCGAAGCCCGTCGACCCTGGCGGTCGCGACGGCGGAGCCCGAGCCGTCCGGCAACCGGAACCGCCACGCCGTCGAACGGAGCGAAGGCGGACGCGGCAAGCTCGCACGGCCGTCAGCGTGTCGAGGCGGGGAGTCCAAAGACCGTTGCGGGGATCCGCAACGGCCTTGCCGGTCGCGCGCAGCAGACCGGCGACCGCCGACGGCGAGAGCTCCGGCCGCGCCTGCCGCAGAAGCGCGACGGCTCCGGCCACGGCGGGAGCCGCAGCGGAGGTGCCGTGAAAATACTGGAGCGAATCCGCCCTGCGTCGGAGCCTGCCAGAACGCTCCCGGAGCCAGAAGCGAGAGATTGGAGGCGGAGTTCGAGAAGCAGGCGAGCGAGTCGGGCGACGACCGAGCGGTCCTCGCAGAACGAGTCGCCTCCTCCGCCCCTGCCAGGCGACGTCCCCGCGGCTGTCGGGGTAGACCCCGCCGACGGAGATGGCCGTCGAGAGGCAGGCCGGGATCGCGATCGAGTTGGTCAGCCGCTTCGTTGCCGGAGGACGTCACGAACGCGATTCCGGCGGCGTTGGCCGATTCGAGAGCCGCGGCATACTGGGGAACAAACTCGTCGCAGTAGCCGTGGTCGAGACCGTCGGTGAAGATGCCGCCGAAGGACAGGTTGATGGCGGCGATGGCGTGGGTCTCGCTGATTGGCGATCGCCCAGTCGATCGCGGCGATGATGACGGAGTCCTCGGCCGTGTCGCAGCCCGTCGCTCGACGAGATCTTCAGCGCGACGATCTTCGCGCCGCGGGCGCCACGCCCATCGGGCCCGCCGCGACGGACGCCACGGAGGTGCCGTGGCCCTGGCAGTCCAGAGGATCGGCGTCGGCGTCGCCGAGGTCGGCGCCGCCGACGACCTTGGCGTTGGGGAACCCGCCGCCGCCGAGCTCCGGGATGTTGTAGTCCACTCCCGTGTCGAGCACGGCGATCGCGTGCCCGGCGCCGTCGAAGCCGAGGGCGTTGGTCCGGTCGCTCTGAATCAGGACCTGCGCGGGCTGCGCGATCTCGTCGTGCCTGTGGCGGACGGCGTCGAGAGTGACCCAGCGCACATCGCGCCGGTTGGCCAGCGCGAGCACGCCGTCGCGCGTAGCCCGTGCCGGCGAGCATCGGAAAAGCTTCCGTACTCGCGGCGCATCGCGATCGATCCGGGAGCCATCTCCCCGACCAGCCGCCTCTGCGCCGCCAGGCGGCGGATGCGGCGGGCGGGCTCTCCGGCGGTGTCGGGACGAGCCGCGAGAGCCCGGTGGGAGGGAGTGTCGTCGCGGAGGCCGACGATCACGTTCAGGACGCCGTCTCCGCGATTCAGAGCGGCGAGGACCGACGCGTCGGCCCGGGGCGCTTCGTCGGGCGTCGTCATCCGGACCGCGCGCCCGCCCGAGCGAGGCTGCGAGAAACAGAAGACACACCGCCGCAGTCCTCTCCCCGAGTTTTCCGACCGGACGCATAAGGCAGGAAACAGGCGAAAACCCAGCAAATTCCGGCTTCCGGACGGGCGAGGACGCCGCGGAGAGGCCTGCTATCGTTGCGCCGCCATGCGCGCGGTGTTCGCCGACTGCCACGTGGGGCGCCGCCCCGGGGACGAAGGGCCGTTTCTCGAGGCCCTGGAGCAGGCGAGGCAGCGCGGAGCCCGGGCGATCACGCTGCTGGGAGACATCTTCCACTTCTTCATCGCCCACCCGAAGTTCGAGACTCCGGCGATCGCCCGCTTTCTCGAGACCGCGCGGGGGCTGCAGCAGGCCGGCGTGGCGGTCACTTACGTCGAAGGCAACCGGGACTTCTTTCTGCGAGGCTCCTACGCCGAGAGCGCGTTCCGGGCGGTGTGCGACGAGGAGACATTCGAAGCCGGAGGCCGGCGCTTTCTGGCCACCCACGGCGATCTTCTGAACGAGAAGGACAGGCCCTATCGGTTCTGGCGGTTTCTCTCGAAGAATCCGGTTTCGCGCGCGGCTCTGGCCGTCGTCCCGAAGGGGGCCGGCAACCGTCTCGTGTGGAACGTGGAAGCGCGCCTGTACCGCTCCAATTTCAAGCACAAGACGCGCCTGCCGGTCGAGATGATCCGGAGCTTCGCCGAGAAGCGGTTTCGCCAGGGCATCGACGTGCTGCTGCTCGGGCACTTCCACAAGTCCTGGAGAGAAAACGTCGACGGGGGAGTGGTCGAGATCCTCCCGGCCTTCGTCGACGAGCGCCGCTGGATGGAGATCGGCGGTGACGGGGAGACGAGGCTCGTGGGCCTCTGAATTCCGAAGCCCGCGATCCTGCACTCGTGAGCCACGTCCTGTCGGTGCCGCCCGTCTCGTCGATCCGCGGCTCCCTGCGGGTTCCTCCTTCCAAGAGCGCCACGAACCGGGCGCTCCTGCTGGCCGCGCTGGCGGAGCGGCCGGTCGAGATCCGTCGACCCCTGGCCAGCGACGACACCGTCGCGCTGCAGCGCTGTCTGACGGCGATGGGCGCCTCGATCGAACCCGTCGCGGGCGGGCTCACGGTCTCGGGCCCGCTCGGCGCGGATTCCAGCCGGACGATCCCTCTCGACGCCGGCGACTCCGGCACGGCGGCCCGCTTTCTGACCGCCGTGTGCTCGGCGATCTCCGGGCGTTTCCTTCTGACCGGCTCGCATCGTCTTCGGGAACGGCCCATCGCGCCCCTCGTTGAGGCATTGACTGCCGCCGGCGCGCGTATCGCCTATGCCGGAGAGGCGGGTCGGCTCCCGCTTCGAATCGACGGCGGCGGGCTGCGCTCGGAGCTTCTTCGAGTGGACGCGTCGGAGTCGAGCCAGTACCTCTCGGCCATCCTGCTGGCAGGCGTCGCGGTGGAGGGCGGGCTCTCCGCCCGCGCGACCGGGGCCGTCGCCTCGCAGCCCTATGTCGCCATGACGCTCGACGCCCTGAGGGCTTTCGGGCATGACGTCGTCGAGACGGACTCCGTGCGCGTCCGGAGGGGAGCGCTGCATTCCGGTCGATACGAGGTTCCGGGCGACTACTCGTCGGCGGTTCCTCTCCTCGCCGCCGTCGGCGCCGCCGGGGGCTCGCTGGAGCTGACGGGGCTCGCCTGGCCGTCCCGGGACGCCGATGCGGACGCGATTCCCGTCCTCGAGCGGATGGGGATCCGGATCGACGGATTCGCCTCGGCCCTCGTCGCCGCCGCATCGGGCGACTTGCTGCGCCCGGTCTCGGTCGAAGCGACGGGGTTCCCGGACTCCGTCCCGGCGCTGGCAGCTCTGGCCGCGCTTGCGCCGGGGGAGAGCCGGTTTTTGGGGATCGGTCATCTCCGGCTCAAGGAGAGCGACCGGATCGCCGCTCTGGCCGGGATCCTGACGGCCGCCGGCGCCTCGGCGACACCCGGGCCCGACAGCCTGACGGTCGTGGGTCCGGCGCGAGTCCGCGGGCTCGTCCGCCTCGCAACGCACAGCGACCATCGCATCGCCATGGCCGCCGCGCTGCTGTCGCTGCGCCTTCCCGGCCTCCTCATCGAGAACCCCGCCTGCGTTTCCAAGTCCTACCCGGCCTTCTTCCGGGACCTGGATTCCGTCTCGGTCCGATAGGCCGTCGCCTCCGCTCGCCGGGATCGTGCGGGCGCCGGCCGAAGGCCTGCGGCGGCACCGGCCTGCGGCTCGCCTGTGGGCTCGACCGCAGGCCTGATCCCTCCCTCGCTGCGGCTCCCGCGGCGCGGGGCTCCTCCCCTGTGGGAGACTCCCCGCGCCGCGTACACGCCCACCTGTGCCGCTCGCCGACTCTCTCCTAGCTGGGCTCGAGAGCCCGACGCTTTTCGAGGCGCTGGTCGGTATGTACGCGGCGCGCGGAGTCTCCCGAAGTAACCGAGGGAGGAGCCGGGCGCCGCGGGAGCGAGCGCGCAGCGAAGGATCAGGCCCGCGGTCGAGCCCACAGGCGAGCCGCGGGCCGGTGCGCCCGAAGGGCGCAGATCCGTAGCGAAGCGCTCGCGACGGTCGCGACAATAAGGAGACAGAGCCCTAATGATGTGAGCGCAATCGAGACACGCGGCGCCACGGGAGCTCCCGAGCGATTCGCGCTCGGGACCTGTCGCGATCGCTGGCTCGAATTCCTCGGGCTCGAGCATGCGGTCCTGCCGGCGCCCGTGGCGGTCGAGCGGGAGGGCCGAGACTTTCTCGTATGGCGCGGGCGGCTGGCCGCGCGCCCCGTGGCGCAAGGCCGGATCCCGCAACCCTGGCGAGCGCCCCTCCTCCTCCAGGCGGCGAGCGCCGCCGCGTTCTTCTCCTCCCGCGGATTCGCGCTGACGTCCGAGGACCTGGAGACCTCGGCCTGGGACACGGCGGCCGGTACTGCGCGGCTGTGGCTGACCCGAACGCCGGAGTCCGTGCGCGAGGCCTCCGCGACGCCGGTGGTCGAGGCGCTGAGACCCTTCCTCGCCCGTTTGTTCGGTCGCGGAGGACGCCTCTCGCCGGAGGCGGCGAGGGAGCTTGGCGCGGAGATGTCGGCGCCCGAAGCCGCGCGTCTGAGGGGCGAGATCTGGGTTGCCCGCGCCCTGCGCGCCTTTCCCGGACTGGCGCGGCCGGAAGCCGCGGCCGCGCGCGAGCGATGTCTGGGTGTTGGGTCGGAGGCGATCGGAGGCGCGCGCTCCCGGGCGTTCGCCGAAACAGCCCGAGCCGTTCTGCGTGAGCGCGACCCGCGCGTGTTCGAGCCGCCGCCGTCCGCGTTGACGCCGGGCGGGGCGCTGCGGCTCGACCCGCCTCCCGACGGTGTGGGAGACGCCACCCGCCGCCTGCGCGAACACGCCCGGGAACGTGCCCGGCCGGTCTGGATCGCCGTCGAGCGCGAACGCTGGGACTCGCTCTCACGCCGCGCGTTCGATGCGGCCCGCCTCGCCCTCGGAGACGCCGTGGAGGTCGTCGAAGTCGGCTCCGGCGGCGGGTTTCCCGAGACGCCCGCGGACTGGCGGCGGGCGCTGTGGGTGCCCTGCGGCGCGGTCGCGGCGTCGGTCCGCTTCTACGAGTGGTTCGCCGAGCTCGTGCGTTCCGATCCGGCGAGAGCGCGCGACCGCCTTCGGCGAATTCTCGCGAGCCCCGGGTGGGCCGAGTTCGTGGCGGATCCGACCGGCGACGCTCCTCTGCCGCACGCCGCCGAAGCCGCGGATCCGCCGCCGCCCCGGGTCCGAGCCCCGGACTCTGGACCCGGCGAGCGGATCGAGGAGCTGCTCGCGGCGGGTCGGGCCGCTCTCGCCGTACGCGAGGCCGAGAAGTGGATCCGCGAGTTCCCGCAACGGCGAGCCGAGGCCTGGTTTGCGCTGAGCGCGCGGCTCTCGGCGGCGGTGCCCGCGGCGTCGGTTCCCTGGCTCGAGGCTCTCGAAGCCGAGCGGGAGATCGCGGGAGGCCGGCCCCGCGATGCCCTGGCCCGCCTGGAACGCCTCGTCCGGTCCGGCGCCGGCTCGGCGGCGGAGTCTCGCCGCGCGCGTCTCCGCGCGGCCGAGGTTGCGGTCATGCTCGGACGCCACGCGGAAGCCGCCCGCCGGGCGGCGGCCTGGCGCCGCGAGCATCCCGACGCCCCGGCGCGCGAGAGCGTGCGGGCGCTGGCGCTGGGAGCGGCCGGCCTGGCGCGCGAGGGCCGAACCGACTGCGCGCTCGCCCTCATGGAAGAAGCCGACCGCCTCGGCGGCGACGCTTCGGAACTCGACAGGCTCGAAACCGGGCTGGCCCGGGCCCGCGTCTTCGCGCTGGCCGGGCGGTACGCCGAAGAGGACGCCGTCTACGAGACTCTTCGTCCCTTCGCGCTCGGCGCCGCCGACGAGCGTCTCGCGATCCGATTCCTCGCGCAGGAAGCGCGCGCGCTGCTCGACCGCCGGCAGTACGCGAAGGCCGCCGTGCGGCTCGAGGAGGCGCTCGGCGTTTCCCCCGACGATCCGGCAGAGCGCGCCGGGCTGCTCCTGGATCTCGCCGCGACGGTCTACCACGCGGGGGACGAAGCCCGTTGCGAGTCGCTTCTCGACGCGTCCCTTCAGGCCGCCGCCGCCGCGGGCCGGGAAGACGTCGCGCGGATCGCGCGCGGAAATCGCGTCGAGCTCCTGATCAACCGCTGCGCCTGGGAAGTCGCCGCGAGGGAAATCGCCGAGCTGGAAGCGAGCGCAGTCTCGGAGCGGGACGATCCGCGCCGTCTCGTCGTGCTCCACCATCGCGCTCGCCTCGCGCTCCGGCGGGGACGTCTCGAGGAGGCGGCTCGCGCCAACGCCGAGGCGCGGACGCTTTCCGAGCGCCTGGGCGACAGGCTGGAGATTGGCGAGCTCTGGCTGGAAGAAGGCGATCGCCTTCTCTACGAGGGGAACCTCGCGGAGGCGCGGGACGCGTGGGAGCGCGCGGCCGCCGACCCGCCCGATCGCTGCCGGCGCGATCGCGCGGCCCGCGAGCGGCTCGAGGAGCTGGCATGGCGGGATCGGGGCGGGCCGCCGGAGACCGCCCGCGAAGTGCTCGAGGCGGGTTTCGCGGCGGATCCGTACGCCGCGGCCGAGAGTCTGGCCCGCTGGGCCCGTCTCTTCGGTGAAGCCGCGATTCCAGCGGAGACGCGGGAGCGGGCGCAGCGCGTGCTGCGCGCTGGCGGCGGGCAGGCCCTGGCCGACCGCGTGTTCGGTCCGGCGTCGGAGCCCCTGCCGGAGCAGACGGTGCGCTCGATTCGCGACGCCGTCTCCGGGGCTCTGGCGGGGGAGAGGCCGGCGGCGGAAGGCCTGCTGCTTCCGCTCGGCCTGGCCGGACTCGCGGTGCGGGACGAGGAGCGCCGCGAGTTCGTCCGCCTGGGCGCCCTCCCGCCGCCGCCGGAGCACGGTCTGGCGGACTCTCCAGGCCGGGGCCGCTCGCTTCGAGCTGGCGCTCTGGCCCGAGCCCTCCCGCCAGACCGCGGCCTCCGTCGCTCTGGTCGTCGAGACGCTGCTCCTTCGTGCCGCGCCGGAGCCTGCGGCCGACCATTTTGCCGCGGGGTGGCTGCGGCTCGGCGTCGTGACGGCCGACGCCTCGATGGAGGAACCGTACCGCCGGCTGACGCGTTTTGCGCCGCAGGCGGTGACCGTCCTGATTCTCGGCGAGTCGGGTTCGGGAAAGGAGGCGGTCGCCAGGGCGGTCCACCGGCTTTCGCCGCGCTCCGCCGGTCCGTTCGTCCCCGTCAACGTGCCGGCGATTCCCCGCGGCGCTCCTCGAGAGCGAGCTCTTCGGCCACGCCCGGGGCGCCTTCACGGGCGCCGAACGCGAGCGCCGGGGCCTGCTCGAGGAGGCCGCACGGCGGCACGATCTTCTTCGACGAGATCGGCGATCTCGCCGCTGGCCCTGCAGGCCAAGCTTCTGCGCGCGCTGCAGGAGCGGGAGATCCGCCGCGTCGGCGAGAACCGCGCGCGCACCATCGACGTGCGCGTCGTCTCGGCGACCTCGCGGAATCTCGAGCGCGAGGTCGAGGCGGGCCGCTTTCGCGAGGACCTCTACTATCGCCTCCACGTCGCGGTCATTCGACTGCCGCCGCTGCGCGAGCGCGGGAGGGACGCGATCCTCCTCGCCCGGCATTTTCTCGAACGCTACGGCGCGCGAGTACGGGCGGGCGGCGGCTGCGGCTCGCGCCGGAGACGACGGCGGCGGTCAGCGCCTACGCCTGGCCGGGCAACGTCCGCGAGCTGCAGAACGCGATGGCCCAGGCGGCGGCGCTCTGCGACAGGGACGGCGACGTCACGGTTTCTCTCCTGCCCGAGTCGGCGCGGCCCGCCCGGCCGAACGGCACGCCCTCGGGGGACTACCGCTCCCGCGTGGACGCGCACCGGCGCGATCTCATCGCCGACGCGCTGGACAGGGCCGGAGGGAATCGCAGCCGCGCCGCAAGGGACCTGGGGCTTTCGCGCCAGGCGCTCCACTATCTGATGAGGGAGTTGAAGGTGGCGGTGAAAGCCGGCGAACGAAAAGCCATGAGAAGCGGGTTCGCGGCGTACGGCGCGTCGCCGACTGCTCCTGTATCCTCCCTTCGTGATCTCGCTGCTCGACATCGTCGGCCCCGTCATGGTCGGCCCGTCCTCCTCCCACACGGCCGGCGCCTGCCGTCTCGCGCGCGTGGCGCGGGCGCTCCTGGAAGAGGAGCCGGTCGAGGCGCGCTTCGAGCTCCACTCGGCTTTCGCCAAGACGATGCGCGGCCACGGAACGGACCGCGCGCTGGTGGCCGGCGCCCTCGGCATGGAGGTCGATGACGCCCGGCTGAAGGACGCCCTGGAAATGGCCGCGGCGAGCGGGTTCCCCTACAAGCTCAAGCCGAAGAACATGGGACCGGAGGCGCACCCGAACAGCGTCGCGATCCACCTGAAGGAAAGACGCGGGCGATCTCGATTCTCGGCGCCTCGATCGGGCGGCGGGATGATCGAGATCCGGGAAGTCGACGGGTTCCCCGTCGTCGCTGTCGGCCAAGGATCCCTGCCTGCTGCTCTTCTACGATGACCGGCCGGGCGTCGTGATGCGCGCCTCCGAGATCATCGGCCGCCGCGGGATCAACATCGCTTCGATGGAGGTTCTGCGCCGCGGAAAGGGCGAGCTGGCGTTCATGCGGATCGACCTCGACGCCCCGCTGCCGGCCGAAGACGTCGCGTCCATGAAAGCAGCTGCCGGGCATTCGCCGCGTGCACGTGCTCGACCGCGTGGCCGGGGGCGCGCCCATTACCTGAGGAGAGTGTCCATGTCCCGTCTCAACAGCTTTGCCGATCTGCTCGACGTCGCGGCGGAGACCGGCCAGCCCCTCGACGCGATCTTTCTGGCCGAGGAAGCCGCCGAGCGGGAAGTTCCCGCGGACCGCGTCTTCCAGACGATGCTGGAGCGCTGGGCGGTCATGAAGGATTCGGTTCGGCGCGGGCTCGCGGGCGGAAAATCCTTCTCGGGGATGGTCGGCGGCGACGCGAAGAAGATCATGGATTTCGCCCGCGGCGGCGACATCGCCGGCGGAAGTCTGGTCGCAAAGTGCATCGCCTATTCGATTGCCGTGCTCGAGGAGAATTCCCGCATGGGGATCATCGTGGCCGCCCCGACGGCCGGAGCGCCGCGGGGATGGTGCCGGGCACTCTGCTGGCGATGTCGGAGGAGCGCGGGCTTCGACGATGCGTTCGCCGCGCGCGGACTCGTCGTTGCCGGAGGCTTCGGCGCGCTCGTGGCCGGCCGGGCCGAGCTGTCCGGCGCCGCCGGCGGCTGTCAGGCCGAGCAGGGCGTGGGCGCCGCGATGGCCTCCGGCGCTCTGACGTTCCTCCTCGGGGGCACGCCCGCCGCCTCCGTCCATGCGGCGGCGCTCACTCTGCAGAACACGCTGGGGTTGGCCTGCGACCCGGTGGCCGGCCTCGTCGAGGTGCCGTGCGTGGTGCGCAACGGTTTCACCGCGATGCTCGCCCTGACGGGGGCCCAGGCGGCCCTCGCGGGCGTCGAGAGCGTCATCCCGATGGACGAGGTCGTGGAGGCCATGGTCAAGATCGGCGAGGCGATGCCGCGGTCGCTGAAGGAGACGGCCGACGGCGGTCTCGCGATGACGCCGACGGGCTGCCGCATCCGGAAAGAGCTGTACCAGATTCGGTGACCCCGCCCCGCCTGCGGCTGTCCGACGTGCTTCTCCTCTTTGCCGCCTGCCTGCTGAGCTACGCCAACGCCCTGCCCGGCGGCTTCACGTACGACGACAAGGCGATCGTGCGGGACAACCCGAGGATCCGGGCGCCGGACAGGATCGACGAGGTCTTCACGACGCAGTACTTCGGCGGGGAACGCGGCACCGGGACCGCGTACCGGCCCGTGCTCCTGCTGTCCTATGCCGCGCAATGGTGGATCCATGGCGGGGAACCGGCCGCCTTCCATGCCGTGAACGTGCTTGTGCACGTCGCTGCGACGCTGTTGTTCGCCCGCCTTCTGCTGCACACTCGGCATCGCGCCGCCGGCCGCTCTCGCCTCGGCCCTCCTCTTTGCCGTGCATCCCATCCACGTCGAGGCCGTGACGAGCATCGTCGGGCGGGGCGAGACGCAGGCCGCCGCGCTGACTCTGGGCTACCTGCTCCTCGGCCTGCGTGACGCCGACCGACGCGGGAGACGGTGGCTGGCCCTGTCGATGGCGCTCCTCCTCTACGGGCTCGCGGTCCTGACCAAGGAGAGCGCCGCGGTGGCGCCGGCCCTTCTGCTTCTCTGTCTGGTCTGGCTCGCCGACGGCGGGCTCGGACGGCGGCTGCTCGACGCCCTCCGCCGCGGCCTCCCGCTGTATGCGGGATCCGCGGTCATCCTGCTCGGCGTTCTCCGTGTGCGGACCTGGGTTCTCGGCGGCCCGCTGAAGTCCGCGGACTCGGGGATCTTCCAGCTCGAGAACCCGCTGGCGAGACTGCCGCCGCTTATCCGGGCGGCGAACGCCGGCGTCCTGTTCTTCATCTCCCTGGGGCGCCTGGCGTTTCCGCTCCGCCTGTCCTCGGACGAGTCGGCCTGGGCGATCCGGCCGCTCGGTCCGCGCAACGTCCTGTTCTGGCTGGCCCCGCTGCTTCTCGCCGCGCTGGGCGCCGCGGCGCTCCGGGGGCTGCGATTCCGGGCGCCGGCGGCGCTCGGCTTTCTCTTCCTGGCGGTGGCCTCGCTGCCCGCGTCGAACCTCCTCTTTCCGACGGGGACCATTTTCGCGGAGAGGCTCGCGTATCTTCCGTCGGCGGGGTTTTGTCTCGTCGCGGGATCCTGGATCCTCGGGCAGACGAAAACCGGTGATGGCCCCGGACGCGCCCGGCTCCTGCTCCTGTCCGCGGTGGTGGTCCTTCTCGCCGCCCGGACGGTGGTCCGAAACGCGGTCTGGGCCAGCGACGAGACTCTCTTCACCAACATGGTCCGCGTCTCGCCCGAAAGCGCCAAGGCGCACTACGACTTCGCGTACATGTCGGCGACGGAGGGCAGAAAGCGCGCCGCGCTGGAGTCCTACACGCGCGCCACGCAGATCTACCCCCGGTATTGGGACGCCTGGGCGGGGCGGGGCCGGATGGAGCGCGATCTCGGAAACCTCGCGGCCTCGGAGGCGTCCTACGCCGAGGCTGTGCGGATCGCGCCCTTCTACGAGAACGGATACTTCGGGCTCGGTCTGGCGCGGGAAGGCCGCGGCGACCGCGCCGGCGCCGAGGAGGCGTACCGGGAGGGTCTGAGGCAAAAGCCGAGGTCTCTGCCTCTCGCCTTCCGGATGGCCGAGCTCCTGACGGCCGAGCGCCGTCCGGCGGCCGGGCACGCCTGGCACCGCGCTCTGACCATCGACCCGAACTCCGCGGCGACGCGCATCGGCTACGCGCGCTGGCTGGCCGCGGTGGGCCGCCGGGACGAGGCCCTGCGGGAAGCGCGGGACATCCTGAGGCGGACCCCGCGTTTCGCTCCCGCGCGAGAGCTCGAGACCCGGCTCCTCAGTGGATCCGCTCCCGCGAACTGACCTGGTCTTCGCGGGCCCTCCGGATGGCGGCGCGGTCCCGCCGCCGCGCGGCGCGGGCCGCGACGCGCGGATAGCGCCGGTGGTAGAGCCTGAGGATCGCCAGGGTCAGCCAGTACGCGGCAAACGCGAGGACCACAGCCAGCAGCGTGGTCCCCACGAGAAACGAAGCCAGGCGCGGCCCGAAACCGGGCCCGCGGAACGCGACCCAGAAGTCCTGGTTGAGGATCCGCTGCCACTTCAGGGCCGGGACCGCCGCCGGCGCGTATCCGAGCAGCGCCCGGCCCACCCGGTATCCGACCGCGAAGAACGGCGGAAGAGTCCAGGGATTCCCGATCAGCGATCCCAGGACCGTATCGAGCTTGTTCAGACGGAAGAGGAGGGCGAGAGCGATTGCCAGGAGAAAGTGAAAGCCGATGAAGGGCGAGAGCCCCACGCCCACGCCGACGGCGACGGCCGCCGCCACGCGTTCCGGCGTCTGCGCGCGACCCATGAGGTCGAGCAGGAGCTTGAGCCTCCGCCGGCGCCAGGAGGGACGGCGTCTGGCGGCCGAGGGCGTCCCCTCCGAGCTCCTGGCCGGGGGCGTGCTCATCGGGCGGCCTCGAGATGGTCGTGTCCGAGCTCCGCGACGTCGCGCTCGCCGGCGCGACCGCGCAGGACGGCGCCGCTGCCGGCCTCGATCCCGCCGATGTGCGTGACCGGGATACCGAGCTCTGCCGCAAGCGCGAGGAGCCGCCCGTCCGCCGCCTCCGGGACCGTGAAGAGCAGCTCGTAGTCGTCCCCTCCGGAGATGGCCAGCTCCACCGGGTCGATCGCTTCCACGACTCCGAAGGATACGAGAGCCGGGGAGATCGGGAGGCGGTCTTCTTCGAGCACGACGCGCGCCCCGGAGGCGCGGGCCAGCCGCCCGGCGTCGAGCCCCAGGCCGTCGGAGACATCGATGGCGGCGCTGGCCAGCCCGTGCCGGGCCAGGGCGAGGCCCAGGGCGATGCGCGGGACCGGATCGCGGTAAGCGTCGAGAAGCCGTTTCCGGTGCTCGGAGGACAGCCCGGGCGGGCGCGGGTCTCGCTCGTCCTCTCCGGCCGCGAGTCTTTTCGCCACGCGAAGGCCGGCGGCGGCGTCTCCCAGGTATCCGGAAACGTAAACGCGGTCGCCGGGCGAGGCGCCGCCGCGAGTCAGAGGCTCGCCCGGGAGCCGTCCCCATGCGGCGACCGACACCAGCCTCGCCGGAGCCGCCGACAGGTCCCCTCCGGCCAGGTGCGCCCCGAACTCGGCGGCCCGCGCGATCGCCCCGCGCGCGACGGCGAGCGGGAAGTCCTCCCGCTCGGTTCCCGGAAAGCCGATCGTGAGGAGGAAGAGCTCCGGTTGGGCGCCCATCGCGGCCAGATCCGAGAGGTTCACCGCGACGGCGCGGCGCCCCAGCCGCTCCGGGTCCTCGCCCGGAAGGAAGTCGACGCCCTCGACGAGCACGTCGGTCGTGACGGCGAGCAGCCCGGAGGCCCATTCCACGATCGCCGCGTCGTCGCCCGGGCCGAGGCGGATCCCGGGAGCGGGGGGGAGCAGCGCGCGGAGTTTCTCGACGAACCGGTCTTCCGGCTTCACGCGCGCGGCGAGGCGGGCGCTCTCCGGCGGCCGGGAGCCGTAACGGGAACTTCCAGACCCGGCGCTTCGGCCGGCCGCTCCTCGGACTTCTCGGAGACGTCCCCGGTCTCGGCCTCCTGCGGCAGGAGAGCGATGGCCAGGACTTCCTCCATGCCCTCGACGTAGCGGAACGTCATGTCGTGGAGGATTCGCGGCGAGATCTGCAGGACGTCGCGCCGGTTCATCTTCGGGAGGACGATCGTGGTGATCTTCGCCGCCCGCGCCGCGAGCACCTTCTCCTTGACGCCGCCGATCGGCAGCACTTCGCCGCGCAGCGTGATCTCGCCCGTCATCGCGACGTCGCGGCGGACCTTGCGCCCGGTGAACGCCGAGATCATCGCCGTGGCGATCGTGATGCCGGCCGAGGGGCCGTCCTTGGGGATCGCGCCCTCGGGCACGTGGACGTGGACGTCGTGCGTCTCGAAGAAGTCGTGCTTGATGCCGAGCTCGGAGGCGTGCGCGCGGGCGTAGGACATCGCGGCCTGCGCGGACTCCTTCATCACGTCGCCGAGCTGGCCCGTCAGGCGCAGGCCGCCCTTCCCGCGCACGGCCAGGGCCTCGACGAAGAGGATGTCGCCGCCGACGGAGGTCCACGCGAGGCCGGTGGCGACGCCGACCTGGTCCTTCTTGAGCTGCTCGTCGCGGAAGTGCTTGACCGGCCCGAGCATCTTCTCGACCGAGGACCCGCTGATGCGGTACTTGCGTCCCTTGCCCTTGGCCACCGAGACCGCGACCTTGCGGCAGATGGCTCCGATCTCGCGCTCGAGGTTGCGCAGGCCGGCCTCGCGCGTGTACGCCTCGATGACTCTTTCGATGCCCGAGTCCGTGAACTCGATGTTCGCCTCGGTGATGCCGTTCTCGTCCATCTGCTTCGGGATCAGGTGGCGGCTGCGCGATCGCCTTCTTTTCCTCGGCCGTGTAGCCGGACAGGCGGATCACCTCCATGCGGTCCAGGAACGCGGCCTGGATCGGGTCCAGCACGTTGGCGGTCGCGATGAAGAGGACCTTCGAGAGGTCGTAGGGCACCGAGAGGTAGTGGTCGCGGAAGGTGAAGTTCTGCTCCGGATCGAGGACCTCGAGGAGGGCCGCCGACGGATCGCCGCGGTAGTCGGCGCCGATCTTGTCGATCTCGTCCAGCATGAAGACGGGGTTGGACGTCCCGGCCTGGTGGATGCCCTGGATGATGCGCCCGGGCATCGCGCCGACGTAGGTGCGGCGGTGGCCGCGGATCTCCGCCTCGTCGCGCACGCCGCCGAGCGAGAGGCGGACGAACTTGCGGTCCAGCGCGCGCGCGATGGAGCGCCCGAGCGAGGTCTTTCCGACGCCGGGCGGGCCGACGAAGCAGAGGATCGGGCCCTTGAGGCTCTGCTTCAGGGCGTGGACCGCGAGGAACTCGAGGATGCGCTCCTTGACCTTCTCGATGTCGTAGTGGTCCTCGTCCAGGATCTGGCGCGCCCGCTCGATGTCCTTCGGAGTCATCCGACGTGACGCTCCAGGGCAGCCCCGTCATCCAGTCGAGGTAGGTGCGGATGATCGCCGTCTCGGCCGAGTCGGGGTGGCTGCGCTCGAGCCGCTTGATCTGCTTCTCGATCTCTGTGGCCGCCTCCTGAGGAATCTTCTTGTCCGCGATGACCTTGCGGTAGGCGTCGAGCTCCTCCGAGATCTCCTCGCCCTCGCCCAGCTCCTGCTGGATCGCCCGCAGCTGCTGGCGCAGGTAGTACTCGCGCTGCGACTTGTCCATCTCCCCGCGCGCCTGCGACGAGATCTCCTGCTGCATCGTCAGGACGGTGATCTCCTTGGCGAGGTTGTCGTTGACCAGGCGCAGGCGCTCGATCGGGTCGGTGGACTCGAGGATCTTCTGGGCCTCCTCGAGCTTGAGGTCCAGGTTCGAGGCGGCGAGGTCGGCCAGGCGGGCCGGGTCGTCCAGGTTGCCCGCGATGACCATGACCTCCGGGGAGATGTTCTTGCCGAGGGCGACGGACTTCTCCAGGTTCTGCTTCACGCTGCGCAGCAGGGCCTCGTGCTCGGGCGGCAGCTCGTCGGGCGTCTCCGGCTCCTCGAGGCGGGTGATCTTGGCCTTGATGTACGGCTCTTCGGCCAGGACGGAGTCCAGGCGGGCGCGCGTCAGCCCCTGAACCAGCAGCCGGATGCGCCCGTCGGGCAGCTTCAGCATCCGCATGATCGCGGCGACGGTGCCGACCTGGTAGAGGTCCTCGGGACGCGGCGTGTCGTTCTGACCGTCCCTCTGGGCGACCAGCATGATGATCCGCTGCTCCGCGAGGGCGGCGTCCACCGCGTTGATCGACTTTTCCCGCGAGACGGAGAGGGGAAGGATGATGTAGGGGAAGACGACGACGTCCTTCAGCGGCAGGACGGGCAGGATGTCGGGTATCGGGAGGTCGGTGTCCCGCTCCGTCGCAACGTCTTTTTCTTCGATTTCGGCCATGGGTTCTGAGCCTACTCCTCCAGCTCCGCCGCGACCGGTATCTCGATCTCCTTCTCTCGCAGGTCGGGCACCCGCGGGAGGAGGATCTCGAGAAGGCCGTTCTTCAGTTTGGTCTTCGCCAGGTGCGAATTGACCGGGCGCGGCAGCGGGATCGACTTCACGAAGGCGCCGAAGTAGCGCTCCATGCAGAAAAAACGCATGCCTTCCCGGGCGCGGATCCGTCCCTTCTTGGTCCCGCGGATCATCGCCATGCGGCCGCGGATCGTGCACGCGGACGTCGCCGGCCTCGACGCCCGGCAGCTCGACGAGGATCTGGATCGACTCCCCGTCGTCCACGACGTCCACGTTGGGGTCCCAGGAGGACGCCGGCGTCCCGCCCTTGTTGTTCGACTCGACGAAGACGGCGAAGAGCCGGTTGAGCTCGCTCTGCAGACGCGAGAGCTCCACCATCGGACCGTAGAACCGGGCCGTGCGTCTCACCATGGGATCGCTCGGCTCGGCGTCGGCTCGATAAGTCGGGATCCCTCGGCCTGCGGCCTCGGGATGACTTCGTGGGGCTCGCCTCACGAAGTCACCTTCTCGCCGCGTCCGATCAGGTTCTTCAGCTCGTGCAGGAACTCGTCGACGTCCTCGAACTTGCGATAGACGGAGGCGAAGCGCACGTAGGCGACCTTGTCGAGCTCGCGCAGCCGCTCCATGACGAGGGCGCCGATCCGCGAGGTGGCGATCTCCCGCTCCTCGGCGTCGTGGAGAAGGGACTCGATCGCGTCGACCACCCGGTCGAGCTCGACGGGCGGCACCGGGCGCTTCTCGCAGGCCTTGACGAGCCCGGTTCGCAGCTTGTTCCGGTCGAAACGCTCCCGCCGGCCGTCGTTCTTGACGACCATGTAGGGAATCTCCTCGATCGTCTCGTAGGAGGTGAAGCGCCGGCCGCAGCCCGTGCACTCCCGCCGCCGGCGGATGACCTCGCCTTCCCGGCTCTCCCGGGAGTCGACGACCCGGTCGTCCCCGGCCGCGCAGAAGGGGCATTTCATCGAACCTCCAGCTTACCCGAGAACGGCCGGATTCCCGACTATCGGCTCCCGATTTCCGGCTCCGCCGCCAGGTCCTCGAGGCGCTTTTTGCGCAGCGGGCTCGTGGCGAAGAGCGCGAATCCGATGAGCGAGATCGGGACGAACGACACCGCGTGCGCGAGCAGGGCCACGCCCGTCGCCGTGGCCACCGGGACGGCGAAGACGTCGGTCAGGGCGAACTGCACGGCCGCGTGGTATCCGCCCACACCGCCGGGCGTGGGGACGGCGAGGCCCAGGACCGCGGCGGTCGTCACCACATAGGCGGCCGTCAGGGGCAGGTCGAGGTCGAAGGCGCGCATCACGCAGTAGATCTGGACGTTGATCACCAGCCACATGCCGACGGAGCCCGCCGACACGAGCAGGAGGAGTCGAGGCGTCCTCAGCGACGCGAACCCGTCGAGGAACGTGCTCGAGATTTTCCGTGCGATGTCTCGGAAGCGCTCGGGAAAGACGCGAAAGAGGCTGCTCGAGGACCTTTTCGGTCATCTGCCGCCAGACGACCGCGAAGAGCGCGACCGCGATGGCTCCCGCCGCGATCGCCGCCACGACCCATCGGGTCCGGTCCGAGGCCATGATCCCGCGTCGTGCCGGACCCCGAGGCCAGCGCGATCCCGAGAAAAAGAAGCTGCGCCAGCGCATCGAGGACCCGCTCGAAGACGATCGAGGCGAGGAGCGCCGCAAAGGGCAGCCCCCGCTCGCGGGCCAGGATCGCCGGCCGCAGCACCTCCCCGGCGCGCGCCGGCAGGACCGTGTTCGCGGCGAAGCCGATCGCGGTGGCGCGGAAAGCCGGCACGAACGGGACGCGGCCGACGGGCTCCAGGATCCAGATCCAGCGGACGGCCCGGAGCACGAACACGAACAGCGAGAGAACAACGCTCGCCGCGAGCCATCCCGGCGAGACATCGGCCAGCCGCCGGCCGATCTCGGCGAGCGGAACGCGGGACAGGAAGAACGCCAGGAGTCCGATCGCGAGCACGATCGAGGCGACGGCCTGGAAACGGCGCGAACGAAACAGGGAGCGAGACGAGGTGACCGGCGTCACCGGCGCTCAGGCGCCGCGGCCAGGGCTCGAGGAGACGGAGACTCCCCTCGAATCAACCTCGTTTGTGCGAATCTCACGCATGGGTTTTAGCATTCGCAGCGTGCGTTTGCCTAAGAAAATGAGGCAAAGCCCCGATAACACTTGACTTTCCAGCGTATTTTTCACATTCTTTTCTTAAATTTTCGGGAGGAACACGCATGGCAAGGAAGGCGCCCCGGCTTCTGGCGCTTCTGGTCTCGTCGGTGTGGTTTCTGGCAGGCCGCGCCGGAGCGCAGCCCATCGGTGGCCTCGACTTCCCCGGCGAAGGTCAGACGGTCACAGGGATCGTCCGGGTCTCCGGCTTCGTGCTCGACTTCAATAACATCGATCGGGTCGAAGTGCTGGTCGACGGCATCCTCGTCAACCGGGCCGACATGAATCTGCCCCGCCCCGACGTCCTCGAGATCTTCCCCAACTACGTCAACAGCGCCACTCCGAATCCCGGGTTTCTCTCCGCGTTCCTGGCGCGCGGCGTCTTCAGCGACGGTCCGCACGCGGTCTCGATCCGCGTCACCGAGTCGGCCAGCCAGCAGCAGTTCACGATCGCCACCCGCAACGTGATCGTGGACAGCTCGCTCAACCAGGCGCCCTTCGGCTACATCGACATTCCCCACGCGTCCGGCCTGGAAGGCGCCAACGGCTCGTTCCCGGTGTCGGGCTGGGCCGTCGACGACGTCGACATCGACCACATCGACTTCCTGGTCGACGGCCAGATCGTGGCCGGCGCCGTCGGCCGAGGCGAGCCCGGCACGGCGGTCTACGGCACCACGCGCCCGGACGTCGCGGCGGCGTTTCCGGACCTGCCGCTGGCGCTCTACTCGGGATTCTCCGCGAACATCAACACGACACAGTTCATCAACGGACTGCACGTCCTGTCGGTCCGCGCGACCGACAGCGAAGGGGCGTCCCGGGACCTCGGGAGCCGCACCGTCCAGATCGTCAACAACGGCGCCAATCTCGCGCCGTTCGGGCGCATCGACTACCCGCTGGACAAGGCCTCGCTGTTCTGCTCGACGATCGGCGGGGGCATTCCGTCTCCCTGCACCCCCGACATCTGCGGCGACATCCTGACGAACGTCGTGGCCGGCTGGACGCTGGACGTGGGCTCCGCGCTCGACCAAGGCCAGGTGTCGTACGTCGAGCTCCTGCTCGACGGCGCGATCATCGCCAACACCCGGACCGATTGCGTGCAGCTCGGGCAGGCCCTGACCAACTGTTACGGCATCAACCGCCCCGACGTGGCGCGCAGCTACTCGGGTTACGTCAACGCCGACAACGCGGGGTTCCTCTTCAATTTCGCGCTCGTTCGCGACGCCGATGAATCCTCCGGCCAGATCTTCATCCTGCTTCCGACCAGCCGCTTCGGCGAGTTCATCCTGGCCGGTGTCACGACCCCCGGCAAGCACACCATCGCGATCCGGGTGGGCGACGAGGAAGAGACGGTCGCCCAGATCGCCGCCATGTCGGTCGACATCCTGTGCGACCAGCAGTTCGGCGATCAGCCGGCGTTCGGATACATCGACACGCCCACCGACTACCAGTTCATCAACGGCGTTTTCGAGGTGTTCGGCTGGGCGTCCGACTTCCAGCAGGTGCACAGTGTCGAGGTCGACGTCGACGGCCACGTCGTGGGCACCGCGTTCTACGGGCTTCTCCGGCCCGACGTGCGCGCGGTCGATCCGCGGGTCTTCTCGCCCAACGTCGGGTTCTCGTTCCTGCTCGACACGACGCACCTGTCCGATTCGCCGCACGATCTCGTGATCTACGTGATCGACCGGTTCGGCAACCGCAGCGAGATCGGGCGCCGCAAGTTCGTCGTCAACAACAACGTCTCCACACATAACTAGGACGACCCGGGGGTCGCCCCGAGAAACCATCGCCCCGCCGTGAGGCGGGGCGTTTTGTTGTCCGTCGCTTCCGCTCGTTCGGGACCTGCGGCCTTCGGCCGCACCGGCGAGCGGCTCGCCCGGATGCGGGCTCGACCGCTCGCCTGGTCCCTCGCTCGCTCTCGCTCCCGCAGCGCGAGGCTCCTCCCTTCGGGAGACTCCTCGCGCTGCGAACGAAGTCCGCAGCGCGGCTAAGATATTCTTCGATGCCGGCGTGACCCCAGAAGACAACGAGCTGCTGACGCGGGTGGGACCGGGCACGCTCATGGGCGATCTGCTGCGGCAATACTGGCTGCCATTGATGCTCTCGGACGAGCTCGGTGCGCCGGACGGGGCGCCGCGGCGGATGCGGCTGCTCGGCGAGGATCTGGTCGCCTTCCGCGATTCGGGGGGGCGCGCGGGTCTTCTGGCGGAGGCGTGCCCGCACCGTCGGGCCTCGCTCTTCTTCGGGCGCAACGAGGAGGGCGGGCTGCGCTGCGTTTACCACGGCTGGAAGTTCGACGTGGCGGGGCGCTGCCTCGAGCTTCCGTCCGAGCCGTCCGACAGCCGGCTGCGGGAAGGGGTCCGGGCACGCGCGTACTCCCTGTCGGGAGCTCAACGGGGTCGTCTGGGCCTACCTGGGGCCCGCGGAGGAGGCTCCGCCCCTGCCCGAGCTCGGTTGGGCTCTGGCGCCGCTCGAGCGGCGGTCGGCGCGGACGTACGCGCGCGCCTGCAACTGGCTCCAGGCGCTGGAGGGCGATGTCGACACCGTGCATCTGGGCTGGCTGCACGCGCGCCTCGGGCCGGCCGGCGCGCGTGAGGTGGCTTTCCACGAGGGGGATCGCCTCCGCGACATTGCGGTGCGGGACCGGCGCCCCGTCCTCCAGGTCGTCGATACGCCGGCCGGACTGAGCATCGGAGCCCGGCGCGACGACGGGGGCGGCGAGCACTACTGGCGTATCTCGCAGTTCCTGATGCCGATCTTCACGAGCGTGCCGGCGATCGGGCAGCAGCGCCGGGCGAAGGCCTGGGTTCCTCTCGACGACACGCACACCCTCGTGTGGGAGGCCAACTGGTACCCGACCGAAGAGCTCGCGGCCGGGAAGGACGCGACAGGGGAGCGTCGGACGCCGGAAGAGCGGGATGCTGCCCGATACGGAGGACCCGCTCGAGCGCGGGCGATTCGCGGCGAACTCCGAGAACGACTATCGGATCGACCGGGAGCGCCAGCGCACCTCGAATTTCAGCGGGATCGAGGACTCGCCTCCCCTCCAGGACGCGGCCGTCCAGGAGAGCATGGGCCCGATCGTCGACCGCTCCGGCGAGCACCTGGTCGCTTCGGACGAAGGCGTCATCCGCGTGCGCCGGCGTCTGCTGGACGCGGCCCGCCGTCTCCGCGACGTTGGCGAGGAGCCTCCCGGTGTCCGCGCTCCGAGCGCCTACCGATTACGCGGCTGCCAGATGATCCTGCCCCCAGGCGCCGACTGGCAGGAGGCGACCAGGGAAGAGCAGACGACCTGAGATCCTGCCGCCAAGCGGCTATTTCAGCGGCCCTCATCAGCTCGCGGCGGGGGAGCGCTCTCCCGGAGGAGCCGGCCGCGGGAGCCGAGCGGCGAGGGATCAGGCGAACGGTCGAGCGCGCACCCGCGCGAGCCGTTCAGTGCGCCGCGCCGCAGTCCGAGCGAGCGGAGGCGACGTTAGCTTCCGGCCTTGACGGCCATCTCGCGCTTCTTCTTGGGCAGGGCCGCGATGCGGGCGGCTTCGCCGAAGAGGGTCAGGCCCTTCTGAATCTGGGGGTCGCCGGAGGCGAAGGCCTTGCGGCCGGCCTCGGGGCCGAAGCGGGCGTTGACGATCTCGATCTGGATCGCGAGATCCACGAGGCTGCGGTTGGGATCGTCCTCGTAGGACTTCTTGAGCTCCTCGGCCGACGAATACTGCGCCGACTTCTCGACGAACCGGAAGAACTCCTCCCGGACCGCCGGGGTCACGGCGAAGTCCTCGGCGACCTTGGGGTTGCGGGCGAGCCAGTCGACGGCGAAGTTGAAGAACGCGTACCGCGCCAGGAGCTGCTGGAGCAGCTTGGAATCCCGGTCGCTCTTGACGATCACGTCGGGCGTGATGCCGCCCTGGGCGTAGACCACCCGGCCGGCGTCCGTGTAGAACACGGCGCTCTCGGAGCCCGGGTGGGGAGCGGTCTCGGAGGTTTCGGCGCCCGCGTCCGGGTCGCCCGGGTTCACGTAGGCGAGCAGGTCGGTGTAATCCCTCTGGATCCACCGGCCCGACGGCGTGTAGTAACGGGCAGTCGTCAGGGCGAGCCCGGCGCCGTAGGACAGGGTGTAGACGCTCTGGACGAGGCCCTTGCCCCACGTGCGCTGCCCGACCACGACCCCGCGGTCGTGGTCCTGGATCGCTCCGGCCACGATCTCGGAGGCCGAGGCGGAGCCCCGGTTGACGAGCACGACCAGGGGGTGGTCGAAGTGCGTTCCCTCTCCCGGCGCGTAGTACTCCTGGGCGGACGAGGCCGTGCGGCCCTTGGTGTAGGTGACCATCGAGCCCTTGGGCACGAAGACGTCGGTGACGTCGACGGCCTGCTCGAGGACGCCTCCGGGATTTCCGCGGAGGTCGAGCAGGAGCTTCTTCATGCCCTGCTTTTCGAGCTTCTGGATGGCCTCGTAGACCTCTTTGCTCGAGGTGTGGGTGAAGTCGGACAGCATGATGTAGCCCACGCCCGGCTCGAGCATGAACGCGTAGCGGACGGAACGGGTCGGGATCTCGGCGCGGGTGATCGTCATGCGGATCGGCTCGTCGAAGCCGACGCGCCGGATCGTGATCGCGACCGAGGTCCCCTTGGGGCCGCGGAGCTTGCGCACGACGTCTTCGGTGGTCGTGTCCTCCTTGAGCTCCTCGTCGGTGATGTGCGTGATGATGTCGCCGGCCCGGATGCCCATCTTGTAGGCCGGAGTGCCCTCCATGGGCGCGATGACCGTGATCTTGCCCATCCGCTTCTGGATCTGGATCCCCAGGCCGTAGAAGGAGCCGTGCTGCTTTTCCCTCATGGCCGAGAATTCGTCGGGCTCGAGAAACGCGGTGTGCGGATCCAGACGCGCGAGCATGCCGTGGATCGAGGCGTAGACGATCTTGTCCGGCGCCACCGGTTCGGGAGCCCAGTCCGACAGCGTCGTCAGAATGTCGGCGTATTCGTCCAGAGGAGGCGTGTCTTTCTCGGGGCTCGCGTTGAGCTTATTGGCGAAAACGCCGCCCGCCAGGGTCGCCCCGGCGACGAGCGCCAGCGCCAGGAACAATCGGGATTTCTTCAAGCTCACCGTGATTTCCCCCTTCGCGTTCATTCTGGCACGCCGGTCGCCGAAAGTCTCCCCGGACCCCGGAGGGCGGCGTAAAATCGCCCTGCGAGGGGACAGAACATGTTTGGCTCCATCGGAATGCCCGAATTGATCCTGATCTTCGTCGTGGCGCTTCTGGTCTTCGGACCCAAGAAGTTGCCCGAGCTCGGAAAGTCGCTGGGGCGCGGGCTGGCCGAGTTCAAGAGGGCCTCCGACGACCTGAAGAAGACCATCGAGGACGAGATCGAGCAGGGCAAGCGCGAAGCCGAGGCCGTCAAGAGGCAGGTCTCGGAAGCCGGAAGCTCGCTCGCGGGCGCCGCCGGAATCGAGACGCCGCGCGCCCCCGAGGCCACCGTCCCGAGAGCCGAATCGCCGATCCGTCCCACTTGAGCCGCTTCAACCCGCGCGACCTCGTCGACGGCCCGGGCGCCCGGCCGCCCGCCGGCGACGAGGAAGAGCTGGCGCGGATGGGCTTCTTCCAGCATCTCGACGATCTGCGCAAGCGGCTCATCGCCTCGATCGCCGCCATCTTCATCGGGTTTCTGCTGTCCTGGGCGTGGGCGCAGGAGATCTTCGACTTTCTCGCCCGGCCGCTGCGCGACGTGCTTCCCCCCGGAGAGAACCTGGCCTACACGACCCTCACCGAGCCCTTCATGATGTATTTCCGGGTGGCCCTGCTCGCCGGGATCCTGATCTCCTCGCCGGTCGTCCTCTGGCAGGTCTGGCTGTTCATCTCGCCGGCCCTGTACCGCCGCGAGAAACGCTGGGTCTGGCCCTTCGTGACGTTCGGGGCTCTCTTTTTCCTGGCGGGTTGCGCCTTCTCGTACTACGTCGCCTTCCCGCTCGTCGTGAGGTTCCTGGTCGACGTCGGCAAGCCGTTCGAGGCCGTCATCACGATCAACGAGTACCTGTCGGTCGCGACGAAGCTGATCCTGGCCCTGGGCCTGTGCTTCGAGATGCCGATCCTCATCTTCTTCCTGGCCCGGATGGGGATCGTCTCGGAGCGGTGGCTTCTCAAGAAGTTCAAGTACGCCATCCTCATCATCTTCATCCTGTCCGCCGTGATCACGCCCTCGGCCGACGTTGCGACGCAGTGCGTCTTCGCCGTGCCGATGATCCTGCTGTACCTGCTGGGGATCCTGGCGGCCTGGCTGTTCCGGAAGCGCGAGACTCCGGCGGAGATCCAGCAGCCGGAGGTCTAGCGGCTCCTCGCGTTTCTCCTCAGGATCAGCTCGATGAGCTCGCGGACGGCCCCGTGTCCGCCGGGACTCTTGAGGACGATGGTCGCGGCCCGGCGCGCGGCCGGAACGGCGTCGGCGGGGCAGGCGGACAGCCCGGTCGCTTCGAACATCGGGATATCGGGCTCGTCGTCGCCGATGGAGGCCATCTCGGAGCGCTGGAGCTTGAGCCTGCGGCGCACCGCTTCGAGCCGGGCGCCCTTGTCTCGAACGCCCTGGTAGCAGTAGGGGACGCCGAGCTCCCTTCGCCCGGCGCGCGGTCGCGGGCGAGCTCCGGCCCGAGATCCAGCACAGCGTGATCCCGGCGGCCGCCGCCTTGCGCATGCCGTGACCGTCTTTCGTGTTGAAGACTTTCAACTCGTGGCCGCGGCCGTCCAGGTAGATCTGGCCGTCGGTCAGCACGCCGTCGACGTCGAGGAAGAGCGCGCGGATCGTCAACCGAAGCCCGCCGAGAGCAGGTCGTGCATGTGCAGCGCGCCCGACAGGCGCCCGTCGCCGTCGAGGATGAAGAGCGACGTGATCCGGTGCTTCCGCATGGTTTCCAGGGCGGTCGCGGCGAATTCCTCGGCGCCGATCGTGCGGGGATCCGGCCGGCAGCAGTCGCCCGCCGCTCTCCCGAGCTCACCCGCGTCGTTCTCGAGCAGGCGCCGGAGATCGCCGTCCGAGATGACGCCGAGGAGGCGGTCCGCGCCGTCGACGACGGCCGTGATCCCCATCATCTTCCGGGACATCTCGTGAATCGCGGCCGGCATGGGCGTGTCGGGCGCGACCCGTGGAACCCGGTCGCCCGTGCGCATCAGGTCCCGGACCTTGAGGAACCGCCGGCCGAGGGTGCCCCCCGGATGGAGCGCGGCGAAGTCTTCCTCCTGAAAGCCCCGCCGCTCCGAGATCGAAAGGGCGAGGGCGTCTCCCATGGCGAGCATCGCCGTCGTCGAGGCGGTCGGAGCCAGGTTCAGAGGGCAGGCCTCGCGCGGAATCGCGAGGGAGATCGCGATCTCGGCCGCCCGCCCGGCGGAGGACGCCGGATCGCCCGTCATGACGATCGTCCGGATTTTCCGGGACCGCGCGAACTCCAGCAGGCGGACGACCTCGGGCGTCTCTCCCGAGGTGGAGAGCGCGAGGACGACGTCGCCCGGCATCAGCATGCCGAGGTTCCCGTGGCTGGCCTCCCCGGCGTGCAGAAAGTAGGCGGGGGTCCCCGTGGAGGCCAGGGTGGCGGCGATCTTCTGGCCGATCAGGCCCGATTTCCCGATACCGGTCACGCAGAGGCGTCCGGCCGTGGACTGGATCGCGTCGATGGCCTCCAGGAACGGCGGCCCGAGGTTGTCGATCTGCCGCCGAACGGAGTCCGCCTCGACCTCCAGAACCTTTCGGGCTGTCTCGAGATTCACGCCCGTATCTTACCGGGCCGACGTCCGACCGCGGACCGCCTGCCGTTCCGGCGAACCGTGGGGAGCCACGAGCTCGAGCGGCTGCGGATCTCTGTCACTTTCTCGACTTTCTGCCCCGTGACCGGGCGGGCAGTGGCTGTTCGGGCGTCGAACTTGCAGCGCATCAGCGCACGATGACCCCGAGGGAGCAGGAAGAGGCGATGCGGGTTTTTCGGGACGACTTCGTCCGCAGCTCTCTGCACCGGCTCGCCGACATGGAGACTCTGGTCGACCGTCTCGAGAAAGCACCCGCCGACCTCGAATCGGTCAGAGCCCTTCTCGGCCACTTTCATGGCCTGTCGGGCGCGGGGGGGACCTACGGGTTTCCGGGCGTGACGACTCTGGGACAGGACGGAGAGGCTTCCTGCCGGGGCGTCCTGTCGGGCGCCGGATCGTCGGTTCCCGCCGACGTCGTCTTTTGGTCGAACCTCGTCGCCAATCTCCGGAGCGAGCTGTCCTCCGACCCGTCGCCGGAAGTCTCCGTCGTGTCCCGCGTGTTGGCGGCCCGGCCTCCGATGGACCTGCTCCTGGTGGGGGGCGAGGAGGAGGATCGAGACCTCCTGACGCAACTGGCTCAGCGGGACGGGATGGCCCTGCGTTGGGCGAGATCGGCGGAAGAGGCCACTCGGGAGCTGGCTCGCCGGATTCCGGAAGGCGCGATCGTGAACGTCGATCTGCCCGACGGCAATGGCTTCGGGGTCGTCGAGCGCCTGAGGGGGCTGCCGGGAGGCGAGACTCCCGCCGTTCTGATCCTGAGTGGCATCGGGGAGTTCGCGGATCGCGTGGACGCGATCCATTGCGGAGCGGACGGGTTCTTCATGAGACCTCTGGACGGCGAGGCCCTGATGCGCCGCCTGGAATTTCTCTTCCATCGCGCCCGCGTCGAAACGCCGCGCGTCCTGTCGGTCGAAGACGACCCGCATCAGGCGAATTTCCTGACCGCCGTGCTGGAGTCCGCGGGCTACGAAGTCCGGATCTGCAGCGAACCCGAGAGCTTTTTCGCGGACATCGCCGCCTTTCGCCCCGACCTGGTCTTGATGGACATTCAGCTTCCCGGAGCCAGCGGCTACGACCTGGTCCGTTCCCTTCGCCAGGAGGAGACCCAGGCGATGCTGCCGGTCGTCTTTCTGACGACGCAGGCCGAGCCGGGGTCACGCATCGAGGCGGCCAGGGCCGGCGGCGACGATCACATGGTCAAACCCGTCTCCCCGGGCCTTCTGCTCTCGACGGTGGCCTCACGGATCGAACGCGCGCGGTTCCTCCGAAGCCTCGTCGAAAGGGACGGATTGACGCGGCTGCTGTCGCACACGGCCTTTCTCGAGCGCGCCAGGGTTGCCGTCGCCCGGCAGGAACGGCACCCGGACTGGAAATGCGCCTTCGTCATGCTCGACATCGATCGCTTCAAGGCGGTGAACGACTTGTATGGCCATCCGGCGGGAGACCGCGTCCTGGCGACGCTGGCGGCACTTCTTCGCCGCAGGTTGCGTCTGACCGACACGATCGGCCGGATGGGCGGCGAGGAGTTCGCGATCCTGCTCGAGGAGTTCAGCGAGGAGCAGGCCCTGCGTCTGATGCAGCGGCTCCTGCAGGAATTCTCGGCCATTCCCCACGCGGGTCCGGACGGCCAGACCTTTCGGGTGACGTTTTCCGGCGGCGTGGCGATGCTTCTGGCTCCGAGGTCCGACCTGAAGTCGTGGCATCAGGCCGCGGACGAGGCCCTCTACGCCGCCAAGACCGAGGGGCGCAGCCGGATCGTGGTCGGGTCCAGGGTCGCCGGGTGAACGCGGTCCTCGAGCGCGTCCTCTATGTCGAGGACAATCCCGACCTGCGTGCGGTCGGGGCTTTCGCCCTGGAAGACATCGGCGGTCTGACCGTGAGGGCGTGTGCCTCGGGGGAGGAGGCCGTCGAGGCCGTGGGGATGTTCGCTCCCCAGCTGATCCTTCTCGACGTCATGATGCCGGGTATGGATGGCCCGGCCACGCTCCTCGCTCTGCGTTTGATCACGAGCGTCGCCGAGACGCCGGTCGTCTTCATGACGGCGAAAGCGCAGCCCGACGAGGTCGCGAGCTATCGGAAGATGGGTGTGGCCGGCGTGATTCCGAAGCCCTTCGACCCGATGACGCTCGCCGCCCGGATCCGCGAGCTCTACGAGCGCGCGGGCTGAGGGGCTCCCGGCAACCGCGCTAGCGCTGCCGGCTTTCGACCAGCTCCCGGATCGCCAGCAGCGTTCGGATCAGCTCCGGCAACGCTTCCACGTCGAGCTGCGTGGAGCGGTCCGAGAGGGCGCGCTCGGGGTCGTCGTGCACTTCCAGAAAGAAGCCGTCGACCGACCCGGTCGCGGCCGCGGCGCGGGCGAGCGCCGTCGCGTACTGCTTGAGGCCTCCCGTCTCCTTGCCGGCGCCCGGGAGCTGCAGCGAGTGGGTCACGTCGTAGATCACGGGGTAGCCGAGGGCCCGCATCATCGGGAACGAGCGCATGTCCACGACCAGGTTGTGGTACCCGAAGCAGGCGCCCCGCTCGCAGAGGAGGATCTTCTCGTTGCCGGCGGCGCGGCACTTTTCGACAACGTGAGCCATGTCTTCGGGCGCCATGAACTGGCCCTTCTTGACGTTGATGGGCTTCCCGGTCCGAGCCACGGCGGAGACGAGGTCGGTCTGGCGCGCCAGAAACGCCGGGATCTGCAGCACGTCGAGGACCGCGGCCGCCGGCTCGGCCTGCTCCGGCGCGTGCACGTCGGAGATCACGGGCAGCCCCGTCTTCGCCTTCACGTCACCCAGAATCTCCAGGCCGAGCTCCAGCCCGGGTCCGCGAAACGAGTCGTTCGAGGAACGGTTGGCCTTGTCGTACGACGATTTGAAGACGATGCGGGCGCCCGTGTCCTCCCCGATCGCCTTCAACCGCTCGGCCATCGCCAGCGCGTGCTCGCGGGACTCGATGACGCAGGGCCCGGCGAAGAACAGGGGCGGAGCGCCCGGGCCCGCGGCATATCCGGGAGCGATCTCGACGCGGCGGACGTCCGTCAGGACGGCTCCGCCGCCGACGACACGCGTTCCGCGGCTTCGGCGACTTCCCGGGTGGCCGCCCGGTGAGCGCGGGCCGCCCGGATGAAGTCCTTGAAGAGCGGGTGACAGGCGAAGGGCTTGGACTTCAGCTCCGGGTGGAACTGGCAGCCGAGGAACCACGGGTGGTCGTCGTGGAGCTCGATGATCTCGACGAACTTCTTGTCGGGCGACATCCCCGTAAACGAGAGGCCGGCCTCCTTGAGCCGCGGGAGGAACTCCTGGTTGACCTCGTAGCGGTGGCGGTGCCGCTCCCAGATGGGGCTCTCGCCGTAGGCGCGCGCGGCGAAGGAGCCCTGGGAGAGGTCGCAGGGGTACTTGCCGAGGCGCATGGTCCCGCCGAGCGCCTCGACGCCGATCAGGTCGCGCAGTTTGTAGATGACCTTCTGCTGAGGCTCCTCTTCGAACTCGGTCGAGTTGGCCCCCTCGAGCCCCGCGACGTTGCGCGCGAACTCGATGACCGCGGTTTGAAGGCCGAGGCAGATCCCGAAGAACGGGACCTTCTTCTCGCGGGCGTAACGGATGGCGCGCATCATGCCCTCGACACCCCGGCGGCCGAACCCTCCCGGAACCAGGATGGCGTCGGCGCGGAAGAGGACGTCGGGGTACTGGTCGCCCTCGAGCGTCTCGGCGTCGACGTAGTGGAGCTTGACCCGGACGTTGTTGGCGATGCCGCCGTGGGCCAGCGCCTCGTTGAGGGACTTGTAAGAGTCGCCGTAGTCCACGTACTTGCCGACGATCGCGACGTCGACCTCGCCCGTCGGATTCTTGATCCGGTTGACGAGGTTCTCCCACTTGGAGAGGTCCCGGTCGTAATGGGGCAGCGAGAGCAGGTCGAGGAGGATCTCGTCCAGGCCTTCGGCCGCGAACCGGAGCGGGACCTCGTAGATCGACGGGACGTCTCTCGCGTTGATCACGGCTTCGACCGGCACGTTGCAGAACAGGGCGATCTTCTTCTTTACCTCGGTGGGCAGCGCCCGATCCGTCCGGCAGAGCAGGACGTCCGGCTGGATGCCGATCGAGAGCAGTTCCTTGACGGAGTGCTGCGTCGGCTTGGTCTTCAGCTCGTCGGAGGCCTTGATGTAGGGCACGAGGGTCAGGTGAACGTTGATCGCGTTGCCGCGCCCGGCCTCCTGGCGGAACTGCCGGATGGCTTCGAGGAAGGGCAGCGACTCGATGTCGCCGACGGTGCCGCCGATCTCGATGAGCACGACGTCGGCGTCGGTGCCCACGTTCCGGATCGACTCCTTGATCTCGTCGGTGATGTGGGGAATGACCTGCACGGTCTTCCCGAGGTAATCGCCCCGCCGCTCGCGTTCGATGACCGTCGCGTAGATCCGTCCGGCCGTCGTGTTGTTCAGACGCGCGCCGGTCATCGAAGTGAAGCGCTCGTAGTGGCCGAGGTCCAGGTCCGTCTCGGCGCCGTCGTCGGTCACGTAGACCTCGCCGTGCTGGAAGGGCGACATCGTGCCCGGGTCGACGTTGATGTACGGGTCGAACTTGGCCATGGCGACCGAGAAGCCCCGCGCTTCCAGCAGGGCGCCGATCGACGACGCCGCGATCCCCTTGCCGAGCGACGAGACGACGCCGCCGGTGACGAAAACGTACTTCGTGCTCACGACACGACCTCCTTGTTCCACTGTCTCTCCGCCTCGGCCAGATCCGCCGGCGTGTCGACCCCCACCGAGTCGCCCGCCGCCTCCCCGACCCAGATCGCTTGCCCGGCCTCCAGCCAGCGAAGCTGCTCCAGCGACTCCGCCTTTTCGAGCGGGGAGGGCGGCAGCGCCGCCACCTGCGCGAGCGCCGACGCCCGGTAGGCGTAGATTCCCAGGTGTTTCCGATAACCGGGCTCGCCGTTTCGGTAGTAGGGGATGGCCGAACGCGAGAAATACAGGGCCCGCCCGTCCTCCGCCACCGCGACCTTGACGGTGTCCGGGTCGCCGGCCCGGGCCGCCGGGAGCGGCCAGGAGAGCGTGGCGATGGCCCGGCCCGGGCTGTCGAGCAGCGCCGCCACGGCCCGGTCGATGTTTTCCGCCGGCATCAACGGTTCGTCCCCCTGCACGTTCAAGTATGCGTCGGCCGAAATGTACCGAGCGACCTCCGCCACGCGGTCCGTTCCGCTCGCCGCCGCGGGCGACGTCATGACGGCCTCGCCGCCCGCGTCGCGGACGCAGTCGGCGATCCTGGCGTCGTCCGTCGCCACCAGCGTCCGGTCCACACGCTTCGCCCCGCGGACGGCCTCCAGGACATGAACGATCATGGGCCGGCCAGCCAGGGGAGCGAGGGGTTTTCCGGGGAATCTGACGGAGGCGTAGCGCGCGGGAATCACGGCGATGACCGTCATGCAATCATCGGCGGCAATAGTATCCTCGCCCGCGGTTTGCGTCAAGAAACGCGGTCATCCCGTTTGTTTTCGAGGCCTCTGGCCGCGTGGACCTACGCGATCGCGGTCGCGATCCTCGCCGCCGCCGCCGGGCGGTCTCTCTTCCGCGCCCACGCCGATCGCCTCTCGCTCGCGACCGGGCCCGCCGAGTGGATCTGGTACACCGGGCGGGTCCCGGAGCCGCGGCCCGTGCGCTTCTACGCGACTCGGGACTTCGATCTGCCCCGGGCGCCGGCCCGCGCGTTCGCCAAGCTCTTCGTGGATCGCGAGCACGCGCTCTACGTCAACGGACGGCGCGTCGGAGCCGGCGTCCAGCACCCGGGCGATCCTCTGGCGGTCTACGACCTGACCCGCCATCTGACCGGGGGCCTCAACCGCGTGGCGATCGAGGCCGCGAGCCCGACCGGGATCGGGGGGATTCTCTTTTCGCTCGACCTCGACGCCTTCGGGCGCGACGCGGTTTTCTCGGACGGAAAGTGGCGGGTGGACCTTTCGGCGGAGGCGATCCGCGACGGGGGGAGGTACCGGCCGCAGGTGTGGGGAAGGCCGCCGCAGTACCCGTGGCGCTACCCCCGGCTGCCGCGGCCGAACGAGCTCGGAGACGCGAGCCGCAAACCGTGAGGGGGCGACTCGTTTCCGACGAACGCGTCGGTCAGGACTCGGCCGGGACGAGCTCGCAGCGGGAGACGAGCGCGTCGAGCGCTTCGCGCGCCGCGAGACAATGGGGATCCGCGCCGTCGTAACCCGCCAGCGAGATGACCCTGCGGTAGCCGGCGACGGCGGCCTCGAGGTTGCCGAGGCCGCGGTCGTGAATCTTCGCGAGCAGAAGCCTCGCGGCCAGGTGTCGCGGAGCGACCTCCACGGCCTTGGTGCAGAAAACCAGCGCGACGTCGTAGCGCTCCTCGGCCGCCGCCAGGCACGCCCTCCGATAATAGAGGTCCGCCTCGCCCGATGGATCTGATTGACCTGGAAGGAGTTGTGAGAGATTTCGGAGTGTCGAGGCGAGGGCCGTCCAGTTGCTGCCGTGGGATGCCATCTGGGTGGAGTTTACGCCCATCCAGCCGAATCTCAATAAAAATTTAGATGGAAGGGTAAGAAATCCTTCTTTTGTATGGCCGGGCGGTCGCAGCGCTAACCTAATTTTATTAGCTATTTTCTACTTTATGCCGAATTAAATAAGGCGTCATCGGATCCGGTCGATGACCGATTCCGTCGCCAGAAGGAGGCCTTCCTTGGCCTCCGAATCCGGGAACCCCCCGAGGGCGACGCGCGCCGCGCCTGCATAGTCGCGCGCGAGAGCGCGCGTCTCGGGGATCCCGTCGTAGCGTTCGACGATCGACAGGATCTCGGCCGGCTGGACACTGCGGAAGTCCCGCTCGCGGAGGACGGCCGACACCTTCTCGCGCTCGGCGGGATCGGCCAACGGGAGAGCCAGCAACAGCGGCATCGTGAGCTTGCCTTCCCGCAAATCGTTGAGAACGGGCTTGCCGACCTCCTCGACGCTGCCGGTGTAGTCGAGGAGATCGTCGATGAGCTGAAACGCCATGCCGAGGCAACGCCCGTACTCGGCCAGGCGCTCGGCCGCGATCAGGTCCCCCCGGGGAGCGAAGTGCGCGGGCAGGCGGCACGACGCCGCGAAGAGGTCCGCGGTCTTGCGCCGCGTGATCTCGAGCGCCTCCTCCCGCGTCACGTGGATCGACCCCTCTTTCTCGATCCCGAGGATCTCGCCCTCGATCATCGACAGCGTGGTGTCCGACAGGACCTTGAGGATCGTCAGGTCGCCCGCGTCCAGCGCGATGCCCATCGACATCGTGTAGAGGTAGTCCCCGAAGAGCACCGTGAGGTTGTTCCCCCACCGCGCGTTGGCCGAGGTCCGGCCGCGCCGCAGGCGCGCCTCGTCGATGATGTCGTCGTGGACGAGCGTGGCGGTGTGGATGAACTCGATGACCGCCGCGTACCGGACGTCCTTGTCTCCGTCGCGGTAGTCGAGCAGCTTCGCGGACAGCAGCAGAAGGGCGGGCCGGATGCGCTTGCCGCCGCCCTGCGCCAGATAGGCGCCGATCCGATCGATCGTCGGGATGGGCGACCGGAAGTGGAGGAGCAGCTCCTCCTCGACCTTCGCCAGCTTGTCGCTGATGAGGTCGTAGGCGCGCTTCAGGCGCACGTTCTCGAGGCGGGAAGGGGTCATCGGTAGTTCGTGAACTGCAGCGGCACGCCGAAGTCCCCGGCGCGCAGCAAGGCCATGACCTCCTGGAGCTCGTCCTTGGCCCGGCCCGTTACGCGGACCTGGTCGGCCTGGATCGAGGCCTGCACCTTCAGCTTCTTGTCCTTGATCGCCCGGACGATCTCCTTGGCTTTCTCCGACGCGATGCCCTGCTGGATCTTGACGACCTGGCGGACGGTGCCCATCGCGGCCGGCTCGACCTTCTGGTAGTCGAGCGACTTGGGAGCGACGCCCCGTTTGACGAGCCGCGTCTCCAGGATGTCCTTGACGGACTTCAGCTTGCCTTCGTCGTCGGAAGTCAGCGTCAGCTCCAGCTCCTTGTCGTTCCACTCGATCTTCGATTTCGAGCCTCGAAAATCGAACCGGGTGGCGATCTCCTTGGAGGCCTGCTGGACCGCGTTGGAGACCTCCTGCAGGTCCACCTTGCTGACGACGTCGAAGGAGAATTCCTGGGGCATCGGGGGGATTGTATGAGAGTCGGGCTCGACGAGTTCGGGATCCCTCGTCTTGCAGGCTCGGGATGACCTGCGGCGGGCTCCGCCTGCCGCAGGTCAGTTTTCGACGATCCGCGTCCCCTTCGGCCCCTGGATCCGGTAGTCGGCGGGGGGCCGCGCCTTTTCGGTCTTCCAGCCTTCGAACCGGAACTCCGTGCGGTTGCCGGCCGAGTCTTCGTACGAGAGGCCCTCGACCATCCCCGTGGGAGCGACCGCGACCTTCACCCACGCCAGGTCCGATCCGGGCGCGCGGGGCTTCAGAAGGACGGCCCCCGAGCCGTCGAGCGTGATCTCGTATCGAGCCGCCAGGTCCTCGGGCTTCGTCAGGAAGACGAGCGGCAGCCGCGCCTGCTCGTCCTCGGACAGCTTTCGTATCGTGAGCTGCTTGTCCTCGGGGGAGAAGAAGCGGCCCTCGCCGGCGTCGTAAGTGAACACCTTCTTCTCGGGCGCCGTGTAGTCGAAGCGGAGCCGTTGGGGCGCCTGGACCCAGACGCGTGCCGGACTCGCGCCGGGCGCTGGCGAACCCGGCGGGCGTGTAGATCTGGGTGAACGCCGAAGCGTGAGCCTCACCGTCCCCATAGGCGGCCGCGGCCTCGCGGCGAGTGAGGGCCTGCGGCGTCCGGCGCCTCCTCCCGAAGCGCGGAAAGAACGGCGAGCACGAGGAGCGCGGCGCGCATCATCGGCTAGTGCCGGAAGTGCCGGCGCGGGGCGATGAGGAACGCCATGCTCGCGCTCGTCGGCAGCCGCGATGATCTCCTGGTCCCGAATCGAGCCCCCCGGCGCCACGACCGCGGTGACGCCGGCATCCGCCGAGGATGTCGACACCGTCGCGAAAGGGGAAAAAGGCGTCGGAGGCGGCGCCGCAGTTGACGATCGGGAGCACGGGCTTGGTCACCGCCAGCCGGCAGGCGTCGACGCGGCTCATCTGCCCCGCGCCGATTCCGATGGTCTGGCGCGCGTTCGCGAGCACGATCGCGTTGGACTTGACGCGCCGCGCGACCTTCCACGCGAGCTCGCACGCCGCCCGTTCGACCGCGGTCGGCTTGCGCCGGGACATGACCTTCCACCCGGAGCTCGTATCGGGCTCGGAGTCGGAGTCCTGGAGGAGGAGCCCTCCCTCGATGCGCTTCCAGTCGAGGCCCGGGACCGGCGGCCGCGAGACGGCACGCGGAGGAGCCGGATGTTCGGCTTCTTGGCGAAGAGCGCCAGCGCCTCCTCCGAGAAGTCGTCCGCCGCGACGACCTCGACGAAATGCTGGAGCACGAGAGACGCCAGGGCCCCGTCCACGGTCCCGCGGATGGCGATGATGCCGCCGAAGGCGGCCAGCGGGTCGCACGCGAAGGCGCGGCCGAAGGCTTCCGAGATCGTCTCGCCGACGGCGGCCCCGCACGGGTTGTTGTGCTTCACGATGACGGCCGCCATGCCGTCGAAGTCCCGGGCGAGCGTGACCGCCGAGTCGAGGTCGAGCAGGTTGTTGAAGGACAGCTCCTTGCCCTGGAGCATCTGGAAGCGCACGAGGGCGTCGGCCGGCGCCGACGGGAACGAGTAGAGTGCGGCGCGCTGGTGCGGGTTCTCCCCGTAACGCAGCGAACTGACGCGGTCGAACCCGAAGACCAGGTTCTCGGGGAACGGGTCGGATTCCTTCCACGTCCCCGTGAAATACCGGGCGATCGCGGCGTCGTAGGACGCCGTCCGGGAGAACGCCCGGGCCGCCAGGCGCTCGCGCGTGGACAGGCGCGTCCCTCCCGTCATGCGAATTTCCTCGAGGATGACGGGATAGTCGGTCGGATCCACCACGACCGTCACCCGCGCGTGATTCTTGGCCGCCGCCCGGATCATCGCGGGCCCGCCCACGTCGATCATCTCGACGATCTCGGCCCGGCTCTTGCCGGCCGCGACGGTCTTCTCGAAGGGGTACAGGTTGACGATCACCAGGTCGAAGGTCTCGATCCCGGCCGCCTCCAGGTCCCGCGCGTGGTCCTCGCGGAGTCTCATCGCCCAGCACCCCGCCGAAGATCTTGGGGTGCAGAGTCTTGACCCGTCCGCCCAGGATCTCGGGAAAGCCGGTCTTCTCCTCGACGAGGGACACTTCGACCCCGGCCGCTTTCAGGGCCGCGGCCGTGCCGCCCGTCGATACGAGCAGGACGCCGAACTCGGACAGCGCCTGGCCGAGCTCCGCGATGCCGGTCTTGTCGTGAACGGAGACGAGCGCGCGGCGCACCGGCGTGACGGCGGAAGGAATCGGAATCGGCTCGGGCATCGCTCGCGAAATATAGCAGGGCGCCGGGCGCCGTCGGGACCAGGGAAGATTAAACGTCTTCAGCAGGAACACGGCCATCTGGCATCAACCCCATGTCCCCCGGGAGTACCGTGGCGTTGGACACCGGATCCGCTGGTCGCGCTGCGTTTCGGTGCCGTCGAAGCCGCCGGAGACGCCGACGCCGTTCTTCAAGGCAATCGAAATCGTGCGATCCGGCGCGACCGTCGGCCGGTATGTCCCCGCCGCGACCCAGATCTCATCCGTCGCGACCGCGGCGGCGAGCGCGGCCTGGAGGTCCGTGTAGGCGTCGGTCCAGCTCGACCCGTCGCTGGCGCCGGTCGCGGCGGCGTCCACGTAGAGAACATCGGCGCACAGGGCGGCCGCCGATGAAAAGAAAACGACGGCGCAAGCGGTCATCAGCCCGCGGGAACGGGGCATCGGTTTTCCTCCTGCCGGTCTCGCGTCAGGCCATTGTCGGCCTGCGAGGGCAGGTCTTCAACGCCTTTCGAGGGGCGGCCAAAGGCCGGCGCGACCGAGCACCACGCAGGTCAGAACAGCTTCAGGAGCTGGAGATTGATCGTGAACCCGTTCACGCCGTGGCGCACGACCGGCACACCGACCTCGGCCCGAACGCGCGTGTTGTCCCACGGGCCGTTGAAGGCCGTCGAGATTCCGGCGCCCGAGAAGTACGCCCCGTCGTAGCCGGCGAACGTGTTCGTGACGAGAGCCTGGTCGTAGAACACCTCGAAGCGGACCACGTTCTCGATGTTGAGGCCGTACGAGACGTTGGCGAGGACGGCGCGGTCCGCCCGCACGCTGCCGCCCGGGAACCCGTGAAGCGTGGTGGATCCGAAGGGGCCGAAGTCCCACTGGGAAAACCGGTCGAGGCGGGTGCCGTCCAGGTAGGAGAGCTTGACGAAGAGCTTTCGGAAGCGCGCGAAATAGAAGCCCTTGGTCAGCTCGGCCGAATACTTCCAGTAGGTCTTCTGGTCGGGGTCGAACCCCGATGTGTCCGGGTCGCCCCAGGGCTCCCACTTCGCCCGCGCCTGGTAGGAGCCGGTGAGCGCGAGGTTGTAGCCGGCCTGGTTCCAGTTCAGTCGGAGCTGGGCGCCGTTGGTGAAAGTGTCCACGGGTGTGACGAACCTCGGGCCGGTGTCTTCGTCCCGCTGGTAGTTGTCCCACTGGGAGAAGAGGCCGAGCGAGGCCTTCAGGTACGTTCCCAAAGGATGGCCGATGTTGACCTGGGCGTACTCCGGGAGGTGCTTGATGCGCTCGGATCGGACTTCTTCCCCGTTGCGGTAGGACTCTTCGACGAACGGAAAGGCGACTCCGAAAATGTCGGCGCCCAGATCGAACCGCGAGCCCAGGAAGGAAGGGTCGGTGTAGTTGGCGAAGAGCAGCGCGCCGGCGAAGAAGACGGAAAGCTGCTTGTTCTTCTTCCACAGGTCGAAATCGAAGTACTGGATCCCGAGGAGAGGGAACGGGTAGTCCTGCCCCGTCTGATAGAAGCCGCCGACCAGGCCGAAGAGGCTCTTGCGCGACAGGGCGTTTTCGACGACCCGCGTTCCGGGCGCGGCCTCGTCCGGCACGAGGTACCGCAGGCCCTGATCCGTGTCCCGGACCATCTGGGACTGCGAGGCATAAGCCTCGGCGCGCCGGGCCTCGAAATCCGGCGGATCGACGACGACGTCGGTCATCACGACGTGACGCTCGACCGCCGTCGTGCGCCCGGCCGTCGAGAAGACCTGCTGCCCCCGGATCTCGAGCGGCAGGACGACCCCCGGCGCGCCCGGAACGTCGCGGTAGTACTCGGTCTGGACGTTGGACAGCGTGTCGCCCTTGAGGTTGAGCTGGATCGATTCCCGGCGCAGGAGAGCGAACGTCTCCCGGTCGATCCAGGCCGTGCCCCGGTAAAGGGGCCTGTCGGGCACCGTCTCGCGCGGAACGAAGTCGACCCGGTAGGCCGGGCGCCCGTCGACCGTGGTCTCGCCGCCCAGCGAATACACGTACTCCTCGCCCAGGCGGATGTCGAGGGGCAGAGTCGTCACCTTCTCGGGCTGCAGGATCGGGAGCCGGGGAATCGTCCGGCCCTTCCAGCGCACGCCGTTCAAGAAAAACTCCTGCCAAGCCCAGTCGGCGGGCTTCCCGCGCTCGAAGAAGTACGGGCCGAGGATCGTCAGGTCCAGGCTCTGTCCGAACTGGGCCACCCGGAAACGCAGCGACGTCTCGACCGACGCCACGTAGCTCCGGACTTTCTCGCGCTGGCCCGCGTCCCAGGCGCGTTCGCGCGCGATGATCTCGTCGGCCGTCAGCCCGCGGGTCGCGGCCACGGCGACCTCGGCCTTCGTCTCGCCTCCCTTGCGCGCCGCCGGGGAGAGGATGACCGCGAGGGAGCCCTTCGAGAGGTCCAACGTGAGGGCCTTCGCCCCCTTCAGCGCGAAGTCGCGTTTCACGCCGCTGGCCAGGTTCTCGACGCTCGCGCGGTCGTACGACGCGCCCGAGAGGTCGATCCGCGTGTCGCCGGAAGGGATCGCTTTCGAGGAGCAGGATCGGCGTGAAGCCCTTCGCGTCGTAGAACCGCAGGACCGGCGCGCTGGAACCGTCTCTTCGGGTCCGCGTCGTCGTGGTCGGGTCTCGGGAGACGTCCGCGGTCAGGTATCTCTGCAGCCGCGAGAGCGCGGCCGTGTCCGCGTCGGTCAGAGGTGCGGCGCCCGCAGCCGACGGCGACGAGCGACGCCCGCGGGAACTCGGCCAGGGCCGCCAGCGCCGCCGCGACGGGCGTCCGGGTCCGCCGAAGCGGTGGCCAGAACCCACAGCCTCTCGGTGCCCTCCGCGGACACGGCCTGCCCCGGCCGCACCACGAGCGCGTCGACGTAGGGGGACGAGCTCTTCGGCGGCCTCGGGCGCGAGCGCGTGCGCACTGTCGAGAGCGATCTGGCCGGCGGCGGACCCGGAGCGGGCCACCGACGCTAAACGCTTGACGGCATAGGCGAACCGCTCGGTTTCGGCCGTCGGGCAACGCGAGGATCGTGCCGGCCGCGCCTCGGGCCGTGCGCCAGCCGGGCTGCGGCTTCGTCGATCTCGGCGTCGGAGAGTCCTTCGACGCGCAGTTGGACGACGCAGCCGCGATGGATCCGAGCCGCGGGCGGACGCCGCGTCCGCGCGAACGATCCCCAGAACGTTCGGCGGCCGCGGGGCAGGCGCCGTCGGCCTCTTTCGGCGGCGAGGCGGATCTGCTCGGCGGCCGCGCGGGAACCGGCGAGCCGGGAGAACGCCGCAAAAGAAAAGCGCCCGCGAGAAGGCGGGCGCGAAGGGGCGATCTCATCCTCATCGGGAACCTCATTCTCCGCAGAGCTTGTTCCCGACGGCGCGGCGATCAGCGGCGGATCTGCCTCTCCTTCTCCTTCTCCTTCTCCTTGACGGCCTCGACGACTTCCGCGGGCGGTGCCGCCGGCGCGGGAGCGCCCTCGATCGGAGAGAGCCCGAGACTCTGCCTCAGCTTTCTCTCGATCTCGTTGGCGAGCTCGGGGTTCTCCTTGAGGAACTGCTTCGCGTTCTCGCGCCCCTGGCCGATGCGGAGGTCGCCGTAGGAGAGCCAGGCGCCCGACTTCTCGACGATCTTGGCCTCGATGCCCATGTCGATGAGCTCGCCCGAGCGCGAGATGCCCTCGCCGTAGTTGATGTCGAACTCGGCCTGGCGGAAGGGCGCGGCGACCTTGTTCTTGACGACCTTGACCTTGGTGCGCGACCCGACGACCACGTCGCCGTCCTTGAGCGACGCGATGCGGCGGATGTCGATGCGGATCGACGAGTAGAACTTCAGCGCGCGGCCGCCGGTCGTCGTCTCGGGATTGCCGAAGAGGACGCCGATCTTCTCGCGGATCTGATTGATGAAGATCAGGCTGGTGCGCGACTTCGAGACGATCGCGGTCAGCTTGCGCAGGGCCTGGGACATCAGGCGGGCCTGGAGGCCCATCTGCGCCTCGCCCATCTCGCCCTCGATCTCGGCCTTGGGCACCAGGGCCGCCACCGAGTCGATGACGATGACGTCGATCGCTCCGGAGCGGATCAGCATCTCGGCGATCTCGAGGGCCTGCTCGCCGTTGTCGGGCTGCGACACCAGAAGGTTGTCGGTGTCGACGCCGAGCTTCTTGGCGTAGTCGGCGTCGAGCGCGTGCTCGGCGTCGATGAAGGCCGCGAGGCCGCCGGTCTTCTGCGCCTGGGCGACGACCTGGAGGGAAAGCGTCGTCTTGCCCGAGGACTCCGGGCCGAAGATCTCGACGACCCGGCCGCGCGGGAAGCCGCCGATGCCGAGCGCGGCGTCCACCGCGAGAGAGCCCGTGGGGATGACGGCGATGGCCGTTTCGGGCCGCTCGCCCAGCCGCATGATCGAGCCCTTGCCGAACTGGCGCTCGATCTGGGTCAGCGCCGTCTCGACGGCGCGCCACTTCTCGTTGGATTTGACGCTGGACATGTCCTCACCTTTCTCGATCGAGGAAACTGCGCGGACTCAGGGTGTCTGCGGCTCCGCGCGATCTCTCTGCGCGATTATAGACTTCGGAAAAGGCGCTGCAGGACGCGATGAGGACCGAAGGATCTTCTCTCCGACACGATCCCGTGTCAATGTCGCGACGCCCGCCGCGCGTTCGCCGCTCACCCGTTCCTGACGTTTCTCGCCACCGGTTTCGGTTCCGGGCTCTCGCCCGTCGCGCCCGGGACAGCGGGCTCGATCGTCGGCCTGGCGCTCGCGTGGGTCTCTCGTTCCACACCGCATTTTCGGGTCGCCGGTCGGACTGTTGATGTCCGGTCTGGCCGTCGGCCTTCTGGGGGTGTTCGGTCTCCGGGCCCGTCAGCCGCGCGCTCGAAGCCGAAGACCCCGGATGCATCGTCATCGACGAGGTCGCGGGCCAGATCGTGGGCCTGCGCCGGAGTCGTCCTGGTGCCGGGACGTCCGCTCTGGGCCTGGGTCGCGGCTTTCGCTCTGTTTCGCTGCTCGACGTCGTCAAACCTCTCGGGATCGGTCGCCTGCAGGCCTTCCGGGGCGGCTGGGGCGTGGTGGCCGACGACGTCGCGGGGGGTCTCTGGGCCGCCGCGACTATCGTGGCGCTCGCCGGCCGATGGCTCTGACGCTCTCGGCCGAGGAAGGGCTCGATCGCCGAGAACGAGCCTCTCTCCCGGTACACGACCTGGCGGATCGGGGGCCCGGCGCGGTTCTTCTGCCGCATCCGGACCGAAGCGGTCCTGGCGCGCGTCCTGGCGGCGGCGTCGGAGAGCGGGCTCCCCCTGGCTCTTCTGGGCATGGGCTCGAACATCCTCGTCGCCGACGAGGGCTTCCCCGGCTACGTACTCCGGCTGGAGGGCGATTTCCTGAAGGTCGAGGTCGAGGGCGAACGCGTCCGGGCAGGCGGGGGAGCGGCGCTCGGCGGCGTCTGCGCCGCGGCCGCGCGGGCCGGTCTTTCGGGAATCGAGGCCATCTCGGGCATCCCTTCCTCCATGGGCGGGGCCGTGCGGATCAACGCCGGAGCGTACGGCGGCGAGATCTTCGAGGTCCTCGAGATCGGCTCGTCTCGTCTCCCGCTCCGGAGAGGTGCGGTCGGTGCCGGCGTCCGAGATCCCGCACGGGTACCGGTGGTCCGGGCTCATCGAGACCCGAGAGATCGTGGGAGAAGCCGTGCTCAAGCTCCGGCCGGCGTCCCGCGAGGAAATCGCAGGCGAAGACCCGTACGGTCGCCGAGAAGCGCCGCGGCGCTCTTCCTTCGGAGCCCAATGCCGGCAGCGTGTTCAAGAACCCGGAGGGCGACTACGCCGGGCGCCTGATCGAGGCCTGCGGCCTGAAGGGCGAGCGTTCGGGCGCCGCGCTGATCTCGCCGCGCCACGCCAACGTGGTCGTGAACACGGGCGGCGCCCGGGCCGGCGACGTCCTCGTCCTGATGCGGAAGATGAGGGACACGGTCCGGGAGAGGTTCGGGGTTACCCTGTTTCCCGAAGTGGAAATGCTCGGTGTGAAGTGGGAGTGAGGGGGGCCGACGCCCCCCTCACCCTAACCCTCTCCCCCAAAGGGGGAGAGGGAATCTATTTGGGAGGCGGGACTCCAGGATCCCCCTCTCCTGGCGGGCAGAGGGCAGGGGTGAGGGGCGCTCCGTGCCGGTGAGACTCCTCCTCATGGCCGGCGGCTCCGGCACACGGCTCTGGCCGCTCTCCACGGAGGCGCGGCCCAAGCAGTTCCTTGCGCTGCTCTCCGAGAAGAGCCTGCTCGCGGAAACCTATGCCCGCCTCGTTCCGCTCTCGTCGGACGTCTGGGTGGCGACGACCGCGCGCCACGTGGACCTCGTGCGCCGTGAGCTTCCGGGAGTCGCTTCCGAGAGGATCCTGGCGGAGCCCGCGCGCCGCAACTCGGGACCCGCGATCCTGGCGGCGGCCCTCCGTTTCGCGGCCGACGGAGATCCGGTCGTCGCCGTCGTTCCGTCCGACCAGACCGTGAGCGACGCCGAGGCGCTGCGCCGCGCGCTGACGGAAGCGGCGGATCTGGCCGACCGCGCGAACGTGGTCGTCCTGGCCGTCCCGCCCAGCCGTCCCGAGACGGACTTCGGCTACCTCGAGGTCCGCGACGGCGCCGTCGTGCGCTTCTCCGAGAAACCGGACGCGGCCGGCGCGCGGGAGTACGCGGCTTCCGGCCGGCACTTCTGGAACGCCGGAATGTTCGTTTTCCGTCCATCGCGGTTCCTCGCGGCGGCCCGCGGCGCTTCGGCGAGCCTCGTCGAGGGTGTCGAGCGGTACGCGCGGACCGGCGCCGCCGGCGACTACGAGGCGCTGCCGGACATCTCGATCGACTTCGCCGTGATGGAGAAGATCTCCGGAGCGCGCGCTGTCCCGCTCGACGCGGGCTGGAGCGACGTGGGCACCTGGCGCTCGGTCCGCGAGCTGCGCGAGCGGGCCGGAGCCGGAGACGCATCCGGCAACCTCGTTCTTTCGCCCGTGCCGGTCCTGGCCCCCGGCGTCAGGGACACGGCGATCGTCGTGGGCGACGGCGGGGTCCTGGTCCTCCCGTTCGATCGGGAGGGGGAGCTCCGGGCGTCCGTCCAGGGGCTCCCGCGGCGGGAACACCCGGAGCCGGTGAAGGGTTAGCAGGAGTACAGACTGCCATGAACACCGCATCGGCAACCGCGCTCTTGAAGCTGCGCGACAACGTGGGGCTCGCCTATCGGGGCGACGGGAGGGCCGTGGACCTGCTCCTGACGGCCCTGTTGTCGCGCGGCCACGTCCTGATCGAGGACGTGCCGGGCGTCGGAAAGACGACGCTGGCGCGCGCCCTGGGCCGGAGCCTGGCGCTGGACTTCCGGCGGATCCAGTTCACCAGCGACACGCTGCCGGCCGACGTCCTCGGGATCTCGGTGTTCCACGCTCCCAACGACCGGTTCGAGTTCCATCCCGGCCCGATCTTCGCCAACATCGTCCTGGCCGACGAGATCAACCGCGCGACACCCAAGACGCAGTCGGCTCTGCTCGAGGCGATGAACGAAACGGCGGTCACCGTCGAGTCCGAGCGCCGGCCCCTCCCGCAGCCGTTCATGGTCGTCGCGACTCAGAACCCGGTCGAGTACCTCGGGACATACCCGCTGCCGGAATCGCAGATGGACCGCTTCTTCCTCCGTCTCTCGCTGGGCTATCCCGCGGAAACCGAGGAGAAGATGCTCCTGCGCCGCGGCGGAACCGAGCGCGTGCTGGCGTCGATTCCGGCCGTGCTCTCGCCGGCCGAGGTCCTCGCGCTCCAGGACGAGACGGAGAAAGTGGCCGTCGCCGACCGGCTTCTCGACTACGTCCAGGGGATCGTGCGTGCCACGCGACAGACGGCGGAGCTTCGGCTGCCCGTTTCGACGCGCGGAGCGCAGGCGTTCTACCGGGCGGCGCAGGCCCACGCGCTTCTCGGAGGACGCGCCTACGCCACGCCGGACGACGTCCAGGCCGTCGCGGAGCCGGTTCTCGCGCACCGGATCCTGTCCATCTCGTCGGACGGGTTCGGGGCGGGGGGAAGGGAGAAGGAGATCGTCCGGAAGATCCTGTCGCAGGTGCCGGTCCCGGTGTGATCCACGCATGACCCGCCTCATCCCGGACTGGGAAATCCGCGTCACGAACTTCGGCCTGGGCTACATCCTGATGTGCCTCGTCGTCGCGATCGCGGCGACGAACACGGGCAACAACGGTCTCTACCTGGTGCTCGCGGCGATGCTCGCCGCGCTGATCGTCTCGGGGTTCCTCTCGCGCCGCAACGTGCGGAGCGTCCGGTGCGAACTGGAGACGGTCGGCGAGGTCATCGCCACCCGTCCCGCCTGGTTGAAGCTCAAGCTCGAGAACGAGCTCGTGACGGGCACGGCACAGGCCATCTTCTTCCTTCACGAGTCCCTGCCGGGCCCGCTCTGGATCGACCCGCTGAAGGCCGGCGAGAAGCGGGAGATGATCGTGGAAGGCGTGTTCCCCCGCCGCGGCGTCTACCGCGACGCCGACGCGGGCCTGCTGTCGCGGTTTCCGCTCGGGTTCTTCCGCAAGTACCGCAAGGCCTCCATCGGCCGCGAGATCGTCGTCTATCCGCTCCCGGTCTCCAGTCCGGTGCCGGTCATTCCGCCGGAGGACGCGCGGGGAGGGCGGCCGCATCCGCGCTCGCGCGGCAGCGGCTCCGACATCCGGACGCTGCGGGAATTCTCGCCGGGCGACGACCCTCGCGACCTGCACTGGAAGCAGTCCGCGCGGATGGGCCGGTGGATCGTGCGGGAGCGCGAGGCGGAGCGGGATCGCGTGCTCTTTCTGGCGGTGGAGAACGGGATTGCGGAGCCCGTCGACGCGGCGGCGCTCGAGCGCTTCGAGAGGGCGGTCGCGCGCTGCGCGGGGCAGGCGCTGCTTCTCCTGTCGCGCGGGGCGGAGGTCGGGTTCCACGCCCGCGGACGTCAAGGTGGCGGCCCGGGGAGGCAAGAGCCAGCGTCTCAGGATCCTCGACGCGCTGGCCCGCCTGGATCCCGTCCCGCTCGCCTCGGCCCCGAGCTTCCCGGCCATGCGGCGGGGGGACCTGAGATGGTTCGTTTCGTGAGGGATCGTCGGGAGATGCCCCAGGGCCTGGCCCGGGCCTACCTGCTGTCGCTGGCCCCCGCGGCGTTCCTGGCTCCGCTGCCTCTTCTCTGGACGCAAGGCGCGGGACGCGAGGCGATCCTGCTCTACGAGCTCGGGCTGCTCTACCTGTGGTGGCGCGCCCGCGCCCGCCGGACCGTGCGGGTCTCGGACGCCCTGATGAACGTGGCGGGCCTCGTCTACCTGGTCTGGCTGGGCTATTCGGTCGTGACGCTGCGGACCGGCCTGCTGCCCTCGGTCGCGCACCTGCTGCTCTTCACGGGGCTCGCCAAGCTCGCGTCGCTGAAGCGTCCGAGCGAGGCGCGCCTGGCTCTGCTGGTCATCTTTCTGCTGACCCTGGCCGCGGCCTCCACGTCGACGCACGTGGCTTCGCTTCTCTACTTCGGCGCGATGGCCTGGGTCGGGTTCCGCACGCTCGCGCTTGCTGGCGGTGCTCGCCGACTTCGACGAAGCGCCTCCCGAGAAAGTGCTAGGATCGGTCCCGACCCGCGGGCTCGCTCTCGTGGGCCTCGCCGCCGGCGCGCTCTGCACGGCGCCCCTCTTCTTCGCCCTGCCCCGGCTCCACGGGCCGTATGCGGTCGCGCCCTTCCGGATCGGCGACGCCGTTTCCCAGGCGCTCGCCGCCGACCGCGTGGATCTCGAAGCCTTCGGTGCGGCCAAACGCAGCGACCGGGTCATCCTGCGTATCTCGGGGGAGCCGGACCTGCCCCGCGGAGACGGGCTGCGGTTGCGCGAGGCGGATTTCGTGGAGTACCACGACGGCGTCTGGATCCGGAACCCGTCCATCGGCGGCCGCCGCGGCCAGGGTTCCGCTTACGGCGGCGGCCCCGAGCCCGTGGCCACGGTCGTGTCGGTCGACTTGAACGTGTTCGGCCAGGGGTTTCTGTTTCTGCCCGTACGGCACCTCGGCGGTGCGACTGGAAAAAGGACGGGCCACGGAGCTGACGGACGGCGTGCTGCGGGTTTCCTCGGGCCGCGGGACGGTCCGGTACAACGTGGACGTGCGGCGCGGACCCGAGCGGGCCCGGGGCGCAGCCGGATCTCGCCGTCGGAAGTGCCGGAACGAGGTCCGGCAATACGCGCTGCAGCTGACCGCCGGCCTGACCGACGCGCGCGAGATCTACCGGCGCATCGAGGAGCATCTGCTCAAGGACTTCATCTACACGCTCGACCCGCCCCCGGCGAACGGCGATCCCATCGCCAGCTTCCTTCTGCGCTCGCGGGCGGGCCACTGCGAATACTTCGCGTCGGCCGCGGCGATGATGCTGGCCGCCCGAGGCGTGCCGGCGCGTCTGGTGACGGGCTCCTTCGGTGGCGAAGAGGGGCTGTTCTCGCGGTCTCTCGATCGTGCGCGCGCAGAATCTCCATGCCTGGGTCGAGGCGGATCTCGGGGGAGGCGGCTTCGAGATCCTGGACCCGACGCCGCCGTCCGGCGTTCCGCCCGCCGTCCGGACCTACTCCCTCTTTGCGCGCCTGGCGTCGCTCGGCCGGGAGATCGAGTTTTTCTACGACCGGCACGTCCTCGGCTTCGATTCCCTCGACCAGGTGGGAGCGGTCGAGGCCGCCCGCGAATCGCTGGGGGAGGCCGCCAGCTCGCTGACGTCCTTCGGAAGATCCGCCCGCGAGCTGCTCACGCCTTCGAATGCGGCCGGCCTTCTCGCGGTCGGGCTCGCGGCCTGGCTCCTCGCCCGCCTCCTTCTGCGGCGGCGCGGCGGGAACACGCCGGAGACCCGGGCCTATCTGGCGTTGCGGAGCCTTCTCGCCCGCCGGGGACCGGTGTCCGACGCGACGCCGCCGGCGGAGATCGCCCGACTCCTCGCCGAGCGCGCGCCGGAAGGGCGCGACGACGCGGACGCCGTCGTGTCCATCTACTGCGCGAGCGCCTTCGGCGGCCTCGAGGCAGGCGAGGATGAGCGTCGCGAGCTTGCCGAACGGCTGAAACGGCTGCGGAAGCTGGCCTAGTCTCTCAGATCAATTGCCGCGCCCGCGCGGCGACGAGGGCGCTGTCGTCGTTCGGGGCTGCCCGCCTCGGCCGTCAGTACGCGTTGCGGTGGCGCAGGCCGTGCCGCAGCGTCATCCAGAGGATCTTGATGTCGAGCGAGAGCGACCAGTTCTCGATGTAGTAGAGGTCGTACTCGATGCGCTTGGAGAGGCTGGTGTTGCCGCGCCAGCCGTGCACCTGGGCCCAGCCCGTGATGCCGGCCCGCACGCGGTGGCGGAGCATGTACTGCGGGAACTTCTCCTTGAACTCGCGGACGAACTCGGGCCTCTCGGGGCGCGGGCCCACCAGCGACATCTCGCCGCGGAACACGTTGACGAGCTGGGGCAGCTCGTCGAGGCTCCACGCCCGAGGAAACGCGCCGAGGCGGGTCCGGCGCGGGTCGTCCTCGCTGGCCCAGGTCGGGCCGGACTCCTCTTCGGCGCCGACGACCATCGAGCGGAATTTCAGGATGTCGAAGGGCCGGCCGTCGAGGCCCATGCGGCGCTGGCGATAGAGGATCGGGCCGCGGCCCGAGAGGCGGATCGCCAGCGGCGATCGCGCCGAGCAGCGGCGAGAAAGCGCCGACGAGGGCCGCCCGCCGAGATCGCGACGTCGAGCGTGCGCTTGACGAGGCTCATCCAGCCCGTCAGCGGCACCTGGGTCAGGTGGACGACGGGCAGGCCGTCGAAGTCCTCGATCGCCGGCGCGGAAGGTGATGTACTGGAGCAGGTCCGGCACGACCCGGACGTCGGCGACGGTGCGGCCCACGTCCTGCAGGACCGACAGCATCGGCCCGATGCGCGTCGAGGGGGAGAGCGAGAAAGACCGTGTCGACTCCGCGCTCGTCGACGATCCGGGCCGACGTCCGCGGTCGTGCCGATCACGGGCAGCGCCGCGGTACGAGGTCGAGCGCTTCTCCGGCGCGTCGTCGACGAATCCGATCGCCCGGAGGCCCGGCCTCGGGATGCTCGAGGAACTTGTCGACGAGCGCGCGGCCCAGCCGTCCGGCGCCGACGACGAGCACGTGCCGCACGTTGACGCCGTGCCGCCAGGCCTCCTCGAGATAGCGGCGGATGGCGGTGCGGCCGGCGAACACGAAGAGCACGTCGAGACCGAAGAAGAAGAGGAGCACGAGCCGCGAGTAGGAGAATCCGCGGTAGAAGGTCGCGAGGCCCGCGAGCAGCAGCGTCGCGAGCCCCGTCGCGACGAAGACCGAAAGCCCCTCCTCGACCCGGGAGCGGTTCCGGCGCACCTGGTAGAGGCCGTAGAAGTAATAGACGATCGGCCACAGAACGGCCATCAGCGGGAAGAGGCGGTAGTAGGAGGACGCGTCGGGAATGCCCTTCGTGACGGGCACGATCTCCGCCCGAAACCGCAGGAAGTACGCGGCGGACAGGGCGGCCAGCGTCGCGCCGACGTCGGAGACGGCGAGGAGGAACGCGATGCGACGCGTGGAGTTTCGGATCACGGCAAAACGCTGACTCAGCGAGCCTCGGAAACTCTCCGGCGAAACGCTCTCCGGCGGAAAGGGCAAGGCCGAGCCCCGCAGGACGAGTGTAATCGAAACGGGCGCTCGGGGCGCGGCGTGAGGGCCTCGGCGAGGCCCCGGGCGTCGTCTCCGGTGTCTCCATACAGGGCGCCGTTGTCGCCGTCACGGACGAAGTCGCGCGCTCCTCCGCGTCCGAGCGCGACGACCGGGGCGCCGCAGGCGAGCGCCTCGACCGCCGCGATGCCGAAGTCCTCTTCGCCGGGTTGAACGGAAGTCGCGCAGGTTCGATAGAGGTCGCGGAGCTGCTCGGGGGAGCACTGCCCGACACGAAGTCTACGGAGGCAGGCGCGACCGCGCGGAGGCGCGCCTCCTCGGGGCCGCGGCCCGACGAGGACGAGCCGGCGGCCGAGCCGCCGCGCGGCCTCGATCGCGACTTCGTAGCGCTTGTACGGCACGAGCGCGCCGACGGCGAGGAGAAAGCTCTCGCGCGGCCGGTCGCCGAGGGTTGAAAGTAATCGACGTCCACCGGAGGGTGGCAGACCTCGGACTCGCGCCCGTAGTGGCGGAGGATGCTGGCGGCGACCGCCGACGAGTTGGCGAGGTAGCGCGTCGGCGTCGCGGCCGTGGCCACGTCCCATGCGCGCAGACGCCCGATCGCGGCGGCCTTGAGCCCGTAAAGCGCGTCCTTCCCGGCGGGAAGTAGAGATCGAACTGCTCGTAGGCGTAGCGGACGGGCGTGTGGCAATAGGAGAGGTGCGGAGCTCCGTCGCGGGCGATCGCTCCTTTGGCGACGCAGTGCGACGAGGAGACGACGAGGTCGAAGCCCGAGAGATCGAAGGACTCGACCGCCCTCGGAAAGAGCGGAAGGTAGTTACGGTAGTCGCGCTCCGGGCGAACGGCAAGTCGGTTGAGAGACGAGGCCACGAATCGGATAGCGTCTCGATCGCCGGCGAGACGGAGCCGGGGACGTGGAAGAGGGTGAAGATCGTCGGCTCGGGCACGAGCGGAAGGATGGCCTCGAGCACCTTCTCGCCGCCCCGCATTCCGTTGAGCCAGTCGTGGACGACGGCGGTTTTCATGCGGGTCGCGAACCGGGCTCCGGGAGTCGGGGCCCGGGATTCCGGCCCAGGGCCTCGGCGTAGACCCGCAGCGTCTGTTCCGCCGCCTTGTCCCAGGAGAAGTCGCGGGCCCGCCGCTTGCCGAGGTCCGCGAACTCCGTCCGCCGGGCTCGGATCGGTCGCGAGATCCACGATGCCGCGGGCGATGGCGTCCACGTCCATCGGGTCGACGAGGTACGCGTATCCTCCGGCGATCTCCTGCAGCGCGGACGTCGAGGAGGTCAGGACCGGCACGCCGCAGGCCATGGCCTCGACGACGGGCAGGCCGAAGCCTTCGTAGAGAGTCGGGTAGAGAAACGCGTCCGCGCCGGCGAAAAGGCCCGGCAGGTCCTCCTCCGGCACGACTCCCGGTGCGGAAGACCCGCGATCGTCGAGCTCGAGCGCGGAGATCATGGCCTCGACGCGGCTGCGGTTCTTCGGCATGGGGCCGGCGAGGACGAGCGCATGGGGCAGCGCCCGCTCGCGCCGCGCCTGCGCGAACGCGCGGAGGACGTTGCGCACGTTCTTGTGCGGCTTCTCGCCGCCGAGAAAGAGCAGGTACGGCCGCGGCAGGCCGTACTTGGCGGCGACCCGGTCTCGTTCCTCGCGGGGAACGATCGCGAATGGTAGCGGGCGGAGACGCCGTTGTAGACGACGTCGACCCGGGCCGGCGCGATGCCGAAGTAGTCCACGAGATCGCGCTTGCTGTTGTACGAGACCGTGAGGATCCGGTCCGCGCGGTCGCAGCGCGCGGCGGATCATGACGCGGGCGTAGAGAGCGCGGCGCGGTTGGGCAGGAACTGCGGATACAGCACGTGGATGATGTCGTGAATGGTCACGACCGCGCGGGCGCGGGCCAGCGGCGGAATCACGTAGTGCGTGGCGTGGAAGAGGTCGAGCCGGTCGCGCATCAGCCGCCACGCGAAGCGGGTCAGCTCCGAGACCGAGTAACCCGGGCGAGTTCGTCTTCGACGACTCGAGAAGTTCGTCGGCGAGCGCGGGGAGCGCCTCGCGGTCCTCGCGGCGGACGTAGAGGCGGAACTCGATACGCGCGACGGCCTCGGGCCGCCGCGCGATCGCCTTCGACGAGGTGGCGGACGTAGGAGCCGATCCCGAAGTCGGTCAGCTTGCGCGCGTCGATCCCGATCCGCGGGCGGCCGCGCTTCACGGCTCTCGACCGCGGCCTCGGCGAAGACGACTTCGGCGAGGGCCCGGCCGTCGGCGTCCGCGGCGTCGTCCCAGCGGAATTCGGCGGCGCGCCGGGGCCGCGGCCGAGGCCAGCTCTTCGCGCAGAGGCGCGTCCTCGAGCGCCCGCTCGATCTGGCGCGCGAAAGGGCCTCGACGTCGCGGGGCGGGGCGTAGAGCGCGGCGTCGCCGCCGACTTCGAGGAGCGCCTCGGCCGTCGAGGCCACGACCGGCGTGCCGCAGGCCATCGCTTCGAGGACCGGCAGCCCGAAGCCTTCGGCCAGGGACGGGTACACGAACGCCTCGGCCGCGCGGTAGAGCTCTCGGGCGGCGTCGCGCGCGGCGTAGCCGGCGACGTGGATCTTGTCGCGGATAGGCCGAGCGGGCGATGCGTCGGTGGAGGCCGGCCGGTCTTCCAGCCGGAGCCGCCGGCGAGCACGAGGTCGGGCCTCGAGCGGCGGCGGCCCCACATGCGCTCGCAGGCCACGACCAGCGCCTCGACGTTCTTGCGCGGCTCGAGCGTGCCGAGATAGAGGACGAACGGGCGGCCGTCCGCGTAGCGCTGCCGGGTCCGCCGGCGCGCCGCCGGGTCGTCGGGCGGGCGAGAAGAAAGCGCGTGTCCACGCCGTTGCGCGCGACGCGCGACCGGCTTGCCGTCTCGGGATAGCGGGCGACGAGCTCCCGGGCGGTGGTCTGCGAAACGCAGAGGAAGCGGGAGGCGCGCTCCACGGTGCGTTCCCAGAGCGGGACGAAGCCGATCAGCGTCCGGGCGGCGTGCCACTCCGGGTGCGTCAGGGGGGTCAGGTCGTGCACGGTCGAGACGAACGGGGACGTCCCCGCGGGCCGGCCCGATCGTCAGGGCGGAGACGAGGACGTCGGCGCCCCAGCGGGCGATCCGCTGGGGCAGGGTCGAGTGGAGCCAGACGATCCCGAAGGGGTGGTGGTCGGTGTGGAGGCTGAACGCTCCGGGCCGGCGCCGTTGACGGAGGCCGGAAAAGGGCGCGGGGCAAAGAGTCCCACGGACAGTGTCCGGGCCGGGCGGCCAGGCCCCGGGCGATGGCGACGGTGTAGGTGCCGATGCCCGTGCGCTCCTGCAGCAGCGCGCGCGCGTCGATGGCGATCTCTCACGGAAGAGAAGTCTAAGTCGGCGTTCACGGTCAAAGTTTGACCGTGGATTTGGCGACTCTCGACTCCGTGCGGGGAAGGGCGGAGGTCCCGTCATTTGACTGTTTCGCCGCATCCGGCTAAAATGCGCGGTTCTACCATGACCAGCACGCGAGACGCTCTCTCCGCTCGAATACCGTGCTCGACGAGCCCGTGAGGTTCGCCTTCGAGCTGCCGTGTCCCGTCGCGGCGATCGACCGGGAGCCCTCTGGTCTCGCTGTCGCCCCTCGCATCTCTCGGGTCAGGTGCGGCGCATCGACGGGGGATACGCGCTCGAGGCCCGGCTCGCCTACGGAGGGGAGCTCGAGTGCAGCCGCTGCCTGGCGCCCTACCCGTTCGAGGAGAGACGAGAGCTTCTCGCTGGTCCTGTATCCCCGCGGCAGCGGCAGCCGGCGGACGACGTCGAGCTCGACCGCGGCGACCTCGACGTGCTCTACTACGACGAGCCGCTGGTCGCGCTCTCGCCCGATCGCCGAGGAGCGCGTGCAGATGGCCTCCCGATGAAGCCCCTCTGCAAGGAGGACTGCCTGGGCCTCTGTCCGACGTGCGGAAAGGACTTGAACCAGGGTCCGTGCGCCTGCGCGCCCGAAATCATCGACCCCCGCTGGGAGGCCTTCAAGGCTCTCAAGGAGAAAGTGTAGGACCACGATGCCGAATCCCAAACGGCGCCACAGCAAGGCCCGCCGCGACAAGCGCCGCGCGCACGACGCGCTCGCACGCCGCCCGCGCTGTCGGAGTGTCCCAACTGCCACGAGGCCAAGCAGCCTCACCGCGTCTGCACGCGCTGCGGGTACTACAAGGGCAAGCAGGCGATCAACCCGTAAGACGTGAACCGGAAGCCGACAACCGTAAGCCGAAAGAGCCGCGGCTCACGGCTCACGGCTGACGGCTCACGGCCCCGGCCGTTATAATCCCCGCACCCGTGTTCCTATCAGGCGAGAGAGGCTGACGTGCGGATCGCAGTCGATGCGATGGGCGGCGACAACGCGCCGCTCGTGAACGTGGACGGCGCCATCGCCGCCGCCCGGGAGTTCGGGATCCGGCTCGCTCCTCGTCGGCAAGACCGGCCGAGCTCGAGGCTCTGCTCCGAGGACTCCGGTTATCACGGGCTCCGACATCGAGATCGTCGACGCGCCGGAGGTCGTGACCATGGACGACCCGGCGACGGCGGCGATCCGCAAGAAGCGCAACTCCTCGATCCGGATCGCGGCCAACTGCGTCCGCGACGGGCGGGCCGCCGGGCCTCGTCTCCGCCGGCCACACGGGCGCCGCCATGGTCTGCGGCCAAGATGGTCATCGGGACGATCGAAGGCGTCGACCGCCCGGCCCTCGCGACCGTCCTGCCCAACCTGACCGGCCACTGCCTGCTCCTGGACGTCGGGGCGAACCCGGACACGAAGACGCCCGCATTTCAAGGAGTTCGCGATCATGGGCTCGATCTACGCCGAGCTCGCCTTCGGCAAGAAGAACCCCTCGATCGGCCTGATGTCGATCGGCGAGGAGGACTCGAAGGGGACCGAGCAGACGAAGGAAGTCTTCAAGACGCTCAAAGACGACCGGCCTGAACTTCATCGGCAACGTCGAAGGGCCGCGACGTTTTCAACGGCACCGTCGACGTGATCGTCACGGACGGGTTCACCGGCAACGTGATCCTGAAGGTCTCGGAGTCGCTCTCCGAGATGGTCGAGAAGCTCCTCCGCGAGGAGATCAAGCGGACCCTCCAGGCGTCCGTCGGCTTCCTGCTCTCGCGCTAGGCGTTCCGGAGCTTCAAGCAGCGGCTCGACTATTCCGAGTACGGCGGCGCGCCGCTGCTCGGCGTCAAGGGGTGCGTGATCATCTGCCACGGCCGCTCCTCGCGCGAAGGCGATCAAGAACGCCATCCGCTTCGCCGCCGAGTTCTCGCGTCAGAAGCTCGCCGAGAAGATCCAGGCCCAGATCGCCGAGCTCCACGCCCGCGAAGAGCGCGCGTCGGCGAAGGCGTGAACCGGGCGCAGAGTCGTCGGGACGGGCGCGGCCGTCCCGAAGAAGCTCCTGACCAACGCGGACCTGGAGAAGCTCGTCGAGACCTCGGACGAGTGGATCATGTCGCGCACCGGGATCAAGGAGCGCCACATCGTCTCGGAGGGCGAGCACTTCTCCGACCTCTGCACGCGGGCGGCGGAGCAGGCGCTCAAGACGCGCGCGCTTGCAGGCCGAAGACCTCGACATGATCCTCGTCGGGACGATCTCGGGCGACATGCCTTTCCCGGCGACCTCCTGCCTCGTCCAGCGCAACCTCGGCGCGACGCGGGCGGCGGCGTCGGACGTGGGCGCGGCCTGCGTCGGGTTTCTCTATGCCCTCCACCTCGCCGACGGTCTGATCCAGTCGGGCAAGGCCGAGAACGTCCTCGTGATCGGCGGGGAGATCCTCTCGCGCATCGTCGACTGGACCGACCGCAACACCTGCGTGCTCTTCGGCGACGGCGCCGGGCGCCGTCGTCCTGCAGGGCGACCAAGGGGGATCACGGCATCCTCGGCAGCCTGATGAAGTCCAACGGCAACCTCCACGACTTCATCTGCATGCCCGGCGGCGGCTCGGACCGGCCCGGCCAACGACCCGAAGTCCATCGAGGAGCGGCTGCCGTTCATCAAGATGAAGGGCAACGAGACGTTCAAGGTCGCGGTCAAGGCGATGGCCGACGTCAGCGAGCGAGCTGCTTGACCGAGCAGGGCTTCACGCACGAGCAGATCGACCTCTTCATCCCGCACCAGGCGAATCTCCGGATCATCGACGCCGTCGGCGAGCGGCTGAAGATCGATCCCAAAAAGGTCTACAAGAACGTGGAACGCTACGGGAACACGTCGGCCGCGTCGATCCCGATCGCGCTCGACGAGTGCGTCCGCGAAGGGCCGCGTGGAATCGGGCGACATCGTCCTGCTGACGGCGTTCGGGGCGGGGCTCGTCTGGGGCATCCGTGCTCCTGCGCTGGTGAGACGACCCCTTCCGTGACGCTCGTCCTCCTGTTCCCCGGCCAGGGCTCGCAGTTCGTCGGCATGGGCAAGGCGCTCTATGAAGGCTCTCCCCGCGGCGCGGACCGTCTTCGAGGAGGCGGACGCGGCGCTCGGGTTTTTCGCTCTCCCGGCTCTGCTTCGAGGGGCCGGAGGAGGAGCTGCGAGCTCACGGCGAACACCCAGCCCGCGATCCTGACGCACTCGATCGCGGCCTCGGGCGGACCTGCGCCAGCGATTTCCCGAGCGGCTCGAGGGGGCCGGCGTTCGCCGCCGGCCACTCGCTCGGCGAGTACTCGGCCAGCGTCGCCGCCGGGTCGCTGTCGTTCGCGGACGCGGTTGCGCTGGTGCGCGAGCGCGGACGCTTCATGCAGGACGCCGTGCCGCCCGGCGTCGGGGCGATGGCCGCGATCGTGGGGCTTGCCGCCGAGGAGGTCGAAGCGGCCTGCCGGGAGGCCGCGCAGGACGAGTCTGTTTCGCCCGGCCAACTACAACTCGCCGGAGCAGACGGTGATCGCGGGTCACGCGGCCGCGGTGGCGCGGGCGTCCGCGGGGTGCCTCGCGCGCGGCGCGAAACGGGCGATTCCGCTCCCGGTGTCCGCTCCGTTCCACTGCGCGCTCATGTCCCCGGCGCGGGAGCAGATGCGGCCCCTTCTCGAGAGCCTCCGCTTCGCCGACGCGGCCCTCCCCGTGGTGACCAACGTGGATGCCGAGCCGGAGACCAGGGTGAACGGAGACTCCGCGACGCGCTGATCCGCCAGATCGACTCTCCCGTGCGCTGGGTCGCGCTCGGTCCAGCGACTCGCCCGCGAAGGCGTGACTCGCGGCGATCGAGATCGGGCCGGGCAACGTCCTGGCGGGGCTCGTCCGCCGGATCGACCGGTCGATCAAGGTCGAGGGCCATGCGTAGAGCCGTCGCCCCTTCGTCGTCTCCTCGCGGCTCGCCGCACGGATGTGCGACCTGCCGCGGCCCGGGACCCTCCGAGCTGTCGACGCGGCGGTCGCCACGGCCGAGCGCCGTTGCCAGTGCCGCGTCGGCGTCGCCGCGCGGCACCTCGAGAGCGGCCGGGCGTACGAGCACAACGCGCGAGGTCGAGTTCGAATCGGCTTCGGTGATCAAGATCGCGGTGCTGACCGAGGCGATGGCCGCCGTGCGCGAGGGCCGGGTCGACCTGTCCGAGCGCTGGGATCTGACCCTCGAGAACAAGGCCGACGGTTCGGGGACTGCTTCTCCTGCTCGATCCGGGCCTCAAGCCGACGTGGAACGACCTGGCGACCCTCATGATCGGCCCCTCCGACAACACCGCCACGAACGCGTGGATCGAACGACTGTCCGTCGATTCCATCAACGCGCGGATGCGGTCGCTGGGCTTCGCGCACATCCGGCTGCTTCGGCACGATCCCGATAGCTCTCGACGCGCGACGACAGCCCCTCGCCCTGGAAGGGCTTGCGGCTCGGCGCGATCACGCCGCACGACGTCGCCGAATGGATGACGCGGGTCGCGAGGGGGGAGCTGCTTCGACGGCGAGTCGTCGAAGAGGATCTTCGACTACCTCGACAAGGACCCGAGCCGCCTGCGCATCGCGCGCCGCTTCCCGTCGGACGTCCTCTGGGCGGGCAAGACCGGCACCATGTCGGGCGTGCGCAACGACTCCGGAATCCTGCGGAACCGCGAAGGGCCGCTTCGTGCTCGTCATCTTCACCGCCGACAGCCAGGCCGAAGGCTGGGGGGCGGATCATCCGGCGGTCCTGGCGATCTCGAACCTCGCCCGGGCGATCGTCGACGGGTGGAGCCGGGACCTGCCGGACATCGTCGAGAAACCCGAATGACCGGTCGCGCGACCGGTCATCCCGAGCGTAGCGAGGTCGCCCGAACTCTCGCAATGATAGACTCCCCGCCTGATGACCCGCTTCACCGGCAAGACCGCCCTCGTCACCGGAGCATCCCGGGGAATCGGCGAGGCGATCGCGAAGCGTCTGGCCGCGGAGGGGGCGACCGTGATCGCCGCGGCGCGCTCGACGGAGGCGCTCGAGAGGGTCGTCGCGGAGATCGCGGCCGCGGGCGGGAAGGCGGCGCCCCTCGTCCTGGATCTGGCCGACGGCACGGCAATCGACGGCGCTGTCAAAGGCGCGCTCGCCTCCCACGGGGAGATCCACGTTCTCGTCAACAACGCCGGCGTCACGGAGGACAACCTCATCCTGCGGATGAACCGGAAGGCCTGGGACACGGTCCTGGCCACGAACCTCACCGGGGTGTTCCTCCTGACCCAGGCCGTGATCAAGGGGATGGTGCGCCAGCGCTACGGCCGGATCGTCAACGTGACCTCGGTCGTCGGCCTGATGGGGAACGCCGGCCAGGCGAACTACGCGGCCTCGAAGGCCGGCCTCATCGGTCTGACCAAGTCCGTCGCGCGCGAGCTGGCCTCGCGCAACATCACGTGCAACGCCGTGGCGCCCGGCTTCATCGCGACGGCGATGTCCGACAAGATGACGGACGTGGCGCGTGAGCGTCTGCTCGGCGCAGATTCCGCTCGAGCGCCTCGGCACGCCCGACGACGTCGCCGCGGCCGTGGCGTTTCTCGCTTCCGAGGAGGCGCGCTACATCACGGGAACCGTTCTCAACGTCTCCGGGGGCCTCTATATGTAGTTTTTCCTACCCTTGCCCCCGGGGGGCATCTAGGGAACAATACGGCGTCTTTTCGCAATCCGAAGAAGGGGGAGAGGAATGGCTGTCGAAGAAAAGGTGAAGAGCATCATCGTCGAGCAACTCGGCGTGGACGCCAACGAAGTGACTCCCGAGGCGTCTTTCGTCGATGACCTCGGCGCGGACTCGCTCGACACCGTGGAGCTCGTCATGGCCTTCGAGGAAGCGTTCAACATCGAGATCCCGGACGAGGCCGCCGAGAAGATCCAGAAGGTCAAGGACGCCATCGAGTACATCGAGAAGAACTCCTCGAAAAACTAAACCCCATGCCCCGCTTTTCCTCGCCGCGCCGGGTGGCCGTCACCGGGGTAGGCCTCGTCTCTCCTCTCGGCATCGGAAACGCGGAGAATTGGGACGGACTCACCGCCGGCCGCTCCGGTCTGGGCCCGATCACCCGCTTCGACGCCTCGCGTCTGAGCTCCCGCATCGCCGGCGAGGTGAAGAGACTTCGACCCGTCCCTCTACATCGACCGGAAAGAGATCAAGAAGATGGACACCTTCATCCACTACGCCATGGCGGCGGCCCAGTTCGCCATGGAGGACTCGGGTGTCCCCGTGACGGACGAGAACCGGGAGCGGTTCGCCGTCGTCGTGGGATCGGGGATCGGAGGCCTTCCGCTCATCGAGGAGACCCAGAGAAAGTTCATCGAGACCGGCGGCAACCCCCGGGTCATCTCCCCGTTCTTCATCACGGGGCTGATCGTCAACGAGGCGGGCGGCAACATCTCGATCAAGTACGGCCTGAAGGGACCCGAACCTCACGACGGCCACGGCCTGCACGACCGGCGCCCACGCCGTCGGAGAGGCCTACCGGATGATCCAGTACGGAGACGCGGACGCTCGCGATCGCCGGCGGTACCGAGTCGGTGCTCACGCCGCTGGCCGTGGGCGGGTTCTCCGTCATGAAGGCCCTCTCGACGCGCAACGACGATCCGGCCAGCGCCTCGCGCCCCTGGGATCGCGATCGGGACGGCTTCGTGATCGCCGAGGGCGCGGGCCTCGTCGTGATGGAGGAGATGGAGTCCGCGAAGAAGCGCGGCGCGCGGATCTACGCCGAGCTGGCCGGCTACGGCTTGTCGGGCGACGCGTTCCACATCGCCGCTCCCTCCGAGGACGGCGACGGGCCGGCGCGGGTCATGAAGAACTGCCTCGCCGACGCGGGCCTCGATCGCCGAGGAGATCGACTACATCAACGCCCACGGCACCTCGACGCCGCTCGGGGACAAGCGCCGAGACGCTGGCCATCAAGACGGTCTTCGGAGAGCACGCCAGGAAGCTGGCGGTCTCCTCGACGAAGTCCATGACGGGGCACCTGCTCGGCGCGGCGGGCGGCCTGGAGACGGCCATCTGCGCCCTCGCCGTGTACCACGGCGTGCTTCCCCCACCATCAACTACGAGCATGCCCGATCCCGAGTGCGATCTCGACTACGTGCCCAACACGGCGCCGCCAGGTCCGGGTGCGCACCGTGCTCTCGAACTCCTTCGGTTTCGGCGGCACCAACGGCTGCCTCATCCTGAAGCGAATGGATTGACCGCCGCATGAACTCGCTCGTCTGCATCGCCTACGTCCCCGACACCGAGACCAAGATCAAGATCGCGGCCGACGGAAAGTCGATCGACGAGTCGGACGTGAAGTGGATCGTCTCGCCCTACGACGAGTTCGCCCTGGAGGAGGCGCTCCGGACAAGGAGGCGAAGGGCGCGGGCGTCGTGACCGTGATGACGGTCGGGCCCGAAAGGGCCAAGACGGGGCTGCGCGAGTGCCTCGCGCGAGGCGCGGACGAGGCGATCTGGGTGGATTCGACCGGAACCCCGTTTCTCGATGCGCTCGGGACGGCCAGGGCGCTGGCCGCCGCCGCAAAAGGCGGGGCGTACGACTTCCTGTGGTTCGGCCAGAAGGGCGTCGGATTCGACGAGTCGCTCGTCGGGCCGATGTTCGCCGAGCTGATGGACCTGCCCCATGTGGCCAACGTCATCAAGCTCGAGATCCAGCGAGGGCAAGATCACCGCGCACCGGGAGATCGAGGGGGCCCACGAGGTCGTGGAGTGCGCGCTGCCCGCGGTGCTGACCGCGCAGAAAGGGCTCAACGAGCCGCGGTACGCGTCGTTGAAGGGGATCATGGCGGCCAAGAAGAAGCCGATCGTCGAGAAGAAGCTGGCGGAGCTGGGCGTGCCGGAGGCCGACCCCGCCAACGCGAAGACGCGCTGGCGCAAGCTCGAGCTCCCGCCGGCGAGCGTGGCGTGCAAGATGGTGCCCGGCGACGACCCGGTGGCGGCGGGCAAGGAGCTGGCGCGCTTGCTCCGTGAGGAAGCAAAAGTCATCTGACGGCCGCCACCACGCCGTCATCCCGAGCAGTAGCGAGGGATCGCCGAACTCGAATAGGACAACGATCATCATGAAATTCCTCGTCTTCATCGAACAGCGGGACGGCAAGATCCGAAAGGCCTCGCTCGAGGCGCTCTCGCTGGCGCGCAAGCTCGCCGGCGGCCCGGTCGCGGCGGTGATTCCCGGAAAGGGAGTCACGGCCCTGGCCAAAGACCTCGGAGATATGGCGCGGGGACCGTGTACGTCGCCGACCGCGAGGACCTTGCCCTCTACGGCAACAAGGGCTACGTCGGGGCTCTCGACGCGGCGACGAAGAAGGAGAGCCCCGACGCCGTTCTGATCGCCGCGACCGCGATGGGCAAGGACGTGGCGCCCCGCTATGCCGCGCGCCACGAGGTCTCGGTCCTGGCCGACGTGATGGAGCTGCGGGTCGAAGGGGATCGCCTCGTGGCGTGGCGTCCCGTCTATTCGGGCAAGGCGCGGGCCGAGGTCGACTGCGGGGCCGCGAAGCTGCAGATCGCGACGACGCGGCCGAACGTTTTCCCGGCCGAAGCCCAGGACGGAGCGGCGGAGCCGAAAATCGAGACGCTCGAGCTCGGCGACATCGCGCCCCGCGCGAAGGTCGTGCGCGTCGAAGTCTCCGAGACCAAGGAGATCGACGTTTCGGAAGCCGACATCATCGTGTCCGGAGGCCGGGGCATCAAGGGCCCCGAGAACTGGCCCCTCATCCGCGACCTGCAGCAGGCCCTTCACGCGGCCCTCGGCGCTTCGCGCGCCGTGGTCGACGCCGGCTGGATCGACCACCAGCATCAGGTCGGCCAGACGGGCAAGGTCGTGTCGCCGACTCTCTACGTCGCCTGCGGCATCTCCGGGAGCGATCCAGCACCTCGCCGGGATGGGCACGTCGAAGGTCATCGTCGCGATCAACAAGGACGCCGAGGCGCCGATCTTCAAGGTCGCCAACTACGGCGTCGTCGGCGACATCTTCAAGATCGTTCCCGAGTTCGCCAAGGCTGTGAGGGCCGCGCAAGCACGGAGTGACGTCGGCATTTCACCGGTCGGCTCAGAACGTCTCTGCGGCGTATCTGCGACCGCGGCCTCAGCTGTCAGCGCTGAGCGCGGCAGAGCCATCCTCGAGAATCGAAGCGACCCGCATCCTCAGGACGGCGGCAGCTCCTTCTCGACAACTTTCACCCGCCGGGCGCCGGCGGTCGCACGCCGCCGGTGCTCGTGGAAGTGCTTGGACTGAACGCGAGTGAACACCGCGCCCAGCAGCACCAGAAGAGAGCGTAGTAGACCCAAAAGAGGATGACGATAACCGAGGCGGCGGTTCCGTATGCCGAGGCCAGGGCAGTCCGGCCCAGATAGAATCCGATCGCCCACTTTCCCAGCGAGATCAGCAGCGCCGTCACGAGCGCGCCGAACCAGACGTCGCGCCACGGGATCTCGACGTCGGGCAGGATGCGGTAGATCATCGCGAAGAGGAGGGAGATCAGCAGATAGGTCACGACCGCGTTCGCCGCCCTCGAAGAGGGCGGCGGGAAGCTCCAGGAAGCCCTGGACCAGGACCTGGAGCGCGTGCATCGTCGCCGAGAAGACGAGCGAGACGAGCAGGACGAACCCGACGGCCAGGACCAGCGCGAATGAGATCAGCCTCTTCAGCAGCAGGGTCTTGATCAGCGGTCCCGGCTTGGGTGCCACATCCCACATGTGGTTGAGCGAGTCCTGGAGCTGGACGAAGACCGCGGTGGTCCCGACGCAGAAACGTGATGAGCCCGACGATCCGGGCAAGGGCGCCTGTGCTCTGGAAAGCGGCGTATCCGAGCATCTGCGTCGACGGCCAGAGCCTGGTCATGGCCCATGAGCAGCTCGAACTCGCCGACGATGTGCTGGCGAACCGCCGAGGGTTCGAAGAGCCGGCCGGCCACCGCGACGAACAGGATCAATACCGGAGCGAACGAGAACAGCGCGAAGAAGGCGAGGGCCGCGCTCTGCGCGAATGCGTCGCGTTCGAACCAACTCGCGAAGGTCTCCCGCAGGATCGGGTCCCCAGAGGCGGGGGCGCGGGTGAGCGGGAGCGTCGGACCATCGCGCCGAGATCGTAAGTCAATCGGGGCGAGTCTCTCGGCCGAAAAACAGCCTGCTAGACTTGGCATCGTGCCGCCGCTGCCGACCGACAGGGTGATCCTCGGCCTGCCCGGCCGGGTGGTCTTCGCGCTCCTGGTCCTCGCGGCGACCGTCGCCTTCGTCTACTCCGATCTCGCGGCGGATCCGGGTGCTCCTCGCCGGCCGGCCGGACAACCGCTTCACGCGGATCGGCGGAGCGCATCGTTCGCACGCTCGAGTACGCGTTCGCGCAGAAGCGCATGTTCCGCGACTTCTACGCGGGCGTGTTCCACATCCTGATCTTCAGCGGCTTCGTCGTGCTGACGGTGCGCACGATCGCGCTCGTCGTCGAGGGGCTGATTCCGGGATTCGTGCTCCTGCCCGGGGCGCGCCGGCAACGCCTACACGCTGGTCAAGGACGTCTTCGAGGTGCTGACCCTCCTCGGGGTCGGGATGGCGGTCTTCCGTCGCGCCTTCGCCCGCCCGAAGCGGCTCGATCTGACGACCGACGCCTGGATCATCCTCTTTCTCATCGCGTTCCTCATGGTGACGGACCTCGTCGCGGAAGCCGCGCGCACCGCTCTCGACCCGTCCCCCGCACGGTCTGGGTGCCGGCCGTCGGCGTCGCTCGCGCGGCTGGCTGGCGGGAGTCGCCGCGGTCGAGCTTCAGGCCGATCTACGAGTGGTGCTGGTGGGGGCACCTCGCTCGACATCCTGATCTTCGGCAACTACCTCCCGTACTCGAAGCACTTCCACATCATCACGTCGATCCCGAACATCTTCTTCATGAACCTCGAGCCGATGGGCCAGCTCCGCGACGGTCGACCTCGAGAACTCCGAGCGCTTCGGCGCCTCGCAGGTCGAGGACCTGACCTGGAAGTCGATGCTCGACGGCTACACCTGCACCGAGTGCGGGCGCTGCCGCGTCGTGTGCCCGACCGCCCTGACGGGAAAGCCGCTCGACCCGAAGATCTTCATCGGCGACGTGCGCGACGCGGTGTACGAGGCCACGCCTTCGATCCTCGCCGCGAGGCCGACGGGCGCGGAAACGGCGCGGCGCCGCCCGCCGCGCCGGGACCTCATCGGGGACTGGATCTCCGAGGACACGATCTGGGCCTGCACGATGTGCGGCGTCTGCACGACGGCGTGCCCGGTCTTCATCATCCCGGCCGTCGACAAGATCGCCGAGATGCGCCGCTATCTCGTGCTCGACAAGGCCGAGTTCCCGAAGGAGGTCCAGAACGCCTTCCGCGGCATGGAGACCAACGGCAACCCGTGGAACATGTCGGCCGCGACCGCGCCAACTGGGCCAAGGCCTGCCGGTCGCGACGATGAGCCAGGTAGCCGGCATCGAGGTCGAGGTGCTGTACTGGGTCGGCTGCGCCGGCAGCTACGACGACCGCGCCAAGCGGGTCTCGCGCGCCCTGGTCGAGATCCTGACCGCGGCCGGGGTCTCGTTCGCGATCCTCGGCACCGAGGAGACCTGCACCGGCGACTCCGCGCGCCGCGTGGGCAACGAGTACCTCTTCCAGATGCTGGCGCAGCAGAACGTCGAGACGCTCAACGGCTACAAGGTCCGGAAGATCGTCACGACCTGCCCGCACTGCTTCAACTCCCTCAAGAACGAGTACCCGGACTTCGGCGGCCACTACGAGGTCGTCCACGGCTCCCAGCTCGTCGCCGAGCTGATCGCGCGCCGGCCGGGTGAAGATGACGACGCCGCGATCCCGGAGACGGTCACGTTCCACGACACCTGCTACCTCGGCCGCTACAACGACGTGTACGACGCGCCGCGCGAGATGCTCGCGCGCGATCCCCGGCGTGCGAGCTGCCGCGAGCTCGCGCGCTCGCAAGAGAAGGGCCTGTGCTGCGGCGCCGGCGGCGGGCAGATGTGGATGGAGGAGAAGCTCGGCAGCGCGATGAACCAGAAGCGCATGCGCGAGATCGCCGACACCGGCGCGGGCTCCGTCGGCGGTCTGCCCGTTCTGCATGGTCATGATCGGCAACGCGAAGGACGAGCTCGGCGTCGCGACGCAGCCCTTCGATGTCCTCGAGCTCGCGCGCCGCTCGATGGGGTGACGGGCGCGTGACGCCGCGCGCGGTTCTGAACCGGGTCCTCGAGGCCCTTCGCCCCCTGCGGCCCGCGCGCTATCTCGGCTCCCGCGGCGTCGGCCAGAGCTGGGAGGACCTCGCGGCGAAGCGCCTGAAGGCCGCGGGTTACAGGATCCGGGCGCGCAACTATCGCGGCCGCTCGGGCGAAATCGACTTCGTCGCCGAGGAAAACGGAGTGCTCTGCTTCATCGAGGTCAAGGGCCGAAGCGGCCTCGGCTTCGGGGCGCCCGCGGAGGCCGTCACGCTCGAGAAACAGCGCCGCATCGCGCGCGCCGCTCGGGAGTACGTCCGGCGGCGGCGCGTCGGACCGGGGCGGTGCCGCTTCGACGTCGTCTCGATTCTCGAGTCGGACGGCCGCGCGGAGGTCGCGATTCTGCGCGGCGCCTTCGACGTGCCCGAGCCGCGAACGCCTGACGTGAAGCCCGCATGCTAAAATCGACCGTGATCCAGAGCGCAGGTGACAACGGACGAGGAGCTTCGCTACACCTTCGCCTGCCCGAGCTGCGGCGCGAGCTTTTCGATCGCGCTCGCGAAGATTCCCGCGGTCCAGGCCCGTTTCAGCTGCCCCCGGTGCGGCAAGGCGATGGACTTTCCGTCGCGCGACGAGGTGCGGGTCTACAATTTCCGGAGGCGGGGGAGAGCGCCCCGGAGCCCGCGCCGGCCCCCCGCCGCTCGAGCCCGAGCCCGAGCCGGCGCCGCCTCCCCCGCCCCCGCCGCCTCCTCCGCGCGCCTGGCTCCACCGCGCCGAGCCGCGCCCTGGCCCCCGAGCCGCCCCTTCGCGGCTCCGCCCGCGGCCAGGGCCGAGCCGGCCGCGCCGGACGCCGAGAAGCGCTACGCGGTGGACGAGAAGGGATTCGAGAACGACTCCTTCGACCGGCGCGCGATGAGCAAACTGATTCGCACCGGCGCGCTCAACGAGTCCGACCAGGTTCGTTCGGGCGCCGCCGCCGCCGTCCGCGCCGTCGAGCTGCCGGAGCTCAAGTCCCTCTTCGAGCTGCGCAAGACCGCCCGGACGACGCCGCCGCCGTCTGCCGCAAGCACACGGACGTGGTCGCGCACTACCAGTGCAAGGACTCGGGACGCCCGCTCTGCGACGAGTGCGCGCCCGAGAAAAAGTTCGGCGGGACGAGCGTGCGCGTCTGCGATCACTGCGGCGGCAACGTCCGGGACCTCCACGCGGCGCCCGGCGACCTGTCTTGACCCCCGGCCGCGGGCTCGGCTATCCTTCGCCTCCCCGAGCGGGAATAGCTCAGCGGTAGAGCGCCACCTTGCCAAGGTGGAAGTCGCGGGTTCGATCCCCGTTTCCCGCTCCAACGACTCCCTCAGCTTCAGTCATAGGAGATGACCTCCGCTCCGGATCGGCGGCGAGTTCGTGACCGGACCATAACGGAGCTCCTTGCATGAGCGCCCGCGCGGCCGGCCTTCAGCGGTCGGGCTGCGCCCTCGTAATCCACGACGAGCGGCCGCCGCCACGTCGGTTCTCATCTGCCAGGATCATAGCGATGCAGACCGCGGTGCACGAGCGCGGACGCGCATGCCCTCCGCTTCACAGCCAGCCGCCGGTGAACCCGGCTCGCCGTAGCCCCGCGATCACGGCTGGGCAGCCGCGCATGATGTCCCAGATGAGACCCGATCGGTAGTTCTCGATCATCAACACGACCGGTCCCTGGTCGATGCCGAAGTGATAGGGCGTGACCCACCAACCGGTCGGGCTCTCTTCCACGGCGAAGGTCTGGTTGAACGACGGCTTGAACCCGTAGGGGGCGGTCATTCCAAGGTCCAGTCGGGCGAACTGTCGGACGGTCGGGATGACGATTTCCGGCGCGAACGGCAACGACGCGACCACGACCCACGGTGCGACAGTGCCGTCGTCGGGGCCAAACGGCGCGCCGCGGGCGATGTAGCCGTGAAACTCCCGGTCGACCCCGTGCACTGCGCGCTTGACCCAGCCCGGGCCATCACAGGCCGTGAAGCCCCAACAGTGCTCCCCGTAGCCCTCGAAGCCCAGCGGGTTCCTGATCGCGTACTCCTGCTGCACAAAGGTCGCCTGCCGGCTGTTCTCGAAGTAGTCGCTGGCGCGCTCGCGCATGAACGCGTCGCGAATGCCACGGAAATCGATCCAGAGGTGCGAAAGTTGGTGTGTGAACAACGGCCCGGAGTAGAGCAGCTCGCGGCCGTAGATTTCCTTCCACTGATAGGTGGCGCAGTACGCGTTGTAACTCTCCGGCGGAAGTGGGTGAGTCGGCGAGCCGAGTGCGAGAAGGTAGAGCAGGAGCCCTTCGTCATATCCCTCGTAGCGGTACGGCAGAAAGCCGGTCTCGGGCTTCCAGCCGTGGGTGAGCGTCGGGCCACCATTGCACGCCCAGTCCCAGTCGGCCCGGCTGTAGAGCGCGTCGGCCAGGCGTCGGACTTCGGCCTCTTCCTCCGTGTCGGCGTCGAAGTAGGTGGCACAGGTCAGGGCACCCGCGAACAGGAACGCCGAGTCGAGCGTGGAGAGCTCGCAATTCCAGACGCGACGGCCGGTATCGATGTCGAGGAAGTGATAGAAGAACCCCTTGTACCCGGCAGTGTCCGGCTCAGGTCCCTGCGGGAGGTTCATGAGGCTGCGGAGTCTGCGGCGGGCGATCTTCGCAGCGAACTTGCGAATGAGCACGCCGCGCTCGACAACAGCCGGGATCGTCGCCAGGGCGAGACCGACGGCCGCGATGCTGCATGGCGCGTCGGGGTCGGTCTTGTCACGGACCAGCCCATTGTCCGGGTTGGTCTCGTGAAGGTAGTACAGCACCGTGGTCCGCTGAAGCCGGGCGAGTTCCTTGTCCGTCGGCAGCCGGTCCAAGTCCTCCTCTGCCGGCAGCTGGTCGGCCATCCTTTCTTCCTGTCCTCCCTTCCGCTGTCCCTCAGCCCAGCTCGACTCGAACTTCATGGGTTTTTCCGTCGTCCATGAGCGGGATCTCGCCATCGGGCACGGCATGCGCGTCTACCGTAACGGCACGCACGCCGCGGCCCGTGCCTGCTGCGTTCTCCACGACGATATGGTAGATCGCGGAGCGGTGGCGGTAGGTCAGCTCGTAGCGCGGCCAATCCGGCGCGACGCAGGGGTCGATCCTCAGACGGTCCTCTCGCTTGTGGAAGCCGAGGATCGCCTCGAGGCCGACGCGATACAGCCAGCTGGCAGAGCCGGTGTACCAGGTCCAGCCACCCCGCCCAGTATGCGGCGGCTCTCCGTAGACGTCCGCCGCCACGACGTACGGTTCCACCATGTACCGCTCGACGTCTTCGGGAGTCGCGCCATGGCGGACCGGGTTGAGCAATGCGAACAACTCCAGCGCGCGCTTGCCCCGGCCGAGCAGGGCGGTCGCCAGCACGACCCAGGTCGCGGCATGAGTGTACTGCCCGCCGTTTTCGCGGATTCCGGGCACGTAGCCCTTGATGTAGCCGGGCTCGAGCGAGCCGCGATCAAACGGTGGCGTGAACAGCAGGATCATCTGATCCGCATCGCGGACCAGACGATCCTCCACCGCCGACATCGCCTGACGCGCCCTCTCCGCGTTGGCGGCTCCGGAGATGACCGCCCACGTCTGGGCGATCGAATCGATCTGGCACTCCTCGTTCTGCGCCGAGCCGAGCGGAGTGCCGTCGTCGAAGTACGCCCGCCGGTACCAGCCGCCGTCCCAGGCGTGCTCCTCCAACGCTCCTCGCAGCGCCTCCGCTCGCTCCAGGCACCAGGCCGCGCGCGCAGTGTCCCGGCGCCGCTCGGCCAGGCCTGCAAACTCTCGTAGCGTTGCCAGCATGAACCAGCCGTTCCAGACGCTCTCGCCCTTCCCCTCCGCCCCGACTTGGTTCATGCCATCGTTCCAGTCGCCGGTGCCCATCAGCGGCAGGCCGTGCGGTCCGAGCCTCAGGCCGTGCTCCAGCGCTCGCACGCAGTGCTCGTAGACCGTCCCGGTCACGTCGCTCACATCGGGGAGACCATAATCCTCCTCCTGTTCGGGCCTCAGGACCGGCGCCCGCAAGAACGGCACCCGCTCATCCAGCAGCGCCGTGTCGCCGGTTGTGGCGACGTAGTGACAGGTGACGAGAGGCAGGAAGTAGAGATCGTCGGTGATCCGCGTGCGGACACCGCGGCCCGCCGGCGGGTGCCACCAGTGCTGCACGTCCCCCTCTTCGAACTGTCTGGCGGCCGCTCGCAGGATCTGCCCGCGCGCTTCCTCAGCGGCGCCGTAAACAAGCGCCATCGCGTCCTGCAACTGGTCGCGGAAGCCGTAGGCCCCGCCAGACTGGTAGAACCCGGTCCGGCCCCATACCCTGCACGCAAGCGCCTGGTAGATCAACCAGCGATTGAGCATCAGATCCAGCGCGGGGTCGGGCGTGCGGACCTGTACGGTGCCGAGGATGCGATCCCATCCCGCCGTGACCTCCTCCAGCGCCTTGTCTGCTCGCCCGGCCTCACCGTAGAACCGAATGTGCCGCCGCGCGTCTTCCTCAGTCTCCGCTTGTCCGAGCAAAAAGAAGACGACGTCCTCGCCGCCCGGCGGCAACTCCAGCCCGGTCATGAACGCGGCGCAGGGGTCGCAGAGCTCACCAGCCCGGTCGGAGAGCCGCTCCCGCCTGAGGGCGGCGGGCGCTTCCGCCGAGCCGTAGCGCCCCAGGAACTCGGTGCGGTCGGTCGTGAACGAGCGGGGGCGACGCGCCACGTCGGCGAAAGCGACCCGCCCGGCGAAATCACCTGCCCAGGCGCTTCGAGCGAAGAGGGCACCGCTCTCAGGGTCGAGCGTGCACAGGACATTCAGTGGGGCCTGCTCGCGGAGCGAGCCAAGCACCCACTCGACATAGAAGGTTGCTGACAGCCGCCTGGGCCGAGCGCTGAGGTTGCTGACCCGCAGGCGAATCAGCTTGACCGGATCGACGGCGGCGACGAAGACGACGAGGTCTTGAACCAATCCGTGGCTGGTCTTGGTGAAGCGGGTGTAGCCTTGTCCGTGACGGACGACGGTCGTCGCATCGCCGCCGCAGGGGCTCGGCGCCGGTGACCAGAATTCCCCAGTCTCCTCGTCGCGGAGATAAAGGGCCTCACCGGGTGGGTCGGCGACCGGGTCATTGCTCCACGGGGTCAGCCGGTTCATCTGGGCGTTGCCGGCCCAGGTGTAGCCGGCGCCGGCTTCGGTTATCAGGCAGCCGAACCCAGGGTTAGCGAGGACGTTGCTCCACGGAGCCGGCGGCCGCTCGCGACCGCGAAGCGTCAGTACGTACTCCCGGCCGTCCAGCGTGAACCCGCCCAGCCCGTTGGCAAACAACAGCGCCTCGCCGGCAGCGCTTGACTTGTCGGGAGTGGCCGTCGTCGTGGCGGCTGTGACGGGGAGGTCGGCCGGCAGCGTGTCAGGGGCAGGCGCCTGGTCGAGCTGTGCGGCCAGTGAGCCCGCGTCCCCGCGCAAGATCGCGCGGGCCGCGGCCTCGAGCAGTACGACGTCCTCCGCCGGCATCTCTCCCGCGGTTCGCAGGAACACGCCGCCTGGCTTGTCCGATAGCTCGGCGGTCGGTCCCAACCGCACCAGCTCCTCGAGCAGGTCGTGCAGTTCATCAGCAGGCTCGGCATCATTCAGGAGGACGAGGTCCGCCACGAGCCCGCAGCGACGCCAGTAGGCGTGGGCTCGGATGAGTTCGCCGGCCAAGTCAAGGTCGCTAGGGCGAGCGAATCGGGCCAGCACGATCGGCTGATCTCCGGAGATCGCGTGCGGCCACAGGCCCGACTGGCCGAGACGGTTTGCTGTCAACGGACTCTCGCGACCGAAGGGCCGGCCCGCTGAAGAGAACGTGAGCGGCCAGCCGGTGGAACAGGCTGGCGTCTTCTGGTGCGATGCCGAGCGCGACAAGCGTCGCCTGACTGTGGATCCTCGACTGCTCGAACGTGCGCGCGACTTCGGCCAGGTCGCTGAACCTGAGGGCCAGAGCGACCGCCTCGTTGCGGTCGGCGGCGATTGCGTTACCGAAAGCAAGGACCGCGGATGTGCCCGGCGCGAGCCGGACCCGGCGGCGCAAGCTGAAAACCGGGTCGAGGACCGGCCCGACGGTTCCCGACAGGGCAGCTCCCAAATCCAGAGCGGCGGGGCAGGCCGAGGAACGGCCCCGGCCCAGGAATTTGGCCCGGTCGGTCTCGTACTCGACCTCTCCGACAGCGCTATCGGCTCTCTCCGGGCCGGCCAAGAAGTGCAGGGCCCAGATCGGTTTCTGATCCCGCGCGCGAGGCCGTCGGCGGCACAACAGAGTTGAGGGCGCGGGCAGGTACTCGGTCTCGAGAAAAAGCTTGGCGAAGGCCGGATGGGCCTGATCGGCGCGGCGACCATTCAGGGACACCTCAGCGTAGCTGCACACGTCCAGCGTGCGGGGCAAGACGCCGTGATTCGTCAACGTGATCCGCCGAACCTCGGCATTCGCGTCGGCTGCGACCGCGATTTCATAGCGCGTTTCGATATCCGCATCGCGACGCTGGAAAACGGCGCGATCGAAATCGAGGATCGCCTCGTACTCGTCGGCGTCTCCACCGAGCGGCTGCCGACCAGCCGACCATGCGCCGCCGCCATCGAGGTCGCGGATGTAGAAGTACTGTCCCCAGCAGTCGCGGGTCGCGTCCTCGCGCCAGCGCGTCACGTCGATCCCATCACAGGTGCTGTATCCGCTCCCGGCCTGGGTCAGCATGACGGCATAACTACCGTTCGACAGCAAGCAGACGTTCGGAGGCGACACGTCGGCTGCAGCCCCGTGGCGCGGGGCGTCGGCGGCGGGCCGCACAGAAGAATGAGCCACGGCGATCCTCCTTGTTGGGCGACCGTCTCTAGCGAGGCTGCGCCTGAGACCATCGAGGCTCCGCCTCGCTAGACCGCATTCTTGATAACGCCAGTTGTCCGTTGCTCGTGTCCCGGATTCGCCGGAGTCTGCCACGTTGGCAAGGATCTCATCGGTCGTCTTCTGTCCACACGAACGGCGTTGGCCGAAAAGGTCATCGGTTCACGCATCTTGCCACGGGCGGTGAATGGCGACTTTCGGCAACGGCGACAGGGTTTCTGTGTCAGAACCGGGTCAGATGCCCCTCGAAATCTGGTCGAGCGTTATCACTCAAGTATCCTTGGCGATCGGACGAGGAGACGCACCGATCCTCCCCAGGCACTTGACACCCCGGATTTCGCGGCGATAGCTTCACGACGCTCGCTCCTGACCGATCCGGCAGACATCCTCAGCTGCCGACCGAACCGATTGCGAGCGAGACAGGCTCTGCAAACGGGAGGTAGCGATGCCGTCACGATCGTGGCCAACGGCTTCCCCCACAGACCCGAAACGCGGCAACGAACCGGGCCGGATGCTCGGCGACCTGGTTGAAGGCTCTGAGATTGATGCAGACCATGAAAAAAGGAGGCACCCATGAGCGCGGCCGCAACCGGTACTGACGACGCGACCCCCGAGGACCGCAATCGGAGGGTCGACATGAAGCTCGAGGTGGTCGTCATCCCCGTGTCGGATGTCGACCGCGCGACGGAGTTCTACAAGAGGCTCGGGTGGAGGCAGGACGTCACGCCGCCGGGCTCCGGCGTGGTCCAGCTCACACCGCCGGGTTCCTCGTGCTCGGTCCACTTCGGCGCGAACCTCACGTCGGCGGCGCCTGGGTCGCCAAAGGGGTACCTGATCGTCTCCGATGTCGAGGCGGCCCGGAAAAAGCTGGTCGCGGCCGGCATCGCGGTGAGCGAATTATTCCACCTCGGCGCGCAAGGCCCGGCCGGCGGTTTGGACCCCGAGCGTCGCAGCTACTTCTCGCTCGCCTCGTTCAGCGATCCCGACGGCAACGCCTGGGTGCTGCAGGAGATCACGACCCGGCTTCCCGGTCGCATGGACTCCACCGCGACCTCGTTCGGCTCCTCGAGCGACCTGGCGAGCGCGTTCCGGCGCGCCGAGGCCGCTCATGGCGAGCACGAGAAGCGCACCGGGCAGCGAGATGCGAACTGGCCCGAATGGTACGCCGCATACATGGCGGCGGAGCAGGCCGGTGGGGAGCTGCCGTTGTGAGCGAAGGAGCCGAGGATCGTCGAATTCATAACCGCCGGAGGTCGACAGGACTCCCGCTTTTCAGCGGGGCGACGTTCGCCCGTCCGTGGGCAGGTGTTGAGTAGGTGCGGGGGACCTTCGCTAATTCCGCTGCGTGGTATACCCGGGATGAGTTCTCCAGGCTGACCTCCATCGCGCGAGATATCGGGACTCGAGCTTCGCTTACCGTGGCGTCATGTCAGCGATCCCCTGGAGGCAGCAGATCATGCGAACATTCACAATCCGAATCACGTTTCGGCTGTTGCAGCTTCACCTCTCGAAAGGGAGTCGAGCATGAAGAGCGGAAGGGACGGACGCGTGCTCGGGATGCCTGATTCCGTCGGTGGGAGTCGCGCCGGCCGGGCTCGGCATCCGTCCCGCATCGCCTTGCCCGTGCTGCTTCTGGTCGCGGTCCAGGGCGCGGCATGCAGTCACGCCGTCCGCAACGCCAATACCCGTCAGGCTCTCGACACTCTGCCGCCCGATGCGCCGCTCCGCGCCTACGTCTACCAGAACCAGCTGATTCTGCGTTTCGGGGAGGGCGGCCAGCACCGAGTCTTCCAGGCCGAGTGGAAGGCGAGCGGCCTCGAGAAATCCGGAACGGATCGGTTTCGGACCGCCATCCTGACGCTCGTCGAGAAGGTTCCCCGAGGCATCGAAGCGATGCGTGCCTCGGTCCGCGAGGCCACGATCCTACCGGCCGAGCGCTTCCGAGGTGTGGGCCAGAAACTGGCGGAACGGCTCGTGCCGAGCGCCGTCGGCGAAGGGGCGTTCATCGGTCTTGGGGACCGTGAATTCGTGGCGTATCGAGAAGCTTCCGGTCTTACGCGACTCGTCCCGGCGGCCGACCGGCCGCCCGACGTGCGGGTCGTGCGTCAGGTCAACCCGACGGAGGTCGCCCGCGAAGCTCATCGCCGCCGTCGAAGATCGGCAACGCGAGACCGGCGCCACGAGCCGTCTGTTTCTACTCGTAGGTGCACGCGAAGGGGAGCTCCCCAGCTACTACGTCTTCGACCTCGACGAGAAGGTCGTGGTCGTCGCGACCTGGCCCGGCTCCGCCGACGTCGCGAGCGAACAGGCAGCTTCGGGAAAGGGCTGGCGCATGTTCGAGGCATCGATCCTCGAGGGACAAGTGCTCGGGTTCGTCAAGAACCCCGTATCGTTCGTGGGTCGCGCCGTTAACTTCGGACTGCAGACCGTGCGTGTGATGTTGCGGTCACGACGCTGGCCGAAGCCGGAGATCCCGCCGTTGGCGACCGACGGTCCGGGAATGGATCTGTCCGCCTTCGAGTCGAAGCTCGACTCGATGATGAGCTCGCGCCGTTACAAGGGGTCGATCCGCCTGCTTCTCGACGGTCCCGGTTTCTTTCCGCTTCTCGAACGACGGATCGACGAGGCAACAAAGTCGCTCCATTTCCGAGTCTGCATCTGGGACACGGACGACGTTGCGGTCGATGTGGCCGACCGGGTCCGCCGGCGTTCGCTCCTCATTCCCGACACGCGCGTCCTCCTGGACCGCGTGACCACTCTCGGCTCGGGCCAGGCGCCCCCGGGTTCGCCGATGCCCGAAGGCTTCGAGCCCCCACGGGCCATCCAGCCCTACCTGAGAGCCGGGTCCCGGGTCCGCGTCCGCAACTTTTTGAACGGCATGACGATGGGGGATCACTCGAAGGTGATCATCGTCGACCGCAAGTACGCCTATCTCGGGGGAATGAACCTCGGCCGCGAGTATCGCTTCGACTGGCACGACGCGATGGTGGAGCTCGAGGGGCCGATCGTCGGCTGGCTCGAGCGAGACTTCGAGCTCGCCTGGAGCCATGCCTCCGCGCTGGGCGATCTGGCTTACGCGGGCGCCTCTCTGACGGCGGCCAAAACCTACGAGGGACCCGCCGAGCGGGAAGACTACGTCGACTTGAGACCGATCTACACAAAAACCCTGGACCCGGCCATCCTCCGGGCGCTGCGCGAGGCGCTCCGCCGCTCCCAGCGATACGCGTGGATCGAGAACCCGTACATCTACGACGACACCGTGATTCGAGAGCTCATCGCGGCGCGGCGGCGCGGCGTCGACGTGCGCGTCGTCATGCCGTCGCAGGCCGACATGGAGTCGACGGACGGCAACAACAAGGTCAAGGCGAATCGGCTGATCGAGAACGGCGTCCGCGTCTATACCTATCCGGGGATGCTGCACACGAAAGCCGCGCTCATCGACGGCTGGTCGCTGATCGGTTCCTGCAACTTCAACAAGCTGTCGCTTCGGACCAACTACGAGGCCAACATCGCGACTTCCGCCCCGACCTTCGCCGACCAGATGCGGCGGGACCTCTTCGAGGCGGACTTCGCACGGTCCCAGGAGCTGACCGAGCCCTTGCCCGTAACGGGGAGCGATCGGATGGCCGAGTGGCTGGCGCATCAGACGTGGAATCCCCGTCGGAACCACGACCGATCCATCCCGTGACGGGGCGTTGCACTCGCAGAGGTCAGTACGAGCTGAGGGGGCGTCTATCTCTGGGGCCAGTCCTGACTTGCTGATTTCGCTGGAGAAACCAACAAGAGTTCTCCAGGTTTCGCCGAACTGACTCCCGACTTCGCCTTCGCTGACCGGTACGACCAACGACGAGGCCCACCAAGACGATGTCGGAGAGGCGCGCTCGCCCTCAGTCGTCGAGCGAGATCTCCTCCGGGCGCTTCCCCCGATTGGCGGGGTCGCGTTGGACGTGCCGCTTGGGGTCGAACTGCTGGACGGCATAGCAGATGGGGCACTTCAGACGGCCGTCCTCGGGAATGGGCGCGAACCGGACCGACTCGCAGTCTCGGCATCTCCAGCGAGCGAAGCGGCGCTCCTCGGCGGGATCGTCCATCCTGAAGCGAAAGCCTATCCTCAGAAGGCGGGGCTCGGGGCGGAAACCCAGCGCAGACGGCTCAAGGAGCGCAATCGTCCGAGAAGTCGCGTACGGCCCTCGCTCGAAGGCGCCTCTGCCCCGGCCGTCGTCCGGTTCAATGCAGGCCTAAGAGGCCGGCGCCTCCGACGGCCGCTCTCTCGCGCCCCAGATCAGGAGCCAGAAGATGATCGGCAATTCGCCGAAATAGAGCGGTCCTGCGACCTTCTCGACCAGTTCCGCGTACCGCGGCAGGACCAGGGTGGTGAAGGAAGTGGCGACGTAGCCGACCCCGGCGATCATCAGCAGGACGCCGAACACGCGGGGGATGAAGCGCGAGCGGATGACCAGCATCCCGAACGGGAAGAGCCAGAGCCCCCAGAAGACGGAGGCCACGGTGATGCCCTGGCTGTGCAGACGGAGGAACAGGTACGCCAGGGCATCCCGCTGGGGCTTCTCGAACACGGACAGGAAATCGGCTCCGCTCACGAGGATCAGCGCGGCGACGTCGTTGAGCACGTTGACGAACACGATCGGCACGGAGACCAGGGCACCCAGGACCACCACCTGCCTGGCCAGCGCCTCGTCGACCGGTTTGAACAGGCGATAGAGCGCCAGCACCAGGAACACGGCGATCACCTGGTGGATCAGCTCGCTCGCGATGCCGAGGCGGAGAAGCCACTCGGAAGCTCGAAGGTTGTCGGCCGTCGCGGTTGCGTTCCCGGGCACGATCAGCTTGCCGGGGACGATCAGGAGGCCGAAGGGGGCGGTGAGCGCGAGAAGCAGGTAGAGGCGTCCGGCGACGCGTGCCTGGTGCCGGATTGAGCTCATGTCCCTCTCCATCCTACAACCCCGCGCCGGCCTGCTCCTTCCACCGCCGAACGTTCACGCCGACCGCGAGGAGCCACGCGGTCAGAGAGGCTTCCCCGAGGATGCCGGGAATCAGGATGTAGGGGGAGAGAGCGCGCGCGAGCGGCGGCGACAGCAAAGTCGCAAAGACTGAGGGTCAGCCAGCCCAGACCTCCAAAGGCCATCAACGCGCCCACGGTTCGAGGCAGGAACGTCGACCGGAGAATGAGGCAGCCGACCAGGAGGCAGTGCAGCCCGAAGAAGATGAAGCCGAGGTTGGCGACCTGCGCCCCGAGATGAAAGACGGCGCTCGACGCGCCGATGGCGCACCCGACGAGGCTGAAGACCGCCGCCAGCAGAGACAGGTTCCGATTCACCGGCGTCAGCAGGCCGTAGACGAGCACCGTCGCAGCGGCATAGCACGCGGTCGCGATGAGGTTGATGGCGATCCCGAACCGACCGCCGGAGACCAGGGCGAAGGCACCCGTCAGTATGGTCATCAGCCAGAAGCCGCCGGCGAGCCTGGCCTTGAAACGCGGAGAGGCCTCCGCCGTCGGGTCCGTCATTGACGCAGCGGCTCTGGAGTTCACGAACTCGCTGTCCTACTCGTACCGCAGCGCCTGTGTCGGCGGGATCCGGGCTGCCCGTCGCGCGGGCACGTAGGCCGCGAGGGCGGTCACGAGAGCCATCGAGGGCACGACGATGAGATACGCCGCGATGTCGACTCCGCCGGCATTGAACACCATGGAATTCAACAGCCGCTCGACGGCGATGCCCATCGCCAGCCCGATCACCGTTCCCATTCCCACCAGCACGAGACCCTTGCCCATCACCAGGCGCACGACGTCAGCGGGTCGTGCGCCGATCGCCATCCGGATGCCGATCTCGCGGGTCCTCCGGCTCACGTTGTACGCCACCAGCCCGTACAGGCCCGCGATGGCCAGCAGGAGGCCCACGGCGCCCAGGCTGCCGACCAGCCGGACCGCTACGCGCCGGCCCGTCCACCGCGGAATACCGGTAGAGGTCCTCGTAGGTCCTCGTCTCCAGCATCGGCATGTTCGGATCGAGCCTCCGGACGACGTCCTTCACGGGCTTGACCATCTGCAGCGGATCGCCGCTCGACCGCAGCAGCAGGACCATCCGCGCCACGGGATGCTGGGCGAGAGGCATGTACACGAAGTCCGTCGTCTTGTCGAAGCCCTGGCCGTACTCGATCGTTTGCGCGATGCCGACGATCTCGACCGGCGTGCCGGTGCGGCTCTCGAGCCGGAGGCGCTTGCCCAGGGCATCGGCGCCCGGCCAATAGTGTTTGGCGAACTGCTCGTTGACCACGGCGACGCGCGGCGCATCCGCGGTATCGGACGGCCAGAAACCCCGGCCCCGCAGAATGGGTATGCCCATCGTCTCGAAGAAACCGTCATCGACCGTGTCCAGCGTGCGACGTGAAGTGCTCGCGATCGCGAGGCATTTGAAAACCGTCCGGCACGAACGCGACCTGGCCGAAGTCGCCGAGCCCCAGCGGAGGGTTCTGCGTGAAGGCCGTGCTCTCGACTCCCGGCGTCTCCCGGAGGCGCGCGGCCAGCAGCTCGTAGAACTGCTGCGTCTGAGCCGCGTCGTACTGCACGAGGCGCGGATCGAACCGGACCATCAGCAGGCGATCTTTGGAGAATCCTGTCGGCAAGGTGTTCTGGAAGCCCCGGTACATCAGAAAGGACGCCGCGAGCAGCATCAGGGACATGGACACCTGAGCCACCACCAGCGCATTCCGGCCCCACAGGCGTTTGCGCCCGGGCACGTCCACGTCGGCCGACTTTGAGCCCGTTCACCAGGTCGGCTCGCGTGCTCTGCAGCGCCGGCGCGAGGCCGCAGAACAGCGCGCTCAAGACGGACAACGCGAAGCTCGCCAGCAGCACGCGCGTGTCCATTCGGAACGGGATCTTGACCGGCAGCTCCGAGGGAATGCTGAAGGTGGGCAGCAGCTTGATGCCGACGTACCCGACGGCGATCCCGCCCAATCCGCCCAGCAACGCGAGGACCAGGCTTTCGGTCAGGAGCAGCCGGATCAGCCGGAAACGCCCGGCGCCCATCGCCAGCCGTATGGCGATCTCGCGCGTGCGCGTGCGGGCACGGCTCAGGAGGAGCCCCGCGGCGTTGGTGCACGCGACCAGCAGCACGGCCAGAGCGAGGATCGTGAAGATCACGCTGAACTTCCAGTTGACGTCATTGTTCTGCGTCCGCATCTCGAACTGGGTGCGCACCGCCGCGCCGCGGTCGCGATTGAGCTTCGGATATTCGCGCTGGAAGTCCCGCGCGAGGACGGCGAGCTCGTTGCGCGCCTCCGCGCAGCGTCGTCCCCCGTTTCAGGCGCGCCTTGACGCTCAACTGGCGATCGTCGCGATCCGCGGAAGAAATCCTTCTGCGGCCCGGTCGAGAACACCCGGGCCATCGCCAGCGGCATGTAGAAGTCGGGACGGCCGAAGACCAGCATCCCGGGGAACGATTCCGGCGCGACGCCGATCACGGTGAAGTCCGTGGCGTTCAAACGGACGGTCCTGCCGACGACGGAAGGGTCGCCCGCGAACTCGCGCCTCCAGAAGTCCGGTCCGAGCACCGCCACGGCGTTGCGGCCGGGAACCTCGTCTTCGTCCTCCCGGAAGCCGCGTCCCAGCCGCGGCTCCACGCCGAGCACGCGGAAGAAGTTGCCGGAAACCAGCATTCCGCCGCGGGCCACCGGCGTGGCGCCGCGCTCGGCGCTGAAGCCGACGGTCCCCAGGGGCGCGTTGGCGACCACGCCTTCGTAGCTCTTCGCGTGGTCGCGGATGTCCAGGTACTCGCGATAGGAGAAGGAGTCGAAGCCGTTGTCGCGGGAGGTGCTCACCAGGGTGACGATCGTCCCGCGGGCGCGGGACCGGATACGGCCGAAAGACCAGCGCATCGAGCATGCTGAACGGCGTCGCGGTCATCCCGATCCCCAGCGCGAGCGTGATGATCACGAACGCGGTCAGTCCGGGCGTGCGGCGCAGGCTCCGGAACGCGTAGCGCACGTCGTCCACGAAATCCGTCAGCCAGTGCAGGCGCCGCGTGTCTCGTATTTCCTCTTTCCGCTGGTCCAGACCGCCCATCGCGCGCAGGGCCCGGGAACGCGCCTCTGCCGGAGAAAGTCCCTCGGCGATGCCTTCCTCGGTCTTCTGCTCGATGTGGAACTGGAGCTCCTCGTCGAGCTCCCCCTCCACCCGGCGGAAGCGGAGAAGACGACCTCAGGCGCAGCGGGACCGTGTAACCACCAGTGTTCGATCCGCATGGCTAGGCCTCGGAGAGCTGGACGACCTGCGAGATGGCGGACGACAGCCGCTGCCAGTTCGCCGCCTCGGATTCGAGTTGCTCTTCGGCCGAGCCGTGTCAGCGAGTAGAACTTCGCTCGCCGGTTGTTCTCGGTCTGCTTCCACTCGGCCTGGATCCAGCCTTCCTGCTCCAGCTTGTGCAGAGCCGGGTAGAGGGATCCTTCGCTGACCTGCAGCACGTCCGATGAGAGGGATCTTCAGGCGGAGGCTGATGGCCCAGCCATGCAGAGGCTGCAGCGCCAGGATCTTCAGAAGAAGCAGGTCGAGAGTGCCCTGGACGAGGTCGTTGGGTTTGCTCATATCGGTTTCCTAGGGGAGAGTACCCCGGACTCCTCTCGGTAAGCAAGGGGGAGACCCGAAAGAGTGCGGGCGCCGCCGGGAGGTTCAAATCTTGCAGGCTATTAAGTCTGCCACGATCTCGCGGCCCGATGCCGCGAGTCCCGCAGGCTCCACGGGCCGGGCTTCCGAGGCGAGGCCAAACCTGACGAAGGGGGGAGACCTGACGAACTCAGCGCTTTCCGCGGGAACCGCCGCTCCCGAATTTCAGTTGAACTCGACGCCGGACCAGAAAGTGAAGCTTTCGGACTTCCGGGGCCAGCCGGTCATTCTGGCGTTCTATCCGGCCGACTGGAGTCCGGTGTGCGGCGACCAGATGTCGCTCTACAACGAGGTACTTTCCGAGTTCCGGCGCCATGGCGCGCAGCTTCTCGGCATCTCGGTCGACGGCGTCTGGTGTCATCGGGCCTTCGCCGACGAGCCGCAAGCTGCACTTCCCTCTGCTGGCGGATTTCGAGCCCAAGGGCGGGGTCGCCCGCGCCTACGGGGTCTACCGCCCGGGCGAAGGGACGTCCGAGCGCGCGCTCTTCGTGCTCGACGCCGACGGAGTGGTGCGCTGGGCCACGTCTCGCCCGTCGGGAGTCAACCCGGGCGCCGACGGGATCCTCGAGGCCCTCGAAGAAATTGACCAGCGAAGCGAAAAGGAGGAGCAACCATGAGCCGTACTGCACACCTGACCCGTCTCCGGAGGCCGATCACCGGTCCGGGGCCCGGCGACGGCGCCGGTCACGCTGGTCGAATACGGCGATTTCCAATGTCCGCTATTGCGGGGCCGCCTACCCGATCGTGGAGGACGTGCGGAGGAGCATGGGGGCGAGCTCTGAGGTTCGTTTTCCGCAACTTCCCGCTCACGCAGATTCACCCCCACGCCTACATGCCGCGGAGGCGGCCGAGGCCGCCGCCGCCCAGGGCAAGTTCTGGCAGATGCACGGCATGCTCTTCGAGCACCAGGACGCGCTCGAGGACGCCGATCTCGTCCTCGACGCGGAGGCGCTCCATCTCGACGTCAAGCGTTTTACGAGCGAGCTCGCCTCCGAGGCGTACGCCGATCGAATTCGAGAGCACGTCCGGTCGGGCGTACGAAGCGGCGTCAACGGCACGCCGACGTTCTTCATCAACGGCGTCCGCTACGACGGCTCATGGGAAGCGCCCCAACTGCTCGCGGCGCTCGAATCCGCCGCTGCGCCCAAGCTCTCGCACTGAGGGCAGTTCGAACGTCCTCACGAGGAAGGTGGCGACCGGACTCAGGGCAGCTCGAACGTCCTCACCAGGAACGTGGCCATCTGCTGCCGGGGGGTCGCCGCCGTCGGGCAATAGTTCCCGCCGCCGCATCCCACGCTGATCCCTTCGGCGAAGAGTTGGTTGATCCAGTCCACGAACGGGCCTTGAGGACAGGGCACGTCGCCGAACACCGTGGCCGAGCACGCCGGCGCCTGGTAATTCGCGCCGTGTTTGGCCTTGAGGAGAAAGACGGCCATCTGGGCGCGGGTCAGCAGGCTGCTCGGACAATAGTTGCCGTTCCCGCATCCGCCCGTGATGCCCTCGGCGGAGATCTGGTTGATCCAGTCCACGAACGGGCTACCCGGGCAGGGCACGTCGGTGAACACGGTGGCCGAGCATGCGGGCGGCTGGTAGCTTCCTCCGTGCTCGCCCTTGAGCACGAAGGCGGCCATCTGCTCGCGCGTCACGAGCGCTGCCGGGCAGTAGTTTCCGGCGCCGCAGCCGGCGCTGACGCCGTTACGGAACAGCTTCTCGATGTCGGCGTGAAAGCCGTTGGACTGCGGCACGTCGAGGAAGTCCGCGAACCAGCCCGCGGCGAGAGTCCCCGTGGCGTTGCCGGGGTTCGTGACCGCGACGTCGTTGAGCGTCGCGGGCGCGAGCGGCGGCGTGAAGGCGGTGAGATGGGAACCGTCGACGAACGCCACTCCCGTCGCCGCGACACCCCCGACCCTCACGGTCGCGCCGGCGAGAAAGCCCGCGCCGGTGACCGTCACGCCGGCGCCCCCCGCCGCGGGGCCCGAGCTCGGATCGATTCCCGAAACGCTCGGGCCCGGGCCGGGGGTCGTCGTGGGCGTGGGTGTGCGCGTGGGCGTCCGGGTGGCGGTGGGCGTCCGGGTCGGGGTGGGGGTGGCGCCGGTGCTGAAGACCGCCGTGAAGGTGGTGTCCGTGGCGGGCGTCGAGATCGTGTGCGTGCGGGCTCCGCCGTCCGACCACGAAACGAAGGTGTACGTGTTGCCGCCGGAGGACTGGGGCGAAGGGGCCGAGATCGTCCGCGTGAAGTTGACGACGCCCACGATGTCCTGCGGCGCGGTGAAAGACTGCCCGTCGATCGTGAGCTGGAGGCCCGCGGGGTTTGTCGCCAGCGTCATCGTCGAGGTCACGGGAATCACGTCCCGGAAAGTCTCGTTCGTCAGCCCGGCCGAGTCGACGACCGACAGGTGAATGCGGTACCAGACGTTGGGAGAGGACTCTCCGAGCGTCGGAATCACGAAGGACCCTCCCATCGCTCCCGAGACCGGGGCGACGAACGGATGGAAGTGCGTGTCGTGATGGAAGTCCACGCGCCAGGTCAAGGGCGCTGGCCGGAAGGACGCCGTCCTCGGGATCGGTCCCGGCTCCCGTGTAGGCGATGGTCGCGCCGGCGGTGTAGGTCGACCCTGCCGCGGGAGTCAGGATGGAGGCCGTCGGCGGGTCGTCGCTGGTCGCGGTCAGCAGGGCCTGGGCGCTGGTCGCGTTCCCGAAGGAGTTCGAGACGCGGCAACGGAACTGGTCCCCGTCGTCGGCCGCTCCGACCGATGCGATCGTGAACGATGGCAGGGTCGCGCCCCCGATGTCGACGCTGTTTCTCTGCCATTGGTAGGAGAGCGGCGCCGCCCCCGAGGCGCTCACGGAGAAGGTCGCGGGAGAGCCGAAGGAAACCAACTGGCTCTCGGGGTTCTCGGTGATCACGGGAGAGTTGCCGCCGGTGTAGGTCACCTTGTAGACGCGGCCGTTGCCTCGAGCGAGGTAGTAGAGATTGCCCTCGTGGTCGACCTGCAGGTCCACCGGACTCGGGGCTCCCGTCGCGAAGCCGGTGACCGTTCCCGACGTCGTATCGATTCTCCTGATCCAGTCGGCGCAGTAGTCCGCGAAGAAATAGTCGCCCGTATAGTCGGCCGGGAACTGCGGCAGCAGGGGGTTGTAGAAGGTACCGCCCGTGATCGCGCAGGTGGTGCCGCCGTTGGCGTAGTAGGAGAAGGGGTCGACGTAGTCAGGGTTCGGCGGGTGGCAGGGTCCCTCGCAGATCGACCAGCCGTAGTTGGCGCCCGCCGCCCCGTCGTTGATCTCCTCCCACGACACCTGACCCACGTCGTTGATGAAGATCCGGCCGCTTCCGGGCTGCACGCTGAACGTGAACGGGTTGCGCAGGCCGAGCGCCCAGATCGCGCGGTTGTTGCCGGCCGCGCCCGGGAAGGGGTTGTCGGGCGGGATCAGGGGGTCGGGCGGCCACCCTCCCGCAGCAGCTTTCCGAGCAGGTTCGTCAGCACCTGCGCGTTCGCCGAGTTCGCGTTGTCGCCGACCGCCACGTAGAGCTTCCCGTCCAACCCGAAGTGCAGCGCGCCCCCGTTGTGGTTGGTGGCGAAGGAGAGGTTGTTCAGGTTCAGGAGGATCAGCTCGCTGCCCGGGACCGCCACGTCGCCGTTGGCCGTGAACCGGCTCAGGCGGTTGTGGACCGCCGGGGACGGGGTCGTGTAGTAGACGTAGACGTACTGGTTCTGCGGAAAGTCGGGATCCAGAGCGACTCCGAGAAGGCCCCGCTCTCCGCTCGGATCCACGGTCACCGTCAGGAAAGGGGTCGGGCAGCAGGGCGCCGTTCTTGATCACCCGCAGCTGGCCGCCCTGCTGGCACACGAAAACGCGCCCGTCCGGCGTCAGCGCCATCGCCGTGGGGCTCGAGAGGCCCGAGGTGAACGTCTCGGTGAAACCGGTCGGCAGCGTCGCGGCCCCCGCCAGGGCGGCGACGGTCAGGAGCAGGGCTGTGGCGAGGACCCGTCCTCTCATGAGTGTCCTTTATATCGGGAAGGCTGCAGGCTAAGCTCCCCGGCCCGGGCTGTCAAACGGCGTCACGGCGCCTCGTCCGCGCCCCGACGTGACCTGCGGCAAAAAACGGGCGGCCGCCGGGCCGCCCGTTCCGAAAGGAGACGCGGGGTCCTACGGCTTGTAGAGCAACAGCTCGAAGGTCTTGGTCAGGAAGGCCGCCATCTGGACCCGTGTGACGGAGCTGTTCGGGCAGTAGCTGCTTCCACCGCAGCCGCCGGTGATCGCTTCGGCTCTTCCCTCGGGGGCGGCAGGAAATCCGACCGCGCAGGAGTCGGACGTGGCAGGCGGGACCTTCCTGCCCGCGTCTTCCCGTGGCGGCGAGCTAGAAGAGGCGCCGGACGAGCCGGAGGGCTCCCTGTTTCCAGGGGACGCGGTGAGAGATGCCGGTCTTCGCCGCGAAATTGTCGCGGTTGGCGCGATACCAGCGGAAGTTGCTCAGCAGGGCGTCCGCGTTGCTGTGCGCCGGGTGAAATCCGAGCCGCTGTTCCGCCCGCTCGATCGACACCGAGGAGTCCCTGCCGGCGCTCTCGTACACCCAGCGATAGAGCGGCGAGATTCCCGCGGCCTCGAGCAGCCGCAGCGCCGCGATCGCGGGGCGGGCGGGCAGGGAGACGATCCGCTTGCCGAAGCCGGCCTCGTCGAGGACCGCCTGGTAGTCGGACCGGACGGTCCCGAACGCCTTCGCTCCCAGATTGAAAGTCGCGTTTGCGGCCTCCGGCGGCGCGGTCATGCACCGCTCGACGGCCTGGCACACGTCGGCGACGTGCAGAAGCTGGTACCGATTCCCGCCGCTGCCGAGGACGGGGAAGTTCCGACCTTCGAGCGCCCAGTCGAAAAGGATGTCGAAGACGCCCAGCCGCTCCGGGCCGACGAAGGTCGCGGGCCGGAGAACCGGCAGCACCATTCCCTGTCCCCGGAACTCCAGGCAGACTCTTTCGGCTTCGACCTTGGCTTCTCCATAGGGACCGACGCCCTCGAGGCGATCGTCTTCCCGGCGCGGGTGGCCGTCCGGAATTCCGTAGACCGCGGTCGAGGAGATGTGGATGACGCGCCCGACTCCATGCCGCGCCGCCGCGGCCAGCACCGTCCGGGTCCCGACCACGTCCGTGGAGTGGATGTCTTCCGGCGTGTAGAGCGGCAGCGCGGCGGCGGCGTGCACGACGATGTCGGCGCCGGCCACGGCGCGATCGACCCGCGCCGCGTCGCGCACGTCCCCGCGAATCGCCTCAACGTGACCGAGCAGGTCAGGCGCGTCGAGCTCAGCGAGGTCGTAGGACGCGAGGGCGTAGCCCCCGGCGCGAAGATGACGAAGGAGGTTGACGCCGAGGAAACCGGCGCCGCCCGTGACCAGGATCCGACCCGGCGCCAGCGGGGAGGGGATCAGTACCGCCAGCTCTCGAGGTCCGCCCCCGCCGGAGCGCTCTTCTGGATCCGCTCGACGATCTTCGGCGCGAACATCTGGTGGTAGCGCAGCCGCGAGATGGCGTTGGGCCGCGTGGGGTCGCCGTTCCAGCAGTGCTCGGCCCGGTCCCCGTAGGCGATCTCGCCGGCATAGTAGGGGTCGGTGGTGCCCTCGAGGAACTCCTCGGCGAGGTAGACCGCGTTGTTCAGGTAGTAGTTGTCCATGTCGCCGACAGTAGATGTGGATCTTGCCCTCGAGCTTCCGGCCGAGGCCTTTGCTCCAGTCGCGACGCAGGATGTGGACGAGGTCGTAGTTCTCCTTCCAGTGCGCGGCCACGGCCCTGTCGATGACGCCCGTGCGCTTGTCCCAGATGCGCCGCGGGTAGCCGTCGGGGCCGACGGGGGAGTAGACGGCTTCCCAGATGTCCCACTGGCCCCCCGAGCGGCTCTTCGTCCCGAGCACGAGTTCCAGGCGGTTCGTCTGCTCGACCGTCGCCTGGAGATGGCCCAGCCAGTTCCGATGGGCGGGCATCGCGACCCTGCCCCAGGGTCCTTCCCAGGCGTACGCGTTCCGGTCCTCGTAGATGTTGACGACCGTGTACTGGCGGAAGTCGATCGGGTCGGGACAGGCGGCCCAGCAACCGTTGTAGGCGTCCGGGTAGAGGACCTGGGTGGCCAGCGCTTCCCAGCCCCCGGTCGAGCCGCCGTACAGAAAGCGGGCCCAACCGGCGTTGAGCGTCCGGTACTTCTTCTCGAGGTAGGGGAGAAGCTCGAGATTGATCGCGTCGCCGTAGGGGCCGAGGTTCTGGGAGTTCACCGCGTAGGAGTCGTCGTAGTACGGGTTGGCGTGCTGGATCTCGACGAGCACGTAACGCGGATAGCCGGGCCCCGTCCAGTCCTTGAAAAAGGCGTGCGCCTGCTCCTGCTGGATCCGGTTGTATCCCTCGAGACGGAAGCGCTCGGAGTACTCGGGCTCCAGAGTCGGGTCGGGCGGTTCCGGCCGAAAGCCCTGCAGCGTGTACGGGAAGTGCCCGTGGTTGATGACCAGCGGATAACGGGCGTCCGGGTGCGTGTCGAAGCCCTCGGGCAGGAGGATGTGCGCGCCGAGGTACATGGGGCGGCCCCAGAATTTCGACAGCCGCTCGGACAGCAGCTTTTCGTGCTTGATGTACTTCGTCGTGGGCGGATCGGGAATCGGGGGGATCACCTGATCCAGGGCGATCGCGATCGTCTCGGGCTTGCCGGGGTCGATCGTGATCTCCCGCGGCGTCGAGTAGAGGTTTCCGGGCGCCTTGCTCCACTGCTGTCCCTCGCCGCGGTCCATCGGCAGCTTGAGCGTGTGTCCGTCGGAGCGCCGGAAGGTCTCATAGCGATGGAGCAGCGCCTGGACGCGATAGGTCCCCGGGGGGATGGCGGCCAGGCTCTCGACCGGGTAGCCGAGGACGCCGCCGCCGACGGAGGCCTCCTCCCCGGGTTTCCACCCCTCGACGTCGACGCCGAAAACCTGCTGGCTCTTGAGTGCGTCATCGGTGATCTGCAGTCGCGGCTCGGCGCGCGGGTCCTTCGAGAGGAGCAGCAGGAGGCGGCCGTCGAGAGGGCCCGCCTCGAAGGCCGCGCCGTACGTCACGACGATGCGCAGGCCCGTCGGCTCGGGCGCGGGAGTCATCGCGACCACAGCGGCCACGGCGACGGGGACGCCAGCCAGCAGTGCAAAAACGGGGCGTCGAATGGCCATGCGTGCGTCTCCTGGCGGCAGAGCATATCCGCGCTCGTTCGAAGCGAGACCGTTTCACGCCGCCGTCGTGGAGCGCCCGCGGACGCGGTGCCGCGACGACGCCGCGAGGGCGCGCACGAAGGCGTCGAGGAAGGGCAGGGGCTTGCGGCGCCGCAGCGTGGCCGCGCTCCAGTGGCGGCGCAACCCTCCTGGCGTGATGCGCCGCGCGACGAGCTCTCCCGATGTCAGGTACGGGGCGGCGGCCCAGCGCGCCAGAACGGCGATCCCGAGATTGGACCGCGCCATCTCGATCATCGCCTCGGTCAGCTCGATCGGCGTCCACTTGCGCGGCTCGACGCCCGCCGGCCGCAGGACGATCGTGTAGACGTCCAGCTCGTCCCGGGGGACGCTGTAGGTCAGGAGGTTTTCGCCGGCGAAGTCCCCGGCGGCCAGATGCGGCTTTCGGGCCAGGCGGTGGCGCGGGCCCATGACGGCCACGAGCTCGTCGTCGAACAGCGGCGAGAGGACGACCCGGCGGTTGCGGACGGGGTCGCTCACGATCGCCAGATCCAGAGTGCCGTCCAGGAGCGCCGGGATCGGCCGGCGCGTGGCCTCGACGACGATGCGGACCTCCACCCCGGGGTGCTTGACCTGGAAGGTCTGGAGGGTCGCGGGCAACCAGTGGTAGCAGGTGTAGCACTCGGTCGCGAGGCGCAGCAGGCCCGAGGCCTCGTCGCCTCCGGCCGCGATGTCACTGGCCGCCGCGGTCATTTCCTCGGTGACCCGCCGGGCCGTCTCGATGAGCCGCACCCCCGCCGGGGTCGGCGTCATGCGGCGGTGCCCCCGGAGAAAGAGCGGGGCGCGCAGCACCCGCTCGGCGTCGGCGAGCTGGTGCGACAGCGCCGACTGCGAGAGGTGCAGGCGGCGCGCGGCGGCGGTCAGCGTTCCCTCCTCGGACACGGCGAAGAGGAGCTGGAGATGGCGGAGCTCGAGGCCGGCGAGGGGAGCGTCCATGACATGAGACTAGCTCATGGATTTTATGAAATCAATTCGCTTCCCTAATGCCATGCCCTGCGCGAGCATGGGCGTCGGGAGGCGCAGACGATGCCCCTGAAAATGGACCGGCTCGAGTCGGACGTGTTTCTCTTCCGGGGTCGGCAGTACGACTCGGGGTCGCTCGTGGTGACCTCGGGCCGGGACGCCCTTCTCGTCGACGGCCTCGGCTCCCTCGACGACGCCGAGGGGCTGCGGACCACGCTCGTGCACGACTGGGGGAAACGGGTCGTCTTCCTGGTCAGCACGCACTACTTCAGCGACCACATCGCCGCGTGGAACCTCTTTCCGGAGGCCAGCGTCATCGCGCACCAGAACGCGCTCCAGACGTTCTGGACCGAGGACTTCCGCACGGTCGAGGAGACCTCGCACTTTCGCCCGCCGACGGTGCTCCTGTCGGGCCGGCTGGAGCTGTCCTGGGGACGGCACCGGATCGAGATCTTCGAGAACCCGGGTCACACGGCCGGCACGCTGAACGTGGACCTGCCGGAGGCGGATCTCCTGCACGTCGCCGACACCGCCGTCGGACGTCTGGCGTACATCCATTACTCGGCCCCGGAGGCCATCGACCGCGCGCTCGCCCGCGCCCAGGACCGCGGCCGGCGCCGGATCGTCCGGTCGCACGGGCCCGTCGTCGGGCCGGACGTGCTCCAGTCGGCACGCCACTACCTGCGCAATCTCGGACGGCGGGTGGCCGAGGCCCGCCGCGCGCGAGCGCCGATCGCCGCCATCCGCGCCGACGACTGCCTGCCGCCGGGCGAGCCGGCGTCCGAGTTCGAGGCGTTCTTTCACGCCCGCAACCTCTCCTCGATCGAAGTGCGGGGACTCTTCGCGGAGGCGGCATGATCGTCGTTCTGTTCCGGTCGAGACTCACGTCCGCGGCGGGCGAGGAGTATCGAGCGACCGACGCGCACCTCATGGAGCGCGCCCGCGCGGCCCCCGGGTTCGTGGACGTCAAGGCCTACACGGCCGAGGACGGCGAGCGCCTGACGATCGTGTGGTGGAAAGACGCGGAGACGCTGCGCCGGTGGCGCGAGGACCCCGAGCACCGCGCGGCCCAGGAGGCCGGGCGCCGGCTCTGGTACGAGTTCTACGACGTGGAGGTGGCCGAGGTGGTGCGCGGCTCGCGCTTCGAGCGGCCGCAGGCGGCGTCCGGTTGAGGAAAGGCGTTCCGCCGGAGTCAAAGCCTGGAAACCCCGACCGCTTCGGCGACGCCGTCGAGGTCGACGCGGGGTGGATGGCTTTCGCCGCCGACGACGCCGTCGTGTCTGCGCCGGGCTCCTCGATCGATGACCTCCTCGACGCGGCACTCGAGATCGCCCGGCGTGAGCGGCGTCAATCCGCGCTCGTCCGGTCGGGGACGAACCTCCGCGAGCAGTTCGAGTTCGACGAATATCTCCCGCGGCGCGCGGCCGAGCCGGCGCGCACGTTTCGGCGGCACCCGGGGGAGCTCGGCGGAGCGATCGAAGAGGAGAGCGGGCTTCGCGTCCTCTCGAACCTGTTACTGTTTTCCGAAAGGGGGAGAACATGAAGAGGACCGTGATCTCGGCGCTCGCCTTTCTCGCCGGCACTTGCGCTTTGGGCCAGGACGCCCCCAAGCGCGACATCCTGCGATACCCGCCCGGGGCGGTCCTCGCGTCGCCCAGGACGTTCGGGACGAGTCATGACTCACTGCAGCGCATCGGCGCGCAGGGTTTCGCCCCGTCCGACTCGGCATTTGGTTACAGCTACACTGACGGGAACACCACATTTCTGCGATATTCCACGGCGCCCACCAACCAGGCGTTCATCGCCCACCCGGTCCTCCCGTCCGGGGCGTTGCTCGTGGGCGTCGAATTCGACGTTTGCGACATCGACCCGGGAGACGAGGTCACCATGGCGGCCTTGTCGACCGACAGCCTGGGGAGCAATCTTCAGTTCATCGGTCTCCCCGTCACTACGACGGGTACGCCGGGGTGCGACCCGGTCTTCATCGATTTGACGAGCGCGAATTTCGTGGTCGACAACGCGACCAACCAGATCCTTCTGGACATCGTGCTCATCTCCGGCACGACGAGCCAATCGTTCGCGGGCGCCACGGTGTTTTATCGGCTCCAGGTGAGCCCGGCTCCGGCCGTCGCCTCGTTCAACGACGTGCCGGTCGATCACCCGTTTTTTCAGTTCATCGAAGCCTTGAAGAGCTCTGGGATCACCGGCGGCTGCCAGGTCGCGCCCCCGCTGTATTGTCCCGACAACTTCGTTACCCGAGGTCAGATGGCGGTGTTCTTGGCGAAGGCCTTGGGTCTGCAGTTTCCCTAGCCGGTCTGCTCTTGGCCGCGTCGTGTCCGGCGATGGCGCTCGCGCAATGCAGCCCGTCGGTCCAGTTGCGCAGGTCCGGTGGCGCAGCTCGGAGCCCTCTCGAAGCTGCTACTGTTCCCTCGGCCCGACGAGGGCTCGTCGGCCGAAGGGAGGGCCCCATGAAATGGACCTTGACCTCTGCGCTCTTTCTTCTCGCGGCAGTCTCCGCTCTCGGCCAGGAGACGGGTCCGAAGACGTTCGGGACGAGTCAGGAGTCGGCGCATCGCGTCGGGATGTGGGATTTCGAACCGACCCGGTCGACCCTGACTTACGACGTCGTCACGGGGGGAGAGAGCATCCTGAGGCATTCCACGGCAAGCGGCAGCGGGGTTTTCATGGCGAATCCGCATCTCCCGTCCGGCGCGTTGCTGCTGGGCGTCGAGTTCGGCGTCTGCGATATCGACCCCACAAGCGATCTCACTGTGTCTGTTTTCTCGCTGGACAACCTGGGCAGTGGTTTTCAGCTCCTCGTTCCTCCCGTGCCAACCACGGGTACGCCCGGTTGTGATCCGGTCTTCGTCGATTTGACCAGCGCGAACTTCACCGTCGACAATACGGCCAGCCAGATCTTTTTGGATATCTTCCTCCAGGAGGGCACTCCGAGCCTGGCTTTCGCCGGAGCCACGGTCTTCTACCGGCTCCAGGTCAGCCCGGCTCCGGCCGTCGCCTCGTTTAACGACGTGCCGGTCGGCCACCCGTTCTTCCAGTTCATCGAGGCCCTGAAGAGCTCCGGGATCACGGGCGGCTGCCAGGTCGCACCGCCGCTCTACTGTCCGGACAACTTCGTCACGAGAGGGCAGATGGCGGTTTTTCTGGCGAAGGCACTGGGACTGCAGTTCCCGTAGCCGAAATGCGATCCCTTCGTCGGCTCCTGCTTCTGGCGCTGCTGTGCCCGGCGGCGACGTTCGCCCAGACGATGTCGGTCGAGGAATACGACCCCAAGTCCACCCTCGTCGTGCCCGAGCACCGCCCGCAGAAGGCCAAGTATCCGTTCATCGACGTCCACAACCATCAGGACCGGGACATGGCGGCCGGAAGCCGCCGCGAAGCTCGTGGCCGACATGGACCGGATCAACCTGCGTGTCATGGTCAACCTCTCGGGCGGCTCGGGAGAAGAGCTCGAGAAGGGCCTGCGCCATCTCGCCGGCCGCTACCCGGGCCGCTTCGTCGCGTTCGCCAACGTCGACTACGCCGGGATCGAGACGCCCGGCTGGGGAGAGCGGGCCGCCGCCCGGCTGGCCGACGACGTCCGTCGCGGAGCGAAGGGCCTGAAGATCTACAAGAACCTGGGGATGACGGTCAACGACGGGACCGGCAAGCGGGTTCCCGTGGACGACCCGCGCCTGGACCCCGTCTGGCGGGAGTGCGGCAGGCTCGGGATTCCCGTGCTCATCCACACGGCGGAGCCGCGTTCCTTCTTCGAGCCGCAGGACGAGCACAACGAGCGCTGGCTGGAGCTCAAGCAGTTCCCGCAGCGGGCGCGCCCGCCGGACAAATTTCCGCCTTTCGAGCAGCTCCTGGCCGAGCAGCACCGCCTCTTCGCGCGGCACCCGAAGACCCGGTTCATCGACGCCCACCTCGGCTGGCTGGGCGGCGACCTCGCGAGGCTGGGCAAGCTCTTCGACGAGCTGCCCAACGTCTACACCGAGATCGGAGCCGTTCTGGCCGAGATCGGCCGGCAGCCCCGAAACGCGCGCGAGTGGTTCGTGAAGTACCAGGATCGCGTCATGTTCGGCAAAGACAGCTGGGCGCCCGACGAGTACCTCGTCTACTTCCGGGTCCTCGAAACCGACGACGAATACTTCGACTATTACCGCAAACGGCACGCTTTCTGGAAGATGTACGGCCTGGGCCTGCCGGACGAGGTCCTCAGGAAGGTCTATTACAAGAACGCCCTCAAGGTGATCCCGGGGATCGATGCTTCGGCTTTCCCGCCGTAGCCGGAAAGGGGGTGCGACAGCTCCCCGAAGGGAACCGGCGTGATACTCTGAAAGCCTCCGATCCCCTCGACGGACCAGCTCTCGGTCAATCCGTGGGGCAGCCCGTCCCGGTCTTCGGCGAGAAAAGTGGAGCCCATGGATAATGCCCTGCGAAATTGGAAGTGCCGGAACTGCGGCCGCGCCAACAAAACCGCGGTCGCGCTGGACGGAACGGCGAAGTGCGAGTTCTGCACGTACGTCATGAGTGTTCAGCCCAGCCGGATCGTCAAGGGCGGCGCCGTCCTGCCGGCCAGCTACCCCACCAAGGCCCCGACACCGGGCAGCGGCACCTACACCGACCGGTAGACAGACTCCTCGTCCGCGCCGGGGTCCATGCCGACTGACGAGCTCCGCGCGGTCGCCGGGATCATTCTGGCGGCCGGAAGCTCGACCCGGATGGGCTGCAACAAGCTTCTTCTTCCCCTGGACGGCGAGACCGTCCTCCGTCGGGTCGTCCGACGCGCCTCCTCCGCGCAGCTGGACCCTGTCGTCGTCGTCCTCCCGCCCGACAGCGCTCGCGTCGCCTCCGAGCTCTCCGGCTTTTCCTTCCGGGTCGCCGAGAACCCGGACCCGGGCCGCGGCCAGCCGTCCTCGCTGCGCGCCGGGATCGAGGCGCTGCCGGCGGGGGTCGACGCGGTCGTCGTCCTCCTCGGAGACATGCCGCTCGTGACGGAGGCGATGATCGCCGCGCTCGTCCGGCGCTACCGGGAAACGGGAGCGCCGCTCGTGATCTCGGACTACGGCGGCGTCGCCGCGCCTCCGACGCTCTACGGCAGCCTGCTCTTCGAGGAGCTGCGAGCTGCCGCGGCCGAGGAGGGTGGCCGGACGATCGTCGCGCGTCACCGCGCCGAAGCGGCCTCTGTCCGCTGGCCTCCCGAAGCCCTCGCCGACCTCGACGTTCCGGAGGATTACGCCCGGCTCGGCGGGGGATAGTCCTCGGTCTTCAGTCGTCAGTCTTCGTCGTGGTCGCTGTCCCGGTCCTTCGTCCTGGCGATCTGAAGAGCCTTCCGGTACCGCGGGTCGCCGCGGAGGTTGTCGAGATCCTCGTCGGCGCGCAGGGTCCACCTCGAGTCGAAGCCGGCGTCGAGAGCCTTGAAGAGCCAGTCAAACGCCGTGTCGACCTGGTCGAGGCGCGAGTAGGCGCACGCGAGGTTGTACATCGTCGTGGGCTTGCGATAGCCGAGATCCAGCGCCTTGCGGAACGCCTCGGCCGCCGGCTCGGGCCGGTCGGCGGCCAGCGAGGCGTAGCCGAGGTTGAACCACGCGCGTCCCTTCTGGGGGTGCTTGTTCGCGTAGGTCTCGTACCGCGCGGCCTTCTCGCGCCACTCGGCCCGCCTGGAGGCAGATTCGTTGTCCCACCAGCCATGGCTCCCGTCCAACGAAAGCTCTTTGGCCTCCTTGAGCAGGGCGGCAAAGCGGGGGTCGCCGTGGAGGCTGTCGAGATCGTCGTCCTTGCGCATGTGGTCCGGCGAGTCGAAGCCCGCGTCGAGCGCGCGCTGGAGGCGGTCGAGGGCATTGTTGGTGTCGCCCGCCAGAGCAAAGGCGCAGGCCTGGTTGTAGAGGGAAGTCGCGGGACGGTAACCGCGGTCGATCGCGGTCTGGTAGGCCTTCGCCGCCAGATCGTAGCGGTCGGTTCGCAGGAGATCGCCGGCGACGTCGAAGAACTGCTCGCCGCCCGAGGGGCCCTTCGCCACGATCCGCTCGTAGCGCGTCACGACCGACCGGGCATGCCGTTCCTCGCTCTTCGATTCCGACAGTTTGGCCAGCCGCTTCCACTCGGCCCAGCGGGGGTCGGACTTGAGACTGTCGAGATCGTCGTCGTGATCGATGTAGTGGGAGAGGTCGAAACCGGCGTCCATGGCGCGCTTGAGCCACTCGAACGCCCGATCTGGCTCGCCGAGCAGGGCGTAGCCGCACGCGATGTTGTAGCTCGCAGCCGCCTCCTTGTCGCCGAGCTCGATGGATTTCGCGAAAGCCGCGATGGCCTCGCGATAATTCTCGTCGTTGTGGAACTCCATGCCGCGGCCGTACCAGTCGTCGTCGTGGCGCTTCGAGTGTTTGCCGTTGGACGCCTGGACGAAACCGGCGGCGGGCTCGGGAGAAGCGGAAGGCTCCGCCGTCCACATCGCGGGCACGCTGCCGGCCGGCTCGGAGGCCTCTGCGGGCGGCTCCGTCTCGTCCGGCGCGGCCGAGTCCGCCTCGGAAGCGTCGGCCGCCGAAGCGGCGACGGGAACCGTCTCGCCGGGGTCCGACTCCGGCCTCGAAGAGGCCGATTCGGAGCTGGAGCAGGACGACTTCGAGCTCGAGGAGGCCACCTCGTCGGACGAGACCGGGACCGCGGCGACTGACGCCGACGGCGACTCTCCGGCGTTGCCGTCCGGGCGAGGCGACCAGGGCTCGACCATGGCCACGGCGACGGCCGCCGTCAAGAGCCCGGCCGCGTAGAACGCCGGAGCGGAGCGCGACTTCTCTTCCCTCGCGGAGCGCGGGTCGAGGATCGCCCGCAGCCGCTCCTCGAAGTGATGCGGGCGCGCGATCGCCAGTGCGGGGGCGACAGGGTGCGACGGCGAGGAGAGCGACCGGAAGATGCCGAGAAGATGGCCGGCATACACCGAGGGCTTGGTGCCGGCCGAGATCACGAGATCGTCACAGGCCGTCTCGGCGTCGCGGCGCACGCGCCGGCCGATCCACCACGCGACCGGGTGAAACCAGTACAGGGCCACGGCGAGCTCCGCCAGGATGAGGGCGGTCCAGTCGCCGCGCCGGACATGCGCGAGCTCGTGAAGGAGGACGATGCGCCGCCGCTCGACTTCCCAGAGACGGGCGACTTTCCCGATGAAGAGCAGGGGACGCCGCATGCCGGAGGTCATCGCGACGGGGACCTCGTCGCTCTCCATCAGGTCGACCCGGCGGTCGAGCGCGAGACGGCGAGCCGCCCGGTCGCGTTCCTGGATCCAGTCGGCGTCCTGGATGGGTGAGGCCTGGCGCGCGATCCGGCGGACCCGCGCCCAGCCCACCGCGAGACGGGCGGCGATCGCCAGCGAGCCGACGGCCCAGAGGCCGAGGCCGAGGGCGAACCAGGGCATGGGGGTCGCCGGGGCGGCCGGAGCCGAAGCCGGGGCCGAGTCGAGAAGATCGGTCTCGGCCGCCAGAACCGGTTTTTCGGGCACGGAGAGGGCGAGCATGCGGCGGGAGATCTGCGGCGCCGCCTCGGTCTCGGCCGCGACCGGGTCGCTCGCCAGAGACAGGTCGGGCGCCTGCGGCCTCACGTCCGGGAGAAGCGGCACGGAGACGCGCGGCAGCGCGAGCGACAGGACGGGAAGGACGAGCGCGGCGGCAAGACCGAGGACGCCGACGAAGTGGCGCGTCGCGGCGCTGGCGCGGTGGAGGAGCAGCAGAGCCGCGCCTGTCACGAGGAAGATCGCGGTGGCCTTCACTCCGAGGTCGAAAGCGAATTGGACGGCGGAAACGAGGACGTCGTTCATGTCAGCGCCCCTCCAGTCGGGCCTGTTCGATCAGGTGGGACAGGCGGTTCAGGTCGTCATCGGAAAGTTCGGCTCGGGACAGATCCAGGAGCGCCGCCACGGCCTTCTCGGTCGAGCCGTCGAAGAAGGTCTCGAGCACGCCGGCCAGCGCGGGCCGCCCGGCCCGGTCGCGGGGAAGGGTCGGCTGGTAGACGTAACGCGTGCCGTCGGCGACGTGGCGGACGTGGCCCTTGTTCTCGAGCACCCGGAGCATCGCCCGGACCGCGGAGTAGCCCGGCGGGTCGGGCAGGGCCGCCAGGACCTCGCCCGCGGTCGCCTGACGGTCTCGGTAAAGGACGTCCATGATCTGTCGCTCGCGGCGGGAGAGGTTCGAAAGCGGCCTTTTTCCTGGCATGTGTCGGCCTCCGGGTCCGGATTCTAGTGCTAAAAATCTAGCATGTGCGGTTTTTTTAGCAGTCTCACGAACTTCTACGGCACTCCCGGGGAAAGGTTTCGGAGGTTTCTTGGGGGTACAGCCGGAGTACCGCGTCTCGTGCCCGTCGGCCGGGTTGGTGTTCGGTTCAGGCCAGGTAGCCGGCGCGAACCGCCTGCAGGACGGCCCGTGTCCGGTCCCGGACGCCGAGCTTCGAAAGGATGCTCGAGACGTGGTTCTTGACCGTCCCCTCGGCGACCCGGAGCGCGCGGGCGATCTCGCGGTTGCTGTAACCCCCGGTCAACCGCCGCCGACGTGACACTGAAGGGGGTCGTGGTCGACATGCACTGCTTCGTGACGCGGGGCGCCGCGGACGCGGAGCATGCCGGATGCGCCAACGCGTGCATTGCTCGCGGGGTTCCGGCGGGCTTCCTGGCCGAGGACGGCACTCTGTACGTGCTCCTCGACGAGAAACCGATCTCGGTCAGGGATCGTGTGAAGGATCTCGCCGCCGTGCCGGCCACCCTGACCGGCACCCCCGTCGCTCGCGCGGGCGTGCGCGGCATACGGATGAAGTCGATCGAGAAAGCGGCGCCGTAGGGAGCCGGCGCGCCTGCGGATCGTGGGGTAGTCTCGCGGAGTGCCCGAGCCCGCCTTCCCTCCCGGCTTTCTCTGGGGCGCCGCGACCTCCGCCTACCAGATCGAAGGATCCCCGCTGGCCGACGGCGCCGGACCTTCGAACTGGCACCGGTTCTGCCGGACGCCGGGCTTCGTGAAGGGCGGCGATCGCGGCGACGTGGCCTGCGATCACTACCGGCGCTGGGCGGAAGACATCCGCTGGATGAAGGAGCTCGGCCTGACCGCCTATCGCTTCAGCGTGTCGTGGTCGCGCGTGCTGCCTCAGGGGACGGGGCAGGTCAACGAGAAGGGCCTCGATTTCTACAAGCGTCTGGTGGACGCGCTCGGCGAGAACGGGATCGAGCCCTGCGCGACGGTCTATCACTGGGACCTGCCGGCCGTCCTCGAAGACCGGGGCGGCTGGCAGAATCGCGAGATCGCGGACTGGTTCGCCGACTACGCGAGAGTCCTCTTCCGCGCGCTCGACGGGCGCGTCCGGATGTGGGCGACGTTGAACGAGCCCTGGGTCGTCTCCGACGGAGGCCACCTGCACGGCGTGCTGGCTCCCGGTCACCGGAGCCTCTTCGAGCCGCCGCTCGTCTCCCACAATCTTCTGCGCGCGCACGGTGCCGCCCTCGCGGCCTATCGCGCCGAGGGCAAGCACGCGATCGGGATCGTCGTGAACCTCGCGCCCCAGCATCCGGCGTCCGAGGCGGAGGACGACCGGGCGGCGGCCCGCCGGGCGGATGCCTGGATGAACCGGCAGTTTCTGGATCCTCTCTATCTGGGCCGGTACCCGGAGGAGCTTCCGGAGATCTTCGGGGAAGCCTGGCCGCAATTTCCGTCCTCGGACTTCGACGCGATCCGAAGGCCCATCGACTTTCTCGGCGTCAATTACTACACGCGCAACGTCGTGCGCCACGAGCCGAAGTCTGGCCGGTCCACGCGGCTCCCGTGCCGCCAGCCCGGACTGCACACGGAGATGAAGTGGGAGGTCTATCCCGAAGGGCTGACGCGAAATCCTGCTGTGGGTCCGGGACCGCTACCGCGCGGCGCCGCTCTACGTGACCGAGAACGGGTCCGCCTTCGAGGATCCCGCGCCCCTCGGTGGCGTCGTCGAGGATCCGTTCCGCGAGGCCTACCTGCGCGACCATCTGCGGGCGGCCCGCCGCGCGATCGAGCAGGGCGTCGACCTGCGCGGCTACTTCGCCTGGTCGCTGCTGGACAACTTCGAGTGGTCCGAAGGATTCTCCAAGCGCTTCGGGCTCATCCACGTCGACTACGAGACCCAGAAGCGGACGGCCAAGGCGAGCGCCCGTCTCTACTCGCGCGTCATCGCTTCCGCCGGCGCGGCTCTCGAGCCCTAGAACCGGACCCGCACGCGGTGAGCACCCTCCTGCCTGGGCGGGGACCGGGACGAGGCTGCCGTCGAGAGTCCTGCCGTCGACCTCGATCCTGCGGAGAGCCGGAGCGCTCGATCTCGATCTCCCAGACGCCGCCGCGCCAGGGGCGCACCATGCGCGCCCTCTCCCACGAGGGCGGCAGACACGGATCCAGCCGCAGGCCGTCCCACTCGGGCCGCACGCCCAGCACCCACTCGGCCACGACGCGGTGGAGCCAGGCGGCCGAGCCCGTGTACCAGGTCCAGGCGCCGCGGCCGTGGTGCGGCGACTCGGGTCCGTCGACGTTGCCCGGCAGGACGTACGGCTCGGCGAAGTAGCGGTCGGGGTCCTTGATCGACGGGTTGATCGCGTCGAGCAGTCGTCCGACCAGCGCCGCGTCTTTCCTCTTTCCGGCCGCGGCGATCGCCCACGTCGCGGCGTGCGTGTAGACGCCTCCGTTCTCCCGCAGCCCGGGCGCATAGCGCGTGATGTATCCGATCTCCGGCACCGGCTCGTCGAAGGCGGGAGCGAGCAGCAGCGCTCCGGCCTCGGTCACGAGATGTTCCTTCATCGAGGCGAAGCACTTCGCGGCGCGGTCCGGCGGCGCGACGTCGTTCAGGATGGCCCACGTCTGCGCGTTCAGGAAGATCTTCCCGACGCGATTCGCCGACGAGCCGAGCGGGCGGCCGTCGTCCAGGGTGCCGCGCAGGTACCAGCCGCCGTCCCAGCCGTGCGCGTTGATGGCTTCGACGAGCGCGGCGCGGTGCCTTTCGAAATCCGCGGCGAGGGCGATCCGGCCCGTCCGTTTCCAGATCTCCGCCCAGTCGGAGAGAAGGCCCGCGAGAAAGTGGCCGAGCCAGAAGGACTCGCCTTTTTCCTCGAGGCCCATGGCGGAGAGACCGTCGTTCCAGTCCCCGGCCCCGATCAGCGGAATCCCGCGGGGGCTCGTGCGCGTGGAAGACCCGGCGGAACGCGCGCAGGACGTGGTCCGCCAGGGGCGTTGGAGTGGCCTCGTCGAGATAGGGAGCGGCGTCGGCCAGAACCGACAGATCGCCGGTCTCGCGGATGTAGTTCCCCGCGACGAAGCCGAGCCAGAGCAGGTCGTCGGTCATTTTCGTGACGTGACCCTGCTCGGTCAGCGGATGCCACCAGTGATAGACGGAGCCGTCGGCGAACTGGTGGCCGGCGTGCAGCCGGATCTGCTCGCGGCAGCGACGCGGTTCGATCGTCAGCCAGACCTGGGAGTCCTGGAGCTGATCGCGGAAGCCGAAGGCCCCGCTCTGCTGGTAGTAGCCGCAGCGCGCCCAGAGCCGCGCGGCGATCGCCTGGTAGCGGGTCCAGTCGTTGGCGATGGCGTCGAGCGCCGGATCGGGCGTCTCCATGCGGTGAGTTGCCAGGCGTTCGCGCCATCCGGTGCGGACCCGGGCGAGGGAGGAGTCCATGGCGTCGAGCCGGCAGAATCGGTCGACGAGCCCGGCTGTGGCCTCGGCGCTTTCGGCGGTCGCGAGGACGAAACCCAGCGTCCGGGCGCCCCCGGCCGGGATGTCGACCGACGAGCGCAGCGCCGCGATCGGATCCTCGTGCCGGCCGAAGAGCGGCGTCCCCGCGGGATGGCGAAGCGACTCGGGAGAGTCGTAGTCGCCGAACCGGCCGAGGAAGGCCGCCTTGTCCCCCTGCGCACCGCTCAGGGGGTCCGTCGACGCCAGGGCGCTGACGAACGGGAAGCTCGTGTTCCAGTGACCGTAGCGCGGCGACGGCACGTCCCACATGTGATTGCGCGCGAAGATGGCGCGGCGCGCGGCGTCCGGCCACGTTTCGAGGAAGAGCCGTGCGAACTCGCGGCGGGGGGCGGGGGAGACGCCGCAGCACCACTCGAGGAAGGCGCAGACCTCGAGGCGCCGGGCGCGGCCCGAGACGTCGGAGAGCTCGACCTTCCACATCTCGACCGTCTCCGAAGCGTCGCAGAAGAGCGTCCAGCGCGCCGCGATCCCGTGCGCCACCGTCTCGAAGCTCGTGTAGCCCATGCCGTGCCGGCAGGCGAAACCGTCCAGAGGCCCCCACACCGGCGAAGGCGAGAGGGACCAGAGCTGTCCGCTCTCGGAGTCCCGCACGTAGACGAACTTCCCCGACCGGTCGATCGCGAGGTCCTGCTGCCAGCGGGTGATGGTGGCGAGCTGCGAGTTGTCGATCCAGGAGAATCCGCTCCCGGTATGGCTGATCACGAGGCCGACGCGTTCGTTGGCGATGACGTTCGCCCACGGCCGGGGAGGGCGCGGGTCGGTCACGACGTACTCCGTGCCGTCCTCGGAAAAGTGCCCGTAGCGGTTGGCCGGCAGGCGGCGCGGAGAGTTCATGGCGACGCCCTTTCGAGAACGATGTCGGCCGGGACCTCGCGGACGACGAGCTCCCCGGAGGCCGGCAGGGCCGCGGACCGGCCGTTGACTTTCGCCGAAGCGGGCCGGCCGGGCAGAGGCCAGGGCACGACGAAGCCGCCGGGAGGGACGGTCAGGCCGCCGCCGATGCGGACGCGGACGGCGGAGGCGTCGGCGGCCATCGCGAGGTCGAGGGGGCCGTAACGGGTCCGAACCTTGCCGGATCGACACGCCGCGGGGATCCGCCAGCCAGGCCGGCGGCAGCCCGGCGCCGAGCACCAGAGCGCCGTCCTCATCGCGGTCGTAGACGAAGAGATCCAGGAACGAGCGAAGGAAGTCCGAGCCGACCCAGCCGTGCGGCATGTCGCCGATGAACCGCGGCGCGCGCGGGTCCGCGCCCACGACTTCGGCCCAGTGCTTCCACCCGGAAGGGCGCCGGTCGTCGAAGAAGAACTCGAAGAGGGCCTCCGCCCGGTCGCGGCGGCCGAGCCGCACGTAGGTCCCGGCCACGCGCCACTCGTACGGCGTGTAGGAGCCGGCGGGCTCCTGCCGCCGGTTCGCCCGGCGCGCGACGAACGAGCTCCAGTATTTCTCGAAGGTGTTCGCGAGCTCGCGCTCCGGCAGGCGGGAGGCCTCGCCGCAGGGCTCGAAGGCGATCGTCGTCGACGTGGGGTCGAGGTCGCCGAGGTCGGCGGAGCCGGGGATGAAATCCAGGCTGCGGGCCGCGATGACGGCCCGGATCGAGGCGTGGAGGTCCTGCCGCATCTCGTCGCGGGACGCCGCGATCCGGGCCGCCTCGGCGGACTTGCCCAGCGCGCGGGCCAGATCGGACGCGCCCGTCAGGCCGCGCACCGCCCACAGGTCGTCCCAGTAAGAGTGGACCGGCTTGCTCGAGTACCCCTCGTGGCTGATCGACTCGGGGAGAAGCCCGAAGAAAAAGCGTTTCTCGCCGGCGCGGTACTCGTCCGTGCGCCGTCTGGCGCGCAGCGCGTCGATGTGCGCCGCGGCCTTTGCGAGGCGCGGCCAGACCTCTTCCACGGTCGCGCGGTCGCCGGTGTAGGCGAAGTATTCGGCCGCGAGGTAGAGCAGCTCGCCGTGGCTGTCGTGCTCGGCCACGGGGTCGGCTCCCCGGCGGTCCACGCAGCAGGGCACGGCGCCGCTCTCGTACTGGAACGGAGCGAACCAGCGCAGAAAATCGCGCGCCTCGTCGGAGTGGCCGAGCCGCAGGAGCGCGACGGAGGTCAGCGAGCCGTCCCGGATCCACGATCGCGCGTAGGCCCGCGAGCCCGGACGGATCGCCGGGCCGTCGCGATTGACCAGGATCCACGCCAGGTTGGCGCGCGCCGTGTCCGAGATGTCTCGGGCCGACCCGGGCAGTGCGAACGTGACGCGATCCAGCTTCTCGCGCCAGGATCGGGCGGCCGCGTCGAGCCGGGCCTGGAAGTCGGCGCTCCCGGCCTGCGCCGTCTCCGGCCGCTCGGGAAGGGGCGCCCGCGCGAGAGGCACGGCCACGAGCACGTCGCGCGAGCCTCCGGCGGGGATCTCGAGGTCCCAGGCGAAAGCCGCCGAGGCGAATCCATCGGGGTCCGCCGCCTGTGCGGCCGACGGGAAGTCTTTCTCCGAGAGCCGGGACACGATCTCCCCCTCCTCGAGGGGCGAGGCGCCGAACGCGGTCGGAACCGAGAGCGGGGCGACCCGGCGCGCGCCGTTGACGTCGGCGGTCCGGCCATCCCACGCCACGCTTCGGATCGGCGAGAATCCGCCCGGCACGTTCAGGAACTGGGGCGGCGGGTTGACCTGAATCGGGCGCACGGCGAGGTACAGGGTGGTCCGAAGCGCGGCCGTTCCGCTGTTGGCCACCCGATAGCGGGCGCGCAGCGTCGAGGCCTCGGGCGGCCCGTCGGCAAAGGCCGTCACGTTCAGCGCGAGTCCCCCGGGGTAGCGGCGCTGCACCGAGGGGATCGGCAGGGCGTCGTCTTCGAGCCGGTGCGTGGCCGTGGCCTCGCGCCAGCCGACGAGGGTGTCTCCGGAACGGAGGAAAGGCTCGAGGGAAAAGGCCGCGGGCCCGGCTTCGAGCGCTCCGTCCTCGGACAGAAGGCCGTTCTCCCGTCCGCCCCCGTCCGAGCCCACGACGGTCCAGTAGATCTGCTCCCCCGTGAACGACCGGGGCCAGTGTCCGGGCGGGGCTTCCCGGGCCAGCAGTTCCAGGAACTTCGTCGGCGTCTCGGCGGACTCGGGCGGCTGAACCGAGATTTCCCGGAGCGCGTAGCCGCGGCCGCGGGCGCTTTCGTGGAGGCGTAGCCGCACGAACGCGGTCTCCGCTTCGGGGAGGTAGATACGAGACGCGGCCTCCTCGCGGCGACGAGACCGAGCGAGCGCGCGACCACGTCTGCCCGTCGTCGGAGAGCTCGATGTCGTAACGCGTCGCGTAGTCGGCGGCGTCCCAGAAGAGGGCGAGGCCGCCGAGCTCCCGCCGGCCGCCGAGGTCGAGGACCAGCTCGGCGGATTCTCCGGCGGCCGGGGCGCTCTTCCAGTTCTTCCGGGAGGGCAGCGGTGCCCCCGGAGGCGGCAGCTCCTCGAAAACCAGGTCGTCCATCCAGACCGACCCGCGGCCGCCGCTCGCATTGACGACCGTGATCTCGATCGAGCCGAGCTCGCGGAGTCCCCGGCCGGCGCCGGCGGGCCCCCAGGCGAAGGACACCTGCCGTTTGCGCACCGTCAGCGTCGTCCAGTCGGTGGGAAACGTGAAGTCGCGGCGGCACGGACCACCAGACGTTCTCCCCGCTCGGGTCGAGGAGCTTGAACTCGAGCGTCTGGGGCGGGCTCTCTGCCCGAAGGCGGAACCGGATCGCCCAGTTGTCGGGCAGCGTCATCGGAAACGGCTTGCGGGCGGCGGCCCAGCCCGCGCGTCCCTGAAAGTCGAAGTCGATCCGGAGCGCCCCGGCGTCCGGAGTCAGCGTCATGCGCACGCCCTCCGAGGGCGCCGCGATCCAGCCGGCGACCCCGCCGTCGAACGTGTCGAGGACCCGGCGCGCCGGAGTCCCGTTCGATGCCGCCAGCAGCAGGACCCCGGCTGCCGCCGCCGCCAGGCGCCTCACTCCTTGACCCCGCCGAGGGTGATGCCTTCGAGGTACTGCTTCTGCAGCACCAGGAAGAGCAGGAGGACGGGCAGCACGGTCAGGACCGAGCCCGCCATCATCAGCTCGATGTCGGCGGAGTGCTCGCCCACGAGCCCCGCCAGCGCGACGGGAAGCGTGTAGCGCGACTCGTCGGTCAGGATCACGAGCGGCCAGACGAAGTCGTTCCACGTCGACAGGAAGGTGACGATGGCCAGCGTCGCCAGCACCGGCCGCAGGAGAGGCAGGACGATGGTCCAGTAGATGCGGAACTCGCCGGCTCCCTCCAGGCGCGCCGCATTGAGGAGATCGTCCGGGATTCCGCGGGCGAACTGCCGGATGAGGAAGATCCCGATGATGCCCGCCAGGCTCGGCAGGGCGGCGCCGACGTAGGTGTTGACCAGTCCCGCCGAGCGCAGCATCAGGAAGAGCGGCAGCATCGCCACGGGCGCCGGGATGACGAGGGCCGCCATGATGCCGCCGAAGAGCTTTTCCCGTCCGGGAAACCGGAGCTTCGCGAACGCGTAGCCGGCCATCGAGTTCAGCAGGAGGACGCCGAGCGTGCTCGTGGCGGCGACGAGGAGGCTGTTCGCGGCGTTGCGTCCGAGGGAGAGGCGCGTGAACAGATCGCGATAGTTGGCGAGCGTGATCCGCGACGGGAAAAACGGGGGAGGGAACTCGCTGGCCTCGCCGGGCTGCATCAGCGAGGCCGAGATCATCCAGACGAGCGGCGTGAGCGCGACGACCGCTCCCGCGACCAGCGCCAGGTGGATCAGAAACTTCTTCATGCTTCCTGCCGCTTCTGGATCCAGAACTGCACCGCGGTCAGCGCCAGGACCACGACGAAGAGGACGAAGGCGATCGACGCCGCGTATCCCATGCTCCACCAGCGGAAACCGTTCTTGTACATGAGGAGGCCGACCGACAGCGTGGAGTTCAGCGGCTTGCCGCCGTCCGTCATGACGTAGGGCTCGGCGAAGAACTGGAAGTAGCCGATCGTCGTCATGACGCCGAGGAAGAGGAACGTGGGCGAGAGCAGCGGGAGCGTGATCTTCCGAAAGAGCTGCCAGGCGCCGGCGCCGTCGATCCGGGCCGCTTCGTAGAAGGACTCCGGGATGTTCTGGAGGCCCGCCACGAAGAGGATCGTCGCGTAGCCGAAGTTCTTCCAGACCGCGAGCAGGATGATCGCCGGCATGGCCCAGCGGGGGTCGCCCAGCCAGTCGATCGGCGCGATGCCCACGGCGTCGAGAAGACGGGCGACCAGCCCGAAGCGCGGGTGGTAGAGGTAGCGGAAGACGACCGCGACGGCCACGAGCGTCGTCACGTAGGGGGCGAAGAAGATCGTGCGGAACAGCGCCCTTCAGCCGCGCGACGCGGGAGTGCAGCAGGAGGGCCGCGGCCAGGGCCACCCCGATCGTCAGCGGACCGCCCACGAACAGGAACAGCGCCGTGTTGCGCATCGCCTTCCAGAGGAGCGGATCGCGCAGGAGCGTCGCGTAGTTCTTCAGGCCGATGAAGCGGACGTTCTCCAGGTCGCCGAGGGCGTAGATGTCGAAGTCGGTCAGGGACAGCAGGAAGGCCGCCGCGATCGGGACGAGGAACAGGATCGTGATGGCCGCCAGGCCCGGCGAGAGCAGCAGCCAGGCCGCCCGCACCTCGTGCGGCGTCGCGCCGGGGACCGAGTCAGCGCGCATGGCGGGCCGCGGTTGCGCGCCAGGATCCAGCGGCGCTTCTCGAGGATGCGGTCCACGTCGGCGTCGAGCGTCGCGAGCACGGCCGTCACCGGCGCCCGGCCCCGGATGGCGGGCTCCATCTCTTCGGCGATCTGCTGCGCGATCTGCTCCCACTCGGGCACTCGCGGCATCGGCTCGACGCGGGAAAGCTGCACGCGGAAGGCGCGCGCCTTGCGGTCGTTCGCCAGCGACGGCTCGTCCCAGGCCTCGCGGCGCGCGGGCAGGTCGCCCGAGAGCGTGTAGAAACGGGACTGGACGGCCGGCTCGGAAAGGTACTCGGCGAAGGCCCAGGCCGCGTCCTTGTTCTCGGAGGCGCGGAAGATGGCGAGGGACGAGCCGCCCGCCAGCGAGTAGCCGGGCCAGCCGGGGTCGTCGTCGGGCGCGGGCAGGGGCGCCGTCATCCAGAGGTCCTGCTGGTCGGGCGTCAGGCGGCGGCGGAACTCGCCGAGGTTCCAGGGCCCCGTGATCCACATCGCGAAGTAGGCCCGGGCGAACTCCTGGTAGGGGTTGCCGAGCTGCGTGTAGCTGCACGACCGGCGCCAGACCGTCGCGAAAGAGGCCGACGTACCACTCGGCCGCCGCGCGAAACGCCGCGTCGCGGAAGGCGCCGCGCGTGCCGTCGTCGGCGAGCAGGGTCGAGCGCTGCTGGACGGCGAAGATCGTGAGCTGCTCCCATTCGTTGGTGGGCAGGAGGATCGCGTAGCGCGCCCCGCGCGGCCCCGCGTCGCGGATCTTGACCATCGCGTCCCGCCACGTGGACCAGGTGCGGGGCGCTTCGGCGTAGCCCGCGGCCTCCAGGAGGTCCGGACGGTAGAAGAGAACCCGCGTGTCGACGTACCAGGGGATCCCGTAGGTCGTCCCCTCGAAGGAGTTCGTCTTCCAGATCCCCTCGAAGTACGCCCCCGGCGTCACGACGCGCGACGCGCCGATGCGCTCCTCCAGGGGCTCGAGCGCCCCGATGGCGGCGAACTCCGGGATCCAGGTGTTGCCGAGCTGGGCGAGGTCCGGCGGCGCGCCCCCGACGAATCCGGTCAGGAGCTTTTCATGCGCCGCCGTCCACGGGATCTGCTGGACGACCACGCGCACACCCGGGTGGCGGCGCTCGAACTCGGGCACGAGCTCCTTGACGACCTCGCCTTCGCGCCCGAGGCCCCAGAAGCGGACCACTCGCTCGGCCGGGGCGGCGCGGCGCGGGGAGCAGGCCCCGCCCGCCAGAAGCGCGCCGAGGAGCGCGATCAGCGCGCGGCGCGATCGAGCCATCCGCCCGTGAAGCCCGCCCGCTTCAGGCCCGCGACGATGTACGGGTTCTTGCGCATCGTGCGCCAGACGAGCTCGGAGCGGTAGTTCTCGATCATGGCCACGATGGGCCCCTGGTCGATGCCGAGCTGGTCGACGTCGAACCAACCGGCGCCCGGCACGATGCGACCCTGCTCCGGGCGGACCGTTGCGCCGGCGAGAGTCGGGTTGAAGGCGTCCAGGAAGCCGTAGGCGTTGCGCAGGTCCGGCCAGCGCCGCGACATCTCCTGGAGGGCCGGGATCACGATCTCGGGAGCGAACGGGATCGAGCCCGCGGCCGCGGTCGGGGCGATGGTCCCGTCGTCGATCACGTGCCGGAGGGAGGCGCCGCGGGCGGCGTAGCCCTGGAACTTGCGGGTCCTTCCGCCGATCTCGAGAGCTCCGTCGAGCGGACCGTCGCAGGCCGTCAGTCCCCAGACGTCGGGGCCGTAGCCGGCGAAGTCCGAGGGGTTCGCGGTCGCATAGGCCCTCTGGGAAAGCGTCGCCCGCCGCGAGTTCTCGAAGTAATCGATGCCCTTCCCGCGCATGTACGGGTCCTGGATCTCCGCGGAAATCCACCCAGACGTGCGAATACTGGTGTCCGAAGAGGGGAGAGAAGTTGACGTGCTCCTGCCCGAAGTACGAGCCCCAGACGTAGGTGCTGCACCACTGCGGCCACGCGGCCGGGTCGATCGGATGCGTGGGAGAGCCGAGCGCCAGGATGTAGAGGATCATGGCTTCGTCGTAGCCGCTCCAGTTGTAGCTGTGGAAGCCCTCCTCGGGCGTCCAGCCCATCGACACGCCGGGCGGGCGCGGCTGCGCCCAGGTCCACTCGATGCGCCGGTAGAGCGTGTCGGCGTCGGCCCGGATCTGCGCCTCGACGGGATCGTCGCGGTCGAAGTAACTCTGGCAGGCGAGCGCGCCGGCCACGAGGAGCGTCGTGTCGATCGTCGACAGCTCGACCTTCTTGAACCGAGCGCCGGTCTTCATGTCGAGGAAGTGGTAGAAGAAACCGCGGTAGCTCGTCATGCCGGTCGGAGCGGCGCCCGACGGGCGCCGTCGATCAGGAATCGCAGCGTCTTGGCCGTGCGGGCGGCGGCGTCGGCCCGGGAGACCCAGCCGCGCTCGGCGCCGATCGTGTAAGAGGTCAGCCCGAAGCCCACGGCCGCCACGCTCGAGAAGGAGGGCGTCGGAGCGCGATCCGGGATGAGCGCGGTTCCGGGATCCGCGAGGTCCCAGAACCACCGGAACGTGCGCTGCTCGAGATCCTCGAGGAAGGGCTCGGCCGCCGCCGTGGCGACCGGGCGGGGAGGAACGACTCGCGGCTCGGCCGCCCGGGGAGCCGGGCGGCAGAGGGCGAGGACGAAAAGAGCGGAGGCCGCGAGAGCGAAGAGCGCCGCCGCGGGCCGGGCACGGCGTGCGGACGGTCGCCCGTCCGCGCCCTGCCCGGTTCCCTCAGCGACGCGCCTCACGATCGAAAGTCAGTCTCGAAACCTCAGAAGCCCACCATCAGCCCGACCTGGAGGCGGCGCGGCTGTGTGACGAGGCAGTCGGGCGTGCCGAAGTTCGGGTTGGGATCTTCGCCCGCGGGGCGAATGAAGCCGTCGTAGCAGCCGAAGTTCTTGTGATTGGTCACGTTGAAGACTCCGGCCCGGACGCCGACGTAGGCGGCCTGCGTAAAGTAGAACTGCTTCTGCAGCGAGAGGTCCCACTGCTGGAAATTCAAGGTGCCCTCGGGCTGGCCGTCGAAGAGCTTGACTTCGATTTCGTTGACGCCGAAGCCGTTGGTCGCATCCACGATCGTGAAGCCCACGCCCGTGCCGAGCTGGAGGAGAGTGGACAGCGTGATGTCCCAGGGCAAACCGACGATCCCCGACATCACGACGCGGTGCCGCTCGTCCTGCGGCGAGCGGTGGCGCCGCGAGGACGCGACATCGAGAAAGTCGAGCGTGAAGAAGTCGCCCCCGTTGGCCGTCGCGTGGCCGTACGTGTACGCCAGCGTCGCGCCCCATTTGGAAGACGCCGTGTAGGCCTTGTCCACCTGGAGGAAGAGCGCGTCGTACCAGGCGCGCTTGGTCGCGTCGGAGAGAAGGACGTTGCCGAAGGAATCTGAAACGGGCTCGCAGCAGTTGCCGTCCGGCCGGCGATTGCCGAAGATCCACGTGAAGCCGTTCTTGGACCGGACCCCGGCATAGGAGAGCGAGACGCCGACCTGGCCGAACTGCTGGCGGATACCGCCCGTGAACTGGTCGGAGGAGGGCGGTTTCGTCTCGTTGTTGAGCAGGAAGACCTCGGGTCTGGGCCGCGCGGGGCTGTCGATGATGGTCTGAAGGCCCTCGGGAGTCAGGTACGCGTCGTTCCAGACGATCGTCGGGTTGCCCTCACGCGGCAGCCCGTCTTCCGAGAACCGAAACACCAGCGACGTGTACTGGAGCCGGAACTGCTCGTCCAGGATCGCGTTGTACTCGGTGCGGTCGGTGTAGCGGCCCCATCCGCCGAAGAAGACCGTGGTGCCCTTCTTCGAGAGGTCATAGGCGAACCCGATGCGTGGCTGGAACGCGTTCTTGTATGTGGGGCGCTGGTCGCCGTCGGTGAAGAAATCCGAGGAGAACCGGTCGGAGAGCTCCGAGACGACGAGCGGCGGAGTGACGTAGTCGTTGTTCAGGCCGTTGGACTCGACGTCCCAGCGCAGGCCGAGGTTGACGGTCAGCTGCGGGGTGATGGTCCAGTCGTCCTGCACGTACGCGCCGAACTGGTTGTTGGTGATGGAGAGGTCCGGATCTCCGAAGCCGAACTGCGCCTCGAAGGGAAAGGCATAGGGGGCGCCGGCAGGAATGTCGGGTCGGTAGCGGTAGACCGGGATCCCGAAGGCCTGCTTCTGCACGTCGTACTTGTTGTGGCTGTAAATGAGGCCGACCTTGACGACGTGATCGCCGGCGGCCTGGAGATCGAGGAGCGTGAAATCATTGCGCACGCTGAAACGCTTCTGGTTGAAGTTCTGGAGGTTGTCGCTCGAACCGATGCGCAGGGCCTGCTGGAAGTCCTGGCCGATGATCCCGGGCACCACGGAGCTGGGGTTCCACTTGTAGTCCTGGTACCCGACGATGGCTCTCGAGCATCGAACTCTGCGAGAGGTAGGAGTTCTTGGCCTGCACGTTCCAGACGCCGTTGATGATGTCCGTGCCGGCCTCGAAGGCGCGTTCTCCGCCGGTGTCCTTGACTTCGTTCTCGTGGCGGTAGAAACCGGTGAAGTCGACGACGTCCGAGCTCGACGCCTGCCAGTTGATTTTCCCGAAGGCCAGGTTCGAGTTGAAGGGGCTCCCGACGATCCCCGTGAGGGAGAGGAGCTCGGTGCGCGTCGGTTCCGGCACCTGGTCGATCTGCGCTCCGGGCGTCACCACGACGTTCCGGTTCTGGTTGTTGTACTCCCACGACCCGAAGAAATGGAGCTTGTCCTGCATGATCGGCCCGCCGATCGAGACGCCGGCCTGCCAGCGCGAGTAGTCGGGCTTCTCGAAATCGGGGTTCGGATCGCCCGAACAGCGGTTGCGCATCAGGTCGCACTCGTTGGTCGCGACGAGCCCCTTGTCCTGGTAGTCGGCGAACCCGTCGCCGTGGAGCGTGTTGCCGCCGGATTTCGTCACGGCGGTGATGATCGTGCTCGAGGACTTCTCGTACTCGGCCTTGAAGTTCTGTGTGACGACCCGGAACTCCTGGACGGCGTTCTGGGGAAACGGGTTGCCCCGGCTGGAGTCCTGGCCCACGACGCCGCCGTTCAGGATGTCGTTCTTGTAGCTCGAGCCGTCGATGAAGACGTTGGTGTTGAAGCCCGGGACCGCGCCGCCCTGGATTTCCTTGTTGTTTTCGTCGGTGGCGGTGCGCACGCCGGGAGCGAGGTTGGCGAAGTTCAGGAAGTTGCGATTGTCCTGCGGCAGGACCCGCAGCTGTTCCTCGGTGACGTTGGTCGAGATCTCGCTCTGCCGCGTCTCGATGACCGGCGCCGCCGCCGTGACCGTCACGTCCTGTGTGGTCCGGACGGAGAGCAGGAAGTCGAGACCCTGGGTCTGGCCGAGCAGAACGACGACGTTCTTCGTGTCCACGCCCAGTCCTTCGAGGCTGGCCTTGACCGCGTAGGTGCCGGGCGGAACCGAGATGTTGTAGAAGCCGTCGGGGCCGGTGACGGCGCTGCGGGTCATGCCCGACTCGGCGTTCACGGCCTCGACGGTCACGCCCGGCAGAGCCGCGCCGCTGTCGTCCCTGACGACGCCCCGCAGGGTGCCCGTCGTCGTCTGCGCCGCCGCCGGGACCGCCATCCAGGCGATCGCCAGCGCCAGCAAGATTCGAAATCCCGGTAAAGTCCGGTCCGTCCATCGAGTCATTGGGCCTTCCTCCTTCCAATCGTCCGTATCCGCCGTTCGCTTCCCTTGCTCGAATCCGACGCGCCGCCACTGGAGCTCCGCGCCACGAGGGTGATCGGTAAGGTCAAATGCAGTCGCTTGTGCAAATTCTGCGCCCTGACGCCGTGGAGCACGCGCTCGGCGGCCGAGGCGCCGAGCTCCGCGATCGAGACCCGCACCGAGGTCAGGGCGGGGGAGATGAAGCTGGCGATCGGGATGTCGTCGAAGCCCGCCAGGGCGAAGTCCCCCGGGACGGATTTGCCGGCCTCGCGCAGAGCGGCCAGGCAACCGATGGCCATGGCGTCGTTGGCGGCGAAGATCGCCGTCGGCGGATGCGGCATGCGGGCGATTCGCTGGCCCGCCCGGTATCCGGCGTCCTCGCGGAAATTGCCGGCGAACTCCAGCGCCTCGGTCCAGTCCAGTCCCAGGTCCCGCATGGCTTCGCGGTAGCCGCGCAGCCGCTCCGAGGCGTCCGCGTTCGGAATTGGTCCCCGGAGAAAGGCGATGCGCCGGTGACCGCGGGAGGCCAGGTGCTCGACCATGGCGTAGGCCCCGCGGGAGTTGTCGAGGTTGATGAGGTCGAAGGCGCTGTTGCCCTCGGACAGCGAGTTGAGGAATACGACGGGCAGCGAGTCCGGGATCGAGGAGCGCAGCGTCGGAACGCTCACGTCCGGCGAGAGGACGATCAGGCCGTCCACCCGGCCCCGCATCGCGCGAATCATCGCGCCCGTCTCGCCGCGGTCGCCGTGCGAGCTCGAGACGATCAGGTGGTAGCCCGCGCGGCGCACGGTCGCGTCGATGCCGCGGATCAGCTCCGAGAAGAACTCGCCGTAGATGTCCGGGAGCAGGACGCCGATCGTGTTCGTGCGCCGCGTGATCAGGCTGCGCGCGGTGCCGTGGGGCACGTACCCGAGCTGCGCGATCGTCTTCTGGATGCGGGAGCGCGTCTCTTCGAGGACGGGCCCCTTGTCGTTCAGGACGCGGGACACGGTCGCAACCGATACCCCCGCGCGGTGAGCGACGTCTCTGATCGTTACGCTCATTTCTTCTGCGACTGGCGTGGGCGCGTCCTCCTCGTTCCGAGAAGTCCCGATGTAAACGTTTACATATGGCCTTTTAAAGGACTTGTCAAGAAAAGGTTGAGGCGAAGCTAAGAGCCGGGTGCGCGGGTGGCCGTTCGGGTCGCGCCCCGGAGTTCGTCCGGCTTCGCTCGAAGGGCCGCCGGAGGCCGGGCTCCACCGGGGCGTTCCGGCCCGGGAGCCGAATCAGGGACGGCGACAGGACGGCCGGCTACAGATTCGCCGCGAGCGCTTCCATGCGCTTGCGCTGGCGCGCGTCCGGAAGTGCCCCGAGAGCGGCATCCAGATTGTCTTCGAGGTGCGTCACCCTGCTCGTGGCCGGGATCGCGCAGGTGACGGCCGGCTGAGCCAGGATCCACTTCAGGAAGAACTGCGCCCAGGACCGGCAGTCGAAGTCGGCGGCCCACGCGGGAAACGGCTGGCCGGCCACGCGGCGGAACGCTTCTCCGCTTCCGAAGGGGCGGTTGGCGATCACCGCGACGCCGCGCTCGTCGCGAGCGCTTCGCTACGGATCTGCCCTTCGGGCGCACCGGCCCGCGGCTACACGTCGCCCTCGCGGATCGCGCTGGTGCGCGACCGCTGCGGGCTCCCGCGGCGCGCGCCTCCTCCCTCCTTCGTCGGGAGACTTCGCGCGCCGCGAACTAACCGAACAGCGCCTCTGAAAGCGTCCGGCTCTCAAGCCCAGCTAAGAAGAGAGTCGGCGAGCAGCACAGGTGGGCGTGTACGCGGCGCGAGGCAGCCGACCACCGAAGGCAAACCCCGGGCAGTAGGCAACGCCGTGCGAAGCACGGCGTTTATCTCCGCGAGCGCAGCGGAGGACGCCTCGCGCCGCGGGAGCCGCGGCGAGGGAGGGATCAGGCCGCGGCTCGCCGGAAGAGGGAATGGTCCGTGTCAGGACGTCCGGGTCTCCGGTAAGAAGCCGAAGGGTATCTCGCCGCCGGAGGCCCGCGCCGATCGCGCCGGGCACTCCGCCCCTCCACCGCGCGGCATCTTTTGGCCCCGGCTCGCGCGTTGGCCCTATCTCGCTGGCGCTCTTTGGGTTACCCTACGGAGCACAGGCGAAAACCGATGTCAGGGCAGCCGACCAACCCCGAGCTTCAGGAGGCGCTCCTGGAGTTCCAGCAGTATCTCTCCGACGCGGTTCCTCCCCTCGTCGTGGCGGACTCGGTCCAGCTCCTCATCAAGTATCCGCCGGACCTGATCCTGCCCTCGATCCGGGCCTGGACCGCGGCCCAGTATCGGGGCGGCGCGGGCAGCACCGTGCCGATCTCGGACTATCTCTTCCACGCGGTCAAGAAGATCCACATGATGGGGGAGTTCAAGCTCGTCCCCCGCGAGCCGCTGGAGGCGTACCTCGCCAGCCTGCGGGCCCCCATCCTCGGACTCTGCCCGCCAGGAAGACCACGCGATGCTGCTCGGAGAACCTGAGCCGGCTCGGGGAGCAGTCCGGCGCGCACGATCTCGCCGGTGCGCACGATCCACCGGCAGGCTCCGACGGAGGGCGGGCCCGGCGTCACGGCGACCGGGGCCCAGCGGGCGGCCGCGGGAGCGGCGGCCGGCGAGGCCGGAGGCGCCGATGACGCCGTCCGCGGACTGCGCCGGTTTTCGATGCTCCTGGAGAGGCTCGAAGCGCAGGGTGGCCTGCCGTCCGCGGCGCCGCGGCCGGGGCCGTCCCGCAGCAGACGGCGGATGCGCTGGCCTTCGCCGCGAGGAGCTCTCAGTCGTCTCAGGAGCTCGACCAGTACCTGGCGCGCCTCAAGTCCATGGGCGCTGGAATCCGGCACCGACAGCCTGTTCCGCGCCCTGGCCCAGAGCCTTCCCGGCTGGACCGTTCCCTCGGGCGAGGCCGCCGGGGCCTCGGCGCCGGTGCGAAACACGCGCCCTCGGGGCGATGCGGCGCATCATCACCGAGGGGGAGGACCCGGTCGAGATCTCGAAGCGTTTCCAGGAAATGGTCAAGGCCGGGGTGGAGCGCTTCAACGAAGGATCGTTGCCCCAGGCCGTGCAGATGCTCGAGCTCGCCGAACGCCTGATCAAGGAGAAGAAAGTGGATCGGGGGAGCGCCGAGATCGTGCGGAGGAAGCTCGGCGAAAGTTTGAACGGCGAGCTCTTGCGCAAGTTTTCGGAACGACAGGATCAGCACGCGCTGTTGCGCAAGGTTCTCGACTTCTTCACGGCCTACACGGCGGAGGGATTGCTCGAGGAGCTTCCGCGGGAACAGAAGCGGGACCGGCGCCGGCTGATCCTGGCTCTCCTCGAGGTCCACGGAGCGCCCGCGCGCGCCGCGGCGTACGAGGCCCTGAGCCGCGTGCCGTCCACCGCCGTGGGCGAGGAGGAGTGGTACTTCCGACGCAATCTCCTCTACCTGCTGCGGCGCATTCCCCGCGATCCGGAGGGCTCCTCCGAGGAAGAGAGCGACGTCGTCCTGCGCCACGCCCAGTTCGGGCTGCCGCTCGTCGTCGTCAAGGAAGCGGTCGCCGCTCTGGCCGTGTACAAGGACGAGAGGACCGAGCAGGGGCCTCGGCGAGATGCTGGCCCAGATCGAGGCGCATCTCTCCAAGGCCGAAGGCGCGCCGTACGAGGCCAAGGACCTGCGCGCGCTCCTCGACCGCGTGGCCGCGATGATGGCCCGCCTGCCGTCGTCGCGGGCCCGTCGGGTCCTGATCGACCACGCGACCCGCAAGCAGGTGTCCCTCGGGGACGCGATGGCGCGGCTGGAGGAGCTGGGCAGCCTGGATCTCTCGGACGACCCCGATACGGTCGGAGCAGCTGCTGGCGCTCGCTCAAGGCGAACATCCCGTTCAAGCTCCTCGGCCTGACGCTCAAGGCGAGCGACACCGAGTCTCGTGCACGTGGTCCAGGCCCTCGCCGGCACGCCGTTGCCGGCGGTGCGCCGGGCCTTCCAGGACGTCGTCGCGCGGTTCGGAGGACAGGAGGCGGGCAAGGCCGCGGCCCGCGCGATCGCGGCGTGGGACAAGCCGGCCGCCGCGGCCGCGTCCCCCGTCCGGCCGTCGCGGACGAGCCGGCCGCGAGCCTGCAGGGGGACCTGGAGGTCTTCGGCCTGCCGGCGCTGCTCCAGAGCCTGGCGGATTCTTCGGCCTCCGGAACGCTGACGCTGCGCGGGCCGAAGGGCGGCGACGTCTTCGCCGATGCTGTCGCTGCGCGAGGGGAAGCTCGAAGAGATCCAGCGCGGGAAGCTCCGCGGCGAAGACGCCTTCTACCAGCTCCTCGAGCGGCCCACGCCCGGACAGTTCGCCTTCGTCAAGGGCGCGCCCCCGGCCAGGCCGGGCGCGGCCGCGCTCCAGATCCTTCCGCTGACGCTCGAGGCGATGCGCCGCTACGACGAGTTCCAGGAGGCGGCGACCCTCGTGCCCGACACCGTCCGGCTGGAGCGCGACGGCGACGCGACCCACGCCGCACCCGAACGAGAAGGACGGAGGGTTCCTGCAGGCACTCTGGGCGCGCGCCAGCCAGGGCGGGACGCCGCTCGAGTTCGAGGACGCCGTGGCCGCCGACTCGTACCGCATCCGCCGGTCGCTGGTTCACTGGCTCGAGCAGGGCGCGCTGAAGACCCGCTCCCGGTAGCCATCGTCCGCCCGGCCGGCGAGGGCGCCGTCTCGTTATGATCCCGCCCATGCAGGACTTCGAGAAGCTCGGCGTCGTTCTACCTCGGCCGCTCCTACGATCTCGCGAAGAAGAAGCGCCTGGACGATCTCCTCCTCTACGACTCGCGGGACCTGGTGACCCACGCCGTATGCGTCGGGATGACGGGCAGCGGCAAGACGGGCCTGTGCCTGTCGCTCATCGAGGAGGCCGCGATCGACGGCGTGCCGGCCATCCTGATCGACCCGAAGGGGGATCTTGGCCAACCTGCTGCTGACGTTCCCGAATCTCGCGCCGGAGGACTTCCGACCCTGGATCAACGAAGAGGACGCAGGGCGCAAGGGGCTCTCCCCGGACGAGTACGCGAAGCAGCAGGCCGAGCTCTGGAAGAAAGGCCTGGCCGAGTGGGGCCAGGAGGGTGCCCGGATCGCCGCGGCTGAAGGAGGCCGCCGACTTCGCGATCTACACGCCGGGCTCTAGCGCCGGGCTGCCGGTCTCGATCCTGAAATCCTTCGCCGCGCCGGGTCCGGCGATCCGCGAGGACGAGGAGCTCCTGCGCGAGCGCGTCGCTTCGACGGCGACCGGCCTCCTGACGCTCCTCGGCATCGATGCGGACCCGCTGAAAAGCCGCGAGCACATTCTCGTCGCGACGATCCTGGCCGACGCGTGGAAGAAGGGCGAGGACCTCGACCTGGCGGCCCTCATCGGGCGGATCCAGTCGCCGACCGTGACGCGGATCGGCGTCGTGGACCTGGAGTCTTTCTTTCCGGCGAAGGAGCGCTTCGCGCTGGCGATGAGCCTCAACAACCTCCTGGCCGCCCCGGGCTTCGCCTCGTGGCTGGAAGGCGAGGCGCTCGATATCGGTTCGATGCTGCGGACTCCCGCAGGCAAGCCGCGGGTCGTCGATCTTCTCGATCGCGCACCTCTCCGACGCCGAGCGGATGTTCTTCGTCACGCTGCTCCTGAACCAGACTCTGGCGTGGATGCGCGCCCAGTCCGGCACGACGAGCCTGCGGGCGATCCTCTACATGGACGAGATCGCCGGGTACTTTCCGCCGGTGGCGACACCGCCGGCGAAGGCGCCGCTGCTGACGCTCCTCAAGCAGGGCCGCGCGTTCGGCCTGGGCGTCGTGCTCGCCACGCAGAATCCCGTGGACCTCGACTACAAGGGCCTCGCGAACACGGGACGTGGTTCCTCGGACGGCTGCAGACGGAGCGGGACAAGGCCCGCGTCCTCGAGGGTCTCGAGGGCGCCGCCGCCGGCGCGGCGCAGAGGTTCGACCGCGGGCGAGATGGAGCAGACCCTGGCGGGTCTGGGCAGCCGGGTCTTTCTCCTGAACAACGTCCACGAGGACGAGCCGGTGGTCTTCGAGACGCGGTGGGCGATGTCCTATCTGCGGGGGCCGCTGACCCGTTCGCAGATCAAGACGCTGATGGATCCGCGGCGGAAGGAGCGACCCGCGAACGCTCGGCGAAGGCTGCTGCCGTCCGTGAGCCGGCCGCGAACGGCGGGCGCGAGGCCGGTGCTGCCTCCCGAGAGTCACCCAGCTCTTTGTGCCCTCGCGTGGCCCCGCCCGAGAGATCGTCTATCGACCGGCCGTCCTGGGCGTGGCCGAGGTCCACTTCCGGATTCCAGGAGCGGCCTGTCCTCGACGGAAACTCTGACGCGGGTCGCGCCAATCTCGGACCCGGTCGACTGGTCGTCGGCGAGGAGCCGGACTTCGCGGTCGGAGGACCTCGAACGCCGGAGCCGGAAGGCGGAGCCAGCTTCGCCGAGCTGCCGCCCGCCGCCGGCGAGCCGAAGATCTGGCGAGGCCTGGCCAAGGACTTCGCGACCTGGATCTACCGGGAGCGCGCGCTCGAGCTTCTGCGCAGCCCGTCGGACGCGCGCAATGTCGAAGTCCGGGCGAGACCGAGGCGGACTTCCGCGGCGGCTCGGGCAGGACTCGGCGCGGGAGGCGCGGGACGCGAGGCCGAGAAGCTCCGGCAGAAGTACGCCCCGAAGCCTCGCGTCGCTCCAGGAGCGACTGCGCCGCGCGCAGCAGGCGGTGGCGCGCGAGAAGGAGGAAACGATGCAGGCCGGAGTCTCCAGACGGCGATCTCGGTCGGCGCCACCGTGCTCGGCGCCCTGTTCGGCCGCAAGACGGTCTCGTCGACGACGGTCGGCCGCGCCACGACGGCGGCGCGCGGACGGCCGGCCGCACGATGAAACAGGCGGGCGACGTCGGCCGGGCGAAAGAGACCGTGGCCGCGATAGAGCAGCAGATCCAGGACCTGGAAGCCGAGCTCCAGGCCGAGCTGGCGGCCGCTCCGCCGAGGCGTCGGATCCCGCCACCGAGAAGCTCGAGAGTGTGTCGGTGCGCCCGAAGAAGACCGACGTCACCGTCCGCCGCGTGGCCTCGTCTGGATTCCCTCATGAGGGCTGGAACGCGTTTCTCAACGCGTTGTTCCGCGAGCATCCGAGAGGCAATCCCTCTCCCCCGAGGGGAGAGGGCAGGGTGAGGGGTTCGGAACTCGCCGCCGCGCACAAGCGACTGTCCCCGCCCCGCTCGAGACGCCCCTCACCCCGACCCTCTCCCGCCGGGAGAGGGAGCCAATGCGTGGGTTCAGGTCTTCATTCTTCGGAGTTTCAAGAAGGCGAATGGAGGGCGAGGACCGGCTTCTCGATCAATCGATCGGCCGAACCCCCAAGCCGGTGGCGCCGGTGGTGCGCATGACGCCGTTCTCGAGCGTGAAGCCGCCCTCCACGACGTCGCGCGCGAGGTCGAGGCTGCCGTCGAGGTCGAGGTAGCGCGTCGCCGGGGAGGCGAAGGCGGCGTGGAGCGCGGCCGCGATGGAGATGCGGCTCTCGTCCATGCAGCCCCACATCAAGCGCGATCCCGGCCGTCTCCGCGATCGCGGCGATGCGGAGCGCCGGCCAGATGCCGCCGCACTTCATCAGCTTGATGTTGTAGATGCCGCAGGCGGGCTCCCCGGGAGGCGCCGCCAGCGCCAGGGCGTCGCTTCTCGCCGTGGACGCTCTCGTCGGCCGCGATCCTCGCGCGCCAGCCGCGGGCAGGGCGCGGACCTGGTCGAACGTCTCGCGCGGCACGGGCTGCTCGACGAACTCGACGTCGAGCCGGCGCCGTGCGCGCGAAGAACGCCAGCGTCTGCTCGATCGAGTAGCCGAGATTCGCGTCGACGCGGATCGCGGCCCGGTCTGCCGACGTGCTCGCGAAGCCGGACCAGGCGTTCCACGTCCTCCTCGAGGGCGTCGCCGATCTTGACTTTGAGAATGCGGAACCCGCGCGCGAGGTACTCGTCGGCCTCGGCGAGCGTCTCGTCGAGCGGCTTGATGCCGATCGTGATCGAGGTCGGGAGCGCGTCGTGCACGCGGCCGAGCAACTCCGCCAGCGGAACGCCGAGCTCGCTGCGCCGCCAGGTCGTGAAGAGCGATGTCGACCGCCGCGCGCGCCGCGGGCGTCAGCGGGAACCGCTCGCGCGGATTCGCGGCAGAGCGCGCGGAAGGGTCCGGACGTCGCGTCCGGGAAGCCACGCGAGGCCGTCCCGCGCGAGCGCTGCCCGGCAGCCTCCAGTCGTCTCGCCGGTGACGTGCTCCCCGGGCGAGCCGGCGCCGAGACCGACGAGGCCCGACTCCGTCTGAATCCGCACGACGACGTTCGCGACGCTCGGTCACGGGGTCCTGGCCGGCGATGGCGTAGGGGCGAGTGAGCGGAAATCCTCGAGCGAGACCGCGGTCGACCGGATCCGCATGCGCGCGTCCGCCTCAGTCTCGCGAGCAGAAGTCCGGACGAGCGGAACGAGCTCCCCGACGCCGTCCTCGAGCGGCCGGACGACCGGGATGGCGAGCTCGGCCGCGAGGCGCTCGCTGCTCGGCGGCCGGAGCTCCTCGGGCGTCCAGTGCCCTCGCCGTTCAGAGTCACCGCGAGCGTCCGTGCGCCGTAACGTCGCGATCAGAGCGATCTCGTCGGCCAGCGGAGGGATCCGGTAGCCCGAGCTCCTCCAGCCCCTCGTAGAAGGTCGCGGGCCGGCGCGTGCTGCAGGATGACGCCGCTCGCTCCGCCCGAGAGCAGGAGCTCGGAGCCGCACGGGCCCGACGGGTTGCGCAGCGCGGACTGCCCTCGAAGAGGATGAGGTCGGCCGCTTCGCGCTCCTCCAGCAGGAGACGACGGCGTGCTCCAGCTCGCCCGAGACGAAGTCGTTCGGGCATGGAGTCGAAGATGAAGCCATAGGGCGCGCCCTGCATCCAGCCGGTCTGGCCCGTGAAGATGAGCTCGGTCCGGAGTCCGGCCGCGCGGCAGGCCTCGATCAGGAAGCGGGCCGTCGTGCGCTTCCCGAGAGCGCAGTCGGTCCCCAGGACGGCGATGCGGGGAGCGCGCGACCTCGCGGATCGTCGCCGCTCCAGAAATGCAGCTCGGTCCGCGGCGCGGTCTTGCGGACGTCGCGTGATCGAGACGCCCTGTCGCGCCGGCGGCGGCCGACAGCTCGGCGTCGTCGGAGAGGAACTCGTGCAGCCCGTTGACGACCGACAGGCCGAGAGTCGATCGCCTCGGCGAGCAGGCGCGCGCAGGCCCGGCGTGACCCGGCCGCCCGAGGTGGCCACGCCGACGACGCAGAAGTCGGGCCTGCGGCGGAGGGCGCGGAGGGCGTCCGGCGATCGTCGCGAAGATCGGGATGCCGCGCTCGACGGCCGTCGAGCACTTCGCCGGCGTCCCGGCCGGCCGTCGGGCGCGTCGATGACGCCGAGGATCGCGGTAGCGCTCGGTACCGCGGACGAGGCCGTGCGCGGTCTTTCCGTTCGCCGTGGCGAAGAAGTCGTCGCAAACGACGATCGCGGTGCCGTCCATGGCCCGCGCATTATCCGATATTCCGGTCGGGTAAACTTCGGGCTCCGGAAGGAGCACCTCTGGCGGAGAAACGACGGACGGCCCCGGTGGCGGTGGCGCGAGCAGGAGCGCCGCGCTATGACGCCACGCGGCTGTCCGAGGAAGACCTCTTCCTCTTCAACGAGGGCAACCACACCCGGCTCTACGACAAGCTGGGCTCTCACCTCCGCGAGCTCGACGGCGTTCGCGGCGCGTCCTTCGGCGTCTTCGCGCCGAATGCCGCCGCGGTTTCGGTCATCGGGGACTTCAACGCGTGGAAGCCGGGCGCGCATCCGCTCCAGCCGGTCGGCCAGTCCGGAATCTGGGAAGGCTTCCTGCCGGGCGTCGAGAAGGGGACCGTCTACAAGTACCACGTCGCCTCGCTCTTCCACGGCTACACGGTCGACAAGGCGGACCCCTTCGCCGTCCGCCAGGAAGTGCCGCCCCGGACGGGATCGGTCGTGTGGGACCTCGACTACCGCTGGCGAGACTCGAAGTGGCTCGCGGCGCGGGAAGAGAAACAGCGCTTGTCGCAACCGATGTCCATCTACGAGGTGCACCTCGGCTCGTGGCGGCGCGTGCCGGAGGACCGCAACCGCCCGCTGACCTACCGCGAAGCCGCCCGCTCGCTGGCGCACTACGCCCGGGAGATGGGATTCACTCACGTCGAGCTCCTGCCGATCGATGGAGCACCCGTTCGCGGGCTCGTGGGGATACCAGGCCACGGGCTTCTTCGCGCCGACCTCGCGCTTCGGGACGCCGCAGGACTTCATGTATCTCGTCGACACGCTGCACCAGGCCGGGATCGGCGTGATCCTCGACTGGGTGCCTTCGCACTTTCCTTCCGACGAGCACGGCCTGGTCTACTTCGACGGCACGCACCTCTACGAGCACGCCGACCCGCGCCAGGGGTACCACCCGGACTGGGGAAGCTGCATCTTCAACTACGGCCGCCACGAGGTGCGCAGCTTCCTGCTCTCATCGCGGTCTCTCTGGCTGGACCGCTACCACATCGACGGGCTGCGCGTGGACGGCGTGGCCTCGATGCTCTACCTCGACTACTCGCGCAAGGCGGGCGAGTGGATTCCGAACAAGTACGGCGGCCGCGAGAACCTCGAGGCCGTCACGCTTCCTGCGGCGCTTCAACGAGGAGGTCGGCCGGCGCATCCCGGCACGGTCAGACGATCGCCGAGGAGTCGACGTCGTGGCCGATGGTCACCCGCCCGCCGTACATCGGCGGGCTGGGATTTCGGCATGAAGTGGGACTCGGCTGGATGAACGACACACTCGACTACATGAGCCTGGACCCGATGTTCCGCAAGTTCCACCACACAGAGCTGACGTTCCGACGCATGTACGCAGTACACCGAGAACTTCGTCCTGCCGCTGTCCCACGACGAGGTCGTCCACCTGAAGGGCTCGTTGCTCTCCAAAATGCCGGGGGACGAGTGGCAGAAGTTCGCGAACCTGCGCCTGCTCTTCGCCTACATGTGGGCGCAGCCGGGCAAGAAGCTCCTGTTCATGGGCGGCGAGATCGGCCAGTGGAAGGAGTGGAACCACGACACGAGCCTGGACTGGGACCTGCTCGAGCAGCCCCGCCACGGCGGCCTGCAGATGTGGGTCCGGGACCTGAACCGCCTGCTACGCCTCCGAGCCCGCCCTCCACGAGCTCGACTTCGAGCCGGAGGGCTTCGACTGGGTCGACTGCCACGACGCCGATCACAGCGTCGTGTCGCTCGTGCGGCGGGGGAAGCGCGCGGGCGACGAGCTGGTCGCCGCGTTCAACTTCACGCCGGTGCCCCGCTACAACTATCTCGTGGGCGTGGACCGGGCGGGCGACTGGACCGAGATCGCCAACAGCGACGCCCACGAGTACGGGGGCAGCGGCATGGGCAACCGGGGCCGCGCGGCGGCCCTGTCCGTGCCGGCCCACGGCCGCTCGCACAGCCTCTCGCTGACCCTGCCCCCTCTGGGCGCCGTCTTTTTCAAGCCGCCGCCGGAGGAAGCGCCGCTGGCGGCCGTCCGAGAGGACGCGGCGGACGTCGAGATCGAGCCGGCCGCAATCGACGAGATCTGACCGGTCCGATTCCGATGGAACGCTACGTCTGCATCCACGGGCACTTCTACCAGCCGCCGCGGGAGAACCCGTGGCTCGAGGCGATCGAAGGCCAGCCCTCCGCCTACCCCTACCACGACTGGAACGAGCGGATCACGGCCGAGTGCTACGCGGCCAACGCCTACGCGCGGATTCTCGCCGGCGAGAACCGGATCGTCTCCATCGTCAACAACTACGCCTCGATGAGCTTCAACTTCGGGCCGACGCTGCTTGTCGTGGCTCGAGCAGAAGGAGCCGGACGTCTACCGCGCCATCCTCGCGGCCGACGCCGACAGCCGCGCGCGTTTCTCGGGCCACGGCTCGGCGCTGGCCCAGCCGTACAACCACATGATTCTTCCGCTCGCCAACGCCCGCGACCGGCGCACCCAGATTCTCTGGGGCATTCGCGACTTCGTCCACCGCTTCGGGCGTCAGCCGGAGGGAATGTGGCTTCCCGAGACGGCCGTCGACACGGAGTCCCTCGAGACCCTCGCCTCGCTCGGGATCACGCTTCACGATTCTCGCGCCACACCAGGCCAGCCACGTGCGCATTACGGGAGAGGTCGACTGGAACGACGTGCGCGAGACCGGCATCGACCCGACCGTCGCCTACCGCGTCACTTTGCCGTCGGGCCGCTCGCTCGCCGTCTTTTTCTACGACGGCCCCATCTCCCGAGCGGTCGCCTTCGAGTCGTTGCTGTCCCGCGGCGACCAGCTCGCCGAGCGCCTGACGGCCGCCTTCTCTCCGGCCCGGGAAGAGCCCCAGCTCGTCCACATCGCGACCGACGGCGAGACCTTCGGTCACCACCATCGGCACGGCGACATGGCCCTCGCCTATGCCCTCCACACGATCGAGTCCGGAGGCCTTGCGCGCCTGACGAACTACGGGGAGTTCCTCGAGAGGCACCCGCCGACCCGCGAGGTCCGGATCGTCGAGAACACGTCGTGGAGCTGCGCCCACGGAGTCGAGCGATGGAGGAGCGACTGCGGATGCCAGACCGGCGCGCACCCGAGCTGGACCCAGGGCTGGCGCGAGCCCCTGCGCCGGGCGCTCGACTGTCTGCGGGACGCCCTCGCGCCGAACTACGAGGCGGCGGCCACCGCGCTGTTCCCGGATCCGTGGGCGGCTCGAGACGACTACATTCAGGTCCTGCTGGATCGCTCTCCCGAGAACGTGCGCCGTTTCCTGAAGGAGCAGGCCGGGCGCGAGCTTTCGGACCAGGAGCGCATCACCGCCGTCAAGCTCCTCGAGATCCAGCGGCACGCCCAGCTCATGTACACCAGCTGCGGCTGGTTCTTCGACGACATCGGCGGCCTGGAGGGGCGGCAGATCCTGCAGTACGCCGGGCGCGCTCTCCAGCTTTCCGAGGAGGTCCTCGGCCCCGGCCGCGAGGAGCCTTTCCTCGAGATCCTGGAGGAGGCGCGGAGCAACGTTCCTGAAACCGGCGACGGTCGGAAGCTCTACGAGGAGTGCGTGCGCCCGGCGATGGTTTCGCTCGAGGACGTCGGCGCGCACTACGGCGTCCTGTCGCTCTTTCGCGAGCCCGAAGAGGCGTCGCGGGTCTACTGCTATCGCGTCGCGCGGACCGACTCGAAGATGTTCTCGAGCGGACGGGCCCGGCTGGCGCTCGGCCGCGCGACGGTCTCCTCGGAGATCACCGGGGAATCGCAGGACGTGGCCTTCGGCGTGCTCCATCTGGGCGACCACAACCTCTCCGGAGGCATCCTGCGCTCCCGGGAGCCCGGCGCCTACGAGCGCGCCGCCGCGGAAGTCGCGGAGCCGTTCCGGCGATCGGACCTGGCCGAGATCCTCCGGATCATGGACCGGCACTTCGGCACCGGGGTGTACGCGCTGCGGCTGCTCTTTCGGGACGAGCAGCAGCAGGTGCTCGGAATCATCCTGCGCTCGGTTCTGACGGAAGCGGACGCCGTCTACCGGCAGCTGTACGAGGACAACGCTCCGCTCATGCGATTCCTCTCCAGCCACGGCATCGCGCAACCTCGTGGCTTTCGTCAGGCCGCCGAGCTCGCGCTGGCGACCGAGCTTCGCCGCGCGCTCGAGGAGTCCGAGCCCGACCTGACGCGAATGCGAGAGGTCCTGCAGGAGGCCGCCGACACCGGAATCACGCTCCACGAGGACGGACTGGGGTTGACGGTGCAGCACGCGGTCGAGCGCCTCGCCGAGGCTCTGCGGGCGGACCCCGCGGACCTCGGCCGGCTCGAGGCGCTGGAGAGCCTGGTCCGGCTGGTGCGCACGCTGCCGTTCGAGGTGGATTTCTGGAAGGTGCAGAACGCGTACTACCGGATGCTGCTCACGACGCTCCCGGAACGCCGCAAGGAGGCGGCGGCGGGTTTGGAGAATGCCCGCAAGTGGGTCGAGCGATTCCTCGAGCTCGGAAAGAGCCTGAGGATGAAGGTGGACGACGCGACGACCTCCGAGGCGACCGCAGGTCTTTGACCGCACACGAGTTAGTCGGGTCCCGGACTCCGGGTCTGGTACACTGAGGACGAGTTGACACCCGTTCTCGAAAAGGCTTTTCGGGTCTCCGGCGTCCCCGAAAAACTCCTTCCTCTCTTCGCCCTCTCCCACGACCTCCGTTGGACGTGGCGCGCCGACGTGCGCGCTCTCTTTTCGTCCCTGGATCCGGAGGCCTGGCGCCGGGCCCGCGGCAACCCCGTCCGGTTCTTCCGCGAGGTTCCGGCCGAGCGGCTCTGGAGAGCGGCCGAGGACGGGGTCTACCAGGAGGAGCTTCACGCCGTCGCCCGCCGGCTCGAGGAGGAAGACGCCTCCGAGCCGCGGCATCCCTCGGCCCGCGAGCTGGTGGCCTGGGGCGAGAAAATCGCGTACTTCTCGGCCGAGTTCGGGCTGACGGAGACCCTTCCGATCTACGCCGGCGGCCTGGGCATTCTGGCCGGTGACCACATGAAGTCCTCGAGCGACCTGGGCGTGCCGCTCGTGGGGGTCGGACTCTTCTATCGGGAAGGGTATTTCCGCCAGGTCGTGGACGCGGAAGGCAAACAGGCGGAGGCCTATCCCGTGCTCGAGCCCGAGGACCTGCCGCTCTCGATCGCCGAGCCGCCCGACGGCTCTCCTCCGGTCGTGTCGGTGGACCTCGCCGGCCGGAGCGTCCACCTGCTGATCCGGTTCGCCCGCGTCGGGCGGGTGCCCCTGCTGCTTCTCGACTCGAACATGCCCGAGAACGAGCCGCCCGACCGCGAGATCACGGCGCGCCTGTACGGCGGCGGCCACGAGATGCGGCTCCAGCAGGAGATCGTCCTCGGCATCGGCGGATCGCGCGCCCTGGACAAGCTCGGCCTGTCGCCGACGATCCGGCACATCAACGAGGGGCACGCCGCCTTCGTGTCGCTCGAGAAGATCCGGCGCCTCGTGCAGGAAGAGCACCTGACGTTCGCGGAGGCGCGGGAAGTCGCCACCACCGGCAACATCTTCACGACCCACACGCCGGTTCCGGCCGGAATCGACGTCTTCTCGCCGGAGCTCCTCTGGAAGTACTTCGGCGCCTATGTCACCGAGCTCGGCATCACCTTCGACCAGCTCTTCGAGCTCGGCCGCGAGGTCGGGGACCAGTCCCGGGAGCTCTTCTCGATGGCGGTCCTGGCGATGCGGCTCTCGACGCACCAGAACGCCGTGTCGAAGCTGCACGCCGAGGTCTCGCGCCGGCTCTGGAGGGGCGTGACGCCCGACCTCCCGCTGTCGGAAGTCCCGATCCGGCCGATCACCAACGGCGTGCATGCGCCGACCTGGACCGCGCCCGAGATCGTCGCGACGGGCGTCGCCTCGGAGCCGGACGAGGTCGACCGGGCGGCGCTCTGGCAGGCGCACGAGTCCCTGCGAGCGCGGCTCGTCGCGGCCTGCCGGGAGAAGATCGCCGCGGAGAGAAAGAAGCGGGGCGCCCGCGAGGAAGAGATCGCCGCGGCCGCGCATGCCCTGGATCCGAAAGCCCTGACGATCGGGTTCGCGCGGCGGTTCGCGACCTACAAGCGCGCGACCCTGCTTTTCCGCGAGCCCAAACGCCTCGAGTATCTGCTGCACCAGATCGAGCGGCCGGTCCAGTTTCTCTTCGCCGGCAAGGCCCACCCCCGCGACGAGCCCGGCAAGGAGTTTCTGCGGACCGTGGCCACCGCCGCCGAGCGGCCCGAGCTGACGGGTCGCGTCGTCTTCCTGCCGGACTACGACATGGGTCTGGCGCGCACGCTCGTGGCCGGCTGCGACGTCTGGCTCAACACGCCGGAACGTCCCCGGGAAGCCTCGGGCACGTCCGGGATGAAAGCCGCGATGAACGGCGTCCTGAATCTCTCGGTTCTGGACGGCTGGTGGGACGAGGCGCCGCACGACGAGGCGGGGTTCGTCGTCGGCGAGGCCAGAGACCAGGCCTCCGACGACGAGATCGTGCGCGCCCTCTACGACACCATCGAGGGCCGGGTCCTCCCGATGTTCTTCGACCGCGACGGAGCGGGGCTGCCCCAGCGCTGGATCGACCGCATGGTCGTGGCGGCATCGCGCGTGGCCGAAGAATTTTCGTCCGACCGGATGGTCTCCGAATACCTCGAGCAGTGCTACGTGCCCGGCGCGTTCCACCGGCGGGCGATGATGGAGGGCGACCGCGCCCCGCTCAAGCGGCTGGTCGCGTGGAAGGAGCGGGTGAGATCCGCATGGCCCGGGGTGCGGTTCGAGGACGTCAAGGTCGAGCCGGACCCGGCGACGCTCCCGACGGCCGCGGCGTTCGACGTCGTGGCCCGGGTGCACCTCGGCCCGCTCGAAGCCTCGGATGTCTCCGTCGAGATCTTCGAGGGGCCCGTCGAGCCGGACGGACTCCTCGAGTCGGGCACCGCCGTTCGCCTCGAACCCGTCGCCCGCGAAGGCGAGACGGGCGTCTTTCGAGCGACTCACCGCAAGCCCGGCGGCGAGAACCTCGGTTACACGGTCCGGGTGCGCCCCACGCACCCCGACCTGGCCCACCCCAACGAGATGGGGCTCGTGCTCTGGTGGGGCAAGAGCCGGCAGGCGCGGAGATACAGCGGATAAGTCCGGAATGCGCGCGGCCGGGATCCTTCTGCATCCGACCTCTCTGCCCGGCCGCTTCGGCATCGGGGATCTCGGACCGGGCGCGGACCGGTTCCTCGACTGGGCGGCGGACGCGGGCCAGACCCTCTGGCAGGTTCTCCCTCTCGGCCCCGCGGGAGGCGGGGGCTCGCCGTACACGTGCGCCTCGGCCTTCGCCGGCAATCCGCTCCTGATCTCGCCCGAGGTGCTGGTCGCGGAGGGCCTTCTGCCCGAAGCCGCCCTCGACGGCGCGCCGGGCTGGCGGGAGGACCGGGTCGATTTCGACACGGTCACGCCCTGGAAGGACGGTCTGCTCCGGCGGTCCTGGGAGCACTTCGGTGCGGCGGCGACTCCGGCGGTTCGAGACGAGTTCGAGGCGTTCCTGCGCGCGCCGGGTCAATCGGAGTGGCTCCACGACTGGGCGCTCTACGCGGCGCTCAAGCGGGATTTCGGGGGGCGGCCCTGGACGGACTGGGAGGGGGGCCTCACCTCCCGCGACCCGGACGCGCTGCGGCTGGCCGCGCTCGCCTGCGAGGAGGAGACGCGCTACCAGTCGTACCTCCAGTTCCTGTTTTTCCGGCAGTGGGACCGGGTACGGCGGCGGGCGCGCGAGCGCGGCATCCTGGTTCTCGGCGACACGCCGATCTACGTGGCCATGGACAGCGCCGACGTCTGGGCGCACCCGGAGCTCTTCGCTCTCGACGCCGAGCGGCGGCCGGTCGAGGTGGCCGGCGTGCCGCCCGACTATTTCAGCGAGACGGGCCAGCTCTGGGGCAATCCTCTGTACGACTGGAAGCGGATGGAGGAGGACGGCTTCGCCTGGTGGATCGCGCGCATCCGGGCGAGCCTGAAGACGTGCGACCTCCTGCGCATCGACCACTTTCGCGCCTTCGCCGCTTACTGGGCCGTTCCGGCCGGCGACCCGACGGCGCTCAACGGCCGGTGGGTGCCGGGTCCGGGGCGCAAGCTCTTCGACGCGGCGCGCGCGGCCCTCTCGGGGCTGCCGATCCTGGCCGAGGACCTCGGCGACATCTCCCCGGACGTCAAGACCCTGCTCGCGAAGCTCGGGATCCCCGGCATGAAGGTCCTCCAGTTCGCCTTCTACGGGAACGACAGCGAGTACCTGCCGCACCGCCATCCCCGCAGGTCCGTCGTCTACACCGGCACGCACGACAACGACACCGCCCGCGGCTGGTACGCGCGGCTGACTCCGGAGGAGCGGGAACGGGTCTGGGACTACCTCGGGTCCGACGGCCGCGAGATCGAATGGGCCCTGATCCGCGCGGCGTACGCGTCGGTGGCCGATCGCGCGATCGTGCCGCTCCAGGACGTGCTCGGCCTCGGCAGCGAGGCGCGCATGAACACGCCCTCCGAGCCCGGAGACAACTGGCGGTGGCGCGCGCCCGCCGACGCTTTCCGTCCCGACCTGGCCACGCGTCTCCGACGGCTCGCGGAGCTATCGGGCCGGCGAAGAGCGCCCTAGGAAAAGGCCCGACGCCAGGTGTCAGTTCTCAGGCGTTGTTCACGGCGGAGTTGAGCTGGGATGCATTGGTGAGGGCTGCATAGGGCCTCCCGAGAATGCAAGTGGTTTGGGGGAAAAGGCGGGCGACCCGCTCTTCTTGTCTCGATTCCCCGTCCTGGCCGGACCCACGAAGCAGCAACTCAGCCCGAGTTCGGTTTTGTTGGGAGGGACTGCCTCTCGCCGATCAGGATTCCTACCACCTCGGGTCGAGGTCGATGACGAGGAACGAATACACCCCAACAACGACCAACGGGCGCCGGGAAAGAAATCAATCTTGCCTCACAGATGTCCATATCTCGGCCTGTCCTCGGCACTTCAAGAAATGGCAGCGGCTTGGGACGGAGCCTTGCCGTCGAGGTAGCGATTCTCCAGCGGGCAACTCGACGTTCCTCGGTAAGACAGACCTCGACCGTCCGTCAGACTTCCCGCAACGTCATTTCATGACGGGCACGCTGCTGGGGTCGCCGTAGTGCTGGTAGGCGCCCCAAACAGGGCCCCACTCCTTTCGCTTCTTGTACAGGACCTCGCGGGCCTTCCGAACGGCCTCACCCAGGCGGATGCTCGAGGAACTCCGCTTCGCCGGCAACAGCGTTTCGTAGAGTTCTTTGGCAAACGCGGTCGCGGGTTTCTCTTGCACTTCCCACGCCGTGCCGATGTAGTCGGCGACGCCGCGCTTGAAAAACTCGTCCGCGAGACTCGCGACGAGCCGGGGGTCGCCTTGTGCCGCTTCTTGGTCATCCTCTCGGCGTGCCCCCGTCGCGCCGGGGGACAAGCCGGCGGACAAGCACGCGTTTGCGACGATGAGCATCGGTGGCTGTACGAGGCCCTGGAGATCCGAGGCTGTCAGGACGTCGTCCTTGAACACCCACCCGCTCAGCTCCGGGGACTCAGGGTCGAACTGCCCGTGACCCGTGTAGTGCACGAGGCCGAACCTCCCGCTCAGCAGCAGCTCGAGCACGTCGAGAAAATCGGCCGGATCTTCACCTTCGATTGGTCCCTTTCCAAGATCGTTCGGGGCGCCGATGCGGAGCACCACCGCCACGCCGCGCTCTTCGAGCAGTTTCCTGACCTCGAGGGCCTCCGTTCGGGCATAGCCCAGCGATTGTCCACGCTCGGGATCCCCGGGATCCCCGATCACGAGCGCCTGGAGTCCGGACTGGAGGGGGAGGTCCGTAACCCGCGGACTGTAGGTGGTACGCAGCTGTCGCGCGACCTGCCTTTGAACGCCGATTGGAACGCCATCCCGTCCCGGCAGCATCTCCCACTGAACCCTGGCCATGTTTCGATCAACTTCCATCACGAGGGGATTCACGTCGTCCTGAAGAACTTCCCGCAAATCCGGCGGCACAAGGAGTCGAAGGAGGCTCGCTGCCCGGGCTTCTGCTTCGCTCGGCAGCGGATCGTGAAGCCGCTCGACGGAGCGGTCGATGAGGCCGGGTCGCACGCCGACGGCCCGGATCGTCACCGTCGTCGTGTTCGTGACGGCGGCACCCCGAATCGTCTTACCGTCCAGGGAAAACGTCATGCGCGTCGGCGGGGGCTCCGGTGTCTCCTTGTGTCCTGCGGGTGCCAGCCGGAGCTTCAGCGCGAGCTGTCGGAGATCGAGTGTCTTGTCGCACTCCTTCTGAAGGGTCTCGAAAACGCCGCTCGGAAACTCGCCCGGCGGCAGCTCGGCGACGACGGCTTCCAGCGCAGCTCGCGTCTTCGAGGTCGGTGGTAGGCCGGCGGTATTGGCAATCGCTGCCAGTAGCAGCGAATATTTGAAACGAGTCGGTATGTCACCACCCTTCTCTTCGACGAGTCGAGGCGCGATATCCAGAATGACGCTAGCGTCTCTCGCAGGTTTCCCGAAGGTCTCGACCATGAACTGGCGAATCTCGAGTGCCCGATCGAGTGAGAACTCGACGATTCGAAGCTTCTCCAGACGGAGCCGCGGATCGGCCTCCAGCGCCTCGACGACCCCATTGACCAGGCCGGACACCGCGTCGGGAATCTCCATGTTTCCATCCCCTGATCCGATCAGCACCGTTGCAATCGTCGACAGGTTGAGCCGCCCGGCAGTCTGCGCCACGCTTCGGGCGAGAACCCGCAGTTGCGCTCCCGCGAACGTCCCGGGCCTCCCCATGCCGGCCACGGCCACTGTGCGGACCTCCAGATGGTTGTCGGGCCTGCGGACCGATCCCCAGGGAAAGAAATTCACTTCCCCCAATGCTCCGCGAATTGCACCCCGGCGTGTCAGGTCCGTGAGGACGAGCCGGTCCTCCTCGTCGGTTCCGGACAAGGCCCGATCCAGGACGAGCTCCGCGTTCTGCGGCATCACGCCGATGTAGTGGCCGACGACGTGCACGTCACCGGAAGCCATCCGGATGTCGGCCCAGACGACCTCGACTGCGAGAGAGCGCCGCTTGGCCCGGCGAGCCGAGTTCTTCTCGCTGTTCTCGGGCAAGACCGCGGTCCTGCCCTTCGCGGATCGTGTCAGCTTCGGCCTCGCCGGCTTGGATCTACCTTTTACGCTTCGCGCCATGACTGCCTTTCCGGGCAGCCCGTTGCGCCCTCCGCGGTCCCGCGCCCTTGTGGCCGGCGGCGCCCACGGTCGAGGCACGTCGTACGTTGCTCTTCGGCACTTTCGCGGACCATTCGGTCGCGCGCGTCACGTCCTCGCCGCGACAACCCGTCGTGGGGCAGACGAGGGAAATGGAACACGTGCCGTTGGTCACAAAGTCATTCTCCCCACGCACGAGGATCCCCTCGACGGTCGTGTTCTGCGCGTTGAACACCGGAGAGCCCGAATTTCCGCCGTACGTGTCGAGGTTTGCCACGAAGAAGGCCTTGGGAGAGTTGTCGCGCACCTCCGCTCCCTTCGCGTACTTCTGCGGCAGACCGCACGGGTGGCCGATGACGAACAACCGCTGCCGGCTGCGGATCGTCCCGGTCCTTCTGAGCGCAAGCGGGGTGCGCCCGATGCACGGACGGTCCAGCCGGATGAGCGCCCAGTCGGGCCCGGTCGCGGTCAGGCGCCGGCCGAGCAGGCGCACACCGGAATAGACGTCATCTCCGGGAAACGTCGTTCGCGCGGTCTGCGCGTCGAGCATCCGGAACCCAAAGACGAAGCGTTTCTTGCGCAAGTCGGCCAGGCTCTCGACGCAGTGCCCCGCCGTGGCGATGACGTCCGGCGCGACCAGAAAACCCGAGCAGTGGCAGCCAATGGGTTGGTTCACGAACGGCTCGCTGCCGCACAGGTCGTATTCTTTCTGATAAGACTCGGTCGAAAGGGTCCACGAGCCATCGCCCTGCTTGCTGAGCTGCCGGGCGTTGACGATCGCGACCACGGAATCTGCCGCCCGACGATGGCGCGGAAGCTTGACCTTGAACACTTCCTGGCGGTCGTCGACTCCGTATACGACTCGCTGCTGGTTCTTGAGGATGCGCGCGATCTCCTGTGTGGAGAGCACGCGAATGTCCTTCCTCCGCGAGACCACGCTCGACCTTTCCCCCGACCCGCGTTCGCCTCCAACTCGGCCGGCAGTCCGTTCTCGCCGGCGGAGCTCCGCCCACAATTCGTCGGCCGTCCAGCCGGAACGTGCGCTGCTCATGAGCACCTCCTTAAGGAATATTCACGCCGGGGATACTCTCAATCCACTCGAGGTACTGGTCGACGCGCACGTAGATTCCGCCATCGCCGCAGTTGTTCTGCGCGCTGTCGGTCGCTCGAGACGTCGCGCCCGCCAGGAACCAGCGTATCTTCTTGTCCTGGATGTAGAAGGGACCGCCGCTGTCCCCCGTGCAGCTGTCGCGCGCAAGGAGTGGGCGGCCGGCGACGATCTCGAGCCCCTTGTCGCAGCCGTAGGACGCGTGATCATCTCGTCCGTCCACCTTGCCTGTGCACGCGGGAGAGGCCACCGGAACGTCGACCTGTCGCTTGACGCCGTACCCGAACATACCGCGAGGATCGGTATTGCCGAATCCGACGGCGCGGCCGTCGGTTGCCTTGTCGATCTGACTCTTCGAAGCGATCGGCCGCGGAGCCACGTTCGGGATGGCTTGGTCGAGGAGCAAGACGAGCAAGTCGTTGCGGGCGCCCTTGTGATACTTCGGGTGTCGCACTCGCTTCGTGACGCCCACGACGATGCCTTTCTTGGTAACGTCGTGTCCGAAGAAAACCCTGGTCGCCACTTCGGCGCAGTGGCCGGCCGTCACGACGACGTTGGATCCGATCAGAGTGCCCGAGCATCCCCACTGGTTGTCGGAGCCAACCGCGACGCAGTCCAGGAACTCGGACGGCTTCACCTTCTTGCCGCCTAGGATCCGGTCGCCGCCGAGCGTCCGGCGCGCGAGCTCACGCGCGTTCTTCAGATAGCGCGGGTCCTTCTCGATCTGGAAGCTCTTGGGCGGCTCACCGGCGCTTCGGACGGTTCCTCGGTCCCTGGCGCGCGGGCCGGTTGTTTTCTCGAGCTCCTCCGCGTAAAACTGATTCAAACCCTGAATGAAAGCCTCATCGTCGTCTTCCGCCCACTTGTCTGCGTACTTGATCGCCTTGCGGACCAAGCGGTCATCGTCGTCATCGTTCTCTGAAGCGGCCATGCGATGTCCTCCTCGGCGCAAATTGCGAGCGCCCAAAACCCTGCTTTCCAAATTGGTGGACGACCCGGGAAGATTCTCACTGGCCTATCCCGGTGCCGAGCAACGCTCTGCCCATAGCGGGAACTGTCAAAGCCAAATGCCAGAGAGACGATAGAATATGAATGGTCGGAAGACACGAGGAGCGCGCGGAAGGGATCTGGGCGGCGTCACTCTCACTCCAGACTCCCTTTTGCTCGGACTCGATCGAAACTCGCCCACCCGGTGCACAATCACGGACCCCCGAGCGTCGTCTTCGCCCTGAAGGTATCGACAGAACGAGACTATATCAATTCAATTCAACGGGGCGAGCCGCAATGCCGTTGCCTGCGTTCGGAGGGCAAGCGACCGGAGAAGAGTGGCACGAGCAGCCCCGGGATGGTGCTCAAGACGAGCAACCATGAACCCGGCGAGAGCGATGTTGTGAGCTGGGAAAGGAGTCCCATCCTTTGTTGCCGCACTTACCCGAGAACAAGGAGTTGAGAAACGTGAGCTAGTCCGCGTCCGGCACGAGCGTCGACAGCAGTGCGCTGACGATCGAGATGATGAGCGCGCCGAGGATCGACGTCCAGCAGCCGTCGACCTGAAACTGGAGGCCGAGCGCGGTCGACAGGCGGCCCGTCAGCCAGAGGAGAAATCCGTTGATCACCAGCGCGAAGAGGCCGAGCGTCAGGAAGATCACCGGCAGCGACAGGAGCTTCAGGATCGTCCCGAGAAACGCGTTGACGATTCCGAAGACGAGAGCGACGCCGAAGAGTGTGAGCCAGCTGCCCTCGAATCGGATGCCCGGCAGGAGCTTGATGGCGACCCAGAGCGCGGCGGCGTTGATCAGGAGTCGAAGCAGGAAGCGCATGATGTTCCTCCCCGTCGGTGAGACGGATGATAGTCCCGATGGCGGTTACCGGCGGGGCGCCTGCCCCTCAGGTCCCGAGGCGCTGCTCGGTCTTCGCGTCGAACAGATGCAGCCGGTCGACTTCCACGACGACCTCGAGCTTCTGGCCGAACTCGGGCGGGTGGTGAGGCTCGACCTTGTAGACGAGAAGTTCTTCTCCCGCCCGCGCGTGCACGATCACCTCGTCGCCCAGCGGCTCGACGACCTCGACCTCGACCGGGAGGCGGGCCGTCAGACCCGGCGCCGGGTCGGACGGGTCGTGGAGGTGCTCGGGCCGCACCCCGACGACGATCTTCCTCCCGTCTCCGCCCGCCGTCGCCGGGCGCAGGGGCGCGGGGACGGGGAGCGTGTAACGCGAGGCCGCCAGCACCGTGCCGCCTTCGCGGAGCTCGGCCGGAATGAAGTTCATGGGCGGCGTGCCGATGAAGTTCGCCACGAAGAGGTTCTGCGGGCGGTCGTAGATCTCGAGCGGCGTGCCGACCTGCTGGATCTTGCCGTCCTTCATGACGGCGATGCGCGATCCCATCGTCATGGCCTCGATCTGGTCGTGGGTCACGTACACGGTGGTCGTCTTCAGGCGGTGCTGCAGCTTCTTGATCTCGGCGCGCATCTGCACGCGCAGCTTCGCGTCGAGGTTGGACAGCGGCTCGTCGAACAGATAGACGGAGGGCTGGCGCACGATGGCGCGTCCGAGGGCGACCCGCTGCCGCTGCCCTCCCGAGAGCTGCCGCGGACGCCGGTCCAGCAGCGGCGTGATCTCGAGGATCGCGGCGGCGTTCTGCACGAGCCTCTCCCTCTCGGCCGGCGGGACCTTGCGGATCTTGAGGCCGAACTCCAGGTTCTCCCGGACGGTCATGTGGGGATAGAGCGCGTAGTTCTGGAAGACCATGGCGATGTCGCGGTCTTTCGGCGGGAGGTCGTTGACGCGGCGGCCGCCGATCGCGATGGTGCCGTCGGAGATCGCCTCGAGGCCCGCGATCATGCGGAGGGCTGTCGATTTCCCGCAGCCCGACGGGCCGACGAGGACCATGAACTCCTGGTCCCGGATGTCGAGGTTGAGGTCCTCGATGACGGCGACCTCGTCGTACTTCTTCGCCACGTGCTCGAACCGGACGTCGGCCATCCGCTAACCTTACTATTAGCGGGCCCGTGGTCCGGCTGACCGTCATTCCGCGCCGCCCGTACTCGCTCGCCCTGACCGCCGAGCGGTACACGCGCTTTCCGGACGTGGTCGACCGGTTCGACGCGGGCGTCTATCGCCGGCTGCTGCCGATCGGGCGCGGCGGCGTTCTCGTTTCGGTCACCCAGGAGGGGCCGCCGGCCCGAGCCCTTCTGCAAGTCTCCCTCGAGGGGAGAGTCGCCGATTCGGCCGCCGCGGCGGATGCGGCTCGCCGCGTCGTGGAAGTCGCCCTCGGCGCCGCGTCGGACGTCGGCGCCTTCTACCGCGCGCACGGCGAGGACGCTCTGCTCGCCGACTCCATCCGCGACTTCCGCGGTCTGCGCGTCGCCGGAGCACCCTCGCTGTGGGAGGCGCTTGTCACGGCCATCCTCGCCCAGCAGGTCAATCTGAGGTTTGCCTACGACATCCGGCGCGAGCTGGCCCTGGCCTTCGGCCGCCGGGCGCGCTTCGGGGCGGAAACCTTCGTCGCCTTTCCGTCTCCCGCGGCGATGGCGTCGGAGACTCCCGAGGCCCTCGGCCGCTTCCGCCTCTCGGGCGCCAAGGCGAGGGCCATCGCCGGCCTCGCGCGCGCCTTCGCGGAGGGCGCGCTGGCGGAGTCGGAGATCGCCGCGCTCTCCGACGAGGACGCCATCGAGCGGCTGACCGAGTTTCGGGGCGTCGGCCGCTGGACGGCGGAGATCGGTCTGTTGCGGGGCCTCGGTCGGCTGGACATCTTTCCGGCCGGGGACCTGGGCGTCGTGAAGTACCTGGCGCAGGGCCTCCTCGGCCGGCCCGCGAAGGCGAAGGAAGAGGAGATGCGCCGGTTCGCCGAACGCTGGCAGCCCCACCGGGGCCTCGCTCTGGTCTACGGCTACGCCGAGCTCAATCGACGGACAGCATCACCGTCTCCGCCGTCGCCTCGGCCGGCGCCACGGCCCGGTCCGGAAAGCGGCCGCTCACGAAAACGTTGAGGACGGCCAGCCCGACGAGGATCCCGAAGACGGGAAGGAGCGACCGCTCGAGCGCCAGACGAAAGACCGCGGGAGCGACTCCGCCGGCGCCCGCGGAGTCGCCCGCGGTCGCGAGCAGCCGGCCGGCGGTCTCGGCCGCGCCTCCGAGACGCCGGAGCAGTCCGGCCGCCAGGAGCCCGCCGAGCGCGCCGACCCCGATCGCACCGCCGACGGCTCGAAAGAACGGCACCAGGCTCGTCGCCACGCCGCGCTGTTCCTCGGAGACGACGTTCTGGATGGCCAGGACCTGCGCCATCGAGCAGGGCCCCAGGCCCGCTCCGACCACGGCGCAGGCGGCCGAGATCCAGGGCACCGACGCGTTCCACCACGCCGCCGCGACGAGGCCGACGAGGCCCGCGAGCACGAGCAGCGCGCCCCACTGCGCGGTGCGCCGGAACCCGAACCGGACGATCAGCTTCGCCGCGACCGTCGCCGAGATCGCCCACAGGAACACGAGCGGAGTGACGACGGCCCCGGCGGCACCCGCCGAACCGCCGCGCGCGCCCTGGACGAAGAGCGGGACGAAGGTGTCGATGCCGAAGATGTTCGTTCCGAGGAGGATCCCGGCGAGGTACGGCGCCGCCGTTTCCATCCTCCGAAACAGGGCGGGCGGCACGAGCGGGTGCTCGCGGCGAGTCTGCAGCCGGACGAAGAGCAGGAGCGACCCGGCCGCCACGGCGAAGAGACCGAGCCGGAGCGCGAGTCCCAGGGACGCGGAGCCGGGCTGGTGGAGAACCGCGAAGAGCAGCGCCGTGATCCCGACGGCGAGGCTCAACGCGCCCGCCAGGTCCAGCGGGTCCGGCAGCCTCGCCCGCGACTCGATCATCTTCGTGGCGACCAGCACGAATGCGACGATTCCGAGCGGGATGTTGATCGTGAAGATCGAGCGCCAGCCGAAGGACATGGTCATCCAGGCGCCGATCAGCGGTCCGGCCAGGCTCGAGATCCCCCAGACGCCGGAGAAGAGTCCCTGGATCCTCGCGCGTTCCTCGAGGGAGTAGAGATCCGCCGAAACGGTCAGCGCGACGGGAATCAGTCCCGCCGCGCCGAGGCCCTGGAGACCCCGCGCCGCGATCAGCTGCGGCATGGACTGCGCGAAGCCGCAGGCCACCGCGCCCGCGAGGAAGACGGAGATGGCGACGAGCAGGATGCGCCGGCGGCCGTAAATGTCGGCCAGCCTGCCGTAGATCGGCATCATCACCGTGGCGGTCAGGAGGTAGATCGAGAACACCCAGGAGTAGAGGGGCAACCCGCCGAGGTCGCCGATGATCGTGGGCATCGCGGTCGAGACGACCGTCGACTCGAAGGAGGCCAGGGCCGTCACGAGGACGAGGGCGACGGTCACCGCGCGGCGGCGTTTCGGGTCGAAGCGGGGCGGAGCCATGAAGGCGGGAGAGTATAGAGTTTCGGCGATGATTTTCCGGATCGTCGGCGAAATCGTTCACGCCCCCGGAAGTCATACCGAGGAGCTCCCGAGCCGTCATCCCGAGGAAGCCTTCCGAGTCCGTCACCCCGAGGAGCCCCCGAGCCGTCATCCCGAGGAGCGTAGCGACGAAGGATCCCGGACTGTTTCGCGAGGGTCGGCGAGTCGAGTCTGGGATCCCTCGGTTACCGCCGGGCTGCGCCCGGCGTTGCCTTCTGTTCTCGGGCCTGCCTTCGGTGGTCGGCCTCGCTCAGGATGACCGGCATGCGCGTTCTCGCCGGGACCAGCGGCTTTTCCTACAAGGAGTGGAAGGGGAGCTTCTACCCGGAGGATCTCCCGGCCGAGGACATGCTCCGCTTCTACGCCTCGAAATTTCCGTCCGTCGAGATCAACAACACGTTCTACCGGATGCCGAAGCCCGCTCTCCTTTCCGGATGGGCGGAGCAGGTCCCCGAGGACTTCCGCTTCGTCCTGAAGGCCTCGCAGCGCATCACGCACTTCAAGCGCCTGAAGGAGGCCGCTTCGGAGGTCGCGTACTTCTTCGACGTCGCCTCGACTCTCGGGCCCCGGCTCGGCCCGGCGCTGTTTCAGCTTCCGCCGAACCTGAAGAAAGACCTGCCGCGGCTGGAGAGCTTTCTCGCGGCGCTGCCCGCCGGCGCCCGCGCCGCGCTCGAGTTCCGGCACGCCTCGTGGTTCGAGGACGACGTCTTCGCGGCCCTCTCGGCCCGCGGCGCGGCGCTCTGCATCGCGGAGGACGAGGAGCTGGCGACGCCGCCGGTCGCGACGGCGCCGTGGGGCTACCTGCGGCTGCGCCGCCAGGATTACGGAGAGGCGGAAGTCGCGGCCTGGGCCGACCGCATCCGGGCCCAGACGTGGGACGAGGCGTACGTCTTCTTCAAGCACGAGGACGCGGGCACGGGGCCGAAGCTGGCGGTCCAGCTCCTCGAACGATTCGGCTGAGCCGTGAAGCTCAACCGGCTGGGCCGCGCCTCGATGAACAACCCGGCGCGCGCGTGGCTGCAGAAGACGTCCATCGTGCCGCTTTTCGAGCGATTCGGAGGCCGTGTCGCCTCGGGGCGGGTGCTGGAGGTCGGGTGCGGGCGCGGCGCTCTCGTCTCGACCCTCCGTCGCCGGTTCGAGGCCCACGACGTCGTGGCGCTCGACATCGACATGCGGATGCTCGCCCGCGCGCGGAGGACCCTGCGCGCGCCCGGCGAGACCCGAGCGTGGCCGGTCCTGGCGGATGTGGCCGCGCTGCCGGTGCCCGACTCCAGCTTCGACGCCGTCTTCGACTTCGGCGCGATCCATTTCGTGGCCGAGTGGGAGCGCGCCCTCGACGAAGTTCGGAGAGTCCTGCGTCCCGGGGGGCGGTACTTCTTCGAGTGGGTCACCGGACGCCTGGCGCGCTCCCTCTATCCACTGGCGGCGGAAGGCTTCGAGAGCATGCGGGCCCCGAGCGCCGCCGGTCTCCTCGCGGCGCTCGAAGCGCGAGGAATCCATGTCGGAAACGACTTCATCCGCCCGCGCTTGACCGCGGCGGTGACGTATATGGTCGGGGACATGATCGGCGTCGGACGCGTCGGCCGGCCGCCCGTCTAGTCCCGAACCCTTTCCGTCAGCCGCGCGAGGGCCCTGGAGAGGTCCGGCTTCAGAGTCAGGATCGAGGCCAGGGGATCGTCCCCGAGTTTCTTCATGCGCGCCGGGAGCGTCTTGAGGGTGAACTTCGAGACGTCCAGCTTCGGCCCGACCTCGCTCCAGGACAGCGGCGCCGAGCATGTGGCGCCGGGCAGGGGCCGGACCGAGAACGGTCCGGCGATCGTCTTACCGTGACCGTTCTGGAGGAAGTCGATGTAGACCTTGCCCTCTCGCGCCCCGATCATCCGGGCGGTCGTCGCGATCTCCGGCAGCGTTTTCTCCACGGCTTTGGCGAGGATCTCGCCCAGCGTCTTGGATTCGGCATGCGTGCACTGGCCGCCGAGCGGGACGAGGACGTGCAGCCCCGTCGCGCCGCTGGTCTTGACGAAGCTCGGCAGGGCGATCTCCTCGCAGAGAGTGTGGATCGCCCGGGCGATCGTCACGACGTTCGCAAAGGGCGCGCCTTTCGGGTCCAGGTCCAGAATGCACCAGTCGGGCTTCTCGGGCGCGGCGACGCGGCTCGCCCAGACGTGGAGAGGGATCGACGCCAGGTTCGCGACGTAGAGCAGGGTCTCGACGTCGTCACAGACGAAGTAGTCGATCTCGCTTTCGGCGTGCTCGCTCCAGATGCGCTCGAGCCGGATCCAGTCCGGCGCGAATTTGGGCGCGTCCTTCTGGAAGAAGGACTTTCCGTGGATTCCGTCGGGGTACCGCGTCATGCACGACCGGCCGGTCCTGGAGATACGGCAGGAGCCACGGCGCGATCGCGCGGTAATACGCGATCAGGTCGCCCTTGGTGTAGCCCTCGTCGGGCCAGAAGACCTTGTCGAGGTTGGAGAACGGGACGGTCCTCTCGGCGCGGTCGTCGACGGGCGCGGGCCGGAAGCTCGGGAGGCTCCGCCGCCTCCTCCTCGCGAGCGCACTCCTCGACGGTCTTGTCCTCGCGCAGGCGCAGAAAGGCCGGGTGCCGCAGCAATCCGTCGCTCGTCCACTCCTTGTAGCGGACCTCGCAGACGATCGAGGGTTCGACCCAGAGGTGCCCCTGCCCCGTCGGAACGGGACCCGAGCAGGGAGGCGTGGCTCGCGCGCTCTCGTCCAGGCGCGCGCGAATGGCGTCGAGCTGCTTCTGTGTGAATCCCGTGCCGACCCGGCCGGCGTAGACGAAGGCGCCGTCCTTCCGGAAGGCGAGGTGGAGCGCGCCGAATCCCGACCGCGAGCCCTCGGGGAGCGTGCAGCCCACGACCGCGAAGTCTCCGGCGCGGTCGAGCCGCACCTTGATCCAGTCGGCCGAGCGTCCGGCGCGGTACGGGGCGTCCGCTTTTTTCCGACGACGCCCTCCAGCCCGAGGCCTCCGGCCGCCCCGAGCAGTTCCTTGCCCTGTTCCTCGACGTGGTCGGCGAAGCGCACGGGCCCCGCGCGGGGGAGCAGCTTCCGGAGGAGGGCCTTGCGCCGTTCGAGCGGCAGGGAGCGCAGGTCGAAATCCTCGAAGCCGAGCAGGTCGAACGCGAACAGCGTGGCCGGCAGCTCCACCGACATCCGCTCGATGTCGGCGCGCCGCTGCAGGAGGCCGCGCTTCTGGAGCAGGCCGAACCTCGGGCGCGCGTTCTCGTCGAGGACGACGACCTCGCCGTCCAGAACGAACGGCTCGAAGGGCAGCGCGGACAGGGCCCGCGCGATCTCGGGAAAGATCGCCGTCGCGTCCATGCCGTGCCGGTAGTGGAGGCGCGCGGCTCCGTCCTCGGCGGCCCGCGAGCAGCCGGTAGCCGTCGTACTTCAGCTCCCAGATCCACCCGGGCCTGGAGAAGGCGGTCTCGCGCGGCTCGGCGAGCATCGAGCTTGACGTCCGACGCGCGGACGGGCGAGCCTCGGCGCGTCGAGACGCGTCAGCTCCGCCCGGACCTCGGCCGCGCGCGCCGGACCCGAGGAGAGCTCCTCGAGGGTCGAGCCCGAGAGGATCGACTCCTGCGGGTAGTCCGCTTCGGCTCCCTTGCGCACCCAGCCGTCGCGCTCCTTGATGAGGAGCCATTCCTTGCCGGTGTCGCCCTTCTGCTTCGACTTCAGCCGGACGAGCGTCCACTTGCCCCGGAGCTTGTAGCCGTGCAGCTCGAAGAGGAGCTTTCCCTTCCGGACGCCCTCGTCGGGGTCCTCGAGCGCGGTCCAGCGGCCCTGGTCCCAGACGATGACCTCCCCGGCCCCGTAGTTGCCGTCGGGGATCACCCCCTCGAAGTCGGCGTACTCGACCGGGTGGTCTTCGACCTCGCACCGCCAGGCGCTTCTCGCGCGGGATCGGGGGAGGGCCCCTGCGGAACGGCCCAGGACTTCAGCACGCCGCCCCACTCCAGGCGGAAGTCGAAGTGCAGGCGCCGGGCCGCATGTTTCTGAACCACGAAGAGATGCGGGCGATCCGCCCCTCCTCGCCCGAAGGGCTCCGGTGTCGAGTCGGCGGACCGTTTCTGGCGGTATTTCTCGAGCGGCACGCTGGCAAATCTCCCCGGGCATGTTACATTTGTCGGCCGTAAACCTATGAGCGCAAGGCCGATAGCGTCAGGAACGATCTCTTTCGGGCTGGTCTCGATCCCGATGAAGCTCTACGCGGCGACCGACGCCGCGGGCGCGGTCTCCTTCAACCTCCTCCACGGCAAGGGCGGTTCGCGCCTCAAGCAGCAGTACATCTGTATCAAGGACGGGGAGATCGTGCCGCGCGACCAGATGGTCAAGGGCTACGAGTTCGCGAAGGACCAGTACGTCACGTTCACGCCCGAAGAGCTCAAGGCGCTGGAGGAGCAGTCCACCCAGTCCATCGAGATCGTGGAGTTCGTCCCGATCTCGAAGGTCGACCCCGTGTACTTCGACCGGGCCTACTACGTCGGCCCGGACAAGGGCGGCGCCAAGGCCTACGCTCTGCTGGCGAAGGCCATGCAGGAGACCGGGCGCGTGGCGCTCGCCCGCTACGCCGCCCGCGGCAAGCAGTACCTGGTGCTGCTGCGGCCGGTGGAGAGCGGCATGGTCATGCAGCAGCTCTACTACGCCGACGAGGTGCGCCCGTTCTCGGAGGTCCCGCTCGAGCCGACCGAGGTCAGCGCCAAGGAGCTCGAGCTCGCCAAGCCGCTGGTCGAGCAGACGCGCCACCGAGAAGTTCGAGCCCGAGAACTACGAGGACGACGTGCAAGAAGCGGATCCTGGGGCTGATCCAGAAGAAGGTCGAAGGGGAGGAGATCCGTTCGCTGCCCCCGGAGCAGGGTGGCGGCCAGATCATCGACCTCATGGAGGCCCTGAAGGCGAGCCTCGCCAAGAAGCCGGCGATCCGGCAAGGCGGCGGCCGCAGAGACGAAGGCGCCCTCGAAGCGTCGTCGTCGTCCTCCTCGGAAGGGACGCCCGCGCGCAAGCCCGCGAAGCGCGCCCCGGCGCGCGCCGCGCAGATGCGCACGGAGGCCGGCCGCAAGGCATAGCCATCCCTTGATGGGCTACTCGACCTCCGACGTCGCGAAGCTCCTCGGGCTCTCCCCGTCTCAGGTCCGCGGCTACGTGCAATCCGGTTTCCTCACCCCCGACAGGGGATCCCGCGGGGAGCTCTCCTTCTCTTTCCAGGACCTGGTCTTTCTGCGCACCGCCCGGGGCCTGATGTCCGAGCGCGTGGCGCCGCGCCGGATACGCGCCGCGCTCTCCCGCCTGCGCGAGCAGCTTCCGGACGGGAGACCCCTGACGGCCGTCCGCATCGCGATGGAGGGCAGCCGAATCGTGGTCGAAGACGGTGCCCGGCGGTGGCAGCCCGAGTCGGGGCAGATCCTCTTCGACTTCGGCGTGGCGGAGCTGGCGCGAAAAGTCGCTCCCCTGGTGCGCCGCTCCCTCCACGAGGCCGAGGAGGAGGGACCGGAATTCTCGGCCGACGACTGGTACGAGTGGGCCTGCGAGCTCGAAGCGGGATCGCCGGCCGACGCGATCGCCGCCTATCGGAAGGCGCTGGCTCTCGACGCGACGCATGCCGACGCGCACGTGAACCTGGGCCGCCTCCTGCACGAGTCGGGCGACCCGGCAGGAGCGGAGCCGCACTATGCCGCGGCGCTGGCCGCCCGGCCCGACGACGCGACCGCGGCCTTCAACTTCGGCGTGGCCCTCGAGGATCAGGGCAAGCTGCCCGAGGCGCTGGTCGCCTACCAGAAAGCCGTGCGTCTCGATCCCGGGAATGCCGACGCGCATTTCAACGCGGCGTCGCTGGCCGAGAAGCTGGGGCGCCCGGCCGAGGCGCTCCGGCATCTGCGCACGTATCGAAAGCTGACGCGCCCGCAGGGCGCGTGGAGCCGACCGCCAGAGGACGACCCCGGGCAGTAGGCGGACCGGAGGCAATCCGAGCGCCGCTCGGCGGGAATGGCCGGTGGGCCTCCCCGTTATGAGAAACTGGTTTTGCCCCATGAGACGTCACCGCGTGTTGGCCTCCGCTCTTTTCGCCGCTGTCCTGGCCGTGGGACCGACCATGGCTTCCGTGGCGGACTGCTGCCCTCCGGGTCAGCTCGCGTCCCCGGCTCTGATGGCGGCAGGTTGCTGCGGCCAGTGCCCGACCACGGTGACTCCTGAGCCCGAGCCCGCGTCGCTCTCGCTGAAAGCCTCGAGATCCGCTCCGATTCCCGCACTTGCTCCGGCCTCGACGGCATCCGCCCCGCGGGCGCTCGACGAACCGGCCCCCGCTCGCTTCGCGCCCCCGCCTCTCGCGTTCGCGACCCGCCTCGCCCCGGTTCCGCTGCGGGTCTGACGCGCTCTCTCCTGCGAAACCCTTGCGCCGGCCGGTCCCGGTCGCCGCGCCCATGGAGGAGAGAATGCGGACCAAAAACTGTTTTTTGGCGCTTGCAATTTTCGCGACCGCCGCCATGACCCGGGCTCAATCCGGCGGCCCGCCGCCGAGCCCGGACCCCATGAAGGCGATGGACGCCATGGAGCCGATGGACCACTGGATGACGATGGTCCACGGATACGCCTTCCTGACGGGAGACTTCCAGGGCGGCCCTTCGGGCAACAACCAGCTCGAATCCCAGAATCACTTCATGGCGTCGGCGATGCGCGCCTGGCTGGGCGGAAAGCTCTCGTTCAGCGGCACGTTCTCCCTCGAGCCGGCCACCGTGCCGCCGGCGGGAAGCCCGGAGCTCTTTCAGCGCGGCGAGACGTACAACGGCGTGCTCCTCGTGGACCTTCAGCATCCGCACGACTTCTTCATCGAGCTGGCCGCGGCGTGGGAGCGGCGCGTGGCGCGCGACCTGAAGCTGCGGCTCTATCTGGCGCCGGTCGGGGAGCCGGCCCTGGGCCCCGCGCCATACGTGCACCGCCTCTCCGCCTCCGAGAACCCGATGGCGCCTCTCTCCCACCACAACCAGGACGCGACGCACATCACCTACGACGTGATCACGCTCGGCGCTTCGACCTCGTTGGCCACGCTGGAGGGCTCGGTCTTCCACGGAGCCGAGCCGGACGAGAACCGCTGGAACATCGAGGCCGGAGCTCTGGACAGCTATTCCGGACGCCTGACGCTGCGGCCGGCCGCAGGGCTCTCGGTTCAGTTCTCCGCCGGACACCTCGAGCAGCCCGAAGCCGTCGAGGAGGGAGACCAGACGCGGGCGACCGCGTCGGCGACGTACGAGAGAGCCACGCCGCGAGGCTTTCTCGCCGTGACGGCCGCCACCGGACGCAACCGCCTGTCGGACGGAGACGTCGAGTGGGGGAGTCTCGTCGAGTGGACCTGGAAGTTCGCGGACGTGAACTTTCTGTGGGGGCGCGTCGAGGCCGTGGACCGGGACGTGTACGAGCTGACCTTCAAGCGGCAGCGGCCCGAGGACGTCGCCGCGCAGCGCACGCGCGTGTATAGCGGCTCGATCGGTTACGTCCGCGATGTCCCGCTGTTCTCGAAAGTCGAGACGGGAGTGGGCGGGGGCGTGACTTTCTATGGCTTCACGTCGCGCCTGAACCCGGTTTATGGACGGACCCCCGTGTCCGGGGTCCTCTTCGGGAGGATCCGCTTCGGGAGTCACGCCGGGGGCATGTCGCACGAAGGACATTAGGATGGCGCCTTGACGTCCAACCCGGAAGCTCCGGCGGCGAGCGCGACGGATCCCGTCTGCGGAATGACCGTCGTGCCGGGCCGCGCCAGGGGCGGGTCCTTTGCATGGAAGGGCCGGGAGTACCACTTCTGCAACCCGGGTTGCCGGGAGAAGTTCGCCGCGGACCCGGAGAAGTTCCTGGGCGAGCGGCCCGCCTCGGGACTTCCGACTCACCCGTCCGCCCCGGCGCCGCCAGCGCCGGAGGGAGCGAAGGTCGAGTGGACGTGCCCGATGCACCCCGAGATCGTCCGCGACGCGCCCGGGGCGTGCCCGATCTGCGGCATGGCGCTCGAGCCGAAGCACGGTCACGGCCGAAGAGACCGAGAACCCGGAGCTGACGCGACATGACGCGCCGCTTCTGGATCGCGCGCGGCGCTGTCGGCTGCCGCTCTTCGTCCTCGCGATGGGCCGACATGATGCCGGGCGTCGGGCTTGCGCACGCGGTCCCGCCCGCGCCCGGACGTTGCTCGAGCTCGCGCTCGCCACGCCCGTGTGCCGTGTGGGGCGCGTGGCCGTTCTACGAGCGGGCGGTCGCCTCGGTTCGAAGCCGCAGCCTCAACATGTTCACGCTCATCGCTCTCGGCGTCGGCGTCGCGTACGTCTACAGCGTGGTCGCGACGCTGGCGCCGGGCGTCTTCCCGGCGTCGTTCCGCGAGCACGGACGGCGCCGTCGGCGTCTACTTCGAAGCCGCGGCCGTGATCACGACGCTCGTCCTGCTCGGGCAGGTGCTGGAGCTGCGCGCGCGCAGCCGCACCGGAGCCGCCGATCCGCGCGCTGCTCGGGCCTCGCCCCGAAGACGGCGCGGCGCGTCCGCGCGGACGGAACGGAAGACGGACGTGCCGCTCGAGCAGGTGTCGCGTCGGCGACCGGCTGCGCGTGCGGCCCGGCGAGAAGGTGCCGGTGGACGGCGTCGTGCTCGACGGGCGCGAGCGTCGTCGACGAGTCGATGCTCACCGGCGAGCCGATCCCGGTCGAGAAGGCGCCGGGCGACCGCGTCATCGGCGGCACGGTCAACGGCAACGGGCACGCTCGTCATGCGCGCCGAGAAGCGTCGGCGCCGACACGCTGCTCGCGCGGATCGTCGCGATGGTCGCCGAGGCGCAGCGCAGCCGCGCGCCGATCCAGCGGCTCGCCGACCGCGTGTCGCGGCTGGTTCGTGCCGGTCGTGATCGGCGTCGCGGTCGCTCACGTTCGTCGTCTGGGCGCTCGTCGGGCCCGAGCCGCGGCTGGCGCACGCGCTCGTCAACGCGGTCGCGGTGCTGATCATCGCGTGCCCGTGCGCGCTCGGGCCTCGCGACGCCGATGTCGATCATGGTGGCGATCGGGCGCGGCGGCCGGCCTCGGGCGTGCTGTTCCGCAACGCCGAGGCGATCGAGCGTGCTGCGGCAAGGTCGACACGCTCGTGGTCGACAAGACCGGCACGCTGACCGAGGGCAAGCCCGCGGCTGGTGTCGGTGCTCGCCGAGCCGCGGCTTCGACGAGCGACGAGGTGCTGCGGCTGGCCGCGAGCCTCGAGCGCGGCAGCGAGCATCCGCTGGCCGCGGCGATCGTCAGCCGGCGCCGAGGAGCGCGGCATGGCGCTCGGCGACGCGCGCGGACTTCGACGTCGCGCACCGGCAAGGGCGTGCGCGGGCGTCGTCGACGGGCCAAGCCGTGGCGCGTCGGCAAGCGCGCGCTGCTGCGACGAGATCGGCGTCGACGCCGGCAGCCTGCGCCGAGCGCGCCGAAGCCCTGCGGCGCGAAGGGCAGACCGTGATGTTCGTGGCGGTGGACGGCGCGGCCGGCGGGGCTGCTCGGCGTCGCCGACCCGATCAAGGCCGAGCGACGCCGGAGCCGATCCGCGCGCTGCACGCGGAGGGCGTGCGCATCGTGATGCTGACCGGCGACAGCCGCACGACGGCCGAGGCGGTCGCCGAGCGGCTCGGGCATCGACGAGGTCATCGCCGAGGTGCTGCCCGACCAGAAGGCCGAGCTCGTCGCGCGCCTGCAGGCAGAAGGGCGCGATCGTGGCGATGGCCGGCGACGGCATCAACGACGCTCCCGCGCTGGCGCAGGCCGACGTCGGGATCGCGATGGGGACCGGCACCGACGTCGCGATGGAGAGCGCGGGCGTGACGCTCGTGAAAGGCGACCTGCGCGGCATCGCGCGCGCGCGGCGGCTGTCGCGCGCGACGATGCGGAACATCCGCCAGAACCTGTTCTTCGCGTTCGTCTACAACGTGCTGGGCGTGCCGATCGCCGCCGGCGTGCTGTATCCGTTCTTCGGGCTGCTGCTCTCGCCGATGCATCGCCGCGGCGGCGATGAGCCTGTCGTCGGTGTCGGTCATCGCGAACGCGCTGCGGCTCAAGGCGGTCCGGGTATGAACGGGACCGGCCGCGATCCTTCGGATGGAGACAAACCCGCTTCCTTCCCGTAAAATGTAGAAAATGTCAGCCAGGCCGTCCGGTGACCCGACGCCAGCCGAAGGTCCGGGTTCCGGAGGAACTCTGGCCGCGCTCGCCGCCTCGGCGAGGCCGGCGCAGTGGGTCAAGAACCTGGTCGTCGCCCTGCCGTTTCTGTTCGGCGCCGCGCTCGACACTCCCCGCGGCTGGTGGCTGGCGGCGGCCGGCGTGCTGCGTGTTCTGCGCGGTCACGAGCGGCGTCTACATCGTCAACGACGTCATGGATCGCGAGCGGGACCGCGCGCATCCCGGACAAGCGCCTCCGGCCGCTGGCCTCCGGCCGGCTCCCGGTGTCGACGGCCCTGGCGGCCGCTGTTCGTGCTCGAGGCCGTCGGCCTGACTCTCGCGTTCCTCCTCCGGGCCGACTTCGGCCGCTGGTGCGCCATCTACGCGGCTCTGATGCTGGCGTACTCGATGGTCTCAAGCGGATGCCGTTCCTCGAGGCCCTGATCGTCGCCGCCGGCATGCCCCTGCGGGCCCTCGCCGGCGCGGCGCTCGCGGGAGTCTGGCCGTCGCCCTTCCTGATGGGCTGCGCCTACCTGCTCGCGCTGTTCCTGGTCGTCGGAAAGCGGCAGTGGGAGTTTCACCACTCCGGAGACGAACCTCGTCCGAGCACCGGCCGGCGCTCGCCGCCTATCGCGGCGGAGGGGCTGGACTATCTGTTCATCGTCACGGCGCATGGCGACCGTGGCCGCGTACGCGGCCTACAGCGTCGCGCCGGAGACCCAGGCGCGCTACGGCGGCCGGTCCCTCGCGTCACCGTGCCTTTCGTCGTGCTGGGGATCGCGCGATACGTGCGGCTCGTCTACCGGCGCGGGGGAGGAGGCAACCCCACCCGCGCGCTCCTGACCGACGACCCGTGGCTTCTCGCGATCGTCATCGGCTGGGTGGGGACGGCGGGGTGGATCATCTATGGCCACTGAGCTTCGGAGCACGCGGCGGGTCCGCAGCGTCCGCGACACCGGTGGATCGTCCCGTCCGGCTGGGCGTCGGCTTCCTCGCGTACAACGAGGAGGAGCTGATCGAGAAGACCGTCGCCGAGGCGGTCGACGTCGCTCTCGGCGATCCCGGGCCTGACCTGGCACGTCGTCGTCGTCAACGACGGCAGCCGCGACCGGACGGGGGAGATCGCCGAGGAGCTGGCCCGCGAAGGATCCGCGCGTCTCGGTCGTTCACCACGACGGCAACAAGGGCTACGCGGTCGCGACGGAGACGGCTCTCCGCAACGTCCCGGGCGAGGTCGTCATGGTCGTGGACGGCGACGGCCAGCACACGATGGCGGACGCTCCGCTGTTTCTCGAGGCGATCGACCAGGGCGCGGACGTCGTGTTCTGCTGGAAGAAGGTCCGCCACGATCCGGCCGCCCGCCTCATTCTGTCGCGCGGCCTGCGGGTCCTGTCGCACTGGGTCCTCGGCTCGCCGCTCCACGACATCAACGCCGGGTGCCGGGCGTTCCGCAAGGACGTCGCGCGCCGGATCGAGATCAAGCACCGCATCAACTTCGTCGGCGACGAGATCTACGCGCGCTGCCGGATCGCGGGCTGGAAGGTCGCCGAGGTCGATCGTGCGGCACTTCCCGCGCGAGGCGGGGCCAGTCGATCCACCGGCCCTTCAAGATGCTCGGGACGATCTCGCGGGTCATCCGGTACCTCTTCGATCTGCGGGGGGAGATGCAGCAGAGCCGACGCCCTGCAAGCGCCTGGCGGCCGGAGAACCCGATGAGCGGCGGCATCGTCATCCTCGGGGCCGGGCCCACCGGGCTGGGCGCGGCGTACCGCCTCGTCGAGCGGGGCGAGACGGACTTCGAGATCTTCGAGCGCTCGGGTCAGGTCGGCGGGCTCGCGACGAGCTTCACGCGATCCGAAGGGCTGGACCTGGGACGTCTCGGGCCACATCATCTTCTCGGGCTACAAGTACTTCAACGAGTTCCTCGGGAAGGTCCTCGGCAAGGACGGGCATCCGCTGGATCGATCGGGAGAGCTGGATCAAGTTCGAGGACAAGTACGTCCGCTATCCCGTTCCAGAATCACCTCTCCTCGCTTCCCGAGCAGGCGATGCTCGAGTGCCTGATCGGGCTCGTCGAGTCGCAGACGATCGACAAGGACCGGGCCTTTACGAACTTCGAGGAGTGGGTGCTGGCGAAGTTCGGCGCCGGCGTCGCGAAGCACTTCATGAACCCGTACAACTTCAAGGTCTGGGCGACGCCCCTCGAGAAGATGGGGTTCTACTGGATCGCCGAGCGCGTCGCGGTCGTGGACTGGCGCAAGGCCATCGAGACCACCCTCTTTCCGCCAGAGGTCACGGACTGGGGCCCCAACGCCAAGTTCGGGTATCCGGCGCCGCGGGGGAACGCTCGGGCTCTGGAAAGGCGTGCTGCCGTTTCTGGGCGACCGGGTCCGGTACCACAAGCGCGCCGTCTGCGTCGACGAGGAGAAGCGCGAGATCGAGTTCTCCGACGGCACGACGCGGTCGCTACGACCGGCTCCTGACGACGCTGCCGCTGGAGGCGCTTCGTGGCGCGCCTCGACGCACGCGCCGGACAAAGTGCGCGCGGCCGCGGAGAGGCTCCTCTTCAACCGGCTCTTTTCGGTCGGGCATCGGCCTCAAGCGCCCGAGTCGCCTCCGACAAGAACTGGATCTACTTCCCCGAATCCGAAGACGCCGTTCTACCGGATGACGTACCTCTCCAACTATTCGCCGGACATCGTGCCGGGCGGCGACACGAGCCAGCTACTTCGCCGTCCTCACGGAGACGACGTACTCGAAGTTCAAGCCGCTGCCGGAGGGCGACTTCGCCGAGGCCGTCGTGGACGGCCTCGTCGCGGAGGGGATCCTCGAGCCGTCCGACCTCCAGCTGATCGAGACGGTCTTCCTCATTCACGCCGCCCACGCCTACCCGATCCCCTCGCGTGGACCGCAACGAAGCGCTCGACACGATCCACGCGTACCTCGAGCCCAGCGGCATCCACTCGCGCGGCCGGTTCGGCTCCTGGAAGTACGAGATCGGCAACCAGGATCACTCGCTCATGCAGGGCGTGGAGCTCGTGGACCGGTGGCTGGACGGAACCGAGGAGAAGGTTTTCCGGAGCTGAGAGCGGGCCCTCGGGCCTGTCCGGAGCGGGTACTGACGGTTCGGGAACAGGCACGCGACGGATCCTCCGGAAGGGCATCCGAGCCGTTCTCCGTTCCCCGGCGCGGCGGCTGCTGGTAGAATCGCTCACACTCCGGAGGTGCCCCCGGTCCTGACGAAGTCCTGCTCGGCGTGGAGCCAGAGTCGGTACTCTTTTTTAAAGGAGGGAGATGGCATGAGTTTCAGTAAATCTTTCGCGGCTGGCGGTCATCGTTTGGTTCTCGCGGATCGTGGCGTGGCGTGGGCCCAGGATCGACCCCGGCCGCGAAAGACCCGCGGCCTCCTCGCGGTAGCCGGCTTCGACTCTCGCAGAAGTCGCGGCCGCAGCACTCGCCCCAGTACGGTGGGGTCAACATCCAGTACCGGCGCGATCTCGGCGATGCAGTTCACGTCGGACGTCAGCGCCGACTCCTACACGAGCACGATGGTTACGCCGACACGCCGATTTATCAGCACTACTTCGACGCGCAACCGGCTCCAACCAGCTGCGTCTCCTCGCACCGACCCTGCCCCGGAGGCAAGCCCGAATCGTCTACGTCGAGCTCGACGCGTGCGACGACGCGCGCTCGACGAACACCTGACTCTCGACGTCTGGAACTGCGACTATCTCGGGGGATGCGAGTGGCGGGGCCTCTGGCGAGCGTGACGACGACGAGCGATGCGGCATTCCCGTACACGAAATTGACAACTCTGGACGTGAACCAGAGGGTCGACAATTTCCTGGGCCAGACCCTGCTGGACGTCTTCAAGATCGCGACGGTCCACGGACGGGAGCGAACAGCCTCGGCGGGATCATCATGGGCTACATCCTCGAGGTCAGCCCGGCTCCCGGCGACCGCGACGTTCACGACGTTCCGACGAGCGATCCGTTGCTTCCAGTACATCGAGGCGCCTGGCCGAGGCGGGCGATCACGGGCGGCTGTCGGCCGCTCCGCCGCTCTATTGCCCGGACAACCCGGTCACCCGCGGCCAGATGGCCGATCTTCATGTCGCAAGCGACGGGCTCTACTGGGAAGGCTTACTGATCTTTCTTCGGCGCTGACAGTCACGGCCGGCCTTCGGGCCGGCCGTTTCGTTTTCAGCGCGGGGCGAAGTCCGTGGAGTCGCTGCGGCCCGGGATGGTCGCGTGTCGAACCGCTCCTACTTCCTCCGGAAACGCCTCCCGCTGTGAGGAAGTCGTTTTCGCAAAGCACGGATCGCGGAACGGCACCGAAAAGAAGGTTTCCGGATCTGACCCGGGCCCCCCGGGTGACGTTCGTCACCGCAAATATTCATGATCCGAGCTACAATACTTGGTAATTGTCTCCACAATGCGTTACCGCGTAGGCGTCCGAGGCTGACTCGATGCGGGGCCCTTGCGCGCTCGAGTCATTGAGGAAGGGGATTGCGTATGAGATGGGTCCAAAGACTGTCGATCGGGGTCGCGCTACTGAGTATGGCCACGGCACCTCTCGCCGCGCAGCTGGCCACGCAGGCGAGGCCAAAGGCTTCTCTGCCGGTGCAAGCCCGGCGGCAGGATTCCCCCGAACCGACCGCAGACCTACGGGACGTCGGTCGTCTCTTTCATCGAGGTCCCGGCAAACGCCTTTCTGCCCTGGAACGACGCCGTGACCTGGACGAGCGCGGACTTTGGCCGGGGCCAGCGTTGGGGAACGACGGTGGGCGGCCTCGATTTCGTGGCTCCGCTTCACCTTCCCGCCGGGGCTCTCATCGTGTATCTCGAGCTTCTCGGGAGCGACAACAACGCCGCCTCCCAGGTCTACGGCAGTTTCACGGTGTGTGACTTCGATGCCTCTCCCTGCTCGTATCATCCGGCGGTCGGATCGTCCATTGGCGGAGACTGCGACCAGCCCGGGTTCATTTGCTCCGGTATGGCGGCCGCGCCCGGATCCGGAAGCCTGATCAGCGCCGATCTCTCCGGTGAAGGGATCGTCGTCGACAATTTCAATGGCCAATACTCGCTGTTGGCTGAGACCGTCGCGACCGACGGCTCCGTTGCGATCGGCGGAATGATCGTCGGATACATCCTGCAAGTCAGTCCGTCGCCGGGCGCGGCGACCTTCCCGGACGTGCCCACGACAGACTTCGGGTTCCAATACGTCGAGGCCCTCGTGCAGTCCGGTATCACCGGCGGATGCGGCGGCGGACTCTATTGTCCCGACTCGCCGGTCACGCGCCGGCAGATGGCGATCTTCATCGCCAAGGCGCTCGGACTGCAGTGGAACTGAGGCCGTCCGACAGGTGAATCACACGGCCGGCCTTCGGGCCGGCCGTTTCGTTTTCAGCGCGGGACGAAGTACGTGTAGTAGCTGCGGTCCGGAAAAGGCTGTTTGACGAACCGCTCTTCTCCCTCCGGGAACGCCTCCCGGAGCTGGGCCCGGCGATCGGCGTCGCTCTGGTGGACGAAGAAGAGCAGCGGCCGGTCGCGGAGGAAGGGGACCGGAGCGCCCGGGGCGACGTCGTGCGGATCGAACCAGCGCGGATCGCCGATCTCGAACGAGACCGCGCGTCCGTCGATCCAGTTGGCCGAGTTCAGGAGGTAGACGTTGTCGAACGGAACGCCCTTCTCCCGATGCTCGCGCATCACCCGCACGAGGTCGAGCACGGGCTCGAGGAGGTTCGTCTGCTCGGCCCGGAAGCGGACGAAGTAGCTCTGATAGTTCGCGCGGACCGCGGCGGCCGCGAGTACGAGAAGCGCGGCGACGACGACGGCGCGCCGCCTGGTGCTCCGGCGCCTGGCCTCGCCGAGCATCCAGGCGGCCGGAAGGGCCGCGAGAACGAAGACCGACGGCATGGCCACCGCGGCGCGGTTGATCCCCGGATTCTCGACCGGGAAGGCGAGCGCGAGCGTCGAAGCGAGCGTCAGGACCGGGATGGAGAGGAGCACGAGCGCCCACCGCCGCGACCCCCGGAGCGCGCAGGCGAGGGCGGCGAGGACTCCGGCCAGCAGGAAGGCGCCGGTCACGGGGTCCAGGAACGGCTCCTCGGTCACCGTGTTGATCCACGCCTGGTCTCCCCTCCAGTGGAACGCCAGCATCATTCCCTTCAGATTGGAGGCGAAGATGACGGGCGCCGGCCCCGGCAGCGGGCGCTCGCGGCTCCCGGCGCGCGTCATGGCGCGATACCAGAAATCCCCGGGCTCCTGCAGCATGTACTGGAGGAGAGGCAGGAAGACGAGGAGCGACGTCGCGGTGATGAGGAGAGCGCCCCCCAGGATCTTCGCGCGCCTGCCTCTCCAGCGCGGATCGAAGAGGGACAGGCCGACGGCGATCGGCACCAGCGCGGGAACGATCTTGAAGGCGTTGTAGCCGAACTGGCCCAGGCCGATCCAGAATCCCGCCGAGAGGGCGCTGCCGCGGTCGCCGCGCCGCATGAAACGCAGGAGCGCCGCGAGCGCGAGCGCGGCGGGAAAGACGGCCCACACGAAGGTCAGTCCGCGGCGGGCGCCGAGCGTGGGCCACTTGCTGAAGGCCATGATGGCCGCGGCCACGAGGCCCAGGCGCGTGCCGCCGAGCTCCTTTCCGAGCCGGTACATCGCGAGAATGGCGAGCATCCCGATCGCCGCCGTCGAAATCTTCAGCGTCAGGTAGTTGATCGGAAGCCCGAGCACGCGGTGGAGCAGGTATTCGAAGTAGAACGGCAGGGGAGCCTGTCCCGTGTTGCGCGGGAAGAAGACCGGCCGCTGACCCTCCTGCAGATCCACCAGGTTCAACAGGTCTTCCGCGTGATCGCTGCCGGGATGCGGCGGAATCTCCGAGAGGTGAGCGAAGCGGAAAAAGGCGCCGACCGCGAGGATCAGGAGAAGCGCTGCCCCGATGCCGATCCCCCGGCGCGAGACCCGCCGCCGGGGCCCTCGAACCGGATCGACCGCCGCGCGCGCCGGGTGCCAGCCCCAGAGCCAGGCCGCGATCGCCCCCCACCAGGCCATCACGCCGACGAGGTCGAACTGCTGGTTTTTCGTGCGCATCCAGGAAATGGCCGCGAGCGCGAGCGAGAGGGCCACGCCGGAGAGCACGCGGCCGGCGGAGACCGGTTCGGGGGCGATCGGGGCCAGGCCCTCCGGCGGGCTCGCGGCCTTCCAGGCGACGACGGCCCACGCAGCCAGGCCGGCGGAAAGCGCCGCGATCGCCCACGCCGGGAGCCTTTGCGCCTGCATCGGCCAGGCCGCCGCGGCGAGCAGGAGGATTCCGGCGAGGCCCACCCAGAGCAGGGTGTCGGGAGCGCGCGAGGAGGAGAAGGTCGATTCCGTTTCGGCGGCGGCCTCGGAAGTCGCTGCGCTTTCCAAGAGTGCGTTCATGATAGCGCACGGGCGGTAAAATGCCGGCAGCGGCATGAACCCGAAAACGCGTCGCGTTCGTCCTCCCCGCGGCGCTCGTCCTCGCGTCCTGTTCCAGGACGGACCCCTCCTCGGAGCGGCGGCCGGTCGCCGCGAAGCTCGTCGCCGACAAGGCTCTTCTGGACGGGTCGCTCGTGTCGGTCTCTCACAGCGAGTGGGACGCCGGGCGAACGGCCGACCTGTTCGACGAAGACCTGACGACGATGGCGCGCACGGCGAACGCCGATCCCGCCATTCTCGAGATCCGACTGCCCAAGCCGCGGCCGTTGACGGGGATCTCTCTGACGACCGGCGGGATGGACGCCGGCCTGAAAGTGGTCGTCCGGCCGGCAGGCGGGGCCGCGCCCAGGACTTACGTCCGGCAGTTCCGCAACATGCCCCCGGACCCGACGTTCGGCCTGGATTTCGACACGGGGTCGGCCCGCGTCGAGTCCCTCCGGGTCGAGCTCAAAGACCTGAGGGGCGGCGACGGCCACATCCACATTCGCTCGCTCCAGCTCTTCTGAGGCCGTGCCAGAGCCGACACCGGCGGCCGCCCGCGAGTCCTGGGACGCCCGCCAGGCGCTCGTCTTCTTCGCCCTTTCGCTGGCCGTGTTTCTCGCGACGCGCCTGATCGGGCTCGAGCGCTTCCCGATTTATTTCTTCTGCGACGAGGCCGTCCAGACCGTGCAGGCCGCGCGGCTCATGAACAACGGGTTCCGGGACGAGTCCGGAGAGCTCCTGCCGACTTACTTTCTCAACAGCCACTCGCGCAACCTGGGCGTCGGGGTGTACGTTCAGGTCGTTCCCTACATCCTCTTCGGGCGATCCGTGTTCGTCACGCGCGCGACCCAGGTGGCGGTGCTCTTCTCGGCGATGATTGCGCTCGGCCTCCTGATGCGCGACTTCTTCCGGCTTCGGTTCTGGTGGATCGTCGTGCCCCTGCTTTCGGCCTTCCCCGGCTGGTTTCTGCACACCCGCATCGCGTTCGAGCTGATGCTGGCGACGGCGTTCTACGTCTGGTTCCTCTATTTCTATCTGCGGTACCGCGCCGGCCGCCCGCGGGCCGTCTTTCTCGCGGCGCTGTTTGCCGCCCTCACGTTCTACGCCTACAACGCCTTTCAGCCGGTCATTGCGGCGACCGGCCTGTTGCTTCTCGCCGCCGACGCCCGCTACCACTGGCGGCAGCGCCGGACGCTGGCCTGGGCCGTCGCGCTGCTCGTACTGCTCGCCCTCCCGTACGCGCGCTTCCGTCGGGACCATCCGGACGAGATCGTGCACCGGCTGCGCAACCTCGATTCGTACTGGCTCACGAAGGACACGACGGCGCACAAGCTGGCGACCTTCGGGAGCCTTTACGCCGCGACGTTTGCACCCGGCTACTGGTTCCGGCCGGAGCCCCCGCAGGACCTGGTGCGGCACCAGATGAAGGGCCGCGGCTATCTGCCCTGGGCCGCTCTGCCCCTGGCGATCGGCGGCGCTCTCCTCTGCGCGCGCCGGATTCGGGACCCCGGCCCTCGGACGCTCCTCGTCGCGCTCGCCGCGGCGCCTGTCGGCGCGGCTCTCGTCTCTCCGGGGATCACCCGCGCCATGACGCTCGTCGTCGTCGTCGCGATGCTCTGCGCCGTCGGGGCCGACTGGCTGCTCGTCCGCGCGGCCCGGTTCGTGCGGCCCGCTGGTTCTCGGCGGGGCGGTTTTCGCGGCTCTGGCGGCGGCCCAGGGACGAATGCTGGCCGACTCTCTGCGCGACGGTCCGACCTGGTACGCCGACTACGGCCTCAACGGAATGCAGTGGGGCGCTCGGGAGGTGTTCGACGCCGTGCGCCGATACCGGGAGCGCTATCCCCGGGCATGGGTCCTCCTGTCACCCGTCTGGGCCAACGGAACCGAGAACCTGGTGCAGTTCTTCGCCCCGGACGACGAGAACGTCCTCATGGCCAACGTGGACTGGTTGCGAAACGTGAGACGCGAGCTGCCGGCCGAAACCCGGCTCATCATGACGGAGGACGAGTACCGGAGCGCCGCCGCGGATCCGCGGTTCACGCGCATCCGCGTGGAGGAGACGATTCCGTATCCGGACGGCCGGCCCGGTTTCCGTGTCGCGACCCTGGCCTACGCCCCCAACCTGGAAGCGTTGCTGGCGGCCGAGAGCGAAGCCCGGCATCGCCTCGTTTCAGGGAAGGTCTCCGTCGGCGGGGAAACGCTCTCGCTCTCGCACTCGTCTTTCGACATCGGCGGACTCGAGCACCTTTTCGACGGCAATCCCGACTCGCTGGTCCGGACCGAGCAGGCCAATCCCGCGGTTCTCGTGGTGGATTTCCCGGCCCCGAGGCCCTGGCGCGGCTTCAAGCTCACGACGGGGTGCATCGACTTCGACCTGAACGTGACCGTGTCCGGGCCGGCGGCGGAGGCCTCCGCGAGCCGCCAGTTCCGCAACCTTCCGCCGGACTCCGAGGTCGAGTTCCTGCTTCCGGAGGTCGATGTCGTTTCGCGGGTGCGGATCGAGGTCCGGGATCCCCACGTCGAGGAACCCGCGAAGGTTCACCTGCGCGATCTGAAGTTTCTCTGAGGTCGCGGTTACTGTCGGGTCACTGCATGAAGTCGGACAGCCCCCAGGACAGGATCCGGTTCATCCCGCGGTCCGAGACCCAGACCCGTCCGAACGGATCCAGCGCGATCCCCGTCGGGGCCTTCATGCCGGTCGCCTGGAAGGATCGGACGAAAGTGCCCTTGACGTCGTACTGCGCGACGCGCCCTTTCCAGGAGTCCGTGACGAAGACGCTTTCCGACGGGCCCACCGCGATGTACGGCTCCGTGTAGAAATCCTTCCACCCGTAGACCGGGAACTGCCGCACGAATGCGCCGTCGGCCTCGAAGACCTGCACGCGGTGGTTTCCCGTGTCGGCGACGTAGATGCGGCCGGCCGCGTCCGCGCCGAGGCCGACCGGCTCGACGAACTGCCCCGGGTTCGAGCCGGCGCCGCCCCAGCCGCCGGTGACCTTGCCCTCCGCGTCGAATCGGACGACGCGCTTGTTCCCGGTGTCGGTCACGTAGAGAGAGCCCCCGGAGAGCACGATCCCGCGGGGTCCGAAGAAGCCGGGGTCGGGGACCCAGGCCCCGAGCCACTGGCCGTTGGCATCGAAGCGCGCGACCCGGTGGTTCCAGGTATCCGCCACGTAGAGGTTCCCGTCGGGGCCCACCGCGACACCGCAGGCTTCGTTCAGCTGCCCGTCACCGTTGCCGTGAGACCCGATCGCCCGCAGAAACGCTCCGGTGCCGTCGAAAACCGCGATGCGGCTGTTCTTGGTGTCGGCCACGTAGAGGTTTCCGCGGGAGTCCGAGGCGACTCCCCGCGGCTCCAAGAGCTGGCCGGGGCCGGTTCCGGGTCCGCCGAAGACGCGGGGCGCGGGAAGCTCGACGGGCTCGCCCGGGTAGTCGCGCGCCGACATGTCCTGGATCGCCATCTGCAGCGGCTCGAGCAGCCCCGTGCCGCCGAGATCCTTGCGGACGTAGACCGTCGCGTCCTGCGACCCGATCGGGCTCCAGATTTCGTGGAAGAGCCAGAAGCGGAGGAGGTCCTTGACCGTCGGCCGGGTCTTCCCGCCCTCCGTGCGGACCTCCGGGAACCACCACGCGCGGATCGGCACCCGCTGGGCGTCGTACTTCGAGGCGAGCTGCTTTTCGAGCCCTCCCTGCGCGTCCCAGTCGGCGACGATGACCGGCGTCGAGGCCTGGTCGATGCGGGTCGCCCAGGTCACCGGCACGTCGCGCAGGTACCAGGAGAGAGGCCAGACCGACTCGCCGGCCACGGTGATGACGTTGGAGCCCGGTGCCACCCGTTCCTTTGCGCGGTCGACCGCGGCGAGGGAGCGGAGAAGATCCTCCGACGTCTGGACGTACGCCAGCATCTCGGCGTGCCCGGGTTCCTTTGCGACGTCGTGCGCCCCGTACCGAAAGGCGGCGAGGTAGGTCGCGCTGGTGTTGATGACGAACAGAACGGCGATCAGCGCGAGCGTCGTCCGCGCCCAAACGCGTTCGCGCAGGGTCCACAGGCGTGCCACTCCGATCGCCGCCAGGATGGCGATCGGGAGGAGGGGATGCACCGTCAGCCAGGGAACCTTCTCCCGCGCCCAGCCGTAGATGGCGAGCGACCCGACGGCCCAGAAAGACAGAAACTCCAGAAACGGCCCCAGGCGAGGCTCATCCTGCGGCCGGGCCCGCCGGAAGAGAGCCACGAAGACCGACACCGCCAGGAGCACGGCCAGCCAGATCAGAGAGTAGGTTTGCAACAGCGGCACGTGCTCGCGGGCGACGAGGTACACGAGCACGATCGGCGACGCGGTCAGGACCGTGCGGAGAAACGGGTCGCCTCTCCACTCGCGCCAGCGAAACGCGAACGCCGCCGCGAGGAGGACGGCGGTTTCGTAGTAGACGAGCTGCGGGAAGTAGTACCACCAGGGCCCCGGAATGCGCGCGATCGCGTGCTGGCCCATCCAGTACTTCACGGCCTTGTTGATCGCCCACCAGTCGCCGGGGTGCTTGCCGAACGCGGTGTACATCGTCACCCAGATCGCGAGGAACAGGATTCCCGCCGAGAGAATCGGAACGATGCGGGCGCCGACCCACCGGAGGGTCGCCCCGACGGCCTCCGCGAGCGAGCGCCCGTAGGGCCGGGCGCGCGCGGCGCGCTCCACCAGGCACCACAGCCCGTACCCGACGAACAGGACGCCCGTCATGTAGGCGTTCTCCTTCGTGACACCGGCCAGGGCGAAGGAGGCCGCCGCCAGGTTCAACCACCGCGAGCGGTCCGTCTCGAGAAAGCGCTGAAATGCGAGGATCGCGCCGAGGGTGAAGACCAGCGAGTACAGGTCCTCGCGGATGAAGCGCGAGAAGTACGTGAAGTGCGCCGACGCCAGGACCAGGACCGCGTAGACCGCCGCGGCGCGGGCCCCGATCCAGCGCTTCAGAGGCCAGGCGAAGGCGATCAGGAGGACCCCGAAGATCGCGGGGGCCAGTCGCGCGGTCGCGTCGGTCGCGCCGAAGAGCTTGTAGACGAGAGCGTTGACGTAATACAGGAAGGGGCCGTGGTACGCCGGGTCGTAGCGCCAGTCGCCGCCGCGCGAAAGGGTCCAGGACTGGAAGGCGTGAATGGATTCGTCGTGGTGCAGCGGGCGGTCGCCCAGGGCCCAGAAGCGCGTGATCCCGGCAGCCGCCGCGAAGAGAGTCAAAAGGAGGAGGACCCGGGCGGAAAGGCGTTTCCGCGTCCCGTCGATCACCCCGGTGTCGTTCACGAAGCCCTCCTCTTCGGCAGCCGAATCCGCGCGACCGAGTTGTTGCCCGAGTTGACCACGTAGAGGATACGGTCTTTCGGATCGAGAGCCAGACCCGTGGGCTTTTCGAGCCTCCGGCCGGCCTCGTCCGCCGTGATTCGAGTCCCGAGCCTGCCCGAGGAGTCGAACATCAGGACCGCGCCCGCGGCCGGGTCGCTGGCGTAGAGCGCGCCGTCGGAGTCCACGACGAGCTGGGGCTCGACGTTCTCGCCCCACCCCGGGAACGCGAAGCCGCCGCGCGCCTGTCCGTCCGGGCCGAGGATCTGGATCCGGCGGTTCCCGGTGTCGGCGACGTAGATCCGGCCGTCGGGCGCCGCCGCGATGCCGACCGGGCTCGAGAACTCGCCGGGCGCCGAGCCCTTCCTGCCGATCTTCTGCGGGTTCTGGAGGAGACCGTCGTAGGCGACCACGCGGTGGTTCCCCGTGTCGGCCACCCAGATGCGGCCGTCTTCGGAGACGGCCACGCCGCGCGGGCCGTACAGCTCGCCCGCCGTGGCGCGCAGCACGCCGCCCGTCGTGTAGCCCTGCACGCGGCCGTTCCAGGTGTCCGCCACGTAGAGGTTGTCGCCGCGGATCGCCAGCGCGCAGAGCTCCCGGAATCCGAACTCTCCCGAGCCCCGCCCTCCCCAGCCCCCGAGGTAGCCGCCGTCGCTGTCGAAGACCTTCAGACGGGAGTTCCCGAAGTCGGCGACCCAGAGCCTTGAGCGGGAGTCGAGGGCCGCGCCGCGCGGCTCCTTGAGGCCGGCATAGGCCGGAGCGTCGCCCGCCGCCGTCTCGCTCAACGCCGGTTTCTCCTCCGGTTCGTCCGCGGGCCCCCCGGCCGCCGGCGCCGCCTGCGGGAGGGTTTCGCGGGCGGGGACGAGCATGTCCTGCGCCGGGCCTCCGACCACCCGGTAGACCTGCGCCTCCGGGTTCTCGTAGACGAGCTGAAAGAGGTCCGGATCGGTGCGGAACTTCCGGAGCCCGGCGGCGGGATAGGCCTTGCGCTCGACGCGGCCGACGTAGACGTAGCCGACGCGGTACCGCCGCAGGAGCCGTTCCGCCTGCGCCGACTCGGGGGTCGAGTAGATCGTCCGCACGGCGACCTTGCGGGCCTCGATCTCCTGCTCGGGATTGCCCCGCTGCTTGACGTGATAGTCCCAGCCGAGGACGGTCGGCAGCCCCGTCAGCATCGAGATCCGCCCGAAGTCCTGATACGAGGGGCCCTGCGCCTCGAGCGCGACAGGAGTTCCGCGGACGCTCTTCCGGAGCCACTGGACCGCCTGGTACTCGCCCGGGCTCTGGGCCTTCAGGTAACGCAGGCCGTCGAGGGAGGGCCCCGAGTACGGGGCGAAGTGCCGGCTGACCGCGGCGCGGCCCGCGGTCGCGCTCGTGAAGAATGCGGCCGCGAAGAGGACGGCGAGCACCGCCTTCGCCGGCAGGGCCCAGGAGTCCACGGTGCCCCGGTGCTCGCGCGACCGGAAAAGGAGAACGGCCGTGGCGATCGCGAAGAGCAGCCACGCTTCCAGGTACAGCTTGAAGAAGGTGTTCATCCGGTCGAAGAGATAGAAGCGCTGGGCGAAGAGCACCAGGGCGAATGCCGTCGCGAGAAAGGCGAGGGCCAGACGGTCCTCTTTTTTCTCGGCCATGCCGAAGAAGGCGACGACAAAGAGAACCACGCTCGCCGCCAGAAACGCGTCCGAAAATCGGACGGCCAGGATCCCGAGGACCGCCGCCGCGAGCAGCACGAAAAGCCATCGCGCGGGTCGGGCGACGCCCCGGCGGGCCAGGCCCGCGGACGCGGAGGAGAGCCACCAGCCGAACGCCAGGAACACGAAGACGCCGAACACGGTCAACTGGTCCAGGCCGGCGGTCGAAGGCTCGAGGTTCCTGCCGATCCCCGGAGCCTGGCCGATGCGCACCCACAGCGGCCGCGCCAGGAGGTACGCCGAACCGGCGCCGACCGCGAGCACCACCCCGGCCCGGCCGAAGCCGGCGAGCGACAGGCGGGCGGGCATCAGTGCGGCGGTCACCGGCACGACGACGAGAAGCCCCGCGAGCAGAGGCACGTCCCACGCGTTGGTCAGCGCCTGCGCCGCCGCCGTGAAGCCGAGCAGCACCGCGCCGGTCAGGCGGCGCCCCCACGAGGCGGGCGGGTCGGCGTGGAGGCGCACCAGGTGGAGCGCCGCCGCCGTGAACAGCAGGAAGATCGGAATCGCGAGAACGTGGGCGTGGAGATCGGCGAACACGAGGCTCCAGAACGGATACTCGTTGATCGTGTCCTTGACCACGCGGGAGGTCGCCCAGAAGTAGTCCCAGTCGAGGGCCCGCTTGTTGACCAGCCACTCGCGCAGGCCCGAGAGGTTCCCGACGAGGAGCGTCAGCGCGCTTCCCGCCAGTCCGGCCCGCAGCGTCCCGCCCCAGTTTCGCGCCAGGGAGAAGGCGCCCTGGAGGATCGTGCCACCGAGCATCCCGAACGCCAGGTTGAAGGTGAAACGGGTGGACAGGTTGGTCAGGAGAGTGAGGAAGACGACCATCTCCTGCCCGAACGTGTAGTAGCCGAGGGGCGCTCCCGCCAGCCATGGATCGGAGGTGGGCAGCGACGACGCTCGCACGAGGATGTTGAGGATCGAGAAGTCCATCGGCTTCTCTCCCCAGAAGATCTCGGGGTTCAGGGCCCGGATCCCGAGGAAGAGCAGGAAGCCGGCCGCGAAGACGGCCTCGCTCTGCAGGAGCGCCCGGCGGTTGTCCCGGAAGAAGCGCAGCAGGTCGTGGCGGTTGCGGAGAAACACCGCGGCGGACGCCACTCCCAGGACGGCCAGGCACACGACGGCGGCGCGCCGCCCGTTGGGCAGGTAACGGAACGTCAGGGTCACCGTCAGCAGGTACGTCACGATGACGAGCCCGAGGATCCGGGAGAATCCGAAGCCGCGGTCGGCAAAGCGCGGGAACGCGGCCCAGGCGAGGGGCGTGGCGAGGAGCCCGACGAGCAGAAGGGCGAGGTACCACGCCAGGGCGGCTCCGAGCGAGCTCGCCTCGCCGGGTTCGACGGACGTGGCGGCCTCGATCTCGGCCCGGCGGTCGGGGAGAACGGGCGCGGCGACGCGCCGGTGCGTCCGCGGCCAGCGTTCCCAGTCGTGCATCGTGGGCGGCGTCTGGGGAATCGCGGCGAGGAGCAGCCGTCGAACCGCCTTCGCCGAGAAAGCGGGAGTCTTCCGGAAGAGCAGGACCCGGGGGTGGTCGTATACCGTGAACTGCTCTTCGGCGCGGTCGTCCGGGAACCGCAGCGGTCCGAGCGAGGGGTAGGAGGAAAAGTCCGCAGCCCGCTCGAATCCGAGTCTCCCGTCGAAGAGGGCCCGATAGTACGCGATCGACATCGGAAAGACGGAGGGGACCCGGGTCACGTTCATGTAGACGCGTCCCGAAGTCACGGCGACCCAGTCGGCCTTGTCGAGGGCGCCGACCATGTCCTCGACCTTCTGCGGGGAGTCCGGGTCGAACATCGGCAGCGAGGGTCCCGCGTAGAGCGCCGGATCGTAGCCCGGCATCGGCAGGGGGAGGCCGTCGTCCCACGACTCGTTGGCGAAGGCCGTCTTCGCCGGCACGTGGGCGTAGATCCACTTCGTGGCTTCGACGCGCGTGTGCGGGCGCCGGTAGATCGACGTGAAGGCGATCGCCCAGAGGAAGGTCGCGCCGAGCACGGCGAGCGCTGCCGCCCGGGCCAGGCGCGGGAAGCGGGAGTGCGCCAGCAGCGACGAGAAGAAAACGCCGGTCAGGACCGCCAGGGCCGGATACGCCGGGTAGAAATAGCGGATCGACTTCACGCTCGTCAGGCCGTGGTACAGGAAGAGGAAAAGAACGTAGAGCACGAGCGGGGCCAGCGCGAAGGCGCGCCGCCGCAGGATCGCCACCGCGCTCCAGAAGAGCGCGACGATGGCCGTGAGCCCGAACGCCGCCCCCGCTCCCCACAGGACGAAGTTCTCGACCGGATAGAGGAACGTGCGGCCGGCCCACTGGAGCGCCGGGGGAAATCCCGCCACCGAGCTCGTCAGGTTCTTGAGCCGGCGCAGGTCCTCGATCCAGCGGGGATCCAGGCGAAACGACAAGGGGCTCGGTCCGAGGAAGACGTGGGGCAGGAAGATCCGGACGGTCACCGCGATGGCGGCGACGATGAGGACCCCGCGGGGCACCTCGAAGAGCAGCGAGCGCCAGAGCGGGCGGCCCTTCCCGAGGGCGCGGACGAGCAGGGCGACGCCCACCGGAAGCAGCAGCGCCAGCGCCGTGACCTTGCACGCGACGGCCAGCCCGATCGCCACTGCGGTCACGGCGTCTCCCAGGGCCCCCGACCGGTTCTGCGCGATCCGCACGGCGCCGTAGAGTGCGGCCGCCGTGAAGCTGGTCAGGACGGCGTCGACCGCCCAGAAGTGCGAGAGCTGAATCCCCAGAACGCAGAGCGCCATGAGCGCCGCCGCGGCCAGCGCCGCCCGGCGATGCGTGAAGCGCCGGGTGATCCGGTAGACGAGCCAGACCGTGAGGAGGTCGAAGACTCCCGACAGGGCGCGCCCGATCAGGTGGGTGCCGCCGTAACCCTTCTTCCCGAACAGCGGCGCGACCGCCTTGGCCATGACCATCGGCAGCGTGCCGTAGACGAACGAGCCTTCCCCCTTGTTGTATGGATTCAGGCTCGAGCGGGAGGAGTCGAAATATTCGCCGAACCCCTTCGGAAAAACGAGCTTCTCCTCGACCATCGAGATGAAGCGCTCGTCGGGATGCAGATGGTGGCCGGAATCCCAGTCGAGCCCCTGGAAGCGGAGGACGGCCCCGAGCGCGAGCAGTCCGAGAAGGATTGCGCGGGCCCGCCGGCGGGAGAGGCGGACGCCGGCCAGATCAGCCCGCAACGAGGAGGCCCTTGCGGGCGAGGAAGCGAGCGATCTCTTCCCGGCTGCCCTCGATCCACGAAAGCAGCCGGTCGACGCCCTCGGCCGGAGAAACTCGCGGCGCCCAGCCGAGCTCGCGGGCGGCGCGACTGACGTTGCAGTAGAAGACCGGCTGATCGCCCAGGCGCGTGGGCGCCCGGGCGATCGGGATCTTCTTCTGCAGCTTTTCTTCGAGGAGAGCCAGGAGCTCCTTCAGGGAGAGGCGGAAGCCGGGGCCGCCGCCCACGTTGTAGGCGCGGCCCGCGACCTTGTCGCGGTTGGCCGCGGCCGCGAGATAGAGCGCGACGAGGTCGTCGACCCACAGAAGGTCCCGGACCTGCAGCCCGTCGCCGTAGAAGGTGATCGGCAGCCCGAAGACGGCGGCCAGCGCGAACCACGCCACCCAGCCCTGGTCCTCCTCGCCGAACTGGCGGGGCCCGTAGATGCAGGACTGGCGCATCGCGACGGTGGGGAGGCCGAAGCTCCGGTGGTAGTCGACGACGTACTGGTCGGCCGCTCCTTTCGAGCAGCCGTAGGGGGACTCGAAGGACAGCGACTCCTCCTCGGAGACCCCCTCGGGAAGGTTCTGGAAGTCCCATCGGCCGTCGCGGATGGTCTCGCCCATCGAGAGGTGGCCGTAAACCTTGTTGGTCGAGGCGTAGATCAGGAGCGGCGCTTTCTCGGGCGCTCCGGCGTGCCGCCGGCGCAGCTCCTCGAGGAGCTTGAAGGAGCCGAGGGCGTTGATCTCGTAGTCCGAAACCGGGTCGAGGATCGAGGTCGTGACGGCGACCTGCCCGGCCAGGTGCAGAACGGCGTCAAAGGGCTCGGAGAGCGCCCCGCGCAGGGCCCCGGAGTCCCGGACGTCGCCTTCCAGGAATCGGACTTCCGGATGCGCGCTTTCGAGCCAGGCCTGGTTGAAACGCGAAGCCGCGCGGGAGAAATTGTCGAAGACGACGACGTCGTGTCCGGCCTCCCGGAAGCGGCGGGCCGCGTTCGAGCCGATGAACCCGGCGCCGCCGGTGATCAGAAACCGCATGCGTTCTTCCTGTGCTCCTCTTGTAACTTCCTCATTTTACTGGAGGATCGGACCGCCGCGCGCAGACGAACGCGATGCAGGAGCCGGCCGGAGGCTCGGGCTCGTCCACGAAACGGGAGAGCCGGCGAATCCAGAAGTCGTTGTCGGTCAGGGCGGGGAAGGGCACCCAGCGGCCCGTCAGCTTTTTCGACAGCAGGTGCGGAAGGCTGACGTAGTGGCTGCGGTGAAACGCGCGCGCCGCCGTCGGGGAGAGGTAGTAGCGCCACCGCCGGACCTCGAGCCCGACCCGCTCGAAGCGCTCCTTCCAGATCGCCGGCGAGTCGAAGTGGAAGTGCACGGACTTGCGATTGAACCAGTCCAGATAAGCGCGGTGCGCCCGGGCCAGGCCGAGGCGGCGCCATGCGCGCGCGTCGGTCAGGAACTCGCTGAAGCGCTCGCCGATGACGGTGCAGGCGAAGATGCCCCCGGGACGCAGCACCCGCGCGATCTCGGCGACCGTCCGATCGATGTCGGGGATGTGCTCGAACACGCAGTTGGAGACGACGGACGCGAACGCGCCGTCGGGAAACGGCATCCGGCCCGAGTCCGCTCCGGCGAGGAGGCGGTAGACCCCGCGCGCCCGGGCCTCGGCCAGGTCCGCGACGCCGGGGTCCAGGCCCACGTCGGCGCCATCGGGAAAAAGGACGGATCCGAAGTGCCCGTCCCCGCAGCCGATGTCCAGGATCGGGCGTGGAAAATCGACCTCCGAGAGGATCCGCGCCTCGATCGAGCGCATGAGCACGCGGTGAAACGGCATCTCGCGCAGGTGGGATCGCAGAATGCGCCGGGTCGCGTCGGGCGGCGTCACCCCTTCTCTCCCAGGATCGAGCGGTACGTCGCCTCGTAGAACTCGAAGGTGCGCTCGGGCGGGAACAGCGCCCGGATCTCCTCCCGGGGGCGCCGGTAGCGCTCGGGCGACTCGAGCACGCAGAGGATGGCCTTTGCCAGCCCGTCGGCGTCGCCGATCGGTGCGATCTCGCCCATGCCCGTCAGACGCACTGGCTGGCGCACCCCCGGCAGGTCCGAGGCGACGACGGGCACGCCTCGGAGCATGGCCTCGACCTGGACGAGACCGAAGGACTCGGTCGAGTTGATCGAAGGCAGCACGAGCACGTCCGACACCGTGAACAGGTCGGCGATCTCGGCCGGCGGCACGATCCCCGTCGCGAAGACCCCGGAGGACGGGTCGGCGAGCAGGGGCTCGATCGCCTCCAGGACCGTCTCGCCCGGAACCTCCTTCGCACCGGCGAGGACCAAGACCGCCCGGGGAAACCGCCGTCGGACCGCCGTGAACGCCGCGCATCAGAACAGGCAGGCCCTTTTCCTCCGCGAAGCGGCCCAGAAAGAGAAGGACCGGGGCGCCGTCTCCGAGGCCGTAGCGCGACCGCACCGCGTCGGCGCTGCGCCCGGTCTCCGGCGGATCCGCCACCGGCGGAAGGACCCATCCCACCTTCTCGATCCGGTCCCGCAGGGGCCGGGTGTGGCGGGCGTAGTCCTCGGTGTACGTGATGACGCGGTCGGCGCGCTCGAGCGCGAAGGCATGGGACGCCCGGGCGAGCACCTCGACGAAGCGCTGTCCCAGGCGCGGCGGAGGCTGGAGGTCGCAGTGGAACGTGACGAGGATGGGCACCCGCAGGGTCGACGCGAGGAAAGCGAGGGGCACGGCGTTGACCAGCGGGGCGTGGAGGTGGAGGACATCGGCCCGCGGCAGCTCGCGCAGGGCGCGCGCCAGGATCGCCGGGGAGACGAGAGCCTTTCCAACGCGGGCCGCCACGGGGGCGCGGACCACGCGCACGCCGTTCTCGTCGTTTTCCTCCGGCAGCTCCGGAAGGTGCCGGTGCGTCAGCACCCGGACGTCGTTCCCGCGCCGGGCCAGCCCCTCGGCCAGGTGCTCGACGTAGAGCGTCAGTCCCGAGACGTTCGGCCGGTAGTAGTCGAGGGCCATGAGGACCCTCATCGAGGGGGAGCGACCTCGAAGATCGCCGTTTCTCCCGTGTGGAGGGGACGCAGGAACGGGAGCTGCGCGACGGCGGCGGACGTCGGGTAGGTCCGGCGCTCCATGTTCCCGAGGACCACGTACTTCACCCCGTACTTCTGGAGGATGTCCCAGGCCGCCACGGCGTTGCGCGTCGTGTAGAACGTGCGGATGGCCGCGAGCCGCTCGTTGACCTCGGCGTCGTTCGAGCGCCAGAGGCCCTCGTGGTTGGCCCAGCCCAGGACCGTCGGGATGCCGGTGTGGGAGGAGATGCGGCTGAACTCCGAATACGGATCGCCCGAGACCTCCAGGACGACCGAGCCCTCGGGGGCGTTGCGCATCAGCCAGTCGATCGCGGCCGCGTCGCCCGCGTCGCGTCGGGCCAGGGGGCCATGAGCGTCGAGCGAGAACGGCCCGTCCTTCTGTCGGAACCGGGAGACGATCACGTTGGCCGGCCACAGCAGGGCGAGAACAGCGGCCGCCCCCACCAGCGCGCGAAAGACCGGCCGGCGCCGGGAACTCGCGTCCCACGCGCGGCCGGCGAAGGCCGCGACCCCGATCGCCAGGAGCGGCCAGGCCTGGTGGTAGAACTTGAAAATCGTGTTCATGCGCTGCAGGTCCTGACCGTAGGAGTCCTTGAAGAAGACGAGCTCGCAGCCTCCGATCATGCCGAGAGCGAGGATCAGCAGGAACGCGGCGAACATTCCGGACGCGTCGCCGTCGGGCGCGTGGAGGCTGCGCCAGGCGGCGCGGACGACGAAGATTCCGAGCAACAACACGAGCGCCATGGCGGGCATGCGGGTCAGAAATCCCACCAGCAGCGCCGCCGCGACGGCGAGGACGGCACCGAAGTCCCGCCGCCGGCGCGCGCCTTCCGTAGTCTTCGGATGGCCGGGGCCAGAGGGCCGCGAAGCCGACCGCCAGGAGAAGCCCCCAGACTCCGAGGAACTCGAGCAGCCCCGAGACCTGCGTGGCGCGCCCGAGCCCGCGGTTCTCGAGCTGGAAACTGGCGGTGTACGGGTAGAACAGGAAAAGCGAGAGCAGCGCGACCCCGAAGCCCGCGAGCAGGCCGCCGAGGGCCGCGGCCGGACGCGGAAGGCGCTCACCCCGGGTCGACAGGAACACCCCGCAAACCGCCAGGAGGATCATCAGCGCCGGCATGTTCCAGAGGCTCGCGGCGCGGGCCGTGCCCGCCGTCAGGGCCACGAGAAGGGCCCCGAGCCAGCGGCGCGCGCCCCGGTCGGCGCCCGCCTCCATCCACCGGTGCGCGACGGCGAAGGCGGCGATGAAATAGGGAAAGGCCAGCAGGTGCGGGTGCAGGTCCGCGTGGAAGAAGGTGAAGAAGGGGAATTCGTTGATCGTCTTGAATTTCTCGGGGCCGATCACCCGCGACGCGTGCCAGTAGTCGAACTCGGCGGCGAGCGGGTTGTTCCACGCGTCGAGGGCTCCGACGAGGTTGCTGGCGAAGACGGTCGCGACGGCGGCGCCCAGCCCGACGCCCAGGCGACCCCGCGAGAGCCGCAGCCCGAGGCACGCGGCGGCGCAGAAGGAAAACCCGCCGAACGTGGCGACCGCCAGGTTGTAGGCGGTCAGGGGCGCCACGCCTGACAGCTTGGCCTGCGCGGCCGCCAGGAGGTAGCCCCAGTAGTAGTAGTTGATGGTCATTCCCGCCATCCACGGATCGGCGGGGGGCATGGCCGGGTAGCGCGCCAGCGAGTTGAGGAAGGCGAGATCCATGAATTTCTCGGCGCCCAGAATCGCGGGTCCCGCCGAGCGGATCGCGAGGAAGACGGCCGTCGAGCCCCAGAACAGGAGCGCCGCGAGCTTTTCTTCGTCGCCCCAGACGGGGGCCCTGGCGGTCGCGTCCGACCCGCGCCGGCGGTAGAGCCAGGCGGCGGCGGCCACGACGAGCACGACGAGGAGGAGAGTGAAGCGGCGAAAGCCGAATCCCGACACGAGCGACAGCGCCCAGCCGAGGTAGGCCACCAGAGCGAGCCCGAGCGGGCGCGACAGCAGCGCGGCATCCCGCCGGTTGGAGAAGAAGGCTCGCAACAGCGGGAGAACGGCGAGACCCAGGATCTCCGTGGCGAGGGCCCAGGCCAGAATGTCCCGCATGAAAAGCAGGGCTACAGTTTACCGTCTGCAGGCGACGGTTTGAAGGACTTCCTTCTGGTTCGGCAGACTCACTCGGCAGCTCCGCGCCGTCATCCTGAGCGAAGCGAAACAGCCGACCACCGAAGGCAACCCCCGGCAGTCGGCAACGTCGTGCGGAGCACGACGTTCATCCCAGACTCGTGACGAGAGAGTGGCAATCAAGCTTGGGATCCTTCGTCGCTGCGCTCCTCAGGATGACGCCGGGGTCTTCCGCAGGTGAATCGTCTTCTCGACGCTCGCGTGGACGAGGCCGGCGGCGTCCGCCAGATCGATGGTGTAGACGCGATTGATCGGCGAGCCCGCTTCGAGGAGCCTTCGGATCTCGGCGATCTCCGCTTCCTCGAGAACGAAGCGCGCGAAGAGGGTCGACCGACCGGGTTTGCGGAACCGGATCGTCGCGGCCTTGTCCCACACGGTGTAGCCGGGGCCCAGGATCTTGATGAGCATGATCATGTATATCGGATCCACGGCGCCGTAGAGGCTTCCGCCGAAGATCGTGCCGACGTAGTTTCGGGTCCGCCAGGACAGGGGCAGCCGGACGCGCACCTCGCGAAAATCCGCGGCGATGTAGGTGATCCGCGCTCCCGTGCCGCGATAGGCCGGGAAGAGATTGAAGCCCCACCGCATGCGGCGCGTGGCCCGGGATTCCGGCACGGCCCCATGCTAAGCCCGCTGCTTCGGTTAAGCTCTCGCCCGATGGGTGAGCCGGGATACGTGCGGCTGCTGGCCTCCGGCGAGCTCGAGAAGCGCGTCGAGAAGCTCTACGCGCTCCTGACCGCGTGCACGGTCTGTCCGCGCGACTGCGGCAACGACCGTCTGGCCGGCGTGCTCGCGTCCTGCGCCTCGGGCGCCGATCCGGTCGTCTCGGCCCACACGCCGCATTTCGGGGAGGAGCCCTGCCTTTCGGGCACGCGGGGGGCCGGAAACATCTTCTTCGGCAACTGCAACCTGCGCTGCGTCTATTGCCAGAATTTCCAGATCAGCCAGGACTACGCCGTCCAGAAGCGCAATGCGATCCCGGTGGAGCGCCTGGCCGAGATGGCGCTCGAGCTCCAGGAGCGCGGCTGCCACAACATCGGCTTCGTCTCGCCGACGCACTTCGCCCCGCAGATGGCCCGGGCGATTCTCCTCGCCGCGGAGCGCGGCCTGCGGATCCCGGTCGTCTACAACACCAACGCCTACGATTCGGTCGAGGTGCTGCGGCTGCTCGACGGGGTCGTCGACGTCTACCTGCCCGACTTCAAGTACGCGGACTCCGCCGCGGGGTCGCTCTACTCGAAGGTGCCGGACTACGCCGAGCGGTCGCGCGAGGCCCTCGTCGAGATGTACCGGCAGAAGGGATCACGGCTCGAGGTCGGCGTGGACGGGCTGCTCGAGAGCGGCCTGCTGGTGCGCGTCCTCGTGCTCCCCGGAAACGTCGCGGGCGTCACGGAGTCGCTGGCCTGGATCGCCGAGGCGCTGTCGCCGCGAGTGGCGATCTCGCTGATGGCCCAGTACTACCCGATCCACCGCGCGGCCGACAACGAGAAGTACCGGGCGCTCTCCCGCTCGATCACGTCTGCCGAGTGGGAGGACGCGCTGGCGGCTCTGGAGTCGAACGGCTTCGTCCACGGCTTCCAGCAGGAGTTCGAGACCTCCAACAAGTACTACCGGCCCGACTTCAACGACCGCGAAACTCCTTTTCGGGACATCCGCGACTTTCGTTGAGGCCGCGAACCGTGCCACACTACGGCAGGGTTCGGGATAGAGGGATCGCGTGCGGGCCGGGGCCGGGTGCCCCGGCCCAGTTCTTTGAGCGGCGCTCGACGCGCCGACGGGAGCAGAGAGCGGTTCTCGTCTGATCCCCGTTAGCGGGGCTGGAGAGGCTCGCAGGCGTTGACGATCGCCGCCTCGAAGTCGGGCGCGATGGTGAGGGTGGTCGTGGCGAGGACGCGGCCGCCCGCGCGCAGCTCCAGCCGGTAGTCTCCCGGCCTCGCGAAGAAGCCGCCGGTCTTGACGGTTTCCCGGATTTCGGCGGTGCCGCCGGACTGGGGGACCCTTCCAGAGGATCCGTTCGGCGCCGTCGGGCGCGACCGCCGCGATGCGGATTTCCTCGCGAGTCGCCGCCGCGGCGCGCGCGTCGATCGCCAGCTTCTCGACGCTGCCCGCGAGCTGCCAGCGCGCCTCTCTCGATTCGCCGCCGGGAATGTACGCCCAGAGCGAGTCGTGCGCCGGCTCGGACGGGTCCTGGCGCACGAGCCCCACGGGAGTCGTGACGAGAATCCGCGTCGGCCACCGGGTTTCCCTCGATCGAGGCCGGGGAAAAGCGCGAGCGCCGGACCGACGCCTCCGCGTACGGAGCGAGCTCGGCGATCCGGCTGCGCGTCGGCCGGACCGCTCCGACAGCGCCGTCTTTCCGGATGACGACCTCGTCGACGACCTCGCCCCCCACGCGCGCGGCCAGAAAGGAATCGGGCAGCGTCGAGGGCCCCTGCGAGATCCGCAGAGGTGGCGTGAAGCCGGAGCACGCCGGCGCCGGAGAGGCGGCGGGAGCGGAGGCGCAGGCGAGGGGCGCCGCGGCCGCGAGAACACCGAACAGCCGGCCGCGCAGGCTCATCGGGTCAATTGGGAGACGTCGGGATCACGAAGGAGAACTTCGACGGGTCCGCGGCCAGCCAGAACTGGCCTCCGCCCACGCCCGCGCCGTCGAGAGTGAAGCGCAGCATCCAGACGCCATCTTCCCAGTCCGGCCCGATCCGGGCCACGACCGGGATGCGGACCTCGGCCGCGTTGGCCGGCACCGCGACGGGGGGCTGGAAGACGGCGATGCGCTTGCCCTTCGGCGAGACGGCCTCGACTTTCACGGTCATCGTGCGCGCCTCGGCAGCGGGCGGGATGTCGAGCAGGGCCTCGGCGCGCAACGCCGGATCCTGGCCCCGGCGAATCGGGAAGCCCTCGGGCGCGGACTTCCTGCCGGAGGCATCGGCCGGCGAGATCGCCACGTCGCCCGAGGATGGGGGCTTCGAGTTTGCCCCGCTTCTCGCCCTCGATCCGGAAGCGGACGGCCACGTTCAGGAACACCTCGACGGGCTTGCCGTCGCGCAGCGCGGGACGGAATTGCCACGCCCTGGACGGCCTCCACCGCCGGCTTGATGAAGTCCGAGGCGCTCGCGGCGACCAGATGGAGATCCGAGACCCGGCCCTGCGTGTCGATGCGGCCGGCCAGCAGCACGTTGCCCTGACGGTCGAGCTTGGCGAGGTTCTCGGGGTAGACCGGCGGCTGATATCGCGTCCGGACCGCTTCGCGGTTCTGTGCGCCCGCGCTGGCGGCTCCCGCGAGGAGGAGACACGTGGACAGGCCGACGCGAATCTTGCGAAGAAGGAGCATTCGGGGTCCTCAGGCCGCGGGGCCGTCGAAGGCGCGCCGCGCGTGGTAGGAGGAGCGCACGAGAGGGCCCGCTTCGACGCGGAAGAATCCCATGGCCTCGCCCTGCGCGCGCAGGTCGGCGAACTCCTCGGGGGTGTAGTAACGCTCGATCGGGAGCCGCCGCTCGTGCGGCTGGAGATACTGCCCGATGGTCGCGATGTCGCAGCCGGCGGCGCGGAGGTCGCGGAGCGCTCCGAGGAGCTCCTCGCGGGTCTCGCCGAGACCGACCATCACGCCGGACTTGGTCTTGCAGGGCGAGGCCCGTTCGCGCTCGCCGTTCGTGGGCGCGGGCGAGAAGCTCCAGCGACTGCGCGTACTTCGCGTCGGGCCGCACGCGTCGGTAGAGCCGCGCGACCGTCTCCAGGTTGTGGTTCAGGATCTCGGGAGCTTCGTCGAGGACGATGTCGAGAGCGCTCCAGTTGCCCTGAAAGTCGGGGATCAGGACCTCCACCGTGCAGCCGGGATTCCGGCTCCGGATCGCCCGGATCGTGGCCGCGAAGTGCGCCGCGCCCCCGTCGGGCAGGTCGTCCCGGTTGACCGACGTGACGACCGCGTGAGCGAGCGACAGCTCCTTCGCCGCTTCGGCGACGCGCCCGGGCTCGTCCGGGTCGAGAGAGCCGGGCGTTCCCTTGCCGACCGCGCAGAAGCCGCAGTGGCGAGTGCAGATGTCGCCGAGGAGCATGAAGGTGGCCGTCCGCTCCCGCGCCCAGCATTCGTGGATGTTGGGGCAGCGCGCCTCCTCGCAGACGGTCACGAGCGAGAGACGCCGCATCATGCGGCGCACTTCCTCGTACTCGCCGGTCGTGTTGAGGCGGACCTTCAGCCACTCGGGCCTCTCGAGGCGCGTCGGCCGGCCGTGCACGGGCAGCTCCGAGCTCACGTCGCGATTATCTCCCGACCGAAGACGGCGCCGAAATGCCCGAGCAGGACGCCCGAGATCTCGCCGGACGCGACGGGCCGGCCGAGCTCCCGCTCCATGGTCGTCACGCCGCCGTCGGTGATCCCGCAGGGCACGATTCCCGCGAAGTAAGGAAGGGGCTCGTTGCCGACGTTCAGAGCGAAGCCGTGGGTCGTGATCCAGCGCGAGAGGTGGACGCCGATGGCCGCGATCTTGTCGTTGCCGACCCAGACGGACGTCACGCGCTCCTTCCGGTCCGAACGGGCGGCGGGGATGCCGAAGTCGCCGAGGGTCAGGATCAGGACCTCCTCGAGGTCCGTGACGTACCGCTTGACGTCCCGCCGGTCGGGCGAGAGGTTCAGGATCGGATAGCCCACCAGCTGGCCGGGACCGTGGTACGTGACCTTGCCGCCTCGATTCGACTCGCGGACGGCGATCCCGAGCTCGGCGCACCGTTCGGGCGTGAGGAGGACGTCGGCGGCCGTCGCGTTGCGTCCGAGGGTGAAGACCGGCTCGTGCTCGAGGAGAAGCAGGCTCTCTCTTCTCCCGCCGCGGCCCGCGCCGCCGCCTCGGCCTGCAGCGCGAGAGCCCGGTCGTAGTCGACGCGTCCGAGCCAGCGCGCCGAGAGCCGCCGGGTCCTGCGGGTCGGCGGTCACAGCTTCCATCGTTCTCAGTCTAGCCTCTCAGTGTCCCAGCATCAGGGTGTCCTGGCCGGCGGGGCGAGCGCTGCCCGGGAAATAGCCGGCCGACATCCAGATGACCCGCAGCCCCGCCGCGAAGATCATCGCCTCGAAGAGCTCACGTCCGAAGGCCACGGCCGCCGATGGCCGCGAGCGAAGGCGCCAGCGAACGGGACGGCCGTCCGAGAACGGGAAGGCGCGCTCGACCTCCGGGAGGCGCGGGCCGTTCTCGTCGTACAGAAACGCGGTCACCACGGCCCCGCGTCCCGGCCGGAGAACGCGGCGGATCTCGGCCAGGTAGTGGCGCGCGTCCGCCTCGAGCAGATGCGTGAAGACGGACTTCGCCAGGACGAGATCGGCCTGGCCCTCGTCGAGCGGGAAACGATAGGTGGACGCGGCGCCCGGCGCCCGGTCCCCAGGCCGAAACGACGTCGGCATGCTCGAACCGCAGGCGCGGATCGCCTGCGTGACTTGTCCTCGCCCAGCGGATCGAGGCCGCGTGCACGTCGAACCCGATGTAACGCCCCGCCGGGCCCAGGCGCCGCGCGAGCTCGGGGACCATCGCGCCCGGTCCGCAGCCGACGTCCAGGACCGTGTCGCCGGCGCGGACGAGCGCCAGCCGATCCAGGAACTCGGCGGTCTCGCGGGCCGCGCTCTCGAATGCGGCGACCGGCCCCGTGTGCCGGCGCAGCCACAGCGGCGGAAGATGCTCGCGGCCCGTGGCGCGCAGCCAGAGCCGGTCCAACGGGCTCGCGAGCCGGAGCGCGGCGGTACGCGCGCCACGGAGGGCGTCGGCAATCACCGGCGCCACGCCGCGAAGACCCCGTAGAGGATCAGGATCGGGTCCCAGTAGGGGATCCGGTAACGCCAGACGACCTGAAGCGCGACGTGAACGAGCATGCTGACGACGAGGACGGCCACGCAGAACGCGGCGACGCCCCGGCGCGGGGATCGGCGCAGACCCAGGGCGGCCAGCACGTACAGGAGAACGTAGAGGACCCCGATTCCCCATACGACGGCCGCACCCCAGTACCAGGGCGTCGGATACGGCCGCACCCAGTGCCAGGCTTTTCGCGCGAAGAGGCGCAGGCTTCCGGCGGGATCGGCCCGGATCTCGTCGATCGCGAGTCGGGCAAACGCCGCCGAGCGGCGGCCGGGCGAGACCGGGCCATTCGCCTCGATGCGCGCGAGACGGGCACGCAGGTCCAGGTCGAAGTCGTCCAGCCAGCGGACGTATTCCTGCCGGCTGCGCACCTCGTAGAAGCTCCGGGTCCAGCCGGAGTTGCCGGCGTACAGGCTCACGCCGCCCGCGTCGCTGACGGGGAGAAGCTCGTGGAACCGGAGCGCGTTGCGCAGCGTCCACGGGGCGAGCGACAGCAGGAACCCGAGGAGAGCCGCGCCCGCGAGCTTTGCTCCGGTACGACGCGGCTGGCGCCGGTCGAGCAATGGCGCCGCCAGCAGCGGAGCCAGTGCCAGCGCGGAAGATCGCGTCAGAGCCGCCAGGCCCAGCATCGCTCCCGCCGCCAGGGCGAGGCGAGCGGACGGTCGGTCGGAGGCGCCCAGCAGGAAGAGCCCTGCCAGCAGCAGGAAGAGAAGGAAGAGCGGCTCGCTCTGGACGTCGGTCGAGAGGAGCACCAGGCTCGGGTGCAGCGCGGCGGCAGCGCCCGTGGCGATCGCGACCCCCCGATGGCGGAAGACTCGGGCGGAGAGAAGCGCCAGCAGAACCGCCGCGAGAGCTCCGAGCAAGCCGTTGGCGATCTTCGCGGCGGGGATGCATTCGGTCCGGCCGAGCGTCGCGACGACCAGGAAGAGGGGGTAGGCCGGCGGCCGGAAGAAGTACGGCTCCGTGCGATCGGGGTACTTTCCGTGCTCCGCCAGCTCCGTGGCCGCGTAGAGGTAGCGGGACGCGTCGCCGAATCGGAGCGTCGAGAACCCGACGGCGGCGGTCGCCCCGAGACGTACCACGAGCGCGAGCAGAAAGATGGCTGCGACGGCGTTGCGCCCCAGGCGGGGAACGTCGGGCTGCAGGTCTCCGGCCGTCATGGCAGCGCGGACGCTGCGTTTGCTCGCCGCCGCAGCAGGACCGCGGCGCCGGAGGACGCGTAGAGGATCAGCACCGGGTCCCAGTAGACGGACCGATACCTCCAGCTCGTCTCGAGCACGACGTGAAGAAGCATCGTCACCGCGAGAAACAGCAGGCAGAAGGCTCGACCCCCGCGGCGTTCGGCCGTCGCCAGACCCACGATGGCGCACGCGGCCAGCGCCGTGAAGTACAGCCCGAGGATCACGACGGCGGAACGGGGCCAGAATCGCGGGTCCGGATACGGGCGAAGCCAGTCCCAGCTCTTCCACGCGAGGAGGCGCAGAGTCCCCCGCGGGTTGGCCCGGCGCTCCGCCAGCGCGGCGGAGAACAGCGCGCGCGAGAGGCGGCCGGGGGAGCTCCGCACCTCGGCGGGCAGGGCCGCGATGCGCTCGCGCCTCGCGCGCTCGAGCTCCGCGGAAGCTGTTTCGAGGTCCTCCCGGCTCTTCGCCTTCGCCATGCCGATCGCCGCTTCGGAGTTCCTTCCGTAGAACAGGTATCCGGCGCCGTCGTTGACGAGGATCACCTCGCGGAACTCGAGAAGGTTGCGCGCCGTCCAGGGCGCCAGCGCCGCTCCGAACCCGAGCAGCGCGGAGAAGGCGACGTGCGCGCCGGCGCGGAGGGGGTGGCGGCGGTCCCGCAGAGGAGCCAGCAGCAGCGGGGCGAGCACGAGGGCGGAGGAACGCGTCAGGGCCGCGAGCGCCAGGAAGACGCCGGCGAAGAGGGCCAGGTTCGACGAGGGCCGGTCGGTCGACGCGAGGAGAAGGTATCCGGCGCACAGCAGCAGGACGAGAAAGAGCGGCTCGGATTGAAGGTCCGCGCTCGCCAGGAGGAAGGGCGGGTGAAAGGCCGCCAGAATGCCCGCCGCGACGGCTACCGAACGGCGCCGGAAGAGTCGGGCCGCGAGCGCGGCGACCAGGAGCGCGGCGAGCGAACCGAGAACGGCATTGGCGACCTTCGCGGCCGCGATCCGCTCCGGATGCCCGAGAGTGGCCGCGACCAGAAAGGCCGGGTAGCCGGGCGGGCGAAACAGGAATTCCTCGGTGCGGCGCGGGTAGTGCCCGGTCTCGGCCAGCGCGCGCGCGGCGAAGAGGTACGCAGGCGCGTCGGCGAACCGGACCGTCGAGAAGCCGACGGCCGCCGTCGCGGCGAGCCGCGCGGCGAGCGCCACGAGAAAGATCGCGAGGCAGACTTTGCCGCCCAGGCGCGGGATGGAGGACTGCGAAACGGGGGCCGGCGGACGGCTAACCGAGATCGAACTCTCCGGCTTCGAGCGTCTTCTTGACGCTGGACATGAACCGGTCGGCGTCCGCGCCGTCGACCAGGCGGTGGTCGAACGAGAGCGCGAGATATCCGACCGTGCGGATGCCGAGCGCGTCCTGGCCGTGGTCGTCGGCGACGACGACCGGCCGCTTCTCGATCGTCCCGACGCCGAGGATCGCGACCTGAGGCTGCGGGATGATCGGCGTGCCGAAGAGCGAGCCGAAGACTCCCGGATTGGTGACCGTGAAGGTCCCGCCCTGGATCTCCTCGGGCTTCAGGCGCTTGGTCCGCGCCCTCTCGGCCAGGTCCTGCGTGGCTCGGGCGAGGCCCAGGATCGACTTCTCGTCCGCGTTCTTGATCACCGGGACGATCAGGCCCCAGTCGAGCGCCACCGCCATCCCCAGGTGGATGTCGCGGTGATACACGATGTTCTCCCCGTCGATCGAGGCGTTGACCTGCGGGAACTCGCGCAGCGCCTGGATCGCGGCGCGGAAGATGAACGGGAGGTACGTGAGCTTGACGCCGTTCTTCTCGAGGAAGGCGTCCTTGTGCTTCGCCCGGAGCCGGGCGATGTTGGTGTAGTCCACCTGAAAGACGGTCGTCACGTGCGCCGACGTGCGCTTCGAGAGGATCATGTTCTCGGCCGTGATCCGCCGGATCTTGGTCATCGCGACGACCTCGTCGCGCTCCGTGACGGGGATGGCCGGCCGCGGCGGCGGCGGGGCTTCGGCGGGCTCGGCGCGGCCGGGCACCTCCGCGGGAGCGGCGGAAGAGCGTGACGGCGCGGGGCCAGCGACCTTGCGGTTCTCGAGGTAGGAGAGGACGTCGTTCTTGGTGACCCGGTTGTGGATGCCGGTGCCCTCGACCTCACCGATCTCGATCGAGTGCTCCTGGGCGATCTTCCGGACGAGAGGCGAGGAGCGCCGGCGAATCCGCTCCTCGATCGATTCGACCTGGCCGCCCCCCGAGCCCTCGGCGGGCGCGGTGGCAGGCAGGGCCGGGGCGGGCGTCGGCCGGGTCGGGGGAGCGGGGGCGGGCGCGGCCGACGCGGCGGGTGCAGCGGCCGCGGGCGCGGGCGCCGGGGTGGCCGGCTTCGATTCGGGTTTCGGGGCGCGGGCGCGGGCTCGGGCTGGGGAGCCTTCTGGGCCGCGGGGGCGGGCGCCGCTGCCGCCGCGGGCGCTGCCGGTGCCGAGGCTTCGGGCGCCGGCGCCCCTTCGGCAGCCGGCTTTTCGCCGGCCTCGCCGATCACGCCGACGACCGTGTTGATCGGCACGGTCGTGCCTTCGGCGGCCTTGATCTCGAGGAGCGTGCCGGCCACGGGCGACGGGATCTCGGCGTCCACCTTGTCCGTCGAGATCTCGAAGATCGGCTCATCGCGCTTGATCGTGTCGCCGACCTTCTTGAGCCACTTCGTGATGGTTCCCTCGGCGATCGATTCCCCCATCTGGGGCATGATGATTTCAGTCGGCATCGATCCTCCTCCCTCGCACCGAACAGCATAGGGCAAAGCGGTCGAATCGAGAAGCACGCACCGTAGCCGACCTGCGCCGTCTTGATCACTGCGCCCTTTCGCGATATACAGGCGCGTCAATGGCGAGGGGCGCGGGTGGGCGCCTCCGATCTCATTCGATATTCAGGAGGTTGAGATGGCTGCGGATCCAGTCCTGCGCTCCGTGTGACCCTTGCCCGGCGCCGCGGCGATCCTGGGGTTTCCTCTTGCGCTCTGCGGGGATCGCCCTCGCCGCCCTCGCCGCCCTCGCCCCGCCCGGCCGCGGCCAGACAGAGCCCGTTGCCGGCCAGAACGTGAACATGGTTTCCGGCACCCAGTTCCCGGGCGGCGATCCCTTCCTCCAGCGCCAGAATGAACCGTCGCTCGCCGTTTCGTCGCGCAACCCGCTGCATCTGCTTGCCGGCGCCAACGATTATCGCACCGTGGACCTGCCGGTTTCGGACACGGTCCCGGGGTCGCTGGCAGGCGACGCCTGGCTCGGCGTGTTCAAGTCCTTCGACGGCGCCCAGTCCTGGCAGAGCACGCTGCTTCCCGGTTTCCCCCAGGACCAGTCCCCGGAGGGCCTCGCTTCGCCCCTGAAGGCCTACAACGCGGCGGCCGATCCGACGGTTCGCGCCGGGACGAGCGGCCTCCTCTACTTCAGCGGCATCGCCTTCAACCGCGGCACGAACAACGGCGCGGTCTTCGTGGCGCGGTATCTCGACGCCAACCAGAAGGAAAACGGCGACGCGGCGCTCGGGAAGGACACGATCAAATACGTCTCGACCGTCGTGGTCGACACCGGAACCTCCGGCCAGTTCATCGACAAGCCCTGGATCGCGGTGGACATTCCGCGCGCGGGCGCCGCGATGTGCACGTTCAGCCCCTTCGGGACCCCGCAGAGCTTTCCGGCCGGAAACGTCTACCTGGTCTGGAGCCGATTCACCGGCAGCACGAGCACCAAGATCATGTTCTCACGTTCGCTCGACTGCGGGAAGACGTGGTCGAACCCTTTCAAGCTCTCGGAGTCGAACTCGATCAATCAGGGAACGAACATGGCGATCGACCCGGCCTCCGGCGCGATCTACGTCACCTGGCGCCGGTTCGCGGCCTCGAGCCAGCCGGACGCGATCCTGATCGCGAAGTCGACGGATTTCGGGAAGACTTTCCCGTCCCGAAACACGACGACCGTCGCGACGATCGCCCCCTTCGATCAGGGCACCACCCCGACGCAATTTCGGACGAATGCGCTGCCCACGATCGCCGTTTCGGTCGACGCCTCGGGCGCCAGCCGCGTCCACGTGGCCTGGGCGCAGCGCAACGCCTCGACGGGGGACGCTCAAATCGTGATGTCGACGTCGTCGAGCGGCGCGACCTGGGGGACGCCGGTGGCGGTCGACACCGGGGCGATGACCGACGACTTCGGTCACGCGTTCTCCCGGGGCCATCAGTTCATGCCGCAGCTGACCTTCGTGGCCGGGCGTCTCGTGCTCGTCTACTACGACCAGCGGCTCGATCACACGCTCGGCTTCCACATCCCGAACAACCCGTTCGCTCCGGACCCGGGATTCGGGCCGGACCCGCAGGGGCGTTTCTACCTCGTGCGGCGCGATCCGAAAGGGCGAGCTGCCGGCCCATCCCGAGCAGGTCTTCACGCTTCAGATCGACGACGCGACGCTGACCACCCGCCGGCACACGGTGGACCTGCGCGTCGCCCGAGCCTTCGCGGGTGCCGCGCCCGACTTCACGTCCGCCACCGTCTCGCAGTACCGCTTCGGCCTCACGGCGGCCGACACGGGGCTGCCGACCGGGCTCACACAGCTGCAGTTCAACGCCCCGAACCTGCCGCTCTTCTCGCAGGGGACGATTCCGTTCCTGGGGGACTACATCGACGTCGGCGGGGCAGAACTTCAAGGCGAACGGCACGGGCGGCTGGGCTTTCAATACCTCCGCCTCGAGCCCGCTGATCGCGTACGCCACCTGGACCGACAACCGCGACGTGAAACCGCCGATGGACGGCAACTGGGCGAACTACACGGCGACGGGCCCGGTGCACCAGAGCGTGCTCGACCCGGCGCACCAGACTCCGCCCTGCGTCAACGGGCAGGAGGGCATGCGCAATCAAAACGTCTACAGCAGTCGGATCACCGAGGGGCTGGCCGTCGGATCGCCGCAGAACGTCAAGCCACTCTCGGCCACGCTCCAGCGCTCGTTCGTGGTGACGCTGCAGAACCTCACGGGCCAGCAGCGCACGTTTCGCCTGACGGTCACCCAGCCCTCGGGGGGACAGGCCTCGTTCCTGCAGACCACCTCCCAGACAACGCTCGACGTCACGATCGCCGCGCGCTCGGGCGCCGCCCGGCCCGTGTTCGCGAAGTCTCCGAACGTGGCCGCCAGCTTCACGGTCAACGTGGCCGAGGTCGGCGGGCCGCTTTCGGGGTCGATCGTCATGAACCCCGAGGGCTCGGTCTCGCCGCTCGCGCAGCCCGACGGCACGACGGCCGACATCGGGACGCTCGAGATCTACACTCCCGGCTTCCAGGTCTGGAATCCGGCCAACCCGAATCCGTTTCTGAACATCTCCAACCCGAACCAGGTCCTCAACATCTCGAACCTCAACATTTCCAACGCCGAGCCGGCGATCCTGAACATCTCCAACCTCAACATCTCGAACCTGAACATCTCGAACCTCAACATCTCCAATCCGGACCCGGCGGCCCTGAACATCTCGAACCTCAATATCTCGAATACGACGGCCGCGAACCTGAACATCTCGAACCTGAACATTTCGAACCTGAATATCTCGAACGTCCCCGAGAGCGACTCGACGTACGCCGTGGTCAACTCCGGGAACACGGCGCACTCCTACCGGATCGCGCTCTACGGCAACAACCCGTACGGCAACGTGCCGCTCCAGGTCATCGTGACGAAAAACTCCACGACGCCTGCGAGCGTGAGCTGCGTCCTTCTGAACCAGCCCCAGAGCGTCGTCGTGTCGAACGTCAACGACGCGTTGATCTCGCCCGACCTCGCTTCGGCCACGAACCCGAACATTTCCGACTCGAGCGTCTCGAACTCGACGATGGCCCTGGCGCCCGGCGAGACGGCATTCGTGACCCTGCGCGCGGCACTGACGCCGGAGCAGATGGCGGAGTTGACGCGCAGCCTGACGCCGGTCGTCACCGCGCACGGCACCAACACGAACGGATCCGCGCCGGACTTCGCGGCGCTCCTCTCGATCCAGACGGCGGGCGGGACGACGCTTCCCGCGGCCCTGGTCGGGACTTCCTACAGCACCACCCTGCAGGCGCTCGGCGGCAAGCCGCCCTTGGCGTGGACGCTCGCCCCGGGAAGCACGCTGCCCACGGGGCTGACGCTCTCGACGGGCGGAGTGATCTCCGGCACTCCCTCCGCCTCGGGAAGCTTCACGTTCACCGTGAAGGTGTCCGACTCGACCCCGGGGACGCCGCAGACGGCCACCCAGCCGTTCAGCCTTTCGGTCAACGGCCGGGCGACGGCGACCTCCATCGCCCTGGGGACGAATCCCGTCGTCGTGGGCCAGACGTCGTCCGTGACGGTCACGGTGACCGACACGCAGGGCAGCGGGGCTCCGGCGAGCCCGACCGGGACCATCGCCCTGACCGGTTCCGGGCTATCGGCGTCGAGTTGCGTCCTGGCGCCCACGGTGGCCGGGGCTTCGGCCTGCGCGGTGACGGTGACTCCGACCTCCGCCGGGACGTCCGTCATCGGTGCGAGCTTCTCCGCGACGTCGGTGCACCTGCTGAGCGGCGCGACGACCGGTCTGACGGTGAACCCGGCCGACACGGCGACCACCATCGCGTCCAGCCTGAATCCGTCCGCCCTCGGCCAATCGGTCACCTTCACGGCGACCGTGACGTCCGTCGCGGGCGTTCCGGCGGGAACCGTGACCTTCCGCGACGGGTCGGCGACGCTCGGCACGTCGGCGCTCACCGGCGGCGCCGCGAGCTTGGCCACGGCGGCGCTCTCGGCCGGTCCGCATTCGATCACGGCGGTCTACGGAGGGAGCACGAGCTTCGCCGGCAGCACTTCGGGCGTCCTGAGCCAGACGGTGACGGTCCCGGTTTTCTACACGTTCACGGGCTTCCTGTCGCCGATGGCGCCGGCGGGGACGCTGGCGGCGCCGAGCTTCTCGGGGAGCGCCAACTACGGGTCGGCGACGCCGGTCAAGTGGAAGCTCCAGGACCCGGCGGGCAACTTCCTCTCCGACCTCTCCACGACACAGCTGCTTCAGGCCGTCGCCTACACCGGCGGGACCTGCTCCGGCCAGGCGACCGGCCAGGCGTACGTTCTCTACAAGCCGACGGTCGGCGCAACGGGCGGGAGCACCTTCCGGTACGACTCGGGCATCAACCAGTTCATCTTCAACTGGGACACGTCCTACGTCGCGGGCCCCGGCTGTTACGAGCTCGAGCTGCAGTTGAACGACGGCAGCGCGATCAAGGCGACGATCGAGAGGCTCCAGTAGGGTCCAGCCGGCGGCGGGCGTCGGCGGCGAGTGGGCCGCCCTCGCCCGTTTGGAAAGAGAGAAACGTCCGGAAGGCTTCGGCGGCTCCGGCGCTCTTCAGTCCTTCGCGGGTGCGGCCGAGGTAGTAGTAGACGGGCGGAAAAACGCGGAAGGTCGGCACCTCGTCGAGGTAGACGGCCGCCGCCTCGCCGCGCCGCTTCACGCAGGCGTCGAACTCGGTGTCCGCCTCGGTGAAGGAACCCGCCTCCAGGTAGGCCCGCCCGAGGGCGTACCGAACGAGCCACGAGTCGGCGACTTTGCGGGCCTCCTTGAGCCGGGTGATCGCGTTTCGGTAGCTCCGTCGTTCGAGCTCCGCCTCGCCGCGCAGGAGCCCGGCGTACATCTGCGGATCGGGCTCCAGTCGCGCTTCGAGTTGTCCGGCCGCGGCGAGCGCCTTTTTCTCCTCGCCCGCTGCGATGAGAACGCGGGCCGCGCTGACGACTACGGCAAGCTCGCCGCTCATGCCCATCGCCCGCTCGGCCTGCGAGATCGCCCGGGCCGTCTGGCCGCCGGCGAGATCGGCCTCGGCGAGCGTCGTCAGCTTGCGGGCGGCCTCGTCGGTGTTTTTCGCCGCGAGGTCGGACTCGATCGCGCTCTGGAGAACCGTCCGGGCGTCGGCGATCCGTCCCTGGTAGAGAGCGAGGTCCGCCAGCCCCGCCGCGGCCGAGGAGGCCCCGGCCGGGCCGATGGCGGCGAGCCTGTTCCAGGTCGCCAGGGCCTCCTGCGGCCGTCCCGCGCCGAGCTCCGAGAGGGCGAGGCCGACGTAGGCCAGCACGAACTGCGGGTTCATCTGGAGGACCGTCTTCTGCTCGCGGGCGCCGGTCTCGAAATCGCCGGCGTACATCGCGATGAGTCCAAAATTGTTTCGTTGCGGGACGTTCTTCGGGTAGATCTCGATCGCGCGGCGCCCCCAGGTGAGGGCGTTCGCCATGTCCCGTTTGACGAAGTACGCGAAGGCCAGGTTCGCGATGCCCGCGGTGTCCGCCGGGAACTGCCTGACCAGGGAAGTGAACTCCTCGATCGCGTTGTCCGGGTTGCGAATCAGGAGGTAATACCCCCCGCGGGTGCGGTACTTCTCGCGCTCGCTCATCCGGTCGATGCGGGCCAGGGCTTCCCTGTAGTTCTTCTCCGCCGCCTGGCGTTGCCCGCGGTTGCTCTCGACGGCTGCGAGGCCCGCGTAGGCCCGGCCGAGGTTGGGATCGAGATCCAGGGCCTTCCGGTAGCGGCGGATCGCTTCGTCCCATTGGCCTTCCCACTGCAGGTTCTGCGCGACGGCGTATTCGTGAGCGGCCTCGAGCGACCCGGCCGTATAAGTCTCCGCGGCGGCGAGCTGCGTGGACTCGGGCGTGGCGTCGCCGAGCGCCTTGCGGACCTGCGCGGCGAGCCGGGCCACCGAAGCGAGCACGGCCTCTTTGCCGGACGCGCCCTCCCGGTCCTCGACGATCGTTTTCCCGGTGCCGGCGTCAATCGCCCGAACCGAGACCTCGTAGCCCTCCCGGCGCTTCTCGATGGAACCGGAGGTCACGACGTCGACGCCCTCTCGCACTGCGACCAGGCGGGCGAGAGTCTGGTCGAGGCCCGTGGCGCCCGGCGAGAGCTGCGCGGCCACCTTGCGGGCCGCGCTCCGGTTGTAGGAGCTGACGAACGAGGCTCCTTCGAGCGCGATCGTGAAGGCAGGCTCGAGTGTTCCGTCGAAGACGGGGTCTCCGGCATGATTGGCGAAATCCGCCACCAAAACCGACTGAGTCGGCTGCGCGGTGGGCGTCGTGGAGCGGCCCTTCTGGTACAGCCAGAAGCCCGCGCCCGCCAGCAGCGCCGCGACCACGGCCGCCGCGGCCGCCGGCCGCACCAGCCGCCGCGACATCGCCTGGTAGCGGACCGCCGACCGAACCGACTCCGCGTTCAAGTCCTCGAGGATCTGCTGGACGTTCTTGTAGCGCAGGTCGAGATCGACCGCGAGACAGCGCTCGATGATTTTCTGCAAGTAGACCGGAAGCTCGGGGTTGAGCTCCCGGACCGGCTTCGGCGGGCGCTGGATCCTCTGGACCATGACCTCGAACGGGGTGGCGCCGCCGAAGGGGACGGTCCCCGTCGCCATCTGGTAGACGATGACGCCGAGCGAAAAGATGTCGGACTGCGGGCCAACCGGCTCGCCCTTGACCTGCTCGGGCGACATGTAGAACGGGGTCCCGATGACGGCGCCCGTCTGCGTCATTCCCGATTGCTCGGCCGATTTGGCCAGTCCGAAGTCGGTCACGTAGACCCGTTCCGAGGCGTCGAGCATGATGTTCTGGGGCTTCAGGTCCCTGTGGATGACGCCCTGATCGTGCGCGGCTTTGAGGCCTTCCGCGGTTTGGCGGAAGACGCGCAGCAGCCGGTCGGTCGGGAGCTTTCCCTGTTTCTTCAGGATCGTCGAGAGGTCCCGACCGTCGACGAACTGCATCGTGAGGAACTTGATGCCGTCGCTCTCTCCGAGGTCGAAAACTCGCAACACGTTGGGGTGCGTGACCCGGCTGGAGAGCTGGATCTCGCGCTTGAAACGCTCGAGGGCGTCAGTGTCCTCGGCGATGTCCGAGCGAATGAGTTTCAGGGCGACGTCGCGGTCGAGCCCCTTGTCATGGACGAGGTACACTGCCCCCATTCCGCCCATGCCGAGGAGGCTCTTGACCCGGTACCGTTGGCCAATTTCGAGGCCTGCGGGCAGGACGAGCGAGGACACGCTCCGCTGGGACTGGCTGGCCCACTGCTTGAAAGAGGCCGGGCCTCCCAACGTGGGCACCGAAGTCAGCTCCGCGGGGTGGGACTCCTCGGCCAGCGGGGCGCCCGCGAAGCCGAAGCCGCAGTACAGGCAGCTCTCCGCCGGCTCCGCGTTGGGCGTCTGGCACTTGGGGCAGATCATGAAGCGGGGCGGCCCGGGCTGATACGGATGATCTTCATCTCCTTGGCGGGCCCGATTGTAGCTTCCCCGGCTTCGTCTGCCGCCGGACGGCCGACGTTGGCCGGCGCCGGGACGCCGTTGGCCGAAAAGCGCGGAGACGAGTTCCTCGGCATTTCGTAGTTTGCGGGTGAGGGACAACATGAACGAAAGAAACCAATTCCCGCTCAACGGCAAGGTCATCGCCGGTTTCGTGCTCCTCGGTGTCGGCATCCTGTTCGGGCTCCAGAGTCTCGGGTGGATCGAGGGATTCGAGATCTGGGAATTCTGGCCGCTCATCCTGATCGTCGTCGGCCTCAACCACGTGATCCGCCCGCGGCAGCCGGGCCACCGGACCTGGGGCTTCTTCGAGATCGCGTTCGGATTGTTTTTCCTGCTTCGGACCCTCGGCGTCTTCTGGATCAGCCTCTGGAAGGTCTGGCCCGTCTTCTTCGTGTTTGCGGGACTCCACCTGATCTGGCAGGCGTGGTACAGCCGCCGCGCGGCCGCCGCGGCCATCGGCGAGCGCGCCCACGAAGGCGCCATCGCCGGGCTCGAGGCAACGCGCGGCCTGCGGGAGCCGAGTCCGTCCTCCCGCACGCTGGAGGAGCTGGCGGTCTTCGGCGGGGGGGACCGCGTGGTCCGGACCGACGACTTCCGAGGCGGCAGCATCAGCGTGATCTTCGGGGGCTTCGACATCGACCTGCGCGAGGCGGTCATGAAAACCGACTCCGTGACGATCGACGTCTTCGTGTGTTTCGGCGGGGTGGACCTGCGCGTGCCCGAAAACTGGAACGTCATCATCCAGGCGGCGCCGATCTTCGGAAGCTCCGAATACAAGCCGCCGCCGGGTGGCCCGCTCACGCCGGCAGCCGACCGCAAGACGCTCACGATCACGGGGGCCGTGATCTTCGGCGGCGTCGAAGTGAAACAGTGACATGCGAGATCGTCCTGACATGGGCTCGTCATTCGAGCAAGCAAGGATCCCAAGCTCCTGATGCATCCCCTCCTCGCGCGCCGCGGCCGCCTGCTGCCTTATCTGGCCGCGTGCGCGCCGCTGGCGGCGATCATCACGGCGCTGCTGGCCCGGCCGGGAGGTCTCACGTTCGGGGCGGCGGTCGCGCTCGCGGTCCCCCTGACGCTGGCGTACGCGTTCATCGGGCTCTCGGCCTGGTACCCGTGCAAACAGTTTCCTCTGGGCCGTGGACGAATCCCGCAGATGGTGGCGACGTTCGTCGCCGGCGCCCTGGTCACGAGCTCCCTCTGGGCGCTGCTCGGGAGCGGGCTCGCGCGACTGCTCGGCGCCCTGCCGCAGTTCCCGAACCTTCCGACTCACTACGCGGCCCAGGTGCCGGCCCTCATTGCCACCGGCGTTCTCCTGTATTTCCTGTACGCGGCGCTGCACTACGTCCTTCTCTCCTTCGAAGCGACGCGGGAGGCGGAGAGGAGGGAAGCCGAGATGCAGATCCTCGCCCGCGAAGCCGAGCTGGCCGCGCTGAAGGCCCAGATCCAGCCGCACTTCCTCTTCAACAGTCTGAATTCCATCTCTTCGCTTGCCGGCAGCGACCCCCCGCGGGCGCAGGAGATGTGCGTGCGCCTCTCCGAGTTTCTCCGCAAGAGCCTGGCCGTGGGGGAGACCCGGAGCATCGCGATGGGCGACGAGCTGGCGCTGTCGCGCGCCTACCTTTCGGTCGAGGAGATGCGGTACGGGCCGCGTCTGGTGTTCGAGGAAGACCTCGACGAGCGGAGCGGGAGATGTCAGGTGCCTCCGCTGCTGCTTCAGCCCCTCGTCGAAAACGCCATTCGTCACGGGATCGCGACCTGCGTGGGCGGGAGGCACCGTGCGTCTGGCCGTCCGATTCGCGGGCGGCCGGTTGCGGATCCTGGTCGAGAACCCCTATGACCCGGAATCTCCCGCCCGGGCGGGAGTCGGCCTGGGTCTGGCCAACGTGCGCCAGCGGCTGGCCGCCCGCTACGGAGGCGAGGCCTTGTTCGCCGCGAAGAGGCTCAAGGACCGCTTTCTCGTCGTGATCTCGGTGCCGGCGGAGCTGCCCGCGTGACGCCCGCCCCGCCGCCGGTCTCGGAGATCCGCGCCCTCGATCGTCGACGACGAGGCGCCGGCGCGCCGCCTTCTCCGGGACTATCTGGGCCGCGTGCCGGGCGTGCAGATCCTCGGGGAGTGCGCCAACGGCCTCGAGGCGGTGCGCGCGGCCGGCGAATCTCCGCCCGACCTGGTGTTCCTCGACATCGAGATGCCGAAGCTCAACGGCTTCGAGGTGCTGGAGCTGCTCGACCCGGCGATCGCCGCCGTGTTCGTGACCGCCTACGACGCGTGGGCCGTCAAGGCGTTCGAAGTCCACGCGGTGGACTACGTCCTGAAGCCCTACCCGCCCGAGCGGATCGCGGCGGCCGTGGACCGGGCGCGGGAAAGGCTCCGCGGCAAGCCCGCGGTGCGCCCGGAGGAGCTCTCGGCGGCGGCCCGCCCGCAGGGGACCTGGCTCGAGAGGATCGTCGTGCGCGACGGGTCCCGCGTGCAGATCATTCCGGTCGAGAAGCTCGCCGCGGCCGAGGCCCAGGACGACTACGTGGCGCTGCGAAGCGGGGGTAAGACGTATCTGAAGTCCCAGACGCTCGCGAGCCTGGCCGCGGCGCTCGACCCCACGCGGTTCGTGCGGGTGCACCGCTCGCACCTGATTCGTCTGGAACAGCTCGAGCGCCTCGAAGCGTACGCGAAGGGCAGCTACGTCGCGATTCTGAGCGACGGGTCGCGCGTTCCCGTCAGTCGCGAAGGACACGCCCGGCTCAAGGCGCTCCTGGAGCGCTGAGAGTAGGATCGTCCGGACGTGCGTTCGACGCTCTGCGCGTGGACTCTGCTTCTGGCCGCGTGGACGATCGCTTGCTCCTCGGGGCCCCCTCCTCCCGGAGCGTTCTACGGCGCGCCGGACGAAGGGATCGCCGGGCCCGGGCGCGCTGATCCGGTCGGAGGAAATGAAGGGCTCGCCGCCCGGCTCCTCGGCCTGGAAGATCCTGTACACGTCGGTCGGCCTCGACGGCCAGCTCATCGAGGTATCCGGCGTCGTGATCGCGCCGGACCTGCCGCCCCCGACGGCCGGCCGGCACGTCGTGGCGTGGGCGCATCCGACGACAGGAGTCGGCGACCGCTGCGCCCCGTCCGCCTTTCCCGAGTTCTTCGAGACGATCCCGCACCTGACGGCCCTGATGGCGCTCGACTACGTCGTCGTGGCCACCGACTACCCGGGCCTCGGAACCGCCGGGCCGCACCCGTATCTCGTCGGCCTCAGTGAGGGGCGCGCCGTCCTGGACTCCGTGCGGGCGGCCCGCAATCTCCCGAAGGCCGGGGCCGGCAAGCGGTTCGCCGCGTGGGGCTACTCGCAGGGCGGCCACGCGGCGCTGTTCGCCGGGCAGCTCGCCCGCGAATACGCCGCCGAGCTGACTCTGGCCGGCGTGGCCGCCATCGCGCCGCCGACGGACCTGGCGGTCGCTCCTGCGGGACGATCTTGCCGAGCGCGCCGGCCGCGTCCTGGGCGCTTACGCGATGTGGTCCTGGTCGCAGTCAGCGGTCTACGGGGCGCCGCTCGAGCCCTTCATCGCCGCGGGCAGGATCCCGGCGATCGATCGGATCGCCGGCGACTGCATCGAGACGGAAGGCGAGGCGTATCGCGCGGCCTTCGAGTCGCTCCCTCTTCCGGGGGACTTCGTTGCCGTGGACGCCTTCTCCGAGGAGCCATGGAAGGGTCTCCTGGAGCAGAACCGGCCCGGAGGCGCGCCGATCGGAGCCCCGATCTACATCGCGCAGGGGTCGGCGGACCCGATCGTGCGTCCCTCCGTAACGGCCGCCTTCATCGATGGGCTCTGCACCCGGGGCGAGACCGTCGTCCTCGACGTTCTGGAGGACGCGGGGCACATGCGCGCCGACCGGATCAGCGCGACCGACGCGATCCAGTGGATGCGCGACCGGTTCGACGGCGTCCGCGCGCCCTCGACCTGTGGCCGCGAGCGGGCCGGCTTTCCCCTAGGGCGTCGCCGGAGGCGGTGGGGCGGAGTCGCGGCCGGAGTCGGCATCGGCGGTGGCTTCTCGAAGAGCTTGGCGGTCCACTCCGGCGTTGAACCGGCACTCTTCGAGGATGAGGGTCTGGTCCTTTTCGCCGTTGGTGGTCACTTCCAGCCGGTGCGCCACGGGGAACCCGTCCACCGCCCGAAAGTCCGAGTAGTCGGACACGATGCTCGCGGTCTTCCCGTCGGGCCCGACCGCGCTGTGCGAGGTCCGGAGGATGCGCCCGGTCGCCGGGTCCACGAACCAACGGACCTTCATGTCGTCGTAGCGGACGTCCAGGATGGCGGCATCGACGGCGCCGATCTTTCGGTCCCCGCCTTGGCCGCGACGAGCCTGGGGTCGTCCGCCAGCCGCGCGAGGTGGAGCGGCACCCTCTGGACTTGCCGGAGCAGCTCGTCCCGCATGTAGTCGGGCAGATCCTGACTGCCAGTCGGGCCGACGACGAAGGCGCCGGCGGGCGTCGCGATCATGGCCAGCCGTCCGAACGGAGCGTCGACCTGCTGCGCGGCGGCCGATGATCCTGCCGTCTGGATATCCATGGTCATGTCGCCTTCCGGCGTCTTGGCGGTGATCTGACCCCGGGTTTGAACGTCGCGGACGCCGCGCGCTTTGGCCGCTCCGCCGAGGCCCTCCACGACCTTCGCGAAAAGGACCTTCCCGGCCGCGAGCGACTCGGGCGAGGGCGGAGTCGGACGGGTGGGAGTCGTCGCGGGCCGGGCCGGCGTCGCCGCAGGCCGGGCGGGAGTCGCCGCGGCGGGCGCGGGCGTCGTCGCCGGAGCCGGTCTGGTCGGCGTCTGGGCAGGAGCGGCGGCGTGCAGGACGGACGCGGCGATCACGGCCGCCAGGAGACGGCCGGAAAAGTTCGGGCTCATGGTTCCTCCGAGCGCGGGAGCATATCCCGAAGTAGCATGCCCGCCGTGCCGCCGCGCCGTGGGGACTCGTTGCTGACCCGCCTCGAGGAGGCGCCGCCACCTCCGTCCCGGGGCGCGCCATGCCGAGAGGTTACTGCGCGAGGCCAGAAGCCTGCGCCTCGCCGACGCGCGCCGCGTGATCGGCTCCACGAGGCGACTCTCTTCCTGCGCGCCTATCCCCACAGTCCGGGCGTGCTCCGACTGGCGGAAGACCTTCTCGCGGGCTTCGAGAAACGCGTCGCGGCCCTCGCCGCCGCCGGGGAAGACCTCACGCCCTTCGACGCGCCGGAGGTCGCCGGAATCGCGGGCACGCGAGGTCGGGACGGATTTCTCGCTCGACGATCGCGCGCCTCCTGACGCTCCGCCACGGCCGGAGCGTCCGGATCGACTGGGACGCGGGCGAGGAAAGCGACCGCATGCGCGCGACCTGGCCCGCCTTCCTGCCGCTGCTCGAGGAAGAAGCACTGGCCGACGCCAACGTCCCGTATCTCGCGTGGCTCCGGGCGGCTGCCGGCCGGCGGGTCGCGGATCCCGCCTGGCTGCTGCGGCGCTATGACCGCCTTCCGCTTCCGCCGGACGACCGGGCGGAGCACTTCGACGCCCTGGGTCTCCCGATCGCCTGGGACCTCGGGGGCTCGCGGGCGTCGCGCACGAAGATGCGCCGGCCCGGTCCGCCGCCCTTCTTCCACGACGCGCCGTTTCTGGCGCGGCGGGACGTGTCGCTCGATGCCGAGCTCACCGGACGCGCCGCCTCGACTCCGCCGTCTCTCGCGCGAGCGAGGGAGAGCGGCTCTGCGACATGGTGCGCGACACCACGGCCGCGCGCTATCGCGAGCTCTACCAGTTCACCTTCGCGGATCCGACCTCGGTCGTGGCGGCCCGGCCGGGCCGGGGCGTCGAGATGTTTCTCGTCGGAGTCCGGCCCGACAGAAGGCTTCCCCTGCGCGCCGCCTACGGAGGCTTCGTCGTCAAGAACGGCGTGCCCGATCGGCTACACCGAGGGCCTCGCGTTTCTCGAGCGCCTCGAGATCGGGTTCAACATGTACTACACGTTCCGGGAAGGCGAGTCGGCGCTGGCTCTACGCCCAGATGCTCCTGAGGCTCCACCGGGACGTGCTCGGCGTGACGTCCTTCTCGGCCGATCCCTACCAGATCGGACACGAGAACTCCGAGGCGATCGAGTCGGGCGCGTTCTGGTTCTACCGAAAGCTCGGTTTCCGTCCGACGCGACTCGGGGGTGCGACGGATCCTCGCGGCGCGAGGAGCGCGGCTCCGGCCGATCCCGCGTACCGGTCCTCGCCCGCCACGCTGCGCCGCCTGGTGACGCACAACCTGATGTACGAGGCGCCCGGCGCGCCGAGCGGCGCCTGGGACCGGTTCCACATCCGCAACCTCGGCCTCGCCGTGAACCGGAAAATGGCTCGCGAGTTCGGCGGCGAGGCGGCGAGGCTGCGCCGGTCGGCCGAGAAGCGCGTCGCGAAGGCTCTCGAACTGCGGCCGTCGTCCCTCTCGGCGCTGGAGCTCCAGGGCGTTCCGGGAGTTCGCGCTGGTCCTGGATCTCATCCCCGATCTTCCGCGGTGGAAACGCGGAGAGCGCCGCGGACGTGGCCGAGATCGTGCCGGGCCAAGGCCGGGCGCTACGAGCGCGCCTACCTGCGGCGGCTGCAGCGGCACCTGCGGCTGCGCGAGGCGTTGATCCGGCTTAGGAGCTCTTAGGTCCCCGATTCTCAAGAAGGGTAATTGTTCCGTCGACGCGTCAACGGGCGGGAAGCTTACCCCCTCTCCCGGCGGGAGAGGGTTGGGGTAAGGGGTAGGCTTGTCAGCCGAGGCGTAAGCATTTTCTCTGGTGGGCCGCTGTTCTGAACCGCCTCACCCTGCCCTCTCCCCTCGGGGGAGAGGGATTTCGCTTGGCGATGCGGGTTTGTTCCGCAACGCGACGACCTGGGCGACGATCGCCAGGGCGATCTCCTCGGGCGAGCGGCCGCCGAGGGGCAGGCCGATCGGGGCGTGGAGACGCGCGAGCTCCTGCCTCCGTCACACCCGCGGCGAGCAGGCGCTCGCGGCGCTTCTCGTGCGTGCGGCGGCTGCCCAGCGCTCCAACGTAGAAGGCGGGGCTGCGCAGCGCCGCCGTCAGCGCCGGATCGTCCAGCTTCGGATCGTGGGTCAGCACGGCGATGGCCGTCGAGGAGTTGGCTCGCGACGTTCCCGAGCGCGGCATCCGGCCAGTCGGACACGATCTCGTCCGCGTGCGGAAAGCGCTTCGCGTTGGCGAAGGACTCCCGCGGATCGACGACGATCGTCCGGAAGCCGAGGAGTCTTCGCTAGCGTGACGAGCGGAATGGCGACATGCACCCCGCCCACGATCACCATGCGGGGGAGGGGAGAAGCACGTCGACGAAGAGCTCGGTCTCCCCGAGCGAGACGCGGCGGCTCACGCCCTCCGCGAGGGCGGTGCGCGCCGCGGCGAGGGTGGCGTCGTCGGCGGTCCCCGCCGTGCTCCCGTCGGCGAAGAGGGCGAGCTTGTTCCCGAGGAGTGCGTCCGGTCCGCGAATGACTGTGGCGACGGCGGCGGGGCGCTCCTGAAGCAGCGCCTCCCGCACCGGGTCGAAGATGTCCTCTCCCAGCGGCTCGACGAAGACTTCGATCGTGCCGCCGCACGCCAGCCCCACGCTCCACGCGGTGTCGTCCGAAATCCCGAAGTGGAGCAGCTGCGGCACCCGGGACGCGAGCGTTTTCTGCGCGGCCTCGACCACGGCATTCTCGACGCAGCCTCCCGACACCGAGCCCGAGATGCTCCCGTCCGCGCTGACAGCCATCTTCCCGCCGGCCGCCCGGGGCGCCGAACCCCAAGTTTCGACGACTGTCGCGAGCGCGATCGGGCGGCCCTCGTCCCGCCAGCGATCGATGTCGGAAAGGATGTCGCGCATGGCGGGACGATTATGACTTCTGCAGCCGCTCGAGCTCCAGCAGGATGGGATGGTCCGCATCAGCGAGGGCGAGGAGCCTCCGGAGGTCCGCCTCGACGGCGCGTGCGTCTTCGCCGCGGCCGACTCTTCGATACAAGCGGGCGAGCTCGAATCGCGCTCTCATCCAATAGGGCCCGGAGTTGTTGTTGATGATCGCCTGAAACTTCCTCTGCGAGGCTCGCTCCAGAGCGTGGATAGCGCGGCTCGCGTCTCCCCTTTTCTCGAAGGCCGATGCGAGCGACTCCGCGCCCAGGAAGAAGCTGGGCGATTGTCGATTCCACTCCGGCGCGAGGCTGGCGCCCTCTCAGCTCGGCGATCGCAGACTCGAGGTTTCCGTGCTCGAGCGCGATCTCACCCGGAACGTGAGATTGAAGGCTATCGTCCTGTCCCTGAACTGCTTTCACGAAGCGGCGAGCCTCCGACGTCAGGCCGGCGCGGGCCTGCAGGATCGCGATCGCCTCCCACCAACCGGGTGAAGGACCCCGAGGTTGCGATCTCCGGGGAATCGCAGCTGGTTCTCGAGCGAGCGCCCGTCGCCTCGGAAGAAAGGAATCTGCGCAAGGGCGTCGTTGCGAATGATTGGATCGTAAATCTTCTTGGCCGCCCTCGAGGCTGTTTCGATGCGACCGAGCGTCAAGTTGCCCAGAACGTTTTTCACGGCGAACATTCCCTGGGGCCTCGACCCAGCGAGTCGAGCTTCGCCGCCACGCGGTCGAGTTCGGAAGCCGCCGCCTCGACGTCTCCCTTGAGCCAGAACTGCGTGAAGGGCAGATCCATCCAGCTCGCGGCCCAGCGGTCCCGTTCCATCACCTCTGGCGTCAACAGCCCTTTGGCTCGCCGCAGGTAGGGCTCGGCGCGGGCCGGATCGCGCTTCCACACCACGAAGTTGTAGCCGGCGTGCCAGTTGAAGTTGAAGCTTCTCGGGTGGGCGTCCGCGAGGCGGGCCTCGATCTGCACGGCTTTGTCCAGATCCTGTGGCAGGTCGTAGAGACTGGTCAGGCCCCCGACCGCCCACCCGTGGTCGGGATGAAGGCTCACGAGCGCTTCCCAGGCTGCGATCGCCCTTTCCCTGTCCCCGAGGAAATAGTAGTAACTGCCTCGGATGAAATACCGCTCGCGCTCCGTAGTCGCGTCGGAAAGACGGAATGCGGTCTCGGCGTAGGGCAGGTAGTCCTCAGGCGGGCGGCTCTGATTCTTGAGGGCGTGCGCCAGGTGAATGTAGGCCGAAGCGAAGCTGGAATCCTCGGCCACCGCCTGTCGCAGGAGCTCTTCGGCGCTCGACTGGCCGTCATGAAACTGCGCCACGCCGCCCGCCATGAGGGCGTCCGCCCGGGAGTAGAGTTGGAGCGCCCGCAGGTTGGAGGTCGTGACCTTCGCGAGATGCGCCCCATCCTGGCCGGCCGGGTGTACCTCGCCGAGCCACGACCGAACGCGGTCGGAAATGCGTCTCATAGCCGCCAGGGAACCTTCCGTTCCTGAGCTGTCCTCGCTGAAACCGGCGAGAACAGTTCCCTGCTTCGGATCGACGAGCTCGACGCTGAAGACATACTTCCGACCGAGCTTCTCGACCCGGCCGGTGAGTAGGGCGCGTATCTCTCCGTCTCTCAGGCAGACCTCGCGTGCCAGGGTCGCGTCGAGCCTGGCGTCGAGCGGTTTTCTCATCAGCCGCAGGGCGTCACTGACTCGATCGCGCGAGACCACGGCGACGTGGCGAGAGTTGGAAAGCTCTCTACCGAGCGCGTAATCGAGCGTCCCGTCGAACAGCGGCTCCCCGGTGCGGTTTTCGAAAGCCGCCACGAGAACCCAGTCCCGCGCATGGAAGGGAAGTGGCCGCACCGATCCGCTGTCGGAGCCCGAACCGTTCCGGGAGAGCAAGGCGATCAGACCCGTCGCCAGAGCCGCTGCGACAAATCCGACCGCCACCCACGTGGCTCTTCGGGGCCTGCGAGGCGGAGGAGGAGGGACAAGCTCCCGGGCCACCTCGGCCGTGACGGGCTCGGCCGGCACAACCAGCGCCTCTTCCGCGCCGTTCTGCGCTGCGAGGATCGCCCCCCGCTCCTTCCACCAAGCATCGAGCTCGGGTGCAAACGCGTACACCGTGCCGGCTTTTCCGTGAAGGTGCCGACGCACGGGCATTCCCTCTTCCGCTTCCCACCGCTGAACGCTGCGGACGCTTTTTCGCAGGTAGGAGGCAATCTCCTTCCAGGAGTCGAGCCGGCCGCCGGCAGGCGAGGCCTGCCGGGACTCGGCGGAGGGGTCGTCCACGGGCGTTTCTCGGCTCGAAGTCTATCCGTGAAGGCGAGGACGCGGGCCGAGTCGCGCCAAGGCACGCCATACGACCGATGGCGCACCTTGACGCTTGCGGGCCGTCGCCGCGCACAGGAGGCTGCGAATGCTCACTCTCAACGAAAAGGAGGAAAGCAGCGTGTCAGCCCGACGTGTCACGGACAACATCAACGTTTGTAAAGGATTAGGAGCCCCTCCATGCACTCGAAGAGAATTCTCATCGCCTCGAGTCTGGTCTTGGCACCCGCAGCGATCGCGGTTTTCAGCGCATCGCTCTTCGCGAGGCCGCCCAAGCCGCAACCGCCGATTCCGGTGACGGCGACCTACCGCGACGATCCAGCCGACGCTCTTCGAAGCGATGGCGGCGGATCCTACGCGACCTCCCTTCCTGCGGACGGTAGCCGGCTCTTTTTCACACACAATTCCTGCTACTTCGAAACAACGGCCTTCGACGACGGTGCTGATTGCCTCGAAGGGAATCTGGCCGATGGTTTCTCGATGTGCGGCGGGGGAGAGATCGTGGTGACTCCCCAGTTCGAGAGTTTCTTCGCGATGACCGCCGGGGAGACGCAACCCGCCGATGCGACGGCGAGGATCGTCGGAAACGACAACTTCCGGTATTTCGTCCGCTTCAAGCCGACCGACACCCTGGTTTCCGGTCCCAACTGCTCGTCGCAGGTCACGATCACGCGGATCGATGCGACCCACTGGGAGATCGAGGGCTTCGCCGACGACGTCGCTCGGGTGCTGACCAACAAGATCCAGGGAGGCGGCGGCTACACGAACCGCGGCCATTACCTCGCGCCGTTCAAGATCAGCGTGTCTCAACCCTGACGACTCGACAATGCCGAGTTGAGAGCGGCGTGGAGCCTGGCGAGAGGGCTCTGCGTCGTCTCTCCCTCGAAGTCTTCCAAGCGGCATGGCGAAGTGAGGTGGTGTTATGAAGGTCCCTTGCTTTCTCTTCGTGCTGTCCGTTCTCGTCGACGCAGCGGCCGTCGGCCAGGAATTCACGGAGTACCCAGGAGCCACGACTCCGATCCAGATCGTAGCGGGCCCCGACGGGAATCTCTGGTTCACTGAGTTCTCGAGGTTCGGAAACGCGATCGGACGAATAACTCTCGCCGGTGAAATTACGAAGTTCCATATCCCGACCGTTCGGGCCTTGCCAGTCGGCATCACCGCGGGACCAGACGGCAACCTCTGGTTTGCCGAATCCGAAGGGAACAAGATCGGCCGCATTACGCCTTCCGGCGAGATCACCGAGTTTCCGCTTCCGGTCGCCGGGAGGTTTCCAGGAATGATCACGGCCGGCCCCGACCAGAACCTCTGGTTCACGGACGGCATGTCGGTCTGGCGGTTGACAACCGCCGGGGCTTTCACGGAGTTCCCGCTCCCCTTGCCTGCCTACGGTGGCGGGGCGATCACCACGGGTCCCGACGGGAACCTGTGGTTCGCTGGGAGCTTCGCTCAGAAAATCGGGCGAATCACGCCGGCCGGCGCTTTGACCGAATTTCCTCTCCCCGCCTTTTCGTACCCCTTCGGCATTGTCACGGGGTCCGACGGGGCGCTGTGGTTCACGGAGTCGGGCTTTCCCGGGAAGATCGGTCGGATCACGACCTCCGGCACGATCACCGAGTTTCCGGTTCCCACGCCGCGCGGCGTCGAGTCGACCCCGAGTATCGTGGCCGGCCTCGACGGGAGTCTCTACTTCGCCGAGCCCGGCGCAAGCCAGATCGGACGCATCACGACGTCGGGCGTGATCACGGAGTTTCCGCTGCCGACTCCAGGGTATTTCGAGGGGATAGCGCTGGGCCCCGACGGCGCGATCTGGATCGCCGAGTATCAAGCGGGTCAGATCGGTCGGATGTCGACGGGCGCCCCCGTGACCTGCGACGCGGACGCCACGACGATGTGCCTGAATGCCGGCCGTTTTCGCGTCACTGCCGAGTGGAGGAAGGCCGACGGGACTACCGGCCAGGGCCAGGCCGTTCCGCTGACTTCCGACTCGGGCTACTTCTGGTTCTTCAACGCCGCGAACATCGAAGCCGTCGTCAAGGTCCTGGATGCCTGCTCCTTGAACGGTCACCACTGGGTTTTCGCTGCCGGTCTGACGAACGTGGAAGTCTCCCTTCGGGTCTTCGACACCTTCGCCGGCTCACTCAAGACCTACGTGAACCAGCTGGGCACGGCCTTTCAGCCGATCCAGGATGCCTCGGCGTTCGCGACTTGCCCGTGACCTGATTCGAGGCGAGCGAGTACTGGACCGAGCCCGGCGGTAGTCGACTGCGGTGGTCCGCGGTAGCGCCCGCACCTCGTGAAGAGTCTCAGGTGTTCCGCAGCCGGTGGAGCTCCAGGAGGATCGGATGGTCGGCGTCGGCGAGGGCGAGCAGCTTCGAGAGCTCCGCTTCGACGGCCTGCGCGTCTTCGACGCGGCCGACACCTCGATACAGTTTGGCAAGCTCCAGCCGGTTTCTCAGCCAGTAGGCGCCCGTGTTGCCGCTGATCACCGCATCGCGTCTCTCCGGGTGCCGCTCGAGGACTTCGATGGCTATCGGCGCATCTCCGCTTTTCGCGAGGGCCGCCGCCAGGGATTCAGAGCCGAGATAGAAGCCGGGGCGCTTCGGGCCCGCGCGATCGTCGAGCGCCATGGCTTTCTCGAGCTCGGAGATCGCCCCCGCGAGGTCTCCCCCCGCGAGCGCGATTTCCCCCGGCACCCTGTGGAGTTCCGGCAGGCCCTCCGTCTCTTCTTTCAGGCTCGCTGCAAGGAAGAGCCGCGCCTCCGACGTTAAGCCTGCCCGGGCCTGAAGAATGCTTGTTGTCTCCCAATAAACAAGCAGGAAAGCCCCGGGAGTCTCCCTCGTCAGCCCTGCAGTTCGTTCCGGTTCCTCGCTGATGCGCAAGAGGCGTGAAAGGGCGGGGGCGTCTCCTCTGACGAAGGCGATTTGCGCGAGCACGTCGTTACGAATCACGGGATCGGCGATCTTCGCGGAGGTTCGGGCGGCCGCCTCGATCCGGCCGAGCGTCAGGTAACCGAGAGCGGTCGCGAGGGCAAGGCGTTCTCTGGCGCGCCCTCCGAGAGAGTCGACCTTCCCGGCGACCCTGTCGATCTCACTCGCCGCCGTCACGAGTTCTCCCTTCAGCCAGTATTCGGTGAACGGCAAGAGGTCCAGCCAGGTGACCATGTTCGGAGCGCGGTCGGTGACCTCGGGCGTGATCAGCTCCGTGGCCCGGCGCACGTACGGTGCGGCTCGAGCCGGCTCGTCGATCCGAACGACAAAGTTGAAAGCGGCGTTCCAATTCGCACCGAAGCTGGTTGCGCGCGAGTCCGCGTACCGAGCCTCCAGTTGCACGGCCTTCTTCAGATCCTGCTCCAGGTCCCGCCACTTGTAGAGGGCGGCCAGGTTCCCCACGGCCCAGTAGTGGTCGGGGTGGAGACCGACGAGGGCCTCGTAGGCGGCGATGGCCTTTTCGCGTTCGCCGAGGAGGTGGTAGTAGCTCCCTCGGATGAAGTACCGCTCGCGCTCGGCCGTCGTTTCGGCGAGGCTCAGAGCCTTTTTGGCGAAGGGCTCGAAGTCCTCGACAGGCCTCGCCTGATTGGCAACCGTCCATGCCAGGTGGATCCAGGCCGACGCGAACTTGGGGTCCTCGGCGACTGCCTGCTGTAAGAGCTCTTCCGCTGCCGCCTGGTTGTTGTCCCGCGCCATCAGCAGGTCTGCCTGGGAATAGAGCTGCAAGGCTCTTAGATTGGCAGTCGTGACCTTCGCGAGCCCGGCTCGTTCAGGATCGCCGGACGGGGGCTTCTTTTCACCAAGCGCTGACCGAACGCGATCCGAGATACGTCGCATAGCCGAGAGCGAACCGTCCATTCCGGGGCTTTCCTCGCTCAACCCGGCCAGCGTGGTGCTCTGCTTCGGGTCCACGATCTCGACGCTGAAAAGGTACTTCGGGCCGAGCTTCTCGACGCGTCCGGTAATCAGGGCCCGGATCTCTCCATCCCTCACGCAGACTTCCCGCGCCAGCGGCGCATCAAGGGGAGCGTCGAGTGGCTTCCTCATCAGCCGCAGCGCGTCCTCGACTCGTTCCCGGGAGACCACGTTGACGTGCCGCGAGTTGGAGAGCTCTCGTCCGAGCGCGTAATCGAGCGTTCCATCGAAGAGCTTCTCTCCGGTTCGGTTCTCGAAACCCGCGACTAGGACCCAATCCCGAGCCTCGAAGGGGAGCGTTCCCGCGGCTGGACCCGAACCGTTGCGCGACAGCCAAGCGACGATACCCGCGGCCAGCACCGCCGCCGCGAAGCCTGCCGCCACCCTCAGGGCCCGTCGGGGTTTGGGAAGGGAAGGGGCGAGCACCGGTGTCGGCGCGGCCGTCGGAGCCACCACGTCCACGGATTCGGGCGCTGGAGCCTCCGCCTCTAAGGCGCCGTTTTGCTCCGCGAGAACCGCGCCCCGCTCCTTCCACCAGGCGTCGAGCTCCGATGTGAAGGCGTAGACCGTGCCGCGCTTCTCGTGCTGGTGCCGGTGGACCGGGCAGCCCCTCTTCCGCCTCCCAGCGCTGCACGCTGCGCACGCTTTTCCGCAGGTAGGAGGCGATCTCCTTCCAGGAGTCGAGCCGGCTCCCGGCAGGGGAGGCCTGCCGGGGCTCGGCGGAGGGGTTGTCCACGGCTTTCTCTCGACTTCAGTCTATCTCCGTGCCGTCTCGCCCTGCGGATCATCTGAGTACGCCAAGACACGCCATCCGTGCCCTGGCGCCTCATGACGCTTGCCGGGGCTCCGCGATCACGCGTATGTGGAACTCGAATGATTTTCGACATCCCTCCGGGATTCACCCGGCGGAATCTCGAGAAAGAAACGAGGAAGAGGCGATGAACAGGAACCTCATGAGATCCGCGATCGGGTTCGGTGCCGTGATCGTTCTCCTTGGCTGGGCGTCCTCGGCGACTGCTTTGCCGAAACCCCCGTGCCTCCGCCGAGCCACGACCACGCCGTGGCGGTCACTGTCTCGAACAACGTCGGTGACTCGATTCTGGGCGATGGCGGCGTCTATACCGACGGTGTCGACGGTGTGGGAGCCAGGATTTGGGACTTCGGTCCCCCTCCTGCTACCGATCATCTCCATTTTCAGGTCGGCACCAGCCGGCCCCTGAGCCTCGTGATCGCGGATCAGCCCGGCCTCCCCGCTGGCGGGGTGAACGTGCAGTGTCGGGCGAGCCGGCTCAAGCCCAATGAGAGCCCGATCGGCTTTCAGTTCTACAACGACCCCAACTTTCCTGTCGGCGATAGCACGAGCGGGCCCGAGAACTATGGAGGCACCTTCAAGTGCACTACGGACAATCCTGGGAAGATCGGCTGGTTCGTTCACTGGAATCCTTCGGATGAGTGCATCGTCGTCTCGCATCCAGCGGCCTCCACCTACACCTTCACCGCAGGAGCCGGCTGTGCAGCCGATGTGTCCCGGATCGTCAACGGTACCGTCCAGGCACCCTCTGGGGGCGTACGACGTTCCGTTCCAGGTCATCGCCGTTGAGCTTCCGTAACGAAGTTGTGGCTGTGTCGAGAGTCGCGGCGTGGAGCAGTTCTGCTTGGGCTGCTCCACCCCGCCCGTACGACGTGTGAGCAAACACTGGAGGCGGACATGGAGACTGCAAGGCTTCTCAGAACGATCGTCCTAACGTCGGTCTTCGCATCCGTCTTTGCGATGACCGAGGTCGAGGCTCAGATCCCGGGCCTCATTCACCACTACCCGGGCGACGTCGACGGAAGCGACATGGCGGGGACGAACCCGGGCACCTTCGAGAACGGCGCGACGGCGGGGACTCCGGGGAAAGTGAGAGGCGCCTTCTCTTTCGACGGGATCGACGACGGGGTGAACCTCGGAAACGTCCCGGACCTCGACTACACGGCAACGAGCTCTTTCACCTGGGAAGCATGGGTCAACAGCTTCGGACCGGGCGCGCAGCCGTTCCAGTTCATCATCAATACCAACTACGACTGCACTCTTTCAACCCACGCGTCCCAAGTTCTGTGGATCGACTCTTTCTCCCCCCTCGGTAAGGTGCATTTTCGCGTTTGCGACGGGCCGAATTGCGTGCTGCTGGACTCTCCATCGCTGATTGCCTTCAACGTGTGGAATCACATCGTCGTGGTTCGCGACGTCACGCCGTCAGGGAAACTGCTCAAGATCTATGTCAACTGCGCGCTGGTGGCAATCGCCGAGGACACGACGACTGGATCGCTCACGTCTCCGGGCGATGACTTCATCGGAAGGCGGTTTGTCTGCCCGACAACGGGCAACTTCAACGGGCTGATCGACGAGGTGCGCTTCTACGATCGGGCCCTCGCCGACGAGGAAGTCGCGCAGGGCTACTGCAATGGCGACGCCGACGGCGATGGTATCGGGGACGGCAACGACAACTGTCCTATCACCTCGAATTCTAACCAGACGGACGTCGACGGCGACGGCGTCGGCGATGCCTGTGACGGTGATGATGACAACGATGGGGTCCTGGACGAAGGCGACAACTGTCCCATGATCGCGAACTCGGCCCAGGGGGACCTCGACGGAGACGGCATCGGCGATGCCTGTGACGGTGACGATGACAACGATGGGGTTTCGGACGCAGTTGACGGCTGCCCCGGCACTCCCCCGGGCGGGGTGGTCAACTCCGACGGTTGCACGATCGCAGCCCTATGTCCGTGTGAGAACTCCTGGAAATCCCATGGCGCCTACGTCTCCTGTGTCAGCCGTACGGCCGAGACCTTCGTTGATGCCGGGTTGATCACGGAAGTGCAGAAAGGTGCCATCGTCTCCGAGGCGGCGCTGTCAGACTGCGGTAGCAAGAATTAAGACCCGAAGGAACTGAGAAAAAAAGAGAAAAAAGCGATGAACAAGATTCTCATGAGAAGGGCGATCCGGCTCGGGGCCCTGATCGTTCTGGTGGGCCGGGCGTCCTTGGCGCCCGCGGCGCCAAGATCAGCCAGCGTCCCCCATCCGTGTGACGTAGCGGTCGCCGACCGACCGGGCGACTCGATCCTGAGTGATGGTGGGGGAAATCTACACGGATGGTGCCGAGCTCAGGCAAGACCTACGTGAACCCGCTCGGCACGGTGTTCCAGCCGATCCAGGACACGTCGGCGGTTGAAACATGTCCATGACCGAAGAGCCATGCACGCCTCGCGCCGGCTGAGAACTGGGGTGGGAGTGGAGGGGAATGTTACGTAAAGTCTGGTTCGCGCTGTCGAACGCAGCTCGTTCCGGCGCGAGACCGCCGCCTGAGAACTCGACGACAGCGAGCCTCGACCTAGCTCCGAGCGAGCCTGCGGGCGCCGGCCTGATGGAGGTCACGGGGATCTACCAGGACGGAAAGGGCACTTACCTGCCGGGTGACTCGGTGGAGTTCTTCCAGAGCGACCTGCGGATCACACCGCTCTGCTCGGCCAATCGCTCGCTCAACGCCCTGCTGCCCGCAGCGGCGCTGGCACGGTTGACGGGACTCATGGAGACCTGCCGCGGAAAGGGAGCTCTCCTGAAGATCCCCGCACTGCTGAACGCCCAGACAGGAGTCGTCGGCGAGCCGTCGCTGCCGCCCGACTATCCCAAGGGCGCCAGCGTCTTCTATTACTTCTTCGTGGACTCGAATGGCGACGGCAGGGTCTCGCCAGATAACGACGCGTACGCGCTCGTCTGGCAGAACGGGATCCATTTGACGCGCATCGAACACGCTGACCGGACGGTCTATGAGCTCACGACGGACCTCACCTCGACCGACGCCGAGCTGATTCGCGAAACCGAGGCGGGCGGCGTGAGCGAGGGTGTTTTCTTCGTGCCCCTCCGGCTGACTGCAACCCGGTTGAAGTGACCGAAGGGCGGCGCAAAATGGCTGCCGGGGTATAGACTTCCCTCAACATTCGATTCACACCGGAACCGGTCCGCCGAGCGGCCTCCGTGCCCGACGCTCCGCCTTCCACGGGAGAGAGGGGTGGGTTACGAGGAGACCGGTCCCCGTCCCATGCGTCGTCGTCCTGGGTCTAGCCGTCTCGCTGCTGACGGTCGGAGCCGGGGCCGCCCAGACGACCGGAGGCATTGCCGGCAAGGTCGTCAATTCCGAAGGCGCAGGCCCTTCCGGGCGCGGCCGTCGAAGTCTCGAGCCCGAGACTCCAGGGGACCCGGAACGCCGAGACGTCAAGCGACGGGACGTACCGGATACCGTTTCTGCCGCCGGGGCCGTATCGAGTTCGCGCCACCGTTCCGGGATTCGCCGGGGCGGAGCGATCCGCGACGGTGACCCTCGATGCCACGGCAACGGTGGACCTGGCCCTGCGGATTCTCGCTGAAGAGCAAGTCCTCGTCTCGGGACGCCCGCCGCACCTGGACTCGACGGCGACGACCACGGGCACGAGCTACACCTACGACGTCATCAAACACCTTCCCGTGGCGCGGAACTACGCCCAGGTCGTGGAGGCGAATCCCTGCGTCTTCTCGGACCGGGGCGTGACGCAAGGGCGATCCCTGGCTCTCTCGATCTACGGCGCCACTTCCGCCGAGAACCAGTGGGTCATCGACGGCATCAACACCACGAATGTCCTCCTCGGGATCCAGGGCAAGGCACTCAACAACGAGTTCGTCCAGGAAGTTCAGGTCATGACGGGCGGCTATCAGGCGGAGTATGGCGGGGCGCTCGGGGGCGTGATCAACGTGGTCACGAAGGCGGGGAAACGTGTTCCACGGTGATGCGTTCGCCTACTACGACTCGGGCTCGCTGAGCGCGGAGAGGACATTCGTCGCCGAAGGGGACTCGCCGCTCACCGGGATGCGCCTCGCCGAGTACCAGCGCATCGATTTCGGCGTTGGTCTCGGAGGGTTCATCGTCAAAGACCGGCTGTGGTTCTTCGGCGCCTACAACCGCGTGGAGTTTCCGCAAAGGTCTCGCGTTACGTCGCCACCGAGCTGGTGGATGAGACGATGGAGTTTCCGTTGAACGGAGTGGAGAATCTCTACACCGGCAAGCTGACTTGGAACGTCGCCCCGGGGTCCACACTCATCGCGGCGGTCCTGGCCGACCCGGTGACGAATTCGGGGGCGGGGCTCGCCGATCCGCGGCAGGGAGGAGGGGTCGGCGCCCAGGACATCACGAACCCCGACCCCTCGACGTGGGAGTCGAAGAGATCCGGAGGCGGCACCGACTTTGGCGTACGCTGGAATCAGGTCTTCGGCGCCACCGCTCTGGCGACGCTCCAGATCGCGCGGCACCAGGACCGCTACCAGCTGGAGGCGACGGGGTCGGCGTCCGAACCGCGTCTCGAGGATTTCACCTGTGAAGGAGGCAGACGCCAACTGCCATGCGAGATACCGCCGGTCCCCCGCTTCGCCACAGGCGGGTTCGGCCGGCTGGGCGGCGCCCACAACAACAGCTCCTCCTACCGCAACCAGCTGCGGGCCGACACGGTCGTCTACCGGGGAGTGCATGAGATCGGAGTGGGCGGCGCGTACCAGAGCGCCCGGACCAACGTGGAAGTGTTCTTCACCGGGGGCCAGGTGATCAGCCGTTACAACGAATACGGACAGGAGTACTACGAGCACCGCTTCTACACGGGGAATCCCGACGATCCCTCTGCCGACGATCGAAGAGCACGCGCCAGCACGCGGGAACTCGGTTTCTACGTGCAGGACTCGTGGCGCGCGGCCCCCGGCCTGACGATCAACGCGGGGCTGCGGTGGGACGGAGAAGACGTCCAGAGATTCGATGACGAGACCGTCCTCCGAACGGAGCAGTGGCAGCCGCGTCTCGGGGTCGTGTGGGATCCCTGGCGGGATGGAGCGACGAAGATCTACGCTTTTGCGGGTCGGCTCGCCTACGCGCTGCCGACCGACCTGGCCGCGCGAGCCTGGCTCGACTTCGTCACGGTGACGACCTACAACTTCGACCCGGTCGGTATCGCGCAGGCCGAGAATGTCTTCGGGCACGAGACGAATTTCGTGTACGGTCAGGGTTTCGGAACCATTGTGGACGGGGACCTGGACCCGTTCGTTCAAGACGAGCTCTCCATCGGCATCGAGAGGCTGCTCAATCCGTCATTGACTCTCGGCCTGAAGGCGAGCTATCGCCGTCTTTCGAGCGCGATCGAGGACCGCTGCGACCTGGACTACAACGCGCCGGAGAACAACGGGTCCTTCTGCGCCATCACGAACCCGGGCTCACAGAATCCGTACGCGCGCGGCGACTTCCCCTCCTGCGACCGGCTCGATGCGTACGACAGCTGCGCCGACGGCATCCCGACGTACCCGGCGCCACGGATGCCCGAGATCAGCCGCATCTACCGGGGAATCGAGCTGCTCGCGCGGAAGTCGCTCTCGGACGGGCTCTGGCTCCAGGCGTCCTTCGTATTCTCCTCGCTCCGCGGCAACTACGACGGGATGGTCTCCGAGAGCGGTCAGACGGACCCGGGGATCAACTCCGACTTCGATTACCCGGCCATGTATCCGAACAGCTACGGGCGTCTCTTCCTCGACCGGCCGTACAGCCTCCGGTTCGACGGCTTCTATGCGACGCCCCTTCGCCTCTCGATCGGGCTCCAGGCGTGGCTCCGCTCGGGAGCGCCGCTCAACCAGTACGGGTATTACAACTGGGGCTACGGAGCCACTCGGCTCGTGCCCCGGGGTTCCGCGGGCCGACTCCCGATGGAGTGGGACGCCAACCTGACGCTCGAATACCCGATCGTCGTCGGCCCGGTGACCGTGACCTTGCAGGGCTACCTGTACAACGTGTTCAACAATCAGATCGAGACAGGCCGGGACCAGGTCTGGTCCAATCAGCCTCCGGCGGACTATCCCGACTCGCTCTACGATCCGAACCAGCCTCAAAGCAATCCCTACTATGGACTGACCACCGCACGGCGGGAGCCGAGACTCTTTCGCGCTGCGCTCCGGGTCTCGTTCTGAGGCGCTAGCCTCCGACCCGCGTGTCGGATATCGAGGCAGCGCGCCGCTGCTGCCGGCGGAACGGCCGTTCTTCCGGCAGCGCCTCCAGCCTCCGCGCGAGCGACTCGAGGCTCGCGAGGTTGTCGTCTGCTCGTGTTGGTGAAGACACCGTAGACGTCCTCGTGGATGTTCCTGATGTCGTCGGCGTCCACCGGAATGTCTCGCGGATCGAGTTCCGACTACCGGACAGTGCCGTGTGGATCGAGCACGAACTTCTTGGCGGCGCCGGAATCGAAGTTCTTGTATCCCTCGGGCGCTTGCTCCAGCGGAATCACTGTCGCATTGACGATCTTTGCAATCGGGAGCCGGTCGTGGAGGATCGCCTGCATGAGCGAACGGTTATAACGGAGCACCGGCGTCTGGCCGGTGAAGAACCCGTGCGACTTGGCCCAACCGAGGCCGAATCGCACGCGCAGGTTGCCGTGCTTGGCCCCCTCGTCGACGCCGCCGGGATCGTCGGTCACGTACAGGCCCGGAATTCCGATCCGGCCGGCCGCCCGGGTGATGGTCATCAGCGAGTTGAGTACGGTCGCGGGGGCCTCCGTCACGTGGTCCTTGCCGTGCCCGCGGGCTTCGAAGCCCACCGCGTCCACGGCCGCGTCCACCTCGGGGGTCCCGAGGACCTGTTCGATCAGCTCCTCGAGCTTGTCGCTCTTGGTCAGGTCGATCGCTTCGAATCCGACGGACTTCGCGTGCGCGAGGCGCACAGGGTTCATGTCGCCGATCAGGACCACGGCGGCTCCGAGCAGGCGCGCCGAGGCGGCCGCCGCGAGACCGACGGGACCGGCACCGGCCACGTAGACGGTGGAGCCGGCGCCGACTCCCGCCGACACCGCTCCGTGGAAGCCGGTCGGCAGAATGTCGGACAGCATGGTCAGATCCAGGATCTTTTCGAGAGCCTGCGCTTTGTTCGGAAACTTCAGCAGATTGAAATCGGCATACGGCACCATGACGAAGTCGGCCTGGCCGCCGACCCAGCCGCCCATGTCGACGTACCCGTAGGCGCCTCCGGCCCGGCCGGGGTTCACGTTCAGGCAAACGCCGGTGCTCCCTTCGCGGCACGTGCGGCATCGCCCGCAGGCCACGTTGAACGGCACGGTGACGAGGTCGCCGATGTTCAGGTACTCGACGTCGCCGCCTTTCTCGATGATCTCCCCGGTGATCTCGTGCCCGAGCACCAGGCCTTTCGGAGCGGTCGTTCGGCCGCGGACCATGTGCTGGTCGGAGCCGCAGATGTTGGTGCAGACGACCTTGAGAATGACGCCGTGCTCGATGCTCTTCTTGTTGGGCGCGACGAACTTCGGATAGTCGATCGACTGGACCTCGACCTCTCCGGGTCCCAGGTAAGCCACACCCCGATTGCTTGCCATTTTGCCTCCTCTCCGGCCGCTTCGGGCCGCTTCGACCGGTCGCCTAGAAAGCCTTCGCGCCCGCTTCGGCGACGGAGTGGTCCTGGTCGCCAGATCCGCCGCTGACGCCGATGGCCCCGACGACCTTCCCGTCCTTCTTGAGCGGTATTCCGCCCGCGAAGATCATGATCTTTCCGTCGTTGGAGGCGTGAATGCCGAAGAACTGACCGCCCGACTGGGAGTGTGTGGCGAGGTCCTTCGTCTCGATGTCGAAGGCGCGGGAGGTGAAGGCCTTCTTGATCGAGATGTCGATGCTCCCGAGCCAGGCCCCGTCCATGCGCACGTGGGAGACCAGGTTGCCGCCGGCGTCGGCGACGGCGATGTTCATGGGCTGCCCGATCTCCTGCGCCTTCTTTTCCGCCGCCGTGATGACTCTCCGCGCGTCCTGAAGGGTGACCATTTGCCGTCCTCCTGTGTCGTTTTCAGTTTTCGTTCGCCGTTGCTTCCTGCCCCGGCGTCGCGTCGCGGCGATCTCGTCCCCATCCTCGGGATCCCGTCGGTAGCATATCGCCCGATCCCGTTTCACAACGAGGCGGAGCGGCGACGAGAAAACTCGGGGTCAGCAGACGGAACCGCCCCTCAGAACGCGGCGGACGCTGACGGGAACGAACCGAGAGTAGGGCGTTATCAGTACGCCGCGAGCGCGCGTGCGGCTCGGCAGAGCTTTTCCGAATTCGGGAGGAAGAACTCTTCCAACGGGGGAGAGTACGGCACGGGCGTGTCGGGGGCCGTCACGCGGATCAGCGGGCCGTCGAGGTACTCGAAGCAGCGCTCGGAGAGGACGGCGGCGATCTCCGCGCCGATGCCTCCGGTGCGCGTGGCCTCGTGGAGAAGAATGGCCTTGTTGGTCTTCGCCACCGACTCGAGCACGGTCTCCTCGTCCATCGGGAACAGCGTGCGCAGGTCGACGACCTCCGCGTCGATGCCCTCGGCCTCGAGGGTCCGGGCGGCCTCGAGCGCCGTCCACATCATCGCTCCGTACGTGATGATCGAGAGATCCCGGCCCGGCCGGCGGACGATGGCCTTGCCGATCGGGACGATGTAGTCCTCCGTGGGCAGCTCTTCCTTGATCCGCCGATAGAGAAACTTGTGCTCGAAGAACAGGACGGGATCGTCGTCCCGGATCGCCGCCTTGATCAGCCCCTTTGCGTCGTACGCGGTCGCCGGCTGGACGACCTTCAGCCCCGGGGTGTGCGAGAAGTACGCCTCGGGATTCTGAGAGTGGAACGGTCCCCCGTGGACCCCGCCGCCGGAGGGGCCGCGGATGACCAGGGGCACTCCGACGCCCGTGCGGTAGCGCGACTTGGCCGCGAAGTTCGTGATCATGTCGAACGCGCACGAGATGAAGTCGATGAACTGCATCTCGGCAACGGGCCGCATCCCCATCATCGCGGCCCCGACGGCCGCGCCCACGATGGCGGTTTCGGCGATCGGCGTGTCGATCACGCGCTCCTCGCCGAATTCCGAGATGAGCCCGTCGGTGACCTTGAAGGCGCCGCCGTAGACGCCGATGTCCTCGCCGATCAGGAACACCCGCTCGTCGCGCGCCATCTCCTCGCGCAGGCCCTCGCGGATCGCGTCGACGTAGGTCGTCTGGCCCTTGCCCGCCGGCGCTGCGGGGTCCGGGCCCCCGAGATGGGGCGCGTCGCTCAGGAGCGCCTCCGCACGATCGCCGGTTCGGCCTCCGGAACGGGGGCGTAGACGCCACGCAGGGCGTCATCGGGCGACGGCATCGGGCTCTTCTCGGCGGCCTCGACCTCCCGGTCCACGTCTTCCGCGACGGAGCGGTCGATCGCCGCGATCTCTTCGGCCGTGACGGCGGCGGACGCGACGAGGGCCGCCGCGCACCGCTCGATCGGGTCCTTCCGGCGCCACTCCTCGAGCTCCTCCTTGGGCACATAGGTCTGGCCGTCGTGCTCCGCGTGGCCCTTCATCCGGTAAGTGATCGCCTCGACCAGCGTCGGGCCGCCGCCTTCCCGCGCCCGGTCGACGGCCCGGCGGGCCACGTCGTAGACGGCGAACACGTCGTTGCCATCCACCTGCTCGCCGGGAATCCCGTAGGCGACGGCCTTCGCGACGAGCGTCGGGGCGGCCGTCTGTTTCTTGAAGGGCGTCGAGTAGGCCCAGCCGTTGTTCTCGGCGATGACCACGAGGGGCAGCTTCTGGACGGCCGCGAAATTGAGCCCCTCGTGAAAGGCGCCGGTGGACGTGCCGCCGTCGCCGATCCAGGTCATCGTGACCAGGTTCTTCTTCTGCAGGCGTCCGGCCAGAGCGATCCCCGCCATCACCGGAATGAGGGCGCCGAGCATCGAGATGGGAGAGATCACCCCTCGCTCCGGCCGGCCGAAGTGCAGGTTGCAGTCCTTGCCGCCCGAGGGCGAGGTTCCGCGCGCCATGTACTGCGTCATCACGTCCCGCGGCGAGTAGCCCATGACGAGGACGACGCCCATGTTGCGGATCAGCGGGCCGACGATGTCCCCCTTCTGGAGGGCATAGGCGGAGCCGACGGAGGTCGCTTCCTGGCCGAGCGAGCGGTACAGGCCGCCCACGACCTTCCCCTGGCGGTAGAGGTTGACCAGCCGCTCTTCGACGACGCGGTTCAACCGCATGTAGCGGTACAGCTCCAGCTTCTGTTCGCGCGTCAGATCGGCCACGCCGCCTCCCTTGCAAAGATTATACGAGGCGCCCGGGCGCGGGCCTCCGCGGACGCATATCATCGGATCTTCATGGATCCGTCCGTCTCCGTCGTGATCGCTTCCGACCGCGTGGGCACGCTCCTGCCGGAGTGCCTGCGGTCTCTCGAGACGCAGGCCGGCGCTGCGCCGTTCGAGGTCCTCGTCGCCTCGCGGGAGGACCCGTCGGCGGAGGGATTTCCGTTCCCGGTCCGCTGGGTTCCGGTCGACTCGCGCAACCCGGCCCGGCGGCGCAACCGGGCCGCGGCCGAGGCACGCGCGCCCCTCCTCGCGTTTCTGGACGACGACGCGGCCGCCGAGCCCGGCTGGCTGGCCGCGGGCGCGCGGGCCTGCGCGTCGGCCGAGATCGTGGGGGGCCCGGATCCGGGCCCGAGCGACGCCCCGTACGCCGAGCGTCTGTCGGACCTGCTTCTGGCCACGCCGTGGATCGGCAGCGGGATCCCGGCCCACGAGTGGAACCCCCGGGGCGGTCCCGTCCGGTCGGCCCACGACGTCGCGCTCTGCAACCTGTTCGTGCGCCGCGAGACCTTCGAGTCGCTCTCGGGCTTCGACGAGGGCTTCGGCTACATCGGCGAGGACACCGACTTCGTGCGGCGGGCGCTTTTGCGCGGTGCGCGCGTCGTTTTGGATCCCGCCGTCCGCGTGCGTCACCGGCGGCGCGGGTTCCCCGGCCCGTACGTCGCCCAGCGCTGGCGCTACCGCGTCAAGACGGGCCGGCTCCTCGTCGAGCGCCCGGGCCTCCACGCGCGCGGACGGGTCGCCGCGTTTCTCGCGGCGGGTTTCGCGGGCTCGGCCGGCGCGGCGCTCTTCGGCGCGCGGTTTCTCCTGCCGGCCGCGGCGCTCTACGCCCTTTCGACCTGGGCGCTGTCGTTTCCCCTGTGGCGCCGCGACCCGGCGCTGGCTCCCGCGGTCCCGTTTGCGTTCGCCGTGCACCACCTGACGTACTTCACCGGCCTCCTCGCCGGTATCGCCCGCGGCGTCGCGGCGGTGGCCGCCCGATGAACAACCTGGAGCTGGCGGCGCACTGGCTGCGGGGCCGGGAGACGCTGCCGCGCTATCTGATCCTCGGAATGACCAACCTCTGCAACTCGAAGTGCGTGACGTGCTTCTACTGGGACCACCTGAACGTCAACCGGCACCTCGAGATGCAGCTCGAGGAATACGACCGCGCGCTCGCCGACCTCGGGTCTCTGTACTCCGTCGTGCTGACGGGCGGTGAGCCGACCTTGAATCGCGAGCTTCCCGACATCACGCGCATCCTCTACCGGCGCCACGACGCGTCCAACGTCACGATGCCGACGAATTCGCTGATTCCCGAGCAGGTCGAGGCGATCGTGGCGCGCGTGCTGGAGTCCCGGAAGGACGACCGGCAGACCTTCACCGTGGGGCTCTCGCTCGACCACCTGGGCGAGAGGCACGACGTGATCCGCGGAGCGCCGGGGAACTTTCCGAAGGTGATCGAGACCTACGAGCGTCTGGCCGCGCTCAAGAAAGCCACGCGCGGCTTCACGCTGAACGTCCAGACGGTGCTGGCGTCCTTCAACCGGGACGACCTTCCGGAGATCACCGGGTGGGTCCGCGACAACTTCCCGGCCATCGACTTCCACTCCTTCGAGCTGCTGCGCCCGCCGTTCCCGGACCCGTCCATCCACCCGCTGACCAACGCCGAGTACGCCGAGGCCCTCCGATTCCTGAAACCCTACTGGGCCGGATTCGACCAGTACCGCCCGATCCTCCGCAACCTGAAGATCGCCGCCCGCGAGGCGGAGCTCGAGACCCTCGAGCAGGAGCGCATGGTCTACAAGTGCTACGCCGGCACGATCTCGGGGGTCCTGAACCCGGAGGGCACGGTCTCGCTGTGCGAGGTCCAGTGGGAGATCGGCAACATCCGGGACTTCGACTACTCCTTCCGCGAAGGCCTGGTTCTCGGCGAAGGCCGTCGACATGCGCCGCCGCATCGCCGCGCGCGAATGCTGGTGCACGCACTCCTGCTTCATGACGTCCTCCCTGCCGTTCTCGGTCAAAGGCGCCGCCCACCTGGCCAGGACCGCTCTGCTTCCTTAGGCCGTGGCCTGCACGTCGCTAGCGTTCCATCCGCACTCCGGCTTGAAACTCCGAAGAATCCAGACCTGACCCCGTCTTTTCCCTGGTCGGTGAACGCGGCGCGCGCGTAGCGAAGGATCAGGCCCGCGGTCGAGCCTGCAGGCGCAGATCCGTAGCGCAGTGCTCGCGACGGTAAAAAAAGAGGGGGCCGATTGCTCGGCCCCCCGGAGAAAGCAGCGCTTCCGCGCCGCCGGGATACGGGTTACTTCTTGTCGCCGACGACGAGCTTGCTCTCGACGTTCTTGACGCCGGTGGTCTCGCGGGCGAGCTTGATCGCCTGATCGATCTCCGCCTGGCTCTTCATGTTGTCGCCCGTCAGGTAGACGACGCCGTTGCGCGTGTCGACGTCGATCTTCAGGCCGCCGACCTGCGAGTCGCCCAGAAGCTTGGTCTTGACGGCAGCCGTGATCTGCGCATCGTCGACGGTCTGTCCGGCCGACCGATCCGGCTCCGGGTTGGGCGCATTGCCGCCCGCCGCCGCGTCGCCTTCTCCGCCGGGCGCCGGTGCGCCGCCTTCGCCGGGCATCGCCGCGGAACCGGTTCCCACCGTGATGTTGTTGGCGACGTCGACCACGCCGGTGGTCTGACGCGCCAGCTCGGCGGCCCGATCCTTGGCCGCGGCGCTGTCCACGTTGCCCGACAGCGTGACGACCTTCTCCCTGGTATCCACGTCGATCTGGTAGGCCTTGACGGTGTCGTCGGCAGCCAGCTTGGACTTGACCTTCGTCGTGATGCCGGCATCCGTCTGCGCGCATCCGACTGCGATCACTGCCGCCGCGAGAAGCCCGAGAAGCCCGAGAAGTGAATGTTTCCTCATGTCTGTTCCTCTCTTGCCTCGTCCCGACTGGCGGGATCTCGGCGTTTAAACCCCCCACGCTGCGGGCTTTCCCGGTCGGGCCGGGGTCCCGTCGTACACCAAACCGCGTGGCCTCGGTGCCGTAGTTGCAGGTTTCATGCCGCCTTCCGGGCGGGCCTTGGGAATCCTGCGGGGAACGGCTATCCTCTGGACGGAGGTAGCGCTCGATGGCCCGCGAGGAGAAAGACCCCGATCCGACCGTCCCTCCGGCGACGCGGGAGGGGCGCGAGCGCTGGAAGAAGGCGTACGAGAAGGCCCTCGCCCGGACGCCTCCCTGGAAGAAGGACTGGACCACGGTCTCCGGCGCGCCGGTGGAGCCGCTGGCGGCGCCCGACACAATCGCCGGGTTCGACCCCGAGCGGGACCTCGGCTGGCCGGGGGAATACCCCTTCACCCGCGGCGTGCATCCGACGGGTTACCGCGGCAAGGTCTGGACGATGCGCCAGTTCGCCGGCTACGGCACGGCGAAGCAGACGAACGCCCGGTTCCACTACCTCCTGGACCACGGTCAGACGGGCCTGTCCACGGCGTTTCATCTTCCGACGCTGTACGGCTACGACTCCGATCACCACATGGCGCGAGGCGAGGTCGGAAAGTGCGGCGTCGCCATCGACTCCCTGCGCGACATGGAGGTCCTCTTCGACCGCATCGACCTCGGCCGCGTCACGACCTCGATGACGATCAACTCGACGGCGCCGATCGCTCTCGCGATGTACCTGGCGGTCGCCGAGAAGCACGGCACGCCCTGGGAGAAGGTCGGCGGCACGCTTCAGAACGACATCCTCAAGGAATACATCGCCCAGAAGGAATACATCTTCCCGCCGCGCCCCTCGATGCGCCTCATCACGGACCAGTTCTCCTTCTGCGCGAAGCACGTGCCGCAGTGGAACACGATCTCGATCTCGGGCTACCACATCCGCGAGGCCGGCTCGACCGCCCTGCAGGAGCTCGCCTTCACGCTGCGCGACGGGGTGGAGTACGTGAAGTACGGCATCGAGGCGGGGATGCCGGTGGACGAGTTCGCGCCGCGCCTGTCCTTTTTCTTCAACTCCCACAACGACTTCTTCGAGGAGATCGCCAAGTTCCGCGCGGCCCGGCGCATCTGGTCGAAGACGATGCGCGAGCGGTTCGGAGCGAAGGACCCGCGCTCCTGGATGTGCCGGTTCCACACGCAGACGGCCGGCTGCTCCCTGACGGCCCAGCAGCCGTACAACAACGTCGTGCGGACGGCGCGTCCAGGCGCTGGCCGGAGTGCTCGGCGGAACCAACTCGCTCCACACCAACTCGCTCGACGAGACCCTGGCGCTGCCGACGGACTTCGCGGTCAAGCTGGCGCTCCGGACGCAGCAGATCCTGGCCCACGAGTCCGGCGTCGCGAACACGATCGATCCGCTCGGCGGCTCGTACTTCATCGAGGACCTGACGACGAAGATGGAGCGCGGCTGCTTCGACTACTTCCGGCGGATCGACGAGCTCGGCGGGATGGTCGAGGCGATCGAGGCCGGGTTCCCGCAGCGGGAGATCATGGACGCCGCCTACGCGTACCAGCGAGCCGTCGATTCCGGGGAGAAGATCGTCGTCGGCGTCAACGAGTTCGTGGACGAGATCGAGCATCCGATCGAGACGCTCTATATCGACGAGGCCGTCGAGGGACAGCAGAAGGAGGCGCTGGCCGAGCTCCGGCGCACGCGCGACGGGAAGGCGGTGACCTCCGCCCTGGGAGCCCTTCGCCAGGCCTGCGCCGACGGGAAGAACGTCATGCCCCCGCTGGTCGAGGCCGTGAAGACCTACGCCACCGTCGGGGAGATCTCCGACGTCATGCGAGAGGTCTTCGCCACATACGAGGAGCCGGCTGTTTTCTAGGGTCAGGTCTTCATTTTTGAGTTCTGACGGCGCCCCCACGGAGGCGGCGGGGCGACGAAAGTCCGAAGAATGAAGACCTGACCCCCTGAAATCGACTTCCAGTACCGTGAGAAAATAGCCCTGTGACTGATAGCCCCTTTAGCTCCATCGAGGCGGCCGTCGAGGCGCTGCGTGCGGGCAAGTTCGTCGTCGTCGTCGACGACGAGGACCGGGAGAACGAGGGCGACCTCGTCATCGCGGCCGAGAAGGTGACGCCCCAGGCGATCAACGCCATGGCGCGCGAGGGTCGGGGGCTCATCTGTCTGGCGCTGACCGAGGAGCGCTGCGACGCCCTCGAGCTGCCCCCGATGGTCCAGGAGAACACGTCCAACTTCGGCACGGCGTTCACCGTCTCGATCGAGGCACGCGGTCGGACGACGACCGGCATCTCGGCCGCGGACCGGGCCGCCACGGTCCTGACCGCGATCGATCCGGCGACCCGGCCCTCGGATCTCAATCGTCCCGGCCACATGTTCCCGCTCCGCGCCCAGCGCGGCGGTGTCCTGAAGCGGGCCGGGCAGACGGAGGCCTCGGTCGACCTGGCGCGGATCGCGGGGCTGGACCCCTCGGCCGTCCTCTGCGAGGTCATGAACGAGGACGGCACGATGGCCCGGGTCCCGGACCTCGCGAAGTTCTGCGAGCGGATGGGCCTTCTCATGGTCACGGTCGCCGATCTGATCCGCTACCGGATGAAGACGGAGCGGCTGGTCGAGCGGATCGCGGCCCCGCACCTGCCCACGCGTCTCGGAGACTTCCGGCTGTTTGCCTACCGCAGCGAAGTGACGCACGAGGAGCACCTGGCCCTCGTGCACGGCGAGATCACGGAGGAGGAGCCGGTCCTCGTCCGCGTGCACTCCCAGTGTCTGACGGGCGACGTGTTCGGCTCGGCGCGATGCGACTGCGGCGAGCAGCTGGAGCTCGCGATGGAGAGGATCGTCGAGGCGGGCAAGGGCGTCTTCCTCTACCTGCTGCAGGAGGGCCGCGGCATCGGCCTGATCAACAAGCTCAAGGCCTACGAGCTGCAGGACCAGGGCCACGACACGGTGTCGGCCAACGAGAAGCTGGGCTTCCCGCCCGACATCCGCAACTACGGCGTGGGCTGCCAGATCCTGCGCGACCTCGGCGTGCGCAAGATGCGCCTCCTGACCAACAACCCGTCCAAGTACGTGGCCATCGACGGCTACGGCCTCGAGATCGTCGAGCGGGTGCCCCTCGAGGTCCACCCCACCGACCGTTCGCGCAAATACCTCGAGGCCAAGAAGAACAAGATGGGTCACCTGCTCAAGCTCGTGTAGGTCTCCCGTCCCCGCCGATTCGCCGATTTTCCGCTTCCCATAAGGAGGAGCTCATGCCCAGGACCTTCGAAGTCATTCCCACCGCCGGGCCCGGCCCGAAGTTCGTTCGCCGGGCGATCATCGCGGCCGTGCTGTTCGTCCTGCTCGTCATCGGAGGCCCGATCACGGTTGTGCCCGCCGGGCACGTCGGCGTGAAGGACTTCTTCGGCAGGGTGTCGCCCAACGTTTTGCCTGCGGGCGTCCACGTCGTCGTGCCGTTCACACGCGTCATCAAGATGTCGATCCAGACCCAGGAGGTGAAGGAGACGACCGAGGTGCCCTCGAAAGAAGGCCTGATGATGGACCTCGAAGGCTCGCTGCTGTTCAAGCTCGATCCCGCCAAGGCGTCGGACATCTACAGGACGGTCGGCAAGAACTACCAGGAGAGAATCGTTCACCCTCAGATCCGCTCGGCCATCCGCGAGGTCACGGCCTCCTATGACGCCAAGGCCCTGTACTCCTCGGAGCGGGAGCAGATCGCCCGGGAGACTTTCGAGCTCTTCCAGAAGATGGCGAGCGGCCGCGGGCATCGTCGCCGAGGCCGTGCTCCTGCGCAAGATCGGGCTGCCGCCGATCGTCGCGAACGCCATCCAGGAGAAGCTCAAGCGCGAGCAGGAGGCCGAGCAGATGAAGTTCGTCCTCCAGAAGGAGCAGCAGGAGGCCGAGCGCAAGCGCATCGAGGCCCAGGGCATCGCCGACTTTCAGAAGATCGTCGCCGCCGGGATTTCGCCGCAGCTGCTGGAGTGGAAGGGCATCGAGGCGACCGAGAAGCTCGCGATGAGCCCGAACACCAAGATCGTCGTCGTCGGAAATCCGAAGTCGGGGCTGCCGATCATCCTGGGAGGCCAGGACCGGTAGGTCTCAGCGCTCGTACCAGCGCGCCAGCCGCTCCGGGGGAACGCCCAGGAAATACCCGGCCACGACCTTCCAGACGCGGAGGACCTGGCGGAGAGCTCCGCGGTCCCGGTACCGGCGCCCCGAGGTGACCGTGAGCTCGGGCCGGATGACGAACGAGCCGGTGCGGCGCAGCCGGCGCACGAGGTCGAGGTCGTCGCACACCGGCAGGTCGCGGAAACCTCCCGCCGCCTCGTACGCGTCGCGGCGGCAGAAGATCCCCTGGTCGCCGAAGGGCAGCCGCAGGAGGCGTGACCGGAGGTTCGCCCACCACGCGATCCGGCGCAGGGCCGCCGAAGGCGTCGCGTACGCCAGCGAGAACGCCCCCCCGGCCGCGCCTCCGGCGATCGCCCGGCGGATGACCGCGACGGCGTCCTCCGGCGGGCGCGAGTCGGCGTGCACGAAGAAGAGAATGTCGCCGCGCGCCTTCTCGGCGGCGCTCGCGAGACGGGCGCCGCGGCTCCGGCCGTCGTCGATCGCGAACAGAATCTCGGAGTCCGGAGGGGAGTCGAATCGGGCGAAGGACGCTGCGGCTTCTGGCGGCTCGTTCTTGATCGGAACGATGACCGAGATCATGAGGTCCCGCGATGCTAGCATCGGCCCCCCATGAAGATCCCGATGCCGGCCGCCGTCCTGGCCGGCGGCGCCTCGAGGCGGATGGGCCGTCCCAAGGCCGCGTTGCCCTACGGCGCGTCGACCCTGCTGGAGTTTCAGACGACGCGCCTGTCGGAGATCTTCGAGGAGGTTTTCGTCGTGGCCAAGGAGCCGCCGGGGTTCCCCGCCGGGCCCGTTCGGATCGTGCTCGACGGCGCGCCGGAGCTCGCGGCCATTCAGGGGCTGATCCGGGCTCTCGAAGAAGCTTCCGACCGGATCTTCGTGCTCGCCGTCGACCTTCCCGCCCTCCCACAGGCGCTGATCCGGGAGATCGCGCAGCGGAGTCTGGAGAGCCAGGCCCCCGCGTTCCTGCCCCGCTCCGACAAGACGCTCCAGCCCCTGGCCGGCGTGTGGCGCCGCGCCGCGCTCGATGCCGCGCTGCGCCGCCGGGCGCTCGGCCACCTTTCGTTGACCGGCCTGGCCGACGAGGTCCGAGCCGAGGTCTTCGAGGAAACCGAGTGGCGCGCGCTCGACCCGTCGCGGATCGCCTTCACGAACCTGAACACGCTCGAGCAGTACGCCGCTCTCCGGGAGAGAGCGTGAGCGACACCGAGAAACCCGACTCCCGCAAGCCTCGCCGGCCACGGGGCCGCGCGCCGCTTCGGCGCAGCGTCCTGCACGTCGACGCCCGGGGCCGCGCGCGCATGGTGGACGTCGGGGAGAAGCGATCGACGCGCCGGGTCGCGGTCGCGCGCGGCGCAGTTGCGATGGGGAAGGCGGCGTTCGACGCCCTGGCGTCCGGCCGGCTCGCGAAGGGCGACGCGCTGGCGGTCGCCCGAATCGCCGGGATCCAGGCCGCCAAGAGGACCTCCGAAATCATCCCGCTGTGCCACCCGCTGGCTCTCGAATCCGTCGACGTGGACGTGGTCCTGGAGCCGGCCCGCCGCGAGGCCGTCGTGACGGCCACGGCCCGGATCACCGGCAAGACCGGCGTCGAGATGGAAGCGCTGACCGCGGCGGCGGCGGCCTGCCTGGCTCTCTACGACATGGTCAAGGCGCTGGACCGGGGAGCCGTGATCCGCGAAATCCTGCTCGTCGAGAAGTCGGGGGGCCGCTCGGGCACATATCGGCGCTAGCCGCTTTCAGGCGGAGCGCTCTGTCGCCCCGCTCCCGGTGACCGTTCGCCGCAGCGCCTGGTCAGTCCTCGATCGACGTGCTCTGCCCGATCCAGAGTCGATTTCCGTCCGGGTCGCTGATTCGAAACTCCGTCAGACCGTAGAAGGTGACGTCGAGCTCCGGCACGACCAAACCGTTCTTTCGAACCTGCTGGTGATACGCGACGACATCCTCCGGGTACAGATAGAGGATGGAGTCGCGAGATTTGGCCGGGTGCGCATTGATCGATTGATCCACCATCAGCCGACACTCGTCGAAGCGGAGCATGGCCCAGCCCCACTCGTCCTTTCTCTTTTCGACCTCAAAACCGAGCATCCCGCAGTAATAGTCGACGCTCGCCGGCATGCTCTTGACCGGCAGCATCGGTATCAATCTGGTCATCTTCATCGAAGCTCCGTTCGTGTTTCGACGTTTTACGGGCTGCGCATCAGTCCGGGCGCGAGTCAGGCGGCACGCGAGAAGGTCCTCGTCTCTTCCTCCGTCCTGCGCACACCTTCAATCATGGTGGAAGTAGAAGCGGTTTCCGTCCACATCGGCGACGGTGAACTGCCTCAGCCCCCACGGCTTCTCTTCCAGCGGCTCGACGATGTTTGCTCCTGAGGATTCAAGCTCGCGGTAGGACGCATCGATGTCCTCTGCAAACACCCAGTGGACCGCAGCCTCGAACGGTGGCCCTTTCCTCCGGAAGAAGATCACGACGTCTCCCCGTGACACCGCTCCGATCTCCTTGTCCGGAGAGAGCCATCCGATCTCGAAGCCGAGAGTGTCTCGATAGTGCTGCTGTGCTCGTTCGACATCCGCCACAGGCAGCTCTGGCACTGGCTGGCCGATCGAGGACAAAGGCCTTCTGGCGCTCACAAGGCTTTCCTGCCTCGTCACTTCCCGGTCATTGCTGCGCCGCCGAGCCTCAAGGCTTGACCCCCGTGATGCCCGACTCGTCCACGAGAAATTCACAGGGTTCTTTCTCGCAGGTTGCCGAGAGATTGGTCCACTTACAGCCCGTGACGCATTCGAGCCGGATCCCCTTTGCGCTTGGCCGAACCTTGAAGGAGTAATGAGGCACGGGTTCGGGCGAACGAAACGCCGAAGTGATCACTGCAAGGATCATCGAGACGAGGAATTTTCTTCATGGACCTGCCTCCGTTCTGATCGAGGACGAAATGTAAGGGCTGCCTGCTTTGTCCCTGGCCGGCTAACCACCCCGTGTGTGCATCTCGAGGTGCGGGTCCTTCTTCAGCTCCGTCAACCCCACCAGAGGGGAGCGTTCCCGCAACGCCAGCCGCTCCTCGGCTCCACGGTCCGCGCGTCCGCTCCAGCCGGACGAGATGAGCGCGGCGAGCTCCTCGGCGGACGCTCCGGCCCGGAGCGGGCCGCGCAGGTCCAGGCCGCGGGCGGCATAGAGGCAGAGGTACCAGAGACCGTCGGCCGTCAGCCGGCTGCGGTCACAGGAGCTGCAGAAGGGAGCCGTGGTCGAGGCGATGATCCCGAACGAAGTGCCGTCGGGCAGCCGATAGCGCTCGGCCGGGGCCGAGCTCGTTTCGACGATCGGCGCGATCGGGCCGTAGTGCCGCGCCAGCGTCTCCAGGATCTCCGCCCGCGGCACGACTCGCTCGCGCGTCCAGTGCGTGGCTCCGCCCACGTCCATGTACTCGATGAACCGGACTTCGGCGCCCCAACCCCGACCCCGCTCGAGCAGAGCGACAAGCTCCGCGTCGTTGACGCCGCGGATCACGACGCTGTCGATCTTGAGTGAGGCGAAATCTTCTCCCGCCGCCGCGTCGATCCCCGCCAGCACCCGGTCGAGGGCGTCGAAGCGCGTCAGCTCGCGGAAACGCTCGGGGTCCAGAGTGTCGAGGCTGACCGTGACGCGGCCGAGGCCGGCGCGCCGCAGGGGCCCCGCCTGCTCCGACAGGAGCACCCCGTTGGTCGTCATGGCGAGGTCGCGGATCCGGCCGGTCGCAGCCAGCATCGCCACGAGCTCGGGCAGATCCCGGCGAACGAGAGGCTCGCCCCCCGTCAGACGGACCCGGTCGACGCCCAGCTCCGCGAAGACTCCGACCAACCGGGTGATCTCCTCGAAGTGGAGGATGTCCTCCCGAGGCAGCCAGGTGTAGTCCTGCTCCGGCATGCAGTAGGCGCAGCGCAGGTTGCATCGGTCGGTGACCGAGAGACGCAGGTTGCCGAGCGGGCGCCGGAAAGTGTCCAACAGCGTCATGAGCGGTCTATATTAGCCGTGTGAGCCTGCGCGTCGCGATCATCACGGTTTCCGACGGGGTCGCCGCGGGAGACCGGACCGACCTGGGGGGGCCCGCGTGCGAGGAGGCCCTCCGCGCGTCCGGAATCGAACATCAGGTTGTTGCCCGCGAGACGATCCCCGACGATGCCCACCAGGTGGCCCGCGCCGTTCGGGTCCGCGCGGACACGGGGGAAGCGGACCTCGTCGTGCTGACCGGGGGGACCGGCGTTTCGCCGCGCGACCGGACGCCCGAAGGCGTGCGCGAGGCGATCGAGTTCGAGGTCCCAGGCCTGGCCGAGAAGATGCGCGCGGACACCTCCCGCGGGTTTCCGGCGGCGTATCTTTCGCGGCAGGTCGTGGGCGTTCGCAAGGGGACTCTGGTCGTCGCGCTGCCGGGCTCGCCTCAGGGGCGCCGCCGACTGCCTGGCGGCGATCCTCGGCCTCGTGCCTCACGCGGTCGCGCTCGTCCAGGGAACGCGTCCCGACCATCCCGACGCCCCACGCTAAGATCGGCCGTGGCCAAAGTCCGCCTCGGAATCGACTCGCTCCTGGAGAGCCCGTGGCCGGTGGCCGGCCGGCGCATCGGTCTGATCACCAACCATTCCGGCGTCACCTCCGGCGGTGTCCCCACGTGGAAGGCGCTGCGGTCGGCGCAGAACGTCCGGCTCGTCCGTCTCTTCGGCCCGGAGCACGGCATCGAGGGCGGGGCGGTCTACATGGAGGCTGTCGGCACGGCGGTCCACGGCCCCTCGGGCCTGCCGGTCGTGTCGCTCTACGGGAGCACGGCCGAGAGCCTGAAGCCGCGGCGCGAGGACTTCGCCGACCTGGAAGCGATCGTGTTCGACGTGGCGGACGTCGGGAGCCGGTACTACACGTACATCTGGACGATGCTGCTCGCGATGGAGGCGTGCGCGGCTTCGCGCCTGCGCTTCGTCGTCTGCGACCGCCCGAATCCGATCGGAGGCGCGGTCGAAGGGGCATCGCAGAGCACGGGTTATCTGACTTTCGTCGGGCTGCACCCCCTTCCGGTCCGGCACGGGATGACGGCCGGGGAACTGGCGCGGCTGTTTGCGGCCGAACGGCGGCTGGATCTCGACCTCGTCGTCTCTCCGGCCACGGGCTGGGCGCGCGACATGCCCTACGCCGAGACCGGCCTTCCCTGGATTCCGCCCTCGCCCAACATGCCGACGCCGGGCACGGCCCTCGTGTACCCGGGCATGTGCCTGCTGGAAGGCACCAACCTCTCGGAGGGGCGCGGCACGACGCGACCGTTCGAGATCTTCGGCGCGCCCTGGATCGACAGCGTGGCACTCGCCGACTCGCTCAACGCGCTCGTTCTGCCGGGAGCGTCGTTCCTGCCCCTGCGGTTCCGGCCGATGTTCGACAAGCACGCCGGGGTCTCCTGCGGCGGGGCCCTGCTCGAGGTGACCGATCCTCTCGCGTTCCGATCGTTTCAGACGGGCCTGCGTGTCGTCGAGGCCGCGCGCCGGCTCTCGCCGCTCGAGTTCCGCTGGCGCACGGAGCCCTACGAGTTCGACACGCGGCCCGCCGTGGACCTTCTGACGGGGTCGCCGAGCTTCCGCGAGATGGTCGACGGAGGCGGCAACCTCCGGGCCGAGATCGCGCGGCATTACGACGCGGCCCAGGCTTTTGCGGCGCGGCGCGAACCGTATCTCCTCTACCCGGACCGGCGGCCCGCGGTCGTCGCGTTCGTGGGCGGCCACGATTCCGGGAAGACGAGCATCATCGTGGAGCTGGTGCCGCGGCTGAAGGCCCGGGGCCTCACGGTCGGAACGATCAAGCACTCGACCCGCGACGTCGAGGACGACGTGGCGGGAAAGGATTCGCAGCGGCACGCCGCGGCCGGGGCCGAGGTGGCGGCGCTGGTGACACCGCGGCGCGCGACGGCGCGGCGCTTCGGGCAGGAAGAGCCGATCGAGGAGCTCCTGAGGCGGGAGTTCTCCGGCTGCGACCTCGTGCTGGTCGAGGGCTACAAGAACCTGCCGCTTCCCAAGATCGAGGTCCTGCGCACCGGCGCCTCGCGGCCCGACGTCTTCGAGCCCGCCGCGCGCATCTCGGACGGGCCCTTCGCCGGATCGGTGCCGACACTGTCCTTCGGCGATTGGGACGGCATCACCGCGACCGTCCTGCGCCTGGCGGGGCTCGACCGCCAGAAACCCACGAAGGCCTGATCGCGCCGAGATGCCGGCTTTCGTCGTCTTCGACCTGGACGGCACGCTGATCGACGGTTACGCGGCGATCGGCGACGCCCTCGGCCACGCGATGGGGCTGCTGGGCGAGACGCCCCCTTCGGACGCTCAGATACGCGGCATGGTCGGGCACGGCCTGGAGAAACTGCTCGAGCAGGCGGTCGGGGCCGGGCGCGCCGCGGAGGGCGTTCGCCTCTTCCGCGAGCGGTACCCGTTCGTCGCCGTCGAGAAGTCGCACCTCCTGGCCGGAACGGCCGACGCCGTCGCGGCTCTCGAAGCGCGCGGCCATCCGTTGGCCGTCGCGTCCAACAAGCCGGCGCGTTTCTCCCGACTGATTCTCGAAGCGAAGGGAATCGGCCGCGCGTTTCGGGACGTCGGCGGGCCGGACGCCGACACTCCTCCCAAACCCGACCCGACGATGCTGCGGCGCCTGATGGAGGGCGCCGGCGCGTCGCCGCGAGAGACCGTCGTCGTCGGGGACATGGAGGTCGATTTCGAGTTCGCCCGCGCCGCGGGATGCCGCGTGGTGCTCATACCCGGCGGCTCGCGCACGCGCGAAGAGCTCTCGGCGCTCGTGCCCGACGCGTTCCTCGAATCGATCTCCGAGCTGCCCGCCTGGCTCGACAGGAACGGGGGAGGCGTCCAGTAGAATCGCGATCCTCATGACGGAATCGTTCGATCCGACCGGCGGAAGGCCGGGGCAGGTACGGTTCTTCCTCCCGGGCCCCGTCTGGGTCCGCGACGCGGTGCGCCAGGCGATGAGCCATGAAGCGATCGGCCACCGCGGCAAGGCCTTCGCCGACCTCTATGCCCGGATTCCGCCGCGCCTGCAGAAGGTGTTCCGCACCGAAGGCTTCGTCTTCACGGCGACCGCGGCGGCCACCGGACTCTGGGAGGCGGCCCTGGTCAACCTCATGCCCGAACGCGTCCTGGCGATCACCTCGGGCGCGTTCTCGGAACGCTGGGCCGCGTGCGCGCGCGACCTGGGCTTTGCGGCCGACCTGGTCGAGACGCCGTGGGGGACGCCGGTGGACCCCGCCGACGTCGGACGCGCGCTGGAGAACGCCCGCTACGAGGCCGTGACGATCGTGCACTCGGAGACCTCCACCGGCACGCTCAACGACCTGGCCGCGATCGCGCGCGTCGTGCGTCAGAAATCCGACGCCTTCGTGCTCGCCGACGTCGTGACCTCGGTGGCGGGGTCGCCCGTCGAGTCGGACGCTTGGAACCTGGACTTCGCCCTCTCCGGGTCTCAGAAGGCGCTGGCCCTTCCGCCGGGCCTGGGCGTGGCTTTCGCCTCGAAGCGGTACCGGGAGCGGGCGCGCGAGCGCTCACGGGCGCACTACCTGCGCCTTTCAGAGGCCGAGACCTTCGCCGAGAAACACCAGACGCCCTACACGCCCTCGACACCTCACCTCTTCGCGCTCGACCTCCAGCTCGATCACATCCTGACGGAGACGATGGAGGGCCGGTGGGCGCGTCACGAGGCCCTGCGCCGCCGCGTCGAGACGTGGGCGGAGGAGCGGGGCCACGTCTGCGTGCCGCCGGAGGGGGCGCGCTCGTGGACCGTCTCCTGCCTGAAGCCGCGCCCCGGCGTCTCGTCGGAGAATCTCGTGGCCAGGGCCAAGGAGCGCGGCTACACGATCGGCGGCGGCTACGGGAAGTGGAAGTCCTCCACGTTCCGGATCGGTCACATGGGCGACGTCGACATGGCCTCGCTCGAGGCGCTCCTCGGCGTGCTCGACGCCTGCGCCGGGGAGGCCGCCGCGTGAGCCTGGTCGTCGTGGCCGAGAAGGTCTCGAGCGCCGGTCTCGACATGCTGCGCGCGGCCGGGCATGACGTCGTGGACCTCGCCGGAACCTCGCGCGAGGAGCTCCTGGCCGCCCTGAAGAACGCCGATGCGCTGCTCGTCCGCAGCGCGACGAAGGTGGACGCGGCGCTCCTGGCCGCCGCGCCGAAGCTGACCGTCGTGGGCCGCGCCGGCGTCGGCGTGGACAACGTGGACGTCCCGGCCGCGTCCGCGCGGGGCGTCCTGGTGCTGAACTCTCCGACGGGCAACGTCGTGTCGGCCGTGGAGCACACCTTCGCGCTCCTCTTCGCGCTCCTGCGCCGCGTGCCCGAAGCGGCCGCGTCGATGGCGGCGGGGCGGTGGGAGAAGTCGAAGTTCGTCGGCTCGGAGCTCGCGGGCAAGACCGTCGGCATCGTGGGCCTCGGGCAGGTCGGCTCGCGGGTCGCGGCGCGCGCCCGCGCGTTCGAGGCGAAGCTCCTGGCGCACGATCCGTTCCTCCCGGCCGAGAAGGCGCAGGAGATGGGCGTGCCCCTCGTGCCTCTCGAGACGCTTCTCGCGCAATCCGACGTCGTGACGCTCCACTCGACCGCGACCGGGCAGCAAGGCGCTTCTCGGAGCGGCCGAGATCGCGCGCATGAAGCCGGGCGCCGTCCTGGTCAACGTCGCCCGAGGGAGCCTCGTGGATCGCTCCGCGCTGCCACGACGCCCTGCGAGAGAAGCGGATCGCCGGCGCCGCCCTCGACGTCTTCGACCCCGAGCCGCCCGACCCGAACGACCCGCTGCTGAAGCTGCCCAACGTCGTCGCGACGCCGCACCTCGGCGCCTCCACGGTCGAGGCCCAGGAGCGGGTCTCGACCCAGACGGTCGAGGCGCTTCTCCAGGCGCTCGCCGGAGCTCCCTACGTTCCGGCGGTGAACCTTCCGTTCCGCGGACCCAAGGACGCGGGCGGCGCTTCCGGCTGGATGCGGCTGGCCGAGCGCACGGCCCACTTTCTTTCGGCGCTGGTTTCGGGCCATCTCTCGCGGCTGACCGTAGAAACCTGGGGACTGCCGGAGGACCTGCTTCGCCCGGTCACGGTGGCCGCGGTCAAGGGCGCGCTCGAGACGCACACGCCCGAAACGGTCAACTACGTCAACGCGATGTTCGTCGCGCAGGACCGCGGCCTCTCGGTCAGCGAGACGCGGCACGAGGAGCCCGGCGTCTACGCCCGCTCGCTCCGCCTGACGCTCTCCGGCGCCACGACCGGCCGGGCCGACGCCACCCTCTTCACGGGGCAGGACGCCCGAGTGGTCGAGGTCGACGGGCTGCCGCTCGAGTTCCGGCCGGAAGGGACGGTCGTCTACCTGCGCAATCGCGACGTCCCCGGAGTCGTCGGCAGTGTCGGCACCATCCTCGGCGAGGCCGGCGTCAACATCGCCGACTTCTCTCTCGCCCGCGGCGACGGGTCCGCGCGCCGCCGCCGTGATCGCCGTCGATTCCCCGCCGCCGCCAGCCGTGCTGGAGCGTCTCCGGCAGGCGCCTGCCGTGGAAGAGGTCCGCGTGGTGACGTGGTGACGACGCACCCGGATCGTCGTCCTCTTCGGGGGGCGATCGGTCGAGCGCGAGGTCTCGCGCATCTCGGCGCGGACGATCTGCCGCGCTCTGGATCCGACCCGGTACGAGGTCCTCCCTCTCGCCGTCGGAGAGGACGGGCGATTCCTGCCGGCCGTCGAATCGTCCCGTCTCCTGGCCGAAGGCGCCGTTCCGGAGAAGTTCCGCCGCGAGGAGCCGGCCGGAGAGGCGATCGTCCCGCTGCAGATCCTGCCGGGCCGCGTCGACGTGGTGTTCCCGATCATCCACGGTACGACCGGGGAGGACGGGGTCCTGCAGGGATTCCTCGAAACACTCGGGGTTCCGTACGTGGGTGCGGGAGTCACGGCGTCGGCGGTCGGCATGGACAAGGCGGTGTTCAAGGCGCTTCTGCGCGACGCCGGAATTCCGACGCCTCGCGGGGTCGCCGTCTCGGCGCGCGACCGGGCCGGCGCGCGGGCGCGGCTCGAGGCGGCCGGCGTGACGCTTCCGGTCTTCGTGAAGCCCGCCTCCGGAGGTTCGTCGGTGGGAGTCACGAAGGTCAAGCGCTGGGAAGACCTGGAGGGGGCGATCGAAATGGCCCTCCGCTACGACGAGCGCGCCCTCATCGAGGAAGGGATCGACGCGCGGGAGCTGGAGTGCGCCGTGCTCGGCGACGAGGAGCCGAGAGCCTCGATCCCCGGCGAAGTCGTCCCGGGCCACGAGTTCTACGACTACGACGACAAGTACCGGGACGACAAGGCGAAGCTGCTGATCCCGGCCCCGGTGATCCGAGGCCGTGGCGGCCGAGGCGCGGCGCCTGGCCGTCGAAGTCTTCCGCGTCTGCCGCGTCTCGGGCATGGCCCGCGTGGATCTCTTCCTGGAGCGCTCGACCGGCCGCATTCTCGTCAACGAGATCAACACGCTTCCCGGCTTCACCGCGATCTCGATGTACCCGAAGCTCTGGGAGGCCAGCGGACTGCCGCTGTCGGAGCTCCTCGACGAGCTCGTCCGTCTGGCGCTGGCGCGTCGCGACCGGCGTTCAAGGCTTCTGACGAAACCGCCCGCCGAGCTGGCGTAAACCCGCCTTCCCGTGAGCGGGGCTGCCGTGAGGAGAAAAGCCGCGGCGATGGCGAGCGCGCTCATGGCGCGCGAAAACGCTCCGCGCCGGGCTCGCCCGGCGGCTTCAACTCGTCGTCGGTTCCTTCGGAAGAATCCCATGGCGCGAAGGCGGTGAGCACCGTCATTCCCAGAACCCGATCCATGGGCCTGGTGGCGATGGCTTCGCTGTCGACCTCGGGACCGTGGGCGGGCGTTCTCATCCAGCCCGTCATTGTACGAGCTAACATCGGCGCGTGCCGGAGCTGCCCGACATCCTCGCTTATCTCGCGGCGCTCGAGACGCGCGTCGCGGGCGAGAGGCTCGAATCGATCCGGCTCGGCAATCCGTTTCTCCTGCGGTCCGTCTCACCGCCGCTCGCGAGCGCCGAGGGGCGGCGGGTGCTCGGCCTCCGGCGTCTCGGAAAACGTATCGTCTTCGAGCTCGAAGGGGAGCTCTTCCTGGTTCTCCACCTGATGGTCGCGGGCCGGCTCCACTGGAGGAAACGAGGCGCGAAGGTCGGAGGCCGCGCCGCCATCGCGGCCTTCGATTTTCCGGAAGGCTCGCTCGTCCTGTCCGAGGTGAGCACGAAGAAACGGGCGTCGCTCCACCTCGTGGAAGGCCGGGCCCGGCTCGAGGACTTCGATCGCGGGCGGCATCGAGGTCCTGGACGCGGACCTGCCCCGGTTTCGAGGCGCGCTGACGCGGGAGAACCACACCTTGAAGCGCGCGCTGACGGATCCGCGGCTTCTCTCGGGCATCGGCAACGCGTACTCCGACGAGATCCTGCATCGCGCGCGGCTGTCGCCGGCCCGGCTCACGCAGCGGCTGACCGACGAAGAGATCGACGCGCCTCTACCGGGCCGTGCAGGGGGTTCTCCGGCGAGTGGATCGAGCGCCTCGGAGACGAGGCGCTCCGGGCGTTTCCGGAGAAGGTCACGGCCTTTCGCGAGGGAATGGCCGTCCACGGCCGATACGGCAAGCCGTGCCCGGTCTGCGGCAAACCGGTCCAGCGGATCGTCTACGCGGAGAACGAGGCGAACTACTGCCCGACCTGCCAGACCGGCGGCAAGCTGCTCGCGGACCGAGCCCTGTCCCAGCTGCTGCGGGGCGACTGGCCGAAGACCCTCGAAGAGCTCGAGGAGCGCAAGAAATCCGCCAGTCCGGCCGGAGCGAGCGCCCGATGAGACCGCCGTGGCCCTGGCTGGCCGCGGCCGCCCTGGCGTTTCCGTCCTTGGAACTGAGCGCCCAGGCGCCGGCCCCGGCGGAGAGTGGACGCTCGCCGCAGTGGTCGCTCGCCGCCGGCTACGGCTTCTCCGTAAAGCTCAGTCGCGGACGCTCGGAAGAGCAGATGTTCCTCGTGGTGCCCGCGGTCGTCTTTTCCACTCTCGGGTCGCCTCGAGTACACACTCGAGGGACACTTCGCCGGGTTCTTCCGGCCGCGTGGATACATGCTCGGGTGGATGCCGGTGGGAGCCCGCTTCTTCTTCGGCGGAGCGCGCGCTCAGCCTTACGCCTCGCTCGGCGCCGGCTTCGGCTGGACCGACCTGACCGGTCTCGACGAGATCGACCGCCGCTTCAACTACCTGCTTCAGGGCAGCGTCGGGATGCGGAGCCGGCTCCCGGACGGAAGCGCCTGGACTCTGGAGGCCCGCATGTCTCACATCTCCAACGCGGGAACGGTCCTGCCCAACCTCGGGCTGAACACGCTCGTCTTTCTCGGGGGCTGGCGCTTTCGCTAACGTCGCCGACCGTCGCCTCCGCTCGTACGGGATCTGCCGCCTGCGGCGGCACCGGCCTGCGGCTCGCCTGTGGGCTCGACCGCAGGCCTGATCCCTCCCTCGCTGCGGCTCCCGCGGCGCGGGGCTCCTCCCCTGCTGGGAGACTCCCCGCGCCGCGTACACGCCCACCTGTGCCGCTCGCCGACTCTTTCTTGGCAATCCTCGAGAGCCCGATGCTTTTCGAGGCGCTGGTCGGTGTGTACGCGGCGCCGAGGAAGTCTCCGACGAGCGCGGCGGAGGACGCCTGCGCGCCGCGGGAGCGAGCGCTAGCGAAGGATCAGGCCCGCGGTCAAGCCCACAGGGGAGCCGCGGCGCCGGTGCCGCCGCAGGCGGCAGATCCGTAGCGAAGCGCTCGCGACGGTTTAGGGCAACCGGCCGGCTAGCACCTCGGACAGTTTCTCCGGGTCGATGTTGCCTCCCGAGACGACGCAGACGGTTTTGCCGCCGCTCATCTTCGCCGCGGCGGCGACGGGGACCGCGCCCGCGCCTTCCGCGACGACCCGACGCGCTCGGCGAGAAGGCGGATCGCCGATGCCGTCTCTTCGAGAGACACGACGACCGATCCGGCGAGGAGCGCGCTTGCGAGGGGCCACATCTCGGGCAGCACGCTCCGGGCGCCGATGCCGTCCACGAAGCTCGGGTGGTAGGCGGTCGACCGGGCGGCCCGCGGCCCGCGCCGCGTGAAGGGCGCGGCGGTCTCGACCTCGCAGGCCAGAACGCGCGTCGCGGGCCGGAGCGCCGTGAGGCCGAGGCGATTCCGCACGAGAGACCGCCGCCCCCGAACGGCACGAGCACGGTGTCCACGTCGGGCAGATCCTCCAGGATCTCGAGCCCGATCGTGCCGTTGCCGGCGAGACCGCGCGGTCGGCGACGGGGTGGAGAACAGGCCTTCGATCCCGGGGTAGCGGTGCTCGACGAGGACCTGCCACCACCGCTCGTAAGGGACCTTCACGATCCGGGCGCCGAGGCGCTCGATCGCGGCGAGCTTGGTCCGGGGCGGTGTCGGGCACCACGACCGTGCACGCGATGCCGAGCCGGCGGGCATTCCACGCCACGCCCTGCGCCATGTTGCCGGCGCTCGCCGTGTAGACCCCGCGGGCGAGAGCCTCCGGAGAGGCAGGGCCATCGCGTTCCGGCGCCGCGGAGCTTGAAGGAGCCGATCGGCTGAAGGTTCTCGAGCTTCAGGAAGATCTCGCAGGGCGCGTCGACGGGCAGCCGGAGGAGCGGGGTCCGGAGGGCCGATGGCGGCGATGCGGGCGCGGGCCGGCGCGGATGTCGTCGAGTCCCGGGCGCTCAATCGGCGTCGTGGCGGCCTCCGCCGAACTCCACCACTTTCCGAGACCGGAGCCGCCGGCCTTGCAGTAGATGTGGTGCGCGGCGGCGACGTCCTCGATCGCGAGGCCCACGGACTTGAAGACCGTGACGTCGGCGGCGGAGTGCGGCCCTTCGCCGCGCCGGTCACGAGCTCGCCGAGCTCGGCGACGATGTGCTCGTCGCTCATGGCCCCGTCTGGATCGGCAGCAGGAGGTCGCCCGCCTCGGCGAGGGCGGCGTCGCGGCTGGTCGACAAAGAGCCGCGAGCGCTTAGGATCGCGCCGTGTCGAGCTCGCGCGCGGTCGCGACGCTGGAGCCGACGGCGTTGACGTGCGCGCCCGGGCAGAACCACTCCCCGGGACGAGGGCTCGCGCGAAGACGTGACCGTGCAGACGATGTCGGCCCGCTACCGCCGCTTCGACCGAATTGCATGGCGTCAGCTCGGAGATGCTGTGCCGCTTGGCCTCGCGTTCGGCGAAACTCACGGGCGCGCTCGGAGGTCTTGCTGGCGACGCGGATTCTCCGGATCCTCCGCACGGCCAGCATCGCCTCGAGGTGCGTGCGGGCCTCGACGCCCGAGCCCACGATCGCGAGGTCGCCGGCGTCCTCCCTGGCGAGAACCCGCGTGGCGAGCCCGCTGACCGCTGCGGTCCGCACCGCGGTGACGACGTGGCGTCGATCATGGCGAGGAGGCGGCCGCGGCCCGACTCGAAGAGGAGCACCGCGCCCTGGTGCGAGTCGAGCTCCGTCCCCTCGTTGCGCGGAAAGAAGGTGACGGCCTTCAGCCCGATCGCCGCGAGACCGGTCAAGTGCGCCGGCATCAGCCCGAGCGCTCCGGATCTTTCGGGCAGCCAGAGGATCTGCCGCAGGGGCATGTCGGCTTCGCCGCGGGCCGATCGGAGGCGAACGCGCGCGCCATGACGTCGATGCAGTCCTTCATCGAAAGCAGCTGCGGGACCTCGGACTGACTGACGATGAGCACTTCGAACACGGATTCCCCCGTCGCGATGGTCCGAGGAGAAACACGAAACGCCGAATCGGCGCAAGGGATCTCGGGATCGCGAACCCATCCTACTGCCAGCGGAAGATCTTCAGCGCGACGGCGAAGCTGACGAGCGCCCCAGAGCGGCCATGACGAGCGAGCTCGGGCCGATCCGGCCGAGGCCGCTGCCCTTCCATCATCACCGCGCGAGGGCCTCGTTGAGCGCCGTCAGGGGCAGCGCCTGGATGAAGGGCTGGATCGCGTCGCGGGAAGCGCTCCGAGGAGAAGAAGACGCCCGAGAGGAGCCACATCGGCACCATCACGAGGTTCATCAGGCCGCTCGCCGCCTCGATCGTGCTGCGCCCGCGCGACGACCAGCAGGCCCAGCCCGCGAAGGCACATCGCGCCGAGCAGGCGACGAGGCCGAGGCAGCCAGAGCGAGCCGCGCACCGGCACGTCGAAGGCGAGCCAGCCGAAGCGCGAGCAGCACGCCGACCTCGAGCACCAGGAACACGAGCCGCGACAGCATCTGCGCCAGCAGGTAGTCGCTCTTGCGCATCGGCGTCGCGACCAAGCGCTTGAGCAGTCTTGCTTCGAGCCGCGCGTTGACGATCGAGAAGCCGAGGCTCCAGATCCCCGTGCCCATGAGGTTCATGCCGAGAAGGCCGGGGATCAGGAAGTCGATGTAGCGCGAGCCCTTCTCCTGCACCTCAGCCCGACGCGCGCGGCGAGCGGGTCCGTGCGGCCGGCGGCGCGCTGGAGGGCGTCGTCGCACTTCCAGGCGCGCGATGCGCGCGTCGGGGCGCGTCGCGTCGAAGTGGAAGACGAGCCGCCGGGCCGGTCCTCGACGAGCAGCGAGATCTTGCCCGTGCGCAGGCCCTGCGAGCCCTCCGCCGCGTCGGGTACGCGTCGCGGCCGGACCAGTGCCGGCGACGTCGCGAGCGCCGCGGTGATCGCGCGCCGTCGGAGCCCGCGCCGGAGACCACGCCGACCGGGATCGGATCGGGCGGCCGCTCGCGGAAGGCGAAGCCGAGGACGACCGCGAGCAGCACCGGGAAGGCGAAGACCCAGAAGACGGCCTCGGGCTCGCGCAGGAACTCGCGCGATCGCGGGCGACGGTCAGCTCGAGCAGCGGAGCGTTCGCTCCGCTGGGCTCGCTCACTCATCGCGAGCTCCCGGCCGGTCAGGGAGACGAAGACGTCTTCGAGCGTGGCGCGGTGGGTCGAGAGCTGACGAGCCGCGCGCCCGAGCCGCTCGACAGCGGCGAGCAGCGGCGGGCACGGTCTCGGCGAGCGAGTGGACGGGAGCGCGCCAGTTCGGTCCGCGGCGGTGGACGCCGATGCCCGGGAGGCGCGCGCAGAGTCGGCCTCGTCGACATCGGGCTCGGAGAGAATTCGATCGACGTTGGCGGCGCCTGCAGCGAGCGCGATGAGCTCCGCCGGCGTGCCGAGGGCGATGATCTGGCCGTGGTCGACGATCGCGACGCGGTCGCAGAGGCGCTCGGCCTCGTCCATGTAGTGCGTGGTGAGCAGCACCGTGCCGTCCGGCCGCGCTGGTAGGCCGCGATCATGCTCCCAGAGCTGCAGGCGGCTCTGCGGATCGAGGCCGGTCGTGGGCTCGTCGAGAAACAGGATCTCCGGGTCGCCGACCAGGGCGCAGGCGACGGCGAGCCGCTGCCGCTGGCCGCCGGAGAGCTTGCCGACCCGCGCGTCGCGCTTCTCCTCGAGCGAGAGCTCGGCCAGCAGCTGCTCGGCGGATCGCGCCCCGTCCGTAGAAGGAGCGGAAGAGCTCGAGCGTCTCGTCGACCGTGAGCTTCTCGGTGAGCCGGCGTCTCCTGGAGCGAGACGCCGAGCCGCTCGCGGAGCTCCCGCTCGTCGCTCGCCCCAGCGTCGGCCCGAGGACGCTCGACCTCGCCGTCGTCCGGCTCGGTCAGCCCTTCCAGGATCTCGATCGTCGTCGTCTTGCCCGCGCCGTTGGGGCCGAGCAGGCCGAAGCACTCGCCGGCGCGACCTCCAGGTCGAGCCCGTCGACGGCCACCACGTCGTCGTAGTGCTTCTTGAGCCCGCGGCACGAGATCGCGTGGGAGGGGGCGCTCATGAGACCGGGGATTCTACCCGCACGTCACGCGCGGTCCGATGACACCGCTATGCGTTTCTCCAAGTGATCAGGTAGCAGATTGATCCTTGGTCGCCACGAGGGTCACTCCGTTCGCGGCGCGAGGAGTCTCCCCAAGGGAGGAGCCTCGCGCCGCGGGAGCCGTAGCGAGGGAGGGATCAGGCGAGCGGTCGAGCGCGCATCCGCGCGAGCCGCTCGCCGGTGACGCCGCAGGCGGCAGATCTCCGTACGAGCGGAGGCGACGGTTAGTTCGCGGGTACCACGATCCCTTCGAACCCCGCGTCTTCGAGCGCAACCAGCTTCGCCTCGGCGCTCTCGCGAGAGTCGTACGGCCCGACCTTGACGCGCGTCAGCCCTTCGTACGGCTCCAGGTACACGGGGAAGCCGGCGTCGCGACAGCGCTCGGCGTGGCGGTCGGCGCGAGTCCTCTCCCCGAACGAACCCACCTGGACGGCCCACGGGCCGCGCGCGACGGCGGCCGGCACGGGGGTCGGCGACGGTCCGGCCGCGACGATGGTCACCCGCACGGGGCCGACTCCCGGTCCGAGGAGGTCGATCCGGCGGGCCGCTTCGCGCGACAGGTCGATGACCCGGCCGTGCACGAAGGGCCCACGGTCGTTGATCCGCACGCGCACGGTCTTGCCGCTCTCCCCGGTCACGTCCACGATCGTCCCGAGGGGCAGGTCGCGGTGCGCCGCGGTCAGAAGGGAGGAGTCGTAGATCTCGCCGGAGGCCGTCGGCTTTCCTTCGAACCCATCGTCGCCGCCGTACCAGGAGGCGAGGCCTTCCTGGCTCCAGCCGGCCTTCGCCTCCTCCGGCGGGATCGGGCGCGACACGGGACGAGTCGCGGAGCGCGATGCGCAGGCGGTGACGAGGACCAGAAGGAGCAGCGCGGGCCCGGAGGAAGCCCGGCGGCTCCGGCTCACACGCGGACCGGGCGCGCTCTCGGCGGCGACGGCGCCCTGGAGGGCGGGCTCGAGCTCCTCGCGGACGAAGGTCTGGACCTGCTCGGCGCTGCGGCCGACGAGCGACTCGGGCCGCGAAGCCTGCGAAAGCTCGTCGCGCGTCATTCCGAAGGCCGCGTCGGACGCGATGCGGTCGAAGAGGTCGGCCGCCTCGCCGGTCCGCGACCGGGCCTCGGCCGACGCACGCGCATGGACGCGCAGCTTCTCGTGCAGGTCCTGCCGGTCTCCGCCGCGCCGGACGGCTTCCATCAGGACGTTCTCGGTGGCGAGGAAAGGAATCTCGGCCTCGAGCCGGCGCCGCGAGACCTCGGGGTGGACGACGAGGCCGCCGAGGACGTTCTCGAGCAGGATCAGGATCGCGTCGGTCGCCAGGAACGCCTCGGGCACGGCGATGCGCTTGTTGGCCGAGTCGTCGAGCGTGCGTTCGAGCCACTGGGTGGCGGCGGTCATCGCGGTGTCGAGGGAAAGGGCGATCACGTGGCGCGCCAGCGAGCAGATCCGCTCGGCCCGCATCGGATTGCGCTTGTACGGCATGGCGGAGGACCCGACCTGTTCGGCCTCGAACGGCTCCTCGAGCTCGCCTTCGTGCTGGAGAAGGCGCAGGTCGTTGCCGATCTTGTGGGCCGACTGCGCGAGCGAGGAGAGTGCGTGGACGACGAGGTCGTCCTGCTTGCGCGAGTACGTCTGGCCCGAGACCGTCTGGCGGCGCTCGAAGCCGGCGCGGTTCGCGAGCGACCGGTCGAGCTCTTCGACTTTCGCCGAGTCTCCGCCGAAGAGCCGGAGGAAGGAGGCCTGCGTTCCCGTGGCTCCCTTGGCCCCGAGGAACCGCAGCCCCCGTTTCGCCGAGCGGGCCTGCTCCAGGTCCATCAGCAGGTCGGCGGCCCAGAGGGCCGCCCGCTTGCCGACGGTCGTCGGCTGGGCCGGCTGAAAGTGCGTATAGGCGAGAGCCGGGAGGTCCCGGTGGGCGAGCGCGAAGTCGCCGAGCTTCCGGAGGGTCGCGACCAGCCGGCGCTCGACCAGAGCGAGGCCCTCCCGCATCTGGATCAGGTCGGCGTTGTCCGTCACGTACGCGGACGTCGCGCCCCAGTGAATGATGCCCCGGGCTGCCGGGGCCGCGGCACCGAAGACGCGCACATGGGCCATCACGTCATGGCGGGTCCGGGCTTCCTCCTCGGCCGCGGCGTCGAAATCGATGTCCGCCAGGTGCGCCCGCATTGCGGCGATCGCGTCTTCGGCGATCGGCAGGCCGAGTCGCCGCTCTTCCTCGGCCAGCCAGAGCCAGAGGCGGCGCCAGGTCTCGAACTTGAACCGCGGAGAGAAGACGGCCGACATCTCGGCCGAGGCGTAACGCTCGGTGAGGGGGTTGACGTAGCCGTCAGTCTTTGTCATCCGCTCCGGCTTCTTCTCCGAGGTTGAACATGCCGACCTCGTCGTTGCCGCAGACCAGGCAGGTCGCTTCGAGGATCCGGCTGCCCTCGAGCTCGAAAACGTAGCAGGGAGTGCCGCACTGCCCGCACATCAGGTAGTCGATCTCCTGATCTTCCCTGGAGGTCTTCGGGGGTCTCTTTTGATCGTCCAAGCGCGCCTCCCCGTCATTCTCGCACCCCTCGGCGCGGCGGGACAAGCGATGTGAGATGCTTTTGCCGTGACGTTGATCGACGTCCTTCTCTACCTGGTTATCGCCGCGGTCGCCGGCGGCATCGGCCGGGCGATCGCGGGGGGGACGCGGGGCGGCTGCGTCGTTTCGATCGCCCTCGGCTTCATCGGCGCGATGCTCGGCTCCTGGATCGCCCGCAAGGCGAACCTCCCGGAGTTGTTCGTGATCCGACTGGGTGACGGTCCGCCGTTTCCGTTCCTCTGGGCGGTCATCGGCGCGGCGCTGTTCGTCGGCGTCGTTCTGCTCCTGTCGGGAGGTCGGCGGGAGCCGTAATCCGTAAACCGTGAGCCGCGGGTCACGGCTGACGGTTCACGGCTCCGGTCGGACACCATTTGTCCGCTCCGGGGTCTATTCTGTAAGACATGGGCTCCGGCATCCTCCTCATCGGGCTCGGCCTGGCGATCCTCGCCTCGGTCGGCGTCGCCGCGGCCCTGTTCCTGGCGCGCTCGAAGGAGTCGGCGGCGCGGCTCGACAAGGTCCTCGCCGAGACGGCCCGCGCCCGCGAAGCGTCGCAGTCGGTCGACCGGCGGTTCGACGAGCTGCGCCGCTCGATGGAGACGCGCGTCCAGAGCGTGGAGAACCGCTTGGCCACCGGACAGCAGAGCGTCGCGGACCACCTGGGCAAATCCGGCCACCTGCTCCAGGAGCTCGGCGAGCGGCTGGGCCGGCTGCACGAGTCTTCCAAGAAGATCGAGAAGCTCGCCGGCGACGTCACGCGCCTGGAAGACCTCCTGAAGCCGCCCAAGCTGCGCGGCACGCTCGGCGAGATGTTCCTCGAGCAGGCGCTCGGCCAGGTCCTGACGCCGGGAGCCTTCGCGATGCAGCATCCGCTGGGGGACGGGGTCGTCGTGGACGCCGTGGTCTTTCTGCTCGACCGGGTCGTGCCGATCGACAGCAAGTTCCCGCTCGAGAACTTCCGGCGCGCCCGGGAGGTCGAGGACGAGGGAGAGAAGCGTCGGGCGCGGCAGCAGTTTGGCCGGGACGTCCGGAAGCACGTCGACGGGATTGCGGAGAGATACATCCGACCGGCCAGCGGCACCTGCGACTTCGCCCTCATGTACGTGCCCGCCGAGGCGGTCTACGCCGACATCGTCGCGGACGGCGAGGAGGCCGCTCTGGCCGACTACGCCGCGGCGCGCCGCGTCATCCCGGTGTCGCCGCGGCTGCTCTTCGCGTATCTGTCCACCGTCGCGCTCGGTTTGCGCGGAATGGAGCTCCAGGAGAACGCGAGAGAGGTGCACGAGAATCTGGCCGACCTCCTGCGTCTCATCGAACGTGTCGGGACGCCTCTCGAGAAGCTGGGGTCCCACCTGACCAACGCCCAGAAACAGTACGTCGAGACCTCCAACGCCTTCGATCGCTTCACCACGCGGCTGGAGACGATCACCGAAAAGGCGGACAAGGAAATCGAAGCGGGTGAAAAGCCCGCTGGCATGCCCCTCCTGCCTCCGTCCTGAGCCGGGGCATCGGGGCCCCGGGCCCCTGATAGAATCCCGCGCCTCGCGCGTGAGCCCATGAGCCTCAGAGTCACTTCCGAAATCGGCAAGCTCAAAACCGTCCTCGTGCACCTTCCGGGCCGCGAGATCGACCGGATGGTGCCATCGATGATGGAGGAGCTCCTCTTCGACGACATCCTCTACGGGAACCGCGCCCGGGAGGAGCATCGCCGCTTCCAGCAGGTCCTCGGTTACGTCTGCGACGAGGTCCTCGAGGTCCAGGATCTGCTCGAGGAGGTCCTCCAGGTCCCCGAGCAGCGGGCGGCGATCCTCGACGACCTCGGGAAGACCCTCGGCTGGGGACCCGACATGGACTACCGCCTGCGCGACCTGACGGCCGAGCAGCTCGCGGCCGCGCTCGTCACGGGCATCGAGAAGCCGGCGTCCGAGATGGCGCGCGAAGCCTCCGAGCTCTATTGGCTTCCGCCGATCCCCAACTACTTCTTCCAGAGGGACCCCCTCGTCGTGGTCGGCGAGCGCGCCATCCGGGCCTCGATGGCGACCCCGGCCCGCCAGCGCGAGCCCCTGCTCTCGGGCTACGTGCTCTCCCTCCACCCGCGGTTCGCGAACCCTGGAGGGCGGGAAGTTCTGGTTCCAGGAGTTCTCGGCCGACTACGGCGAGGCCCACCTCCTTCGCGCGCATGCGTCCCACGCTCGAGGGGGGAGACGTCCTGGTGCTGCGCGAGGACCTGCTGGCGATCGGCTATTCGGAGCGAACCGAGAAAACGACGATCGAGCGGCTGGCCGAAGTCCTTCAAGAAGCTCAAGTCGCCCGTGAAACGGATCCTGGTCGTCGCCGTCCCGCCGGCACGCTCCTACATGCACCTCGACACGGTCTTCACGATGATCTCGCAGGACGAGTGCCTGGTGTACGGGCCGATGATCCTGCCGGACGGCGCCGAAGAAGCGGACGTCTACGAGTGCGACCTGACCAAGCGCGAGATCACGTGGACGACCGAGAAGGACCTGCTGTCGGCGCTGAAGGCCCAGAAGCTGGACTTGAAACCCATCCGCTGCGGGGGCGAGGACCCGATCGCGGAGCGCCGCGAGCAGTGGACCGACGGCGCCAACGCCTTCGCCCTGGCGCCCGGCGTGGTCCTCATCTACGACCGCAACGAGGCCACGGCGGCCGAGCTCGCGCGGGCGGGTTACACCGTCGTCGACGAAGCGGACCTGCTCCTCGGCAGGGAAGAGCTCGAGCTGTGGAAGCCGTCCAGGAAGTACGCGATCCTGCTGGCGGCCCACGAGCTTTCCCGGGCCCGCGGCGGACCGCGGTGCATGGCGATGCCGCTCGTGCGCGAAGACCTCAAACCCTGAATGGGAGCGAGACCCGTATACCGTGAACCGTCAGCCGTGAGCCGCGCGAACCCGTCGGCTGGCGGCCTACGGCTCACGGCTCACGACCTCCCTTCGACATGAATCCCACCCCCTTCTTCTCCTTCGTACGTCCTCTCGCCGTCGTGGCGTTCGGCGGCAACGCGCTGCTGCGCCCGGAGGATTCGGGCACCACCGCCGAACAGCTCGAGCGCGCGCGCGAGGCCGTGCGCAAGCTCCTCCCGATCCTCGGCAAGGGGTACGAGCTCATCGTCGTCCACGGCAACGGTCCGCAGGTCGGAAACATCCTGATCCAGGCCGAGGAGGCCGCCGAACGCGTGCCCCCGCAGTCGCTCGACGTATGCGTGGCCCAGACGCAGGGCTCGATGGGCTTCCTGCTGGAGCTGGCGTTCGACAACGAGCTGCCCCGCGCGGGCTTCCGCAAGCAGGTGGTGACCATCCTCACCCAGGTCGAGGTGGACGCCGCCGACCCGGCGTTCTTGAAGCCATCCAAGCCGATCGGGCCGTTCTTCTCCAGGGAACGCGCCGAGATCCTCCAGAAGTCCGCCGGATGGACGATGGTCGAGGACTCCGGACGCGGGTGGCGCAAGGTCGTTGCGTCCCCCAAGCCCCGGGAAGTGCGCGGCGTCGAGGTTGCCGCCGCGCTCGTCAACCGCGGGCACATCGTCATCGCGGCCGGGGGCGGAGGGATCCCCGTGGTCGTGACCGACGAGGGAGAGGTGCGGGGTGTCGAGGCCGTGATCGACAAGGACTACGCGGCCTCGATGCTGGCGGCGTCCCTCTCGGCAAACCTCTTCATCATCCTGACGGGAGTCGACCGTGTGCTGAAGGACTTCGGCAAGCCGACCCAGACGGAACTCGCGGAGATCGACGTGCCGACCGCGCGGGCGCTGCTCGCCGAAGGGCAGTTTCCGCCCGGGAGCATGGGGCCCAAGATCGACGCCGCGATCCGATTCGTCGAGGCCGGAGGGCATGAGGTGCTCGTGACGCGCGCGGAGTCGTTGTCCGAGGCCCTCGAGGGCAAGACCGGCACCGTCATTCGACCCCGGCGATGACGAGCGAAGCCGCGGCGCCCGAGGAGCGGCGGCGTTCCGTCGGGCGGTCCTGGCCTCTTTACGCCGCGGGCGCCGTCGTCCTCGCGGCTCTCCTGGCGGTGTACGCGCTGCTCCATCCGCGCTCTGCGAAAGGCGCGGCGGAGGCGGCGAAGACGGCCCCCGCCACCGTGACGATGGGCTCCGTCGAGCTGCGCCGTGGGCCCTCTCCCGAGAGCCCGACTCTCGCCACGCTGTCGGCGGGATCCCGGGTCCAGGCCGTCTCCGACGCCGGACAGTGGGTCGAGGTGGAAGCCGATGCCGGCCAGCGCGGCTTTCTCCCGGCCGATGCGATCGAACGCGACCCGGATCGCGAGGCGCGGGAACGGCGCGCCAAAACGCTTCTCGCGCTCGCGCCCGTCTCCGGCGTGGTGGGGGAGGAGACGGACGTAACACTCGCTCCCGATCCCCTCGCTCCCCGTGCCGGGCGGCTGCCGCGCGGAACCGTCATCCAGATCCACTCCGTCGACCATTCCTATTTCGCCTTCCGCGACAAGACGTGGGGCATCGCCTTCGTGAGCTCGGCCCACGTCGACCTGGTGGCGCCGAATCCGCGCGAGCCGGCCCTGGAGCCCGAGAAGATCCGGCCCCTGAAGAATCTGACGATCCTCGACCTCGAGACCGAGCCGCCTCCCGAGGAAGAGATGGGCGAGTCCGCCGAGGCGGAAGGAGAGCTGCCTCCTTCCGTCGCGCCGCCGCCGGCCGCCGCCGAGGCGGCGCCCGGTCTGATCGAGCCCCCCGTCCTTCGGACCCGCGTCGAGCCCGCCTATCCGGACCGCGCCCGGCGCGCCGGGATCGAAGGCACCGTCGAGCTCGAGGTCACGGTCGATCCCACGGGCAGAGTGTCGGATGTGGAGGTCGTGCGAGGGCTGCCGCTGGGTCTTTCGGAAGCCGCGGCGGCCGCCGTCCGCCGCTGGACCTGGAAGCCCGCGCGCGGGCCCGCCGGCCCGGTGGCCGCGCGGCGCACCGTGCGGATCCGGTTCGTGCTCGGCGCCCCCGCGCCGCCCTGAACCGCGGCCGGTTTCGCCGCGGAGCGCGGACTATAATTCTTCCACTCGATGCTCCAGGTCCTGTACGAAGCCGAAGGGAGACCGCAGGTCTTCACGATGTTGAAGGATGTCGCCTCGATCGGGCGCGCCAACGACAACGACATCGTTCTGAACGACTTCTCGGTTTCGCGGCGCCACGCCTATCTGAAGAAGGAGAACGACGGCTGGGTGATCCACGACAACCAGTCGACCAACGGGGTGCGGGTCAACGACAGGCCGGTGCCGCAGGCTCCCGTCGGGGACGGCGACCGCGTGGTGATCGGGACCTTCATCCTGCGTTTCCGCGACGATCCCACGGTGTCCCGTCAGGGGAGGGGCGGGATGCTCGACTCGACTTCGACGCGCATCCGGCCCATCGCGGAGTTCAACCTGGACTACGGTCTGGAGCGCGGGATCGTCTCCGGCACGGACTCGACCGCCGAGCGCAAGCGCGTGGCCCTGGACGCGGGCTACAAGAACCGGGTCTTCGAGATCCTGGTCCAGGTGGCCAAGGCCCTCATCTCGGCCGACGACCTGGCCACCGTGCTCGACAAGGTCATGGACCTGATCTTCGAGCTCCTCCCGGTCGACCGGGGCTTCCTGCTCCTCGACGAGGAGAGCGGGGCCCTCCAGTTGCGGATCTCCCGATTCAAGTCGAAGAAGAGGATGACTTCCGACGGGATCACCCCGTACTCCACCACGATCGTGGACATGGTCGTCAAGCAGAAGGTCGCGATCCTGACCTCCGACGCGCAGACCGACGAGCGCTTCGAGTCCGGGGAGTCCATCCGGATGCAGCAGATCCGGTCGGCGATGTGCGCCCCGCTCTGGAACGGGGATTCGGTGATCGGGGTCATCTACGTCGATTCTCCGCTCCACGCCGGCAATTTCTCGGAGCAGGACCTCGACTTGCTGACCGCGCTCTCCAACTTCGCGGCCGTGGCGATCGAGCGCGCCCGACTCCACGAGAAGGTCGTCGAGGAGAAGCGGATTCGCGGGCGCCTCGAGCGCTACCACTCCCCTCAGGTCGTGGAAGAGATCATCGCGGACGCCTCGGCGACCGGCGAGCTCAAGAAGGCCGGAACCAAGGTCGTCACGGTCCTCTTCGCGGACCTCGTGGGCTTCACCGGCTGGTCGGAGGACATGCCGGCCGAGAAGCTGGCCCGGATGCTGACGGAGTTTTTCACGCTGAGCTCCGACGCGGTCTTCTCCTGCGGCGGCACGATCGACAAGTTCATCGGGGACGCGATCATGGCGTTCTTCGGCGCTCCGATCGACCAGGCGGACCACGCGGCCCGGGCCGTGGCGGCGGCCCTCAAGATCCGCGAAGGCATGGTCGAGTGGAACAAGGAGCGCACCGCGAGGGGAGACCTGCCCCTGGAGGTCCGCATCGCGCTCAATACCGGAGAGGCGATCGTCGGCGACATCGGGTCGGAGCGCCGCGTGGACTACACGGTCCTCGGCAACGCCGTCAACGTCGCGGCGCGGCTGGAACAGTTCGTCGCGCAGCCCGGCGACATCGTGATCGGCCCGGCGACCTGGGAGGCCGTCAAGGACCGGTGCGAAGTGGCGCAGCTCGGATACTTCTCGTTGAAGGGGGTCTCCACCCAGGTTCCCCTCTACAAGGTCCTCTCCGCCCTCGACCCCGAGAAGTAGCTTCCCTCCGAGCTCAGGGCCCTCGTCGGACGGCTCCGTGGCAGAATCGCGCGGTGGGAGCTCTGCCGCTCGTCTTCGTCACCGGCCGCGCGGAGAAGGCGCGGGAAGCGGAGCGCCTCGGGTTCGCCGTGGAGCGCCTGGACCTCGACCTCCCCGAACAGCAGGCCCTCGAGCCCTCCGAGATCGTCGAGACCAAGGCGCGCACCGCGTACCAGATGCTGTCCCGTCCCGTGCTGGTGGAGGACAGCGGCCTCGCCATCGAAGCCTGGGGAGGATTTCCCGGCGCGCTCGTCAAGTGGGTCGAGAAGAGCGCCGGCCTCGAAGCCCTCGCGCGCATGCTGGATGCCTTCCCCGACCGGAGCGCCGTGGCGGTCTGCGCGATCGCGTACTGCGACGGCGGCGAGGTCGTCACGGCGCGGGGCGAGGTCCGCGGAACGATCGCGCCGGAGCCCCGCGGAAGCGGCGGATTCGGATGGGACGTCCTCTTCGTACCCGAGGGCGAAGAGAGGACGTTCGCCGAGATGAGCGCGGCGGAGAAGGACGGAGTGTCGCACCGCCGGCGCGCGTGGGACGCGCTCGCGCTGCGGCTGCCGCTCCAGAGGCGGGGATGAGAAGGCGCGCCGCCGCGACGTTCCTCGCCATAGCGATGGCGGTGTCGGCATGCGCGAGCCCGGCGCCGGAGCCCTCTCCGTCGGGAACCCTCCGGACCAAGTCGGGCGCCACGCTCCGCGTCGAGACGTTCGTGTCGGGGCTCGAGGTGCCCTGGTCGCTCGCGTTCACCTCGCCGACCCGGCTGCTCGTCACCGAGCGTCCCGGGAGGGTGCGGGTCGTCGAGAACGGCGTGCTGCGCCAGAAACCGCTGGCGGTGATTGCCGACGTCGATGCCGGCGGCGAGAGCGGCCTGATGGGGATGACCCTCGCGCCGGACTACGCGCGCAGCCGGCACGTTTTCCTGGCCTACGCCTACGACGCCGCGAAAGGATCCGAAGTTCGCGTCGTCCGATTTCGCGACGACGGCGACGCGCTCTCGGAGCGCACCGTGATCATCGAGAAGATCCCGGCCGCCCGCAACCACGCGGGCTGCCGGATAAGGTTCGGCCCCGACGGCAAGCTCTACGTCACGACCGGCGACGCGACCGACCGCGAGATCGCGCAGGACCCGAAGTCTCTCGGCGGCAAGACTCTCCGCCTGAACCCCGACGGCACGATTCCCGCCGACAACCCCTTTCCGGGCTCTCCGGTCTACTCGCTCGGCCACCGCAACGCCCAGGGACTCGACTGGGAGCCGCGGTCGGGCCTGCAGCTTCAGACCGAGCACGGGCCCTCCGGCTTCGACGGGCCGGGAGGCGGGGACGAGGTCAACATCGTCGAGGCCGGCAAGAACTACGGCTGGCCGATCGTGCATCACCGCCAGTCCCGGCCCGGCTTCGTCTCGCCGCTGCTGGAGTACACCCCGGCGGTCGCACCCGCCGGCGCGTCCTTCTCCCGGGGAGAGCTTCTCCCGTCTTTCCGGGGCGATTTCTTCTTCGCGACGCTCCGGGGCGAAAGGCTGATTCGCGTCCGCCTGGACCCGGCCAACCCGCGGCGGGTCGCCGAGACCGAGGAGCTCCTGAGCGGCGTCTACGGCCGGCTGCGGGACGTCGTGTCGGGGCCCGACGGCGCCCTGTACGTCGCGACCAGCAACCGTGACGGGCGCGGGAGTCCGCGCGCGGGCGACGATCGCGTCCTGCGGGTTGTCGAAAGTTCCGCCGTACGCTAGATTTGCCGCCCAACAAGTGCTGCAAACGGGCGTGAAGGGGCGTGACGAGCGCCGTGGAGTCGGATGCGAAGAGGCGCCGCGGCGCCGCGGATGCAGGCCTATCCGTTCGTTCACGCCCTGCTAGATGGAGCTCGCCGAAGTCGTCGGACAGCTCGCGGGACTGCGACGCTTCCCCGTGCGCTCGCTCAGCGGAGAAACGCCCGACGAGTGCCTGATGCAGGGCGGCGGCCTGGTCGGCGACCGGGTCTACGAGATGGCCGAGGTCGAGTCGGGCACGGCCCTCTCGGCGAAAACCGCGCCCCTTCTCCTCCGGTACAGGGCGCGCTACCTGGACGCGATGGTCCGCCCGGGAGATCTCGAGCCCTGGATCCGCATTCGCACACCCGACGGATCGGAAGTCGCGCTGACCGATCGCAGCTGGATCGACGACATCTCGCGGCGCTGCGACCGCCCGGTGAATCTTCGGCTCCGGGAAGGCGCCGATGGCGATCCCGCCCCCGTGCACATCATCTCGGTGCCCACGATCCGTTTCCTCGAAAAGCAGTACGGCGGGACCCTCGAGCCCGTGCGCATGCGGTCGAACCTGCTCCTCGATCTGCCCGACGCGCGCCCTTTCGAGGAGGACCGGTGGCTCGGCCGGAAGATCTGGATCGGCGACGCCCTCCTCGAGATCGTCCGGCAGTGCGAGTTCTGCGTCGTTCCGAGCCTCGACGCCGAGACTCCGGAGCGCTCTCCGGGGATCCTCAACGCGATCGTGCGGGGCCGGTCCGGATTGATCGGCGTCCGGGCCCGGGCGCTGACGGGCACCCGCATGCGGCTGGGTGACCCGATCGCCATCGTCGATTGATACACTCGGTTTCCGCCGTATGCCGCGACCCATCCGAGTTCTCATCGCCAAGCCGGGCCTGGACGGCCACGACCGCGGCGCCAAGGTCATCGCGCGCGCGCTGCGGGACGCCGGGATGGAGGTCATCTACTCGGGCCTCCGTCAGACCCCGGAGCAGGTGGTCGCCGCGGCGATTCAGGAGGACGTCGACGTCATCGGTCTGTCGATCCTGTCGGGAGCGCACAACGTCCTGTTTCCCGAGATCCTGGCGCTCCTCAAGGAGAAGGGCGGGGAAGACATCCTGGTCGTCGCGGGCGGCATCATCCCGGACAAGGACATCGCGCCACTGAAGGCCCTCGGCGTGAGCGAGATCTTTCTTCCGGGAACCCCGACCGGGACCCTCGTGGACTACATCCAGAAGGCGGCGGGAGCGCGCGTCGAGAAGACGTGAGCTCGGGCCAGAGCGAGCGCATGGACACCCTCCCGACCCGCATCGATCCCCAGTCACCCGAGTTCCAGGAGCGCGCGCGCGCGATGGAATCCCTGGTCGGGACGCTGCGCGAGGAGCTCGCCCGGGTCCGTGCCGGGGGCCCCGGCCGCGCGCGCCACGCCGAGCAGGGAAAGATGTTCGTGCGCGACCGCATCGACGCGCTGCTCGACCCGGGCTCTCCGTTCCTGGAGCTGTCGCCTCTGGCGGCGCACGGGATGTACGACGGCGAAGCGCCCGGCGCGGGCCTGGTGACGGGCGTCGGCCGCGTGGCCGGACGCGAGGTCATGGTCATCGCCAACGACGCGACCGTCAAGGGCGGCACGTACTTCCCGGTGACGGTCAAGAAACACCTCCGGGCTCAGGAGGTCGCCGAGGAGAACCGCCTCGCCTGCGTTTATCTCGTGGATTCCGGGGGCGCCTTCCTGCCGCTCCAGGCGGAGGTCTTTCCGGACCGCGACCACTTCGGACGCATCTTCTACAACGAAGCGCGCATGTCGGCGCAGCGCATCCCGCAGATCGCCGTCGTCATGGGCTCGTGTACCGCCGGGGGCGCGTACGTCCCGGCGATGGCCGACGAGGCCGTGATCGTCAAGGGGACGGGGACGATCTTCCTCGCGGGCCCTCCGCTGGTGAAGGCGGCGACCGGGGAGGATGTCTCGGCCGAGGACCTGGGCGGAGGAGACGTCCACACCCGCGTCTCGGGAGTCGCGGACTACCTGGCGGAAAACGACGCGCAGGCCCTGGAGATCGCCCGCTCGATCGCCGGCAATCTCGGCGCGAGTCCCAAGAGTCTGCCCGACGACCGGGAGGAGCCCGAAGAGCCGCTCTACGACCCGAAGGAGATCTACGGCATCCTGCCGCGCGACCTGCGCAAGCCCTACGACGTGCGCGAGGTCGTCGGGCGGCTGGTAGACGGCTCCCGCTTCGAGGAGTTCAAGGCCCGGTACGGGACGACCCTGGTCTGCGGCTTCGCGAGGCTGGCCGGGTTTCTCATCGGCATCGTCGCCAACAACGGCATTCTCTTCTCCGAGTCGGCGCTGAAGGCCACGCACTTCATCCAGCTCTGCGCGCGGCGGAAGATCCCGCTCCTTTTCCTGCAGAACATCACGGGATTCATGGTCGGCAAGGAGTACGAGCGCGGCGGCATCGCCAAGGACGGCGCCAAGATGGTCCACGCGGTCGCCAACGCGGCCGTTCCGAAGCTGACGGTCATCATCGGTGGCTCTTTCGGGGCCGGCAACTACGGGATGAGCGGGCGGGCCTACGGGCCGCGGATGCTCTTCACCTGGCCGAACGCCCGGATCTCCGTCATGGGAGGGCCGCAGGCCGCCTCCGTGCTCTCGACCGTGAAGCAGGACCAGCTGGCCCGCGCCGGCAAGCCCGCGATGACCGCGGAGGAGGTCATGGAGTTCGAGCGTCCGACGCGCGAGAAGTACGAGATCGAGGGGAACCCGTACTACGCGACGGCCCGGCTCTGGGACGACGGCGTCCTGGACCCCGCCGAGACGCGGACGGCGCTCGCCCTGGCGCTCTCGGCCGCTTACAACGCGCCGATTCCGGAGACGGACTTCGGCGTCTTCCGGATGTAGCGTGGCGCTGCTTCCCGTCCTCCTGTTCGCCGCGACCGCCGGCGCCGGCGCTCTCGGCTTCTCCGTGCGGGTCGAAGCGGACGACCGCGTCCGCGTCACGATCTCGGGTCCCGCCGCGGAGCTCGCGCCGGGAGCCTTCCGGGGAGCGATCGCTCTGAACGGCTCCTCCGCCGAGCTTCCGCTCTCCGGCAACGTGACGCACGCCGGCGGGCGCTTCGAGCTTCCGGTCACCACGCGCTACGCGGACGTGCCGGCCGACTGGGCCGACCGTTTCGCGGCCCAGACCTTCACCTACCGTCTGAAGGGGGGGACCGGCGGCGAGCCGCGCGAGTGGACCGGATCGGGGGCCTGGAAGAACGTCGAAATCGAGGGAGACCGCGACGTGCTGTCGCATTTCCTGGCGCTCGAGGACGTCCGGCTCACGGACCTCTCGCTTCTCTCGAGCGAGGCGGAGGCGCGTCTGGCCATCCGTAATCCGTTCGCATTCGACCTGAAGATCGCCGAGACGCAGTACACGCTGTCGGTGGAGGGACGCGTGATCGGCGAGGGGGGCACGAGGGGCATGATCGTCCACGCGGCGCAGCGCAATCTCCTCGCTCTGCCGATCGAGCTCGATCACGGCGAGCTCATCTCGGCCGCTGGCCAGGCCCTGCTGGCGGGGGGGGACGTCGAGGTCCGGCTGCAGGGACGCCTGGTCATCCGCCTGAAGGGGGGCGATCTCGTCGTGCCGCTCAACCTCGCCGGCCGCCTGACGGACGCCTCATGAGCGCCGCCGGCTTCGAGAACCTCCGCCTCGAGAAGAGAGGCGCCGTCGCGCGCATCACGCTGGACCGGCCCGAGGTGCGCAACGCTTTCAACGACGTGCTCATCGAGGAGCTGACCCGGGCGTTCGCGGAAGCCGGAACCGACCCGGGGACGCGCGTCGTCGTCCTCGCGGGAGAGGGCCCCTCCTTCTGCGCGGGAGCCGACGTGTCCTGGATGCGAAAGGCCGGCGGATATACCCGCGCCGAGAACGAGGCGGACGCCGGGCGCATGGCACGCATGCTGCGCTCGATCGACGCGTGCCCGAAGCCGGTGGTCGCTCTCGCGCACGGGGCGGCGATCGGCGGAGGCGTGGGCCTGGTCGCGGCGGCCGACATCGCGATCGCGGCGGAAGGCACGGTGTTCTCGCTGGCGGAGGTCAAGCTCGGAATCCTCCCGGCAGTGATCTCGCCCTACGTCCTGCGCGCGATCGGTCCCCGGGTCGCCCGCGACCTTTTCCTGACGGGAGACCGCTTCGACGCCGCCGAGGCGCTGCGGATCGGGCTCGTCCACCGGGTCGTGCCCGCGGCAGAGCTCGAAGAGGCCGGAAAGAAAAAAGTGGCGTCGCTGCTCGGCTCGGGCCCGGAAGCCGTGTCCGTGGCCAAGCGCTTGATCGAGCAGGTGGCCGGCCGGTCGCCCGAAGACGCGATGGAGCTGACCGTTCGCGCGATCGCGGAGCGGCGGCGCTTCGGAGGAGGCGCGGGAAGGGTTGACGGCGTTCCTGGAGAAGCGGCGCCCCGCCTGGGCGAAGGAGGGCGAGAAGTGAAAGGAACCCAGCGGCGGTTGGTCTGTCCCCAGTGCGCGAAGGCCTTCTTCGCGTGGCGCCCGGACGAGCTGCCCGGGGCGAAGGTGAAGTGCTACTTCTGCGGGCACCAGTTCGAGGACGACGCCGCCCGGCGACCGCCGGTCACGCCTCCCGCCCCGCCCGCACCCGTTCCGGAAGCGCCGGTCGCGGCGCCGGCTCCGCCGGCTCCCGCGCCTCCCGAGGAGGTCCAATGAGAAATTGGATCCTGGCGTGCGTCCTCGGGGTCGGCGCCGCCGCCGGGGCACCGGACCAGGATCCGGCTTCGGTCCTGATCGAGCGCGTGACCGGCAATTCCTCGCGCCTCGCGACCGACCTGCGCGCCCTGACGGACGACATCGGCGGGCGTGTGACGGGGAGCGCCGGCTACGAGAAGTCCCTGCAGTGGGGCGTCGACGCGCTCCGGCGGGCGGGAGTCGACTCGGTCAAGCTCGAGGCTTACCCGGTTCCGGTGAAGTGGGAAGCGATGTGGGCGTCGGCCGAGGTCCTCGAGCCGGTCGCGTTTCCTCTGAGCGTCGTCTCGTTCGGGCTCGCGCCCTCGACCCCGGGACCCCTGACCGCGGCCGTCGTGGACGCGGGCGCGGGCACGAAGGCCGAGTTCGAGAAACTCGGCGGCCGCGCCCGCGGAGCGATCGCGCTCGTACGCTCGAACCCGATGACGTCCTTCGCCGACCTCTTCGCGGAGTACCAGGCCTTCCCCGAGATCCTGCGGTCGGCGACCGACAGCGGGGCGGCCGCGATTCTCTTCGTGTCCACCCGGCCCCGGGAGCTCCTGTACCGCCACACGGTGACGTGGGGCTCGGTCGCGTCCCTTCCGATGGCGCAGGTGGCGCGCGAAGACGGCCTGAGACTGGCGCGCCTGTGCGAGTCCGGCAAGCCGGCGAAAGCGACGCTCGACATCCGGAACCGCATCGGTGGTCCGTGGGAAGCCCACAACGTCGTCGCCGAGATTCGTGGCAGCACGAAACCGCAGGAGATCGTCCTCCTCGGCGCCCACCTGGACTCCTGGGACCTCGGGACCGGAGCGCTCGACAACGGCGTCAACTGCGCCCTGGTCGTGGAGGTGGCCCGCGCCCTGGCCGCGGGACCCCGGCCCGCGAGAACGGTGCGGTTCGTGCTCTTCACGAGCGAGGAGACGGGGCTTCTCGGCTCCCTCGGCTACGTGCGGAAACACCGCGCCGAGCTCGACGCGCACGTGGCCGTCCTGATTCACGACATCGGCGACGGAAAAGTCGTCGGCTACTTCACCAACGGACGCCCGGAGCTCGACGCCGGCGTGAAAGCCGCGCTCGAACCCGTCCGGTCCTGGGGGTCCGACTCGGCCAGCGAGGAGGCGATCCTCGGCACGGACAACTTCGACTTTCTCCTCGAGGGTGTCCCGAACCTCGTGGCCAACCAGGAAACCGAGCGCTACCTCGCCGACTACCACGCGGAGTCCGACACGCTCGACAAGGTCGACCTCGAGCTCGCGAAGAAGAACGCGGCCGTGGCCGCGGTCGCCGTGTCCGGCCTCGCCAGTGCGCCGTCGCCGCTCGGCCGGCGGCAGAGCCGCGCCGAAGTGGCGAGCATCCTCGCCGATCCGAAGTGGAAGCTCGAGGCCCAGATGAAGACCTACGGGCTGTGGAGCGACTGGGAGAGCGGGAAGCGGGGAAGGGCGAAGTGAGTCGGTGATCCGCCGTCTCTTGATCGCCAACCGCGGCGAGATCGCCGTTCGCGTGGCCCGCACGGCGCGGGAGATGGGCATCGAGGCGATCGGCGTTTACGCCGGGCCCGACGCCGACGCTTTCCACGTCGGCCAGGTGGATCGCGCGATCCCCCTCGGCGCCGGCGGTCCGGCGGACACGTATCTCTCGATCGACCGGCTGCTCGAGGCGGCCCGCGCGTCCGGCGCCGATGCGGTTCATCCGGGATACGGCTTCCTCTCCGAAAACGCGGAATTCGCGCGAGCCGTCGAGAAGGCCGGCCTGATCTGGGTGGGCGCCCCCCCCGAGGCGATCGACCAGATGGGAGACAAGCTGCGCTCGCGCCAGCGGATGGAGGCGGCGGGCGTGCCCGTGGTGCCGGGCTCCCGCCCTGGAGCCGCCGACGACGCGGCCCTCGCCGCGGAGGCGCGGCGCATCGGTTTCCCGGTCCTCGTCAAGGCGTCGGCGGGCGGGGGAGGCAAAGGCATGTCCCGCGTGGACCGGCCGGAGGATCTGCCCGGGGCGCTCGCGGAGGGGCGCCGTCTGGCGCAGGCGGCGTTCGGGGATCCCACCGTCTACCTCGAGCGCCTCCTCGAAGGCTGCCGCCACGTCGAGTTCCAGGTGTTCGGAGACTCGTCGGGCCGCGTCGTGCACCTCTACGAGCGGGAGTGCAGCGTCCAGCGCCGCCACCAGAAGATCGTCGAGGAGACGCCGAGCCCGGCGCTCGACGGGCCGCTGCGCGACGCGATGGGGGCGGCGGCGGTGGCGGCGGCCCGGGCCGTCCGCTACGTCGGCGCCGGGACCGTCGAGTTCCTGGTCGACGCCGAGCGGCGCTTCTACTTTCTGGAGATGAACACACGGCTCCAGGTCGAGCATCCGATCACCGAAGAGACGCTGGACTGCGACCTCGTGCGGGCGCAGATCGAGGTGGCGGGCGGCTCGGCCCTGCCCGCGGCCTGGACCGACGGAACGCTCGCGCCCCGCGGCCACGCCATCGAGTTGCGGCTCTACGCCGAGGACCCGGTGAATTTCCTGCCGCGCTCGGGACGGATCCTGGCGTGGCGGGAGCCGGCGGGCCCGGGCGTGCGCCTGGACGCCGGGGTCGAAGCGGGCAGCGTCGTCGGCGTCGAGTACGACCCGCTTCTCGCCAAGCTCGTCCTGCGCGCCTCGGATCGCGGCGCCGCGATCGCGCGGGCGCGGCGCGCGCTCTCGGAGTGGATCGTCCTGGGCGTCGAGACGAACCAGCCGCTGCTGGCCGCCGTGCTCTCGTCGCCGGACTTCGTCTCGGGGCGGTATTCGACCGATCTCGTCTCACGCCTTCCGCCGCGGGACGCCGCATCGGAAGCGCCGGACGCCGCCTGGATCGCGGCCGCCCTCGCGGCGGAGTCGCGCGGCTCGCGGCCCGAGGGGCGCGCCGGCGGCGGCCCGGATCCCTGGAACGATTCGGCCGACGCCTGGAGGGTCGGGCAGGTGAGATCGGCGCGGCTGCGCCTGGGGTCCGAGACGCGCGAGATCCGCCTCGAGGCGGGCGCCGCGCGCATCGGAGACCGGGTCGTCGAGTTCGAGCCCGTCGAGCGGGACGGGCGCCTGGCGGAGATCCGGATCGCGGGCCGGAGCCATCGCGTCGCGGCGGCGGCCGACGGAGAGCGCGTCTTCGTCTGGTGCGATGGCGCCGTGTTCCGCTTCGAGAAGCCGCGCCCGGCGCGGAGGGCCGCGGGCGCCGAGCACGCCGGAGACCTGATCTCGCCCATGCCCGGGCGTGTCCGGCGCACTCTCGTGGCCACCGGCGAGGCGGTCGAGAAGGGTCAGGTCCTGCTGGTGCTGGAGGCCATGAAGATGGAGCACGCGATTCGCGCGCCCCGAACCGGGATCCTCAGGAGCCTGCTCGTCCGGGAAGGAGACCTCGTCGAGGCGGGCGTCGAGCTGGCGGAGATCGGCGACCGGGACGGCTGGCGGATAATGCCTGCCGTGGACACCTGGGAGGAGCACGCGATCCGGCGCCCGCATCTGCCCGACCGCGTCACGGTCTACGAAGTCGGGCCGCGCGACGGGCTCCAGAACGAGCCGGAGGCGCTGCCGATGGACGTTCGGGCGGAGTTCGTGGACCGCTTGACGGACGCGGGCCTGCCCGCGATCGAGGTCGGTTCCTTCGTGTCGCCGCGCGCGATCCCGCAGCTCGCCGACACCGAAGAGGTCTTCCGCCGGATCCATACCGCCTCGGGCGTGCGCTATCCGGCGCTGGTGCCGAACCTCCAGGGGCTCGAACGGGCGCTTGCGGTCGGCGTGCGCGAGATCGCCGTCTTCACGGCCGCGTCCGAGAGCTTCAATCGCAAGAACATCAACGCCGGGGTGGACGAATCGATCGAGCGGTTCCGTCCGGTCGTCGCGCGCGCGCGGGAGGAGAAGATGCGGGTGCGCGGATACGTGTCGACGGCGTTCGGCTGCCCCTACGAAGGAGAGGTCGCGCCCGAAGCCGTCCGCGAGGTCGTCCACAAGCTCCTGGACCTTCCGGTCGACGAGATCTCGGTCGGCGACACGATCGGCGTCGCGACCCCGGCCGGGATCTACGACGTCATCGAGACGCTCTACGAATCCGGCGTGACGCGCGGCGTCCTGGCGCTCCACCTGCACGACACGCGCGGCACGGCTCTCGCCAACGTCCTCGCCGGCCTCGAAAGCGGCGTCACCACGTTCGACGCCTCCGCCGGCGGGCTGGGCGGCTGCCCGTACGCTCCCGGCGCGTCCGGGAACCTCGCGACGGAAGACCTTCTCTATCTGCTCGAAGGGCTCGGGATCGCCACAGGCGTCACCCTCGCCAAGGTCGTGGCGGCTTCGCGGTTCCTCGCCGAGAAGATCGGCCGCCGTCCCCCCAGTCGCTATCTGGCCGCGGTCTGGGAGCCTCAGACCTGTTGACAGACCGGCCGGTCGCGGGTGTAACCTTCTGACATACTGCAGGTTAACTCAGTGGCAAAGAAGATTCTCCTGGCCGACGACAGCCTCACGATCCAGAAGGTCGTCGAGCTGACATTTTCGGACAGCGAGTACGACCTGGTTTGTGTGTCCAACGGTCAGCGCGCGCTCGACCGGGTCGCCGAGCTCATGCCGGACCTGATCCTCGCCGACGTCGTCATGCCCGAGAAAAACGGCTATGAAGTCTGCGAGGCCATCAAGGCCAATCCCGCGACCTCTCGAATTCCGGTCGTTCTGCTTTCGGGGACCTTCGAGCCGTTCGACCGCGAACGGGCCGAGCGACTGGGTTGCGACGCAATCGTCTCGAAGCCGTTCGACTCACAGCAGCTCCTGCGGCAGGTCGAGGCGCTCCTCGAGCGGGACATGGGCGGCCACGTCCCCTCGACCGCCACGATGGCGATCCCCACGATGGCGAACCCGCAGCCGCACCCGTCCGCGGGAGCCTCGCCGGAACGGGCCCCGGCCGAGGCCGGCTTCTCGACCGAAGATTTCACCGGAAGGATCCGCGTGCCGGCCGGCATCGCGGGAGGGCCGGACCTGTTCGAAGAGGAGTACGGCCAGGGAGACGTCGAATCCGCGATTGCCGCGTTCGAGAAGGCGCACCCCGAGTTCTCCCACGTCGAGGACGGCACGGCCCCCCCGCCGGCGGCTTACGAGGACCGCGTCGAGCCCGACGACGACGCGGAGGCCGAGCCCGAGCGCGAAAAACTGGCGAGCTGGCTCAAGGAAGAGCCGGACCGGCCCGCGGCCCAGCCGTCCGTCTTTCCGCCGGCCGCGCCGGCCCCCTTCTGGGTGCCGCGCGAGGCCGAGCCCGAGCTGACGCCTATCCCGTTCGGCGCCGACGATTCCGGCGCGTGGAGCCCCTCCTCCTCATCCACGAGCACGAGCGGCTTCTCGGCGAACGAGCCCCCGCCCATGCGCGCCGACGAAGCCCCCACCCAGCAGATTCCGCTGGCCGCGGCCTTCGCTTCTCTCGGCCGGCAGGGCGGGATGGCCGACGGGGACAGGATCACCGACGAAACCAAACCGCCGTCGGCCGAGGAACGCACCGCCGAGATCGACCTCAACCAGACACGCGCGATCTTCGCCTCCGGGTACGTGCCCCCCCCGCCGCCTCCGGAGGAATCGGCCCCGCAGGAAGAAGCGGCTCCTCAGGATCGAGCGGCCCCCATGGAAGAAGCGGCTCCACAGGAAGAAGCAGTTCCACAGGAAGAAGAAGCGGCTCCCCCGCAACAAGAGGCGCCGGTATCCCGCGAGATCGAGGTCCTGGCCCAGACCACGTCGATCGGCCAGCTGAAGGAGATGCTCTCGTCGGTCTCCCGCGGCGAAGGGGGTCTGAGCGACGACGATCTCGATCGGCTGGCTTCCCGCGTCGTCGAGCGGCTATCGGAGAAAGTCGTGCGGGAAATCGCCTGGGAAGTCATTCCCGACGTCGCCGAGCTCGTCATCAAGCAGCGGATCAAGGAGCTGGAGGCCGGCGTCGAATAGAACCCCCGGTCCTTCTGATATATGAAAGGGCTCAGAGAGCCCTTTTTTGATGTCCGAAAAACCCGTTCTGGACCCCGCGGCCGCGCCGTCGAAAGGTCTCGAAAAGACCTTCGATCCGGCCCACTTCGAGGAGCGCTGGTACTCCACCTGGGAGAAGGAGGGGCGCTTCCAGCCGGGCGGCCCGCCGGGATCCCCCCGCTTCGTGATGGTCATCCCGCCCCCGAACGTGACCGGCCGGCTCCACATCGGCCACGCGTACGGGCGGACGATCGAGGACATCCTGGCCCGCTGGAAGCGGATGAGCGGCTATCGGGTCCTCTGGGTGCCGGGTACCGACCACGCGGGCATCGCGACCCAGATGGTCGTCGAGAGGCAGCTCGCCCGGGAGGGCGTCCACCGCCAGGACCTCGGCCGCGAGAAGTTCATCGAGCGCGTCTGGGCCTGGCGGCGGGAATCCGGGGACACGATCCTCGGCCAGCTCCGCAAGCTCGGCTGCACGCTCGACTGGTCGCGGCTGCGTTTCACTCTCGACGCCGATCTCTCGCGCGCGGTGCGCCACGCCTTCGTTCTCCTGTACCGGGACGGCCTGATCTACAAGGGACGCTACGTCGTCAACTGGTGCCCGCGGCTGCGGGACGGCGGTGTCGGACCTCGAGGTCGTGAGAAGAAGACGAAAGGGACTCTCTACAGGATCCGCTACGACGTGCCGGGCGTGCCGGAGGGAGCGGTCGTGGCGACGACGCGCCCGGAGACGATGCTGGGCGACACGGCTCTGGCGATCCATCCCGAAGACCCGCGCAACGCGGCGCTGCAAGGGGAAGCGGGCCATCCTGCCGATCGTCGGACGCGAAATGCCGGTCGTCGAGGACGCGATCCTGGTCGACCGGGAATTCGGGACCGGAGTCGTGAAGGTGACGCCCGCCCACGACGCCAACGACTTCGCGGTGGGCCAGCGGCACGGCCTGCCCGCCGTCGTCGTCATCGGCTCGGACGGGAAGATGACCTCCGAGGCGGGGGAGTACGCGGGCCTCGACCGCTTCGAAGCCCGCAAGCGCATCGTCGAGCGCCTGGAGGGCGAGGGGCGCCTGGTCGCCGCCGAGCCTTACGAGATCAATCTCGGAACCTGCCAGCGCTCGGACGACGTGATCGAGCCGTTTCTCTCGGAGCAGTGGTTCGTCAAGGTCGAGCCCCTCGCCGGGCCGGCGATCAAGGCGGTCGAAGACGGGGCCGTGCGCTTCGTCCCCGAGTCCTGGACGAAGACGTACTTCGCCTGGATGCGCAACATCCGCGACTGGTGCATCTCGCGCCAGCTCTGGTGGGGGCACCGCATCCCGGCCTTCACCTGCGCCAACGGCCACCTGACCGTCGCCGAGGAAGACCCGGACGGCCTGCGAGACCTGCGGCTCCACGGCTCTCGTCCAGGACCCGGACGTGCTGGACACGTGGTTCTCGTCGCAGCTCTGGCCCTTCTCCGTCTTCGGCTGGCCCGAGAAGACCCCGGACCTCGAGGACTTCTATCCGACCGACGTCCTCGTCACGGGGTACGACATCCTCTTCTTCTGGGTGGCGCGGATGATCATGGCGGGCCTGCGTTTCACGGGACAGGCGCCGTTCGCGGTCGTGCACCTGCACGGGCTCGTGCGGGTGGGCGGCGAGAAGATGTCGAAGACCCGGGGCAACGTCATCGACCCCCTCGAGGCGATCCAGGAGTACGGGGCCGACGCCGTGCGTTTCACGCTGGCGTCGGCGGCGTCGTCCGGCCCGACGGTCTCGGTCGAGCGGGGCCGGATGACCGGCTCGCGGAACTTCGCGACCAAGGTCTGGAACACGGCCCGCTTCACGCTGGCGCAGCTCGAGGGGAAGCCGGAGGCGCCCCCTGCCCCGGGCGCTCCGCTTTCGCTGCCGGACCGCTGGATCCTGTCCCGGCTGGACGCCGCGGCGGGAGACGTCAATCGGCACCTGGAGAGTTTTCGGTTCGACGAGGCGGCGGGCGCGGTCTACAGCTTCGTCTGGCACGAGCTCTGCGACGGCTACCTGGAGATGGTCAAGCCCGTGCTGTCGGCGGAGGCGAGCGCCGAAGCAGAGGCCGCGCGCGGGGTGCTCGCGAACGTGTCTGGAAGGTTCGCTCGCGCTGCTGCATCCCTTCATGCCCTTCGTGACCGAGGAGATCTGGGAGAAGCTGACCGGAAAGCCGGGAACGCTCATCGCGACCCCGTTTCCGCAGGGAACGGGCCGCTGGCGAAACGCCGAGGCCGAGACGGCCGTGGAGGCATTGCGGTCGATCGTGACCCGCGTCCGGACCTTCCGAACGGAGCGAGGCGCGTCCCCGACCGCCGCCGTGGAGCTGACGATCGATCCGAAGTCCCCGAACCGCGCGGCGATCCCGGCGCTCGAGACGCTCTCGCCGCTGCTGTCGCACCTGGCGCGGCTCGGGAGTCTGCGCTTCGGCCCGGCGGGCGCCGGGGCGTTTCAGGACGTGGTGGCGGGTCTGGCGCTCGGACTCGCGCTGCCGGAGGCGCAGTCGGCGGGCGGCGGCCGCTCGCGTCGAGAAGGCCCTCGCCGACGTCGCCGACGAGATCGCGCAGCTCTCGGCCAAGCTCCAGAACGCCGCTTACCTCGAAAAAGCTCCCGCGACGATCGTCGAGAAAACCCGTCTGCGTCTGCGCGAGCTCGAAGAGAAGCGAGCGGCGCTGGGCCGGTCGTGATCGCTTACGCCGAAGGCCAGGTCGACCCGGATCACTGGAAGATCCTCGAGAACTTCGTCGCCCTCCGTTCGATGCCTTCCACCAACGCGCTGGCGCGAGAGCTCATCGAGGTCTCGTTCGACGAAGACCAGGATCTGCGCACGACGGTCCTCGTGGCCGAGGAGCAGACCGAGGCCTACGGTCGGGGCGGACGCTCCTGGTCCGCGCCGGCGGGCCAGGGCCTGTATCTGACGATCGTGCGGGCGGCGACGGAGGGGGAGCCGCTCTCGCTCGTTCCGATCGCGGTCGCGCGGTGGACGGGCGAGGTCCTGCGCGAGCGCGCGGGCGTCGCCTCGGAGCTGAAGTGGCCCAACGACCTCTACGCGGGAGGGCGAAAGCTCGCCGGGGTGATCGCGGAATCGCGGACTCAGGGCGACAGGACCTACCTGGCCGTGGGAATCGGGGTCAACATTCTGGGCTCGGCCGCCGGGCTCGGAGTCCCCCACGCCACGACGGTCCAGGAGCAGACCGAAAAGACCGTGGCGCTGGCGCCGCTGCTCCAGGCGCTGCTGGACCGGATCGACCGGGAGCTCGCGGCCCCGCGCTGGTCCGAGGAGGTGCAGGCCTGGGAGCGGGCATCCCTCCACCGGCCGGGGGATCGCCTGACGATCTGGAAAAACGGCGAAGAGGTCACCGGTCAGTACCTGGGCCTCGACCCGTCCGGCTTTCTCCGCCTGCGGACCAAGACCGGCGAGGCGATCATCGCGACGGGCGAGGTCGCCCGGTGGTGAGCCCGGAGGCCGGCGCGGCCCTCCTCGCCGTCGACGTCGGCAACACCAACACGGTGCTCGGAGTCTGGCGCGGCGCGGAGCTCGTCCGGAGCTGGCGCCTGACCACCCGGCGCGACGCGACCTCCGACGAGATCGCACTGTCCGTCCGCGGCCTTTTCGCGGCTGGCCCGGTCCCCGAGCCGCTTCAGCCGATGCGCGTGATCGTGGCGAGCGTCGTGCCGTCGCTGCGGTTTTCGCTGCGGCAGGCCCTGCGTCAGATCCTGGACCGCGAGCCCCTCTTCATCGAGCCCGGCATCCGGACGGGCATGCCGATTCTCTACGACAGCCCGCAGGAAGTCGGCGCCGACCGGATCGTCAACGCCGTGGCCGCCTTCGACCGGATGGGCGGCCCCTGCATCGTGGTCGACTTCGGGACCGCGACGACCTTCGACGTGGTGACGGCGAAGGGCGAATACGCCGGCGGCGTGATCGTGCCCGGGATTTCCATTTCGGCCGAAGCGCTCTTCGAGAAGGCGGCCCGCCTCTGGCGCGTCGAGATTCGCCGGCCCGAGCGCGTGATCGGAAAGACGACCGCCGGCTCGATCCAGTCCGGCCTCTACTTCGGTTATCTCTCGCTCGTCGACGGAATGATCGACCGGATCTCGGCGGAGGTCGGAGGCAAGCTCCGGGTGATCGCGACCGGCGGGCTGGCCGAGCTTTTCGGGGGCGGATCCACCCGCATCGAGGAGATCGATCCTCTCCTGACCCTGACCGGATTGCGGCTGATCGATGAGCGAAACCGAGGAGGATAGGGCCTGGTACGAGGCCGTCGAGGCCGCGTTCATCCGGCGCCGCGGCACGCCCTTTCTGCTCTCGCCCTCGGACTTCGCCCTGCTCAAGCAATGGCGCGTGCTCGGCGTCCCGCTCGAGGCCGTCGAGATCGGCATCGACGAGGCGTTCGGCAGGCGCGAGGAGCGCCAGGCCGTGGGCCGGGTCAACTCGCTGTCCTACTGCCGGGACGCGGTCCTGGAAGCGTGGGAGCGCCGCGCCGAGACCGCGCGCGGGAAGGGCAGCCCGTCGGGAGATCCGGAGCCTGACGCGAAGGCCGCGCTGGCGACTCTGGCGGAGCGCCTGGCCGCCGCGCGCGCGCGCCGCCCGGATCTTTCGGCGCCGCTCGAGTCGGCGCTGCGCTCGGTCGCCCGCCTGGAGGCCTCGGGAAAAACGTCCGAGGACATCGAGGCGTCTCTTGCCCGCCTGGACCGGCGCCTGGCCCGGGAACTGGCCGAGGCCCTGCCCGAGAACGAGCGCTCCGACCTGGACGCCGAGGTCGCGCGCCTCCTGGCCGGCGCCGGCGCTCGTATGGATCCGCAGACGCTCGAAAAAACGACCCGGGCGCTGACGCGCCGGGCGGTCCGCGAACGGCTCGAGCTGCCCCGGCTGTCGCTGTTGTGACCGGCCGCGTCGTTCGGATCGAGAAGCTGGCCGGAACCGGCGAGGGCATCGCCCGGACCGCCGAAGGCGTGGGTTTCATCGACCGCGCCCTCCCAGGCGAGCTCGTCGAGACAAATGTGTATGAGGTGAGAAAAAGATTCTGGCGGGGAAGCCTCGTCGCCGTGCGCGAGCCCTCGCCGGCCCGGGTCGGCGGTCCGCACGCGTCCTGCGCGGGGTGCGACTGGGCGCATTTCGACCTCGAGGCCGCCCGCGACGCCAAGCGCTCCCTTTTCCTCGAGACTCTGCAGCGGCTCGGAAAGCTCGACCCGGGCCCCTTCGGCGCGCCGGACGTGGCCGCCTCTTCGTCCGGGTACCGGCTCCGCGCGCGTCTCCACGTCTCCGAAAAGGGAGGGGCCGACGCGATCGGTTTCTTCGCCCCCGGGACGCACCGGGTCGTGTCCGCCGAGAGCTGCGAAGCGCTCTCGCCGGAGACGCGCGCCGCGCTTGCGCGGCTCCAGGGCGCGATTGCCGGGACGGGCGTGTCCGAGCTCGCCCTGCTGGAGGACCTCTCGGGCGCTCACCGCCTCGTTCAAGTCGCGGTCGACAGCGATCCGGCCGCGGCGTCGCTCCTGGCGGAGCGTCTGGCCGGCGTGGTCGACGGCGTCCGGATCGTCGACGCGGACGGCCGGACGCTCGTTCACCGCGGCGCGCGGGTCCTGTCGCTCGAGGTCGGGGGGCGGCCGTTTGCGCTTTCGGCCGGCACCTTCTTCCAGGCCAATCGTCATCTCGTCGGGACTCTTCAGGCCGACGTCGCCGCAGAAGCGCGTCAGGCGGCCCCGGGCGAGGCGCTCGACGCCTTCGGTGGAGTCGGACTCTTCGCCGGCGCCCTCCTCGACGCCGGGCACCGGGCCGTCTCGGTGGAGGCCGGCCCGGGCGCGATCGCCGACGCGCGGAGAACGCGGGAGCTCTGGAGTGACCGCGAGCGCTGGGAGATCCATGCGTCCCCGGTGGCCGACTTTCTGGGGGCGGAGGACCGCAGTTTTTCCTGCGTCGTGGCCGACCCGCCTCGCGCCGGTCTCGGCCCCGATCTGGCGGGGCGGCTGGCGGAGCGGGCGAAGGAGTTGTTCGTGTACGTCTCCTGCGATCCCGCCACGCTCGCGCGGGACCTGCCCGCGGTGCTCGCCGAGGGCTTCGTCGTCCGCCGCGCGCGTCTCTACGACCTCTTCGCGTTCACCCACCGGGTGGAGGCTCTGGTCTCTCTCGAGCGTGCCGTGTGATTCGTCCGGTCCTCGCCGACGGCGACGCGCCGGCGGCGGGGGCCGCGGTGCTCCTCGTCGCCGGGATCTTCCTCGGCGCCTGGTCGGTGGGCGGCGGACGGGGCGCGCTGGCGCTGGCCGCCGTGAGCGCCGGCGGTCTGGCGCTCCTTGGAGATCGCCGGGCGCGGACCCTCGCATTCGGCGGGTTCTGGCTGGCGGCCGGCTTCGCCAGCGGCCGCTTCCGGGTGGCCGTTCCCGCGGAACAGGCCGCGCGGGTGTTTCGGGCGCTGCCTTCGGGCGCGAATCGGACTGTCGTCGTCGAAGGCCGGCTCACGGACTTCTGGAGCGGCCGGCCTCCGGCGGCGCGTACGACGCTGCGCGCTCGCCGGCTGCATTGGAGCGGCGGCGTCGCGGATTTTCCGGCCGAGGTCGTGGTCTTCGTCTCGGGACGAGCGCCCGCCGCGTCCGTGGCCGACCGCGGAGATCGCGTGCGGATCTCCGGGAGTCTCGAGCCCGAGGACCTCCCGGCCTCGGACCGCGACCTGGCTCTGCCGTGGACCCGCTTCCGTCTGTCCGTCAAGAGCGCGCGTCTGGTGGAACGCGAAGGGGCGACGCTCCTGACGGCCCTGACGCTGCCCAATCGCCGCCTGACCGCGGCCCTTCCGGATCCCGACGACGCCGACCCGGCCTTCGATCGGGACGTGCGCGGCCCCCTCGCGGCGCTCCTGCTCGGCCGCACGTCCGAGCTGGACCGGGGCATGGTCGCGCGGTACCGGCGGGGCGGCCTCTACCACCTGCTCGTTGTCTCGGGCCTTCACGTGATCCTGGCGGCGGGTCTCGCCCTGATGCTCCTCGGTCTTCTCGGTGTCGAGGGAAAACCCCGCGACCTGTGTCTCCTCGCGACCGTCTTCCTGTTCGTTCTGGTGGGTGGCGCGAATCCTCCGGCGGTGCGCGCCGGCCTCGTCGTCGCGATCTTTCTGGCCACCCGGGTGGTCGAGCGGCCGATCACCGGGGCGCAGGCGATCGGCCTTTCCGCCGTGATCCTGTTTCTCGCGGCCCCGGGAGAGATCTTCTCGATTGGAACCGTGCTGACCTTCGCGGCGGTCTGCGGCATCGCCCTCTTCTCGCGGCCGATCCGGGAGCGGCTTCCCGGCAGGCCCGAGTGGCTGTTCTCAGGCCTCGCGGCCGCCCTCGCGGCGGAATGCGCGACGGCGCCGATCCTGCTCTGGCGGTTCAACCTGGCGGCCGCCGGGGCGTGGCTGACGGCTCCTCTCGCCGTACCGCTCTCCGGCGCGCTGATCGGGCTTGGCGCCGCGCTGCTCCTGCTCTACGCCGCCGGCCTGCCGGCGGGCCCCCTCCCGCTTTTCTTCGCGCTCGGGAGCCGGACCCTCGAAGGGATGGCGGAGCGCGCCGGCGGCATCGCGTTTCTGCGCCCGACTCCGCCCCTGCCCGCCGTTCTCCTCGTCGGCGGGCTGCTCGCGGCGGCCGGACTGGCGCCGCGGCGGGTCCGGCCCTTTGCGGCGATCGGGGCGGCCGGCGTGTTCCTCGCGCTCGTTCTGCGGCCGGGCAACGCCGGGCCCAAACGGGGCTTTTCGATCGAGGCCCTCGACGTGGGCCAGGGAGACGCGATACTCCTGCGCTGGAACCGTCGGGCGATCCTCGTCGACGGGGGAGGGCCGTTCGATCCGACAGCCACCGATTTCGGCCGCACGCGTCTGGTGCCGAAGCTTCTGGACCGCGGGGTCACGCGCCTGGACGCCGTTCTCCTGACGCATCCGCATCCGGATCACGCGCTCGGGCTCTTCGCGGTTCTCGAGGAGCTTCCGGTCGCCGAGCTCTGGCGCAACTCCGGGGCGGATGAGGGCGCTTACCACGCGCGGCTGGAAACCCTGGCCGGCCGCCGCGGCGCGCGGACCGGAGCGCTCCGAGCGTTCGACGTGTGGGAGCGGGAGGGCGCGCGGCTGACGATCCTCCACTCCGGCGGCCGCCTCCGGAAAGCCGACGCGATCAACAACCAGTCGGTGGTGGCGCTGTTCGAGCGGGACGGCCGGTCCGCGCTCCTGACGGGCGACGCGGGTGTTGCGACCGAGTCGGACCTGCTCGAGGCCGGCGCGTTGACGCCCGTCGACGTCCTGAAGGTCGGGCACCATGGGAGCAAGACCTCCACGGGAGCCGGCTTCACGGCCGCCGTGTCGCCCCGGGTCGCGCTGCTGTCGTGCGGGCGGCGCAACCGATTCGGACATCCGGCCGGGCGGCCGCTCGCCACACTCGAGCGCTTCTGCATTCCGGTTCTGCGGACGGACCAGCGATCCGACTGCCGCGTCGAGCTCGGCGACAGCGCGACGCGGCTCTCGTGGCGCGGGCTGCAGCGTCCATGACGGCCGTTCGACCGACCCTTCTCCTGGTGATCGGCCCGACGGGCGCCGGCAAGACGGACCTCGCCCATGCGATCGCGCGGGAACGCGAGGGCGAGATCGTTTCGGCCGACGCCTTCGCGGTCTATCGCGGTCTCGACGTCGGAACGGCGAAGCCCTCGCTCGAGCGCCGGGCGGAAGTGCCGTACCACCTCCTCGACGTCGCCGATCCGGCCGAGCCGTTTTCCGCCGGCCGCTTCGCCCGAGTCGCGAGGCCGGTCGTGGACGACATCGCGGCCCGGGGACGGCTGCCGATCGTGTGCGGAGGCAGCGGCTTCTACGTCGCCGCGCTTCTCGGGGGCCTCCCGCCCGGAGAGGCGCGCGACCCCGGATTGCGTGAACGCCTGCGGCGGTGGGGCGAGCGCCGCGGCGCGGAAGCCGCGCATCGATTCCTCGAGCGTAACGACCCTCTCGCGGCGTCGCGCATCCCGGCGGCCAACCTGCGCTACACGCTTCGGGCTCTCGAGATCCTCCTGGCGACCGGCAATCCGGCCTCGGCGCGGCGTCCCGAGGGGGACGCCTGGCCCGACCGGTTTCGGATCGTCAAGGTCGGGGTTCGGCCCGGGCGCGCGCAACTCCATGCTAGGATTGAAGATCGAGTCCGCCGAATGTTGGACGAAGGCTGGGGCGAGGAGGTGCGGCGGCTCCTCGAGAGCGGACTTACCTGGGACTCGAATTCCTTTCAGGCGATCGGATATCGCGAGGTGGGCGAGTGGGTGCTCGGACGCATCTCGCGGGAGGAAGCACAAGAACGGATCGTGATCGCGACACGGGGACTCGCCAGACGCCAGGAAACATGGTTCGCGCGGGAGCGCGACACCGTCTGGCTGGCGCCCGGTGAGGCCCTCGCGACAACGCTCGCCTTGCTCGATGGCGAAGGCGACAGGGAGACACGATGAACAAGGCGCCGATCAACGTCCAGGATTCTTTCTTCTACAACCTCCGCAAGGACAACGTCCCGGTCACCGTGCGCCTGACCTCGGGGGAAGAACGTCTCGGGCGCCTGCGGCGCTTCGACAAGTTCGCGCTGGTGCTCGAAGTCGACGGCCGGGAGGAGATGATCTACAAGCACGCGATCGCGTCGATCCGGCCAGAGAGCCTGCCTCCCGGCCCATGACACCGTCTCCGCAGTCGCGAAGCTGCTGATCCCCGGCCTCTCGCCGGGACCCTCGCCATGCGCGGCCGTCTTTTTCTGCGACTCGCCCTCCTCGGGATCCTCGTGGCCGCAATCGAGCGGTGCGCGAGCGCGCCGTCCGCTCCGAAAGCGCGCGACCGGTTTCCCCTGGACCCCCGCGAAGAGCTCTCGGGCCCCTTCGACCCGACCGTCGAGGAAGCCTGGATCTCGCTCCTGTCGGGCCACGCGGGCCGCGCCGAAGCGCAGTTCGCCCGCGTCTCGGGAGGCTCGTCGCGGCGGGCTGCGGCGATCGGGCGCGTCGAGGCCCTCGTGGAATCGGGCCGGGCAGGGGAGGCGCTGACTCTCTGCGCCGTCGAGCTCGGCCCGCGAGATGCGCCGACCGTCCCCCTTCTCGTCGCGTGCGGCGAAGCGCAGGCGCATTCCGGCCAGCCGCTCGAAGCTTCCGAGCTCTACGACCGTGCGGTGTCACCGCGCCCCTGGCCGGCCCGGCCTGGTCGAGCGGGCGGAAGAGCTGCGCGACGCGGCCGTCGCGGCGCTTCTCCAGGCCGCCGAGAAGAGCGCGTCCGAGGGCCGCCGCCAGGACGCCCGCGCCGATCTGGAGCGCGCCCTGGCCCGGGCGCCGCGCTCGGGCCCGGTCCTGGCGAGGGCCGCGGACGTCGAGTGCGCGGCCGGAGAGAGGCAGCGTGCTCTCGACTACTACCGCGAGGCGCTGGAGCTCGGGGGCGTCTCGACCGAGGTCGAGGAGCGCGCCGGAAGCCTCGCCCTCGAACTGGGCGACGACGCCCTCGCCGTGTCGATTTTCGACGGCCTGGCGGCGCGCGACCCCTCCTTCCGCGATCGGGCGGCCGAGGCGCGCCTGGCCTTCCGCATCGCCAACTGGCCGGAGGCCGAGCGGCGCGCCGCCCGCGCCCGCAGGCTGACGCGGGCGGGCGCCGCGTCACTGGCGTGGTGGATGTTTCCCGAGGTTCGGGAGTCCCGGATGACGTCGGGGATCGTGGCCACGGACGTGCTCGACCGCGGCGACGGGCGGGCGATGATGCGCGCCATCTCGCTCGGCCTGGTCGACGTGGATCCGTCCACCCACCGCGCCCGTCCCGACGCGCCGCTCACGCGGGCGGCGGCCGCCCGGTTCCTGCTGCGGCTCTCCGCCGCCCTGCGGCGGCCGTTCGAGGCCGGAACCCGGACTGCCTGCGCGCGGCTTCCGGGCCGGAAAACCCGGAGGCCAGGAGGCGATTCGCATGGCGAGCCGGTGCGAGCTTGCTGTCAGAATCAGGTGGCTCGGCCGTCGGAGGAGCGGAGTTCACGCGCGGGCTCGACCGGCTCCGCTCGCTCATTCCCGGCCGGGGAGGCCACGCCGCGTGATTGAGTCTGTCGGTCTTCCAGGGCGTTTCGCTCTTCGCCGATCTCGAGCCGGGCGAGCTCGATGCCCTGGCGCGCGTGGCCTCCGTCCGCCACTACGCTTCCGGAGCGCCGATCCTGCGGGAATCCGAGCCGGGAGAGCTCTTCTTCGTCCTCGTGCGGGGCGAGGTGAAGGTCTTCGTCGACTCGCCCGACGGACGTGAAGTCGTCCTGACGCACCTGCAGGCGGGGGACTTCTTCGGCGAGATGGCTCTCTTCGCCGGGGACGTGCGGAGCGCCTCGGTCACCGCGATGGCGGAGTCGGAGCTCGTGGTCCTCTCCCGGTCGGACTTTCTGGCGGTGCTCGCTCACGACTTCGGGCTGACGAAGAAGATCCTTCAGACCCTCTCGGCCAGGCTTCGCCGCGCCAACGAGGTCATCGAGTCGCTGGCGCTCCAGGACGTGGGCGGGCGCCTCGCGCGCTATCTCCTGCGGCTCGCGGACGAGGCGGGCAAGCCGCCGGTCGACGGCTTCTTCGTCGTCCACCGGCCGACCCACCAGGAGATCGCCAACTCCATCGGCGCCACGCGGGAAACGGTGACGCGGATGCTCAAGCAGTTCGAAGACCGCAGGCTCATCAAGATCAAAGGCCAGACGGTGTGGGTGCCCTCCGAGGTGCCCGCGGGCGCCCGCGAAAACGAGTGGCGGCGCAAGTGAGCGGCGGTCCCTGGACGCTTCCGAACTTCATCACTCTGATCCGGCTGGCCGCACTCCCGTTCTTTCTGATGTCCATCTCCGACGGCCGGTTCGGCATCGCGCTGGCTCTGTTCGTCGGCGCCGGACTCTCGGACGGCGTGGACGGTTATCTGGCCCGGCGGTTCGACATGAAGTCGGCGCTGGGCGCCTATCTCGATCCGATCGCCGACAAGCTGCTGCTGATGTCGTCCTATCTTTTCCTCGCGATCCCGTCCTATCCGGCGGCGGCCAAGGTCCCCGTCTGGCTGGCTGTCCTGGTGCTCTCCCGGGATTTTCTGCTGCTCCTGGTGGCGTTGCTGATGATCCTGTCCAACAGCAACAAGTCGTTTCCGCCGACCTGGGCGGGCAAGGTCACGACGGTCACGCAGATCGTCACGATCCTCTTCGTCCTGTGCGCGAACATCTGGAACTGGCCGAGGCCGGTGCTGCTGATCGCGTTCGGGGCGACGGCCACCGCCACGATCTACTCGGGCTTCGACTACGTGTACCGCGCGGCGCGCGGCGCCTCCGCGCCGGTGGCGTCGTTTCCCTCCCCCGCGGAACGGGACGAGCGGGCCGGCGCCGGGGGGAAAAGCTGATCCGGTTGCGGCTGCTGTCCCGGCCCGGCTGTCACCTTTGTGAAGAGATGCAGGCCGACGTGGACCGGCTCCTCGTCGGCGACGCACACGAGTGGGAGATCGTGGACGTGGATTCGGACGACGAGATCGCGCGCCGGTGGTCCGACTCGATCCCGGTGCTGTTCGTCAACGGCCGGTTGTTCGCCAAGGTGCGCATCCCGAAGCTCGCGGCCCGGCTGCGCCTGATGCGCGCGGCGGCCGGGGAGGCGGGCCGGGCATGATCGGCTTCCTTCTGGCCGCGGCGCTGGCGTCTCAAGCCGCGCCGGGCCGCGGAGTCCTTCTCGAGTGACCTGGCTCGAGCGGGCGGCGGTGCTGCCGCCCGCCCCGCCTTAACGCTTCGCGATCGCGGCTCCCGCCCCCAGGCCCACCATGGCAAGGATCACAGCCATCACAAGAGGGGATCTGGCGCGCTTGGGCTCGGTCCGGTGAGCGAGTGGAGTCTCGGTGACGTAAGGCGGCAGGAATTGAGCGCTCGGATCGTTGGTCACGTTGTCGACGGTGGCCCCGTAGGCAATCAATCCGCCACCGGTGAAAACGATCTCGATCGACTGATCGTCCCCCAGGGGGAACTCGAGGAAATCGGCTGCCGAAGTCTGGAGGAAGTAGTTGCTCCGGTAGTCGTGCGTGACGGAGTGGAGAATGGCTCCGGCCGAGTCTCGGACCGTTGCGGTGAGGGAGACGGGGTCGTCGAGAGTTCGGATGCCGACGTTGTAGCGGAACCGCGATGTATCCGACGGTCCGATGAGGAATCCGGTGCCCTGGTCGGGAACCTCCGAAGAACGGAAGAACGGCTCGGTGAATCCGCTGGTTCCTTCCGTGCCGTCGTCATTGAAAATCCGCGTGATCACGACCGGAAGGGGTTGCCCCTGGCCGACGACGACGTCGATGCTTCCCAACCCCGACTCGCCCAACGCGTCGACGACGTCATCGTAGGAGACGAGTTGCCCCGGCTCAAGTGTCCAGGCCAGCGACGGGTCGGTTGGCTCTCCGGAGGACCCGGCCGGGTGGAAGACGAGCCGCCCCGTGCTGGTCGAGGGGCCGGGATTGAGCAGTTGCAGAGAGGTCCGGAAAAACGACTCGAAGTCCCCCGGCGTCGAGCCGACGACGGGAATGTAGCCCGCCAGGACCTCGGTGACCGACCCGGGCGTCTGCGTCCGCGTCGACGTGATGGGAGGACTGGGGGTTGGCGTATTCGTGTTGGGCGGAGTGCGAGTCGGAGTGCTCGTGGCCGGCGTGATGGTCCCCGTCGTCGTCGGCGTGGCTGTTTGTGTGACCGTCGCCGTGACCGTCTGCGTCGTCGTGAGGGGAGGTGTCTGCGTGACCGTCTGGGTCAGCGTCACGGAGGGTGTCGTCGTCGCTGTCTCCGTGACCGTCTGGGTCGTCGTCACCGTGGGTGTCGTTGTACCGGTCTCGGTGACCGTGGGGGTCGTCGTCACCGTGACCGTCGGCGTGAAGGTCGCGGTCTGCGCGACAACTGTGGATAAACCGAACATCGCGAAGAGAAGAGCGCCGGCGGCGACGACTTGGATTGGACTCTTCCAACGGCGAAACTCGGGGTTTGCGAAACGCTTCGCAGTGAACATATCCCCTCCGGTTTGCCCCCCACGCGCACGGCGACGGGCGTTTTAAGGCCGCCTCACCAGAAGCTGATGAGGCGATTGGCAGCTAACCACGTCGATCACGAGGAAGTCAAGGCTTCATCCGACTCCGCGGACTTCCCGTTTCGCCGCCGCCGAGCAGCACCACGCAGCGCTCGCGGCCAGCCCGTCGGCCGTTGTCCCGTTGGAGCGCTTTCGCTAAGATCGCGGCCGATGCGGGCATAGTTCAGCGGTAGAACGCCAGCTTCCCAAGCTGGATGTCGCCGGTTCGATCCCGGTTGCCCGCTCCAGCCCCGGAGTCGCAGCGCGCTGTAGTCTCTCGGCAGCCCGGCGAGCCTCTCTGCCGGTTACCCGGCTCGGCCCCTACGAAACCCGGCGTCAATCGGCGCCTGCGGGACGGCGTCCAGGACAGAGGGCCCGGAGGGCCCTGTTTTCGTTGACCGAGACGATTTCCCCTTCATCCTAGTCGTCATTCCCTTTGCGCTTTCAGGTCGCACGTGATGGCGAAGCCGGGTGTGACAGGCAGTCCCTTGATTCCCCGACCGTTGTCGGTGATGACTCAGAAGTAGATCGGAAGCTGGCCGCGGGCTGCCCCTCGATCGTCAGGTCGTAGAGGACGAATCCAGTTCCGTTCGGGTTCACCGTGTACGTTCCGGTCAGCCCCAACGAGAGGATGAGGCCGTTGAAGCTGCCCGTGGCCGTCCCTTCGCACGTGTCGACGCCGTCGCAGGTCACCTGCCCGACCTGCGCGAACGGCCCCACCGGCAGCACGTCGCTCGCGACGACCGCGCCGCTGCAGCTGAATCCTAGGCCTCTCACGTCGCGCGCCTTGAAGCGAGACTGGCCGGCTTTCCTCTCTTCCTGCGCATGGGCCGCCGCCACCGAACCGACCGTCATTGCCAGCAGAAGCACTTCTAACCGAAACCGGTTTCGAACATTCAAATTCATAACGCTTCCTGGGCGAGAACGCGCAATACGGCCGGAAAAGCAATCATCGAGCCCGATAGAAATCGAGTAACCCTCGGAAAACAGTGGAAACTGGTGAAAAACAATACGTTGACCGACCTGGCCGAAAGGGACATCGAAGCTTTCCTTCCGTTCCAGCCCAGAAGCGCGGCAGTCGCTTTCGAAGCTTCTTCCGTCGATGTACAACGAGCTTCGGGGCTCGCCCGCTGCGTCCTGGCCCGTGAGCGCCGCAACCACATTCTCCGGCGGAAAGCCCTGGTTCACGAAGCGTAATTACGCCTTGCCCTGCAACGGCCCGAGTTCGTCTCCTCTTCGGCCGCGGCACGGTCGGGGAAGGCCGAGAGCAGCTCTTCGCGGTCGAAGAACCGCGCGCGTACCTGGGCCGTGGTCGGGTTGCGAAAAACCACGCGCACCATTCCTTTGCGCTCGAGGCCGATGCGCTCGGGCGTGGCCTCGGCATGCTGGGCCAGCGCTCCTTCCACGCCTGGCCGCGAAGGTCACGCAGTCAGATCAGAACGAGATCCTCACGGCTCCGCGAAAGACACGGGGGTCCGAGCGATCCAGGACTTTTCCGTACTCCGGGTTGGTCTGCGCCTGATTGGGGTCGTAGATCGTCGCCGGGTAGCCTTCCTGCTGTTTGACGGACCACTCCTCGTTGGGAAAGGCGCGATCTGCTTGTTGAAGGCGTTGAAGAGGTACGCCTTGAAGGGTCACCGTCGCGGGTCCGATCGCGATCGGGTAGGAGAGTGTGAGATTGGTCCCCCACAGCGTCGGCAATCGCCCGGACAGCCCGCGCGGATCGAGGTAGATGACCGTCCCCGGTGAAGGCGTTCAGGTAGCCCAGCCGGTTGAGCGGCGCACCCGACTCCGCAAAAGCCTGGAGGCCGACGGAGAGGCGCCACGGCGAGACCCAATAACCGTCGAAGCGAAAGCGGTGCGGTCGGTCGAGCGCGAGAGCTCCGTACCCGTTGTGCGACATCTGGGGATAGTCGAAGTCCGAGTTGACGCCGGGCCACGACTGCCCGTAGGCGCTCTGATTGACGCCGCCGTCGTAGTTTCCCCGCAGTGACGAGTAGACGTAACTCGCCTGAAGCCACAGGTTCGTGCCGACGGACTTGCGTGCAAGGAGCTCGATGCCTCGGTAGATCCGACTCACGGACGGGGTTGCGGGCCCCGGCTGTATGCCGCACTCGTACCACTCGTCATCGAGGCCATTGCAAGTCGGAATGTCGCCTCTGGAGATCGCGCCGTTCGAGCCGGAATTCATCATGCCGGCAAGAGCTGTAGTCGGTATCGGCGGAGGTGTAGTCGAGATCGCAGCGATCCTCGAGGACGTTGCGGAGGGTGCGGTAGGTTCCCTTCACGCCGACCGTCAGCGTCGGTCCGAGAAGCCTCTCGACGCCGAACGTGAGCTCGTCCTGGTACGACCCGCGCGGGCCGGGATCCACCGGGTCACCGAAGGCACCGCAGCAGGCGTTGGACCTGGGCAATGCCGGATCCGGATCCTGAATCACGCTGACTGGGTCGAAGTTGTACGTGTTGCCGAAGTAACCGGCTCAGAGAAGCGACAGAGCCGCAGCGGCGGTCGGCAAAGCGTACGAGAAGCGTCCGGCAGAGGCGTAGATCTTCGTCATGCCGTTTTGCCACGGGTCCCAGACGACGCCCACGCGGGGCTGCCACTGGTCGTTGAAGCTCAAGACGGTCTGACCCAGGTAGTTGCGCGTCCGCTCTCCATCCCAGCGCAGGCCCAGGTTGACCGTCAGACCCCGGCGCAGCCCTCCAGGAGTCCTGCAGGTAGACGCCGTAGTCCAAGACCCGGGCGCTGTTCGATTGATCCGGAACCACGGTCGGGTCGTCGAAGCTCACGGCATAGAAGGAATGCACGTAGTAGAGCTGGCCTTCCTCGTTTCGAATCGGACGCGCTGGCCCCCCGTGAAGAATCTCCAACGCGTCGGTCCGGCCGTCCTGATAGTCCCCGCCGAACTTGATCTCGTGGTCGCCCGTGTAGAACGTGAGCCCGGCGGCGTACTGCGGACGCTCCGACCTGCTGTGGTCCCTGGAGCCGAAGACAACGCCGTATCCTCCCGTGATCGAGTTGGGCTCCGGCGGAAATGAGCATGGATCGTCGTGCGTCCCGCCGGTACAGGTCTGGTCTTCATACCGGATGTCATCCGGAGGCGTGAGACCGTTTTCGTCCTTGTGGTACGAGCCCTGAAACGTCGCGATCGCCTGAGAGCCGAAGAGCTGCGTGGCGCGAACGCCGAAATCGGTTCCGCCTTGAGACCGCTCGAGAACCAGGTCGAAGGGTCCAGGCTCACCGGCGGCGTCACCTCGCCGGTTCCGAGGCCCTGCCGGGGGTCGGCCCCCGCCGCGCCGGAGCTCGTGGAGGGATCGGCGAATACCGTGCCCACGATCGTCGTCGAGCTCGGCCACGTTCCAGGTCAGTTTGCCGGAGTAGAGGTTGCTCGTCGCGTCGAGCGGGAACCGGTCCTCGTCGAAACGTAGGTCGCGGATTGCAGCCGCGACACCTCGCTCCGGATCAAGACCTGGTTGTAGGCGCCGAAGAACCACAGCTTGTCCTTGAGAATGAAGCCCCCAGGTCGAATCCGTAGTCGAATCGCCGGCCGTCGACCACGCGCATGTTGGCCAGACCCGAGTCTCCCGGCTGGAACTCCTTTTCCGCGGCGGTGCCCGTCGAGTCGTAGTAGACGAAGCCGTCGCCGTGAAACGCGTTGCCGCCCGACTTGGTGATGACGTTGATGACGCCGCCGAGCGCCCGTCCGTACTCGGCCTGGTACCCGCCGGTCTTGACCTCGACCTCCTGGACGAACTCGTTGTTGATGGCCTTGCCCTGGACCCCCTTGAAGACGTTGGTCGTATTGACGCCGTCGATGATCCACTGGTTCTCCGCAGAGGTCGCGCCGTAGACCGACAGGGCCAGGGAGCGCCCCTCCGTCGTCCCGCGGTCCGTCGACACGCCGGGGTTGGATTTCACGATGTCGGCATAGTTGCGCGACACCGGCAGGCGCGAGATCACGCTGCTCGTGTAGTTGGTGCCGGTCGTGGTCGATGTCGGGTCGATGCGCGGCGCCTCGCCCGTGACGGAGATCTGCTCTTCCAGAGAAGGCTCGAGCACGAAGTCGGCGCCGGTTGTCGCGTCGAGCGAGACGGTCGCCGACCTCTCGGTGGGGCGGAACCCGGGACGGGCCGCGAGCACGCTGTAGCGCCCGGGGGGAACGGCCGGGAATCGGAACCGGCCTTCTCCGTCGGTCGTCACCGTGCGGACGCCTTGGAGACTGGCGCTCGACGCCTGCATCGAGACGCCGGGAAGCACGCCCCTCCGGCAATGTCCCGCACGACTCCTTCGATCCGCCCTGTCGTCTGCGCGACGGCAGCGCTGCAGACGAGCAGACCGCTGAAGAGCAAACCGAGCAACCCCGAAAACACCGGCGTGGCAGTCATGGGAGTGACCTCCCGGTTGGGCCATTCTAGGCCGTGCTGGAAGTCCCAGTCGCGCCTACGTGCGGTAGAGAAAAATGCGGCCGCCGGAGAACGGATTATCCGGCGGCCGCGAGCGCCTAAGCGAAGACTGGCTTAACGCGGACTCGGCCGGGGAGTCGGAGCCGGCACGGGCTGCCGACACGGCTTCTGAATGTTGAAGCAGGGGCTCGGCGGGGGGGGCACGATGCCGCTCCCGATCTGCGCCGACGCCATCGCCCGAGCCGCCGCTGCAGAGCCAACCGTCACCGCTAGCAGAAACACTCCCATCCGAAATCGGCTTCCAACACTGATGTTCATAACGCCTCCTGGTCAGGAACGCGCGATACGGGCGTCAGAACAATCAACGAATGCGGGAGAAATCGGGTAACCTTTTAGAAACCTCGGAACGAGCAAGGAACCAAGCGCGTTGGCCAACCTCGCCGACAGGGACATCGAAGACCTTCTTTCCGATTCCAGCCCCGAAGTGCGGGAGTCGCTATCCGAGATTCTTCCCTCGATGTACGACGAGCTTCGGGGGGCTCGCCCGCCGCGTCCTGGCCCGTGAGCGACGCAACCACACACTGCAGCCGACTGCCCTGGTTCACGAGGCGTACATGCGTCTTGCCGCTCAGCGCGGGGATGGGTTCGTCTCCCGGGCGCACTTTCTGGGGCTCGCCGCGCGAATGATGCGCCGCATTCTCGTCGATCATGCCCGGCGTCGGAACGCGAACCGGCGGGGCGGCGGGAGCATCGCGGTGACTCTCGACGAGGAGTTGGTCGCCGCGCCCGAGGCCGGCGTAGACGTCCTGAGGCTGCATGAAGCCCTGGCAGAGCTCTCTCGGCTGGATCCCCGCCAGGGGAGGATCGTCGAGCTCCGGTTCTTCGGCGGGTTGACGGTCGAAGAGACGGCCGACGTCCTTCAGATCTCCGGACCGACCGTCAACCGGGACTGGCGACGGCCCGAATCTTCCTGCGTCACGCGCTTCGATCCGACGCTCTGCCCTGACACTCATGAACGCTCAGGAATGGCAGCGCATGAAGGGCGTCCTGACCGGGGCGCTCGCCCTTCCCGCATCCGACCGAGCCGCGTTTCTGGCGGGAGCCTGCGAGGACGAGGAGATGCGGCAGCGAGCGGAGTCGCTGCTGGTCGACGTGGACTCCGCGGATGCGTTTCTGGAGGCTCCGGCGCTGGAGGCGGCGGCCGCGATTCTCGCTGCATCGAGAAAGAACACGCCGGCTCTGACGCCTGGCCGCCGGCTCGGGCGCTACGAGATTCTTTCGCCGCTCGGAGCGGGCGGAATGGGCGAGGTGTACCGAGCGCGCGACCGAAGCTGAAGCGGGACGTCGCGATCAAGGTCCTGCCGACGGGTACGCGTCCGGAGACCAGACTTCTGTTGCGGTTCGAGCCGAGGAGGCGAGGCGGTTGCGGCGCCCTGAACCATCCCAACATCACGGCGGTCTACGATTTCGGGCGCGCAGGACGGGTTGCCGTACGCCGTCACCGAGCTTCGCGAAGGGCAAGATGCTGCGGGAGAAGCTCGCCGGAGGGCCCATTTCCCGAAGGAAGGCCGCGGATTACGCGCAACAAATGCCAAGGGCCTCTGCGGCGGCCCACGAGAAGGGCGTCGTCCACCGGGACCTGAAGCCCGAGAACGTCTTCGTCACCAAGGACGGCCGCGTCAAGATCCTCGATTTCGGCCTGGCGAAGTGACGTCAGGCGACGGGGCACAGCGCCGGGCAGAGCGAACCAGCGCCCGACGGTCTCGCGGGCACAGAGCCGGGCGCCGTCATGGGCACGGTCGGATACATGTCGCCCGAGCAGGTCAAGGGACAAGGCAGCGGACCGCGGTCCTACATCTTCCGCCGGGGCGGTGCTGTACCAGAGATCTGTCGGGCTCGGCGCGCCTTCCAGGGCGCCAGACCCGCCGGAAACGATGTCCGCCATCCTGAACGGGAGATCCGCCGGAGCTCTCGGCGACCCAGAAGAAAGTCCCTCCGGGGGTCGAGCGGGTCGTCCGCCACTGCCTCGAGAAAACGCCGAGGAGCGGTTCCAGTCGGCGCAGGATCTCGCGTTCGCTCTCGAGTCGGATTCCGGACACCTTGGGCCAACAGCCGGCCGCCGCCGCGCCTCGCCGGAAGCTGCGCGCCGCTGCGCTGCTCGGCGCAGCCGCCCTTCTCATTGGCGCGGGTCTCTACTGGGTGGAGCGCGATCACGCCCGGAAGAAAAGCCGTTACGTTCCGGAGGATCACGTTCCGCCGCGGCGACGTTGCCGCCGCGCGTTTCACTCCGGACGGCGACAATGTCGTGTACTCGGCGGCCTTCGACGGCAATCCGACGGAGGTCTACTTGACTCGTCGAGACGGACACGATGCCCGACCTCTGGGGCATGCCGGGCATGCAGTTGGCCGCCGTCTCGCCTACGGGCGAGCTCGCGGTCGTCCGAGACGTCGGGCCGCGTAGCACCCTGTCCCGAATCTCGCTCGCCGGGAGCGGCACGCCTCGCGACGTCCTCGCCGATGTCACGGCAGCGGCTTGGGGCCCCGAGGGCCAGCTCGCGGTCGTGAGAGCGCGGATGAACAGCAGCTCGAATACCCCATTGGCCGCGTCATCGTCCGGATTCCCGGAACGAGCATCTCCAGTCCTGAGTCTCCCCGCGCGGCGACCGGATCGCATTTCGTCTTTCGCTTCCTGCGGGGGGGCCGGAAATTCGCGTTGCCGACCTGAAGGGCAAGATGGTGACGCTGATGGAACACTACGGCGTCGGGCACCCGGTCTGGTCCCCGGACGGGAAGGAGGGTTCCTTTTCCGCCGACGTTATTCCTGGCAAGCCGTCTGATCTACGCGGCGACTCTCGGAGGACGCCTTCTGGACCGTGCTGGCCAACTCGCAGGAGTTCGGATGCAGCACATCTCTCGAGACGGCCCAGCGTCCTCGTGCACGACAACCTCCCGCGGGGAGTCTTGATCTTCGGCGACCTGGAGAGCGGCCGCATCCGGGACCTCTCCGGCTCGACGGTTCGATGCTCGAAGACCTCTCGGCCGAGGGCGGGCGCATCCTGTTTTCGGAGTCGGTTCACGGACAAAGCTCCGGCGGCGGGGACGTCTTCGTACGAAGGAACGACGGCTGACCAGCCGTCCTCCTCGGAGAGGGCGAAGCGTTGACGCTTTCGCCGGACGGCGAATGGGTTCCGGCGGGACACTTTCCGGTGAGAAGCCGAAAAGCTCGTCCTGCTCCCGACCGGCGCGGGCGAGGCGAAGGCCGTGCCGCTGGGCGACATCGAGGCCATCTCACGCGGCCTTCTGTTCCGGGCTCCCGGCGCCTCGCCGTGTACGGCACGAAAGCCGGTGCCGGCCGCCGCATCTACCTCATGGACTGGGAAGGCCGAGACGTGCAAAATCCTGGGCCCCGAGGATCCCGGCGGGCCTAGTTTTCCCCCGACGGCAAGAGGGCCGTCATTCGGAGCGCGAAGTCCGGCCCGCAGATCCGGAAGCTGGACGGCGGCGCGCCCACGGACCTGCCCGGCATCGGTCCCAACGAGATGGTGATTCAGTGGAGCGAGGATGGGCGACTCCTCTATCTCCGCTCGCTCTTCGTCCTCCCCGTGGAGCTCTCGCGCTACGAGGTCGCCACGGGTCGCAAGACGCCCTGGCAAAAGCTCGAGCTCCGTAGACCGGGCCGGAGTCCAAGGCCTCCAGAGGGTCCTGGTCTCCCGCGACGGCCGGTACTACGCCTACAGCTATTGGACGAAGACCAAGTCGGATCTCTACGTCATCGACGGCTTGCAGGCAAAGCTCTGGTAGTCGAAGCTCGCGCGGCGACGAGGGATCGCGACGGCTTCGAGGATTCGGAGAGGCGTGGTCTACAAGGGAGGAGTTCGACAGAGGTACTCAAACCGGGCTTAAAGCATGCTTGCGGACGCTTCGGGTTGCTCGGTGACCGGTGTAAGTGGTTGAAACGCGGTAATCCCGAGTTGTTCCGAAGCCTTGGCTCTTCTTCCCAGCCGGATGTCGCCGGTTCGATCCCGGTTGCCCGCTCCACCTCCCGCTCGGCTGCCCGCCTCGCGTTGTAGTCTCTCCGCAGTCCAATGACACTCCCGCCCGGCACGCGCCTCGGGTCCCATGAGATAGTCGCGCCGATCGGTTCCGGCGGGATGGGCGAGGTGTATCGCGCGAGGGACACGAGGCTCGGGCGTCGACGTCGCTCTGAAGGTGCTCCCGGCCGAGATGGCCCGCGCCCCGAGCGCCTCGAACGGTTCCAGCGCGAGGCCCGAGCCGTCGCCGCCTCAATCACCCGCACATCGTGACGATCCACTCGGTGGAGGAATCCGAGCGGCGTCCATTTCCTCACGATGGAGCTGGTCGAGGGCCAGTCGCTCGACCTCCTCATGCCGAGGCGCCTTGCCCGTCGCCGCCTCGTCGACATCGCCACCGCGCTGGCCGATGCGCTCTCCGCGGCGCATGAGAAGGGCATCGTCCATCGCGACCTCAAGCCCGCCAACGTCATGGTGAGCGCCGGCGGCCGGGTCAAGGTGCTCGACTTCGGCCTCGCGAAGGTCGCGTTGTCCGCCGGCGCGCTCCTGTCAGCGCGGAGCTCCAGACCGAGATGAAGACGCAGGACGGGCGTCGTGATGGGCACGGTGCCCTACATGTCGCCCGAGCAGGTGCAGGGCCGACCGTGGATCACCGGACGGACATCTTCTCGCTCGGCGTCATCCTCTACGAGATGGCGACGGCAGCGGCCGTTCCACGGCCAATCCTCGGCCGAGCTGGCTCGTCGATCCTGCGGGACACGCCGCCGTCGGTCGTCGAGGCTGCGGGCCGACCTGCCCGCGGACGCTGGGGCGGGTGATCGAGCGCTGCCTCGAGAAGACACGTCGAACGTTCCCGTCGGCGCAGGAGCTGCGCTACGGACTGCGCGGCGTGCCCACCGGCGCGACGCCCATCCGGACCGCAGCGGCCCGGGCCCGCGCCCCCCGGGCGCAGGTCGACTCGGAGCGGAGCGCGCCGACGAGGGCCTCTGGGTCGCGGTGCGGCCTTTCAAGTGCGGCGCCGCCGACGCGGACGTGCGGCCCTGGCCGACGGGCTCTCCGAGGAGATCGTGAGCGGCCTCTCGCGGTTTCGGTATCTGTCGGTCGTCGCGAGCGGGGCGGCGGGTCGCCTGGAGGGAGAGGCGGAGACGACCGGGCACCGGCGCCGGACTCGGCGCGCGCTATGTGCTGGAAGGAAGCATCCGCATGGAGGCGCCGACATTCGCGTGAGCGCCCAGCTCGTCGACACCCGGACGGGAGCGCGGCTCTGGTCCGAGACATATCAGCCGGGACCTCCAGGCGTCGGGCATGTTCGCGGTGCAGGACGACGTCGCCGCACGCATCGTCGCGACGGTCGCCGACAGCTACGGCGTGCTCGTGCATTCGATCCGGGCCGCCAGCGGCAGAAGAACGACGCCGACCTCACGCCGGTGGAGTGGCAGTTCCAGTATTTCGCGTACCGCGAGCAGATCACGCCCTCCTCCTACGCCGCGCTCAAGAGCCGGCTGGAGCGCGCGGTGGAGCGGGACGAGCACGACGCAGTCGGAGGTGTGGGCCTGCCTCGCGCAGGTCTACGTCGACGAGTACGCGTTCGGCTTCGCGAGCGACGCGACTTCGCTGGATCGAGCCCTGGCGGCGGCGCGCCGTGCGGTCGAGCTCGATCGCGCGAACCAGTTCGCGCATGGTCGCGCTGGCACAGGTGCACTTCTTCCGACAGGATCTCGCGGCGTTCGGTCCCGCGGCCGAGCGCGCGATGGCCCTCAACCCGCTCAACACCGACGCCGTCGGGATCCTGGGGCTGCAGATCGTGCACACGGGCGAGTTCGAGCGAGGCGCCGCGATCGTGCGCCGCGCGATGGAGCTCAATCCGAATCACGCCGGTTGGATGCATTTCGCTCCGCTCTGGGAGCACTTCCACAAGGGCGAGTACGAGCAGGCCCTCGAGCGCGCGAATCGGGTGGACGTGCCCGGCCTCTTCTGGCCCTTTTTGGTGGTGGCGTCGGCCTGCGGGCACCTCGGCCGTCGCGCCGAGGCCGAGTCCGCGGTCCGGGATCTGCTGGCGCTCGATCCCGAATTCGCGGCGCACGCGCGCTCGAACGTCGGGACCTGGCACTTCGCGAGCGGCCTCATGGAGCCCATTCTCGAAGGGCTGCGAAAGGCGGGACTTTCGATTCCCGCGGGCGACGAAAAGGCGACGCTCAGACGGAGCCTGGCGTCCGGCGCGGACCTCGGCGCGCGGATCGGGAGCGGCTCGCGCCGACGAGGGCTTCTGGGTCGCGGTGCTTCCGTTCAAGTACGGCGGCGCCGACGCGTCGCTCACGGCTCTCGCCGAAGGCCTGACCGAGGAGATCGTGACCGGGCTGTCGCGGTTTTCCTACTTGAAGGTGATCGCGCGCAGCGCGACCGCCAGCGGCCGTTCCGGCAATGAGCTCGGCGCGCGCTACGTGATGGAGGGCAGCCTCCGCCAGGCGGGAACGAGGCTTCGCGTCGCGGTGCAGCTCGTGGATGCGGTTTCCGGCGCGCATCTCTGGGCCGAGAACTACGAGCGCGCTTTCAGCCCGGAGGCGGTTTTCGAGCTGCAGGACGAGCTGGTCCCGCGGATTGTCTCGACGGTCGCCGACATGCACGGGGTCCTGTCCCGGAGCATGAGTGAAACTGCTTCGCAGCCGCACTCCCGAGCAGTTGAGCCCCTACGAAGCCGTGTTGCGCGGCTTCGGCTACTTCGAGCGGGCCACTGCAGAGGAGCTTGCCGCGGCGCGATCTGGCCTGGAATCGGCGGTGCGAAAAGCGCCGGCCTACGCCGATGCCTGGGCCATGCTGTCGATCCTGTGCACCCACGAGTACGGACAGGCATTCGACCTTCAGGCGGATTCCCTGACGAGCGGGTTCGCTGCCGCGCGGCGTGCCGTCGAGGCAGCGCCATCCAATCATCTGGCCTGGTTCAGCCTGGCCCAGGCGCTTTTCTTCCAGAAGGAATTCCAGAGCTTCCGGAATGCCGCGGAGCGGGCGGTCTCACTCAACCCCATGGACGGCGACTCCATCGCGACTCTGGGTGGGATGCTCACCTGTGCGGGCGACCTGGAGCGTGGCCTTGCGCTGGCCGGGCGCGCCAAGCAGCTCAATCCCCATCATCCCGGATGGTACTGGTGGGTCGACTTCTGCAACGCATACCGGGAGCGCGACTACCGCGGCGCGCTTGGCTTCGCGCTCAAGATGAATCTGCCCGGCCACTGGTTCATGCACGCGGCGATGGGCGCCGCCTACGGGCAGCTCGGGGAACGTGCTGCGGCGAGTAAAGCCCTTCAGGATCTGCTCAAGATACGGCCCGACTTCGCCGCCACCGTCCGCATGAATATCGAGAAATGGTGGGAGCCCGATTTCGTAGACCACCTGATGGACGGCTGGCGCAAGGCGGGGTTGGAGATCCGGGTGATCCGGCGAAGCCAGGCGCCTCGCCCGCCCCCATGACTCGGGAGCGGCCCGCGCCGACGAGGGCTTCTGGGTCGCCGTGCTTCCGTTCCAGTACGCGGGCGCAGCGCCGACTGACGGCTCTGGCCGAGGGATTGACCGACGACATCGTGACGGGCCTTTCCCGCTTCTCCTATCTGAGAGTGATCGCGCGGAGCTCGACGCCGCGTCTCGCCGATTCCGCGGGTGACGTCCGATCCGTCGGCAAGGAGCTCGGCGCCCGGTACGTGATGGAAGGAACTCTGCGACAGGCGGGAGGGAAGCTCCGCCTGGCGGTGCAGCTCGTGGATGCGGTGTCCGGCGCGCATCTCTGGGCCGAGAACTACGAGCGCCCATTCAGCCCGGAGGCGGTTTTCGAGCTGCAGGACGACCTGGTCCCGAGGATCGTCTCGATGGTCGCGGGCATGAACGGAGTTCTGCCCCGGAGCATGAGCGAGGCTGTCCGCGGCCGCGCCCCGGAGCAGTTGAGCCCCTACGAGGCGGTGCTGCGCAGCTTCGGCTACCTGGAGCGGGTCACCCCCGAGGAGCTCGCCGTGTCGCGGTCCGGCCTGGAATTGGCGGTGGGGAAGGAGCCGGACTATGCCGACGCCTGGGCGATGCTGGCGTTGCTGTGCCTCCAGGACTACGCGCAGGGTTTTGGCCTTCAACCGGATTCTCTGGCCAGAGGGTTGGACGCCGCGCGGCGCGCCGTGGAGGCCGCGCCCTCCAGTCCGCTGGCGCTCTTCAGCCTGGCCCAGGCGCTCTTCTTTCAGAAAGAATTCGAGAGCTTCCGGAACGCGGCGGAGCGAGCGGCCGCGCTCAATCCCATGGACGGCAACTCCATCGCTTTTCTCGGTGAGCTGCTGACCTATTCGGGCGACTCCGAGCGCGGCCTGGCGCTGGCGGGACGCGCCAAGCAGCTCAATCCCAATCATCCCGGATGGTACTGGTATGCCGACTACTACAACGCCTATCGCCAGGGCGACGACCGCGGCGCACTCGCTGTCGCGCACAAGATCAATCTGTCGGGCCACTGGGGTACGCACGTGGCGACGGCCGCCGCCTGCGGACAGCTCGGGCAGCGTGATGCGGCCGGAAAAGCTCTCCGGGAGTTGCTCAAGCTGCGGCCGGACTTCGCGGCCACCGTACGCAGCGACCTCGAGAAGTGGTGGGAGCCGGAGTACGTGGAGCGCCTGATCGACGGGTTGCGCAAGGCGGGACTGGAGATCGCCGGCGGGACGCAAACGCCACACTCGAGACGCCCGCGCGTCGACCACGCCGGCTCGGGCGCCGCGCGCGCCGACGAAGGCTTCTGGGTCGCGGTCCTGCCATTCAAGTACGCCGGCGTCGAGCGCCGAGCCTGACGGCCCTGGCCGAGGGGCTGACCGAGGAGATCGTGACCGGCCTGTCGCGGTTCTCCTACCTGCGGGTGATCGCCCGCAGCTCGACTCGCGCAATACGCGGCGAGTCGGCGGACGTGCGGGCCGTCGGCAAGGAGCTCGGTGCCCGCTACGTGATGGAAGGCAAGTCTGCGGCAGGCGGGTGCGAAGCTGCGCGTCGCGGTTCAGCTGGTCGACGCGGTGTCCGGCGCCCATCTCTGGGCCGAGAACTACGAGCGCCCTTTCAGCCCGGAAGCGGTCTTCGAGCTCCAGGACGACCTGGTTCCGCGGATCGTCTCCATCGTCGCCGGCATGAACGGCGTTCTGCCGCGGAGCATCAGCGAGCTGTCCGAAGAAGCGCCCCGATCAGCTGAGCCCTTACGAGGCGGTGCTGCGCAGCTTCGGGTACTGCGAGCGGGTCACCCCCGAGGAGCACGCAGAGGCGAGGTACGGGCTGGAAGGGCCGTGGACAAGGCGCCGGACAAAGCCGATGCTGGGCGATGCTGGCGTTGCTGTACCTGCAGGAGCACGCGCACGGTTCAACCCCCGGCCGGATTCCCTCGGCACGCGCGCTGGACGGCGGCGCGGCGCGCCGTCGAGGCCGCGCCCTCCAATCCCCTCGCCCATCAGCCCTGGCCCCTGTGCTCTTCTTCCGGAGGGAGATCGTGGGCTTTCGGAACGCGGCGGAGCGGGCGGTCGCGCTCAACCCGATGGACGGCAGACTCCATCGCTTTCTCGGTCATTGCTGGCCTACGCGGGGGACTCCGAGCGCGGCTCCGCGCTGGCGGCGACGCGCCAAACAACTCAATCCCAATCATCCCGGATGGTACTGGTATCCCGCCTTCTACGACGCCTACCGCAGGGCGACTACCGCGGCGCGCTCGAGATCGCCCGCAAGATCAACCTGCCGGGCCACTTCTGATGCGCGCGTCGCGATGGCCGCCGCCTACGGGCAGCTCGGCGAGATGGATGCGGCGCGGAAAGCGCTCCGGGAGCTGCTCGCAGCTGAGGCCAGACTTCGCGAATCGCGCGACGCAGGACCTCGGAGAAGTGGTTCGGACCCGGAGTCCGTCGAGCACTCTCTGGACGGTCTGCGCAAGGCGGGGCTGGACGATCGCGCACCGATGCGACGGCGCGATTCGGCCAAGACGCCGGTCGCACGACGAGGGCGGCGGTCGCGATCGCCGTGCTGCCCTTCTCGGACATGAGCCCCGCGAAGGACCAGGAGTATCTGTGCGAGGGGATGGCCGAGGAGATCATGAACGCGCTCGTCCGCATCGACGGGATCCGTGTCGCGTCGCGGACCTCGGCTTTCCGCGCGCGCCAGGACGGCAGCGACCTGCCCGGGATCGCCCGTGCCCTCTCTGTCAACCACATCCTCGAGGGCAGCGTGCGCACGGCGGGCAACCGGCTGCGCGTCACGGCGCAACTCACCGACGTCGCGAGCGGCTACCAGCTCTGGTCGGAGCGCTTCGATAAGGAGGCCATCGACGTCTTCGCCATCCAGGACGAGATCGCCGCGGGCGTCGTCGACGCCGTGAAGACGAGGCTCGGGCCCATTTCGGGACGCGTTCCCGCTCGGCTGCAGGCGCGCAACCTCGACGCTTACCGCAGCTACTTGAAGGGCCGCCACCTTCGGGGAGTCGAGGACTTCGGTGGGGCCCTGAGCGCCTTCCGGGAAGCCGTCCGCCTCGATCCCGCTCACGCACCCTCGTGGACCGGCCTCGCAGAAGTCACCGTGCTCTCGGCCCACATGGGCATGATCCCGCCTCTTGCGGCCTGCACGAGCGCGAGAAAAGCTCTGGCGACCGCGAAGGAGCTGCAGGGAGAGTCGGCGGAGGGCTTCCATGTGGAGGCCTTTGCCTTTTTTCTCGAGCGCCGGTGGGATGCGATGGAAATCGCCTGGCGCCGGGCGCTCGAGCTTCAGCCCGATCACGTCCTCGCGCTGGGCTCGTTCGGTATCACCCTTTGCGCGCGAGAGAGGCTGGACGAGGCTTTGCCGCTCTTCGAGCGCGCCCGGGAAGCCGATCCGCTCGCATCCTTTCCCTATACCCTCGCGGGATGGGGACTCCTGACGGCCGGAAGGCCGGAGGAAGGCCTGCGCCACATCGAGGACGCGCTCACCTTCGAGAAGGACGACGCCTCGGCCATCAGCGCAGCGTGCATTGCGAACGTCGCCCTGGGGAGATTCGAGGAAGGCATCGCGGCCGGCGAGCGCGGCGTGGCGGTGGCACACCGGGCTCCCTTTTTCTCGGCGTCCTGGGATGGGGGCTCGCGATGGCGGGACGGCACGGTCACGCGCGGACGATTCTCGAAGAGTTGCGAGCCCGACCCGCGGCCTCACCCACCGCCGTCTCCGAGGCCTGGCTGCTCGGCGCGCTCGGGGAGATCGATGACGCCTTCGACGTCCTCGCCCGGGCGGAAGAAGAGCACCAGGGCATCCTGTGCTACACGGGATTGCCCGGGTTCGATTCCCTGCGCGCCGAACCGAGATTCGCGGAGCTGCGGGAAAGGATGGGGCTCCCTGACGCTCGAGAGGCCGGAGCGACTTGATTGCGCTCGCCCGGTGTCCGCGTGGACCTGGAGAGCTGGGGATGCGACCCGCGTTGTAGGCTTGCCGCAGCTTCATGACATTCCCGCGCGGCACGCGCCTGGGGTCCCACGAAATCGTCGCGCCGATCGGCGCCGGCGGGATGGGCGAGGTCTACCGCGCCAGGGACACGAAGCTGGGCCGCGACGTGGCGCTCAAGGTGCTTCCGTCCCAGATGGCAGCCGATCCCGAGAGACTCGGGCGTTTCCAGCGGGAGGCGAAGGCGCTCGCGGCCCTCGATCATCCCGGGATAGTCGGCGTTTACTCGGTCGAGGAGGCCGGCGGCGTCCACTTCCTGACGATGCAGCTGGTCGAGGGGCAGTCGCTCGACTGTCTCATCGCCGAAGGCGTGTTTCCGGTCGTGAGGCTCCTGGAGTACGGCGGGGCGCTCGCCGAAGCGCTCGCCGCGGCTCACGAGAAGGGAATCGTCCACCGCGACCTGAAGCCCGCCAACGTCATGGTGACGAAGGACGGGCGCGTGAAGGTGCTCGACTTCGGCCTCGCCAAGGTCGCCGGCTCCGGAGAGGCTACGCCCACGAGCTCGGAGCTGGCGACCGAGATGGAGACGCGCGAGGGAATCGTGATGGGAACAGTGCCCTACATGTCTCCGGAGCAGCTGCAGGGGCACCCGACGGATCACCGGTCCGACATCTTCTCGCTCGGTATCGTCCTCTACGAAATGGCCTCCGGCCGTCGGCCGTTCCGCGGCCACTCCTCGGCGGAGCTGATCTCGGCGATCTTGCGCGACACGCCCCCGGTCGTCACGGAGCTTCGGCGAGAGCTGCCGGCGGAGCTGGCGCGTCTCATCCGGCGCTGCCTGGAGAAGGATCCCCGCCTTCGTATTCAGACGGCGCGCGATGTGGGCAACGAGCTCCGTGACATGGTCAGCCGGCCGTCGCCGTCCGCGGTGGTTTTCGAGCCCGCCGGCTCCGCGGACCGGGGACCGCTCCCCCCGCGGGAGATTTCCGGCTTCGGCGGTCGGCCGGCGATCGCGGTTCTGCCCTTCGACAACCGCTCCGGAGATTCCGAGCAGGAGTACTTCGCCGACGGCCTTGCCGAGGATCTGATCACCCGGTTGTCGCTGTGGCGGTCGTTCCCGGTGATCGCGCGCAATTCGAGCTTCGTCTACAAGGGAAAGGCCGTCGACGTGAAGCAGGTGGCCGCCGACCTCGGCGTGCGCTACGTCGTCGAGGGCAGCGTTCGCAAGGCGGGCAACCGCGTGCGCATCGCCGCGCAACTGATCGACGCGTCGAGCGGTCAGCACGTCTGGGCGAAGACGTATGACCGCGAGCTCACCGATGTTTTCGCCGTTCAGGACGAGATCAGCGAGGCGATCGCCGCCTCGCTCGCCGGCGATCTGCAGCGCGCCGAGCATGCGCACGCGCAGCGCCGCCCGCCCGAAAACCTCGAGGCCTGGGGCCTTTATCAACGTGCCCTGCCGCTCGTCCACCGGTTCACCCGGGAGGACAGCGCCCAGGCGCGCGCCCTGCTCGAGCGGGCCGTCGCGCTCGACCCGCAATTTTCGACGTCGCTGGCGCGGCTGGCCGAGGTGGGCATCTGGGAAGTGGTGAACAGCTGGACCGCCTCCCCCGAGCGGACGCTCGACGTCGCGCTCGGACAGGCCCGCCGGGCCGTCGCCCTGGACCCGCGGGACGCGGAGGCGCATACCTTCATGGCATTCGCCCTGATCACGGCCGGGGACTCCGCCGGGGCGCTCGAGGCCGCACGTCGCGCCGTGGATCTCAACCCGAGCCTGCCCTGGGCGCTGTCGTTACTCGCGTACCTGATCCATATGACCGGGCACCCGCCCGGGGAGAGCATCGATCTCGTCCAGCGCGCGATGCGGCTCTCCCCGCGGGATCCGGCGGAATGGCTCTTCTACGATGCGCTCGGAGGAGCCTACTGGAACGCCGGCCAGTACGAGGATGGGCTGGCGGTCAGCCGTCGCCTGATCGCCCTCTCACCCAGCTACTACTTCGGTTACCTCTGGGGCGCGCTCAACGCGGTCGGCCTCGGTCGGATCGAAGAGGCCCGCGACCTGATCCGACAGGCGCGTCAGGTCCAGCCCGAGCTGTCCCTCGCGCTGGTCCGCCGGGGCCTCGGCGCGATGGCGGCCGATGTCGACCGGCGCATGGCCGCTGCGTGGGGCCAGGCCGGGTTGGAGTAGGGCGACTTCGATCGGCAGCCGCATCCCGAGGGCAGGCTCCGAGCCTCTTCGGAACGTCTACTGCTTGTTGTACACGATCACGTTGTTCACGGCCTCGCCCTTGGCGTTCGTGCCGGTCTGGGTGATCGTCATGGTCTTCCCGTCCGCGGCGACCACGACCTTCGCCATGATCGTCGGCTTCCCACCTTTCTTCCAGGTGTTGTCGTAGCTGTTGTCGTCGATCTTCCTGGCAGAGGCCATGTCGGCGTCCGGATTGCCCTCGTAGGGGACGTCCTTGCCGTCATACCTGGTCACGTACATGCTGCGGGCGGCCTTGCCATCGGCGTTGACACCGTCACCCGTGAACTTGACCCCGTCGGGCGTCGCTTCCCACTTCAGCGTGAGACTCCTGGGACCCGGACCCGGGCTGAACTTGGATTTCGCGGTATCGAGCTTCCAGGTGCCGAGCCAGTTCTCGGCGGCCAGGACGACGGAACTCGAGAGAACCAGGGCACTACACGCCGCGAGGGAAACCATGAGCAGGTTTTTCCGCATGAAGACCTCCTTCGAGAGACGAGACGATGTCCGCGTGATTTCAGGAACCGACGGGTTCCTGTCTGTGGAGCGGATCATAACCCTTCGGGCCAGTCGATGCCGGTTGCCGCTCCAGGGGACCGAAGACGCGTTGCTCTGACCTTGCGGCGTGGCGGAGACCGGCGGAGGAGCGCTCCCGGCCCGGTGGTCACGGTCTCGTGCCCGCCCCGGCAACCGCTGCGCTATGCTCCGCGAGCAGACTTTGGCCTGGAGGGCGCGGACATGTCGAAGGAGAGACCCGCGATCGGGACCGACGGACGTGCGCTGCCCGTCCTGCCCCCGGAACGTGACGCCCGTGTCTGGGCCCGATTGGTCCGGGTCATGTTCTATACCCCGGGGTTCCTGGCCCTTCTGCTGCTGAAGGCGGGCGAACCGGCGAGCTTCGGGATCACGGTCGAGCTCTTGATGCTGGCGAGCGCCGCGGCCATCGTCGGCGGCCTGTTCATCGGCACCCAATCCCGAGACGGGGGCGCCGATCCGGCGTCGCGAGTCGGCACCTGGAGCGGGTCGCTGGTGCTCGAGTTGCTGTGCGCCGTGCCGTTCCTGTGCGCCGTGCCGGCGCTGTTCCACGAGCTCGCGAACAGCACGCTCCTGCACGCCCGGGTGCCCGGCGCCGTCGACGTCACGCTGGGCGCGTCCGAGCTGCTGCCCGCGGTGGCGCTCCTGCCGTTCATGCTGTATCAGCTCGCCGGCTTCGGCACCGTGCACTTCGTCGTTCCCCGGCCGGTGAACTGGGCCATCAACCTGGCCATCTTCGGGTTGATCGTCGCGGCCTCGGTCTCCAACCGGCAGCGCGCGTATGCCCTGGAAAGGCAGTTCGTCGGGCTGCTGGTCCTCGGCATGGCCGTCACCGTGTTCTACGGCGTCCTGAAGCTCAGGCGGATGCAGGCGGACTACACGTCGCGGTGCCCGCCGAAAAAGCCGGCCTGAGGCCGGGCGAGAGCGGGCACACCCGTGTGGTGGATCAGCTATCGCGGCGAGGGCAAGAGCGGTCTCGACAACATCGGCGTCTTCGAGGACGACGGCACTCCGCGCAAGAGACACCCGCTGCTCCTCGACCCGTCGGCCGGCGGGCACGCGTTGCACGTCGCTCGCGGCTTCGCGCTCGTGGGCGACGATCTCTACATCGCCAACGCCTGGCGCCGGGACAGCCATGTCGCCCGCTATCGTCGCCGCGGCGACACCTTCCATTTCGCCGAGGTGGTGGTGGCCACGAAGCACGTGGCGGCGATGGTCCACCCTTTCGACGTGGAGCTCGGCGACGACGGCCGGATCTACGTGTCGTGCCAGGACACCAACACCGTCGTCGGCATTCGGGCGCGCAAACCGGCGCCCGTGGCGCCTCACCTGCGCAAGAGCTTTCCCGAAGGGGAATTTCCTCCCCGGCACGCTGGTCGCCTCGAGCCGCGGGCAGCTTCCCGAGGTCGGCGACCGCCCGGTCCTGAACGTGCCGTCGCCGCAGGGCCTCGAGGTGGTGCTCGACGCGCGCGGCAGACCGCGACACTCCGTGCGCGGGATCGTCGTGCACCGGGACCATCTCTACGTCGCGGACGAGGCGGGCGACGCGGTCAAGATCTTCGAGGTGAAGTCGGGAAAGCTTGCGGCGCGCATCAAGGGGCGTCGCCTCGCCAAGCCCGTGCATCTCGTCCTGCACGGCGCCACCCTCTACATCGGCGCCGCCGGCACCGGCAGCATCCTCGCCTATGACATCCCCGCAAAGGCCCCGCGCGGCAAGCTCAAGGCGCGCGTCGTCGTCGACGGGAAGCTCAGGGCCCCCTCCGGCTTCGCTATCGGCCCGGACGGGGACCTCTACGTGGCCGAGCGGTTCAAGCAGCGGGTGCGGCGTTTCTCTCGGAAGGGAAAGAAGAAGGGGACGTTCATCGACGGGCTTCCGGACATGCCGGAGTTTCTGGTGCACGTGCCGGACTAGGGAGTCCGGCGACGTGGCTTCTTGGCTCAACCTCGGAGCCACTTCTGCGTATCAAGAGGCATGGCGAAGCTGTTCCTCTGGATCATCCTCTTCCTGCTGTGCTGGCCGGTGGCGCTGGCGGCCCTCGTGGTGTATCCGGTGATCTGGCTGTTGCTCTTGCCGTTGCGACTTCTGGGGATCGCCGTGGAGGGCGCGCTCCAGTTCGTCCGGGCGCTCTTCCTGCTGCCGGCGCGGGCGCTCGGCTCGAGGCCCTGATCGGGATCCGGCCAGAAATCCGATCCGCGAACCCGGGCCAGGCCGGGGAAAGCGGGTACCGAATCCGTCGCACATAGGGAGGAATCTTGCGCACCTTCGCAAAGAAAGTCCTGGTGGCAATCGCCGTTGCCGCCCTCGCGTGCGCGAAGCCGGAGAAGGGCCCGCCCGCCGTGGACGTCGCCGGCATGGACCGGTCGATCCGCCCGGGCGACGACTTCTACGGGTACGCCAACGGCGGCTGGATGAAGGCGACGGAGATCCCTCCGGATCGCGCGGTCTACGGCTCGTTCACGATCATCGAGGAGATGGTCACCAAGCGGACGGCCGACCTGATCCAGGAGGCGGGGAAAGCGAAGGCCGCGAAGGGCTCGCCGAAGGCGATGGTCGGGGCCTACTACGAAGCCTGGATGAACGAGGAGGCGATCGAGAAGCGGGGCCTCGAGCCCCTGAAGGCCGAGCTCGACGCGATTGCGGGGATCACGGACGGCAGTTCGCTCGCTCGCGTGCTCGGCGCGGGGCTCCGCGCCGACGTCGACGCGCTCAACAACACCGACTTCTACACGAGCCGGCCGTTCGGGCTCTGGGCGGCCCCGGACTTCGCGCATCCCGAAACCAACGTGGGGTACCTCCTGCAGGGTGGGCTCGGCATGCCCGACCGGGACAACTACCGGAACACCGACGCCAAGGCCGTGGAGCTCCAGGAGAAGTACCGGGCCCACGTGCTCGCCGCACTGGAGCTCGCCGGGGTGCGCGACGCCGATTCCCGGGCGGCCCGGATCTACGAGCTCGAAAAGAAGATCGCCGAGGCGCACGTCAGCCGGACCGATTCGATCGACGTCCTGAAGGCCAACAATCCATGGCCCCTCGCGGAGTTTCCCCGGCGCGCGCCCGGACTCGACTGGAAGCTCTACTTCGAGGCCGCCGGCCTCTCCGCCCAGCCGATGCTGATGGTCTGGCACCCGTCGGCGACCTCGGGAATCGCCGCCCTCGCCGCCAGCGAGCCCCTCGACCTTTGGAAGGACTACCTGACCTTTCACGCCCTCAACCGTGCCTCTCCGCTGCTGCCGAAAGCGTTCGCGGAAGACTGGTTCCGCTTCTACGGCACGGCTCTGTCCGGCGCGGAGAAACCGCGGGACCGGTGGAAGCGCGCCGTCAGCGCCGCGAGCAACGCGCTGGGTGACGCCGTCGGGCAGCTCTACGTCGGGCGCTGGTTTCCGGCCTCGGCGAAGGCCGAAGCCGAGACGATGGTTCGGAACATCGTCGCGGCCTTCGCCCGCCGGATCGACCGTCTGGCCTGGATGTCGCCGGGAACCCGCGAGAAGGCCAAGGCGAAGGTGGCGACGCTCTACGTCGGCATCGGGTACCCGGATCGCTGGCGCGACTACTCCGGCCTGGAGATCCGGCGGGACGACGCTCTCGGAAACGCCCTCCGGTCCGAGCTCTTCGACTACCGCTGGAGTCTCTCGAAGCTCGGCCGGCCGGTCGATAAGCAGGCCTGGTCGATGACGCCGCAGACCGTCAACGCCGTGAACCTCCCGCTCCAGAACGCGATGAACTTTCCTGCCGCCATCCTCAATCCGCCCTTTTTCTACACGGACAGCGATCCGGTCCGAAACTACGGCGCGATCGGCACGGTCATCGGCCACGAGATCAGCCACAGCTTCGACGACCAGGGCGCGCAGTTCGACGCCGAGGGGCGTCTGGCCAACTGGTGGACGCCCGAGGACCTGGCGCACTTCCAGGAGGTCGCGGCAAAGCTCGTCGCCCAGTACGACGCGTACGAGCCGCTGCCGGGCCTGCACGTCAACGGGAAGCTCACGATCTCCGAGAACATCGCAGACGTGGCCGGCGTCGCCGCGGCCTACGACGGATACCGCAGCGCCTATCCGAAGACGGCCGACCTCGACGGATTCAACGGCGACCAGCGTTTCTTCATCGGTTTCGGGCAGGCCTGGCGGAGCAAGGTGCGGCCGGAAGCGCTGCGCAACCAGCTCATGACGGACGGCCACGCTCCCGGGGAGTATCGCGCCGACACCGCGCGCAATCTGGACGCCTGGTACGGCGCCTTCGACGTCCAGCCGGGGCAGAAGCTGTACCTGGCACCGGAGGCGCGCGTTCGGGTGTGGTGAACGCCCCGGGAGGCGGCTTTCAGCCGAGCAGGACGTCGGAGTACGGATAGGGCACGAGGTCCCTCACGCCCTCGGACGTCAGGAGCACCTGGTCGCCGAGCTTGACGCCGTCGCGGCCGCCGACTTCGCCGCAGTAGAGCTCCACGACGAGGGCCATGTTCTCCTCGAGGACGCGCTCGCCGTTGGGCTGCGGGTCTCCCGGGTAGGCGACGCTCGGGCTTTCCTCTTCCAGGCCGATGCTGTGAATCATGACCTCGTAGCGCTGGGCGCATGAACTTCTCCGGAAGACGCGGCGCCTTCGCGGCGAGCTCGCGGCAGGTCAAGCCGGGCCGGACCATCTCCCGCAGGGCGACCAGCCAGTCGTGCGCGACGCGGTACACCTCCCGCTGCGCGGGGGACGGAGGGCGCTCGCCGCACAGGAAGGTCCGCGACACGCAGAAGAAGTAGCCCTCGACGCCGACGGCGTCGGTGTCGACGTAAACCAGGTCGCCGGGCTCGACCACGCGCGCGGTCGCTTCGGCGCGCCAGGGGTTCGTGTTCGGGCCCGAGCAGACCGTGCTGGTGGCGAGGTGCTCGCCGCCCCGCCGTAGCAGGGTCTCCGAGAGGATGGCCAGGAGCTCCCGCTCGCGGACCCCGGGCGCGAGGGCGCGCTCGAAATTCGCCAGCATCTCCATCACGATCGCGCCGTTCCACTCGAGCAGGCCGATCTCCTCGGGCGTCTTGATCTCGCGGGCCACGGTCGTGACCGGAGCCGAGTCGACGAGCGCGATTCCCTCGCGCTGGAGGGCGAGGAACCCGGGCGTCCCCAGCCGGTCCACGGCGAGCCGGCTCGAGGAGACACCGAGCTCGCGCAGCGCGGCGACCGTCTCCCGGGCGAAGGCCGCCGCGTGCGCCTCCGTGTCGTCGTAGAACTCCCAGGCATGCATCGGCCGCACATCGGCCTCGATCCCGCGGAACAGGTGCCTCGCGTTCGGATAGTCGAAGAGGATGGGCCGCCCCTCGGCCGGGACGAGGGCGCAGCGGACGAACGTCGTGTTGCTCCAGATCGGCATCGCCGAGGCGCCGGTCGCGTAGCGGACGTTCGGGTCGTTGAAGAGAAGACAGGCTTCGACGTCCTGCGCGCGCATCGTGGCCTGGAGCCGCTCGAGCCGCCCGATCCGCAGCCGCGCCGGATCCACAGGATGCTCCACGGGTGGGATTCTAGGATTCAGAGAGACGCGGGAGAGTGCGGAAACTCGCGGTCAGCTCGAATCCAGCACCAGAGCGCTGCGCCCACGACGGCGAAGGCCGTGCCGGTCGCCAATGCCGCGGGCCATCCCAACGCGCGCACCGTGACCGGCACGAGCAACGCGCCGACCCCGCCGACGATGTTCCCGCCGGTATTCATCACGCCGCATGCCGACGAGGAATGTTTTCCGGACATCGAGATCGCGGCGGACCAGAATACGCCTTCCGTCAGCTGCTGAAACGCCAGACACAGGGACAGGAGCAGAACGGCGACGAGCGGCGCCGCCGCCACGGCGGCGGCCATCATCATGACGCCCGCGAGCGTGAGGCCGGCCATCGCCACCCATCGATGGCCGCGCCGCTTACCCAGCCGTACGGACATCCGGTCGCACAGGATGCCGCCGGCGAGCGCGCCGAGCGCGCCGCTCAACCACGGGGCCGACGCGTAGAAGCCGCTCTCCAGAACCTTGAAGCCGCGATTCTCGACCAGGTAGATGAACAACCAGTTGAAGAAGAAGTAGAAGACGTAGTTGCTGCAGAAATAGCTGGCCGAGAGCACGCAGAATCTGCGGATCCTTCAGCATGCGCATGCCGATGCCGGCCGGCGCCGGCTTCCGTGAATGCCGGCGGCCGGTCGCGGTCGATGAGCGCGAGCTCCGCGTGGCCGACACGCGGATGTTGCGCCGGCGTGTCACGCACGTACCACCACCACCACGCCGCGAGCAGGAACGCCAGCGGGGCGGTCATCACGAACGACTGTCGCCAGCCGAAGGTGACCATGAGCCATGCGATCAGGGGACCGGTCGCGGCGGCGCCCAGGGTGAGGCCGGCGTTGCTCACGCTGCTGGGGAACGCCCATCCCGTGACGGGAAACCAGTTGCACGTCATTGCGCCGCCGGTGATCGGGAAGAGCGGCGCCTGTGCGGCGCCCATCAGCGCGCGCAGGGCGATGAGCGCCCCCATGATGACGATCGGGGAGGCCAGATCGCGGCCGGGCACGATCCCGATCAGCAGATTGCTGACTCCCCACAGAAGCGCAAGAATCGCGATCGCGCGGCGGCCGCCCACCCGGTCGCCCCAGACGCCGCCGGGGAACTGAAACGCCGCGTAGCTCCAGGCAAACGCGGCCAGCACCACGCCGAGCTGCACCTGCGTGAGCCCCAGGTCGCCCATCATGCGCTCGCCGGCCACGGACATGTTCGTGCGCAGCAGGTAGGCCACGAAGCTCGAGGCGACCACCAGCGCGAGAATCCGCCACCGGATGCCGGTTGGCCCTGCGAGGCGGGAGGCGGTTGTTGGCGGGATGGGGGAGTCTACCGCGGGAGGAGAGATGGGCGGGTTCCGCCGTGCCGTCTCGGACGAGAATGGTGGCGTGACCTACGAGCCCCCCGAACCGGCCCCCCCGGCAAGCCCCGGGGACCTCCCGTTTCCCGACAGCCTTTGTCACCTGTGCGCCGCGCCGCCCCGGTACATCCGGACGGCAAGATCCACTTTTCTGTACTGCCCGATCTTCAAGCGCTACCCGCCGCAGCCCGTCCGGGACTGCGAGAAGTTCGTGGCGCGAGGAGATGCGGCGGAGCAGCCGTAGGCCCTTCCGAGAACCCTTTGACCCCGAGCCGTTTTTTCTTGACCCGCCCATCCTTCCGAAAGTAGTTTTCGTCCCACGCAGGCCCGCTTCGGCCCCGGTTGAGTCTTCAATCTAGGAGGAGATCATGGACTTCAGACGTCGGTTCATTCCGATGGCGTCCGCCGTGTTGGCCATTCCGGCCGCACTCTGGTCGCTGCAACCCGGCGGTGCCGAGCGCGACGCGCTGGACCCTGCGGGCGTCCAACGACTCGTCGCGAACACGGGAGGAGCCGCCCGCGTCGTGATTCACCCGGCGACGGGTGCCGCCCGTTTCATTCGCCTCGAGCCGGGAGTGGAGGGCAGCCTGGCGCCCAAGCGGGCCAAGGCTGCGAGTTTCGCCGAGGAGTCGGAAGCGTTCTTCTCCGAGTACGGCAGTGTCTTCGGAATCCAGAATCCCCGGGCCGAGCTCGCCCTGGAAAAGGTTGTCTCTGATCGGCAGGGCATGACCACCCTGACCTACCGGCAGTATCACCGCGGCGTACCCGTTTTTGCCGGAGAGATGAAGACCCACTTCAATGCCCGAAAGCAGCTCTCCACCGTCAACGGAACCTTCATTCCGGCGGGCTCGCTCAACACGTCTCCCTCCAGAGGCTGGCAGGAAGCCTCCCGGGCCGCTCTGGGCATGGTCGAAAAGGCGCAGGCCCTGTCCGGGTCCCTGAGCGTGCGCGGCACCGCGCTTCTCGTCTACCGGACCGGACTTGCGCGCGGCATCCCCGGCCAGAACCACCTCGTCTGGGAAGTGGAGGTCGGCAACGGAGCCGACGTCCGCGAGTTCGTATACGTCGACGCCCACTCCGGAAAGGTCGTCGATCAGATCACGGGCATCTACGACGCCCTGTTCCGTCGCGCCTATGACGGCCAGAACCTGCCGACCGTTCCTCCTTCGTACCCCGACTCGCCGTTCTGGGTGGAAGGCGATCCGTTTCCGACCGGCAACTCCGAGGCCGACAACATGATCCTGGCGTCCGGGGAGACCTACGATCTCTACTTCGAAGCGTTCGGGCGGGACTCCTTCGACGGAGCCGGCGGCATCATGGATTCGATCTTCAACCGCGGCTACCAGTGCCCCAATGCCTCGTGGAACGGCACGTTCATCTCGTTCTGCCCCGGCCTGACGACCGACGACGTGACCGGCCACGAGTGGACCCACGCCTACACCCAGTACACGCACGGTCTCATCTATGCCTGGCAGCCCGGCGCGTTGAACGAGTCCTACTCGGACATCTACGGCGAGGTCGTCGACCGCATCAACGGCCGTGACGCCGTCGACCGGCCCGTCGGCCCCCGCGCGGCCGACCTCTGCTCGGTCTATGGCGGTACACCTCCGCCGACCCTGGTGATCACCGGTGGCAGCGCCGCCGGCAGCTATGAGTCCAGGGCCTCCGTGAATGAGCCTCCGCGACCGTTCACGATCGGACCCACCCCGATGGCTCTCTCCAACCCGCCGAGCGCCTGCACCCCCGTGACCGGAGTTTCCGGCCAGATCGCGATCATCGACTGGACTCTGAATCCAGACGGCTCCAACGAGTGCGGCTCCGGAGTGCGCGCCACGAACGCCTTCAACGCCGGCGCGGCCGCCATCATCTTCGTGGCTCCGGCCTCCGGCATTCTCAACCTGGGCTCGATCCCGCAAATCGCCAGCGTCCAGGTCACGAACGAAGACGGTAAGACCATCAAGGCCGGCCTGCCGGCCAGCGCGACGATCTCCCTGGGGGTCGGCACCGACGACTCGGAGCGCTGGCTCGTCGGCGAAGACGACACGGCCGTCGGCCTCAGCGGCCCGCTGCGCGACATGTGGAACCCGCGCTGCTTCGGCAACCCCGGCAAGGTGTCGGACACGTTCGAGTACGTCTGCTCGACGGCCGACCAGGGCGGAGTCCACAGCAACTCGGGCATTCCGAATCATGCGTTCGCTCTGGTCGTGGACGGCGGCACCTACAACGGGCAGACGATCGCCGGAATCGGCCTGACCAAGGCCGCTCACATCTACTTCCGGGCGATGGACGTCTACCAGCACCCCAGCAGCGATTTCCCGGATCACGCCGACTCGATCGAGCAGTCGTGCACGGACCTGATCGGAGTGAACCTCGCGGACCTTCTGACGGGCGATCCTTCCGGTGAGATCATTTCGACCGCCGACTGCGGCTCGGTCGAGAAGGCCGCGCTGGCCGTGGAGCTTCGGACGCCTCCGCCTCCAGTGCAACTTCCAGCCCATTCTCGCTCAGAACCCGCCGAATCGCTGCCCGTCGAGCTGCACCGAGGTCGCCGTGTTCTCGGACGACTTCGAGACCGGGTGCGACGGCTGGGAGGTCAGTCACGTGGCCGTCACGCCGGCGGACTTCACGGATCGCGACTGGGTCCTCACGTCCACGCTTCCGGGTGACCGCCCCGGCACGGCGATTCTTCGCGGAGGATCCGCCTCTACGGAACCTGCGCACCCGGAGGGGACGAATCCGGCAGTGCTGTACCTGGAGAGCCCGGCCATCGTCGTACCGGGCTTCGCCGTGAAGCCCCTGCTCACGTTCGACCATTACGTCGCGACCGAGGCAGGCTGGGATGGAGGGAACCTGAAGATCAGCGTCAATGGAGGGGCGTACACCCTCGTGGCGCCCGAGGACTTCACCTTCAATCCCTACAACACCACTCTCAACCCCCCGCCCGGGAACACGAACCCGCTCGCCGGCGAGCCTGCCTTCTCCGGCACGGACGGTGGAGCGGTCGGAGGCTCCTGGGGACGCTCACACGTCAACCTCGACCCCTACGCCAACCCCGGAGACTCGATTCGGCTCCGCTGGGAGTTCGGCAACGACGGATGCACGGGAGTCGACGGCTGGTACGTGGACGACGTCAAGGTCTATGCGTGTCGTCGCGAACGCGAACCCGACGATCACGATCGACGACGTCTCGGTCACCGAAGGCAACAAGGGCAAGAGGAACGCCACGTTCACCGTTTCGCTGTCGCACGCTTCCACCAAGACCATCACGGTGCAGGCCAGGACCCACAACGGCACCGCCAAGAAGGATGAGGACTTCAGCAAGATCGACGACAGGACGGTCACGATTCCGCCCCTGGCGGTCTCGGCGTCGATCGTCGTTCAGATAAATGGAGAAAAGAACGCCGAGCCGGACGAGACGTTCACCATGAACCTCAGCAAGCCGACAAACGCCACGGTCGCGGACGATGACGGAGTCTGCACCATCCTGAACGACGACTAGATTTCGCTACTACGGCCGCGTCGATCGACGCGGTGAAGGGGGGATGCCGGAAGGCATCCCCCCTTTTTTGCCGCGGCCCACCGCCCGGACACGGCGAACTGCGCGATCTTTAAGCAACCCCGCGCAGCCCGTCCGGGACTGCGAGGGGTTCATGGCACGAGGAGGGGGCGGGGGGCCCCGCCGGAGACTCTCCCTGGAACCCCTATATTGACCCTGAGTCGTTTTTTCTTGACGCGTCCGTCCTTATGAAAGTAGGTTTCGTCCCACACAGCGCAGATCCGTCCCAGGTGTGTTTCTAAATTAGGAGGAGAGAGCATGGATTTCAGACGTCGGTTCATTCCGATGGCGACCGCCGTGTTGGCCATTCCGGCCGCACTCTGGTCGCTGCAACCCGGCGGTGTCGAGCGCGAGGCGCTGGACCCGGCGGGCGTTCAACGGCTCGTCGCGGACACGGGCGGCGCCGCCCGCGTGGCGATCCATCCGGCCACAGGTGCCGCCCGGTTCGTGCGCCTGGAGCCGGGAGTCGAAGGGAGCCTCGCGCCCAAGCGCGCCAAGGCTCCGGCGAGTTTCGCCGAAGAGTCGGAAGCGTTCTTCTTCGAGTACGGCGAGCATTTTCGGGATCCAGGAACCCCGAGCTGAGCTCGTTCTGGAAAAGGTCGCCTCTGACCGGCAGGGGATGACCAGCCTGACCTACCGGCAGTATCACCGCGGCGTGCCCGTTTTCGCCGGAGAGCTGAAGACGCACTTCAACGCCCGGAAGCAGCTCTCCGCCGTCAACGGAATGTTCGTTCCGGCGGTCTCGCTGAACACGTCCCCCTCGCGGACCTGGCAGGACGCCTCCCAGGTCGCCGTGAGCAAGGTCGAAAAGGACATGGCCGTGTCCGCCCTGAGCGCCCGCGGCACCGCGCTTCTCGTCTACCGGACGGGTCTCGCGCGCGGCATCCCCGGCCAGAACCATCTGGTCTGGGAAGTCGAAGTCGGCAACGGCACCGACGTCCGCGAGTTCGTCTACGTCGACGCCCACTCCGGCAAGGTCGTGGACCAGATCACCGGTATCTACGACGCCATGTTCCGTCGGGCCTACGACGGCCAGAACCTGCCCAACGTTCCTCCGGGATATCCCGGCTCGCCGTACTGGGTGGAAGGCGATGCCTTTCCGACCGGGAACGCCGAGGCCGACAACATGATCCTGGCATCCAAGGAAACCTACGACCTCTACTTCAACGCCTTCGACCGGGACTCCTTCGACGATGCCGGCGGCATCATGGATTCGATCTTCAACCGCGGCTACAGCTGTCCCAACGCCTCGTGGAACGGGACCTTCATCTCGTTCTGCCCCGGGCTGACGACCGACGACGTCACCGGCCACGAGTGGGGCCACGCGTACACCCAGTACACGCACGGTCTCATCTATGCCTGGCAGCCCGGAGCGCTGAACGAGTCCTACTCGGACATCTACGGCGAGACCGTCGACCGCATCAACGGCCGTGACGCCGTCGTCCGGCCCGTCGGCCCCCGCGCGGCCGACCTCTGCTCGATTTTTGGAGGTACCCCTCCGCCTACCCTGGTGATCACCGGCGGCAGCGCCGCCGGCAGCTACCAGTCCAGGGCTTCCGTGAATGAACCTGCGCGGCCCTTCACGAGGGGACCCACCGAGATGGCGCTCTCCAACCCGCCGGGCGCCTGCACCGCGGTGACCGGAGTTTCCGGCAAGATCGCGATCGTGGACTGGACTCTCCTTCCCAACGGCGCCAACGAGTGCGGCTCGGGCGCGCGTGCCCAGAATGCCTTGAACGGGGGCGCGACGGCGATCATCTTCGTGGCCCCGGCCTCCGGAATCCTCAACCTCGGCTCGCTCTCGACCATTGCCAGCGTCCAGGTGACAAACGCCGACGGAACGACCATCAAGGCCGGCATCGGCACCGGCGTAACCGCGACCATGACCCTGGGAGTCGGAACCGACAACACGGAGCGCTGGCTCCTGGGCGAAGATGACACGGCCGCCGGCTTGAGCGGCCCGCTGCGCGACATGTGGAACCCGCGCTGCTTCGGCAACCCCGGCAAGGTGTCGGACACGTTCGAGTACGTGTGCTCGACGGCCGACCAGGGCGGAGTCCACAGCAACTCGGGCATTCCGAATCACGCGTACTCCCTGATCGTGGACGGCGGTATCTACAACGGGCAGACGATCACCGGGATCGGCCTGACGAAGGCCGCGCACATCTACTTCCGCGCCATGGACGCCTACCAGCACCCCAGCAGCGATTTCCCCGACCACGCGGATGCGATCGACGCGTCCTGCTCGGACCTGACGGGTATGAATCTGGCGGATCTTCTGACGGGCGCCGCTTCGGGTGAGATCATCTCGCCGGCGGATTGCGCCACGGTGGCCCAGGCCGCGCTCGCCGTCGAGCTGCGCACGCCTCCCGCCCAGTGCAACTTCCAGCCTCTCCTGGCCCAGAGCCCGCCTGCGGACCCCGCCTGCGGAGCCTCGACGGCCCGTCTCAACCTCCTGACCAACAACTTCGAAGGCTCGACGTCCGGGTGGACGATCAGCCACGTCGCTTCGGGAGTCGGCTACAACCAGCCCGACTGGACGGTCAGCAGCACGCTGCCGGACGGCCGCGCGGGCAGCGCCTTCTTCGCCGGGAATCCCAACATCGGTGGATGCAATGCCACGGACAACGAGACCGGCGTCCGTTCCTTGACGAGCCCGGTCATCGCACTGCCGAAGGGCACCACGGGCCACACCGTGACCTTCGAGCACTGGGTGTCCACGGAGGGGTTCTTCGACGGCGGACAGCTCATGATCAGCGTCAACGGCGGCGCCTTCGCGCTCGTGCCTCAGGCGAGCATCATCTATAACAGCTACAACCTGACGCTGGCCACGACGGCTCAGGGCAACAGCAATCCTCGCCAGAACCAGCGGGCCTGGTCCGGAACGGACGGCGGCGCAGTCGACGGCACCTGGGGCCGGTCCATCGTCAGCCTCGCGGGCCTCGCGTCCGCCGGGCAGTCGATTCAGCTTCGCTGGGACATGTCCACCGACGGCTGTGGCGGCACCAGTTTCGGTTGGTACGTGGACGACGTCACGGTCTACGCGTGCCTCCCGACGGCCAACCCGACGATCACGATCGACAACGTCTCGGTCACGGAAGGCAACAGCGGCACCACGCCGGCGACCTTCACGGTTACTCTGTCGCACGCTTCCACCAAGACCATCACGATGAAGCACAAGACGAACAACGGAACGGCCAAGAGCGAGCTGGACTACATCAAGAACACCGAATCGACACTGACGTTCCCGCCCCTTTCCAGCTCGGCATCGATCGTCGTCTCGGTCATTGGTGAAACGGTGGTCGAGGGCAACGAGACCTTCTTCGTCGACCTCTCCAAGCCGACCAATGCCACGATCGCGGACAACCAGGGTCAGGGCACCATCACGAACGACGACTAGGGAACTGACGAAATACGGCCGCGTCGATAAACGCGGTGAAGGGGGATGCCCGAGGGCGTCCCCCTTTTTTTTGCCCGGGGCTGGAGAGCGGTCGGTGCAGGAAGCCGCGGGTGCGGCGCAGGGTGTTCCCGACTCGAGGGCGAGGGAGAACACCGGGAAGATCCTGATCCGCTGGCGCCGACGCCTCGTTCCCGTGCTCGCGCCCGCGGTGCAACCTCGAGGCGCCTTTCCCGTACTCGCCTGCATGAAACCGAGCCCCGCGTTGTTGCGCGCTGCGGCGGCGTGCGCGCTCCTGTCGGGTGTGACGACGTTCGGGGTTCATCTCCTCCCGCTCCTCGTCCCTCCGGTCGTCACCTTCGACGACCAGATCGCGCTGTCCGTCAACACGGCATACATTTTTCGTCTCTGGTGGGTGGTCGCGCACATCCTCCTGGTGCTCTTCTCGATGTGGGGGTTCGGGGTGGCGAAGCTGCGCACGGCGCCCGGCGCGGCAGGATTCGGCCTCTTCGGCTTCCTTCTCTTCGGCCTGGCCGAGCTCGTCCGGACCGCGCTCGCGCTCAACGCGGTCAACGGCTGGCGGAAGGCCTACGCCGCCGCGTCCGACGAGGCGGCCCGGGCGTTCCTTCGGGGCCTGTTGTCCGCGTGGCCAGGAATCGCAACGGCTCTGTTCTTCCTCATGATCCTCGGATTCCTCATCGGCAACCTCGGCTTCGGAATCGCGACGTGGCGGGGCAGGGGCCTGGAGAAGGCCGTGAGCGTCGCACTTCTCGCGTGGGCGGCGATCTCTCTCTGCGTGCTCGCCGCGGAATTCGGCGGCGCCGCCGGGATCGCGCCTCCCGAGTGGCTGTCGGTGACCTATCAGCCCGCGGCCCGGTTCCTCGTCGCCGTCTGGCTCTGGAGAAGAGCTAGGGAGTCTTCCGCGTCGGCGGCTCGTTCTCCGTCGGGCGCGCGAGCGTGGAGGGGCGCGCCGTTGCCCGATTCTCCAGGGCCACTTCGATGAACGCGGCGGCGGCCGCAATCGCCGAATAGGCGCGGGCGTCGTCGCGCAGCTCTTCCAGCACCTCGTCGAGGGCGGCGACGGCGCGTTCGAGCTTTTCGCGAATCGCGGGACTCGGATCGCTCATGGATTTCTCCCCGGGAAGCCGCCGAGTCTACACCGCCGTTGCTTTTGCTAGACTTACCGGCCTCTCGGGAGGGTGAGTGTCCATTTTCGGCAAGACAGAAGGTCCCGGCCAGCCTGCGGCGCCCGATCGCTCCGCGGCCGGCCCGGCGGCGGCCGCCGCGGCGGCGACGGTCATCGGCCCGAAGGGCAAATTCGTCGGAGAGATCTCGGGCGACGAGGATGTCGTCATCCAGGGCCGTTTCGAGGGAAACATCCAGATTCAGCGCCGGGTCACCGTCGCGGCGTCCGGGGAGCTCAAGGGAGACATCCACGGCCCGGACCGTCGTGGTCGGAGGCCGTGTCCACGGCCAGATCCGGGCCGACGAGCGCGCCGAGCTTCTCGCGTCCGCCTCGGTCCAGGGCAACGTCACCGCTCCCAAGGTGGTCATCGCCGAAGGGGCCCAACTCCAGGGGAACGTGGCGATGTCGGCGGCCGAGGCCTCGCCCGCGCCCCCTGTCCAGAAGAAAGCGGAGGAGAACTGATGGCCACGGAGATCGCAGTCGAAACACAGCACAACTTCATCGGCGGCCGTTGGGTTCCGGCCGCCTCGGGCCAGACGTTCGAAGACCGGAATCCCGCCGACCGCGATGACCTCGTCGGCCTGTTTCCCAAGAGCGACAAACGGGACGTGGACACGGCCGTCGCGGCGGCCAGGAAGGCTTTTCCGGGCTGGAAGAACACTCCCGCCCCGCGCCGCGGCGAAGTGCTCTACGCCGCCGGCGAGATCCTCAAGCGCGACAAGGAGAAGCTGGCCCGGCTGATGACGCGCGAGATGGGCAAGGTCCTCTCCGAGACGCGCGGCGACGTGCAGGAAGCGATCGACATGGCCTACCTGGCAGCGGGCGAAGGCCGCCGCCTCTTCGGCGTCACGACTCCCTCGGAGCTGCCCAACAAGTTCGCGATGGCGGTGCGGCAGCCCGTCGGCGTCTGCGCGCTGATCACGCCGTGGAACTTCCCGATGGCGATCCCGGCGTGGAAGTCGATGGCCGCGTTGATCGCCGGCAACGCGATCGTGATCAAGCCGGCCACGGACACCCCTGCGGCGGTCGTGGCTCTGGCCCGCGTGTTCGAAGAGGCCGGTCTGCCGCCCGGAGTCTTCAACGTCGTCATGGGCTCGGGCGGAGAAGTGGGCGACCCGCTCGTCCAGCACCCCGACGTGAAGGTCGTTTCGTACACGGGCTCGACCGAGGTCGGCCGTCGGATCTCGCAGGCCTGCGCGCCGACGTTCAAGCGTCTGCACCTGGAGATGGGCGGCAAGAACGCGATCCTCGTGATGGACGACGCCGACGTGGACCTGGCGGTCGACGGCGCGGTGTGGGGCGCCTTCGGCACGACCGGCCAGCGGTGCACGGCGTCCTCGCGTCTGCTCGTGCACAGGGCCGTCTACGACGCCTTTCTCGAGAAGCTCATCGGACGCGTGAAGGCGCTCCGGGTCGGGAGCGGGCTCGACGAAAACGTGGACATGGGACCCTGCGTCTCGGAGAAGCAGCGGGAGACGGTGTCCCGGTACGTCGAGATCGGAAAGGCGGAAGGCGCGAAGCTCCTCTGGGGCGGCAGAAAAGCTGACGGGAGGCGCCCTCGGCAAGGGCTGGTTCCACTGCGCCGACGGTCTTCGCCGACGCCGACGCGAAGATGCGCGTCGCCTGCGAGGAGATCTTCGGACCGGTCACGACGGTGGTTCCCATCACGTCGCTCGAGGAGGGAATCCGGATCGCCAACTCCGTTCCTTACGGGCTCTCGGGATCGATCTACACTCGCGACGTCGACAAGGCCTTCATCGCGATGCGGGACTTCGAGACCGGAATCTTCTACGTGAATTCCTCGACGATCGGAGCCGAGGTGCACCTGCCCTTCGGCGGCATCAAGGACACGGGCAACGGCCACCGCGAGGCCGGCGTCGCCGGGCTCGACGTGTTCACGGAGTGGAAGTCGATCTACGTCGACTTCTCGGGCAAGCTGCAGAAGGCGCAGATCGACACGCACTGAGGGGCCGGGAGTCGGGCGTCCGGAGTTCGGAGTCGACACGGCGGAGGCGCGCACCATGATCGTCGGATTGCCGAAAGAGATCAAAGACAACGAGAACCGCGTGGGCATGGTCCCGGCGGGGGTGAAGGCGCTGACCTCGGCGGGACACCAGGTCCTCGTCGAGCGCGACGCGGGCGCGGGCTCCGGGATCCCCGATTCCCAGTACGAGTCGGCGGGCGCCCGGATTCTTCCCACGGCCGACGACGTGTTCGCCGGGGCCGACATGATCGTGAAGGTCAAGGAGCCCGTCGGGCCGGAGTACCAGCGGCTGCGCCCGGGCCAGATCCTCTACACGTACCTGCACCTGGCGCCGGCGAAAGCCCTGACCGACATGCTCCTCGAGCGCAAGGTCGCGGGCGTGGCCTACGAGACGATCACCGGGCCCAACGGCTCGCTGCCGCTTCTGACCCCCATGTCCGAGGTCGCGGGACGGATGAGCGTCCACGTCGGCGCTTACTTCCTCCAGAAGTCCAACGGCGGGCGGGGAGTCCTGCTCTCGGGCGTGCCCGGCGTGCCGCCCGCCGACGTCGTGATCATCGGGGGAGGCGTCGTCGGGACCAATGCGGCCAAGATCGCGGCCGGCATGGGCGCCGACGTCACGGTCCTGGAGATGTCGCCGGACCGGATGCGGGAGCTCGACGACATCTTCCTCGGCCGCATCAAGACGATCGCCTCCAACCCCCTGACCCTCGAAGAGGGCTGCCGCCGCGCGGATCTCCTGATCGGGGCGGTCCTCATCCCGGGAGCCGCGGCCCCGAAGCTCGTTTCGCGGGAGCTGATCTCCCAGATGAAGAAGGGCTCCGTCGCCGTCGACGTGGCCGTGGACCAGGGCGGGTGCTTCGAGACGACGAAGGCGACGACGCACTCGGACCCCGTCTACACGGTGGACGGTGTGATCCATTACTGCGTCGCGAACATGCCGGGCGCGGTGGCGCGCACGTCCACCTTCGCGCTCACCAATTCCACGCTCCGCTACGGGCTCGAGCTCGCCAACAAGGGACTGAAGAAGGCCGTCCAGGACAACCCGCACCTGGCCGAGGGCGTCAACACCTGCGACGGAAAGCTGACGTACCGCGCGGTCGCCGAGGCGCAAGGCCGGCCGTACACCCCCCTCGCCCAGGCTCTGACCGCCTAGAGACCAGCCGAAAAACTCCGGAACCTCCCGCTCCCCGGCGCGTATGGAGGAGCAGAGACCCCTGGTCCGAGCCGGGAGCGCCCGGCCGCCGGGTGGAGGGAGGGCTCATGAAGCGGATCCCCTCGCGCGCGTCGCTCATCCTGGCCGGTCTGGTCGCGGCTTCGCTGCCGGCTTTCGCCGAAACGCGGATCGAGAAGAACCTGAAGCTTTCGCCGGGCGGAGAGTTCCGGCTGGATACGGACCTGGGCCGGGTCACCGTGACGGGCAGCGCGGACTCGGGGGCGCGCGTCGTGATCACTTCCAAGCGCAAGGACCTGGAAGAGCTCCTGACCTTCCGGTTCGACGAGACGCCCGGGGCGGTCAAGATCACCGCCCGCCAGAAGCACCGCTTTCACTGGTTCCACAACTCCGGCAACGGGGTTCAGTACGAGATCCAGGTTCCCCACGAGACGCGGCTGTCGATCGAGACCTCGGGCGGGGGGATCACGGTCTCCGGGACCCGCGGCCCGGCGAAGCTGGACACTTCGGGCGGGGCCATCCACGTCGACGACCTCGTGGGCGATCTCGACGCGGACACTTCCGGCGGGGGCATCGATCTGTCCAACATCCGGGGGAAAGTGCGCGCCTCGACCTCCGGCGGGGGAGTCGACGCCACGGCCATCGACGGGCCGATCTTCGCGGAAAGCTCCGGCGGCTCGATCGATCTCGAGCGGGTCACCGGGGACATCGACGCCGATACCTCCGGCGGCGGGATCCGCATCGTCGACGCGGGCGGCCGCGTCCAGGCGGACACCTCGGGCGGCGGGATCGAGGCCTCGTTCCTCAAGGGCAACTCGCAGGGCGGCACGCTTTCGTCCTCGGGCGGCGGCATCGAGGTGACGCTGGACCCCGAGGCCGACCTCAACATCGAAGCCTCCGGCACGGCAGTACGGACGGACCTGCCCCTTCGCGTCAAGGGCGAGATTTCGCGCGGAAGCCTCTCGGGGAGTCTCGGCAAGGGCGGCAACACGCTGCGGGTTCACACCAGCGGCGGCTCGGTTCGCATCCTGGCGCTGTAGACAGACCGCGGAGCGGGTGCCCCGGGTCGCGGGGAAGGTATAGAGTCCGCGGTCGATGGCCTTCTGGCTGGTTCTTGTCGGCCTGCTCGCGGCCGGCACCCCGGTTCGGCCGCGTGCCCTCGTGGGAGGCACGCTGGTCGACGGCACCGGCGCCCCCCCGGTTCCCCGCGCGACCGTCGTGGTCCGCGACGGAAAGATCGAGTGTGCCGGCAGAGACTGCAAGGCGCCCCCCGGAGCGATCGTGACGGACGTCTCCGGCGCCTGGATCACACCCGGTCTCATCGACGCGCACGTCCACTTCGGTCAGACGGGCTGGGCCGACGGGAGGCCCGACGCGTTCGACGTACGGGACCGCTACCCGTACGAGAAAGTCGCGTCGGATCTGGCGGCGCACCCGGAGCGGTTTTTCCGCTCGCAGCTTTGCTCGGGCATCACGTCCGTTTTCGACAACGGGGGCTATCCCTGGTCGATCGAGATGGCCCACCGGGAACGGAACGACCCGGCCGCGCCGCGCGTGGCCGCCGCGGGGCCGCTGCTTTCGACGATCGACTTCTGGCTCAACCTGCCCGCGGAACGGCAGTTCATCCACCTGAAGGATCCGGATGCCGGGCGCGCCGGCGTCCGCTACCTGGCGGCCCGCGGGGCCGACGCGGTGAAGATCTGGTTCGTGGTGACGCCGGAACAGACGGTCGCAGCGTCCACGCCCGCCGTCGTCGCGTCGGCGGAGGAGGCCCGGAGCCTCGGCCTGCCCCTGATCGTTCATGCGACGGGGCTGGCAGAAGCGAAAGTGGCCGTGAAGGCCGGGGCCCATCTGCTCGTTCACAGCGTCGGTGACCTCCCGGTGGACGACGAGTTCCTCGCGAATGCCCGGACGAGCGGGACGGTCTATTGCCCGACACTGACCGTCTTCGGCGGATACGCGCGTCTGGGCCAGTCCCGCGGTACGGCCAACCCGCCGGCGGTCGATGATCCCAACGGCTGCGTCGACGCCGAAACGCTTCGCAAGGTCACGGAGAGCGTGACGCTCGAGCCTGCGGACGCCGCCCAGCGCGCCACGATGGAGAAGCAACTCGCGAGCGCAACAGCCATGATGGCCGCGAACCTGAAGCGTATTTCCGGCGCCGGGATCCCGATCGCGATGGGGACGGACGCCGGAAACCCCCTGACGCTCCACGGCCCGTCCGTGTACGGCGAGATGGAGGCGATGCAGGCGGCCGGGCTGACGCCGATGGAGGTCCTCGTCGCGTCCACGCGCGGGGGCAGCCTCGCCATGGGCGTCGATAAGCTCACGGGAACCCTCGAGAAGGGCAAGTCCGCCGACCTGATCGTGGTCGAGGCCGACCCGACCAAAGACATCGCCAACCTCCGGAAGCTCCGCTTCGTCATGCGCGCGGGCGTCCTCCAATCGCTCGACGAGCTGCGCGCTCCCGCCGCGGCCCGATGAGTGGCGCGTCCCACGTCGCCATCGTCGGAGCGGGGCCGACCGGCATTGCCTGCGCGGTCGAGCTCGGCCGGCGCGGGATTCCGGCGGCCTGCTGGGACCGCGGCGGCATTCTGGATTCGATCTACCACTTCCCGGAGGAGATGCGCTGGTTCTCGACCCGCGATCTCCTCGACATCGCCGGCGTGCCCTTCACGACGCCGGAGCCGCACCCCACGCGCCTCGAGACGCTGGCCTACTACCGCGGCGTCGCCGAGCGCTTCGGGGTCGAGGTCGTTCCCGAGACGACCATCGAGAGCATCCGCTCCGCTCCCGGAGGCCGCCTGGCCGTTTCCGCGAAGGGCAGGACGGGCCCGCTGGCCTTCGAGGCGCCCGCGGCCATCCTGGCGACCGGCTTCTTCCACAACCCCCGGCGGCTGGGAGTGCCCGGAGAGGGGCTGGCCCACGTGCACGCGCGATACGTCTCGGGATATCCCTTTCATGGCCGGGACGTGGTCGTCGTGGGCGGCAAGAACTCGGCGGCCGAGGCCGCGCTCGATCTCTACCGGCACGGAGCGCGGGTCACGCTCGTCGTGCGCGCGGAGGCCATCTCGGAGAGAGTCAAGTACTGGATCAAGCCCGACCTGGAGAACCGCATCGCGGCCGGGAAGATCCGGGCGCTCTTTCAGTCTCGCGTCCTGGAGATCACGGCCGAGCTCGTCCGGGTGGCGACTCCCGCGGGCGAGGCGTCCATCCGGGCGGACGCGGTGTTTCCGCTGATCGGCTACGAGCCCGACTTCGGTCTCTTCGAGCGGTGCGGCATCCGGGTCGAGGGGCCGAACCGCGTGCCGGTCCACGACCCGGAGACCCTCGAGTCGAACGTCCCGAACCTGTACCTGGCGGGCGCCATGCTGGGGGGGACGGAGCTCGGCCGGATCTTCATCGAGAACAGCCGGCACCACGCGGCGATCATCGCCTCGTCGATCGCCGCCCGGAACGAAACGGTGGCGGTCTAGCCGGGCAACCTTCTGCCCTCCGGCCGTGTTTCAGGGACCGGCGGAGGGCGTCATGACGATGGAATGCGTCCCGCAAGCGGGGCACGGGCACAGGCCACCGAGGGGTTTCCGGGGGTTCCGGCTCGTGATGGGCCAGCCGGAACAGCAGAAAGGCGGAGCGGCGGGGGCGATGACGCAGGAAGAGACGCTTCCGGGCCGGCTGGCCGAGGATCTCGACGGGAACTTCGAGGAGCTGGTCCGGGTCTACCAGGACCGGCTCTTCTCCTTCGCCCTGCGCCTGACGTCGAACCGCGAGGACGCGGAGGAAGCGGCGCAGGACGCGTTCGTCAAGGCGTACCGGGCGCTCTCGAGCTATCCGGCGGAGAGGATTCGAGGGATGGCGCTGCGCGCCTGGCTGTACCAGATCACGCTGAACACGGTGCGGAACCGGTTCCGGGGGAAGAAGCTCAAGCTGGTGTCCCTCGACCATCCGCTCTCGTCCGCCTCCGACACCGTCTGGGAGCCGGCCGACGATCCGGCGGAACGCCCCGACGCCCGCTACGAGGCGTCGCGCCGCCGGGTCGACATGGAAACGCTCGTCTCGGGGCTCCCGGAGCGGTACCGCGCGCCTCTCCTCCTGCGCTACGTCGAAGGGCTGAAGCTGGAGGAGGTCGCTCGAGTCCTGCGGCAGCCGGTCGGAACGACCAAGTCCAACGTTCACCGCGGAGTGAACGCCTTGCGCGTGGCTCTCTCGGAGTCCCGCCGGGAAGGGGTGAGAAAGTGACGACGATGAAGGACACGATGGCGCTGGCTCGGGCGCTCTCCTCGATGACGCGGGAGAAGGCGCCCGCGACGCTCCTGCCCGCGGTGATGCGGAGGGTGGGGCTGGCCGACACCTACTGGCGGCTGGAGTCGCCGGTGGGCCCGGTCTTCATCGCCCACAGCAAGGCCGGCATCTCGATGGTGACGCGGGCGAAGTCGGCGGCCGATTTCGAGCGCGCGTTCCACCGCCGCTTCGGGCGCCGGGCCCATCCGGAGAAGACGGTTCCCCCCGCGAGCGTGCGCGCGCTGGTGCAGAACCTCAAGGGCAAGGGCCGTCCCGAAGTGCGGTTCGACCTGCGAGGGCTCTCGGAGTTCGAGCAGGCGGTGCTGATGAAGGCCCTGGAGATCCCGAGCGGCGAGGTCCGGCCCTACAGCTGGATCGCCAAGGAGATCGGGCGGCCGGGGGCCGTGCGGGCGACAGGGTCGGCGCTGGCCAAGAACCCCGTGCCGCTCCTGATCCCGTGCCACCGCGTCGTGCGCAGCGACGGGCACCTCGG
>CAWHKQ010000016.1:0-591686 GCA_963829925.1 uncultured Acidobacteriota bacterium
CATCGCCGACGTCACGACGGCCGTCGCCAACGGCGACTTGTCCAAGAAGATCACGGTCGACGTGCGGGGCGAGATCCTGGAGCTCAAGGACACGATCAACACGATGGTCGACCAGCTCCGGTCGTTCGCGTCGGAGGTCCGCGCGTCGCCGCGCGAGGTCGGCACGGAAGGCAAGCTCGGCGGCCAGGCGGAAGTCGAGGGCGTCGCCGGAACCTGGAAGGACCTGACCGACAACGTCAATTTCATGGCCGGCAACCTGACGTCCCAGGTGCGCAACATCGCCGACGTGGCCAAGGCCGTGGCCAAGGGCGACCTCGGCAAGAAGATCACGGTCGACGTCAAGGGCGAGATCCTGGAGCTGAAGAACACGGTCAACACGATGGTCGACCAGCTCTCCTCCTTCGCGGCCGAGGTACGCGCGTGGCGCGTGAGGTCGGACCGAAGGCAAGCTCGGCGGCCAGGCTCAGGTCGAAGGCGTCTCGGGAACCTGGAAGGACCTGACCGACAGCGTCAACTCGATGGCCGGCAACCTACCGGCCAGGTGCGCAACATCGCCGAGGTCACGACCGCGGTCGCGAAGGGCGACCTGTCCAAGAAGATCACGGTCGACGTGCGGGGCGAGATTCTGGAGCTCAAAGATACGATCAACACGATGGTGGACCAGCTTAGGTCGTTCGCGTCGGAGGTCACCCGCGTGGCGCGCGAGGTCGGCACGGAGGGCAAGCTCGGCGGGCAGGCCGACGTGCGGGGCGTCGCCGGAACGTGGAAGGATCTGACCGACAGCGTGAATTTCATGGCCGGCAACCTGACCTCGCAGGTCCGCAACATCGCGGAGGTCACGACGGCCGTGGCCAAGGGCGACCTCTCGAAGAAGATCACGGTCGACGTCAAGGGCGAGATCCTGGAGCTGAAGAACACGATCAACACGATGGTCGACCAGCTCACGTCCTTCGCGGCGAGGTCACGCGCGTGGCGCGCGAGGTCGGCACGGAAGGCAAGCTGGGCGGCCAGGCCGACGTCCGCGACGTCGCCGGAACGTGGAAGGACCTGACCGACAACGTCAATTTGATGGCCGGCAACCTGACCGCGCAGGTGCGCAACATCGCCGACGTCACCAACGCCGTGGCCAAGGGCGACCTGTCGAAGAAGATCACGGTCGACGTCAAGGGCGAGATCCTGGAGCTGAAGAACACGATCAACACGATGGTCGATCAGCTCTCGTCTTCGCGGCGGAGGTCACGCGCGTGGCCCGCGAGGTCGGCACGGAAGGCAAGCTCGGCGGCCAGGCCAGGTGCCGGGCGTCGCGGGCACGTGGAAAGACCTCACCGACAACGTCAACTCGATGGCCTCGAACCTGACCAGTCAGGTGCGCGGCATCGCCAAGGTCGTGACGGCGGTCGCCAACGGCGACCTGCGGCGAAAGCTGACCGCTCGAGGCGAAAGGCGAGATCGCCGCGCTCGCCGACACGATCAACAGCATGATCGACACGCTCGCGACCTTCGCCGACCAGGTGACGACGGTCGCCCGCGAGGTCGGCGTCGAGGGCAAGCTCGGCGGCCAGGCGAAAGTGCCGGGCGCCGCCGGAACCTGGAAGGACCTGACGGACAACGTCAACCAGCTCGCCGCCAACCTCACCACTCAGGTGCGCGCGATCGCCGAGGTCGCCACGGCCGTGACGAAGGGCGACCTGACCCGGTCGATCAGGTCGAGGCCAGGGCGAGGTCGCCGCCCTCAAGGACAACATCAACGAGATGATCCGCAACCTGAAGGACACGACCCAGAAGAACAGCGAGCAGGACTGGCTCAAGACCAACCTCGCCAAGTTCAGCCGCATGCTGCAGGGCCAGCGCGACTTGCTCACCGTCGCCCAGCTGATCCTCTCGGAGCTGGCCCCGCTCGTCTCCGCGCAGCAGGCGCGTCTTCTACATCGCTCGACACGTCAGCAGGACGAGCCGCGCCTCAAGCTGCTCGCCAGCTACGCGTACCGCAGCGCAAGCGTCTCGGCGACGACCTGGGCCTCGGTGAAGGCCTGGTCGGCCAGTGCGCCATCGAGAAGGAGCGGATCCTCCTGACCAGCGTGCCGCCGCGACTACATCCAGATCGTCCTCGGGCCTCGGCGACGCGCCGCCGCGCCAACATCTCGTGCTGCCGGTCCTGTTCGAGGGCGGGTCAAGGCGGTGATCGAGCTGGCCTCCTTCGAGCGCTTCAGCCCGACGCACCAGGCCTTCCTCGACCAGCTGACGGAGTCCATCGGCATCGTGCTGAACACGATCGAGTCCAACATGCGCACGGAAGACCTGCTGAAGCAGTCCCAGTCGCTGCGCCGGAGAGCTCGCAGTCGCAGCAGGAAGAGCTGCGAGCAGACCAACCAGCGAACTCGAAGAGAAGGCCGCGCCTGCTGGCCGAGCGAACGTCGAAGTCGAGAGAAGAACCAGGAAGTCGAGCAGGCCCGGCAGGCGCTCGAGGAAAAGGCCGAGCAGCTGGCGCTGACCTCCAAGTACAAGTCGGAGTTCCTGGCGAACATGTCGCACGAGCTGCGGACGCCGTTGAACAGCCTGCTGATCCTGTCCGAACAGCTCGCCGAGAACCCCGACGGCAACCTGACGCCGAAGCAGGTCGAGTTCGCCAAGACGATCCACACGTCCGGCAACGACCTGCTGGCCTGATCAACGACATCCTCGACCTCTCCAAGATCGAGTCGGGCACGGTCGTCGTCGACGTCGGCGAGCTCCGCTCGGCGACCTGCTCGACTACGTCGAGCGCACGTTCCGGCACGTCGCGGAGGCCAGGGAGCTCGATTTCCAGATCGAGCTCGAGCGGCTGCTGCCGCGGTCGATCGTGACCGATGCGAAGCGCCTGCAGCAGGTCTCAAGAACCTGCTGTCGAACGCCTTCAAGTTCACCGAGCGGGGCCGCGTCGCCCTGCGCATCGAGACGGTCGCGGACGGCTGGAGTCCGGAGAGCGAGGCCCTCGACAGCGCCGAGTCCGTGCTCGCGATCTCCGTCACCGACACGGGCATCGGCATTCCCGGCGGACAAGCAGCAGATCATCTTCGAGGCCTTCCAGCAGGCCGACGGCAGCACCAGCCGCAAGTACGGCGGCACGGGCCTGGGACTGGCGATCAGCCGCGAGATCGCGCGGCTCCTCGGCGGCGAGATCCGGTTGACAGCGCTCCGGGACAGGGCAGCACGTTCACGCTCTACATCCCGGAGGTCTACGCCTCCATCCCGCAGTCGGTTCGCGCGATCGCCGAGTCCCAGTCGCGGATCGTTTCGGTCATGTCCGACGTGGACGCCGTGCATTCGGCCGAGCCGGCCCTCGAGTCGCACGAAGTGCCCGACGACCGGTCGCAGATCGGCCCCTCGGACCGCGTCCTGCTGATCGTCGAGAACGACGAAAACTTCGCCCGTTTCCTGGTCGACCTCGCGCATGACAACGGATTCAAGGCGCTGGTCGCCACGAAGGGAGCGGACGCGCTGACGCTCGTCCAGACCCGGCGACGCATCGACGCCATCACGCTGGACATCCAGCTGCCGGTCATCGACGGCTGGAGGGTCCTGGAGCGCCTGAAGAACGACCTCGGCACGAGGCACATTCCGGTCTACGTCATCACGACGGAAGAAGACACCGCGCGCGCCTTCCCGATGGGGGCCATCGGAATCCTCCAGAAACCGATCAAGACGCGCGAAACGCTCGAGGAAGCCTTCACGGCTCTGCGCGCGGCCCTGGACCGGCGAGTGCGCGAGCTGCTGGTGATCGGCCCCGATCCGGACGTGCGGGCGCAGCTCCTGGAGGCGCTCGGGCCCGAGAACATCCACGCGCAGGAGCTCCGGGGGCCGGCGGAGGGCCTCGGGGCCCTCGACGCGCACGCGTACGACTGCGTCGTGCTCGATCCGGGCCGGCAGCCGGTCCGCGACTTCGAAGCCGTGGCGGAAATCCTCCGCCAGTGCGGGACCCGGCGGATCCCGGTGGTTCTGTGGATGCCCGAGGACGGCGCTCTCGGGGATTCGGAGCGGGAGCGGCTCGACCGGCTCTGCCGGAGCGGCGCGGCCCGCCCGGTGCGGTCGCTCGACCGCCTCGTGGATCAGACGCTGCTCTATCTGCACCGGCCCGTCGCGAGCCTGTCCCCCGAAAACCGCGCGCGCATCGAGCGGCTCTACGAGACGAACCAGGTCCTGTCCGGCAAGAAGGTCCTGATCGTCGACGACGACATCCGCAACATCTTCGCCATGACCAGCGTCCTCGAACGCCAGCGGATGCATGTGATCTCAGCGGAGACCGGCAAGGAGGCCATCGGCAAGCTGGAGGGAACGCCCGACGTGGACGTCGTCCTGATGGACATCATGATGCCCGACATGGACGGCTACGACACCATGCAGGCGATCCGGAAGATCGGCAAGTTCAAGGACCTCCCGATCATCGCCGTGACCGCCAAAGCCATGAAGGGAGACCGGGAAAAAACGCTGCAGGCCGGCGCCTGGGACTACCTGGCGAAGCCGGTGGACACCGACCAGATGCTTTCGGTGCTGCGGTCCTGGCTGTGCCGCTGAACCCGGCCGACGCGCCGGCGGGCGAAGGCCGCGTCAACATTCTCGCGGTCGACGACAACCCCGGCAAACTGGTGGCGCTCACGGCCATCCTGGCCGACCTGAACCAGAACGTCCTGACGGCGGCCTCGGGGCGGGAAGCCCTGCGCCTTCTCCTGCAGAAAGAGTTCGCGGTGGTCCTGCTCGACGTGCACATGCCCGGAATGGACGGGTTCGAGGCGGCGGCGCTGATCCGGCAGAGAGAGAGCTCCGAGCACACGCCGATCATCTTCGTCACTTCGTATCCGGACGACACGCACGCCGCCCGCGGGTACTCCCTGGGCGCCGTCGACTACATTCTCGCGCCCGTCGATTCCGACGTCCTGAAGACGAAGGTCACGGTCTTCGTCGAGCTCTTCAAGAAGACGGCGGAGGTCAAGGCGCAGGCCAAGGCCCTGGAGCATCGGGCCACCCAGCTCCAGCGGCTGACCCAGGCCTCCCTCGCGATCAACTCCGCGCTGTCGCCCGGACAGACCCTGCAGGTCGTCGCGAACTTCGCCCGGGACATCCTCGGAGTCCACCAGGCCGTGGCCGTCGCCGCCCCGGACGAGAAATGGACGACGGCGAGGAGCGCCGCGGCGCTGTCGGAGTCTTACGAGGCTCTGGGAGAGCGGCCGGTGCTCCGCGACCGCGAGTCGCTGGTCGCGCTCCTCTCGGCGATCAGCGGTCCGGTGCGGCGGCCGCGCGACATCGACATCTCGGAATACGACCGGTACCACGCCGTCGACCGGCCTGGCCGGGTGGGATGGCTGGCAGCCCCGCTGACCGGCCGCGACGGCCGCCCCATGGGCCTGCTCCACGTGCTGGAGAAGTGCGAGGGGGACTTCCGCGAGGAGGATGCCAGTGTCCTGACCCAGCTCGCCCAGATGAGCTCGATCGCGATCGAGAACGCGGTCAACGCGGAGGCGCGAGAGGCCAACCGCATGAAGGACGAGTTCCTGACGACGCTCTCGCACGAGCTGCGGACGCCTCTGGCCGCCATCCTGGGGTGGACCCGTCTGCTGCGTTCCGGCCGGCTGGATCCGGAGCGGACCGCCGGGGCCCTCGAGGTCATCGAGCGCAACGTCCTCGCGCAGACGAAGCTGATCGACGACCTCCTGGACGTGTCGCGCATCATCACCGGGAAGCTGCGGCTCGCCGTCCAGCCGTCCACTCTCTCCGCCGTCATCCAGGCGGCCATGGATTCCATGCGCCCGGCGGCCGAGGGCAAGCAGATCGAGATGCGTTTCGAGAACCGCATCGCGAACGACAAGGACATGATTTTCGGCGACCCGGATCGGCTCCAGCAGATCACCTGGAACCTGATCTCGAACTCCATCAAGTTCACCCCGCCGCGCGGCCGGGTGACCGTCGAGCTCTCCCGGAGCGACCAGGAGTTCGAAGTGGCCATCAGCGACACCGGGCAGGGGATGTCGCCCGAGTTCCTGGCCCACGCCTTCGACCGATTCCGGCAGGCCGACAGCTCGACGACGCGTTCGCACGGGGGCCTGGGAATCGGCCTGGCCATCGCCCGGCACCTCACGGAGCTTCACGGAGGGTCGATCGCCGCGGAGAGCCCCGGCCCGGGCCTCGGGTCGCGGTTCCGGGTCCTCCTCCCGTCGGTCGCCCTCGGAGTCGAGAGGGTCGTGCGCCGGGAGCCCGAGGTCCTGTCTTGTCCGGTCGGGAGGGAGCACCGTTCGCTGGCGGGGGTCAAGGTCCTGCTGGTCGAAGACCAGTGGGACAGCCGCGATCTGATGGCCGAGGTGCTGCGAGCGGCCGGCTGCGAGGTGGTCGCCGCGGGCTCGGTTCCGGAGGCGATGGAGGCCCTTCCCGGCGCTTGTCCGGACATCCTGGTCAGCGACATCGGAATGCCGGGCGAGGACGGCTACGCTCTGCTGCGCCGGATCCGGCAGGGAGACGACGCGGCCTTCCGGGCGATCCCGGCCCTCGCGGTATCGGCCTACGCCCGCGAGGAAGACCGGATCCGCTCGCTGTCGGCGGGCTTCCACATGCACCTCGCCAAGCCTTTCGAACCCGGGGACCTGACGGCGGCCGTCAGCCGCCTCGTCCACCGCGATACGCCCTCTCGGCGAAGACGATGCCGGGGAAACCGCGCCCCCAGATTCTCGTCATCGAGGACAACGGAGACGTTCGTGAGGGCTTGCGGCAGCTTCTCGAGTCGTCGGGTTACCTCGTGGAGGTTGCGGAGGACGGCGTGAGGGGCCTGGAGAGAGCGATCACCCGCCGGCCCCGCATCGCGCTGGTCGACATCGGCCTGCCGGGGCTGGACGGATACGCGGTCGCCGAGAGGATCCGGCGCGCGCTCCCGAGAGAAGAGATGGCCCTCGTCGCGCTGACCGGCCGCACCGATCCGGCCGATCTGCATCGGGTCGTCGCGAGCGGTTTCGACGACTATCTCGCCAAGCCGGTCTCCTTCGACAAGCTCGACGCGCTGCTGTCGGCGCGCCTCGCGGTCGCTCCGCGCTCTCCGTTGAACGACTAGCCGGGGCGGGCATCCCTGGCGCGAATCGTGAAATCATGAACGGCGCCGGGGCCGTAGCTCAGTTGGATAGAGCAAGAGTTTCCTAAACTCTAGGTCGGCGGTTCGACTCCGCCCGGTCCCACCAGCTCTTCCGCAACCTGCCTCACTGGTGCTCTCTCCGGTAGCCGGAGACGGACCGGAGAATTCCTGGTGGAACTCGCCGGGCGGGCGTGACGGGCTGCCGAGTTTGCGGCCGGCCTGTGGGATATGCTCCAAAGAGCGCTGCCGTCCCGCGGCCGACCTCCGGCCGACCCGTCGCGGCGCGAAGGAGTAGCGTCATGAGAGGTAAGACTGTCGGTGTCGCCGCGACCGTGCTCTTGATCTCGCTCGTCGCCTCGGCAGGGGACCAACCCTGTTCGATCCACGCGAAGAAGAGCCAGTCGAAGGAGGAGCTCAGGGCGATGGCCAAGTGGTCGCAGGCCGATGCGCTCGCGGCCGCCCTCAAGTCCCTGAATGTCACCGCCGACAAGGCCACCGTGAAGAAGTCCGAGCTCGAGGTTGAGGACGGGTGCCTCGTTTACTCATTCGACATCGTGGTCGCCGGGGAGAGCAAGGGCAAGCACGAGATCGAGGTGGACGCCGGCAACGGACGGGTCCTCGAGACGGACCACGATCGGCGCTGAGCCCGGGGAACATCCGAAGCACGTTACGGTTCTTGCGGACCCGCCGGCGGCCTGCGAGTTGGGTCGGACGGGTCCGCGCCATGATTCCGAATCTCACCACTCGGGGCGTGATCCTCGCTCTGGCGGTCGCGGCGTCGGTGGTCGGCAGCAATCCGGCCGCCTTCTCCCCGGCCGAGGAGCCTCGGCGACGTGCACCTGCCGCGCGCCGTGCTCAAGCCCCAAGTCCCCTTTTGAGAGCCCTTTTCGCCGCGGGCGGAACCATCGCGACGAGGTTCTCCTGCGGGCCGCTGTCGATCAGGAGAGCGGCCTTGTTCAGAGCGGCGATCTGATCGGCGACGGGGATTGTCCGTAGAGGTCCGTCACCGTCACGGCCGGGTGCCCGAGGATCGCCGCGACGCCGCCTCGCGAGGTCCCGAGCTCGGCCGCGAGCGGATGAGGTTCAACCTGGAGGTCGAGCTCGATCGGTCTTGAAGCGCTGAGGATCGAGTCTCTCAGTTCAGACGGAACGACAGCGCCACGCTCAGGATCTCTTTGGCCGCGAAGGGGCTCGAGCTCCAGGCGATCGTCGGCCCCTGGACGAAGATGTCCATGATCCCGGCATTGAAGGCGATGCCGATGCGCGAGCCGGCCTGGAAGTAGTACTGGCTGCCCTCGGCGCCGTGGACGCCGGGGGAGCCGTCGATCAGGTCGCCCCCGCGGATCCTCGGTCCGCCCTCCACCCGAACCGGCGTCAGCGCCAACCCGAGCACGCCGAGGGGATACCAGCGCAGGTCCAGGGCGAACGCTCCCGTCAGGTAGGTCGAATCTCCCGAGGTCCGCCGGGCGCCGATCGACAGCGAGCCGCCGGGCGCCCAGAGGAACTTGCCTCCCCAGCGGTCCCGGTCCCACAGGACCATCGCTCCGATCGCGCCCTCCCCGTACTGCCGCCCCTCGACGACCACGGTCGGCGACTCGACCGTCGTGACCCCGGTTCCCACGTACCAGGAGGCCGTCCGGCCTTCGAGCCGCCCGTAGGGCGCCTCCGGGGGCGACCACGTTTCGTCCGTCCGCTCGACTTTTTCGGTGTGATGCTCGATCAGGGGCCCGCCGGCGAACTTGGGCGACGTCAGGGCCCAGCTCACGCCGATTCCGAAGGAGAGCTCGGCGGCGGGCTTGCGCCAGTCGATCTCCAGGGGACCGTGAAGCGTGAGAGCGAAACGACTGTCGATGACGTAGTCGAAGCGGAAGAAGTTCGACGTGACCTCGGATCCGGTGCGGTCGCCTCCGAAGGCGACACGCCAGGCGGCCGGAGTGAATCCCAGCGCGATGCGCCTTCCGATCGGGAGCGCGAGATCGACCTCCAAGCCGACCAGGCCGACGCCCTCGCCGCTGTCATATCGGCGGTACCCGACCTCGCTGGACAGCGCGTAGATGAAGGGGTTGAGGTCCCAGGTGTACCGGAAGAGCGGTCCCTTGGCCGTGACGTCGAGGAATTTGCGTGTGGAGTTGTAGGTCGTGTCGAGACCGAGGAAGGCGTACGCGCCGGGAGAGAGGTCGGTGGGCTGGCGCACGCCGCACTCGTCGCCCTCGCAGGGATAGGCGGCCTGAAACCAGCGGTCCTTGTAGGAGCGCCAGGCGTCGGATTGTTCCGGGTCGCCGGCGCGGGGACGGAAGAGGGGGTCGGGGTCCGCCGAGGCTCCCTTCTGCGCGACGCGGAGGTCGCGCACGGCGATGAGCAGCTCCACGATCGCCTGTCGCGCGTGGTCGCCCTCCTCGGAAAGACATTCGAAGGGCACCTTGTACGGATAGTCGGTGAGGTCCTTGCAATGGTGCCCGTCGGCCGTGACGCGTTCCTCGACGACGTAAGTCTTGTCGCGGTGGTCGTCCCACTTGTGGAACGCGGAGTCGGGGATGCGCGCGAGCTTCTCGGAGGCCAGTCCCGGCATTCGCGTCAGAGGCTTCCAGATGCGGAGCGCTTCGATTTGATACGTCACGGGACGACGTTGCGTGTGCGATCCCGAGAACGAGTCGCCCACGGAGTGCATCAGCTCGTACAAGCCGTACCCGCCCTTGCGCGCCCCGGGTCCCCCGTCGATCACGACCTGGCGCATGAGGTTGTCGAGGAAGTCGCGGCAGCGGACGAGCGCGGACGTCGCGAGGCCGCGCGGAATCGCGGTTCCCTCGATGTCGGGGGATTCGGCATCCTCGAGCGTCGCCATGAAGTGGAAGCACTGGCCGGCGTCGCTGAATTGCCTCCGAAAGGCCGCGTCGGGCTGGTCGGTCAGGGGCTTGGGCCAGTCGAGAAGGGGATTGGTCGTCGTCGCGTCGGCGCAAAAGCCCGGGGGATGGTCGCCCCAGCCGAAGCAGAGGGGCGGCGCGAGGTCCCCGTCGTTGAAGAGATCCCTCAGGACGTCGGGCCGCGCCGGCTGGCCGTCGTGCCCTTCGATGAGGGTGCGGTAAGCGAGCGCTTCGATCACGATGTGCCCCTTGCTGTCGAACGCTGCGGCGCGCGCCGCGACGAGCGCTGCGAAGAGCGCGAATGCCACGCCGCGGAGGGCGGCTTGCCGAGCTCCTGCCAGCGGCGGCCGAAGAGCCGGAGCCGATGGGCGAGTCCGCTGCACGCGCATGCCAGGCGTCAAGCTACCGTCCCCCCTCGCGCCGCCGAGGGAGCCCAAAAAGCGACCGGTACACGAGGGATGGGAGGCGACATCCTGGTGCTCCAGGCTTAGACTGCGAAGGAGGTCGCCTAGCATTCGGTGATTTCGTGGTTACCGGTTTCCGCCGGTGATGATATCCGCCCGGTCCCACCCACGTCACAATGCCGATCCCCGACGAAAGGCAGGAAAATGAAGAGTCAACCGAAGGCAGGCAAGGAAGCCTCCAAACTCATCAGCGAAAAGATCGCCGAGTTGGGGGACTGGAGAGGCGGCACACTCGCAAGGATGCGCGACCTCATCAGGGAGGCCGACCCCGATGTCGTGGAGGAGTGGAAGTGGATGGGGACCCCCGTATGGTCCCATGACGGGGGCATCTGCACGGGAGAGTCGTACAAGTCGATCGTGAAGCTGACCTTCTTCAAGGGCGCTTCCTTGAAGGATCCTGCCAGGCTCTTCAACTCGAGCCTCGACGGGAACACGAGGCGCGCCATCGACATTCACGAGGGTGAGGAGATCGACGGGAATGCGTTCAAGGCGCTCATCCGCGCGGCCGTCGCTCTCAATACTTCTGGCGAAAAGAAGTCCACGAAACGCAAGTGAGCACTCCCGGGAATCCCACCCCGACCGGCCCCGTCCCGGAGCGAAGCTGATCTACGGCCGGGACGGAACCTTGAGACTCCTGCGCATCAGCGCGTCGATCCACCGGTCGGGGAGGAGCCGCGTCAGAGGGATGAGGAGCTTCGCCATGTTCGTGACCGCGTAGCGGGCACGCGGCCGGGCGGATTCGATCGCCTTCAGCACGACGCGGGCCACGTCTTCCGAAGTCCCTCCTCCCTTCGAGAAGTCTCCGTCCATGGCGCCCTCGGCGCCCGCGTACAGCTCGCGGTAGGGGCCGGGTCGGCCGAGCAGGGGAGCGACCTGGGACCGGGCGCGCTCGCGGAATCCCGTCTCGATCGGCCCGGGCTCGACGAGGACCACGCGGATCCCGAAGGCCGAAAGCTCGACCCGGAGCGCGTCGGCGACGGCTTCGAGAGCGTGCTTGGTCGCGCTGTAGGGAGCGGCGAAGGGGACCGCGAGCTTTCCGGCGACCGAGGACACCATCACCACGGTGCCGGTCCGTCGCTCCCGCATCGCCGGGAGCACCGCCCTCGTCATCTCGATCGCTCCGAAGAAGTTGACGTCGAACTGGGCGCGCCATTCCTCGGCCGAGACGTCTTCGACCGCCCCGTACTGGCCGTAGCCCGCGTTGTTGACCAGCGCGTCGAGCCGGCCGGCGCGGGAGAGCACCTCCTCCACGGCCGACGCGGATCGAGACCGGGTCGGTGACGTCCAGTGCCAGGGCCGCCAGCTTCTCGGGCCTTTCGAGGTCGGCGAGGTCGGCGCGGTTGCGGGCGGTGGCGAAGACCCGATGCCCGCGCCGGGCGGCCTCCAGCGCGATCGCCCGGCCGATCCCGGAGGAACATCCGGTCACGAGGATCACCTGCTCGGCGGCCACGCCCGGATGTTACCCTTGGCGCCGGGAGGCACGGACGACGAAGCCGCGGGGACGGAGCGGTCCGCAAGTGTCCCGCGCCCGGGCATTTGCGGGTCCCGGCCGCGGACGGCCGCCCGTAAACCCCGGGCCGGCGGGATCGTCTATTCTCCGTGTCCGCCCTTGCGATGATCCCGCGCCAGACGCCCGATCCGGTCGACGAAGGCCGCCTGATCCAGGAGATCCGGGGCGGAAAGATCGACCTCTTCGAGTACTTCGTCCGCCAGTACCAGAAGAAGATCACCCGGGTCGCCTACCGGTTTCTCCGGGACGTCGGGGAAGCGGACTGCGCGGCCCAGGAGAGCTTCCTGCGCGCGTACCAGAGCCTCGGCGACTTCCGCGAGGGCTCGACCTTCGAAACCTGGCTGACGCGCATCTGCATCAACTGGTGCAAGGACCGGCTGAAGCGCCGGCGGCTGGTCCTCTACTTCCACCAGGCGCCGGTTCGCGAGGACGAGGACGGGGAGGGGCCGCAGGACACCGCGGCGCATCCCGCGCCCTCGCCCGAGCGCCGCGCGGCCGGACGGGAGATCCGCGAACGGCTGGGCGCCGCCATGGAGTCGCTCTCGCCGCGGCAGCGCTCCATCTTCGTCATGAAGCACTTCGAGGAGATGTCGATCCCCGAGATCGCCGACTGCATGGGTCTCGACTCGGGGACGGTCAAGTCGCACCTGTTCCGAGCCGCTCACAAGATCCGCGAGCGGCTGGCCGATTTCCAGACACCGAGGTCGTCGTAATGGACCAGCCGATTTCCGAGCGCCACCTGACCGACGCCGAGCTCTTCTCGCTCGCCGCTCCCGCGGCGGGCGAGCCCGAGGCGCTGCCGGCGCACCTCTCGCGGTGCCAGGACTGCAGTCGCGCCCTTCTCGAATGGAAGGGCGCGATGCGCTCCCTGGCCGACGAGGACATCGCCGAGCTGGATCGCCGCTCCCCCGAGGAATGGCGGGCGGCGGAAGAAGCGACCCTCTCCGCCGTGCGCCGTTCCGGCCGGACGGCCGGAGGCCGGCACCCGATGCGATGGGCCCTGGGCATCGCCGCGGCTTTGCTCGTCGTGGCGCTGGCCATGCCCCGGCGGGGGAGCACATCCGGTCGCTTCGGCAGCCGACAGACCGGTGCCCGAGCTCTCGCCCGCCGACCAGGCGGACGACGCATTTCTCCGGGAGGCCGAGGACCTCGCCCGGGGCGGAGACGACAACTCCGATCTCGCCGTGGAGGAGAGCCTGTGAGGAGAGCTTCGGCCGCGCTCCTCGGGATCCTGCTTTCCGCCGTCGTGGCCGGGCAGGGAATCGACGGGAAATGGTGGAAGCGTCCCCGGATCGCCCGGGAGCTCCAGCTCTCGGCCGATCAGGCGGGGGAGCTCGAGAAGATCTTCGCGCGCTCGAAGCCGAAGCTGATCGACCTGCGGGCGGACCTGGAAAAGAAACAGTTCGCCTACGACCAGGCGATGCTCGAGGAGAACGTCGACCGGAAGGCCATCGAGACGATGATCGAGGCGCGCGAGGACGCCCGCGCGGCGCTGCAGAAAGAGCTCTCGCTCATGGAGCTGGACATGAAGCAGGTCCTGAAGCCCGAGCAGCGGGAGCGTCTCGTGCGGATGCGCGAGGCCGCGAGGATGCAACAGCAGGAGCGGCGGCGGCGGATGCGCGAGGAGGCGATGACCGACGAGGGGGCGCAGGACGCGCCGCGCCCGCGAGGCCGAGTGACCCGACCACCAACGGCAAGCCCCCAGCAGTAGGGAACGCCGGTACTCCGGCGTTAACCCCGGCACCCCGCCCCCCGCCCCCTGAGGCTCTTCAGAACCCGTCGCGAAAGCGCTCTTCCTTCCACGGGTCGCCGCGCATGTGGTACCCGTTGACCTCCCAGAAGCCGGCCTCGTCCTCGCGAGTCAGCTCGATGCCGCTGGCCCACTTCGCGCCCTTCCAGAAGTAGAGGTGGGGGATCACGACGCGCATCGGGCCGCCGTGCTCGGGCGAGAGAGGCTGGCCGCCGTGGTGCGTGGCGAAGAGGTTCTCCTCCCGGTCGAAATCCTCGAGGGGCACGTTCGTGGTCCAGCCTCCGAAGGCGTGTTCGATGACGAACCGGGCGTCGGGCTTCGGGCGGGCGATCTTCAGGACTTCCCGCACCGGAACTCCTTCCCACTCGTTGTCGAGCCGCGTCCAGTGCGTGACGCAGTGGACGTCGTTCCTGCGGGTTGCCCGCGGCAGCTTCTGAAACTCGTCCCAGGTCCACTCCACGGGGTTCTCGACCTCTCCCCCCACGGTGAACTTCCAGGTCGCCAGGTCCACCGTCGGAATTCCGCCGGCGTGAAGGACCGGCCACTGCTGCGTGACGAACTGTCCCGGCGGCACCCGCGCGGGGTCGGGGTTCGGAAATCGGATCTTCGGATTCCTGCGGATGATCATTCCCTTAGTATCCCTGCATGGACGCCGCGGCGCGCCGGCAGATCGAGGACTACGTCCGCCCCCTCGCCGTGGGACTGGACGGCGTGACGAATTACGGGGACATCCAGCGGATGGTTTCCGCCTCCGAGAGGATCGCGGCCGGCCAGGCCGGCCTCGACGCCGACCTGCTCTTTCTGCTCGCCGTGTTCTCCGGCCAGGAGAAGTGGGTCTCGCGGATGGGCCATCGGAGCCGCACCGAGCTCTTCCTCGCCTCCCTCGGGGTTCCGCCGAAGACGGTCCAGCGGCTGTTTCGAGGCCTCACCCGGTTCGAGACCGCGCCGGCGACGCCCGAGGAGGAGATCGTGCACGACGCCGTGAAGCTCGACGCGATGGGCGCCTACGGGATCGCCCGGGGCCTCGCCGACGCCTATCGCGAGCGGATGGACGTCCTGGAGATGGCCGACGCGATCGAAGCCGCGGCGGACGCCGGCCTGCGGACGGAAAAGGGACGGGCGCTGGCCGAGGGGCGCCGGGCGCTCATGCACGAGTTCGCGCGGCGGATGCGGGAGGAGCGGGCCGAGTTTTCCCGCGCCTGAACGGAGCGTCCCGGCGCAGAAAAGAAGCGGCCCCGGTCGCCCGGGGCCGCCTGGGCTGCGACGCCAGAACGCTCTACGGCCGGTACAGCAGGAGATCCAAGGTCAGCGTCAGGAACGCGGACATCTGCCCTCGGGTCACCGGGTTCTCCGGACAGAAGGAGATCGGGGCCGGCGGCGGACCGCCCGCGCAGCCGCCCGTGATGCCCCGGTTGTAGAGGTCCTCGATCCACGGCTGGAACGCGTCCGCCGGAACGTCGTCGAAAATGCCGGTGGCCGGCGGCGGCACATAGGCGGACCCGAGGAGATCCTTCAGAAGGAAGACCGCCATCTGCTTGCGCTTGACCGCATCCTCCGGACAATAGACCCCGCTGCCGCATCCGCCCGTGACCCCGCGATCGGCGAGAGCCTCGATCCAGGGAGCGAAGGGGTCCGCGGGTGGGACGTCGGCGAAGACGCCGGTGGCCGGCGGCGGCACGAAACATGGTCCCAGCAGCGCCTTCAACAGGAACACGGCCATCTGCTTGCGCTTGGTGGGCTCGCCGGGGCAGTAGGACTCGGGGATGCCGCAGCCGCCGGTGACCTGGTTGTGGAGGAGCGTCTCGATGAAGCGGTAGAAGATGTCCGTCGGTCGGCACGTCGAGAAAGCTTCCCCCGATGTGGATGACGCGCGGGCGCACGAGGGCCGCTCCAATAGGCGACGCGACGGTCTGGATCCCCAGGGACTCGGTCAGGCTCCCGTCGCGGTGTCCGAAGCCGGCGCCGTCGTATCGCACCATGTAGCAGTCGTCGAGGGCATCCTCGCAGTTGCCGGTCGCGTCCGCGGGGATCGTTCCGAAGCTCGCGTCCGCGTCCACGATCGTGCCGGTGATCCCGGTGGGCCCGGAGATGCTGGTCATCTGGCCGATGCAGATCGATGGGGGCGGCCGTGAGGTTCTTGTAGGCCGTGTGGATCTCGACCGTCTCGCCGAGCTCGAACACGCCGTTGCCCTTGGAATCCGGCTCGAAGTCTTTCGGACCCAGGGGGCCCTGCGTTCCGAAGACTTTCATGATCAAGTGGAAGTCGGGGAATCCGATCGATGCGGCATCCACCGGCTCCGGAAGGCCGCAGCCCGAAGAGGAAAGGTAGGTTGGCCCCGTCTGGCCCGCCGCGTTTGAGCCCGGGAAGAAGACGTCCTGGGTCGGCACGCCGTCAGGGACGGCGATTTCGACAACCAGCTCCGAGAGCGCCGGGAGGACGCCCGCTACGGGGATCGTGAGGGTCGTGAGGCTCTGATCCGTCACGCTGATCGTCGTCGTGCCGACGAGGGTCCTCGTGCCGCCGGGAAACGGACATTCCTCGGAGTTCTGGTAGAGGTTGACCGTGAGCGGCTGGCCGGATCCGTCGCCGTCGTCGGCGAATTCGACAGCCATTTCGATGGCGCAAACGGTAAAGTCTCCCTCCACGCCGCTCTCCCCGAGGTGAAACGCGCGCCACCAGCGGTTATCGAGGTGATAGCCGGTTCCCTGCTGGTTGCAGCCGATCGAGCTGGGAGTGATCGGCGTCAGGCTCGCGCTCTGCGTGAAGTTCAGAGGTCCGCAGTCGCCGACCGGGCCCTGGGCTTCCGTCGGCGCCGCGGCGTAGGGCAAGCGCACGATCTGCTGGGCGGGGAGCGTGACAGCAGCCAAGGAAGCGAGGATAAAAAGGAGCACGCGGCGGCAGGGAGCCGTGAACATGGACGAACCTCCTTAATTATGGATGCGGCGGATCTTACGACGCACCGGTCCCGGGGTACAGGGAATTCGCGCGTATCGAAGGCTGGCGGTTGCCCAGGCCGGGGCTACGGCCCGTAGAGCTGGAGCCCGAAGGTCTTCGTCAGAAACACGGCCATCTGGCCGCGGGTGACGGGCGTGGTCGGGCAGAAGTTATTGTTCCCGCAGCCGGCGGCGATGCCGCGGTTGTAGAGGTCCTCGATCCACGGGCCGAAAGTGTTGGCCGGGTGGACGTCGCGGAAGATCCCGGCAGCAGGCGGCGGGGTGTACCCGGAGCCCAACAGCATCTTGAGGAGAAAAACCGCCATCTGTTGACGCTGGACCCCGGTCGTCGGACAGTAGCGCGGTCCCGAGCCGCAGCTCGCCGTGACGCCGCGGTGGTAGAGCTCTTCGATCCATGGCGCAAAGGGGTCGCTGGCCGGCACGTCGGTGAAGATCCCGGTAGCGGGCGGCGGGACGTAACCCACTCCCTCGTTCGCCTTCAACAGGAAGACGGCCATCTGCTTGCGCAGCGCCGAACCCTGGGGACAAAAGCCCCCGCAGGATCCGCCTCCGGTGACGCCCCGGTGAAAGATCGTCTCGATATACCGGTAGAACGTGTTGGTGGCCGGAACGTCCGCGAAGCTCCCTCCGACATGGAGGGTCCAGGCGCCGTAGTAGGGCTCGGCTGCCTGGAGCGCGATGGGGGCCGTGATCTCGTCGAAGGAGGCGTCCCAATGCGCCGCCGGCCGCGCTCCGGTGATCTTGACCCGATAGCAGTTCCCGGTCGCGTCGTAGCAGTTGCTGGTCGAGAACGGGGCGACCATGCCGTAGGCCGCGCCCGCGTCCACGAAGCTGTAGACCGGCCCCGCCGGGCCTCCGAAGTTGCTCGCGGACGTGACGAGGGTAAACGGCGTCTGCCCGGCATTGGTCCAGGACGGCTCGACCTGGGCCGATTCGCCGACCTCGAGAACGCCGTTAAGGTTGGAAAAGGGAACGCCCCCGCCGTGCTCGTCGACGCGAAGCGGCGCTGCGGCGAGTGACTCCGCGCAACTGCAGGTCGTCAGGTGGAGCGCCCAGCCGTTCAACGTTCCCGTGGAGCCCGCGGAGTCGTCGCCGATCGCGAGAGTCCACACGCCGGCCGGGTTCTCGCCGTTCAACGCGGCGAGCGCCTCCTCGGGGACCAGAGGCGTGGAGGTCACGCCGTCGACGTAGACCTCATCCGTCACGAGACCGTCGTTGGTCGCGTAGGGAACCTGGCCGCCGGGATCGGCCCGGTCGTCCCACCGCGTCCCGTTGAAGACGTTCGCGCTGGCGCCGCCGTTGTCGGTCGTCAGCGTGATGGTGGTTCCGGCCGGAGACGTCAGCGTCACGTCCAGGTTGCCGCTCGAGGGGTGCGTGATGGCCGTGTCGAGCGTCAGCTCGCAGATCCGCGTCCCGATCCCGCCCGGAACGTCGATCGTCGACGTGAGGGTCGAGAGGTCGAGGATGGGCTCCGGGGTGGAGTTTTCGAGAGTCAGGTGCGCCAGCACGGTCGGAGGATCGGGCAGGGTCGCGATCGTCAGCGACCAGTCGGTCAGCACCCCGGTGTGGCCCGGCGCGTCGTCGCTGACGCGGAGCGTCCACGTTCCGTTGGGATCTTCCCCGTGGAAAGCGCCCAGGGATTCCTCGGGAGCCAGCGGCGACGCCGTCACTCCGTTGACATAGGTCTTGTCCGTGACGAGGCCGGCGTTGCTGCCGTAGGGGATTTGCCCGAGCGGATTGGCTTGCGAGTCCCAGACCGTTCCGTTGAAGACGTTGGCGTTCGGCCCGCCGTTCTTGCTCGTCAGCGTGACGACGGTCCCGGCGGGAGAGGTCAGGGTGACCGTGAGCTGGGAGTTGAGCGTGTGGACGAGGTTCGTGATGGCGCCGACGTCCCAGAGGTAGGGGCCCGCCCCGGAGACGGAGATCGAGGAGGTGGCGACGGCGTTGTCGAGGATGACGACGGAAGCGCCGGTCCAGAAAACCGCGGGCAGGTTCCCGCCGCATTCGGGCGGGCCGGGTGGCACGGTCGCCCGGAGCCCGTCGGAGGGACCCACGGCCAGCGCGATAAACGCCACGAGAAGGCAGAGCTTGGCCCGGCGGATGGGGATTCCTCCTGTCCTTGATCGTTCAGAGACCTCAGTACTTTACGCCCTCTGCGCGTCATCGGACGTGACGCAGAGCACAAGGCCTCTCCGTTCTGAGGCGACGCGCGGCTAGGTCAGCGACTTCCCGCCGTCGACGCGCAGGACCTGGCCGGTCATGAACGCCGGGCCGGCGCAGAGAAAGAGCACCGTGGCCGCCACGTCGGCGGGATCGCCGTTTCGCCTGAGCGGGGCCTGGCGGGCCCAGCGCGCGGCGGTCTCTTCCGGAGTCCCCTCCGGAACCAGGACGGTTCCGGGGGCCACGCCGTTGACCGAAACCTCGGGAGCCAGCTCGATGGCCAGCGCGCGCACGAGACCCTCGACGGCGGCCTTCGAGACGGCGTGCGCGACATAGCCCCGAACAGGCTGGACAGCCAAAAGATCCGAGATGAGCACGACGCGGCCGCGTCGCTCACGCAGCGTCGCGGAGGCCTCGCGGACGAGGAGCATCCCGGCGCGGGCATTGAGATCCATGGCCTCGGCCCACACGGCCTCGTCCGTCTCCTCCAGCGGCACGCGGAGGAAGTTGGCGGCGGAGTGCACGAGGAGGTCGATCCCGCCGAGCTCCCTCACGGTCGCTCGCACCAGCTCCCGGCATGCTTCGCCCCGGGCCAGATCCGCCGAGAGCGCCACCGCGCGCCGGCCGGACGCCTGGATCCGGGCCGCGACCTCGGCCGCCGGCCCGGCCGATCCGCGGTAATGAACCGCGACGTCGGCTCCGGCCTCGCCCAGCGCCAGCGCGATCGCGCGCCCGACGCGCACGCCGCCGCCCGTCACGAGGGCGGTCCGGCCCGTCAGTAGGGAATCGGCCACGCTGCATCGTAAACTGACCGTGGCTCAGGTGGCCCGTCCTTCCCGTTTACGGTCGAGGAGGGGAAGACGACCGTCCTGGAACTCCGCCAGAGCCACTCCGCGCGTAAGCGGCCGGGTTCGCCATCAGCCGACCGTTCTCGATGAACGCTCGCCACTCGGCGATGAGCGCCCAGACGTGCGTCCCCACGGCCACGACCGAGGCCCAGAGGTGCACCCAGGAGGGAAGCGCCTTCGTGTGAACCGCCCCGCCGAGGACGAAGACGGCGATCGCCGACAGAAGCGCGAAGGTCGCCGGCGGGGACGTCATCGCCTTGAAGCGGCGGAGAGCGTCGAGAACGGTCTGCCGCTCCGGATCCGGCAGTCCGGCGACCTCGTCCTTGACGAGGCGGCCGGTGCCGATGAAGAAGAAGATGACCATGGACTGGGAGAAGAGGGAGAGCAGAACGGCCGGGATGGCGTAGGCGACGTGCCGCGTGACGAGCAGGCGGGCGGCGGAGTGCGCCGCGTCCAGGTGGGCCGCGAGGGCGAAGCCCTGCACCGAAGTCAGCAGGAAACCCGCCAGGGCGAGCACGGTGCCCGCGAGAAGCGCGATCGCCATCGGGGCAGAGCGTAACCCACGCGCCGAGGCCCGCCCGGCGGGCGATCCTTGACCGGCCCGAGGGGGCCGCGACAGAATCCGGTGCAAGGGAGGACACATGAGCCGCGAGCCACGTACCCTCTGCGACTTCTTCGCCGGCGCCGCCTCCAGCGGGAAACCCAACCTCCTGATCTCCAAGGTCAACGGGACCTGGAGCCCGATCTCCGCCGCCGATTTCGGCTTCACCGTCCGGGCACTGTCGCTCGGCTTGAACGGTCTCGGCGTACAGCCCGGGGACCGGGTCGCGATCCTCTCCGAGAACCGGCCTGAGTGGGCGATGGCCGACTACGCGATCCTGTGCGCGGGGGCCTGGTCGGTGCCGATCTACCCGACGCTTCCCGCCGGGCAGATCGCGCCTCTCCTGAACGATTGCGGAGCGAAGGGCATCTTCGTCTCGTCGCTCGAGCAGCTCGGCAAGATCCTGACCATCAAGTCCCAGTGCCCGACTCTCGACCACGTCATTCTCATCGAGGGAAACCCGCCCGGCGAGGCCGGCTACACGACCTTTCATGCCGTCGTGGACCGCGGGCGGCCGACGCTGGAGATGAGCCCGGCGGTTTTCGACCAGCGGGCCGAGCGGGTCAGGCCCGAGGACGTCGCCACCATCATCTACACCTCCGGCACGACGGGGGAGCCGAAGGGCGCGATGCTGACGCACTCGAACCTCGTGTTCGACGTCGTGGCCGGCTGCGAGGTCATCCCCTTTACGTCCGACGCCGTCGCGCTGTCCTTCCTGCCGCTCTCGCACGTGTTCGAACGGATGCTCGACTACGCGTATCTCTACAAGGGGGCGTCCATCGCCTACGCGGAGTCGATCGACAAGCTCGCGGCAAATTTCCTGGAGGTCAATCCGCACTGCTTCGGCGCGGTGCCGCGCGTGTACGAGAAGGTGCACGCCAAGATCATGGCCAAGGCGGACGCCGGAAGCCCGATCAAGAAGAAGCTGTTCCTCTGGGCCGTGTCGGTGGGGCGGGCGCGCGTGCCCTACCTGGAGCGGGGAGAGCCGATTCCGGGCGCCCTCGCCCGCAAGGCCAAGATCGCCGACGCCCTCGTCTTCAAGAAGATCCGGGCGGCTCTCGGCTCGAACTTCCGGTTCGCGGTGTCCGGAGGGGCGCCCCTCTCGCGGGACCTCGCCGAGTTCTTCATCGGCGCCGGAGTCATGATCTACGAAGGGTACGGGTTGACCGAGACTTCGCCCGTCATCGCCGTCAACGGGCCGGGGCGCTGGCGCCTGGGAACCGTGGGCAAGCCCCTTCGCGGGGTCGAGGTCCGCATCGCGCAGGACGGCGAGATCCTGACGCGGGGGCCTCACGTGATGAAGGGCTACTTCAACAAGCCGGAGGCCACCGCGGAGGCGATCGACAAGGACGGCTGGTTCCACACCGGCGACATCGGCCACCTGGACAAGGACGGCTTTCTCGCGATCACCGACCGGAAGAAGGACCTCATCGTCCTCGCCGGCGGCAAGAAGGCCGCCCCGCAGCCCATCGAGGGCGAGCTGAAGAAGTCGGCGTTCATCGGTGTCCCGATCGTCATCGGCGACCGGCAGAGGTTCCTCGCGGTCCTGATCGTGCCCGACTTCGACAAGCTGCGCGAGTGGGCGGCGGCCGGAAAGCACGACGTCCGCTGGGAGGCCATCGACGCGCACCCGGAAATCCGCGCGCTCTACCAGCGGGAAATCGACACCTACAACGCCGGAAAGCCGCACCACGAGCAGATCCGCGCGTTCGCGATCCTGCCCTCCGACCTGACGATCGAGGACGGATCCATCACGCCCACTTTGAAGGTCAAGCGCCGTCTCCTCGAGAACCGCTACCATTCTTTGATCGAGGGAATGTACGAGGCGGCTGGAAAGTCGCATGTCGCGTGACGTCGTCGTCGTCGATGGGCTTCGGACTCCATACTCGCGCGCCGGCACCGAGCTGAAGGACGTCGGCGCGGCCGACCTCGGCCGCATCGTCGCCGTGGAGCTCCTGGCCCGCACCGACTTCGACCCCGCCGACCTCGACCAGGTCATCTACGGCAACATCGCGCAGCCGCCCGAGGCGGTGAACGTGGCCCGCGTCTCCTCGCTGCGAGCCGGAGTCCCCGATCGGGTGCCGGCCTTCACGGTCAACCGGCTGTGCGGCTCGGGCCTGCAGTCGATCGTCGACGCCTGGTACCGGATCGCCTCGGGGGACGCGGACGCCATCCTCGCCGGCGGGGTCGAGTCGATGTCCAACATTCCGTTTCTCTACTCGAAGGAGAGCCAGGAGATCTTCACGGAGGTGTTCACGGCACGGTCGCTCCCGGCGCGGCTGAAGGCGGCGTCGAAGTTCCGCCCGCGGGACTTCAAGCCGGAGATCGGCCTTCAGATGGGCCTGACGGACGCGGTCTGCGGCCTGAACATGGGCGAGACCGCCGAAGTCCTGGCCAAGGAGCACGGCATTTCGCGCGAGGAGCAGGACGCCTTCGCGCTGCGCTCCCACCAGCGCGTGACGCTCGCTCGCAAGAAGCTCGCCGAGGAGATCGTGCCGGTGCCCATCCCGCCCCGGTACGAGGGCATGGCGACGCAGGACAACGGCGTCCGCGAAAACCAGACCATGGAGGCGCTGGGGAAGCTCAAGCCGTACTTCGACCGCAAGTTCGGGACCGTGACCGCGGGAAACTCGTCGCAGATCACCGACGGCGGAGCCGCGACCCTCGTCATGAGCGCCTCGGCGGCGAAGTCGCGCGGATACGCGCCGCTCGGGAAGATCCTCGGGTTCGCGTTCTGCGCCCTCGAGCCGGAGCGCATGGGGCTGGGCCCGGCCGTGGCCACGCCTCTCGCCCTGAAGCAGGCCGGCCTGTCCTGGAGCGACATCGGGCTCGTCGAGATCAACGAGGCCTTTGCCGCGCAGGTGCTGGCCTGCGCCAAGGTCTTCCCGTCGGCGGCCTGGCACGCGAAGTACGGCACGGGCGGCCCGATCGGCGAGATCGACTGGGAGAAGACCAACGTCAACGGAGGGGCGATCGCGCTCGGGCATCCGGTGGGCTCGTCGGCCAATCGCCTCGTGACGACGCTGCTCAAGGAAATGAAGCGCCGGGGGACGCAGTTCGGCCTGGCGACCATGTGCATCGGGGGCGGCCAGGGCGGCGCGGTCGTCGTGGAGCTCCTGTGAGCGCCTTCCAGCTCGAGGTCCAGGAGGACGGGCTCGCGGTGCTGACCTTCGACCTGCCCGGCGAGAAGGTCAACAAGTTCTCGACGTCCGTCGTCGCGGAGCTCGCCGACGTGCTCGTTCGCCTGGCCCGCGAGGCGCGGATCCGCGGCCTCCTGATTCGCAGCGGAAAGCCGGACATCTTCATCGCCGGCGCGGACGTCAAGGAGTTCCTGACCGTCCTTCCCGAGCAGGTCCGGGAAGGCGTGACGCGCGTCCAGTCGCTCTTCGAGCAGCTCGCGAACCTGCCGTATCCGACCGTCGCCGCGATCAACGGGGCCTGCCTCGGGGGCGGGACCGAGCTCGCGCTGGCCTGCGACTACCGGCTGATGTCGGACTCGAAGAAGGCCCAGGTCGGTCTTCCCGAGGTCCGGCTCGGGATCTTCCCGGCCTGGGGCGGTTGCACGCGGCTGCCGCGCGTCGTCGGCCTGCCCGCGGCGCTCGATCTGATCCTGACCGGCAAGACGCTCGACGCCCGCCGCGCGAAGAAGATCGGCCTGGTGGACGAAGCGGTGCCAGCCGCGATCTTCGACGACTGGTCGAGGCAGTTTGCCCGCTCGAAGCTCGGGGGCCGCAAGCCGCCGACCCGCCGCAACCCGGGAATGCCCGTCGAGCGGCTCCTCGAAGCGACTCCGATCGGGCGGCGGCTCGATCTTTTCGAAGGCTCGCAAGGGCGTCCTGGAGCAGACGGGCGGCCACTACCCGGCGCCCCTCGAGGCGATCGAGGTCATCGAGGAGGGATATGGCAAGCCGGTCGCCGTCGGCCTCGAGGCCGAGGCGCGGCACATCGGGCTCGTCTTCGGCGGCGAGGTCCAGAAGAACCTGCTCGCGATCTTCTTCCTGACGGAGGAGGTCAAGAAGGAGACCGGCGTCGACGATCCTGCGGTCCGGCCGCGGGACGTCGCCCGGGTGGGCGTGCTCGGCGCGGGCGTGATGGGCGGAGGCATCGCGCAGCTCGCGGCCGACCGGGGGCTGCCGGCGCGCATGAAGGACATCGAGCCGAAAGCCCTGGCCCACGGCTACGCGGCGGCCGCCGCGGTGTGGAAGGAAGCCGTCCGGAAACGGCGCCTCACGCCCCGCGAGATGACCCGCAAGATGGACCTGATCTCGGGCACGCTCGACTACTCGGGGTTTCGCCGGTGCGACGTCACGATCGAGGCGGTCGTCGAGAAGCTCGCGGTCAAGCGGGCCGTGCTGCGGGAATGGGAAGAGAACGTGCCGCGGACGGCCATTTTCGCGTCCAACACGTCGACGTTGCCGATCACGGAGATCGGCGTCGGGGCGGTCGAGCCCGGCCGGGTGGCCGGAATGCACTTCTTCAACCCGGTGCACCGGATGCCGCTCGTGGAAGTCATCCGGGGCAGCCGCACGACCGACGAGACCGTGGCGACGATCTTCGCGCTGGCCAAGACCCTCGGAAAGACGCCGGTCGTGGTCCAGGACGCGCCGGGCTTCCTCGTCAACCGCATCCTGGCGCCCTATCTCTCCGAGGCGGTGCGTCTCCTGGCCGACGGCTGCCGGATCGAGGACGTGGACGCGGCGATGACGAGCTTCGGAATGCCGGTCGGGCCGCTCGCTCTCCTCGACGACGTCGGGCTCGACGTCGCGGCCAAGGCCGCCGAGGTGCTGCAGGCGGCATTCCCCGAGCGCCTGAAGACGGGCGGCGAGGAGGCTCTGGTCGCCGCCGGACGGCTGGGCAGAAAGAACGGAAAGGGTTTCTACGAGTACGACGGCACCACGCGGGGCCGTCCGGCGCCGGAAGCCTATGCCGTCCTCCGCGTGAATCCCCAGGAGCGCTCCCCGCTGCCGCCCGAGGTCATCCAGTCCCGCCTCGTTCTCCCGATGATCAACGAGGCCGCGTTCTGCCTCGAGGATCGGATCGTGCGCGACGCCCGGGAAGCTCGACCTCGCCATGATCTTCGGAACCGGATTCCCGCCGTTTCGCGGCGGCCTCCTGCGCTACGCCGACTCGCTCGGACTCGACCGCGTGTTCACGCGTCTGGACGACCTGTCCGAGCGCCTCGGTCCGCGATTTGCGCCGGCCGAGCTCATCCGCGACCTCGCCAACCGGCGCCAGGGCTTTTACGGCGAGCCGCCCAGGACTTCCCGGGAGATCAGCGTATGACCGAACGTCTGACCGCCGGCGTGGCGCTCGACCCGCGGCTGGCCCCCGTCGTGAAGTCGCTGTTTGCGGGAGTGATCCCCGAGGACACGGTTTTCCCCTACCCGGAGATCGCCGAGACCGAGCGCGAGACCGTCTCGGCGTTTCTGGAATCGTTCCGCGCGTTCGCGAAAGACCACATCGACCCGGCCAGAATCGAGCGCGAGCACCGGATCGGGCCGGAGGTCATCCGCGGACTGGCGGAGCTCGGCGCGTTCGGCATGACGATTCCGGAGGCGTACGGAGGCTACGGGTTCTCGTCCACGGCCTACTGCCGCGTGACCGAGGAGATCGGGACCATCGACGCCTCGCTCGGGATTCTGATCGGTGGGCATCAGTCGATCGGCCTGAAGGGCCTGATCCTGTACGGCACCGAGGAGCAGAAGACCAAGTGGCTGCCGGCACTCGCCGCGGGCCAGATGATCGCGGCGTTCGCGCTGACCGAGCCCGAGGCGGGCTCGGACGCGGCGTCGATCCGGACGACGGCGGTCTACGACGAGAAGACGAACGAGTTCGTCTTAAACGGCAGCAAGCACTGGATCTCGAACGGCGGGTTCGCCGAGTTCTTCACCGTCTTCGCCAAGGACGTCACGCTCCCGGAGAAGGACGAGCACAAGAGGATCACGGCCTTCGTCGTGACGAAGGATCTCGGCGGGGTCAATCCGGGGCCCGAGGAGAAGAAGCTCGGCCTGAAGGGCTCGTCGACCGTTCCCATCGAGCTCGCCAACGTCCGGGTGCCCGCGTTCAACGTCCTTGGGGAGCGCGGCCAGGGTTTCCGGATCGCGGTCGAGATCCTGAACACGGGACGCACGTCGCTCGGGGCTGGATGCATCGGCGGATCCAAGCGCATGATCCGGGAGGCCGCCCTCCACGCGACGCAGCGCAAGCAGTTCGGGACGCGGATCGCCGACTTCGAGATGATCCGGGCCAAGTTCGCCCGGGCAGGTGGTCTCGACCTACGCGCTCGAGTCGATGGTGTACCTGACGGCCGGGCTGATCGACCGCGGGCTCGAGGACTACGCCCTCGAAGGCGCGTGCTGCAAGGTGTTCGGCACCGAGACGGTCTGGGGCACCATCAACGACGCGCTGCAGATCGCGGGCGGCAACGGTTTCATGGAGGAGTACCCGTACGAGAAGGCTCTGCGCGACTCGCGGATCAACATGATCTTCGAGGGCACCAACGAGATCCTCCGCGTGCTCATCGCCCTCTCCGGAATGCGCGACGTCGGGCAGGACCTCAAGGAGGTCGGGAAGGCCCTGAAGGCGCCGCTCTCGTCCCTCGGGATCCTTTCGGACTACGCGGCGCGCAAGATCAAGGGCGTCGTGCCGGGACGCCTGACGAAGATCGCCCCGCAGCTCGCGGCCGAGGGCGAGGTCGTCTCGAAATACGCCCGGGCCGCGGGCGGCGCGGCCGAGACGCTCCTCAGGAAGTACGGCAAGGACGTCATCGGAAAGGAGTACCACCAGGAGCGCCTCGCCAACGTCGCCATCGATCTCTACGGTTGCCTCGCCGTGCTGTCGCGCGCGACGGCCGCCATCGCCCGGCCGGGGCTCTGAGAAAGCGGCCGAGGAAGTCCGGCTCGCCCGGGCGTTCGTCGAGGCCGCGAAGTACCGCATGGTCGGACACCTGAAGGAGATGGACAAGAACCGGGACAGGGAACAGACGGCGATCTCGGAGACCGCGTACGAGGCTCCGGGGTACGCGTTTCCCCTCTGGGAGTAGGAGAGTCACGGACCCTCGGAGCATCCGCACGACGGCGGTTGTTGTTGATGGAATTCCGAAGAATGAAGACCTGACCCCGCCTCCGTCGCCCCCGAAGGTGAGGGGACTGTCGGTCGCCAGCGGGACTTACGAGATGCCTACGGACCGGAAGACCACGGTTTGGGCGGAAAGTGATCCGGCACGCCGTAGCCGCGCCCCGGGAAGAGGCCGTGGCGAAGTCCCGCGCGCAGGTACTGGATCGCTCTCAGGATCGCCTCCTCGAGGGAGCGCCCCAGGGCGAGATTGGCCGCGATGGCCGAGGAGAGCGTGCAGCCGGTGCCGTGGGTGGCGCGCGTCCGGATCCGCGGCGCGACGAACTCGGTGAAGAACTGGCCGTCGAAGAAGAGATCGCGCACCTCGCCGCCGCGCGAGTGGCCTCCCTTGATGAGCACGGCCCGCGCTCCGAGATCCGCCAGGCTGCCCGCGGCGAGGCGCCGGTCTCCGTCTCCGCGGATCTTGATCCCGGCCAGGGCCTGCGCCTCCGGCAGGTTCGGCGTCACCAGGTCGCAGAGGGGAAGCAGCTCCGCCTTGAGGCTTCGTATTGCCGCCGGCGCGAGCAAACGCGCGCCGGTCTTGGCGACCATGACCGGATCGAGGACCACGTTGCGCGCGCGGTGCCTCACGAGTCCGGCGGCGACGGCGCGAATCCGGGGCGCGTCGAAGAGCATGCCGATCTTCACGGCGTCCGGCCGCAGGTCGGTGAAGACCGCGTCGATCTGTTTCCCGAGAAAGCGGGACGAGAACGTCTCGATGCCCGTCACACCGCGGGTGTTCTGGGCCGTCCCCGCCGCCAGCACGGTTGCGCCATAGACCCGGTGCGCGGCAAAGGTCAGGAGGTCCGCCTGGATCCCGGCGCCGCCGCTCGAGTCCGAGGTGGCGATCGAGACGGCAACCGGCAGCCGGCGCCGTCCCCGGGCGCTCTTCGTCCTCATAGAATGGGCATCTTATGACCGCCGTTGCCGCTCCTCTCACGATCACCCCCGAGGCCGCCGAGCGCCTCAAGACGGAAGCGGACTTCTCCCGTTCCGTCCTTTCGATCCGCCACATCCTGGGCTGCGGCGGAACCGGCTTCCGTATCTCGGTCGAGGAGAACGCGCCCGATGAGGGCCATCGATTCGAGGCCGGGGGAATTCCGGTCGTCATGGACGACCATTCGTTCCGGCGGCTCCAGGGGGCGGTCCTCGAGCTCGACCCGGACCCCGCAGGCGAGGGGTATCGGCTGGATCATCCCGACGCGGTCATGACGACGTTCTGCTGATCCCTGTCCGCGGATCACCGCCGCACCCTGTCCGGATGGCCGGTGCGGACGCCACCCGGCCTCTCTAAAATGGTTCCATCGAGGTGCAACTCATGGGAACCCCTCCGACGTGGCGCCGGATCGCCGCGGCGCTGTGTTTTCAGGTCGTCGTCTCCGTCGCTCTGGCGGTAGGGTCCGTCACGCTTTCGGGCACGATCGAGGTCCTGACCGCCGACGACTTCGAGCGCGGCCGCGCCGAGACTCATACGACGCTCCTCACGGCCGAAGGAAGGCGCGTGGCTCTGGAGCTGCCGGCCGATTCGCCCGGGCTCCCGACCGGGGCCCGCGTCACGCTCGAGGGCGAGATCTCCGGATCGCTGTTCCGCGTGGCCCGAATCGCCGCCCTCGAGACTCCGGCGGCCGAAGCGCCGAACATCAGCGGCACGAGCTCGGTCATCGTCATCCTGATCAAGTTCCTGGATACGACCGTCGAGCCGTACACCGTGGCGCAGGCGCAGAACGTCGTCCTCGGCGCTTCCAACAGCGCGGCGGCTTACTACGCCGAGGCGTCGTACGGGTCCCACACGCTTTCTGGAATCGTCACTAACTGGCTGACGGCGCGCATCAACAAGCCGACGACCTGCGATCCCTATGCGGTGTCGGGCGAAGCGGAGTACGCGGCGCAGCAGGCGGGCTACAACCCGGGCAGCTACCAGAAGCACGTCTACGTGTTCCCGCACATTCCCTGCGGCTGGGCGGGACTGGGCGGCGGCTCCTCGGCCTGGATCAACGAGGCTCTGAACGTCCTCGTGACGGGGCATGAGCTCGGCCACTGCTTCGGACTCGGCCACGCGAGCTCGCTTGACTGCGGCGTCCTCCCGATCGGCGGCACCTGCACCCGCAGCGAGTACGGCGACCGCTTCTCGATCATGGGCAACAGCGCCTCGCGGCACTTTCACGCGTCCCATAAGAGCCAGCTCAGCTACCTCCCGGCGGGAACCGTCGCGACGCACACCGCGGGCAGCACGGTCTATACGCTCTCGCCGATCGAATCGCCGGGAGGGCTCCTGTACGCGGTGAAGATCCCGCTCACCTCCCCGCAGCGCACGTACTGGCTCGAGTTTCGCCAGCCGATCGGCTTCGACAGCAGCATCGGCGCCAACCCCGCCAACGGCACGCTGGTGCACGTGGCGCCCGATTCGGGTTACGGTTGCAGCGCCTGCCTTCTCGACATGACTCCCGTGACGGCCGGCTTCACGGACGCGGCCCTCGAGGTCGGCCAGTCCTTCACCGACCCGATCGCCGGCCTGCGCATCACGCCCCTGTCCGTCGACCCTCTGGCCCTCGCGGTGCAGGTCGAGCTCGGCCAGCCGCCGTCCTTCGGAGTCGATCGCCACGCCGCCGGCGGGAGCGCCAACTTGAACGGCATTCTCGAGCCCGGCGAGACCGCGTCGGTCGAGCCGTCGTTTGCCAACGGTACAGGCGGGCCGCTGGCCGTCACCGGGACGGCCACCAACTTCACGGGTCCCGGCGGCGCCGCCTACGCGATCGTCGACAACGCCGCCAACTACGGCAGCGTGCCCGACGCGTCGCTCTCACGCTGCGCCGACGCGACCGGGGACTGTCATGCGGTCTCCGTGTCGAACCCCTCGCCGCGGCCGGCGGCGCACTGGGACGCCGGCTTCGAAGAGACTCTGTCCACCTCGGCCATCCGGACGTGGCCGGTGCACGTGGGGCGCAGTTTTGGAGACACGCCTCCCACTCGCCCCGACTACGCCTCGGTCGAGACCGTCTTGCACTTCGGCGTCACGTCCGGCTGCGGTCCGGCCGGGTTCTGCCCGGACGGTCTCCTCACCCGGGCGCAGATGGCGGTCTTCCTGCTCCGGGGCAAGCACGGAGCGCTCTACACGCCGCCTCCCGCGACGGGACAGGTCTTCGGCGACGTGCCCGCCGGCGCCTTCGCGGCCGCTTGGATCGAGCAGCTCGCGGCCGAAGGAATCACCGCCGGCTGCGGCTCCGGAGTCAATTACTGTCCGGGCGACGCGGTTACGCGGGCGCAGATGGCCGTGTTCCTCCTCAAGGCGAAGAACGGCAGCGCCTTCGCGCCCCCGCCTGCGATCGGAATCTTCAGCGACGTGTCCCTCTGGAGCCCGTTCGCCGCGTGGATCGAGGAGATGTACGACACGGGAATCACGGCGGGTTGCGGCGGAGGACTCTATTGTCCGTCGAGCCCGACCCGGCGAGGCCAGATGGCCGTCTTCCAGACCAAGGCCTTCGGCCTCCTGCTCTACGGGCCCTGACGGGGCGACGCGCCGCGGACAACGCCCGCGCGATTCCGCCGGCGGCAACCGCTAACTCCGCCCGCCTCCCGCGGATGCACCGTCATCCTGAGGAGCGGAGCGACGAAGGACCCCAAGCTTGTACGCGAGAAACGCGTGTCGAGTCTGGGATCCTTCGCTTCGCTCAGGATGACCCCGAGGGCGTACTCGCCCTCGGGGTCACTCGACGCGGACGAGCAGCCGGCGCGGCCGATCTCCCGGGCGGAAGCGCAGCTCCCGCAGCGCTTCCAGGGCGGGCGATTCCTCCGCCTCCGCGTCGACGTCGGCCCGCTTGTCCTTGTTGAGAGCGCCCTCCTCGCGCGCCCCGGAACGCGACACCGATCGCACGCGCCCCTGGCTCTCGATCAGGAGGACGAACTCCTGACCGCGCAGCGGCGCGAGCCGATCGTCCGCGACGCCGGCCTCGAGCGGGGGAGGCGCGCCCTGGCTGTCGAGGGCGGTGACGAGGAGCCTGAGCGCGGCTCCTCGTTCGGCGATCGCCGAGGCCCCCGCTTCCCCTCCCGCGGGATCGGCATGCGTCTGCTGGCGCCGGAGGGCCTTCGGCGCCGCTTTCGCCTCGGTTTTCTGCGCCGAGAGGGGAGCGCTCGGCGAGGCCGGTTCGTCCTGCGGCGCCGCGGCCGGGGGGGGAGGGGGCGCGGCGGTTTCCTGGGCCGAGGCCAGCCTGCCCGACTCCTTCGCCGCGGGTGCGGAATTCTGCTGCGGCGCAGCCGGGGCCTTCTCCCTGGCCTTCGCCGCGTCGCTTTCCCGGGCGGGAGCGTTCCGCGCGAAATCCTCCGAGCTCGACTCGACGCCGTCGACCAGGTGGGCCGACAGGGGTCCCGCGGTGGGCGTCGGTGGGACCGGCTCCGGGGACCGGCTCTGCGGCAGCGAGGTCGCGATGATCACCACGAGCAGCGCGGTCGCGAAGACTCCCGCCCAGCGCAGGTCGATGCCGAACATGACGCCGAAGGGGCGCCGCGAGGGCGACTGCGCGCGGATCTTGCGCAGGATCCGAGCGGAGAGGTCCGAGGCCGGCGCCGCCGTCGGCGCCGCGCGGAAAGCGGACAGCGTCCGCTCGTACGCCTCCACGCCGCGGCGGCAGGCCTCGCAGGAGCGGCGGTGCGCTTCGAACGCCGCGGCCTCGGCGGGCGGGAGCTCCCCGTCGTGAAGGAGCGAGAGAAACTCGGGCGACTGCGCGGGATGCGGAGAGTCCGTCATGGCAACCTTCCGGTCAGGAGTGGGGTCAGGATCTCCTTGAGCTGGCCGCGGCCGCGGGCGATGCGCGACTTGACGGTGCCGACGGGCAGCGCCAGGGAGACGGCGATTTCGTCGTAGCTCCACTCTTCGATGTCGCGGAGGACGACGGGCATCCGGAACTCCGGCGCGAGCAGTTTGAGCGCTTCGGTCACGAGCCGTCGCGATTCGCCGACTCGGGCGTTCTCTTCGGGGCCGGCGCCTCGGGCGGGAGGATCGAAGTCCGGGTTCGCGTCGGAGCTCCCGGCGAACACGCGCCGGAAACGGCTGCGGGAACGGTACCGGTTCTTGACGGCGTTGTCGGCGATCGAGGCCAGCCAGGCGCGCGGCGGCGCCTCTCCGCGAAAGCCGTCGCGGCCGCGGTAGGCCTTGAGGAACACGTCCTGGGTCATGTCGTCCGCGTCCTCCTCGCCGACCGCGCGCGCCATCCACCGGTGAACGGTGGCCGCGTGGCGCCGGACGAAAGCGCCGAAGGCGTCCTCGTCGCCTTCGCCGGGCGGAGGCCAGCAGCTCTTCGTCGGTTCTCTCCGGTTCTGCCAAAGGCGAATCGCGCCGCAGCCACGGCGACGGCGCGATTCTACGGCGGATCGGGGCCGGCCTAGCGCCGCTGCCCGTAGGGGTCGGGTGCGTAGTCGTGCTCGAAGCCCCGGGCGCGGTCTCTTGCGTAGAGATCGTTCTCCCGGGACAGCAGGCCGAGCCGGATGAGCTCGGGACGAAATTCGTAGCGCAGCGCAATCCGGGCGGCGGGCCTGGGCTCCTCCTCGAAGGCCACCCACTCCACGGGAAAGTCGGTCTTGTCGCCGATACCGGTGGCCGCGAAATTCTCGGCCTCGCGAACCTTGTTCGCGGCCGCCGCGTCCTGCGACGCCCCGGCCTCGCCTGCCGCGGAGGGCGACGGAGACTGAGCTCTCTTTTCGGATTTCTCCCGCCGCGCGGGCTCGTCCTTCCACGCAAGCGCCGGCTCGCGGCGCTTCTCGCGGTAGAACACCGCCTCGATGGTTCCGACATTGGAGGTGTCGCCCAGCCACTTCGCGTAGGACTTCGACGTTTCGGTGAAGTAGAACCTTCGGGACGTCGAGCCGGAGACCTGCCAGCCCGGGATGTCGGCGGTTTGCCCCGGGTTGAGCACCCACTTGGCGGCGTCGAGCGAGGACGTCCGTTTGGCGTCCACGACGTTGCGGCCGTCGACCGACAACGCCACCGCGATCCGCTCCGACGTGGGATTGGACAATCGGATGACGAACTCCTTGCTCTTCAAGGCTTCGATGTAGACGCGCCCCCGCCCGGCGTACTCGGGAGCCGGGACACCGTCGATGAGGACCGATATCGAGAAACCGTCGCGGTCGTGGGCCCGGAGCCCCGGCGGGGCGAACAGGGCGGCCGCGGCGAACAGGAGACCGAGGCGGGCGATTCGTGTCATGGCAGTCCCTCCGGCAGAGAGGGACACCGGGAGCGGGCCCGAGGTTCCCGGCTTTCCTGAGGCCGGAAGACCCTCCTTCAGGATCCGCTCCATCCGGGCGCAGAAGACGTCGATCTCGTCCGGCATCGTGTAGACGTTGGGCGTGATCCGCAGCCCGTTGAACTCGGCGTGCACGATCGGCGTCGTCATGATCCGGTGCTTGTCCCAGAGGTGCGCCTGGAGCTTCTCGTGTCGATCCCCTCGATGTGCACGAAGCCGATCGCCGCAGGCAGTCGGTGTCGTTCAGGGGCGTGAGGATCTTCACGCGCGGGTCGGCGGCCGCCAGGCGTCTTCGCCCAGCGGTCGCGCAGCCACCGCAGGCGCGCCGCCTTGCGCGTCGGCGCCGATCGCCGCGGTGAAAGGCGAGCGCGACGGCGATGGCGTTGTGGTTGGCCGCCGGGTGCGTGCCGATCTCCTCGTACTTGCGGATGTCCTCGTCCATCGTTCGCGGGCGCCGCCATCAGCGGCCAGAGGTCTTATCTTCTCCTTCCGCACGTAGAGGAAGCCCGTGCCGATGGGCGCGAAGAGCCACTTGTGGAGGCTCGTGGCGTAGTAGTCGCACTCGAGGTCGTCGCGCTTGAACGGGAAATGCGCGAAGGCGTGCGCGCCGTCGACGAAGACCTCGATGCCCCGCTCGCGGCCGAGCGCGCACGATGTCGCTTCACCGGCAGGATCTGGCCGGTGAGGTTCGTGATGTGCGTGACCTCGATGACGCGGGTCCTCGGCGTGATCGCGCCGGCGGAAGCGCTCGACGACGTCGGCGGCCGAGGGCGGCGGCACCGGGAACGGATCGCGCTTGACGACGATGCCGTCGCGGCGCGCGCGCTGCTCCCAGGACGTGATCATCCGCGGGTAGTTCTGCGTCGTGACGATGACTTCGTCGCCGCGCGCGAGGTCGATGCCGAAGATCATGGTCTCGAGCGACTCCGAGGCGTTGCGCGTGATCGCCATCTCCTCGGGGTCGCAGCCGAACTCGGCGGCGAGCTCGCGGCGCACGGACTCGATGCGCGGCTCGAGGACGCTCCACATGTGCTGCACGGGAATCTCGTTGGAGAAGCGCAGGTCGCGGATCATCGCCTCGAGGACGTGGGCCGGCGCCGGGCTGCAGCCGCCGTTGTTGAGGTTGACGAGCGTCCGGTCGAGCGTCGAAGGCCCGCTGCGATCTCGGCCCAGTAGTCCTCGTCGGCGGCGAGGCTCGCCGGCGTCTTTCCGGGCGTCGCGCGGCCGGCGTCCAGAGCGCGGGCCATGGCATCCGCCCGGAAGGCGGCGCGCCGCCGCGGCGGCCGTTCCGGCGCCGAGTCCCCGCAGGAGCATTCTCCGGTCGATGCGCATTGTTCGAGAGGGCTGGTGACGAGGATCCTATCGCTTTCGGGGCGCTTCCAGGTTCCCGTGATCAGCCGCGCGCCTCGCTGGTAGCTGACGTAGGCCCACGCCCACTCGAACATCACGATGAAACGGTTGCGGAAGCCGATGAGGTAGAAGATGTGGAGGCCGCACCACGCGAGCCAGGCGGGGAAGCCGCTCAGTTTGAACCCCAGGAGCTCGGCGACCGCCGCGGAACGGCCGATGACGGCCATGTTGCCCTTGTCCCGGTAGCGAAACGGCTTGCGCGGCTGGCCGGCCAGGCGCGCGCGGATCGTTGCGCGCGGCGCTGCGGCCCTGCTGCATGGCGACCGGGCTGACGCCCGGCAGCGGCTGGCCGGTCTGGTGGAGGAAGAGAGCGAGATCGCCGACCACGAAGATCTCGGGGTGTCCGGGGATGGTCAGGTCGGGCTCCACCGGCACCCGCCCGGCCCGGTCGAGCGGCGCGCCGAGCGAGCGCGCCAGCGGCGAGGCCGCGACTCCCGCGCACCAGAGGACCGTTGCCGCGTCGATGCGGTCCGCGCCGAGGCGGACGCCGTCGGCGTCGACGCCGGTGACCGGCGAGCCGGCGCGGACCTCGACGCCGCGCCGCTCGAGGACCCTCGCGCGCGCTCCGCGAGCTCCGGGCCGAATAGTGCGGGAAGGATTCTCGGGCCCGGCCTCCAAAGAAGGATTCGCGCTTCGCGGGGATCGATCGAGCGGAAGTCGCTGACGAGCACCTGCCGGGCGATCTCGGAGATCGCGCCGGCGAGCTCGACGCCGGTCGGTCCGCCGCCGACGAGGACGAAGGTCAACAGCGCCTTCCGGCGGTCCGACCGGCGTCTCCCGCTCGGCCTTCTCGAACGCGATCAGAATCCGGCGGCGGATCTCGAGCGCATCCTCGAGGGTCTTGAGCCCCGGAGCGTTCTTCTCCCACGTCCTCGTGGCCGAAGTACGCGTGACGCGACCCGCCGCGAGGACCAGGAAGTCGAAGGGCAGGCTCCCGTCGGCCAGAGTCAGCTCGCGCCGCACGGGGTCGATCCGATCGACATCGGCCAGCAGGACACGCGTGTTCTTCTGCCGCGAAAGGATCGACCGGATGGGATAGGCGATCTGACTGGGCGAGAGGGCCGCCGTGGCCACCTGGTAGAGCAGGGGAGCGAACAGATGATGATTGCGCCGGTCGACCACCGTGACCTGGACCGGCCCGGCGGCCAGGGCTGCGCGCCGCGTCAGACCTCCAAATCCCGCGCCCACGATGACGACGCGGGGCGTGCCGGCAGGGTCGGAGCATGTTCTGGACACTCTATCCGCCCCAGGACGGTTTTCGGCGCCGCCCTCGATACCAGGCTACCCTCGCCCTCGGTTTGTGATCGAATACCTCCGATTCATTTCCGCTCGGACCTCCGAGCTTTTTTCGCGAAAGGAGATGAGGACATCATGACGAACTCCAACGTTCCCGTCAGTGTTCCCGAACGTCAATCCGAGGCTGCCGAAAACACTCCCCTGCGGCCGACGGTTTGGCGCCGTGAGAAGAAGCCGACGCGGTTCATCATCAAGATCGGCGGCGCAATTCCGAGCTAAATCGCTTGTTCCTGAACCTTGCTTCGCTCGAAGATTCGTCTCGGTAATGCTGGTCAGTAGTGTGGCGCTGGTGTACGCTCGTGCGTAAGTGGAGAAGCCTTTCCCGCGACCGCCCGATGAGGTTCAGGCCGTTTTCAACCGGTCCCTGGATGTCATCCACTCCGCGTTGATTTCGTATTACCGTTTGAGCGAAGAAGAAGCACGAGGCGCCGAAGAGGACCTCTCCATCTGGTTTCAGAGGCTCGCGCGGCGCGGCGGTCGGCGGACAGATGCCCGGCAAACTCCTTCGAATTTCGCTGCTGTCAGCCGCCTGCCAGTATGGCCGCTCATTCCAGCTCTGGAAGCTCGGCGGAGACCCGTCTGCCGGACAGCGACCTCAACGAGCTTCTCGTCCCGGGAACCCGACGACGTGGCCAGCGACCTCGACCGCCGCTTCGAACAGGAGGCGTTCGTGACGGGGCGAGTCATTCACTTCCCCCGCCAGCCCCTCTCGTCGGAGGCCGGCGCGCGTCGGCAGCCGAGCGTGTGCTCGCGACCCCGATCCAGGAGCGGCGAAACCGGGCGGTCGAGCTCGGGTTGGAGGATCCGGAGACCCTGCTGACGCTGTGCAGCGTGCTGCGAAGCCGGCTGGACACGTCGCCCTCCGGCGTCGGGACGAAGCGGAGTTCCTCTACCGGTTCGTGGAGAGCCCCCGCCGGGACATCGGCCTTTTCGACGAGCGAGAGTATTTTCTGGGCGAGACGGCGCTGCTCGCCGGAACGGCCTGCCGCCATCTCTCACGGCGGGAAGAAGCGCACCTGTGGTTCGATCGCGCGGAGGCCGGATTCCGCCACACGCGTCAACGCGGTCGGCGATCTTTCGCGGCTGTCCTACCAGCGCCTGGCCGAGCGGCTCGAGGAACGGCAGATCGACGTCGTGCTCGAGCTCCTGCCCTCGCTGATCGAGAGGTTTCGAGACCTCGACATGACCGAAGACGTCCTGAAGTGCCGATTCCTCGAAGGCCTCGCGCTGATGGAAACTGACGAGCTGCCGAAAGCGATCGACCTTTTTCAGGACATCGCCCGGCAGGCCGAGTCGATGGGGAATGCCCGGCTCCTCGGGACGGCCTACTGCAACCTGACCCACCTCTACGGGATGCTGGGAGACGTCGAGGGCGCCAGGAAATCGTCGGCGAAAGCGATCCCGGTCCTGCGCCGCCTCGACGACCGCGTCGCGCTCGCCAAGGTGCAGTGGGGTCTGGCGACGCTCCTGCGGGAGACGGGGCAGATCGCCGCTTCGATCGGAGCCTACCGGCAGGCGCAGCAGGATTTCGAGGCGATCGGCATGCGCGCGGACATCGCGGCTCTCAACCTCGTGGTGGCGGATCTTCTTCTCGAGGAGGGTCGCGATCGCGAGGCGCTCGCTGGAGATCGGAGCGGCGTTGCCGGTCATCTCCGAGCTCAAGATGGCGCCGGAAGGCATGGCCGCACTGACGCTCCTGCGCGAGTCCACCCGTCGCCAGGAAGTGAACCGGCAGGCCCTCCGCGAGCTCCACGGGTACTTCGAGGAGCTCCAGTCCTAGTTCGTCGTCTAGCCCTCCTTCGAGTGGCGCATGATGGGCTTGCGCTTCGCGGAGGTCTTGCGGCCGGTTCCCTTCTTCCTCTTGCCGCCCGAAGCCGGCTTCGTCTTGCGCGCTTTCTTCATGGCGCCATGCTACTCCCGGCCCGCCCGGCTGGCGATCGCGCGCAGCATCCCGGAAAAGATGAGGTGATGGATCGGGTACAGCGCGTACCAGTAGGCGAGGCCGGCGAGCCCGACGGCGTCGAAGATCGCGGTCTGCCGGATCTCGGTGTCGACCCCGTCGGGGGTCGTCTCGAACTGCAGCCATGCGCGCCCGGGAACGCGCATCTCGGCCCGCAATCGCAGGAGCCGGTCCGGCTCGACCCGCTCGACCCGCCAGAAGTCCAGCGTGTCCCCGGCCGCGAGTCCCTCGGGATGGCGTCTTCCGCGCCTCAGGCCGACGCCGCCGACGAGGAGGTCGAGAAAGCCGCGGACGCGCCACCACAGGGTTCCGTAGTACCAGCCGGTCTTCCCGCCGATGCGGCGGACGACGCGGAACGCCGCCGGCACCGGACAGCGAACCCGCGCGACACGGCTGTCCACGAGCCGCGTGCCCCTCCGGTCTCCGCCATAGCGCTCCGACAGCCCCGCGGACGACAGGGCGTCGCTCCAGCGCGTCTCGGCGAACTCCCGGTCCTCGTTGGCGAGCGCCCTGGCGATCGCCTCGCGCGCTCCCTTCGGCCGGATGGAAAACGCCGACCGGGCGGCCGAGTCCTGCACCACGGTGGGATTGCGAAGGCTGTCGACGAGCTTGCGGCCGACCCGGGCGTAGACCGGAGTCACGAGGCCGAGCCAGAGACTCGAAAGCCGGGGCGTCAGCAGGGGCACGGGGATGAGCAGGCGCTTGAGACCTCGCTGGCGCGCGTACTCGCGCATCAGGTCCCCGTACGTCAGTCGGTCGGGTCCGCCGATCTCGTAGATGCGCTCGGAGCCCGACGGCAGATCCAGGGACGCCGCGAGGTAGGCCACCACGTCCTCGACGGCGATCGGCTGCGATTCCACCTCGACCCACCGCGGACAGATCATCACGGGAAGCCGCTCGACGAGCGCGCGGATCATCTCGAAGGAGAGGCTTCCCGAGCCGAGGACGATCGAGGCGCGCAGCTCCACGACCGGGACGCCGGATTCCCGAAGGATGTCGCCGGTCTCCTGCCGGCTGCGGAGATGCTCGGACAGCGGGCCTGTCTCCTGGCCGAGACCTCCCAGGTACACGATCCGCCGTACGCCGGCCTGTTTCGCTGCAGCGCCGAACGCGCGCGCCGCTCGACGGTCGCGAGCCGCGAAGTCCTCGCCGAGCCCCATCGAATGAATGAGGTAGACCGCGGCATCAACGCCTTCGAGGGCGCGCGCCAGGGCGGCCGGATCCGAAACATCGCCAGGGACGATCTCGGTCGAGGCGGCAACCCGTCCGAGCAGGGCCTCCGGACGCCGAGCGAAGCAGCGGAGAGGAGTGCCGCGGCGCTCGAGCTCGGCGCAGAGGCGGCCGCCCACGTATCCCGTAGCTCCCGTGAGGAGGACCCGTTTCACGGATCCCATCGTATCGGGCAGGCCGCGCCGGAATCGCGTCATCCAGAAAAGCTAGGATCGGCGCATGCCGAGGGTGCTCCTGCTGATCCCGACGACGAGCTATCGCACCGCCGACTTCCTCGAGGCGGCCGCGGCGGTGGGCGCGGACGTCACCGTTGGGTCGGAGGAGCCGAGCACGCTCGAGGCGTGGAATCCGGCCGGGCTCCTGACGTTCGACTTCCGGGATCCGGCCGGTTGCGCGCGACGGGCGGCCGAGTTCTCCGAGCGGCATCCGATCGACGCCGTGGTCGGCGTCGACGACGACACCTCGGTCGCCGCCGCGTCCATCGCGGCCGCTCTCGGGCTGCGGCATAACGCGCCCGCCGCCGCTCGCGCCGCCCGGCACAAAGGGCGCATGCGGGAAACGCTCGAAGCGGCCGGAGTGCCGTCGCCAGGGCACCGCCTGTTTCGCCTCGAGGAAGGTCCGCTCGCGGCGTCCGGTGCCGTGCGCTACCCGTGCGTCCTGAAGCCCACGTTCCTGGCCGCCAGCCGGGGCGTGATCCGTGCGGACGACCCGGCGCAGTTTCGCGACGCGTGGCAGCGCATCGCCGCCATCCTGGCCGAACCGGAGGTCGCCCGGCGCGGGGAAGAGGCCGCCGGGGAGATCCTCGTCGAGGACTTCGTCCCCGGGCGGGAGGTCGCCGTCGAGGGCCTGCTCACGCGGCGGCAGCCTGCGCGTGCTCGCCCTCTTCGACAAGCCGGATCCGCTCAACGGCCCTTTCTTCGAGGAGACGATCTACGTGACGCCCTCGCGCCTTCCGGGAGAAGACCAGGCGCGCGTCGCCGCGGTCACCGGGCAGGCGGCGGCGGCGCTCGGCCTGACGGAGGGCCCCATCCACGCGGAGCTCCGCTTGAACGACGCGGGTGTCTGGCCGATCGAGGTCGCCGCCCGCTCGATCGGCGGCCTCTGCTCCCGAACGCTGCGCTTCGGGACCGGGATGTCGCTCGAGGAGCTGATCCTGCGACACGCTCTCGGGCAGAGCGTCGGCGGGATCGCGGGCGGAGACCGGGCCTCGGGCGTGATGATGGTCCCCATCCCTGCGGCGGGAGTCCTCGCGTCTGTCGCCGGCCTCGAGGAGGCACGTGCGGTTCCCGGCGTCGAGCAGGTCACCATCTCGGCGCACGTCGGACAGCGGCTCGTGCCTCTGCCGGAGGGATCGCGTTACCTCGGTTTCGTCTTCTCCCGCGCGGATTCACCCGAGCGGGCGGAGGCGGCCTTGCGTGAGGCGCACGCGCGTCTCGAGTTTCGGATCGTCGATTAGAGAGTATGGCCTTCGACTCGTACGGGAGTTTCGCGTGTCGAGTTCGGGATCCCTCGGGCCTGCGGCCCTCAGGATGACCGGGTTCGGGCGCCGCTCGCGGCGCCAACCCGGTCACTTTGCAGCGGCGTAGTACGGATTGCGTCCGGCGGCGTGGTCGGTCGTGTCGAGGATCTCGCCGACGGCCGGAGCGAGGCTGCGGATGGCCTTCTCGATGCCCTGCTTGAGCGTCACGTCGGCGGCGCCGCAACCCTGGCAGCCCCCACCGAGACGCAGGTAGACGTTGTTGCGTCTTGACGTCGATGAGCTCGACGAAACCGCCGTGCTGCGCGACGGCCGGGTTGATCTCCCTCTCGAGGAGGTCGCCGATGGCCCACTTCAGGTCGCCTTCGGACGGCAGGCTGTCGAAGAACGCCGGGTCCACGATGGGCGCGTCGGAGCGGAGGTGCCGGCGGATCACGTTGCCGATCCCGAGGGCCGGCCAGTCGACTCCATAGGCCGCCGACACCGTCAGAGTGTTGTCGGCGATCAGGACCGACTCGATTCCGGGCACGGCGAGAAGCTCCGCGGCCAGCGGCGACTTGCGCGCCGACTCGGCGTCTGCGAAGTGAGCCGTTTCCCCCGCGAAGAGCGGCCGGTCGACCACGAAAGCGCAGCGCAGGCCGTCCTTGGAGGGTTCGCCCGTGATCTTGATCTCGGCATCCATCGCAGCTTCGAGTATAGCTCCGCGTTTGACCGGTCGGCCCGCCTCGGAGATAATGCCCCGTTTTTGGAGAGCCGGACACGCATGGCCCAGAAGATCAGCCGCCGAGACATGAAGCGCAACGAGCTGGCCGAGACCGTCGGCAAGACGGTCGGCTACGTCTCGGAACACAAGAAGGGCGTCGCCGAGATCGTGGCCATCGGCGTGGGAATCGCCGTCCTGGTCGGGGGATTCCTGCTCTATCGCGCGTGGACGGAGCGCTCCGCCGGAAAGGCTCTCTCGTCCGCGCTCGAGGTCCTCTCGACTCCGCTCGCGTCCGACCTCGCGCCGGACCCCGCGGCGCGAGCCGCGAAGACCTATCCGAACGCGGCCGCGCGCCGCGCCGAAGCCGAAAAGTTCCTGCGCCAGGCCGCCCGCCACGGTTCGACCGCTCCGGGACGAGCCGCGCAGGTCATCCTCGCGGCCGACGGCGCGGACAAGGCGCCGCAGTCGATCGAGGTCTTCGAGAAGGCCGCCCGCCAGGGCAAGTCCGAAACCGCGGCCGTCGCCGAGATCGACGCCGCTCGGCTGCTCGCCTCGTCCGGCAAGACCGCCGAGGCCATCGACCGTCTGAAGCGCGCGATCGACTCTCCGTCGACCGCGGCCCCGAAGGACGCGCTTCTCTTCACGCTCGGCCAGATCTACGAGCAGAGCGGCGCCCCGGCGGACGCGCGCGCCGCCTACCAGCGTCTCATCAACGACTTTCCGAACTCTCCCTATCGGGCCGACGCGCGGCAGAAAGTCCCGCTGTCCTAGCGCTCCTCCACGCCGTCCTCGTCGGCGCCGCCGGGCTGGCGGTCATCAATCTGGTCTGCCTCGCCGTCAACGTCGCGACGATGCGGCGCTCTGTCCCGGGTCGGGCGCGCCCACGGCGACTCGGGACTTCCGAAGGTCTCGATCGTGGTGCCCGCGCGCGACGAGGAGGTCGGCATCGAGGATGCCGTCCGATCGCACCTCGCCCAGGACTACCCGGACTTCGAGGTCATCGTGGTGGACGACCGCTCGACGGACGGGACGCCCTCGATCCTGGCGCGCCTGGCCGCCGCGGATCCGCGGCTGCGGGTCGTGTCCGGCGTCGAGCCGCCTCCCGGCTGGCTCGGCAAGCCCCATGCGCTCCACCAGGGCGCCGAACGGGCCGGCGGCGAGCTCCTGCTCTTCGCGGATGCCGACGTGCGTGTACGACCGCGTCGCGCTGCGGGAGGGCGTGGAGATGCTCCGGCAGCAGCGGCTGGACCTGCTCGCGTTTTTTCCCGCGCCTCGAGATGGAGGGATTCTGGGAAAACGTGCTGATGCCGTACATCCCCATCTCCTACTTCTTCGGTCCCGGATTCCTGATCAACTCCGACCTCCAGCGGCGCTTCGCGGCCGGAGGCGGAGCCGGGATGCTGGTGCGCCGGGAAGCGTACCGCGCGGCGGGAGGGCACGAGGCTCTGCGTGCGTCGGTCATCGACGACATCCACCTCGCGGTCCGCGTGCGCCGGTCGGGAGGGCGCTGCCGCATGACCCTCGCCGACGACCGCGTGCGGCTTCGGATGTACCGCGGCTTTCGCCAGGTCTTCGACGGTTTCACGAAGAACATGGCGTTACGTTCGGAGGATGGAGCGCGGCGCCTCTGGCGCTCTCCACGGTGTTCGTCTCTCGCCGCGTGGATCCTTCCCGCCGCCGTGCTCGCCGCGGGCGCCCTCGGCGCGGCGGTGCCTCGAAGCGACATGCGGCTGGCGGGGGCCGCGTTCGGGCTGACGGCTCTCGCGCGGGGCGTTGCTGGCGGTCCGGCTTCGCAATCCGCTCTGGACCAGCTTCACGCAGCCCCTGACGGCCGCGGTCTGGGCCGCGATCACGGTCCGGTCGCTGGCCCGGCGATTCCTGCACCGGCGTGCTTCTCTGGCGCGGCCGGAGCTACGACGCCCGGGGCGCCGGCTTCTGACGGGCGCCGGGTAGAATCGCGTCGTGCTGTACCGATTCGACGAAGTCCGCAAGAGCTATGGCCCGAAAGAGGTGCTGCGGGAAGTGACCTGGCAGCACAATCCGGGCCAGAAGGTCGGGCTGGTGGGGCGCAACGGCGCCGGCAAGACGACTCTGCTCCGCATCGCCCTCGGACGCGAAGAGCCGGACGCCGGGGCCTTCATCAAGGCGAACGCCGCGCGCATCGCGACGGTCGACCAGGCGCTGCCGTCGGATCTCGGGCGAGAAGCTGCACGACTTCGTCGCGGGCGCGTTCGCCGACCTGCACGCGGTCGAATCCGAGATGCGCCGGCTGGAGCACGTGATGGCGGAGGGGGACACCTCCACGGCCGTTCACGACCGCTACGACGCGCTTTCGCACCGTTTCGAGAACGAGGGCGGCTACGACATGGTGGCGGAGGTCGAGAAGGCGCTTTCCGGCCTCGGCTTCGACAAGGCCGACTTCGAGCGCCCGCTCGCCGAGCTCTCGGGCGGCCAGAAGAACCGGGCGATGCTCGCCCGCGCGATCCTGGCTTCGCCCGACGTCCTGCTGCTCGACGAGCCGACCAACCACCTCGACTTCCAGGCCGTCGAGTTCCTCGAGGAATACCTGGCCCGCTCCCGCCGCGCCTACCTCGTCGTGACTCACGACCGCCGTTTCCTCGACCGGGTTGCGGAGGAGATCGTGGACCTCGAGAACGGCCGGCTCTCCTCCTACTCGGGAGGCTATACCTCGTACCGTCGCCAGAAAGCCGAGCGCATCCTGTCGGCCACGCGCGCCTTCGAGAAGCAGCAGGACTTCATCGACAAGGAGAAGGAGTACATCCGCCGCAACATCGCCGGCGTCAACTCCCGGCAGGCCAAGGGCCGGCGGACCAAGCTCGCCCGCGTCGACCGCCTCGAGAAGCCGACCGGCGACATCACGTCGGTGTCGTTCCAGTTCGACGCCGCCCGCATCGGCGGGCGGATCTTCCTGCGGGCGAAGGACCTCGACGCGGGCTACGCGGCGGGCCCGCCGATCGTGCGCGGCGTCTGCTTCGAGCTGCTGCGCGGGGAGCGGATGGCGATCCTGGGCGAGAACGGGACCGGCAAGACGACGCTGCTGAAGACTCTGGCGGGCCGGCTTGCGCCGCTCGGGGGCGTCACGACGACCGGCCACGACGTCTCCATCGGCTACTACGACCAGGAGCTGCGCGATCTCGACCCGAAACGCCGGGCGATCGACGCCGTCTGGGACCAGCATCCCGACGAGACGGAGGAGGCGATGCGCGGGCTACCTGGCGCGGTTCGCGTTTCGCGGCGACGACGTCTTCGCGCCCATCGCCGGCCTCTCCGGCGGCGAGAAGGGGAGGCTGACGCTGGCGGTCGTGATGAAGCAGCGCCACAACCTGCTGCTGCTCGACGAGCCCACGAACCACCTGGATCTGGACTCGCGCGAGGCCCTCGAGGAATCGCTGGAGGACTTCCCGGGCTCGATCGTGTTCGTCTCGCACGATCGCGCGTTCATCGACCGCCTCGCCACCCGGGTGGTGGACCTGCGCGACGGTCGGGCGATGCTGTTGCCGGGAAACTACACGGAGACCGCGGCGGCGCGAGCGGACCGGCGCAAGAGGCCGGAGCCGGCGCGCCGCGCCGCCCTTCCGGCCCCGCCGCCGCGCGAGGCGCTCGAAGCGCCCGTTCCCACGCGTCTCCGCCGGCCCGCGCGCCGTCCGGACTCCGCGGCCGACAAGGAGTCGGTCCGACGGCGCAAACGGATCAAGACCCTGGAGGAGAAGATCGAAGCTCTCGAGACCGAGATCGAGGCGATCGAGACGCGGCTGTGGGAAGAGGCGTTGACGCTGGGTCCCGTCGCCGCCCGCGAGCCTCGCTCCGCAAGGCCGCTCGCAAGCAGGAGCTCGACGCGCTCGTCGAGGAGTGGGCGAAGGCTCTCGGAGGAATCCGAGCAACCCGCCCCGCGTCCCTCATGAGCGCTCTCGGCGCAGGCCCCGAAGACCGCCGCGATCGTCGCGATCGGGAGCGAGATGCTCGGGCCTCTCCGTCAGGACACGAACTCGCTGTGGCTGTCGGCCCGCCTGGAGGAAATCGGGGATCCTCGTCCGGCGCAAGTCGATCGTGGGCGACGATCCGGAGCTCCTGCGGGAAGAGCTCGACAACGCGGCGAGGGCCGCGCACTACGTCTTCACGACCGGCGGCCTCGGGCCGACCGCCGACGACGTCACGGTGGCCGCGGTCGCCGAGTGGGTCGGGGCGCCGCTCCGGCGCGACGAGTCGTTTCTGGCGTCGATGCGCGAGCGGTTCGCCAGGCGAGGCTTCGACATGCCGGCCTGCAACGAGAAGCAGGCCGACTTCATCGAGGGCGCCCGGATGCTGGCGAATCCCCGCGGCACGGCTCCCGGTTTCTGGGCCGAGCGGGGCGCCAACGAGATCGTGATTCTTCCGGGAGTTCCTTCGGAGATGAAGGAGATCATGGAGAACCGCGTCCTCCCGATGCTGCGGGAGCGCGCCGAGGGGGTGGTCGGCCGGCGCCGGGTCCTGCGCATCGCGGGAATGGGGGAGTCGGCCGTCGAGCAGCTCGTGGCCCCCGTCTACGCGAAGTGGAAGGACGATCCCGTCACCATTCTCGCCGCGCCCGGCGAGGTGCAGCTCCACCTGGCCTCCCGCGGCGAGCCGGCCGAGGCGGACGCGCGGCTGGCCGAGATGGAGGCCGATTTCCGGCAGATTCTCGGGGACCGCATCTACGGCCAGGACTCCGAGGATCTTGCGGCGGTCGTGGGCCGGCTGCTGGGCGATTCGGGCCGCACGCTGGCGCTCGCCGAGTCGTGCACCGGCGGGCTCGTGGCCACGATGTTGACCGAAACGGCCGGATCGAGTCGCTATTTTCTGGGCTCCGTCGTCTCGTACGCCAACTCGGCGAAGGAAGAACTTCTGGGGGTGTCGGCGGAAACGCTCCGCGCCCACGGCGCGGTCTCCGCCGAGGCCGCCGCCGAAATGGCGCGCGGGGCCCGGGCCCGCTTCGACGCGGATCTGGCCGTCTCGGTGACCGGCATCGCGGGGCCTGACGGCGGCACGCCGGCGAAACCCGTCGGAACGGTGTACTTCGCCCTCGCCCAACGGCAGGACGGCGGCGTCGGAAAGAAGCGGCTCTTCGTCGGTGACCGCTCCGTGATCCGCCGGGCGTCCGCGCTCCAGGCGCTCGAACTTCTCCGCCGCCATCTGACCGGAGCCGTCGAGGCCGCATGAGGGCCTTTCTTGCCGTGCCGCCGGATCCGGCCTGGGTCGATCGCGCGCGGGACCTGGTCGCTGGCCTCCGGCCCCGTCTTCCGCAGGCCTCGTGGACCCGTCCGGAAGCGTGGCACCTGACGTTGAAGTTCCTGGGGGAGATATCGGAAGCCGAGGCGGGGGAGTTCGCCGACGCCCTCGAGGGAGAGATCGGCCGGGTCTCCTTCGGACGAGCTTCCGCCGGGCGGTCCGGTCCTGCTTCCGCCGCGCGGCCGGCCCCGGGTGCTCGGCCTGGGGTTCTCCCCGTCGCCCGGTCTCGACGCCCTGGCGGGACTGGCTCGCGCCGCCGACGCCGCTGGCCGCCGGATCGGTGTCGCCCCCGAGAAGCGAGAGTTCCGCCCGCACGTGACCCTGGCGCGGCTGCGGGAGAGCTGGCCGCCGGCCGCCATCGAGACATTCCTCCGGGAGTCCGGCTCGCGCGACTTTCCTGAGTGGAGAGTTCGGCGATGCGTTCTCTACCGCAGCGAGCTCCATCCGGCCGGGGCAGTGCACGCGCCCTTGCGCGAGTGGGAGCTCGAGGCGCGCGGCGCGGAGGTTCGGGCGTGAATCCGATGGCGGCCGCGATGGTCGGCGTGGCGTATCTCCTGGGGTCGCTCTCGTTCGCGGTGCTCCTGGTGCGCCTTTCCACGGGGAAGGACATCCGGGCCGAGGGCTCGGGCAACGCCGGAGCGACCAACGTGCTGCGGGCGCACGGAAAGAAGCTCGGCCTCGCCGTGGCGGCGCTGGACATCGGCAAGGGGGCCCTGGCGGTCTTCCTGCTCCGGCAGGTGACGGCGGATCCGCGGTACGCGGCGGCCGCCGCCTTCGCGGCCGTGCTCGGCCACGTCTTCCCGATCTTCTACGGCTTTCGCGGCGGCAAGGGGGTGGCCACGGCCGTCGGCGCCTTCCTGATGCTCGCTGCCGCTCCCGACGCTCGTCTGCATCGGGATCTTCATCGCCGGTCGTGGCGGCGACCCGCTACGTCTCGGTCGGGTCGATGGTCGCGATGGTCCTGCTGCCTCCGGTCGCCGGCGCTCTCTTCCACGAGCCGCGCCCGACGGTGGTGGCGGCCGCGGCGACGGCCGCGCTGATCGTCGTGAAGCACCGCGAGAATCTGCGGCGGCTGGCCAAGGGCGGGGAGCGGAAGCTGGGACGGAAGTGAAGGTCGCGGTCCTCGGCGCGGGCTCGTGGGGAACGGCGCTCGCGATCGAATTCGCCCGCTCGGGCCACGAGGTCCTGCTCTGGGGCCGGGACCCCGAGGTCGCGGCGCGCATCGAAGCGGACGGACGGCATCCGCGGCGGCTCCAGGACTATCCGATCCCGCCTCCGTTCGGCGGCTCCGCGGACCTCGGCGAGGCCTTCGCGTTCGCGGAGACGCTGCTCGTGTCGGTTCCATGCGCGTCGCTGCGTCCCCTCCTCTCGATCTCGCCCCCCTCGGACGGGCCGGGCATGGCAGCTGGTGTCGACCTCCAAAGGGATCGAGCCCGAGACCCTGAAGCGCATGACGGAGATCATGGCGCGAGACGTATCCCGGCCGCCGCCCTCGCGGCCCTCTCGGGGCCGACGTTCGCCGAGGGCGTGGCCCGCGGCGACCCGACGGCCGCCGTCGTGGCCTCGAAGAACCCGGAGGTCGCGCATGGGATCCAGTCGGCGCTTTCGAGCCCGGTCTTCCGGCTCTACCGCTCCGAGGACGTCGTCGGCGTGGAGCTCGCCGGCGCTCTGAAGAACGTGGTCGCCATCGCGGCCGGCATCGTGTCCGGGCTGGGTTTCGGGCCGAACACGCTCGCCGCCCTCGTCACCCGCGGCCTCGCCGAGATCGCCCGCATCGTGCGGGCGCGGGGCGGGCAGGACAGGACCATCCACGGGCTCGCGGGCATCGGCGATCTGATGCTGACCTGCACGGGACAGCAGTCGCGCAACCGGTTCGTCGGCGAGCAGATCGGCCGCGGCCGGCGGCTGGCGGAGGTTCTGGTCGAGATGCCCGAGGTCGCCGAGGGCGCGCGAACCTGCCTCGCCGTTCCGCGGATGGCGGCGGACGCCGGCGTGGAAGCGCCGATCGCCGACGCCGTCGTTCAGGTGCTCTACGAGAACGTCCCGCCGCGCGAGGCGGTGGACAGTCTCATGACGCGGGCTCTCCGGCCGGAATAGGCGGACGCGGCCGGGAACCCGGCGCGTCTTCTTCTTGGCGGGGTCGAGCACCCGGATCGGCAGCACGATCGCCTGCAGGCCGGCGAACTGGAGCCGCCGCTGGATCGCGAACGCCGTCTCGTTGTGCAGGAACCGGTGGTAGACCTTGTCGTTCTCGAAGACCAGCTGCCCGAGGAAGAAGATGGATCGCGGGTGCTCCTTCTGGATCTCGTCGCAGAGCTTCACGACCGCTTCGACCGCTTCGGTTGTCGATGTCGTAGCGATACTCCGCGCGGAACCCGAGCTTCCGGGCGAAGTCCACGTACTTCCGCAGGTCCTCCTCGGTCTTCTTCTTGAGCGCTTCGACCTCGGCGATGCCCTTGAAGTTCTCGGAGTCGATGACTCCCACCGAAACGAACATGTAGTTCTTGAACTGGCGCGGGGAAGAGGTTCTGGATCGACAGGACGGTGTGGACTCCCATTCCCGTGAATCCGTTGACGAGCACCACCGCCAGAGGCTCGTCCGGCGCGACGCTTTCCTCGACCGGCGCGTGTTTGCGCACCGGGACCTCGAGCAGCGTCTCGTCGATGCGGCGCATGGCGTCGCGGACGCGGGCGTAGTGGCGGCGGATGAGAAAGGCGACCGCCACGAAAGACGACGTCACGATGACCGTCAGCCAGCCGCCCTCGTCGAACTTCTCGTAGACCGTGATGAGCAGGATCACGAGGCACATCGCGAGGCCCGTCAGGTGGAGGGCGAGATTGCCGCTTCCAGCCCGGGGTGCCCCGATGGCGGATCCAGTGCCGCACCATGCCGGACAGCGTCAGGGTGAACGTCAGGAAGACGTTGATCGAGTACATGACCACGAGCTGCGAGACGGATCCCCGCGTGTAGAAGACGGTCGCCAGAGCCGCCAGGCCCATCAGCCAGACGCCGTTGTTCGCGACGAGCCGGTCCGAGAGCTGCGCGAAGCGGCGAGGCACCCAGGAGTCGACGGCCATGTTGGCGAGGACCCGCGGCCCCGCCAGAAACCCGGTCTGGGCCGCCACGAAGAGCAGAGCGCCGGCCGAGACCAGCGTCAGCGCGACGAGGACGGGCCCGATGCGCAGGCCCGCCGACGCGTCCAGTCGCCGAAGACCGTCTGCGCGAAGCACCGCGTTCATCGTCGCGAGCGGGTGCGGCCGCGCGCCCGACGAGGAGGTAGCCGAGGATGATTCCGCCCGCCGTGAAGGCGAGCGGACAGCGCCATGTAGAGCATCGTCTTCTTGGCGTTGAAGACCCGGGGCTCCCGCAGCACCTGGACGCTGTTGGACACGGCCTCGATGCCCGGTGTAGGTGCCGCCGCCCAGCGAGTACGCGCGCATGATGATCATCAGCAGGCCGAACCATCCGAGCTGGCTCGCCGTGGCGTTCGCTTCGTGAGTGGCCTCCGCGAAGATCGTGGGCAGCTGGGTGAGGTGGCCGAAGATGGTCGACAGGATCAGGAGGGCGTGCGTGCCGATGAAGAGGAGAAAGATCGGCACGAGGACCTGGATGCTCTCCTTGACTCCCCGCAGGTTCAGGACGATGAGCATGAACATCATCAGGACTTCGGCGCGGAACTTCCACGGCTGCATGGACGGCGGAAGAAGGCTGAAGATCTGGTCACACCCGGAGGCGACGGAGATCGCGATCGTCAGCACGTAGTCGACGACCAGCGCGCAACCGGAGACCAGGCCCGAGGCGGGAGCCGAGGAGCTTGGTCGCGACGACGTACCCGCCGCCTCCCGCCGGGAAGAGCTCGATGACCTTGCTGTAGGCGAGGGAGATGATGCAGACGGTTAACGCGGTCAACAGGGCGAGCCAGACCGCGAGGTACGCGTGCTCGCCCAGCGCCTTGAAGGCCTCCTCCGGGCCGTAGGCCGAGGAGGACAGGCCGTCGGCCCCGAGGCCCACCCAGGCGAGGAAGGCGGCGAGGGTGACGCTGTGGAAGACCCGGGGATCCAGGGGGTCCCGGGCCTTTCCCGACCAGGATTTGCTTGATCGTGGTGGGCAAAGTGCGCCCCCCCTCGAGGGGGCGGGCCGGGATTATGTTTTTGGGGCACCGGCAAGTCAATGGAAGGGACCGCGGTGATATCGTTTTTTCGCCGAGGGGCTTTTCGAGACCCTGCGGCGCGCGGGTGATGTGAGGTTCAGCCATGGATGGTCAACGTCCCCCCGAGGTGGTGCGCGAGCGCGTCTCGCGAGTCCTCGGCAACCGTCTGTCCTGCGCCCTGATCTTCGAGCGCGAGTTCACGCGCGAGGAGATCGCCCGTTTTCGCGAGCTCCCCGGCGGCACGACGCCGCTGCCCAGGGAGTTCGAGCTCGAGGGGAGGGTGCTGCGCTACGAGTGCCGCGACGCGGATGAGGCCCAGTGGCGCCTCGCCGCTCAGATCTACCTCGTGAAGTCTTTCCGGGGGGCCCCGCCGCGGCGCCAGACCACCGACGACGTGCGCCGCCGATTCGGCCTCGCGCCGATCCCACGGTAGGAGAGCATCTCCCTCTCCCGGCGGAACCCGCCCGGCAGACGCAGACCACGGCAGTGCAACGCTGTGCGAAGTACGGCGTTATCGGGCGGGTGAGGGGGCGCCCGGCCCTCGTGTTATTTTTGCGCCTCTCGACGGCCCCATCGTCTAGAGGTTAGGACACGGCTCTTTCAAGGCCGCGGCACGGGTTCGAGTCCCGTTGGGGCCGCCAATTCCCTTGGCCGCTTCACAACGCTCCTTCGCCGTGTCCGGACACGGCTAGCGTTTTTTGAGCGGGGGCCTTGCGGCCCCCGAGCCCCCGGAGGCCGCGGCACGCGGGGGGCTCGGGGGTTCTCCCGCCTAAGCGAAAACCTCGTCCCGTTGAGAGCCGATTCATGCCGTGGGATACTCAGCCATGCGGTCGAAACCCGCCTTGCTCCTCTTGTTATTGCTTCCGGCCGCGGGCCTCGCCGCCGGTTGCGCCCAGGTGAGCGAGGCGCAGAAGGCGCGTGACCAGGCGAGGGCCACCGGGAAATACAAGGTCAGGCTGACCGAGGACTCCGAGTCCGTCGTCGGAACCTGCCAGTTCGTGACCTCGATCAACGCCGACTTCAACTTCGAGGGACCGCAGACCCAGGCCGGCCTCTACGATTATTTCCGCGAGGAGGCGGTCTATGCCAGCGCGGATACCGTGGTCATACGCGGACGGCTCGGCGAGGCCTACATCTGCGGTCCGGGGCCACTGAATCCGGACGGGACACTCCGCGTTCTCCCGCCGCCTCAGTGACCGGGAACTGATGGCTCCGAAGACGGGCCCGGAAGACTTTCTGGACGCCGAGTTTCTCCGAGGTCGACGCGGGGCTGGCGTTCGACCTGGAGCGCCTTCGGGTCGCCGTCGTCGGCCGGAACCCGAACAATTCGCGGCACTTCACGACCGAGAACGAGGTCGGGGACAGCCAGTTCTACGTCTGTCTCGGAAGGGCGTGTCGGCGGAGCTGACTCTCCGATTCTGAACGAGAAAACGGAGGTTCCCTGCCTACCCTCTCTCCCCGCGGGGAGGGGAGGCCTACGGGTTCGTGCGCGGCGGCCGGTAGGTCACGCCGAGGCGGTCGAACAGGAAGGCGTAGACGTCCGCGGCCTTTGACGCCCGCTCGTCGAGCGACGCTGCCGACGCCGTGGCCGGAGCCGGAGGCCGTGCGCAGGAGGATCGGGTTCTTCGACGACGTCGCGGCCTGGAGCCGGGCGGTCATCTTGCGCGACTGCATCGGGTCCACCCGCGGGTCGTTGGCGCCGGTCAGAAACAGGACCGGCGGGATAGGCGAGCGCCGTCCACCACGCGGTGGTACGGCGAGTAGGCGTGGAGGGCTCGGAACTCGGCGGGGTCCCGGACCGTGCCGAACTCCGTGACGTTGAACGCCCCGTTCGGCGAGAGCTCGACTCGCAGCATGTCGTAGATCCCGACGTGCAGCGACCACCGCGCCGAAGAGCTCGGGGTGCTGCGTCAGGGCGGCGCCCATCAGCAGCCCGCCGTTGGAGCCGCCCTCGATCGCGAGCCGCGCGGGACGCGTGTACCCGGCGTCGACGAGCCGCTTCGCGCACGGCGGCGAAGTCGTCGAACACGTTCTGCTTGCGCTCGAGGTTCCCTGCAGATGCCAGTCGTCGCCGTACTCGCCTCCGCCGCGCAGGAGCGCCACCGCGTACACGCCGCCCTGTTCGAGCCAGACGCGCTTCATCGCCGAAAAGACCGGGCGCTGGCTGATGCCGTACCCGCCGTAGCCGTAGAGGATCGTGGGAGCATGCCCGTTCCGTTTCGTGCTCTTGAGCCGCAGGATGTCGATCGGGACCCGCGTGCCGTCTTTCGACACCGCCCACTCGCGCTCCGATCTCGGCGTCCGAGAAGTCGACGGGTGAGGGCCGCTTCCAGCGGCGTCGGCGTCACGCGCCCGTCGGGACCGGCTCGGAACCAGGCCGGGGGAACCAGGGCGCTCTGGTTCTCGAACAGGATCCCGCCGTTGCCGGCCGCGACCATTCCGGTCACCGACGGAGACCGGGAGGATCCCAACCGATCCCTTCGGGGACCCGTCCCCGGCCGAAGACCCGAATCTGCGACGGGCCGCCCGCCAGGTCGGCCACGAAGAGCCGGTCGCCGCTCAGGCAGAAATCGTCGATCGCGTGCTCGCCGGCGGGCACGATCTCCCTGGCCTCCGTCAGCGAGCTCGCGCCGGGCGGAAGACGCAGGATGCGGCCGCGCGGCGCGCCCTTACGCGACAGAAGATAGAGAGACCCGTCGGGGCCGAACTTGCCCTCGATCGCCCGATCGACGTCCGAGGCCAGCAGCTTCCAGTGTTCCGTCGGAGCCTCGCAGATACTGCGAGACCTCGTCCGCCATCGCCGTTCTTGACCGAGGCCAGCACGACGCTTCCGTCCCGGGAGGACTCGAGCGTGGTCTCCGCGATGCGGGGAAAGTCGCTGCCCGACCGCGTAGGCGTCCTGCTCCGTCGGCGTCCCGATGCGATGAAAGTAGACCTGCTGGTAGAAGTCCCGGTCCCGCGGCAGGCGCTCGTCGCCGCGCGGATAGCGAGTGTAGAAAAACCCGGAGCCGTCGGCGTTCCAGGCGACGTCGCCGCCCGCGGTGCCGCCGTTGACGCGCGGGATCACGTCCGCCAGCTTCCGTCCCGAGGCCGTCTCGTAGAGGTGCAGGTCCCCCGCCTCGCTTCCCCCTTCCGAGAGGGACACGGCGGTCAGGCGACCGTCGAGCGACGGTACGAAGAAGTCGATCGCGGTGCCGCCCTTCGGGTCGAGGAGGTTGGGGTCGACCAGGATCCGCTCGGAGGCCGGTTCCTCCGGCGACTTCAGAACGACCAGGAAGGGCTGCTGCTTCGGGCGGCTCGTTCTTGATCGCGAAGAGCGCTTCCCCGCGGCGGATGAGCGAACCGTAACTCGGAGAGGGGAACGTCGCGATCTGGCGGACGCGCTCGCGGATCGCGTCCACCGAAGGAAGCCGGTCCAGAACGGAGCGCGCGTACGCGTTCTGCGCTTCGCTCCACTCGCGAACCGCGGGATCGCTCCAGTCCTCGAGCCAGCGGTAGTCGTCCGGAACCGCGGCGCCGAAGTACGTGTCGGATACGGGCTTGCGCGCGGCGGGCGGCGGCGCCTTGGGCGACGGCGCCTCGACAGTGGCGAGGAGGAGAGGGGCCAGAAAGGCGAAGGCGAGGAAAACGTCCGGGCGCATGCGGGGCGGAATCTCGTACTGCCGCGTGTGAGCGAGGCTCGAGTCGTCGAGAAGGGCAGTCGGCGCAGGGACGCCGTCGACTCGCATTCGAGCGATGCCCTTCGTGCGCGTGACGCTCTGCCTCGGGACTGACTGCTACGCGGGTGACACGGCCGGGCTTCTTCCGGGTCGCAGTGCTAATCTTGCGGCTCGCGATGAGCTCCCAGCGTTCCTCCTCGCCCTCTCGCGACGTCCACTCGTACGCGAATCCCGAGGAGGTCCGCGTGCAGCACGTGGACCTGGACCTCGACGTGCGCTTCGACCGGAAGATCCTGGAGGGCACCGTCACGCTGAGCGTGGAGCGCGTCGACCCGGCGGCGGCCCTGACGCTGGACACGCGGGGCCTCGACGTGTCGGCGGTCGAGACGGCGTCAGGGGAGACGTGGTCCCCGGCGCAGTACGAGCTCGGCGTGGCCGACCCCATCCTGGGCGCGCCGCTGACCGTCACTCTCCCGCCGGGGGCGACACGGGTTCGCGTCGCTTACGCCACGCGCCCCGGCGCTTCCGGCCTCCAGTGGCTCGAGCCGCCGCAGACCGCCGGGAAGGCGCATCCGTTTCTGTTCTCGCAGTCGCAGGCGATCCACGCGCGCAGCTGGATCCCGATCCAGGACACGCCTCAGGTCCGGCTGACCTACACGGCCACGATCCGCACGCCGCCGGAGCTCGTCGCGGTCATGAGCGCGGCGGGCAACCCGACGGGGGAGCGGGGCGGCGTCTACCGCTTCGCGATGCCGCAGAGGATCCCGGCGTACCTGATGGCCATCGCTGCGGGAGACATCGCGTTCGCGCCGCTCGGGGAGCGCGCCGGCGTCTACGCGGAGCCGTCGGTCGTGGGTCGCGCCGCCGCCGAGTTCGCCGACACCGAAAAGATGATGGAGGCGGCGGAGCGACTCTACGGACCGTACCGGTGGGACCGCTACGACATCCTCGTGCTGCCTCCGAGCTTTCCGTTCGGCGGCATGGAGAACCCGCGGCTGACCTTCGCGACGCCGACCGTGCTGGCGGGCGACAAGAGCCTCGTGTCGCTGATCGCCCACGAGCTGGCCCACTCCTGGTCGGGAAATCTCGTGACCAACGCCACCTGGAGCGACTTCTGGCTGAACGAAGGGCTTCACGACGTACATCGAGCGGCGGCTCGTCGAGGAGGTCTACGGCCCGGAGCTGGCGGGCATGGAGGCCGTACTCGGGCGCCAGGATCTCGAGGACGAGATCGTCCGTCTCGAGGACCGGGACGAGATCCTCCACATCGACCTCTCGGGGCGCGATCCGGACGACGGAGCGACCCGGCTGCCTTACGAGAAAGGCTCGCTCTTCCTGCGGTCGCTCGAAGAGCTCTTCGGCCGCCGGACGTTCGACGAGTTCCTGCGGGGATACTTCGACCACTTCGCGTTCCGGAGCATCCGGACGGCGGACTTCGTCGACTACCTGCGCGCTCACCTCTTCTCGCACCGATCCCGCGAAGGGCGCGTCGGTCCCGCTGGAGGAGTGGATCGAGCGGCCGGGTCTCCCGGAGGCGGCGCCGCGGCCCGTCTCCCGAGCCCTGCGGGAGATCGCTCGCGTCGCGGGGGAGTGGGTACCGACGGGCGGGATGCCGCCTACGTGCCGTTCGGCCGGTGGAGCACACAGGAGCGGATCCAGTTCCTGCGCCGCCTGCCGTCTCCGCTCGAGCCCTCCCGCATGGCCGACCTCGACCGGGCCTTCGGGCCTGACGGCCTCCGGGAACTCGGAGGTCGCTTTCCAGTGGCTCCTGATGTCGGTCAAGAGCGGATACGGACCGGCCGCGGCCCGGCTCGAGGAGTTCCTGGTCGGAATCGGCCGCCGGAAATACATCAAGCCGCTCTACGAAGAGCTCGTGAAGACGCCGGCGGGCCGCGAGCGGGCGCTCGCGATCTACCGGCGGGCGCGGCCGGGTTACCATCCCATTGCCGTGGACACCGTGGATCGCATCGTGGGCGGACAGGGGTGAGCGCCCGGGTCGATCTCGCGGCCCACACGGTCGCGAGCGCCTGCCCACTCGACTGCCCGGATGCCTGCAGCCTCGACGTGACGGTCTCCGAGGGGCGGGTCACGGCCATCGGAGGCTCCCACGTCAACCCGCTGACCGGCGGCTTCATCTGCGCCAAGGTCCGCGACTATCCCGAGCATCTCTACGGGAGCGCGCGGATTCTCCACCCGGGAGTCCGGGCGGGCCGCAAGGGCGAGGGGCGGTTCCGCGACGTGTCCTGGGAGGAAGCGCTCGACCTCGTCGCGGCGCGCCTCGAAGGACGTCGTCGCCGGGCGGGGAGGCGAGGGCATCCTGCCGTTCTCGTACGGCGGCTCGAACGGCTACCTCTCGCAGGACACGACCGACGCCCGCCTCTTCTTCCGGCTGGGCGCTTCGCGCCTGGCGCGGACCGTCTGCGCCGCGCCCTCTTCGCGCGCGGCCATGGGCTCTCTACGGCAAGATGCCCGGCATCGCGCTGCAGGACTACGCCCACGCCAACCTGATCGTGCTCTGGGGGGTCAACCCTTCCGTTTCGGGGATCCACCTCGTGCCGTACATCCAGGACGCGCAGACAGCGCGGCGCCCGGCTCGTGGTCGTGGACCCCCGCCGCACGCGCATGGCGGAGCGCGCGGACCTTCACCTGGCTCCTCCGGCCCGGAACGGACCTTCCGCTGGCTCTGGCGGTCATCCGGTGGCTCTTCGCGGCGGGCCGGACGGACGGCGAGTTCCTGCGAGGCCCATGCGACGGGGGCGGAGGAGCTGAGCGCGGCGCGCCGAGCCCTGGACAGCTCGAGCGGGCGGCCATGGAGACCGGACTGTCGGCCGGGGAGGTCGAGCGCTTCGCCGCGATGTACGCCGACGCCAGCCCGGCCGCGATCCGATGCGGCTGGGGGTCGGAGCGCAACCGCGGCGGCGGCTCCGCGACGGCCGCGATCCTGGCGCTTCCCGCCGTGGCCGGCAAGTTCGGGGTGCGGGGCGGCGGCTACACGATGAGCAACTCCGCCGCCTGGGTCGAGGTCGACGCCCTGGCCGGGGCCAGAGCGCAGGAGCCGGCGACGCGGCGGATCAACATGAATCGGCTGGGCGAGGCGCTGGCGGCGCAGGGGCCCGACTCCGTCGACCTCCTTTTCGTCTACAACGCGAACCCGCATGATGACGATCCCGAACCAGGAGCGGGTCCGCGCGGGCCTCGAGCGCGAGGATCTTGTTCACGGTCGTCTTCGATCCCGTGATGACGGACACGGCGCGGTACGCCGACGTCATGCTGCCCGCGGCGACGTTTCTCGAGCGCACCGAGCTCTCGCGGGGCTACGGCGCGTTCGTGATGCAGGTGGCGGATGCCGTCATCGCGCCGGTCGGCGAGGCGCGGCCCAACCACGAGGTCTTCGCGGCGCTCTGCCGCCGCACGGGGGTGGCCCTGCCGGGCGATCCCGAGACGGCCGCCGAGCTGACGGCCGCGCTGCTCGAAAAGAGTCCCCGGTCGGCCGAGCTCCAGGAGCGGCTCGGAGCGGACCGGATCGCCTTCGCGCCCGACGGCTTCGCGCCGGTGCAGTTCGTGGACGTCTTTCCGCGGACCGCGGGCCACAAGGTCCACCTGGTTCCGGAGGACCTGGACCGCGAGGCGCCCGGCGGGCTCTACGCCTACCGGCCGGACCCGGCGACCGCGCAGTTTCCCCTGGCGCTCATCTCGCCCGCGACGGACCGCACGATCAGCAGCACGCTGGGCGAGTTGCGTCGCGGTCCGGTCCCGCTCGAGATGCATCCCGCCGACGCCCTGGCGCGCGGCCTCGCCGACGGCGTCGGCGTGCGCGTCTTCAACGCGCTCGGCGAGGTGCGCTGCGCGGTCCGGCTGAATGCGGGGATTCGGCCGGGAGTCGTCTTCCTGCCCAAAGGGCTCTGGAGCCACAACACCGAGAGCGGGACGACCGCCACCTCCCTCGCTCCCGACACGCTGGCGGACCTCGGCGGGGGCGCCTGCTTCAACGACGCCCGCGTCGAGGTCGAGGCGGCGAGCCCGGCGTGAGCGTCGCCGCCACGCGCGCGCCTTCCGCCGCGGGCACTCCGGATACGAGCCGCCGCTTTCGCAAGTCGCGCCTTCGCGCCGCGCTGGTTCTGACGCTCGGCGTCCTGGTCGGTCGAAGTGGTCGGGCGGGATCGTGTCGGGAAGCCTCGCGCTTCTGGCCGACGCCGCCCACATGTTCACGGACGTCGCGGCCCTGACGCTCGCGTACGCGGGAATGGCGCTCGTCGGACCGGGCGCCCACGCGCCGCCACACCTTCGGGCTGGCGCGGGCCGAGGTGCTCGCGGCTTTCGTCAACGCCCAGCTGCTGCTCGTCGCGTCGAGCGGCATCCTGGTCGAAGCCTGGCGCCGTTTCCACGTGTCCGCGCCCGTGCAGACCGGCCTGATGCTGTGGGTGGCCGCGCTCGGTCTCGCGGCCAACCTCGCGGCGATCGGCTCTGCTGCGCGGCGCCCGTGGCGAGAACCTCAACATGAGCGCGGCGTACCTCGAGGTTCGTGACGGACGCGTTCGGGTCCGGTCGCGGTCCTCGTCGGGGGCCGTGGTGATGGCCAGCACCGGATTCTGGTCGCCTGGACCGCTGATCTCGGCGGCGCTGGCGCTCGTCATCCTGCCCCGCGGCGTCGGCGATCCTGCGCGCGGCGGCGCACATCCTCTGGAGGGGGCTCCGGAGGAGATCGACATCGCCGCCCTTCGCTCCGAGATCATGGACGTGCCGGGGGTCCAGGCGATTCACGACCTGCACTTCTGGACGCTGACGTCCGGCCTGCACTCGGCCAGCGTCCACATTCGCGCGGCGGCCTCCTGCCCTCGCGGCGAGGTGCTTCTCGCCGTCCAGCGCATCCTGGGAGCTCGGGCCGGCGTCGACCACGCGACCATCCAGGTCGAAGTGCGACGGAGAGGGTCTGCGCGCTCCTCCCCGAGCCATGCCTGAACCGCCGGCCGCCGCGGGACCTCTCGAGATCTCGGTGCGGGTCCGGCGGGCCTGGCCGCGGCGCTGACGGCGGCCCGCGCCGGCCGCGCCGTGACGATCTACGAGCGGCGCGCGGAGTGCGGGAGCCGGTTTCCACGGCGACCTCCAGGGCCTCGAGAACTGGACCACACGCGAGGACGTGCTCGAGGAGCTCGACGTCGATGGGAATCGCGCCGACGTTCGACCATGCGGCGATCCGGGGCGGGGTCTTCTTCGACGCCGACGGACGTGAGCGCAGCGTCCGGTCGGACCGGTCCGCGTTCTACCTCGTCCGGCGCGGGCGCCGGGCCGGGCACGCTGGACCAGGCCTGAAAGTCCCAGGCCCTGGCCGCGGGAGTGAGGATCCGTTTCGGGAGGCGCCGGACGCGCTGCCGGCGCGGGGAATCCAGACGCCGGGGCCGGACCGCTGCGACGCCCTGGATGTCGGGTACGTCTTCGAGACCGATATGGCGGACGGGGTCTTCGCCGCACTCTCCGACCGGCTGGCCCCCAAGGGCTACGCGTATCTTCTGGTCTGCCGCGGCTGGGGCACGGTGGCCTCCTGCATCTTCGACGACTACGCCAACGCGCGCGAGTACCGCGAGCGCTGCCGGGACTTCTTCGAGCGCAGGGTCGGCCTTCGGATGCAGGCCCCGAGAGCCTTCGGCGGCACGGGGAAAATTCGGGCCTGCGCCCATCGTGCGGCGTGGCGACACGCTGTTCGCGGGCGAGGCGGCGGGGCTGCAGGACGCGCTCTGGGGCTTCGGGATGCGCTATGCCCTGGTGTCCGGGCACATGGCCGCCTCGGCGATGCTGGCGAGCGACCCGCACCAGTACGCCCGGTCGCTCTCGCGCCGCTTCGCCGGCTTTCTGCGGACCGCCATCGTGAACCGCTACTTCTACGAGCGGATGGGCGACGGCGGCTACGCGCGCCTGCTCCGTCACATCGCCGGGGCTGCCGACGCGCGCGAGTGGCTCCGCCGCTTCTACGCGCCCCGCCTCTGGAAGACCCTCCTGTTCCCCGTGGCGCGCGCGCGCGTTCGAGGCCGGCCGCCGCCACGCCGAGGCCGCGGCCCGCCGGCCCGCGGTGTCTCTGAGCCGCTGAGGCGCATGCCGCTGACGCCCCACGTCGAGCACCATTTCACCGCGAGCGCCACGGTCCGCGACGTCGTGATCGGGATGGCCGACGGCCTGACCGTTCCCTTCGCGCTCGCCGCCGGCCTCACGGGCGCGATCGCCCACACGAACATCATCGTCACGGCAGGACTCGCGGAGATCGCGGCAGGATCGATCGCCATGGGTCTCGGCGGCTACCTCGCGGGGCGCAGCGACGCCGAGCACTACGTCAGCGAACGGGATCGGGAGCACCGGGAAGTCCGCGAGAAACCGGCCGTCGAAGCGAAGGAGGTCCGGGACATCTTTCGCGCCTACGGCCTCTCGGACGAAGAGATCGCGCCGATCCTCGTCTCCTTCGAGAAGCGGCCCCAGCAGTGGATCGACTTCATGATGCGGTTCGAGCTCGGCCTCGAGAAGCCCGACCCCCGCAGGGCTCTCCAGAGCGCGCTGACGATCGGCGGCTCGTACGCGGTCGGCGGCCTGATCCCGCTCGCGCCTTACATCCTCGTGGACGACGCGCCGGCGGCGTTGAAGATTTCGGTCGCGGTCACCCTCGCGGCGCTGGCGGTCTTCGGCTACGTGAAAGGCCGCTTCACGGGGGCGCGACCCTGGAAGAGCGCACTCCAGACGACGCTCATCGGCGGCGTGGCCGCGTCGGCGGCCTTCGCCATCGCCCGGGCCGTCGGCGGGTAGCCCGCTTGACGCCCGCCCGGAAGAGCCCGAACCGGCAGCGCCCCGCCCTGCGGCCGCGGGCCCGCCACCGGCTGCCGCGCGAGCTGCGGGCCCAGCACGTCGGCCAGCTGGCCGCCGCGCTACCGGAGGGCCTGGCCGATCCCGGGTTCGAGAAACTGCTGGAGCAGATCGACGAGGAGCCGTTTCATCCCGGCAACCGCGTCGAAGTGTTCTTCCGAGGGCAGGACGCGTTCGCCTCGATGCTGGCCGCCGTGGACGCGGCGCGGTCCGAGGTCCTCCTCGAGTCCTACATCTTCAAGGACGACGAGGTGGGCCGCGCCTTCGCGACCCATTTGACGGAGGCGGCCCGGCGGGGCGTGACCGTGCGCGTGCTGGCGGACGGCATCGGGTCGTTCGAGACGCGGCGCGGCTTCTGGAGACTTCTCCGGGAGAACGGCGTGGACGCCCGGCTCTTTCACCCCATCGGGGTTCCGCTGCGCTTCCTGAAGATTCCGCGACCACCGCAAGATCCTGGTGACCGACCGGAAGGTCGTCCTTCACGGGGGGCATGAACATCGGAGAGGAGTACGGCTCGAGCCTCCTTCCCGGTCGGCCGGGTCTGGCGGGACACGCATGCCCGGGTGGAAGGCCCGGCCGCCAACCAGATGGCCGTCGTGTTCCAGGAGGGCTGGAAGCGGGCGGGCGGCGGCGCGATCGGCCTTCGCGCGATCGAGGAGAAGCCCGGGACCGGAGCTGCCCGTCCTGATCCTCGACTCGCGGCCCGGCCGGGGCGTGCGCGAGACGGCGTCGACTCTGGCGGCGATCATCGGGGCGGCTCGCCGGCGGGTCTGGATCACCATGGCCTATTTCGCTCCGCGCACGCGAGGCATCGGCGTCCTGAGCCACGCGGCGGCCCGGCGGAGTCGACGTCCGCCTGGTCCTCCCCGGGAAGACCGACGTGGAGACTCGTCCGCCACGCCGGCCACGGGTTCTTTTCGGCTCTCCTGCGGCGAGGCGTCCGGATCTTCGAGTATCAGCCGGCGGTCCTGCACGCCAAGACCATGGTCGCCGACGGGCTGGTCTCGGTCATCGGCTCGACGAACTTCGATTTCCGCTCGTTCGAGCTGAACGCCGAGTGCAACTTCGTGATCAAGGACGCCGGAGACCGCCGGCCGCATGGAGACCCAGCACGAGGAAGACGTCGCGAAGAGCCGGGAGATCCATCTGCCCGTGTGGAAGCGGCGGTTCTTGCTTCACCGCGCTCTCGACGGCGCGGCGCGGCGGCTGGCGCCGCTCCTCTGATCAGCGGGCGGATCCGGAGGACGGGACGACGAGAACCGGAACCGTGGAGCGCGCCAGCACGCGCTCGACGGTGCTCCCCATGAGCGGAAGGGGCACCGGGCCGATTCCGTGGCTGCCCAGAATGATCAGGTCATGGCCCCGCCGCGCCTCGCGGGCCAGCGAGACGTCCGGCGCGCCCCGGAGGAGCCGCACCTCTTCGCCGCGCTGCGGCCGCACGAACTCCGCGAGACGGCGGAGCGTAGTGCTCGGTCAGCCGGCGGGAGAGCGATCCGAACCCGGGCCTGAGAAGGTCCCCCCGATCCTCTTCGATCGCGGCGCGCATGTCGGAGGAGGGCCGCACGTGCGCGATCGTGAGCGCGGCGCGGGTCCGGCGGGCCAGGGATCTCGCCGCGTCGAGGGCGCGCCGGGAAGACGGCGAGAAGTCGATCGCCACGAGATACCGCGGGTTTCGCGCCACGATGAGGAGAGTATCAAAGGGCGCGGCGGGGTCCGGGGCGTGGCGTAGGATCCGGGCTCAGCGGAGGGGACGATGAAATTCCTGGCCGGTATCCTGACGGGGGTCCTGCTCCTGGCGCTCGGCGCCGCGGCGTTCTTTCTCTCCGGCACCTTCAATGTTGCCGCGACCGTGCATCCGGGCAAGCTCGAGAAGAAGGCGGCTGGCCTCGTCCTGGATCGCTCGGTCGCGCACCGGGCGCCGAAGACTTCCAACCCGGTCGTGCCGTCGCCCGAGGCGCTGCGGACCGGGCTCGAGCACTACCGCGGGATGTGCGTGACCTGCCACGGCGCTCCCGGCGTCGACGCGTCCGAGATCGGGGTCGGCCTGAGTCCGCCGGCGCCCGACCTGACCCTGGCGAGGGTGCAGGCGCGGACGGACGGCGAGCTCTTCTGGCTCGTGTCGCACGGCATCCGCATGACCGGAATGCCCGCCTTCGGCCCGACGCACGAGAACGAGGAGATCTGGAAGATCGTGGCGTTCCTGCGCCACCTGCCCGAGATCACGGCCGAGGAGGAAAGGCAGCTTCGGGCCGCCGGCGGCGAGGGCAAGCGCACGGTGTCCGAGCATGAGCACACCGAGTCCGGACACGCGCACTGAAATTCAAACGTGCCGCTGACGTTTGCCCAGACGCGACATGCCGTTCTCGCGGAGAAGCTCGGGATCCTTCGTCGCTTCGCTCCTCAGGATGACTGCTATTTCTCCGCGGCCTTTTCACCGTCATCCTGAGCGGAGCGAAGGATCCCAGACTCGACACGCCGACTTTGTCGTCACGCCCTCAGGGCCACGACTGCGCCGCCGCGATACCTCCGGCGACGACGTCGCCGACCGAGACTCCTCCCCGGTAGTTGCCGGCGAACCTGAGGCCGGGCCAGCGGGCCTCGGCCTCCGCCAGAGCGCGCATGCGCCGGCCGTGGCCCGGTGTGTACTGCGGGATCGCGCGCTGCCAGCGCGTCAGCAGGACGAGCTCGGCGTCCCCGCTCACGAGGCCCTCGGCCGAGAGATCCCGCCCGGCGAGCGAGACGAGCTCCGAAGTCTCGAGCTCCGGGGCGCCGGGATCCCGCGTCCCGCCGAGAAAAACCGTCAGGAGGACCCGTCCCTCCGGAGCGCGGCCGGGAAACAGACTCGAGCTCCAGACCGCGCCGAGGATGCGCCGGGAGGCCGACGGCACGACGAGATGGCCGAAGCCCCTGAGGGGCCGCCGCAGTGCGGCTGCGGGCCAGGAAAGATGGAGGACCGCCAGCGGAGGGTGCGCGATCGACTCCAGCGCCTCGGCCGCCTGGGGCGCAAACGGCGACACCTGCGGAGCCGCGGCCCACGCGGGAGTCGCCAGGATCACGCGCTCGGCCTCGAGGCGCTCGGCGTCGGTTTCGACGATCCAGCGTCCGCGTTCGGGTGCGATGGCGCGGACCGCGGCTCCCGGCCGGAAGGCGCGGCCGAGGGAGCGCGCCAGCGCCCGGGGAAGAGTCTCCAGCCCGCGGCGGAAGGAGAGGAGCCCCCGCGGCGCCGCCGGCGACCGGCGGGCGGCCCGACGCTGCGCGAGCGCACCGGAAAGGAGGCTCCCGTGCTCTCGCTCCCATTCCGCGAGCGATGGAAAGACGGCGGCCGCCGACAGCCCCGCGCCGTCGCCCGCGAAGATGCCCGCGACGAACGGCTCGACCAGCCGGGCGGCGACCTCCGGCCCCAGCCGCCGCGCGGCGAAGTCGCGGACGCTCTCGTCCCCTTCGCTCCCGCGCCGGCGCAGGGGCTCGGAGAGAAGTCGGAGCTTTCCCGCCGCGCTCAGAAGCCGCGTGCGCGCCAGCGAGAGCGGCGACGTCGGGAGAGCGTGCAGCCGCCCGTCGAAGTCGATGTAACGCGGGAGACCGCCGTCGGCGAGCAGCATCTCGCCCGACAGGTCCAGATCCTCGATCAAGGCGTGCAGGGGCGCCGTCAGCCGGACCGTGTTCGGTCCCGCCTCGAGCAGATAGCCGTTGCGCTCCTCAGTCCGGACCACCCCTCCCGCTCTGCCGGAGGCTTCCAGGAGCACCACGTCCGCGCCCGAGCGAGCCAGGCGGAAGGCCGCCGTGAGGCCGGCCATCCCGCCTCCGACGACGATCGTCCGGCCGGTCATTCCTTCCAGAACTCCTCGGCCGTTCCCGCGACGTCGGCGAGCGCCCGGAGGAACGTCGGCCGGTCGTTCAATCCCGGCGTGCGGCGAAAGTGGGGAATGCCGGCGAGGCGCGCGTCCTCGCCGAAGAGCTGGTCGATCTCGTACAGCGTCTCGACGTGGTCCGTCACGAACGCGATCGCCACGACGAGCACCTGCCGCGCTCCGGAACGCCCGAGCTCGCGGATCACGTCGCGCGTCGGAGGGCCGAGCCACTCGACCGGGCCCAGCTTGGACTGGTAGGCCAGGGTGGACGGCCCTTTCCAGTCGAGGTGGGCCAGAATCGCCCGGATGGAGATCTCGACCTCGGAGGGATAGGGGTCTCCCTCCCGGGTGACGAGCTTCTTCGGGATCGAGTGCGCCGAGAAGAGCAGGTGCACGGCCTCGGGCCGCGGATCCGGGAACCGCGCGAGCTCCTCGCGGATGGCCTCGGCGTGGGCCGCGACGAAGAGGGGATGCGCGGGCCAGGAGCCGAGCTCCTCGAGGCGGGCGCCGGGGGCGAACCGGGCGACGGCGGCGCGGCTCCTCTCGAGCGCCCCCTTCGTCGTCGTCAACGAATACTGCGGGTAGAGCGGCAGCGCGAGGAAGCGGTCCACCCCGTCGGCCGCGAGGCTCTGCACGACGTCCTCCACGAGGGGCGCCGAGCAGGTCATCGCGGCACGCACGACGACGTCGCGACCCTCGGCGCTCAGGAGGCGCTCGGCACCCGCGGCCTGCTGCTCGGTCAGCCGGCGGATCGGGGACCCGCCTCCGATCGCCGCGTAGAGCTTCTTCGACGCGCCGGCGCGGCCGGCCGCGATCGCCGCCGCGATCGCCTTGCGCAGGGGCGCGGGCCGTACCCGGATGACGTCGGGGTCCGAGAACAGCCGATAGAGAAAAGCCGGAACGTCGGCGAGGGTCTCGGGTCCCCCGAGCTGGAGGAACAGGATCGCCCGCCGGCTCACAGCGTGCGGGAGAAGACCGGCTTCTCGGACGGCCCGGCGAGGTAGGCGTCGAAGGGCATCGCGAGGTTGCGGAGAAAGATCCGCCCGAGCGGGGTCGCGCGGACTTCGCCCGGAGAGAGCTCCACGAGACCATCCCCTCGGCAGGGCTCGAGCTTCTCGAGAGCGTCCGCGAAGTACTCGTCGAAGTCGATCCCGAAGCGCGATTCGATCTCGCGCTTCACCAGCACGCCGTGGCACAGGAGCGCCTCGATGACGGCGCGCCGCAGCTCGTCGTCGGCCGACAGGCGCGCCCCGCGGAACGTCGCGGCGCCCGAAGCTTCGACCGACGCCCGCCAGGCCGGCAGCTCCCGCTGGTTCTGGACGTAGGAGGCGCCGATCGAGCCGATGGCGCTCATCCCGAATCCGACGAGATCGGTTCCCGCCTTGGTCGTGTAGCCCTGGAAGTTTCGGTGAAGAGTCCGATCCCGCCGGGCCCGCGCCAGCTCGTCCTCGGGCCGGGCGAAGTGGTCCATCCCGATGTACTCGAAGCCCGCGGCGGTGAACCGATCGAGCGCCGTGCGGAAGATCCCGAACTTCACGGCCTCCTCCGGCAGGTGCGGCACCAGGACGTTCTGGTGCTTCTTCATCCACGGCACGTTGGCGTAGGAGTAGACGGCGAGCCGGTCGGGCGCGATCTCCAGCACCCGGTCGATCGTGGCCGAGAAGCTGTCGGGGGTCTGGAAGGGCAGGCCGTAGATCAGGTCCATGTTGATGCTCGGAAAGCCGAGGTCCCGCGCCGCCCGAACGAGGTCGCGTGTCGCCTCGAAAGGCTGGACCCGGTTGATCGACTCCTGGACGCGGGGGTCGAAATCCTGGACGCCCATGCTCAGCCGGTTGAAGCCGAGGCGCGCCAGAGTCTCGAGGTGCTCGCGCGTCGTGACCCGCGGATCGACCTCCACGCCGAGCTCGGCGTCCGGCGCCAGGGCGAAGCGCTCGAAGATGCGCCGGCCGAGGCGCTCGAGGAGCTCCGGCGGGAAGTAGGTCGGCGTCCCGCCGCCCCAGTGAAGCTGCACGACGGGCCGCCCCGTTCCCGCGCGGGCCGATACCCAGTCGATCTCCGTCTCGAGAGCGTCGAGGTACGGGGATTCGGCGTCGTGGCGACTGCCGGTGATGACGACCGTGCAGCCGCAGAAGTAGCAGAGCTTCTCGCAGAAGGGGAGGTGGAAGTACAGGGACAGCGGAGCGGGAGAAGCGGCTCCGGCGCTCTCGGTGAGGATGTCCGAGTACTCGGCCGGGCCGTAGCTCTCCTTCCACATGGGCGCGGTGGGGTAGGACGTGTAGCGCGGCCCCGCGACGTTGTACCGGCGGAGCAGCTCCAGCGGAACCTCGGAAGACCTCATGCGCCGACGCTCGAGACGGCCTCCTGGCGGGCCGCGGCGAAGAACGCTTCCACGCACTCGATCCGCGCTCCGGGCAGCACGCCGTGACCGAGGTTGACGACGTGCCGCTGGCCGCCCGTCTCCTCGATCATCGCGCGAGTACGCCGCGCGACCTCTTCCGGCGTCCCGAGCAGGGCCCCGGGGTCGAGATTGCCCTGGAGGGGCATCGCGGGGAGCCGGCGCCGCGCCTCGGAGAGCGGGACGCGCCAGTCGATCGACAGCGTGTCGGCTCCGGAGGACGCCATGGCTTCGAGCAGATGCGCGCTGCCGTTGACGTAGAGGATCACGGGCGCCCCCTGGCGCCGGATGCCCGCGATCGCCCGCGCCGTCGCGGGGAGGGCCCACTCGCGGTAGTCGGCGGCGGAGAGCTCGCCGGCCCAGGTGTCGAAGAGCTGGACGGCGCGAGCCCCCGACGCGATCTGGAACGAGAGCACGTCCCCGGCCACGTCCGCGAGGAGGTCGAGGAGGCGGCGCAGCGTCGCGGGATCGCGGCCCATCATCGTCTTGATCGTCGCGAAGCTCTTCGAGCCTCCGCCCTCCACGAGATAGGACGCCAGGGTCCACGGGGCCCCGCAGAAACCGAGCACGGCCGCGCGGTCGCCGACCTCCCGCCGGAGGCGCCCGAGAATCTCACCGGTGAAGCCGATCTCCGAGGCGGGATCGAAGCGGCGCAGCTTCGCGACTCCCGCGGCGTCGCGGATCGGCTCCGGGAGCTCGGGACCGCCGTCGCCGAACTCGACGCGCGCGCCCATCGCGGCGGCCGGGATCAGGATGTCGGAAAAGAAGATCACGCCGTCCGGCCCGAACCGGCGGAAAGGCTGGAGAGACACCTCGGCCGCCAGATCCACGGACCGGCAGAGCTCGAGGAAGGAGACGCGCTGGCGGATCTCCCGGTACTCCGGAAGGTAGCGTCCCGCCTGACGCATCATCCAGACGGGAGGACGGTCTACGGGCCTGCCGAGGCACGCGGAGAGAAGGCGCTCGGCCGAAGGAGAGCCCGGATCCGTCATCCGAGGAGCTGGCGCAGCACGAACGGCAGGATGCCCCCATGCCGGTAGTAGTCGACTTCGATCGGCGTGTCGATCCGGACGCGCAGGGGAACTTCGGTCGTCGCTTCCATCGGCGCGGCGAATCGTGAGCACGGTCTCCTGCCGGGGCCGCAGGCTCTTCTCGAGGCCGGCAGGTCGAACGTCTCGGAGCCGTCGATCCCGAGCGTGTGGGCGCTGACCCCCTCCGGGAACTGGCAGGGGCAGGACGCCCATCCCGACCAGGTTGCTGCGGTGGATGCGCTCGAAGCTCTGTGCGACCACCGCGCGCACGCCGAGCAGCCGCGTCCCCTTGGCGGCCCAGTCGCGCGAGCTCCCGGTGCCGTACTCCTGGCCGGCGAAGATCACGAGCGGCACGCGCTCGTGCCTGGTAGCGCATCGCCGCGTCGTAGATGCGCATGCGCTCGCCGTCGGGCTGGTGGACGGTGCAGCCGCCCTCGACCCCGGGGACCATGAGGTTCCTGATGCGGACGTTGGCGAAGGTGCCGCGCGTCATCACGCGGTCGTTTCCGCGGCGCGCGCCGTAGCTGTTGAAGTCCTCGGGCGGGACACCCTGCGCCTGCAGGTACAGACCGGCCGGCGAGTTGGGTTTGATCGCGCCCGCCGGGCTGATGTGATCGGTCGTGACGGAGTCGCCGAAGATCGCCAGCGCCCGAGCGCCGCGCGATCGGCGACGACGGGCCGCGGCGTGAGCTGAAGCCTTCGAAGAAGGGCGGCTCCTGGATGTAGGTGGACTCCGGGTCCCACTCGTAGCACCGTCCCGTCCCGCGACCGGGATCTCCGCCCAGAGCGGGTTCGGCGGCCGCGACGTCGGCGTAGAGACGGCGGTACGTCGCGGCGTCGACCGAGGCGAGCAGGGCCTGCTGCACGTCGGTCACTGGACGGCCAGATGTCGCGCAGGAAGACGGGCTCGCCGTTCTTCCCGGTGCCCAGGGGCTCGCTGGCTGAGGTCGATGTCGCACGGCCCGGCCAGCGCGAACGCGACGACGAGCGGCGGGCTCATCAGGAAGTTGGCCTGGATCGACTGGTGGACGCGGGCCTCGAAGTTGCGGTTTCCGGAGAGCACGGAGGCCGCGACCAGATCGTTCTCCGTGACCGCCTCTTCGATGCCGGCGTCGAGCGGGCCCGAGTTCCCGATGCAGGTCGTGCAGCCGTAGCCGACGAGGTTGAAGCCGAGCTGGTCGAGGTAGGGCTGGAGCCCGGTCCTGGCCAGGTACTCGGTGACCACCCGCGAGCCGGGCGCGAGGGAGGCCTTGACCGCGCGGCGGGACGGTCAGGCCGCGCTCGACGGCTTTTTCGCCAGCAGCCCGGCGGCCAGCATGACGCTGGGGTTCGAGGTGTTCGTGCAGGAGGTGATCGCCGCGATCAGGACGTCGCCGTGGCCCGACGTCGACCTGGACCGGCGGCAGGACCTCCAGCATCTCGACGTTGGGCGTCGGCCGGTTGTTGGCCATCTCGGCTTCGGTCCACGGGTTGGTGTCCAGCTTCTGGGCGCCGGACGGGCTCGCCGGCTTCTGGCTGCCGCCGCCCGGCTTGGCGCGTCCGAGGGTGACCGGGAACCGCGAGGGCGAGCTCGGCCGGGTCTTCCCCGTAGCCGTTCTCGGACGTCGGCCTGGCGAAGAGCTCCCGGAAACAGTTGCTGAGCTCGGGCAGGTCGATGCGGTCCTGCGGCCGCTTGGGCCCGCGACACGCTCGAGCGGCACCGGTCCGAGGTCGAGCTCCAGGACCTCGGTGTAGTCGCAGTCGCCGCTGCGGGGGATCCCGAACAGTCCCTGGGCCTGGTAGTAGTTCCGGAACGGCTCCACGTGCTCGGGCTCGCGGCCGGTCGCGAGCAGGTAGCGGCAGGTCTCCTCGTCGACCGGGAAGAAGCCCATCGTCGCGCCGTACTCGGGGGCCATGTTCGCGACCGTCGCGCGGTCGGTGACCGAGAGCGAGGCCGCGCCCTCGCCGAAGAACTCGACGAACTTGCCGACGACCTTCGCCTTGCGGAGCATCTCGGTGACGACGAGCACGAGGTCCGTCGCGGTCGACGCCGTCCGGCAGCCGCCCGGTCAGGTGGACGCCGACGACGTCCGGGGTCAGGAAGTAGACCGGCTGCCCGAGCATCCCGGCCTCGGCCTCGATGCCGCCCACGCCCCAGCCGACGACGCCGAGGCCGTTGATCATGGTCGTGTGCGAATCGGTGCCGACGAGGGTGTCGGGATAGTAGACGCCGTCCTCTCGCAGGACGCCCCGCGCCAGGTACTCGAGGTTGACCTGGTGCACGATGCCGATGCCCGGCGGGACCACGTCGAAGCCCTTGAACGCCTGCGTGCCCCACTTCAGGAACTCGTAGCGCTCGCGGTTCCGCGCGGAACTCGATCTCCATGTTCATGCGCAGGGCGTCCGGCGTGGTCCACTAGTCGACCTGCACGGAGTGGTCGACGACCAGGTCGACCGGGACGAGCGGCTCGATGACCTTCGGATCCTTGCTTCAGCCGGGCCACGGCCGAGCGCATCGCGGCCAGGTCCACGAGCAGCGGCACGCCGGTGAAGTCCTGGAGCACGATCCGCGCGACGACGAACGGCACCTCCGCCGTCCGCTCCGCCCGCGGCTTCCAGGCGGCCAGCGCGCGCACGTCGTCTTCCTTGACCCGCTTGCCGTCGCAGTTCCGCAGGAGCGACTCCAGGACGACGCGGAGGCTGACGGGCAGCCGGGAGATCGGACCCGAGGCCGTCCTTTTCGAGCTGCGGCAGCGAGTAGAAGGTGCCCGCGCCGCCGGATCCGAGCGGAAAGCTCTGGCGGGTCGAAGGAAAAGAGCTCATCGGGGCTATCGTATTACGCCCCCGCTCCCTTGATAACATCCTGGCCTTCCGATGGGTTCCCACCTCCTCGGATGGCTCGCCGTCGCCTGCTACGCGGGCGCGGAGGTATTGGCGATACGCGCTCTCGTTCAGCCGCGGGTCGGGGTCGGCTATCCGGCGCCGCTCCTGATCGCGAGCGGGCTCGCGCTTCACTTCGCGGACCTGTTGTCCCGGGCCCGGGAGCTCGGGTCGGTGCCCTACCGCACGCTCGGAGGCTCCGTCTCGTTCTTCGGCTGGATGCTCGGGCATCGCCTACCTCCTCCTGCTCCTGCGCCACCGGGAGCGCGCGATGGGACCGTTTCTGATTCCCTTCGTCATCCTGGCAACCGTGGTCGGGCCTCGTCCTGCCCGACTCGGCGTCCGCGCCCGCGCGTCGGGACGCACGGGTCGGTCTTCGCCCTCCACGTGACGCTGGCGATCCTGGCCTACGCCGCCTTCACGTTCTCCTTCGTCCTTTCCGTGCTCTACCTGATTCAGGACCGTCAGATCCGGCGCCGCAAGACGGGGCTCCTGTTCGCCCGCCTGCCTGCCCTGGACGTGATCGGGCGCATGAATCGCACCAGCGTCTCCGTCGGCCTGGCCGCGCTCGCTTGCTCCCTGATCCTCGGCTTCATCTGGGCCGAGCGTTTCTGGCCGAGCCTGGCGGACCCCAAGATCGAGTGGGCCCTGGCGACGATGGCCATCTACGGCCTGCTTCTCTGGAAGGACCGCCGGGGATGGGAGGGGCCGCGGGTGGCGCTCCTGTCGATCCTCGGCTTCGGCGTCCTGATGTTCTCCTACACCGTGGTCAACCTCTACCTGAGCCGGGAACACAGCTTCCGATGAACGTGGCGACCGACGCGCGGCTTCTCCTCCTCGGCTGGGACTTCCGGTCGGCGGACGTCTCGCTTCGCGAGCGGATCGCGCTGTCGAGCGACGAGGTGCGCGAAGCGCTCGACCGGATCCGCCGCGTCGGTCTCGTCCGCGAGGGCGTCATCGTGTCCACGTGCCACCGCAGCGAGATCTACGGCGTGTCCGACGGCGATCGGCCGGAGCAGCGGCTGGCCGAGCTGATCTCGGAGTGGCGGGGCCTGGACGCCGGCGAGGTCTCGCGAGCGAGCTTCTCGCTCGAAGGCGCGGAAGCGGCCCGGCATCTCTTTCGAGTGGCCTCCGGCCTCGACTCCATGGCTCTCGGCGAGAGCGAGGTCCTCGGACAGGTGCGGACGGCGCTCCGGCTGGCGCGGGAAACCGGTTCCACGCGCGCCGTGCTCCACCGGATGTTCGAGAGCGCCGTGGCCGCCGGGAAGCGCGTGCGGACCGAGACCGCCATCGCGCGGCATCCGCTGTCGGTTCCCTCGATCGGCTTCGAGCTCGCGACGAAGGTGTTCGGGCAGATCTCTGATCAGACGGTCCTGGTGCTCGGAGCCGGGGAGACGGGCACTCTTTTCGCGCGGCAGGCGATCGAAGCGGGCGTGCGCGACGTCCGGATCGCCAACCGCAACCCCGAGAGAGCGGCGGCTCTGGCGGAAAAGATCGGCGGCCGGCCCGTCTCGTGGGAGGAGCTCGCGGAGACTCTCCCGGAGGCGGATCTCGTCGTGGGCACGACGGCGAGCCCCGTTCCGGTGCTTCGCCGAGCGGACGTGGAGGAAGCCATGCGCCGGCGGCGGGGGCGGCCGATGTTCCTGCTGGACCTGGCCGTGCCCCGCGACATCGATCCCGAAGTCGCCAGCATCTACAACGTCTACGCGTACGGCCTTTCGGACCTGGAGGGCCTCGCGCAGGAGAACCGACTCCGCCGCGGCCGCGAGATCCCGCAGGCCGAGGCGATCCTGGAGGAGGAGCTGAACCGGTTCCTCGCCTGGTTCGGGAACCTCGCGGTGGTGCCGACCCTGAACGACCTGCAGCGCCGTCTCGCCGCGCTCCGGGACGCCGAGCTCGATCGTCTGCCGGCCTCCGAGCGCGAGCGGTTCCGCGCCTTCGCCGACTCGATCGCGAACAAGCTCCTCCACGAGCCGCTGCGGAGGCTGAAGTCGGAGACCGACGCCTCCCGCAAGCTCGACCGGGTGGAAGCCATCCGGCACCTCTTCGATCTGGACCGTGACGATCCTTAACGCACGGTCACGGGGCCCCGTTGAGATTGCGGCTCGGGGCGCGGGGGAGCGCGCTGTCCCTGGCGCAGGCGTCTCTGGTCGCGCGGGCCCTCGCCGTCTCACGCCGAGGTCGAGATCGTGAGCATCCGAACCACCGGCGACCGCAAGTCCGCGGCCGGCGCCCCGATCGAGTGGAAAGGGGACTTCACGAAAGAGCTCGACGAGGCCCTCCTCGCGGGGCGCATCGACCTCGCGGTCCACAGCCTGAAGGACGTGCCCGCGGTGATTCCTGCGGGCCTGACGCTCGCGGCGGTGCCGGAACGGGAGGACCCGAGCGACGTCCTGATCGCCGGGCCCGGCCAGCGGTTCTCCGACCTTCCCGCGGGAGCCCGGATCGGGACCGCGAGCCCCCGGCGGCAGGCGCAGCTTCTGGCGGCCCGTCCGGACCTCGAGGTCAGCGAGGCGCGCGGCAACGTCGATACGCGGATCCGCCGCCTCGAGGAGGGTCGCTGGGACGCGATCGTCCTGGCCCGGGCGGGCCTGGCGCGGCTCAATCGTCTGGACCGGATCTCGGAGGTGTTCGAGGAGTCCGTGCTCCTTCCGGCCCCCGGACAGGGAGCGCTGGCGATCGTCGCGCGTGCCTCCGACGCTCCGACGCTCGCTCTGCTCTCCGGCCAGAATCATGTCGCGTCGCGCGCCGAGGTGGAGGCGGAGCGGTCCTTCCTCGCCGGGCTCGAGGCCGGCTGCCGGGCGCCCGTGGCCGCGCGGGCCCGGGCGACTGAGCAGGGACTCGTGCTCGAAGGCGGCGTCTTTTCGCCGGACGGCTCGCGTGTCCTTCGCGAGGCATCCCGGGGGAGCGCGCGGGACGCGGAGTCGATCGGGCGCGCGCTGGCCGGGCGACTGCTGGCGGCCGGAGCCGCGGACCTGATCGCGGCGGCGCGGGCTTGAAGCGGGCGCGCGTTCTCGTCGTGCGTTCGGGGACGCGTCCCTTCGCGGACTCGAACCCCGACCCGGCCCTCGAAATCGTCGAAAGAATCACTCATGCCATCGTTTCCGTGGCCCTTCCGGCCGACGCGTTCGCGGACACCGCGGACTACGTCGTGTTCACGAGCGTGACGACCGTCGAGCGGCTGTTCACGCGACGAGGATGTGCGCGCGCGCTCTGCTGAAATCCCTCGGCGGCGGGCAGGTCGTGGCGGTCGGCAGCGCGACGGGAGCCAGCCTTCGCGAGCGCGGTGTGCCTCCGGCGATCGTGGCCGCCGGGTCGGGCGAGGCGATCCTCGCCCGGCTCCCGCCCGATCTCGATGGACGCCGCGTCCTGCTGCCCGGCGGCGAGGATGCGGCCACTCGGCTCCCCGAGGCGCTCGTCGCCCGCGGCGCCCGGGTGACCCGTCTCGACGTGTATCGGAAAGTCCCCGCTCCCGCCGACTCCGGCCTCGACCGGGAGATCCTCAAGAGGCCGTTCGCCGCCTTCTGCGCCACCTCCCCGGCGGCGGCCGCCTGGCTCTTCGCGGGCCGCGCCCAGCCGGCGGCGGAGCGGCTGCGCGAAACGCCGGCCGTCGTGCTCGGACCGTCCACGCGCCGCTCGCTCGAGGCGCTGCAGGTCTCGCGCATCTGCACGACCCCCGAGCCGCGCTTCCCGGCCGCGGCGGCCCTGCTCAGCCTGCTTGCCACGGCGCCGGGCGGGAAATAGTCTGCGCCCCATGGCCGGATTCCCGACGACTCGCTTGAGGCGCCTGCGCCGCACCCCGGCCGCCCGCGCGCTGGTGCGCGAGACGCGCCTGTCGGCCGACCGCTTCGTCGCTCCGCTCTTCGTGCGCCACGGCAAGGGCCTGCGCGAGGAGATCGCGTCGCTCCCCGGCGTCCAGCGCCTGTCGCCGGACGCCGCCGTCGCCGAGGCCCGGGAGCTGTGGTCGCTCGGGGTCCCCGGCGGTCATCCTCTTCGGACTCCCCGAGCACAAGGACGAGACGGGCAGCGAGGCCTGGGAGGACGCCGCCGCCGTGCAGGAAACGATCCGGCGTCTCAAGGAGGCTCTCCCGGACCTCCTGGTGATGACCGACGTCTGCCTCGACGAGTTCACCTCCCACGGGCACTGCGGCGTCATCCGCGACGGGGAAGTCGACAACGACGCCACCCTCCCGCTTCTGGCGAAGGCAGCGCTCTCTCACGCGCGCGCGGGGGCCGACGTCGTCGCGCCGTCCGACATGATGGACGGCCGTGTCGGGGCGATCCGTCGAGCCCTCGACGAGAGCGGGTTCGAACGGGTCGCGATCCTCGCCTATGCCGCCAAGAGCGCGTCGGCGTTCTACGGCCCCTTCCGCGAGGCGGCCGACTCGGCGCCGAAGTTCGGGGACCGGCGCGGCTACCAGATGGACCCGGCGAACCGGCGCGAGGCGATGCGCGAGATCGCCCTGGACCTCGAGGAGGGCGCCGACGCCGTGATGGTCAAGCCGGCGCTCGCGTACCTGGACGTCATCCGCGAGGCCCGCGAGCGGTTCGACGCGCCCCTCGCGGCCTACAACGTGTCCGGCGAGTACGCGATGGTCAAGGCCGCCGCCGCCAACGGGTGGATCGACGAGAAGCGGATCGTCCTGGAGATCCTGACCGGCATCGTGCGCGCGGGAGCGGACTTCGTCCTGACGTACCACGCGCGGGACGCGGCGCGGTGGCTGAAGGAAAGTTGACCGCCGACCGCCGACAGACGACCGCGGCGAAACGCAAGGGCGCGCGCTCCTCGTCTCTCTTTCGCCGCGCGAAGGCCGTGATGCCCGGCGGAGTGAGCTCGCCCGTTCGCTCCTTCGCTTCCGTCGGCGGGGAGCCGTTCTTCGTGGCGGCTGCGCGGGGCGCCAGAATCCGGGACGCGGACGGCAAGTCCTATCTCGACTTCGTCATGTCCTACGGGCCCCATCTCTTCGGGCACGGGCCCCCGTTCGTGCGCCGCGCCCTGAGCCGCGCGTGCCGCCGCGGCACGTCCTACGGGGCGCCGACCGAGCTCGAGGTCCGGCTCGCCGAGCGGGTCCTGAAGGCGGTTCCCTCGATCGAGATGGTGCGATTCGTGAGCTCCGGAACCGAGGCCACCATGACCGCGGCGAGGCTGGCCCGCGCGGCGACGGGGCGAAAGCGCCTCGTGAAGGCCGAAGGCGCGTACCACGGCCACGCCGACTCTTTCCTGGTCGCGGGGGGCTCGGGCCTGGCCACTCTCGGGATCGCGTCGAGCCCCGGCGTGCCGGAGGAGCTCGCGGCCCTGACGAGCGTCGTGCCGTACAACGATGCGGCCGCGCTCGAGGCGCTCTTTACACGGTTTCCCGGCGAGATCGCCGCCTTCATCGTCGAGCCGATCGCCGCGAACATGGGGCTGGTTCCCCCGGAGCCCGGCTACCTGGCCGCCGTCCGCGAGGCCACGCGCCGGCACGGCGCTCTCCTGATCTTCGACGAGGTCATCTCGGGCTTTCGGGTGGCTCGCGGGGGAGCCCAGGAGGTCCACGGCGTCGCCCCGGACTTGACGACCCTCGGCAAGATCCTCGGCGGAGGGCTTCCCGTCGGGGCGTATGGCGGGAGGCGCGAGCTCATGGAGCGGATGGCGCCGGTTGGGCCCGTGTACCAGGCCGGCACGCTCTCGGGAAATCCCCTCGCGATGGAGGCGGGCCTCGCGATGCTTCACGAGATCGAGCGCCGGCCTCCGTACGCCGAGCTCGAGGCGAAAGGCGCCCTGCTCGAGTCCCTCCTGACCGCCGAGATCTCGAAGCGCGGGCTCTCGCAGAGCCTTTCACTGACGCGCTCCGGCTCGCTGCTGACCCTCTTCTTCGCCTCCGGACCGATGCGGGACTTCACATCGGTCAAACGCTCCGACACGAGCCGCTACGCCGCCTTCTTCCACGCGATGCGCGAAAGAGGAGTCTTCCTTCCCCCCGCCCAGTTCGAAGCCTGGTTCGTCTCGACCGCTCACACCGAAACGGACCTGCGCCGGACCGCGCGCATGGCGGGACTCGAGTATGGCCGCTGCTTTCGCCTAGATCAGCGGATCCTCTCCCCTGAGGGGAGAGGGACAGGGTGAGGGTTCTGGCGACGGAAACGACCTCGTGAGAACTGAGGCGGAGAACGCCTCTACTCGCTCCCTGCGCCGGGCGCTCGGAACTGGCGGAAGCGGTCCTGGCGCGTGCTCCGGATTTCCGCGGCTTCCGACTCCACCCAGGGCACGGGGAACCCCAGGTGGCGGAGCGTGCGGCTCGCGATCTCGAGGGAGGTCTCGAACTCCTCGGCCACGACCTCGTTCGCTCCCTCGGAGGCGAGGGCCGGGATGTCGGCCAGATAGCGGGTCCTGGCCAGGATGAAGAGGTTCGCGCTGAGGGCCCGGCAGCGGCGGATCGTCTGACGCGACGCCCGCGGATCCGAGAGCAGGACGATCGCGGCGCGCGCCTTCTCGATGCCGACGCGCTTGAGCACGATGTCGTTGGTCGAGTCGCCGAACTCGATCGGAAGCGCCAGCTTTCTTCCGCGCTTCACGCGGTCGGGGTCGAGGTCGATGATCCGGAAGGGAACGCCGGCCCGTTTCAGCACTCTGGCGACGGTCTGGCCCATGTGGCCGAACCCGATCACGATCACGTGATCCGCAACGACGGCCCCGCGGCAGGCCGGGGCGAGGTGCGCGCCGGCGCGCCGCCGGCGCCGGCGGTGACACGGTGCGCGAACGCGTGGCTGGCCTCCGAGAGGAACGGGGTCAGGAGCATCGTGATGATCGCGGCGGCGAGAAACGTCTGGTAGACGTCCTGCGTGATCAGCTCGGCGGCAAGGCCCTGGCGCAGGAGCACGAAGGAGAACTCGCCGATCTGCGCGAGCGAGATGCCCACGACGAGCGCGACCCGGAAGCCGTGTCCGAGCGCCAGAACGGCGGCTCCTCCCGCGAGCGTCTTCCAGACCAGGATCAGACCGAGGAGCACGGCCACGAGCGCGGGGCTGTGCCAGCAGGATCCGCGGGTTGAACAGCATGCCGATCGACACGAAGAAGATGGCGTTGAAGGCGTCGCGAAATCCGGCGATGTCGGCCATGGCCTGGTGCCCGTACTCGGACTCGGAAAGCACGAGACCCGCCAGGAAGGCGCCGAGGGCCGCCGAGAGCCCGGCCCAGGACGTCGCCAGGGCCGAGCCGAGCACGAGGAACAGGACCGCGACGACGAAGATCTCCTTCTGGCGGGTCCCGGCGAGCGCCCCGATGAACCGCGGCACCAGGAATCGGGCCGCGACCACGAGCCCGAGCGCCGTCAGCGCCGTTTTCCCGATGGCCAGGAGCAAGGGGAGGAGGCCCGCGCCTTCCCGCCCGGCCAGGAACTGCAACGACAGGAGCATCGGGACGACCGCGAGATCCTGCAGGATCAGGATGCCGATCAGGAACCTGCCGTGCGGGGAATCGAGCTCCCGGCGGTCCGACAGGAGCTTCAGGACGATCGCCGTCGAGGACAGCGCGACGAGGTAGCCGAAGAAGAGGCTCCGGCCCGGGCGGAACGCCGAGAGCCGCCCCGACGGGGAAGACGATCGCGATCGTGCCGAACACCTGGATCGGGCCCGCCACCCAGACGATCCGCCCCAGCCGCCGCAGGTTCCCGAGCGAGAGCTCGAGGCCCACCGTGAAGAGAAGCAGCACGACGCCGAGCTCGGCGAGCGTCTCGACGACGTGGACGTCCTCGACGAGCGCGAGACCGAAGGGCCCGAGCAGGGCTCCCGCCAGGAGGAAACCGATGAGCGGAGGCTGACGCAGCATGTGGAGGAGGTACGCGGCGCCGAGGGCCGCGAGGAAGATCAGCGCCAGGGGCCCGAGAAACGCGGGAGCCTCCACGCGCCGATTATGCGCGATCCGGGATCTCTGGTAGCCTCTCGCCGCCCACCTATGGCTTCAGGATCCAGAACCGCCGCGCCCGCAGGACGAGAGTGGTTCGGCCATCCGCGCGGGCTCTCCACGCTTTTCTTCACCGAGATGTGGGAGCGGTTCAGCTACTACGGGATGCGCGGCATCCTGATCCTCTTCCTCGTGGCCGCCGCGGAGACGGGCGGCTTCGGGATGACCGACCAGAAGGCCGCGGCGATCTACGGGCTCTACACGGCCGGCGTTTATCTCTTCGCTCTCCCGGGAGGATGGATCGCCGACCGGATCCTCGGCCAGCGCAACGCCGTGTTCCTGGGGGGCTGCATCATCGCGGCCGGCCACTTCAGCATGGCGATTCCGACGGTCGCGAGCTTCTACATCGGGCTCGCCCTGATCGTCTGCGGCACCGGCCTTCTGAAGCCCAACGTGAGCGCCATGGTGGGAGACCTGTATCCGGAGGGGGGAGCCCGGCGCGACGCCGGCTTCTCTGTCTTCTACGCCGGCATCAACACGGGCGCGTTCATCGGCCCGCTCATCTGCGGGTTCCTGGGCGAAAACGTCAACTGGCACATCGGGTTCGGCGCGGCCGGTGTGGGTATGGTGCTCGGGCTCATCCAGTACCGGCTCGGCGCCCGATACCTCGGGGACGCGGGGCAGCGGCGGACCGAGGGAGACCGTTCCGATGCGAAGTCGAGCGCGGTGCGAGGGCCTCCTGATCGCTCTCGGGAGCCTGGCCGCCGCCGCCGGCCTCGCCGCGCGTCCTCCAGAGCGCCGGCGTCCTGCATCTCAGTCTCCAGGGGATCGCCCGGTCCACGGGCGTCGTGATCGTGGCCATCGTGGTCGGCTACTTCGCTCTGGTGCTGTCGTCCAAGCGGCTGACGGCTCGCCGAGAAGAAGCGCGTGGTCGTGATCTTCATCTTCTTCGTGGCCTCGTCTCTCTTCTGGGCGGGATACGAGCAGGCGGGCTCCTCGTTCAACCTCTTCGCCTCGCGGCTGACGGACCGGATGATCGGCGCCTGGGAGATGCCGGCCTCCTGGCTCCAGTCGGTGCCGCCGATCTGCGTGATCCTGCTGTCGCCGGTGTTCGCCTGGGTCTGGCTCCGCCTCGGCTCGAAGGAGCCCTCGATGCCGGCCAAGCTCGGCCTGGGTCTGGTGCTCCTGGCGATCGGGCTCTTCGTGATGGTCGTCGCCGCCGTGCAGACCCGCGGGGGCACGATCAAGGTGGCGCCCTGGTGGCTGATCCTGACGTACTTCATCCACACGGTCGGAGAGCTCTGCCTTTCGCCGGTCGGGCTTTCCAGCGTGACGAAGCTCGCTCCCCGCCGCCTGGTGGGACAGATGATGGGCACCTTCTTCATGGGCAACGCGCTCGGCAATCTCATCGCCGGACTGACGGCCGGGAGCTTCTCCACGATGCCCCTGCCCGTCCTCTTCGGCACCATCGCCAAGGTCACCGGGGTCGCGGGCCTCCTCCTCCTGGTGTTCTCGAAGCCGATCGTGCGCCTGATCGGGAAGCTGCCGAGCCAGAAGCCGGGGCCGGTCGTGACGGAAGTGCCCGCCTAGGCGTTCCTCGGGGTTTTCCGGGTTCGACTAGACTTCCCCCGTGACACAGACTGCCGCGGAATCCGGACCTGACGGTGGCCCGCATCGACCAGCCCCGCGGCGACGGGATGGGGCGCGCGCTCGTCGTCGAGAGCAGGCTCTGGCAGGTCTCGGTTCTGCTGGACGATCCGGGCGACGTCCAGGAGCTGATCGACGAGCTCCGAAGCGGTCTGGAATGGCTCGAAGAGCCCCCGACATAGCGAATGGACATCCGCCGCACGACAACGGAGAGCAGTCTCGACGCCATACGGGTCGTGCGGCCCTCGCCTGAGCGGCGCGCCGACGCCCTCGACCCCGGCCGAGCTGAAGGCCGTCTTCGACGGCGCCCTGGACGCGATCCTGATCGCCGACGACGAGGGCAAGTACGTCGAGGCCAACCCGGCGGCGTCGGCGCTCTTCGGCATGCCCCGCGAGGAGATCCTCGGAAGGAACGTGGGGGACTTCTGCCCCCCGGGATTCGACTTCGCCGCGGCCTGGAAGGAGTTCCTCCGCGCGGGCCAGAGTCGCGGGGAGCTGCTTCTCACGTTTCCGGGAAGGCCCGCCCGCACGGTCGAGTTCGTCGCGACCGCCTCGATCGCGCCCTCGAGGCACCTTTCGGTCCTTCGGGACATCACGGAGCGGCGCAAGGCGGAGGCGGAGCTCGCTGCGCCGAGCAGGAGGAGCTCCGCGACTTCGTCGACAACGCGCCCGTCGGCCTGCATTGGGTCGACGCCAACGGTCGGGTGATCTGGGTCAACCAGGAGGAGCTCGACATGCTCGGGTACACCCGTGAGGAGTACCTTGGCCGTCACATCTCCGAGTTCCACGCCGACCCGGACGTCATCGACGACATCCTCCGCCGCCTGGCGGCCGGGGAGACGCTCAAGCCATACGACGCTCGTGTCCGCTGCAAAGACGGGAGCATCCGCGACGTTCTGATCAGCTCGAACGTCAAGTGGGACGACGGACGATTCGCGCACACGCGCTGTTTCACGCGCGACGTCACCGAGCGCCGCAAATCCCAGGAGGCGGTCCTCGAGGCCCAGCGCCAGCTTTCGATGGCCCTGACCGCGGCGCGGATGGGCACGTTCAGCTGGAACGTGAAGACCGGCGGCCTCGACTGGTCGGACAACCTCGAGGAGATCCACGGAATGGCTCCGGGAACGTTTCAGGGAACGTACGAGTCGTTCCTCCACGCCGTCCATCCGGAGGACCGCGAGATGGTCGATGCCGGCGTGCAACAGGCGGTGGCCGACGGCTCGACCTACGACGTCGAATTCCGCGTCCCGTCTGCCGACGGAGGCACGCGCTGGGTTGCGGGCTACGGTCAGGTCTTCGTGGATGCGGAGGGCAAGCCGGCGCGCATGATCGGAATCGGCCGCGACGTCACCGAGGGGCGCCGAGCGGCCGAGGAACTCGCGAAGGCGTACGAGGAGGCGCAGGAGGCCCTCAAGATCCGCGACGCCTTCCTCTCGATTGCAGGTCACGAGCTTCGAACGCCGCTGGGAGCTCTCGGCCTGACGCTTCACAACCTCGCCAGGCTTCTGGGGCAGGCCCCGGACGAAGCCACGACCCGGGCCCTCCAGACGCTGCAGCGGCAGGTCGACCGGCTGACCCGCTTGACCGAAGATCTTCTGGAGGTCGGGCAAATCCGGGCCGGGAAGCTCGTCCTCGAGCCGGCGCCGATGGACCTCGTCGCTCTCGTCGAGGAAGTCGTGGATCGTTTTCGAGACGCCGCCCAGGCGGCGGGCTCGACGCTCGAGCTGACGTCGACGAACTCCGTAAACGGAAACTGGGATTCTTCCCGGCTCGACCAGGTCGTGACGAATCTACTCTCCAACGCGCTGAAGTTCGGGAAGGGCAAACCCATCGAGGTTCGGGTGGGGCGGGAAGGCGGCTTGGCCGTGGTGTCCGTTCGCGACGAGGGGATTGGAATCTCCTCCGAGGACCAGACGCGCATCTTCGAGCGATTCGAACGCGGCTCCGCAGGGATGAACTACCGCGGTCTCGGCCTGGGCCTGTGGATTGCGGGCCAGATCGTCGACGGACACGAAGGCCGAATTCTCGTGGACAGCGCGCCTGGACAGGGCGCGACGTTCCGGGTCGAGCTGCCGCTCGGCGCCTGATCGGGGTCGAGGCCCCCGCGGCGGCTTTTCGGCTTTTTCTTGCGGCGAAGGACCCGGCCCTAAAATATCTGGACTCCTCGTCCGTCTACAGACGTGTGAGGACGCAACTCGCCACCGTCGACAGAGTGCAAGACCAAGAGGACCGGCGGATCTCCGAGACCATCGTCCGTGAGGAGGCGCGGCTCCGAAACTTCATCCGAAAGCGCGTTCCCGACCGGCTCGACGTCGAGGACATTCTTCAGGACGTCTTCTTCGAGCTCGTCGAGGCTCAGCGGCTGTCGAAGCCGATCGACCAGATCGGCGCGTGGCTGTTCCGGGTGGCCCGGAACCGCATCACGGACCTGTTCCGCAGGAAGAAGCCCGAGGCCTCCGGCGGGCCCGGCGAGCGGCGGCGGAAGCCGAAGGAGAGCACTGGGAGGACATGCTGCCCTCTCCCGACGCCGGGCCGGACGCCCGGTACGCCCGACGGTTCTCCTGGAAGAGCTCGCGGACGCCCTGGCCGAGCTTCCCGAGGAGCAACGCGCCGTTTTTCTGGCGCACGAGGTCGAGGGCCGCAGCTTCCAGGAGCTCGCTGCCGAGACGGGTCTCCGCGTCAACACGCTTCTTTCTCGCAAGCGCTACGCGGTCCTCCACCTGCGCAGCCGACTGCGGATCGATCTACGCCGACTTCATGAAAGGTTGAACGATGGCAATTCTCTGGTTCGCGAAGGCGCTTCAGATTCTCATCCTTCTTCTGATTCTCGTCGCCGGTTTCGGCCAGGCGGTCCTCCAGCTCTGGAACTGGCTCATGCCGGACGATCTTCGGGCTGCCCGCGATCACGTTTCTGGCAGGCGGTCGGGACTGATGGCGCTCTGCTGGATTCTTTTCGGCGGGCTGCGCGGGGGCCGGACGTTCCAGAGAGGGTGGCGGCACAGCTGGGAGGGCCGCTGGCAGCGGATGACCCCCGAAGAGCGCGAGCGGTTCCGCAAGGGTTTCGAGGGCCGGTGCGGACCGCCGGGGCGCGGGACGGAAGCCCGGGCCTGACGAGGCGGCGGCCCTCGTCGTTCTTCTCGGGTCTCCTGATCTTGCGGCTCGGCCCTCATCCAAAGCATGTCGGACCCCGAGGTGTTCTACTCGTTCGGTCCTCGAGGGATGAGCGGGACGTCCAGGCGATGAGGTCGGAACCCTCTGCCCTGAAAGCCTTCGCGCGGGTCGGGTCCCTCTGCGTCGAGATGACTCCCGGCAACTACCAGGTCATTGAGCAGGTCGATGCGGTTGAAAGGACGATTTCATTCGGTCAATACGCAAGCGCTCCGTGGGCGCGACCAACTATCCCCTGAAATGTTGTCCACGCTCGCGCCGTATGAACTCCACCAACTCCCGGAGTCAGAGGTGAATTGAAGGGCGATATCCCCATACGATCCGTCGTTCGGAATTCGGACCTGCATCATCGAGTATGGAGGCACGCTGATCTCGAAGGACGACACCGTTGCGGCGACGATGGAAACTGTAAACGTGTGAGCGACGCCGTCCGGGTTGACAACTCCAGCATTTGTTCGAAATCCCTGATCCGAACGCAGGCCCAGCGCCGTGGTGCGGGCTCCTGTCGGAGCGTCTTGCAGAGGTACGGCCGGGAACATTTGCGAGAGTGTCCCACCCGCTGAGGTCGTCTGATAGAGACGCGCCGAGCCGTCAAGGCTGGCGGTGCTGTCGAGATTCCCGGCGCTATCGACGCCGATGACGAGGATAGAGCCGATTCCCGTGATGCCAAGGCCCGTCCCAAAGAAGTCATGCCAGTAAACCATGAACCTCGCGGGTATCGTGTAGACGAGAGGCACTCCGTTCGCGTTGTTCTTGCCCTGCTCCAGGAATAAGAAGAACACACGTTGGGGCACCGACTTGTTATTGATGATCATGACATCGGAGTTCCATCCGGGGATCTTGCCAAGCACGGGGAAGAGAAGGTCCGGTGATGCCGAGTCCAGGTTCAACACCTTCTGGCGCAGGCTCACCTTCATCACGTCGAGCATCGCGGCAACGCTCGGTCCGGGGTGAGGGTGGGCGAAAGTGCCTTGCTGAACGGCGAGCTGTTGCCCGGTCGCTGTGAGCCGGACGCTCAGCAGGAGGATCGCGAGCTTCAGGACTTGCCGCAAGGGGATTCCAGGCCGGTGAGTCTCGCGGTCCATAGCGATCTCCGCTTTCTCGCCGGATCTCCGGCGACTATTGGCAGGCAGGCTTCCCGGTTGCCGCTGGACGGCCTGCTTCCGATCTCTTGGCTGTAAACGAAAGGGGTCTGGTACCGAGTGTACAGCAGCCGTGCGCTCCGCCAGAATTCCGGTGTCGGTTGCCTGCTTGCTGCTTGCTACGCTTGCCTGCGAGATTGTGAGATCCCCGGAGCATCCCAATACCCTGGAGCACCCAGGGCACTCTGAGAGTCAATCCCCTGCCTGCCTTGCAACCGTCGGCCGGGGTCAGACGCAGGCGGAGCGGGGGCCGGGATCGGACCGGAGCCGCGGAGGTGCGAAATCGACGGTGAGGAACCCTGGCAGATTCAATTGGTGGGCCGTCTGGGACTCGAACCCAGGACCACCGGCTTAAAAGGCCGATGCTCTAACCAACTGAGCTAACGGCCCGAGCAGTTGGGAGTCCGAAGATAACTCACGTCGACTCGGTGGGGCTCAGGCCGGGTGCGCCATCTCCCCGATTGCGTCGGGCTATCCCCGTGGCTCGCCACCTCGAACGCCGCGCGTGGCACGGGAGATCAGGCGGGCGTCGAGCCAGCTCGAGAAGCGCTCTGCCCGCCGCCGTCCGCTCAGCCGGACGAGGCGGCGCAGCCGTCGAAACCCCAGCCGCCGGTGTTTGGCGCCAAACCGGACGACGTGGTCGTCGAAACTCAGGTTCCATTTCCGATGGAAGTGCTGCTCCGACGCGAGATTCCAGGCGTCGCTCCAGCGGAGGGTGAAGTACGGAATGTCGGTGAACGCGAGGGGAGGGGGCGCCTGGTAGGTCACCAGCGCCCCGGGCTCGAAGAAAATGGAACCTCCGGCTTTGCGTACGGCGAGGCTGAAGTCGAGATGCTCGGACGTCGAGAGGAGGGCTTCATCGAAGGGGCCGATCCGATCGAACAACGAGCGGCGGGCAAACACACAGTGGAATTCGGCGAGCTCGGTGGGCTCCCGTACGAGCTGGCCGCGGACCGAAGCCAGGGGAGCGCTCTCCAGGCGCTGCACCTCTTTCAGCCGTCTCCGGCCGCCCTCCTCGACAATGGTCGTCAGGCCGCCCGCCACGTGAACCCGGGTGTGCACCGGCCGGCCGATACAGATCATCGGGGTGACGACGTCGGCTCCCGTCGCTTCGGCGCAGTCGAGAAGGGCATCCAGCCAGCCCGGCGCGAAGATGACGTCGTTGTCCGCGAGGACGAGGTACGGCGTCGTGGCACGGGCCAGGACGAGGTTCCGCGCGTGGTTCGGGGAGACATGGTGCGGCCGTTGAATGAGCTGCACGCCGCGCGCCGAGACCTGGGCTTCCAGATAACGGCGGACATGGCGCGGCGAGCCCGCGTCGACGTAAATCAAGTCGAACGGGACGGAGGTCGAGGCGTACAGCGATTCCAGAGATTCGCGAGTGAGGCTGAACCGTTCGCGCTGGACGACGCCGATCGTCACCCGCGGCGGTCCCGGAGAGGGGTTCACAGCCTTCCCCATTCCGCTCGCCGACATCGGGCCTCACCTTCGAGCTCCAACACGATCATCCCGAAAGCGCGACCCGACCCTGGACGTTGTCGATGAAGGCCGAAATGACCGCGTCCTCCTGAAAGTCCGGACGGCGAGCGTGAGCGGCGGCGGCGTCGGCCATCGAACGGTAGACCGAGGAGTTGTCCCACAGCGTCGCCAGCGCCTGTTCCCATTCCGAGAGCTCGGCATCCGGATCGATGAGAATACCGCCCGGCCCGACCGCCTCGGGTAACCCGCCGCGCCGGCTCGCCAGCGCCGGGATGCCGCTCACCTGGGCCTCGCTGACGACACGCCCCCAACCCTCCTCCCAGCGGCTGGGCGCCAGGATCAGCTTCGCCACAAGGTACACCGGCTTCATGTCCAATCCCCAATTCCGCCAGTGGATGTTCGGCAAACACGCGGTCTCCTCGAGCATGGCGCGCCGAGACGCCGACGCAAGCTCCCACGATTCCACGAACTCGAAGGGAATGTCGGGCCGACGCCGGGCAAGCGCGAGCGCGATTTCGACGCCTTTGACCGGGTGAGGATTCACGAACACGACGCTCCGCCGCTCGCTCTGCACTCGGTAGAGGCCCGGCGTGACCAGGGGGGGCAGCACCGGCGGGCGGAAGCCATACTCTCGAGCGACCTTCGTCGCGGTAAAGCTCGAGTTGGCGAGGAAGCTCAGCCCCGGTCGCCGTCGAAGAGAGCCGCCGAGCTGGTGAAATTCGACGTCGTGGACGTAGAGAGTGGTCGGGATTCCCATCGCGGCGAAGGCCTCGGCGAGGGGTACGGGGGCGCCTGCCTGGACGACGACCACCGAGGGCCGGACCGCGTCGGCAACGGCGCGGACGCTCTCGACCGTCGACGCGACGCGATACACGGGATAACCCATCTGGGTGTCGCAGGGCAGAGCAGCCGTGCTGGCATAGACCCGACGCGCGAGCCGGGACGCGCGGTTCCAGAGACCTGTCTTCAGCGGCGTTGCGAGGACGCTGCAGTGCCACCCGCGTCGCATGAGGGCCAGGCAGAGTTCGTGGGTGGTGCTCTCCGATCCGCCCACCCGCTGAGGCAGGTAGGAATGGTTGGTCGCGAACAGACATCGCAACTGCCCCTGGCCGCTCTGAGTCACGACCGGAGCTGCCGGCCGTTCGGGATCGCCACCAGCTCCGTCACGTCTGCTTCCGTTTGTCGCTAGGTCGCTGGCGGCAGCTGAGCGAGGAACGGCATGTCGGCCCGCCAGATCGTCTCTTCGCGGCGCGGTCCGGTGGAGACGAGCACGGCGGGCGCGCCGACCGCGTCCTCGAGGGCGCGGACGTAGCGCTGCGCGGCGGACGGGGAGCTCCTCGTAGCGAGTGACGCCGGTGGTCGTGGCCTTCCAGCCGGGAAGCTTTTCGTAGTCGGGCTCGAGGCGTGCGACATCCTCGGCGAGCGCGGGCAGGTCGGAGATCGGCTTGCCGTCGAGGCGGTAGCCGAGGCAGACCGGGATCTCTTCGAGCTCGTCGAGGCAATCGAGCTTCGTGAGCGCGAAGGCGGCGGCGCCGGAGAGCTCGACGGCCGTGCGGGCGACGACGGCGTCGAACCAGCCCGGTCCGCCTCGGCCGCCCGGTGGATGTCCCGTACTCGTTCCCGCGCTTGCGGAGAAACTCGCCGGTGTCGTCTTTCAGCTCGGTGGGGAAGGGGCCCTCTCCGACGCGCGTCGTGTAGGCCTTGATGACCAGGAGGCTCGCGTCGAGGGCCCGCGGCGCGATCTCGAGGCCGCAGGCGACCGAGCCGGCCGTGCAGTGGGACGACGTGACGAAGGGATACGTGCCCGCGGACAGGTCGAGCATCGCGCCGTGCGCGCCCTCCGCGAGCAGCGTCGCACCGGCCTTGAGCTGGTTGCGCAGGTATCTGCCGGTGTCGGCGACGTGCGGCTCGGATGCGCTCGGCCGCGGGGCGCGAGCTCCGCGAGCACGGCGTTCGGCGGACGGGACGTCCGATTCCCCGAGGGCGCGCAGGAGCTCGCCCGTCTCTTCGGCGATGGCTTCGACGCGCGCGGCCAGCGTCGCGGGCCGGTAGAGCTCCGCGACCCGGATGGCGCGCCGGGCGGCGAGCGACTCGTACGCCGGCCCGATTCCGCGGAGCGTCGTGCCGATCTTGGCTTCGCCGGCGGCCCGCTCCCGGGCGGCGTCCAGCAGGCGGTGGTACGGAAGGATGACGGTCGCCCGATCGGAGAGCCGGAGGTTCTCGCCGATCTCCACGCCGGCTTCCGCGCACCTGTCCATCTCGGACAGGAGCGCCTCGAGGTCGACGACGACTCCCGGGCCCGATGACGGACGGTCGCCCGCGGACGATGCCGGCGGGGAGCAGGTGGAGCGCGAAGTGCTGCGTTCCCGAACTTGACCGTGTGGCCGGCGTTGTGGCCGCCGTGGTAGCGCGCCACGATGTCGAAGCGGTTGCGAGAGAGGTCGACGAGCTTTCCCTTGCCCTCGTCTCCCCATTGCCCGCCAAGGACGGCCAGGACCTTCACGCTCATACTCCTCGCTCTTGTTCGAAACGCGCGACCGGCGGAAAATCAGCGCCGGCTAACAGCGTCCGGCCCTGTCAGCTTAGAATCGGCCGCCGTGAAGATCATGACGGCTCTCCGGCGAAGGCCTGACCCTGGACGACCTCGTGGCCATGGCGGAGCGCGGCAGGCTCGCGTCGGCGCTGTCTCCCAAAGCCCGCCGGGCGATGACCGCCTCGCGCCGCGTCGTCGACCGCGCGGTCCGCTCGGGGGAGACGGTCTACGGCGTGACGACGGGCTTCGGCAAGTTCGCCGACGTCGCGATCCCGCGGGAGAAGATCGAAGCGCTCCAGCGCAACCTGATCCGAAGCCACGCCGCGGGCGTCGGGCGTCCGCGCTGCCGGACCGCGTCGGTGCGCGCGATGATGGCGCTGCGGGCCAACGCCCTCGCGCGCGGGAACTCCGGCATTCGCGTCGCGACGGTCGAGACGCTCGCTCGCGATGCTCGCGGCCGACGTCCTGCCGCTCGTTCCCGCGCAGGGCTCCGTCGGCGCGTCGGGGGATCTCGCTCCGCTCGCGCATCTCGCCCTCGGCCTGATGGGCGAGGGCCGCGTCCGCCGGTCCGGGGCCGGGAGTCGGGCCGCGCTCGGATGCGTTGCGGGCCGCGCGGCATCCGGCCGGTCGCTCTCGGGGCCAAGGAAGGGCTCGCGCTCGATCAACGGCGTCCAGATGTCGGTCGCCGTCGGCGGCCTCGCGCTTGAGCCGCGCGATCGAGCTCGCGCGACGTCGGCCGACCTCGTCGGCGCCGCGTCGCTCGACGCCTCCCGCGGCTCGGACGCCGCGTTCGACAGTCGCGATCGTCGCGGCGCGGCCGCACCCGGGAGCGGTGGAGCGCGCGGCCAACCTGCGCGGGCGCTTCTGACGGGAGCGCGATCCGGGAGTCGCATCGCGGCTGCGGCCGGGTGCAGGACAACTACGCGCTGCGCTGCATGCCCCAGGTCCACGGCGCGGCGCGCGACGCCTTCGCCCACGCCCGCGAGGTGCTCGAGCGCGAGATGAACAGCGCGACCGACAATCCGCTCGTCTTCGCGGGGCAGGGCGACATCGTCTCGGGAGGCAACTTCCACGGCGCGCCGGTCGGGTTCGTCCTCGACTACGCGGCGATCGCGGCCACGGACCTCGCGTCGATCTCGGAGCGCCGGATCGAGAAGCTCGTCAACCCGGCGCTCTCGGACCTGCCGGCGTTCCTCGTCGCGGAAGGGGGCGTGAACTCCGGGCTCATGATGGCGCAGGTCACGGCCGCCGCGCTCGTGTCGGAGTGCAAGGTGCTCGCGCACCCCGCCTCCGTCGACTCGATCCCGACGTCCGCGGCCAAGGAGGACCACGTCTCGATGTCGCCGATCGCGGCGCGAAAGCTCGCGGCGATCGTCGAGAACCTGGAGCGGGTGCTCGCAATCGAGCTCTCGCGGCGTTTCAGGCGATGGAGTTCCTGCGGCCCCTCGACCTCCTCGCGCCCGATCGAGCGCGTGCGCCGCGCTCTTCCGCCGCAAGGTGCGCGCCTGGGACCGCCGACCGGGAGCTGCTACCCGGATCTCGAGGCGGCGCGGGCGGTTCCTCTCGAGCGCCGGCGGTCGCGCGGGGAGAATCGCCGGTCTGCCGTAGAGCCCCGCCGGAAGGCCGGGGAGAAACCGCCTCGCCCATATATCCCGGGCCATGAGCGCCGAGCCGTGCCTGGCGCCCTCCCGCACGGTCCGCGCGGCCCGCGGAACGCGAGCTCCGCTGCCGCGGCTGGCAGCAGGAAGCCGCGCTCCGGATGCTCGAGAACAACCTCGATCCCGGACGTGGCGGAAAAGCCGGACGAGCTGATCGTCTACGGCGGCACCGGGCGGGCCGCGCGCAACTGGGAGGCGTTCGACACGATCGTCGCGACGCTGAAGCGCCTGCGGAGCAACGAGACGATGCTGGTTCAGTCGGGCAAGGCGGTCGGCGTGTTCGAGACGCACGAGGAGGCCCCGCGCGTCCTGATCTCGAACGCGATGCTCGTTCCGGCCTGGGCGACGGGCGACGAGTTCCGCCGCCTCGAGGGCCTCGGCCTGACCATGTACGGCCAGATGACGGCGGGCTCGTGGATCTACATCGGCAGCCAGGGCATCGTCCAGGGAACGTTCGAGACGTTCGCAGCCGCGGCCCAGGCGATTTCGGCGGCGATCTCTGCGGGCCGCCTGGTCGTGACGGCGGGCCTCGGCGGGATGGGCGGCGCGCAGCCTCTGGCCGCGACGATGAACGGCGCGGTCGCGCTCGTGGCCGAGGTGGATCCCGGAGCGGATCGAGAAGCGTCTGCGACGCGTTATCTGGACGAGAAAGAGGACCGACCTCGATCGCGCCATCGACCGGGCGCTCGACGGCGAAGGATCGCGCGCGCAGCCGTGTCGATCGGCGTCGAGGCCAACGCCGTGGATCTTCTCGAGAGGCTCCTCGCCCGCGACGTCCTACCCGACCTCGTCACCGACCAGACGTCGGCCCACGACGAGCTCGTACGGCTACGTTCCGCGGGGCGGCACGCTCGAGGAGCTCGGCCGCCTGCGGCGCAGAGGATCCCGAAGCAGTACATCGAGCGTTCCTACGCGACGATGGCCGACCACGTGCGCGCTCTCCTCGAGCTGCAAGCGCCGCGGCGCGGTCGTCTTCGACTACGGCAACAACCTTCGCGGGCAGGCGCAGAAGGCGGGCGTCGCGGACGCCTTCGACATCGGCGGGTTCGTGCCGCTGTACATCCGGCCGCTCTTCTGCGAGGGCAAGGGGCCGTTCCGGTGGGCCGCGCTCTCGGGCGACCCGCGAGGACATCCGACGATCACGGATCGCGCGCTGCTCGAGCTCTTCCCCGAGGACGCGCGGACTCGCGCGCTGGCTCCGCCTCGCCGAGGAGCGCATCGCCTTCCAGGGGCTTCCGGCCCGCATCTGCTGGCTCGGGTACGGGGAGCGCGCACCGCGCGGGGCTCGCTGTTCAACGACCTCGTCCGGCGCGGGCGAGCTGCGCGCGCCGATCGTCATCGGGCGCGATCACCTCGACGCCGGCTCGGTCGCCTCTCCGAATCGCGAGACCGAGGGGATGCGCGACGGCTCCGACGCGATCGCGGACTGGCCGATCCTGAACGCTCTGGTCAACACGGCGTGCGGGCGCGACGCTGGGTCTCGGTGCATCACGGGGGAGGCGTCGGCATCGGGAACTCGATCCACGCCGGGATGGTCGTGCGTCGCGGACGGCACCGAGCGGCGCGAGCGCCGCCTGCGGCGCGTGCTGACGAGCGATCCGGGCACGGGAGTGATGCGGCACGCCGACGCCGGCTACCCGGAGGCGATCCGAGCGGCCCGCGAGCGGGGAGTGGACCTGCCGTCTCTTGACTGACGCGTCGGCAGGTCCCGGTGTGAACGTGCGACGCACCGCGCGCCTCGCCAGTCTTCTTGCCGCGGCGGCGCTGCTCCTGCGGCTGGACGGGTGGATTCCGACGGCGGCCCGCAGGCGCCGGGCGCCGCGCCGCCGCCGCCCGCGATCTCGCGGGCCCTCGAGGACGTCGCGGAGGACTCTCGCGGCGCGCCCGCGCTCTGGCCGACGACCCGGAGGTCGCCAGGTCGCTCGAAGGCGGAGGCATCGCGGTGCGCGGCAGGCTCTCTTCGCCGGCGCGCGGAAGGCGATGGAAGACGCGGCCGCCGGGAGCTGGATCGCGCTCGCCGGATCCCGCGGGCAAGGCCCACGCCTGGTGGGGCGACGCTCCCGAGCGAGATTCCGCGAAACGCGCCGCCCGGGCACTCTCGCGGTGCGCTGGTCGGCGACCCGGTTCGAGCTGCTGCACTGGCGCGTCGCGGGAGCGGAGCGTTCTGCCGGGGTGGTCTGCGCCGGCCGGTCGCTTCCCGTCGGAGCGCCGGAGTTCGCGCGGGCTCTGGACCTCGAAGGCCCGGCGCGGACTGGGAGCCCGCGTCGCCCGGCCTCGGCGGCCCGCGCTGCTCGCGACCACTCAGGGGGAGGCGCTCATCGCGGCCGCCCGACGGACGTGCCGATCGGGACCGAGCCGCCTGTGGCGCCGCGTGGTCCTGGGGCTCCTCTCCGGGTCGGTCTGTGGCTCGTCTTCGGCCCGTCCGGCTGGATCGGCGCGGGCCTGGCCGTCCTCTTCCTGACCGCGCGTGCGGCGCCGGCGGAGGCGCGCGATTCTGGCGTCGCCGACTCCCTGGCTTCTCGCCGCCGGCGTCGCCGCGTTGCCGGCGGCACTCGCGCTTCTGCGGCGCGGGGGCCGGACGCCACCGGCCTCCGCGTGGCGGGAGGCTACGCCCTCTTTGCCGCGGCGCTCGTCGCCGCGCGCCGCGTGGTCGTGCCCGATCTGGGCTCGCCGTTCTCCCTGACCGAGCGCTCTCTTCCTGTCTCTCGTCGCCCTGACCGCTCTGGTGGGGCCGCGGCTGGCGCTCGCGGCCTCGGGAGCCGCGGCGCCGCGCTGGCGCGGGTGGACGAGCTGGCGGTTCTGGCCACGTCCGCGGCGGTCGATCGCGGCGCTGCTCGCTGCGTCTCCGCCGCCGTCTCTATCCGCTCGCGGTGGGCGCGGCCGGAGTGCTCTGCTTCGAGGCCTGGAGGCGTTCGATCGCGTCGGCGCGCGGAGAGGGGGCGCCCTCGGACCGTTTCGGCTCGTCGCGCGGAGCGACGCTTCTGATGCTTCTGGTGGCGCCGCCGATCCACGAGCATCTGCGGGCGGATGCGGCGTACCGGGTCGCGCTCCGCGATCCGGCTGCCGGACCCGGAGCGGATTTCGGCGGGGGCGGTCGTCGCGGTGCGGCGCGCCGATCGAGCGCGTCGAACGTTTCGATCTCGCGCGCGAGCTGCCGGCCCCGGTCGAGCAGGTCGACCTCTCGGATCTCGCGTACCGCCTGTGGCGGGACGGCAAGAAGCAGGCGGCCTCACCGGCGCTCGTGGCCTACGAGGTGTCGACTGGCGCGGGCGCCGCGCGCAGCCGGTTTTCGCTGATCCCCGAGGAGGACGCCTCGGCGCGCGGGGTCGAGCCGGGAGTCGCAGATCGACCGCCACCGGGTCGCGATCGTGCGTCAAACGGCGCAGTTACGCGAGGCCGGGGAGCCGTGGGGCCGTCGTCACGGTCGCGGTCGCGGACTGGCCGGGCTGGGACCCGCTGCCTCCGCGCCTCGAGGTGTACGGCGGCTCGGCGGGCGCCGCGCCCTCCGGCGCGCTGAGCCGCGGCCGTTTCTCGGCTTCTACGGGCCGGACGGGACGCCCCGGGAGGAGGGGCCGGAGCTGCCGCCTTCGGTTCTCCAGCGCGTGCGCGCGACCCGCCGGGCCGAGCGAGATCCGCCTCCGCTTTCGCGAGGAGGAGCTCTGGGGGGAGGTGCGGCCGATGCCCGAGGGCTTCCAGCTCGTCGCGATTCCGGGGCCGGATTTCCTCGGCGTCTCGCTGACGGCCGCGCTTCTGCTGCCGGCCGCGGCCGGCGGTCTGTACCTCCTGGGCGGCGCTGCTCGCGCTCGCGCGCTTCGTCGCTGAACCGGCGCGCGGCTCGCGCGGAGCTGCTTCCTCCGGGGATGCGGACGTTTCCGCGGGCGGCTCGTCGCTCTGTTCGTGCTGTCCGTGATGATTCCGCTTCTGGCGGTGACCTTCTTTCTCCGCTCCTCGATCGAGAGCCGCTCGGCGACAGGACACGCTGGACCACGCGCGGACGGCGCTCGAAACGGCCCGCCGGGTCCTCGACGACTACCTGCCGTCGGCGCCGGCCGCGGCGAGGCCGACTGCGCCTTCTCGACGACAGCCTCGCTCTCCTGGCTCGCCAACGCCGTCGGGTTCGACCTCTCGGTGTACTCGCCCGACGCGCGTCTCGTGGCGAGCTCCCGCCGCGACCTCTACGCCGCGGGCCTTCTGCCCGTCGCGCGTGCCCGGCGCGAGCTTCGTGGCCGTCGGGCCTCGGCGAGGCGCGGGAGCGCGCGGAGGCGCGGCGTCGTCGCGGGACAGCCGGTTCGAGGAGATCATGACCGCGCTGTCGGCGGTGCCCGGCAGTGCCCGGCGTGCGAAGCCCGGTGCTCCTCTCGCTGCTGCTGCTCCCGCAGCAGCGGGTCGCGGAGGCGGAGGCCGCGCAGCTGACCGCCGCGGTGTCCGGCGTTCAGCCTTCTGGTCTTCCTGATCTCCGCGGCGATCGCCGGGCGGCTGGCGGTGCGCGTCGCCCGGCCCGTGGCGGATCTCGTGGAGGGAACGCGCGCGGTCGCGCGCGGCGATTTCTCGCCGCAGCTCGACGAGCCGCCCGACGAGGAGCTGCGCGAGCTCGTCCGGGCGTTCCTCTACATGTCGCGCAGCCTGAAGGAGCAGACGGAGGCGCTGTCCCGGGAGAAGGAGCGCCTGGCGACGCTTCTCGCCCAGCTGACGGCCGGTGTCGTGGCCTACGGCGCGGATCGCCACGGTCCTGCTGGCCAACCCGGCGTCCGCCCATCTCGGGCGGGGCCGGGTCGACGGCGCGACGCTCGAGGAGGTCTTCCCGGGAGAGGCGATGGCGGCCCGTGCGCAGACGTGCTCTCCCGTTTCGGGCGTCCACGTGTCCGCGGAGCTCGAGCCGCGGCCCGGCGAGCGCTGGCGGGTCGTCACCGTGCCGCTGCCCCTCGGCGGCGGAGGGCGCCGCATGGCCGTCATCGAGGACGTGTCGGACGTCGTGCGGTCGAATCGCCTCGCCGCGTGGGCCGAAATGGCGCGGATCATCGCCCACGAGATCAAGAACCCGTTGACTCCGATCCGACTCTCCGTCGAACATCTTCGGGAAGTGTGGAAAGCGACAGTCTCCCGAGTTCGACCGCGTGCTGGAGGAGTGCGTGAGCGAACGTGCTGCGTCAGACCGACGAGCTGCGGCGCTCGGCGGCGGAATTCTCGGACTACTCCCGCCTGCCGCGTCCCGAGATGCGGCCGACGGACATCGGCGAGCTCGTGCGGGAGGCGGCCTCCGCGTACGCGGGCGCGTCCGGGGTCCGCTGGGACGTCCGTGGCGCCGGCGGGCCTCCAGGCCATGGCCGATGCGCGGCTGCTGGTCGCGAGTGCTGTCGAACCTGATCGGCAACTCGGTCGAGGCGCTCGACGGGACGCGGCGTGATCCGGCTGGCGGCGGAACGCCGCGGCGGACCGGTCGTCGTCTCCGTCGAGGACGACGGCCCGGAGTCCCGCGCGAATCCTGCCGCGGCTCTTCGACCCGTACTTCTCGGCCAAGAGCGGCGGGACCGGGCTCGGACTGGCGATCGCCAAGAAGATCGTGGAGGAGCACGGCGGACCGTCGGCGCGGAGAACCGCGCCGACGGCGGCTTCCGCGTGCGCTTCGACCTTCCGGCCCTCGCGACCGGCGAGGGCCGGCTTCGTGAGGGCGAGCGTCGGCGCTGCCCGGCTCGCGGTCGCGCTCGCTCGTGAGCGGCCGGCTGCCGGGCCGGAAGAGACCGCCGCGGCCGCGCGGCCGGACCGTCCCGAAGGGCAACGGCGTCTGGCTCACGGACGTCGCGGCGGCGCGGAGAGCCGGGCCATCGAGGATCGCCTCCAGCGTCTCGGCGCCGCCGCTCTCTTCCTGCCCGCCGGAGACGTCAGGTTCGAGCGACGGGCGGCTGACGTCTGGATGGAAGGCCAGCCGCCTCCCCGGCCGGTGACCCGCGTGCCCGTCGTCCTCGTCGTGCGCGGCGGACCGGTCGGTCCGCTCGCCGTCGGACGGCAAGATCGCGGCCGATGCGGCCGGCTCGGCGCTGGCGAAGGCACTGGCGCCCGCCCTCGCCGCCGGAGGCCGGCTTCGGGCGCGTGACCGGCGTCCTTCTCGATCTTCCCGTTTTCGGCGACGACGAGCGTCGCGCGAGGCGCCGAGCTCGTCGGAGCGGTGAAGCGGGGATTGCCCGCCGGCGTGTTCGCGGCGATCGCGATGCGCGCGTGCGCCCGTGCTCGGAGGACGAGCGCAAGGCGCTCGAGCCGCTCGTCTCCGCGGCCGACGGGATCGTGGCCTTCGTCTTCGGCGCGGAAGGGAGAGCCGATCCGCTCGCCATCGACGCGCTGCGCCGGCCCTGGTGGGCCGTCTACAGTGCCGCGGCCGGGCGCGGCGCGCCTCCGGCGGAGCCCGTCGCGGAGCGCTACCTGGAGCGCCTGCTGCGGGCGAGGACCCCGGAGTCGATTTCGAGAATGACCTGTCGGCCGCCAAGGCCGCCGTCGCGGGCTTTCATTTGACCGCGCGGCAGCCGGTGCAGCTCGAGGGCCTCTCGCTCTCGGCGGGAGAGCGGGTGACTTTCCGCGTCCCGGCGCTCCCGGAGATGCTCTTCCAGCTCGGCGCCAACCTGGCGGGCAAGCGCTTCGTCCTCGGCCGGGTCCTCCTCTTCGAAGGAGCCTCCGACGCGGAGCGGGTTTTTCCGGTCGCCGCCTTCGAGGACGTGCTGCTCGGGCGCGCGCTCAAGCCTTCCCTCGACGTGACGGCGCAGCCCGCCGGGAACCGGATCGTTCTCGTGGAGGCGGTCAACGCGGCGCCGCACGCCTCGACGGTGTCGCGGCAGTCGAACTGGATCGAGGTGGATCTCGCCCCGGCACGCGCGGCCGACGTGCAGCCGGGCGGATTCGACCGCTACGAGGCGTACGACGCCTAGGGACGTCCGGTCACTCCCGGCCGCGCGACGCGCGTGAGGCTCTACGAGACCTGCTCGCTCCGGTCGAGACGATCTCGTGCCGGCGCGCATCCTCATGCGCGGCGCCCTGCCCCGGACCTGTTGCCCGATGCGCCTGCGTCTGATCGCCGCGGCGGGACCGGAGCTCGCGACCGACTGGAGTCCGGCGCCGCCGCCGCCCGACGCCCGTGCCCTACGAAGCCGGCTAGGCGGCGGAGGTAGGCTTCCGCGCGCGCGCGGAACGAGCCAACGAGCTTCGCGAGCGGTCCCGACAGCGACGAAGATCATGACGCAGCGCGGCCAGCGCGATCTCCGGGCTGAAACGCGACGACCGCGAAGAACAGGGCGATCGCCGGCAGGATCCAGGCGGGCCGGCGGCGCCGCAGGTCGAGGTCCTTGAAGGAGCGATACCGGATCGTCGAGATCATCAGGTAGGACAGGACGATCGTCAGGGCCAGGAGGCCACCCATCCAGACGCGCGAGACCAGGCGCTCCGGAGTCGCGAGGACGAGGGTCGCGATCGTACGCCGGCGGCCATCGGAATCGGCAGGCCGACGAAGTAGCGTCTTGTCGGCGACGTGCGTCTGGATGTTGAACCGCGCGAGACGCATCGAGCCGCAGACCACGAAGAGGAACGAGGCCATCCAGCCGAGCCGGTGAAAGTCGGCGAGCCCCCAGGAGTAGGCCAGCACGGCCGGCGCGACTCCGAAGGACACCAGGTCGGCCAGGGAGTCGTACTCCTCGCCGAACCTCGAGGTCGAATGCGTCAGCCGCGCGATCCGCCCGTCGAGCCCGTCGAGGATTCCGGCCGCGATGATCAGGAGCGCGGCCGTCTCGAAGGTCCCGCGGATCGAGCACCAGATCGACAGGTAGCCGCAGAAGAGGTTCCCGACGGTGAAGAGCGTCGGGAGGATGAAGAGACCTCGCGAGAGCCGGCCGGGCTCGCCCGCCGAGACGAGTGCGCGGCCGGGGAAGCTCGGCGGGCGGAAGCGCCCCGCTGCCCCCCAGCGGGCGACCGCGGCTCGAGCCGGCCTTGAGCTTGTCGCCCTTGGCCACCAGGACCTCGGCGCCGTCGGGGACGAAGAGGTCGACGCGGGACCCGAAGTTGATCAGCCCGATACGGTCGCCTCGCCGGAGCCGTCGCCGACGCGGGGATAGAAAACGATCCGGCGTGCGAGCGCGCCCGCGATCTGCTTGAAGGTGACGGCCTCCGTGCGCGCTCGACGAGCGTGATCCGGGTCTGCTCGTTCTCGAGGCGACGCCTTGTCGTCGAAAGCCGCCATCTGCGGCCCGCGCACGTAGTCGTAGTCGGCGAGGTCGCCCGGTCACCGGCGACGCGGTTCACGTGGCAGTTGAAGACCGACATGAAGATCGAGAGGCGGCGGCGGGCGCCGGGCGGAGCTTCGGGCGCGTCGGCGACGGACAGGACCGTGCCGTCGGCGGGCGAGACGATCGTGTCCTCGTCGCCCTGCGGGCGTGCGGTCGGGGTCGCGAAAGAACTGGATCAGGAAGAGCGAGAGAGCCCGAGAGAAGACCGCGACGATGGGTCGGCCCGAGAGCGCGGCGAGCGCACCGGCGATCAGCGGTGGAAGGATGAAGACCCAACCTTCCCGGGCGATCGGGATCCTCAGTGCGCGACCCCGTCACGGCGGTTGCGGGCGATCGCCTCCATGCGGTCCTTCAGGAAGAGCTTCTCCTTCTTGAGACGCTTTCTCCTCCAGTTCTTCGTCCTCGGACAGGCGGGACTTTGCCGCCAGCACGTGGAGCCGCTCCTCGTGGCTGCGATGCTCCTCGTTCAGGCGGCGAAACTCCGGGTCGGCGACGGGCGTTTCCTCTCTGTTCCCGTTTTCCATCGGGTCAACCCTCCATGTTTTGTATTGGGTGAAGAGGGGGGGCGGGATCACGGCCCCAGTCTAGCCCCGCAGTCCCGGGGATTCAACGGGTGGAAAAAGGCGCCGCCGCAGGCTCCGGGAGGCCGCGGATCAGGGCTTGCCCGGGCTCAGGGTCAGGACGAGGACGAGGGCGTCCTGTCCGTCCTGGTAGTAAGCGCGGCGCCGGTACGCCTCGGTGAAGCCGTAGGAACGGTAGAACTGGCGGGCCGCGGTGTTGGAGACGCGGACCTCGAGCGTGATGGCGCCCGACCCCATCGCCCGGGCGCGCGCGAGGGCGTCTTCGAGCAGGAGCCGGCCGAAGCCCTGCTGCCGCAAGCGCGAATCGGTCGCGATCTTGTTGATGTGGAACTCTTCGTAGAGGGACACCGCGAAGAGGTAGCCGCCGATCCGCGGCTCCTCCCCGTCGTCGCGCCCGAGCACCCGGATGTAGCGATGCGGCTCGACGAGCTCGCTCGCGAAGAACTCCTTCTTCCAGGGGACCGGGAAAGACTCCGCCTCGATCCGGGCGACCTCGTCGAGGTCGAACGGCCCGGCCGCGCGAAGCCGGTAGGGCGAGGGCTGAGGCTCACGGAGCGCCACGCTTCTCCTCGGCGGCGCTCGGCCGCGAATAGATCGCCGCGAGGGGCGAGCCCACGGGCCGCGGCGCCCGCGCCACCGCCCGGGCAAGCGCGGCGGCCACGCTCGCTCCCTCCGGCGGGGAGGGCCAGCCCGCGAGGCCGGCGGGAAGAGCCGCCACGGGCCCCTCCTCCGAGAGACGGGCCGCGTCGCCGAGCCTGACCAGGCGCGCCGGCGCGAGCGAGCGGGCGCGGTCCCCGTCGAGGGCGAAGGTCTCGCAGACCAGGTCGCCCCGGCCAGCGTCGAGAACGCGGCGACGACGCGCAGGTCCGCGCGGCCGCGGGCCGACTTCGGCGAGAGCCTCGAGCGTCGAGACGGCCTCGACCGGAATTCCGAGAGCGCGGCCGAGGCCCCAGGCCGTGGCGAGTCCGACGCGAACGCCGGTGAAGGAGCCCGGCCCCGCGCACACGGCGATGCGGTCGCACTCGTCGACGCGCATGCCCGCGGCATCGAGCAGGCGGCGGACCGCCGGGAAGGAGCTCCTCGGAGGCGCGCCGATCCGAGGAGAGCGTTTCCTCGAAGATCTCGCCGCGCGCCAGAAGGCAGACGGAAGGGCCGGGGGTGGCCGTGTCGAGCGCGAGAACGTTCATCTGCAGGCGCGGCGCCGGAGCCGCGAGTTCTCCATACGATTATGCTAGCACCGGCGTGAGCGCAACCGTTCCCCGCGTCACTCCGATGCTCCGGCAGTACTTCGAGATGAAGAGCCGGGTTCCGGACGCCATCCTGCTGTACCGGATGGGCGACTTCTACGAGATGTTCTTCGACGACGCCCGGGAGGCGGCCCCTCTGCTCGGCATCGCGCTCACGAAGCGTCACCGCGACTCCGACATCGAGGCGCCGATGTGCGGCGTGCCGCACCAGGCCGTGGACCATCACATCGCCAAGCTCGTGGCCGCGGGGCGCAAGGTCGCGATCTGCGACCAGGTCGAGGACCCGCGGGCCGCGCAAGGGGCTGGTGCGCCGGGACATCACTCGGGTCGTGACCCCGGGACCGTTCTCGACCCCGAGTCCCTCGATCCCGAACGCCCCGTCCTACCTCGCGGCCGTCCTGCCGGGCCGGGCCGAGCACTGGGGCGTCGCGTTTCTGGACCTGTCGACGGGGCACTTCTTCGCGGCGGACGGTGCCGGCGCCCGCGTCCCGGATGCGCTGGCGCTGTTTCGCCCGCGCGAGATCCTGCTGCCGGAGCGAGCGCCGCGGAGCCGGCCTTCGCGGCCGCTCTCTCGCGACGCGCGGGAAAGCTGGTGGGTCGAGGCCGCGACGGCCCTGGCCCGGGCGGATGGTCTGGCGGAGGCCGCTGCATGCGGCCGCCGCCGCGGCGCGGGCCTATGCGGCGCGCAGATGCGCCCCGGAGGTCTGGGTCACGTGGGGAGCCCCGGCGCCGCTCTCCTTCGACCGCCGGATGGGGCTGGACGCCTCGGCGGTCGCGACCCTCGAGCTCTTCGAGTCGGCTGACGGCTCGACGTCGCGAAGCCTCTTCTGCCTGCTCGACCGGACACGCACGCCGCTCGGCGCGCGCGCTCTGCGGGAGACCCTGGCCCACCCGTCCCTCGATCCCGTGCGAGCTCGAGTCGCGCTGGGACGCCGTGGAGGAGCTCGTGCGCCGCGCCGACGCGGCCGAGGCCCTCCAGGCGGCGCTCGCCGGCGTCGGCGACCTCGAGCGCCGCTTCGCGCGGATTGCCGTCGGGACGGCGGGACCGCGGGAAGTCGCGGCTCTGGCCGCCGGGCTCAGGAGCGTCGCCGGCGGTGGCCGCGGCGGCCTCGGCGTTGTCCTGCCGCGCGCCTGCGCTGGCTGGTCGACACGATTCCCGCGACGCGCCGACTGCGTGTCGCGCGTCGAGGCGATTCTCGTCCCCGATCCTCCCGTTCTCGCTCGCGGCGGGCGGGGCGATCCGCGGAAGGCGCCGATCCCGAGCTCGACGATGCTGCGCGCTCTGCGCCGCGACGCGCAAGACCGCCATTCTCGCCATCGAGGCCGAAGAGCGGCGGCGCTCCGGAATCCCGACCGTCAAGGTCCGCTTCAACCGCGTCTTCGGATACTCGCTGGAGGTCGCGCAACGCGCACCGCGACAAGGTTCCGGCGGACTGGATCCGCAAGCAGTCGCTGGCCAACGCCGAGCGCTACGTCACGCCGGCGCTCAAGGAGCTCGAAGAGAAGATCCTCGGCGCCGAAGACCGCATCGCGCGCGATCGAGGCCCGGCTCTACGCGTCGCTGCTGTCCGAGCTCGCCCGGGCGCGGGGACCGGATCGCCGCACGGCCGGCGGCGATCGGCGAGCTCGACCTCTTCGCCTCGCTTCGCCGAGGTCGCGCGGTCGCGGCCGCTGGGTGCGGCCGCGGCTTTCGACGACAGCCCGCGGCTCTGACGATCGTGCGAGGGGCGGCACCCGCTCGTCGAGCGGCTGCGCCGCGCGGAGGCCGTTCGTCCCGAACGACACCGACCTGGAACGGTCAGCGCCGGATTCAGCTCGTCACCGGTCCGAACATGGGCGGGAAGTCGACGTACCTGCGCCAGGTCGCGACGATCGTGCTCCTCGCGCAGGCCGGCTCGTTCGTGCCGGCCGCGAGCGGCCGAGCTCGTCCGTCTGCGACCGGATCTTCACGCGCGTCGGCGCCGCCGACCACCTCTCGCGCGGCGAGTCGACGTTCATGGTCGAGATGCTCGAGATCGGCGGCGATCCTGCGCGAATGCCACGCCGCGCGAGCCTCGTGATCCTCGACGAGGTCGGGCGCGGCACGTCGACGTTCGACGGGCTCTCGATCGCGTGGGCGTTGCTGGAGTACCTGCACGACGCGCCGGCGAAGGCCGCGTTCATGCTCTTCGCGACGCACTACCACGAGCTGACCGAGATCGCGCTCGTCAAGCCGGCGGTCGTCAACGCGACGATGGCCGTGAGGGAGATCGGCGGCCGCGTCGTGTTCCTGCGCAAGGTCGATCCCGGGGGCCGCCGACCGCAGCTACGGAATCCAGGTCGGCGCAGCTCGCCGGCCTTCCGGCGGAGGTCACGGAGCGGGCCCGGGAGGTCCTCGGGAACCTGGAGAAACAGGAGCTCGACGTCGAGGGCGCGCCCGTGATCGCTCGCCGGCAGGGCGAGAGCGCGGGAAGCGGTCAGTTCCTTCTCTTTTCGGCGGAGGAGGAGCTCGCGCTCGAGAAGCTGCGGGCGGTCGACCTGGACCAGATGACTCCGGTGGCGTCGCTGTCCCTCCTGGCGGCGCTGCAGCAGCGGCTCAAGGGAAAGTGAGCTCGCGGCTCTTCGGGGTCGGAATCGCCGGGACCGGGCTCTCGGACGCCGAACGGGACATTCTCGCCGCCCATCCGCCGTACGGCGTCATCCTGTTCCGCCGCAACATCGAGTCGCTCGCGACAGCTCGAGGCCCTGCTCGCCGAGCTGCGGGAGGCGGGGGCGGCGATTTCTCTTTCTCGACCAGGAGGGCGGACCCGTCGATCGCCTCCGGGACGTGCTGGCGCCGGCGCCCTCGCTGCAGCGTGCCGCGCGGCTCGGGCTGGCGCGGACGGCGGGAGATCTCGCCGGGGGCTGCGCTCCGCAGTCTCGGCTTCGACGTGGACCTCGCTCCGGTGGTCGACCGCGGCTTGCCCGCCGCGGGCGCTCTGGTTCTGGGAGAGCGCTCCGCTTCGGATCGACCCGGCCGCCATCGAGCGCGCGGCCGCGCGAGTTTCTCGCGGGCCTCCATCGCGGCCGGAATCGGCGGATGCCTCAAGCATTTCCCGGGGCTCGGCCGCGCGCAGCTCGACACGCACCAGTCTCTGCCGGTGCTCGAGGCGGACCCCGCGTGAGGTGGCGATGGACCTCGGCGCCCTTCGTGCGCCCTCATGGCAAACGCGCGGCGCGATCATGATCTCGCACGCCGCCGGCGCGCGACGGGATTCCCGCGTCGCTGTCGGAAGCGGCGGCGACCGGGCTCCTGCGGAACCGCCTGCGGCTTCACGGGAGCGGCTTTTTCGACGACCTCGAGATGGGCGCGCTCGACGCCTTCGGAGAGCTCCCCGAGCGTTGCGCGCGCGCCGCGGCGGCCGGATGCGACCTCCTGTTCGTCTGCCGCCGGATCGAGACGTATCCGGCGTGCGTCGCGGCCGTCGAAGCGCCTGGTGCCGGAGTCCCGGCGCCTCGAGGCGGCCGGACGCCTGCAGGCCTACGCTGCGCACCTCGCGGCGCTCCGCCGCGCGGACGCCGGCGGAGCCCGTCTCGGTCGCGGGTCTGGTAGCCGAGGATTCGCGATTTCGGATAGCCGTCATCCTGGGCGGGGCCTCAGGCGGCTGCGCTCGATGACGGCACGCCCAGGACGAGCATCTTCGCCCGGGCGCAGCTCTGCGGAGAGCCTTGCCCGCGGCGTACTCGGGCGAGTCCCACCATTCCTGCGCCCGCGCGAGGCTCGGGAACTCCACGATCACGAGACGCTTCGGCGACCAGCGAGCCCTCGAGGACCTCGGTGCGGCCCCCGCGGGCGACATACCGCCCGCCGTAGGCCGCGATGGCAGGCGGCGCGAGCTTCTTGTACTCCTCGTAGCGGTCCGGGTCCTCGACCTCGATCTCGGCGACGACGTAGGCAGGCCGGCGCCGGCCCGGCTAGAAAGGCACGTCGTCGTCGTAGGCGCCGGCTCCGGCCGTCGCCGGCTCCGGAGCTGTCCGCCACCTCCCGGGCGCCGGCGCCGCGGGCGCCCGTCTCCCGGCGCCCGAGCATCACGACGTTGGAGGCCTTGACCTCCGTCTTGTACCTCTTCTGTCCGTTCTGGTCCTCCCAGCTTCGCGTCTGGAGGCTGCCCTCGACGTAGACCTGTTTCCCCTTCTGGAGATACTCGCCGCAGATCTGCGCGAGCTTCTCCCACGGCGACGATGTCGTGCCACTCGGTGCGTTCCTGCTTGGCGCCCGAGGCGTCCTTCCACGCGGTGGTCGTCGCGACCGAGAACCGCGCGAGGGTCGTGCCCTGCGGCGTGGTCCGGACCTCCGGGTCCTTTCCGAGGTTTCCGATCAGGATGACTTTGTTGACGCTGGCCATGTGTTCGCCCTCCTTTCAGGTGCTGGAAACATATTCCACTTTCGGTGGGACACATGATGTCCCGGCGAAACGTGCGGCTAGAATCTGGCAAACCGATGCCCGAGAACGAGATCGAGGAGACCCGCGGACGCCTGGTCCGCTCCGCCTCGACGATCACGCCCCTGACGCTGCTTTCCCGCGTCACGGGCTACCTGCGGGACAAGGTCATCGCGGTCACGCTCGGCGCCGGGCTGCGCTCGGACGCGTTCTTCGTGGCGTTCCGAATCCCGAACATGCTCCGCGAGATCATCGGCGAGGGCGCCATGTCTTCCGCGGTCATCCCGGTGTACGTCGGCGTCTCCGCGGAGCGCAGCGAGGAGGAGGCGCGGGCCTTCGTCGGCCGGATCGCCGCCACGTTCGCGCTGCTGCTCGCCGGGATCACCGTCGTGGGGATCCTGATCTCGCCCTGGCTCGTGACCCTCCTGGCCGCGCAGTTCCGGGAGACGCCCGGGAAGTTCGAGCTGACGGTCGTGCTGAACCGCTGGCTCTTTCCGTACATCCTGCTGGTTTCTCTGTCGGCCCTCTGTCAGGCGCTGCTCAACGCCCACCGGAGGTTCGCCGTCTCGGCCGCGGCGCCGATCCTGCTCAACGTCTCGATGATTCTGGCCGCGCTGTTTCTCTCGCCCCGCCTCGCGGATCCGACTTACGGCCTGGTCGCGGGAGTGCTCGTCGGCGGCGCTCTCCAGATCGCGATTCAGCTCCCGCTGCTCGCGCGCCTGCGCGCGATCGGCCGGCCGGCGCTCGGCTGGAAGGATCCGGCCGTGCGCTCCGTCCTGCTCCTGATGGCGCCCCGGCTCCTGGCTTATGGAATCGCCGCGGTGAATACCGTCGTCTCGACGCGCTTCGCGGCCGGGCTCGGAAACGCCAGCGTCTCGCACCTCTATTACGCCAACCGCCTGAAAGAGCTCGTCCTCGGCGGCTTCGCCGTCGCCGTCGCCACGGCGATCCTGCCGCTGCTTTCGACGGCAGGCCCTCGCCGAGGACCGGGGCCCGTTCAAGGAAAACCTCGCCTTCGCGCTGCGCCTCATCGCGTTCGTCACCATTCCGGCGAGCGTCGGGCTGATCGTGCTCCAGGTTCCGATCGTCCGGGTCCTGTTCGAGGGCGGGCGATTCGGACCCGCCGACACCGCAGCCACCGCGGGAGCCCTGGCAACGCTCGCGATCGGCCTTTTCTTCTTCGCCGGCATCCGCGTCATCGTCCCGGCCTTCTACGCGCTCAAGAACACGACGCTTCCCGTCGCCGCGGCCGCTGCGGATGCGCTCACGTTCCTGGTGCTGTGCTTCATTTTGTCGCGGCCGTTCGGCCTTCCCGGCATCGGGCTCGCCGCCTCGGCCTCGGCAGCCGTCAACGTGACCTTTCTCCTGACGGCGCTGCGTCGGCGGGAGGGGCGCCTGCGGGGCCGTCAAATCGCAGCCTCGCTCGCCCGCGTGCTCGCGGCCTCGGTTTTGATGGGCGGTCTTCTCCTCGCGGTTCTCCGGTTCGTACCCGCGGATCGCATCGCCGGCTGGAGGGGGGCCGTGCTGCTGGCCGCGCTCATCGGAGGTGCCGGCCTCTTCTACGGAGTCGCCGCCCACCTGCTGGGAGCCCCCGAGCCCGCGGAGCTGCGGCGCGTGGCGTGGCGAAGACCGCGATGAAGCTGGTCATCCAGCGCGTCTCGAGCGCGAGCGTCCGGGTCGACGGCGGCGTCACGGGGGAGATCGCGCTCGGATTCCTGGTGCTCCTGGGAGCCGAAGCGGGCGACACGGCGGCCGACGCCGAGGAGGCGGCGCGCAAGGTCGCCGGACTGCGCGTCTTCGAGGACGCGGACGGGAAGATGAACCTCTCGCTGGCCGACGTCGGCGGCTCGGCCCTCGTCGTCTCGCAGTTCACCCTCGCGGCGGATCTGTCGCGCGGGCGCCGGCCCGGGTTCGAACGGGCCCTTCCGGGCCGGGACGCCCAGCCGCTGTACGAGCATTTCGTCTCGGCGCTCGCGGCGCAGGGCGTGCCGGTCGCGACGGGCGTCTTCGGCGCGACGATGCAGGTGGCGCTGGTCAACGAAGGTCCGGCGACCTTCCTCCTGGAAGTGAAGGGCGCGGGGCGGGCGTCGGGCTAGATCTGCTCGATCGGCCTGGGCGAGAAGCAGAGCAGGAAGACGGCCACGCACAGGAAGGCGACGAGCAGCCTGGCGAAATCGAGGGTCTCGGCGTCGTCGTCGACGGGCGGATGCGCCAGACCGATCAGGAGGACGACGACGCCGGGAAACACGATCCAGACCGGCGAGCCCGCGGCGATCCCGACGACGACGCACAACCCGAGTACCACCGCCGACACGATCGGCTGCCGCCGCCCGACGGCCGCGCGCAGGACGTGGCCCCCGTCGAGCTGGCCGAGAGGCAGGAGATTCAGCGTCGTCACGAGCAGGCCGAACCACGCGGCCATGAACGTCGGATGCTCGTGCACCGTGGCGCTCGTGTACGGCCCGACGCCGACCCACCGCTGGGCCCACTGAACGATCAGCGGGTAGTGGAAGAGCCAGGTCCCGGGAACCAGGGGTGTCGTCGAGGGCCGCGGGTGGGCCACGCCGTACAGGAGAAACGGCAGCGTCGCGAAGAATCCGGCGAGAGGCCCCGCCGCGCCGACGTCGAGCAGCACGCGCTTCGTGCGGATCGGCTCCTTGATGCGGATGAGCGCGCCGAAGGTTCCGGGGAGCACGAAGAGGAACGGCGACGGAATGAAATACGGGAGAGTGGCGGCCACGCCGTAGCGCCGGCACATCGCGTAGTGTCCGAGCTCATGCACGCCGAGGATCGTCATCAGGGGAATCGCGAACGGCAAACCCGTCCGCGAAGCGCCCGCCGAGCAGCGGTCCGCCCCCCTGCGTGAACGCCGCGCCGCCCGTCAGCGTCGTCGTCACGAAGGTCGCGGCGAAGAGTCCGAAGTGGAAGAGCGGATGTTCCCGGACTCGGCGCCATCCCCTCGCCGGAGGCGGCGGGGGGTCGATGAACGGATCGCCGGGGTCGGAGGTACCGCTCAGGGCTCTGCCGGCACGGCTTTGCGCAGCTCGAGGAGGAGCCGTGCCAGCTTGCTGCCGAGCGAGCTCGCCGCGACCTCCAGCGCCCGGTAATCCTCGCCGTCCAGCGGCGCGCCGAGCCGATCGGCGTACAGGAAGGCCACCAGCCGTTCCTTGATCCGCACGGGGTACACGGCGCAGGCGGTCGCGGCGCGGTCCCCGAGCAGGGCGATGAAGGCCGGCGGAATCAGGGCGGGGCTGACCGCGCCGCGGTGCGCCATCCCCGAGAGTTTGACGAACGCGAATACCGACGGCTCTCCCCAGTCGATGCGAAGGCTCGAGACGGGCTTGCGCGAGAGACCGGCGCCGCGGCCCCACCAGCCATGCACCGCGTCCTGCGCGGCCAGGAGAAGGAGAGTCCGCGGAAAGCGCTCCGACAGCGAGTCGAGGGCGGCCTCTGCGATGCGGTCCCGAGCCGGCGACCTCTCGACCGGAGACGCGGCCCTCGGCGGTGCGCCGAGGCCCGTTGCGGGAGGCGGGGGAGGCGGCGGGGGCAGGACCGGCTCCGGTCGCGGCGGAGGCGCTTCGTCCATCCAGAGCGAGGCCACGAGGGCTTCCGGCGAGACGGAACGGGGCGGCGCGAAGTCGGGCAGGAAGTCATGGGCGTCGGCGAGCTCGCGGCCCGGAATCTCGGCGGCGACGAACGGGGCGGCGTAAGAAGGCGCACGCGGCGGCTCGGCCGTTTCGGCGGCGCTCGCGATCGCGATCGGGATCTGGCGCGACTTCTCGGCCCCGGACGCGACGGGAATTGGACCCGGGCGGCCCGACAGGGGAGGGCGCATCGTGACACGGGTGCGATGGAGCCGGCGCTCCTCGTTGCGTTCGAGCTTGTGCAGCACGCTGCGGAACTCGATCGGGACGGGGCGGCCGTAGAAGAGGTGCAGAGCCTGGAGCAATCGCACCTCGGTGATGACGGCCGGAATCACGGGCCTGTTGGTCACCGCGGAGACCTCGTCGACGGCGGCGAGGTTGGAGGGATTCTTGAAGGCGACCCGCACACCCCGCCCTTCGAGCGCGTAGGGGATGGCGCCCAGACGCACGGCCGTGCGCTCGGGCAGGAGGCGCACGATCCGGGGCGAGGCCTTCGGAGCAGCTCGGCCCACGTCACGAAATCGCAGCGGTGAATCGCCGAAAGGGCCTTCAGCAGACTGCTTCTCGCCGAGCAGGTCCCGGTCGAGGAGGATGGTTCCGAGGCGAAAGGGCTCGCCGGTATGCCGTTGAAATCCGAGCGCGCTTTGCAGGGCGACTTCGGAGAGTACGCCCTCGGCTATCAGGAGCTCGCCGATCCGGGCCATGACCTCATTCTACTGCTAGCAGGTTGCTGAAAACGGATGTGGCCGGGCGCATCTGCACGCCGGTAACCGGTAGGGTGGACGTCACTTTGCCGGCCCCGCCCGGGAGAAAGGATACAGCGAGTCGAGTCGGCGGAACTGGCGTCGCGTGCAAAGATCGGACGCAACACCCGCGTCCGTTTCAGCAGCCTGCTAGGGCAGGTCTCGAATCCTTGCCCGGCTTGAATCGGATCGTGTTGCCCGGCGGGATCGAGACCTCGACTCCGGTCTTCGGGATTGCGTCCGATGCCGCGCTTGCGCCGCTTGACCTGGAACACGCCGAAACCGCGCAACTCGATGCGGTCGCCGGCTCCCAGCGCGGAGCGCATGGCCTCGATGACCGTCTCGACGGCGGTGGCGGCCTTGGCCCGAGGGATCTGGGCAAGATCCACCACGCGATCGACGATGTCGGCTTTGATCATGGGCGCTCCTCCGGGATTGAGGGGAATTATATAACTTCCTTCTTCTTCAAGCGGATGGAGGCCGCGAGGGCGGCGGCTGTGGCGCCCGCCAGCTCCCGGGCAAAGGTCAGGTCGGCGGGGGTGGCCCCCTGTGGACCGGCGCACTCCGCGTAGAAAAAAGCGACGGTCTTGTCCCGCATCAGGACCGGCTGGACGATGCACTCGGCCGGCCAGCCCCCCAGCGCCGCGGCCATGGCCCGTCGTGGCGGGGGAGCGGTGGCAAAGGCCCCAGGTAGAAGGCGCGGCTCATGCGCACATTCAGGAAGATGGAGGGCTCCGTCCAGGGCAGCTCCAGAGCGCGCAGGGCCTCCCGCGTCGACCCGATTTCCCGATCCCGCCCAGCCCGTCACGCCGTCGGGGCGCGCCACGAAGACCGCGCTCTTCGGGAACCGCTCGGGCCAGCGCGGGAGGGCGGCCTCGAAGATCTCGTCGCGTCCGCGCGCGGCCAGGATCCGCTCGAAATCCGCCGGCGGCCGGCATCCCGGCCGAGGGGACCGCGGTCGACTTCGCGCGGAGCGGGAACCGGAGCTGGCCGGGGGCGGAGTCTGCCGCCAGGGCGACGCGCTCTCGAGGGGGCGACCGACGTCGGAAGCTTGGGCGGGGCCGGCCGGCGGAGGGCTTCGTCCGGCCGCGGCCAGGAACCCGTCGAGGGCATCTCTTCCCAGGGGATCGACTCGGGTCCTCCTCGACGGCGTCGGGCGAAATGGGTTGTCCCGCCCAGCCGATTCCGGGCTCGTCGGGCACCTTCCACGTGGCGAACGGATTCGAGTCGGCCTCCTCGTCCGACGGGACCTCCCGCACGGACCCGCCGGGATACCGGATGGGAACGGCCGAAAAGTCGGGCGGCGGCGGAAGGGGCCTCTTGATGACCTGAGGGCGCGGTCGGGCGTGTGAGCTTTTCGGCCAGGATGGCGAACCGGGGAGTGCGGCGCTCCCCGTAATACTTCTCGAGCGCCTGGTAGAGGCGGACCTCCGGAGCGCGATCGCCGGGAGGATCTTCTTGCCCGTGACGAAGAAAAGCTCGTCGAGGATCCGGAGGTTGGCGGGATCCCGCAGGGCGATGCGGATGAACCCTTCGCCGAGCTCGACCGGAACGGCGGAGTGGCGGATCGCGAACTTGGCGGGCAGCGCCACGGTCGTCGGTTCCGGCGCCAGAGAGCCCAGGACGCGCCAGGGGATGTACGGGCAGCCGTGCTGCTCGGCGAGGGCCTTGCCGATGTCGTCCTCGGAGGCCGAGCCCCGCTCGAGCAGCAGGGTTCCGAGCCGTCCCCCGCAAAGCCCTGAACGGCGAGCGCGCGGTTGACGCTCTCCTCGCTGACGGCGCCGGCAGCGAGAGAAGGATCCCCGAGTCGGGGCATGACTCTCGATTATCGCGTGAGCGGGCGGGCGAAAGGAGCCGCTTCGTCGCCGGGCGCGTTCTTCTCCCAGTAGCGGGACCGGCGGGACAGGACCCGGCGCAGCGAGCCCGCCGTCGGCCGGTCCCAAGGCACAGACCGGTGGGGAAATCTCGTTTCGAAATCGAAGACGTCGGTCTGTCCGGCGCCGATTGAGCGCCACGCGATAGACCCGCGGCGACTCGAGGGCCGCGTCGATCTCGAGACGGCGTCCTCCGTCGACGGGGGCAGGGGACGTCGAAGAGAAGACGCTCTCGATGACGCGCAGGACATCCGAGCGCGTGCGCTCGAAGTCGAGGCGCGCAGCTGCAGTGGGAGCGAGTCGTAGAAGACGGCGCTCCCGGCGAGAGCGGGACGTCGACGTCGCCGGGCGTCTTCGAAGTAGGAGCGGATGGCCAGCGAGGGACGGTCCGCCGCCACTCCGCGAAGCTGTTGCCGCACCATTCGTGGCTCGTCATCGTCAGCTTCACGGGATCCAGGCGATCGGGCCGCGAGCTCAAAGACCGAGAGCATCTGCTGGTACGTGTAAACGCCGGTGGGGATGCCCGCACGTGATTGAGCTTCAGGACCCGCTGGGTGGCGGGCTCTCCCGAGGACGGTCCGCCTTGACGAGGCGGGCCGGAAGGAGGTCCTCGGCGACGACGATCAGGATGCCGCGCGGAGGTGCGGGGAACTCCGTCACTTGACGTCGCGCGTTTCGTAGACGGAGACCTCGGCCACGCCGTCGTTCCAGAGAGGGCGCGGCCGAAGCCGGGCTTCCAGGCGACTGGCCCATTCTCGGCTCGAGCCGGAGACGCGGGGACGGCGAGCAGGGCGCCACGAAGAAAAGACATTCGACCTCCGCGCGGACACGGCGCGAAACACCGGCGGCGCGATCGACCCCGAGCATACCGCCGGGGTCGCACCCCGGCGGCGAAGCCCCGTGCTACATTCCGGGAGTGAAGACGCGGGCGTGCTACGTTCCCGAGTGAAGTCTCAGGGCCGCGCTGCTCCTTTCGCCTGGCGGTCTCGGCCGCGCCGGGCGCGCGCAGTCGTCGTCGCCGCAGGCGCCGAAGTCGCCGGATGCTCCCGGCACGCCGTCCGACGGACGAATTCGCCGCGAGCCGAAAGAGCCTTCCTCGCCGCGCGCACGGCCGTCGCGGAGGGGCGCTACCAGGAGGCGCTGGACGCTCTACCGCAAGGTGCTCGCTGCAAGATGCCGGACGATGCGGTCGTGCACCTCGAGTATGCCCAGCTTCTCCGCGACCTGAACGTCGTGCGAGAGGCCGAGAAGGAAGCACGCGAGGCGGTGCGTCTGGACCCCGCGCTCGCCGAGGCGCAGCGGCTGCTCGGCGCCCTCGACCTCGCGGCCGCGGAGAAGGACCCCTCGCGGCTCTCCGACGCGATCGAGCAGCTGACCGCGGCCCGGCGGCTGCGCGCCGTCGACGTCGGAAGCGTCGGTGAGCCTCGCCCGCGCGCTCCTCGCCGCCGATCGCTCAGCCGAAGCCGCCGCGGTGCTCGACGAGCTGCCGGAGCTCGCCAATCAGCCCATGATCCAGCGGCTGAACGCCGAGGCCAAGGCGCAAGCGTCGGCCGCTACAAGCGAGGCCGAGAAGATCTACCGCGCGCTCGACGAGGCCGACCCCGGGGACCGGGAGATCGCCGCCGCGCTGATCGACCTCTACGAGGACCAGGACAAGCTCGACCAGGCGCTCGAGGTTCTGCGCAGGCTCCTGCAGCGCGCGATCCGGCGAACTCCGCGGTCCCGAGCGCATCGTTCTCGATCTCGCGCGCGCCGGGAAGTTCGCGGAGGCCGAGGAGGAGGCGCGCGAGCTCGTCGCCCGGCGTCCCGAGAACCGGGCGACCCGCCGGCTGCTGGCGACGGTTCTGTTCGAGCGAAGCGCGTCCGAAGAAGGGCGAGAAGATCCTGACGACGCTTCTCGAGGCGGACCCCGACGACGCCGCGACCCGCCGGACCCTGGCCGCCGAGTTCGTTCGCGAGCGCCGGTTCGACCTGGGGCGCGCGCAATACGAGGAGATGGCACGGCGGGCGGGGGACGACCCGAAGCGGGCGGACACCAGGCAGGCGGCGGCCGTCGAGCTCGGCTTCATCGCCTACCTCAACAAGAACTGGGTCGAGGCGCGCAAGATTCTCGCGCCTCTGGCCGTCCAGGACTCCCGTGTGAATCCCCGCGCCGCCCGTATCCTGCTCGCGTCCGACCGGGACGGCGAGGACTTCGCCGGCGGTCTGGCTCACGCCAAGACTCTCGCGGCGGCGGATCCGAAGGAACCGGAGTGGGCCGCCGCGGCGGCGGAGTTCACCGAGCGTCTCGGGGATCGCAAAGCCGCCGAGACGAAGCTGAGCGGCCTCGCGGCGTCCCCCGACATCGAATCGGTGCTGGCGGCCGCCGACGCCTACGCCCGTCTCAAGCAATTCGACGCCGCCGCTCAGGTGGCGCGCCGGGCCGTCGAGAAGTTCCCCGAAAACACCGAGGCGCAGTTTCGTCTGGCCTCGAGCCTGGAGCGCGCCGGCCACTCGGCCGAGGCGGAGAAGGTCTTCCTCGCGCTGCTGGCCGAACGTCCCAACGACTCCGCCACGCAGAACTACCTGGGGTACATGTGGGCGGACAAGGGCGTGCAGCTCGAGCGCGCGCGGGACCTTCTCGAAAGGGCGGTGGCCCGCGAGCCCCGCAACGCGGCTTACCTCGACTCCCTCGGGTGGGCGTACTTCCGGCTGGGCCGTCTCGACGTGGCCGAGAAGAACCTCCGCGAAGCGCAACGCCGCGAGCCCGGAGATCCGACGATCGTCGAGCACCTCGGGGATCTCCAGATGCAGCAGGGCGACATCGCGGGAGCCGTGCGCAACTGGGAGAAGGCCCTCGAGCTCCAGCACGATGAGCCCGAACGCGTCCGGGACAAGCTGCAGCGCGCGCGCACCCCCGTTTCGCAGCGGTGAAGCGGCGCCTTTTCCTCCGTCTCGGCGCGGTTCTCCTCCTTCCTTCTCTCTCGGCCTGCGCCGCGCGCACCGTCGCGCGGCACTTCACGCCGGCGTCCCCCGAACAGGCTCGCGACGCGCTGGCGGCCTGGGCCTCCTCGGCGGCCCGCGCCGAGGCCCTCCTTCCGTCCCGGCTGCTCTATGACGCGCGCATGTCCAGCGGGGCAGCGACGCTCCCGGGCACGCTCGCCGTCGTCGACGACGGGCGGGAGGTGCTGCACGCCTCTCTGACCGGGCCCTTCGGCGCCAGGATCGCCGAGTACTCGGCCGGGGCCGTCACGGGCGAGGACCGGCGCGCCCTGGTCGTCGACCCCGGGGCACTGCGGGCGGTCCTGGCCGGAACGTGGCCCGGCGCACCGTCGGGCGTGGACGGCTGCGACGGCGGCGAGTGCAGGCTGGTCTGGAACGGAGCGACCTCGGTCGAGGCCGTCTTGGACGTCGGCGCGGAACGAGTACGTTCGATGGTGATCGAAGGCCCCTCGGGACGGCTGTCGATCGACTACGACGGAGCGCTGAAACCGTGGCCCGAGCAGATCGCCCTGCGGGACGAGCGCTCGTCGCGACGCCTCTCGCTGCGGCTGGCGGCGATCGAGCCCCTCGGCCCGGCCTCTCCCGAGCCATGACGTGGGCGGCCCTGGCGCCGGCCAAGATCAACCGGGAGCTGCGCGTGGGGCGGATCCGGCCGGACGGTTACCATGAGGTCCGCTCGCGGATGGTCTCGATCGACCTGGCCGACCGCCTGAGCGCGAAGCCCGGGGAGGGGCTCGAGTTTTCCTGCGACGACCCCGCGGTCCCGACGGGCTCCGCGAACCTCGTCGTGCGCGCCGCGCAGCTTCTGGCCCAGGAGGCGGGGATCGTGCCGCGCGCTCGCCTGACCCTGGAGAAGCGCGTGCCGATCGGGGGCGGTCTGGGCGGCGGGAGCTCTGACGCGGCCGTCGCGTTGCTCCTCCTCGACCGGCTGTGGAACCTCCAGACGCCGGCCGACCGGCTCCGGAGCATTGCGGCCGGGCTCGGAAGCGACGTGCCCTTCTTCCTGACGGGTGGAGAAGCCGACGTGTCGGGGCGCGGGGAAATCGTGACTCCGGTGGAGGACGGCCCGGATGCGGATCTGCTTCTCCTGGTTCCGCCATTCTCGATCCCGACCGCGGATGTCTATCGTTTGTACGCCGGCCGCGGATTCCTGCCGGAACGTCTGGATATTTCGTCCGAAGGCCGCCGTTTCCTCCTGGGACCCAACGACTTGGCACCGGCCGTGCTAACAAAAGAACCTCGGATGGAGGCCTTGTGCAAAGCCGCCGCCGCGATCACGGACGATTGGGTCATCAGCGGCTCCGGGGCCACGATCGTGATGCACGGGGTCGGGGCGGGCGCCGCGGAGCGACTCGCCGGTCTAGGGCTGAACGCGCGAATTCTGCCGTGCCGGACTCTTTCTCGCCGGGGGTACCAGGCTCGAGTGACACCGAGGGAGGATTGAGATGAACATCACGCAGGTCAAGGTGTTCCCCGTGACCGAGGAAAAGCTGAAAGCCTACGTCTCGATCGTCCTGGACGACTGCTTTCTCGTCTCCGATCTGAAGGTGATCCAGGGGCCCAACGGCCTCTTCATATCGATGCCCTCGAAGCGCAAGAAGAACGGCGAGTTCAAGGACGTGGCGCACCCGCTGAACCGGGAAACCCGCGAAATGATGGAGCGGCGGATCCTGGAGGAGTACGGGCGGGCGCTGGACGCGGCGCCGTCGGGTTCCTCGACGCCCCGGGAAGCCCCCCCGGGCCCGGCGGGCAACGAAGCCCCGAGTTAAAATCGTCCGGATTGGGGCGTCGCCAAATTGGTAAGGCACCGGCCTTTGGAGCCGGCATTTCTAGGTTCGAGTCCTAGCGCCCCAGCCAACGCCTTCGTTTCCTACGAGCCGGGCGGCCGTGGATCCCGCTTCTTTGCCTGTCGGATGGCCCTGTCGACCTCGGAAAAGAGACGCGTCGTGCCGCGAAACGAGGAGCCGGCGGAGCTGTACAGGACGGCGCCCTCCGGGTCGAGGAGAAGGTAGCTGGGAAAAGCTGTGACGCCGAAGAGGCTCTTGCTCTGGTCCGTTTCGTCCCAACACTGCTTCCACGACATCTGGTTCTTCGTGACAAACGCTTCGAGGGCGGCGCGGTCCTCATCCGCGCTGACACTGACCAGCACGAACGGTTCTCCGCTCTTCTCCATGGCCAGGGTCTTCAATTCTGGTAGCGCCTGGACGCAGGGCTCACACCACGTCGCCCAGAAGTCCAGGAGCACGACGTTCCCCCGCAGGTCCTGGAGGCGGACGGGGCTGCCGTCGAGCCCCGCGAAGTTGAACTCCGGAGCGAACTTCTGACGGGCGCTGCGCGGGGGCCAGATACGCTTTCGCCTGCGGCGCGAAAGGGTCCGTCGGCGTCTCCCGGAGGAAAGTCTCCAGCTCCGCCACGCCCTCGCTGTCGCGCCCCATCTTCAGCAAGGTCTCGCCGAGGCGGTAGCGCGCCCGCGGCGACTTCTGCTCCGAGAGGGCAAGGGCTTCGCGGAAGGCCCGTTCGGCTTCGGCGAGCTTCTTTGGCTTGTCGGCGGCTGCGCCGAGGAGAACTTCGCCGAGCAGCTGGCTCGCGAGCTCCCGCTCCTCGGCCGTCACGGCGACTGCCGACGCTTCGCGAGCCGCGGCTGCGGCGTCGCCGAACCTGGCCATCCCGTTGTACGCCGCGGCCAGGCCGAGCAGGCAGCGGAAGCATTTCCCGCCCGAGCTCTCGTTCGCCTTTCGGAAGGCCTTCACGGCGTCCTTGTGCTCTCCTGAGCGGAGTAGAGAGAGGGCCCTGGCGAGCGCCGGCTCATCGTCGGGAGCAACCGCAAAAGCCCGCCCGACTGAAAGAAGAAACAGCAGAACCGGGAGTAGGGATCGCGCTCTCATGGAGCCCTCCCGGATCTCGGCCGATGATACGCGCCTTGCCGTCGAGCCGAGCCCGAATCAAGGCGCCGACCCCCGCCGGAGACGGAGAACTTCGCATGCACGGTCCTTTCGCTCCCGGACGAGCCCGTGGTCGAGAACACGAACGAGGGGCGCCGACGACTCCGGGACGCGGCACTCTTGTAGAATCCCCTCGCTTGGCCACGCACGCCTTCAACTACGGCGATCTGAAAATCTTCTCGGGCCGCGCGCACGCCGGCGCTCGCGCAGGAGATCTGCGCGTATCTGGGGATCCCGCTCGGGCAGCTGACGCTCTACAACTTCTCCGACGGCGAGGTCTACTGCCAGATCGACGAGAACGTCCGCGGCGCGGACGTGTTCGTGGTGCAGCCGACCTGCTCCCCGGTCAACGACCACATGATGGAGCTGCTGATCCTGCTCGACGCGTTCCGGCGTTCCTCGGCTTCCCGCCTCACGGCGGTGATGCCCTACTTCGGATACGCGCGGCAGGACAAGAAGGACAAGCCCCGCGTCCCGATCGCGGCCAAGCTGATGGCCGACCTCCTGACCGCCGCCGGCACGGACCGCATCCTGACCATGGACCTGCACGCCGCCCAGATCCAGGGGTTCTTCAACATCCCGGTGGATCACCTCTTCGCGGCGCCCGTGCTCCTGGAGGCGATTCGGAAGCTCGACGCTCGACGACCTCGTCATCGTGTCGCCGGACGTCGGCGGGCTGACGCGCGCCCGGGCAATCGCCAAGCGCCTGGACGCCTCCCTGGCCGTCATCGACAAGCGGCGGACCGGCAAGAACGAGACCGAGATCCTGCAATGTCGTCGGCGAGGTCGAGGGGAAGGACGTCCTGATCCTGGACGACATCATCGACACCGCCGGGACCCTCGTCCAGGCCGAGGATGCCCTGCGGCGCCAGGGGGCCAAGCGCACGTTCGCGGCCGCGGTCCACGGTGTCTTTTCGGGCCCCGCGCTCGACCGGATCGAGGGCTCCGGACTGGAGTCTCTGCTGGTCACCAACACCATCCCTGTCGAGGCCGCGATGGCCCGAACCCCCCGGATCCGGGCCCTTTCCGTGGCGCCTCTGCTGGGCGAAGCCATCCAGCGGATCCACGACGGGGCTTCCGTTTCCTCGCTTTTTGTGTAGAATCCGCCTCTTTGCGCGGGACTTCCGCGCGGAGTAGGCCATGAAAACGATCGAACTCAGCGTCGAGAAGCGCTCGACGACCGGCAAGGGAGAGGCTCGGCGCGTGCGCGCAGGCGGGCGCATCCCGGGCGTCGTGTACGGCGCGAACAAGCCGAACGTCCCGATCTCCCTCGACCGCAAGGCCCTGGCGGACCTGTTTCGCGAGGGGGCGGGCGAAAACGCCATTTTCCTCCTGAAACTGGCCGGGTCCGACCAGAGCCGCCACGCGATGATCCGCGAGCTCCAGCGGGACCCCGTTTCGCGCAAGCCCCTCCACGTCGATTTCGTGCGTGTCCTGATGGACGTCAAGATCACCGTCGAGGTCCCGATCGAGGTCGTCGGCGTCGCGCGAGGCGTGAAGACCGACGGCGGCATCCTCGACCTCGTGACCCGGGAGATCGAGATCGAGTGCCTTCCGACGAACATTCCGGCGCACATCGCGGTGGACGTCAGCAATCTCGGCATCGGCGACGCCATCCGCGTGTCGGATCTTCCGCCGATCGAGGGCGTCAGGATCGTGGACAACCCGGAAAAGGTCGTCGTCCACGTCGCTCATCCGACTCGCGAGGAGGAGCCGGTGGCCGCCACGGCCGAGGGCGTCACCGAGCTCGCCGAGCCCGAGGTCCTGAAGAAGGGCAAGGCCGTGAGCGAGGAGGAAGAGGCGGAGGAGAAGACCGACAAGAAGGAGAAGGAAAAGGAGAAGTAGCCTCTGCTGCACGCGATCGTCGGCCTCGGGAATCCGGGGGACGACTACGAAACGACCCGCCACAACGCGGGGTTTCGCGTCGTCGAGGCGCTGGCGGAGGAGGCGGGGATACGGATCCGGTCGCGCGAGTGCTCCTCGCGAGTGGGCCGGGGAAGGATCGGGGAGGCCGCGGTGCTCCTCGCCCTTCCGCAGACGTTCATGAATGCCTCGGGCGAGGCGGTTCGAGCTCTTTCTCAAAAGCACAGCGTCGACCCCTCGGGGCTCCTCGTCGTCGTGGACGACATCGACCTCCCGCTCGGGACCCTGCGCCTGCGGGCGCGCGGCTCGGCCGGGGGACAGAAAGGGCTCCGATCGGTCATCGCGCATCTCGGCACCACGGAGTTCCCGCGGCTGCGGATCGGAATCCGGGGCGAGCGGTACTCCCGCCAGAGGGACCTTGCGGACTACGTCCTCGAGCCCTTCCCGAAAGCCGAGCGCGAACAATTCGAAGAGAGCGTCGGGCGGGCCGCGGAGGCCCTCCGGCTCTGGCTGACGCAAGGAATCGACGCCGCGATGCGGCGAGCGAATCATTCACCTTCCTCTCCGGGCCCTGCCGACCCGGATTGACATCCATGAGGAGGCATCCATGAGGCTGTACGACATCGTCGTCCTGGTCACGCCCGACCTGAACGACGACGACGCGGCGAAAGTCGCGGGCGAATACAAGAAGATCCTGGTGGACGGCGGGGCGAACGTCGTGAAAGACGAGCCGTGGGGCAAGCGCCGGCTCGCCTTTCCCATCCTGCGAAAGCGCGAAGCCCACTACGTGTACTGGCAGGTCGAGGCGGACCCGAAGGTCGTGGCCGAGGCGGAGCGCCGCATGGGCCTCTCGGACCAGGTCCTCCGGCACCTCGCCGTCCGCGTCGACGAAGAGCTCAAGCGCGCCGGCAAGATGGCCGAGCGGCTGAGGATCAAGGCGGTGAAGCGGCCGCCGCGGCCGCCGGCGCCCGCGGCGGAAACGCCGGCGGAGAGCGCCGCGCCCGTGGAAAGGAGCGAGCCATGAGGATGGGCGGAGGTTCAGGACGGGGCCCGGCCGGCCGGGGCGCGGCCGCGGGACGCGACGGCAAGGGCGGCCCGCGCAAGAAGTTCTTCGTCCGGCGCCGGAAGGTCTGCAAGTTCTGTGCGGAGAAGCTCGAGTACATCGACTGGAAGGACGTCAAGCTGCTGCAGGGCTTCATCCCGGAGAGGGGCAAGATCCTGCCGCGGCGCATCTCGGGAACGTGCGCGCTGCACCAGCGCAAGCTGCAGACGGCCATCAAGCGCGCGCGCTCGATCGCTCTGCTGCCCTACGCGACGGACTGAGAGGAGTACCGATCTCTCGTGCATGAGCTCCTCCCCGGTCCCGGCTGAGCCCGCCCGCGGCCCGATGGGCCGGTTCGAGATCCCGCTCGCCGCGCTGGCGGCGGCCGGCTCGTTCGCCCTCCTCTTCGTGGTCCCCGTCGTGGGCGCCCTGGGGGTGCCTTTCGCGGCCGTGCCGGTGGTTCGCCTGGCGCACCGGCGCGGACTCGTCGCGGCGATGCTGGCGTGCGCGCTGGCGACCGCGATCATCCTCGGGCTCGGCTGGGCGACGGGCGGCCCGGGGGCCGGAATCGCGATGGCGTTCCTCGCGGCGGCCGTCACGTCGCTGCCGGCGGCGAGCGTCGGGTTTCTGCGGGCCGGGGTGGATCCTTCGCGGTGTTACCTCGGTCTCTGCATCGCGGGCTGCGCGTTTCTTTCGGCGACTTTCGCCGCGTCCTCGAGCGGTCCCGGCCCCTCGGCCGCGTCGGAGGTGGCCGCCGCGTTCGACCGCCTGATCCCGGCGGCCATCGAGTCCTCCACCCGCTCGGGTGCCGACGCCGAGACCATCGCGCGGATGCGGCTGACCCTCCAGGGGGCCCGTGAGTTCGCGCGACGGTACCTGTGGGGGCTGTTCGGAGCGTTCTGGGTGCTCGGCAGCGCTATCGCGGTCTACGCCGGCGCCCGCGCCGCCCGGCCGATCCCGACGGCGGAGGTGACCCGGTTCGAGACCCTGCGCGTCCCGGCTCTGGCCGCGGGGCTCTTCGTGGCCACGGGGGCTGCCTTCGGACTGCTGCAAGGGGAGGGGAGGCGCCTGGCCGGCAACCTCCTGCTGCCGCTGCTGGCCTTGTTTTTCGTCGCCGGTCTCTCTATCATCTGCCACTTCTTCCGCAGATGGTTCCGGGTCCGTATTCTGCGGGCGGGTCTGTATGCCCTGGCCGCCTACTTTCCGATCAACGTCGGTGTGGCGCTCCTGGGGCTCTTCGACTGGTACGTGGATTTCCGCCGAAGGGGCGAGAAAGTAACCGAGAAATCATGAAAGTCATTCTGGCCGACGATATCCGCGGGCTGGGCAACCGGGGCGAGACGGTCACCGTCAAGCCCGGCTACGCGCGCAACTTCCTCTTCCCCCAGGGCATCGCCTGGGAGGCCACGGACGCCAACGTGCGCCGGCTCTCGGAGGAGAGGAAAAAGTACGACGAGAAAACGCTCCGCGAGAAGGGCGTCGCCGAAGAGGTGGCCCGGAAGGTCGAAGGCACGACCGTGGTGATCTCCAAGAAGGCGGGCGACGAGGACCAGCTCTACGGCTCCGTGACCGCCTCCGAGATCGCCGATGCCCTGGCGGCCAGAGGCATCGAGGTGGACCGGCGGCGCGTGGAACTCGCCGAGCCCATCCGCCGGCTCGGCGCCCACACCGTCCACGTGCGGCTCCACCGGGACGTCGTCGCCACGCTGAACGTGGACGTCCAGGCCTCGAACGCGCCTCCGCCTCGTAGCGGCCTTCAGCGCGGCGGCGGTGGCGCCGGGACGCCGGGTTCGGCGATCTCGCCCTTCTTCGGCACGTAGAAGGGCTGCTGCAGCGACCACGGGAGCTTCGCGATCTCCTGCGAACGGGAGTTCCACTCCTCGGTGGGCTGCGAGCCGCTCACGAACGTCTCGAGGACGGGATGGGGGCTGTCGGGAGTCGCCTTGAGCCCGGTCTCGTAGTCGACCGGCGTGAACACGATGTTGGGCGGCGCCTCGAAGTCCTCCTGCGGGTCGATGCGGCCCTGGTCCTTCATCTTCTCCACGACCCGGATCCAGATGGGCAGGGCCACCTTGGCGCCGTCGGCCCCGCGGCCGATCGAGCGGGTCTTCTGGTCGTTCCCGACCCAGACGCCGATGGTGTACCGGGGCGTCATCCCGATGAACCAGGCGTCCGTATAGTCGTTGGTCGTTCCGGTCTTGCCCGCGATCGGCAGCTTGAGTCGGGCGGCCGACCCGGCGGTGCCGCGCTGCGTGACGCCGCGCAGGATCTGGAGAAGCTGGAAGGCGGCCTGGGGCGTCTCGACCTCCCGCGCGTCCGGGTGCGTCTGCTCGAGCAGGTCGCCGTTGGAGTCGGTGATGCGCTCGACGAGATACGGCGGAAACGCGAGGCCCTGGTTGGCGAACACGGAGTAAGCCGTGGTCAGCTCGAGCAGCGTGACCTCGAAGGCGCCGAGGGCCAGGGAGGGATACGCGCTCAGGTTCTGGCGCACTCCCAGACGCCGCGCGGTCTCGATGACGTGCGACAGGCCCACCATCCGGGCCACGCGGACCGCGGGAACGTTGTAGGAGTGCTCCAGCGCCTTCCGGAACGTCACGATCCCGTGAAACTTGCCGTCGTAGTTGTTCGGCCGGTAGGGCGGCTGCCGGGGATCGATCACGATCGAGAGCGGTCCGTCGAAGACCGTGTCCGCGGCGGTGAAGCCCTGCTCGAGCGCCGTCAGGTAGACGAACGGTTTGAAAGCGGAGCCCGCCTGGCGCAGCGCCTGGGTCGATCGGTTGAACTTCGACTGGGTCCAGTCGTACCCGCCCACCATCGCGCGAACGGCGCCGCTGGCGTTCTCGAGAATCAGGACGGCGCCCTGCTCCCGCGGGTCCTGGTCGAGGACGAGGGTGACCGGTTCGTTGGTGACCGCCGGGCTCTGCTCGGCGCTGCCTGTGGCCGGGGCTTTGCCCTTAGCGGGCGCCTTTGCAGGGGCCGCCGTCACGGTGATGAGGTCGCCGGGTTTCAGGATCTTCGCCGCCGTGGCGGCCTCGGTCCATTTGACGCCCGCGTTGGGGAGAGTCAGCACCCGATCCTTCACACGCACCTCGGCGCCCTCCTTGGAGACGCGGAGGACGACGCCGCGCAGCGCCGCGCCGTCCTCGAGGCGCGCGCCTTCCCACGAGGGGTCGATGTACGTGTCCAGTGAACGGTAGCCCTCCTTCAGCAGATTGCGCGGGGGCTGAAATCCGTGGCGGCGGCTGAGCCGGCGCAACCCCCAGCCCAGGGCCTCCTCCGACCAGGCCTGCAGCTCCGGGTCGAGGGTCGATTCGACACGCAGGCCGCGGGCGTAGAGGTCCTTCTCGCCGTAGGTCCTCTCGAGGTACTGGCGGATCTCCTCGCAGAAGTAGGGGGCCACGATCGACTCCGGCAAGGAGGGGGCCGCCGGCAGCGGCTCGCCCTCCGCGGCGCGCCGCTCGGCCTCCGTGATGTAGCCGGCGGCGAGCATCCGCCGCAGCGCCGTCGCCCTCCGCGACTTCGCCAGGGCGGGATTGCGGAACGGCGACTGGTCCTCCGGCCTCTGCACGATCCCGGCGAGCAGGGCGGCCTCGGCCAGCGTCACGTCCTTGACGCCCTTGCCGAAGTAGTACCGGCAGGCCGCCTCGACGCCGTAGTTGCCGTGCCCGAGGTAGATCTCGTTGGCGTACATGGTCAGGATCTGGTCCTTCGAGTAGCGCCTCTCGATCTCGAACGCCACGAGCGCCTCGTTGAACTTTCGCGAGAGAGTCTTGCGGGGCGACAGAAAGATGGCGCGGGCGAGCTGCTGGGTGAGCGTCGAGCCTCCCTGCGCGTAGCCGCGTTGCTGGACGTTGGTCATGAGGGCGGACACCGTCCGGGGAACGTCCACGCCGCCGTGATGGAAGAAGTTCTTGTCCTCCGTCGCGATCAGGGCGTTGCGCACGGACGCCGGGATCTCCGCCCGGGAGATCAGGATCCGGCGCTCGATGGCGTAGCGGGCGATGGTCGACCCGTCCCGGGAAGTGATCTGGGTGATGATGTCCGGCCGGTACGTCGCCAGCTGCTGGACGCGAGGCACCCGGACGAAGTTGGTGGCGAAGGACCCCGCCACCGAGCCGAGGAGGGCCACCAGGACGAGGGGGAGCAGGAGGACGGCGGCGCGCCGCGTCTTTCGCACCCGGCGATTGTGAGGCATCGCTCCTCGTTATGCTATAAGCGGCCCCTCACGCGATGCCCCGTCCTTCACGTTCCTCCGGTCCTCCCGCGTCCGTGCAACCCGGCAAGCCCGCCACCTACCTCGAGGCCCAGGCGGGCGCCGCCGGCACGTTCCGCCTGCAAACGGACTTCAAGCCTCAGGGGGACCAGGCCGCCGCGATCGACAAGCTCGTCGCGGGTCTGGCCGACGGCCGGCCAGACCAGGTGCTGCTCGGGGTGACGGGCTCCGGAAAGACTTTCACGATCGCGAAGGTCATCGAGGCCGTCAACCGGCCCACGCTCGTCCTGTCGCACAACAAGACCCTCGCGGCGCAGCTCTACCAGGAGTTCCGGAGCTTCTTCCCGCAGAACGCGGTCGAGTACTTCGTCTCCTACTACGACTACTACCAGCCCGAGGCCTACGTTCCTCAGACCGACACCTACATCGAGAAGGAGACGTCCCGGAACGAAGAGATCGACAAGCTGCGCCTGGCGGCGTCCAAGGCCCTCTTCGAGCGCCGGGACGTCATCGTCGTCGCGTCGGTCTCGTGCATCTATGGCCTCGGCGCGCCCGAGTCCTATTACGACATGCTGGCGTACCTCGAGGTCGGCCAGACGCGCGGCATGCCGGCCCTGCTCGCGCAGCTCGTCGAGATGCAGTACGAGCGCACGAACCTGGACCTGACGCGCGGCGCCTTCCGCGTCCGCGGGGACGTGCTCGAGATCCAGCCGGCGTACGAGGACACGGCCGTCCGGGTCGAGTTCTTCGGAGACGAGATCGAGAAGATCACGCGGACCGATCCCCTGCGGGGCACTCCGTTGCAGCGACTGGACCGGCTCGCCCTCTATCCCCGGACCTTCTACGCGACGCCGCGCGAGACCCTCGAGCGCGCGATCGGGTCGATCCGGATCGAGCTCGACCAGCGTCTGGCCGAGCTGACGGCCGCCGGACGGCTGCTGGAGGCCCAGCGCCTGCACCAGCGGACGATGTTCGATCTCGAAATGATCAAGGAGCTCGGGTACTGCAACGGCATCGAAAACTACTCGCGGCACCTCTCCGGCCGGGCCGCGGGGGAGCCGCCGCCGACGCTGCTCGACTACTTCCCGAAAGACTTTCTCCTCGTCGTCGACGAGTCCCACGTCACCCTGCCGCAGGTGCGGGGCATGTTCTTCGGCGATCGCTCGCGCAAGCAGGTCCTGGTCGACTACGGGTTCCGGCTGCCGTCGGCGCTGGACAACCGGCCGCTGACCAACGAGGAGTTCCGGGAACGGATCCATCAGACGATCGCCGTCAGCGCAACCCCGGCGGCCGAAGAGCTCGAACGGGCCGGTGGCGAGATCGTCGAGCAGGTGATCCGCCCGACGGGCCTGCTGGATCCCGTCATCGAGATCCGGCCGGTCAAAGGCCAGGTCGACGACCTTCTCGGGGTGGCGCGCGAGGCGGCGGGCGCCGGCGAGCGCGTCCTCGTCACGACGCTGACGAAACGGATGGCCGAGGAGCTGACGAACTACTTCTCGGAAGTGGGGGTGCGCGTCCGCTATCTCCATTCCGACATCGAGACCCTGGACCGCGTCAACATCCTTTCCGACTTCCGACGCGGCGTGTTCGACGTTCTCATCGGCATCAACCTGCTGCGGGAAGGCCTGGATCTCCCGGAGGTCGCCGTCGTGGCGATCCTCGACGCCGACAAGGAGGGATTCCTCCGCAGCGAGACGTCGCTCATCCAGACGTCGGGCCGCGCGGCGCGCAACCTGAAGGGCCGCGTCCTCTTCTATGCCGACGTCGTGACCGACTCCATGAAGCGGGCGATCGAGGAGACCACGCGCCGGCGAACCATCCAGGAGACGTACAACGTCGAGCACGGCATCGTTCCGGCGTCGATCGTCAAGCAGGTCAACTCGCCGCTCGTCCGGATGTCCAACCTCGACTACTACGAGATTCCGGTCAAGACGGACCCGGCGGATCTGCCGGATGCCGACTCGCTTCGGCGGCGCCTGACACAGCTCGAGAAGCAGATGAAGGCGGCGGCAAAGGAGCTGGATTTCGAAAAGGCCGCGGCCTTGCGCGACGAGATCCGCGGCTTGAGGGAGCTGGAGATCTTCCGATCCTGACCTGTGTGACCGCCGGCCTCCGGCCGCGTTGCACTGCCGAGGGTCTGCCTTCGGTGGCCGGCTCGAAAAGGCCGCGGCCTTGCGCGACGAGATTCGGGGCCTCAGAGAACTGGAGATTTTCCGAGCGTAACGCTCCGGAGTAACGGCCGTGCTACGCACGGCGTTCCCTACGGCCGGGAGTCCACCTCCGGTGGCCGGGTCGGTGGTCGGGTGGGCGTCTTCGTCGGGCCCGCGGCGTAGGGATTCCGCATCACGAAGATCCGCGCGGCGCGCTCGGAGGGGTCCTCGGACACCGGCATCCGGTCGAGCTTCGGCTTCAAGCCTTCCTCGACGCCGGCCGAGACGGAGATGCCGACGTTGCCGCTCCTGGTATAGGGCGAGAACGCCGTCGCGCTGGCCGGCCGGAGCCCGAAGGGGATCGAGCAGGGGATGGCCGCCTGGCAGCGCGAGAGAGGGACGATCTGCGCGAAGACCGGCGCAGCGGAGGCCAGAAGGAGCGCGGCGAGGATCCGGACCCGGGTGCTCACAGCCAGTGGCAGGCGCGCGCGAAGCCGGCGAAGACCAGGAGCAACGCCGCCAGGGCGGCGATCCAGACGGCCGTGCGGGACTTGGCCGCCAGCGGACGCTGCCGCGTGTAGAACCCGGTCTGCCAGCGCTCGAGCTCCCGCCCGCACTTGGGGCAGACGGGCGTGCCTGGCTCCACCGGGGTGTAGCAGTACGGACACTCGTACATCGGCACGGTCCCATCATACCGAACCGCCGGGCTGCTTCCGGGAGGCGCGCCGGTCCGGGTTAAACTGATTTCGTGGTCGAGCGGCGCGCGCCGGAGAATCTCCCCGATTCCCCCGGCGTCTATCTCTTTCGGGGCGAGAAGGGCAAACTCCTCTACGTCGGGAAGGCCCGATCTCTGCGCAAACGGGTGGCGTCCTATTTCAGCGGCGCGACCGCCGACAAGACGGCGGCCCTCCTCCGGTCGTTTCGCGAGATCGAGACGATCGTCACGAACACCGAGCTCGAGGCGCTGCTCCTCGAGAACACGCTCATCAAGAAGCATCGTCCCCGGTACAACATCTGCCTGAGGGACGACAAGACCTATCCCTACATCAAGATCACCACGGGGGAGAGCTGGCCCAGGGCCCTGGTGACCCGGCGGGTCCAGGACGACGGCCACTCGTACTACGGCCCGTTCTGGGGGGGCCTCGCCCGGCGGATCATGCGGATGATCACCCGGCACTTCCAGATCCGCACGTGCCGGATCGAGATCGACGGCAACCTGCCGCGTCCCTGCCTCTACTACGACCTGCACGCCTGCCTGGGGCCTTGCGTGAACGGGCTGACCACGAGCGAGGCCTACGGCGAAGCGGTTGCGGACGTCGTGCTGTTCCTCAGGGGAAGAACGAGGAGCTCGAGGCGCGCCTCGAGCGGAGAATGCAGGCCGCATCCGCCGAGGAGAACTTCGAGATGGCCGGCGCGTATCGGGACGCGCTCCGGACGGTCCGGGACGTGGCCGAACGCCAGGTCGTGCAGTCCATGAGGGGCGAGAACGTCGACGTGTTCGGCTTCTTCGAGTCGGGGACGGACGTGGCGGTGGTCGTCCTCGTCGTCCGGGGGGGAGTCCTCCAGGACCGCCGGGACTTCTTCTTCGAGAAGGCCCAGGAGATCGACCCCGCCGCCTTCCTGGAAGCCTTCCTGCCCCAGTTCTACGATGCGAACCCGTTTCTCCCGAAGGAGGTCCACCTGCCGGTCGACCATCGCGGACCCCGGGCTCGTCGAGGATTTCCTGGCGGCGCGGCGAGGAGCGAAAGTCGGCGGTCCGCGTCCCGCAGCGGGGTCCGGCGGTGGACCGGCTGCGCCTGGCGGAGGTCAACGCGGGGGAACGGCACCGGGTCCGTTTCCGTCGCACGGGCGGCGACGAAGCGATCGCCGTCGAGCGGCTGGCGCGCGCCATCGGGCTCGCGATCCCGCCGCAGCGCATCGAGGCCTTCGACATCTCCCACCTCCAGGGCACGGACAGCGTCGCGTCGCTCGTCGTCTTCGAGGAGGGCCGGCCCAAAAAGTCGGACTACCGTCTCTTCAACATCGCGTCGCAGCAGTTGCTGGAGCCCGACGACTTCCGCAGCATGGCGGAAGCCGTGGAACGGCGCTACCGCCGCGTGCACGGGGAGAACGGGAAGCTGCCCGACCTCATTCTCGTGGACGGCGGCCGGGGGCAGCTCCAGGCCGCCCTGACCGCCCTGGACCGCGTCGGAATCGAGCTGCCCGTGGTCGGTCTCGCCAAGCGCGAGGAGGAGATCTGGGCCCCGGGACGCCCGGAGCCGATCCGGCTTTCCCGCAAGGACCCTGCTCTCCAGCTCATCCAGCGCGTGCGCGACGAGGCGCATCGCTTCGCGATTTCCCGTCATCGCAACCGGCGCGGCAAGCGCATGCGGCAGACGGGCCTGACCGAGATTCCGGGCGTGGGGCCGGTGAGGGCGCGCCTGCTGCTCCGGCGGTTCGGCTCGGTGCGGGGTCTTCAGGTGGCGGATCCGCGCGAGATCGAAGCCGCGGTCGGGCCGATGACGGCGCGGCGCGGTGGCCGAGTACCTCGACCGCCAGAGCGCTCACGTCGGATGAGAACGGCCTTCGAGGCGGAGGGCGAGATCCGGGGCACCGACCTTCTCGCGGCGCTCGTCGCGCTGTGGCGGGAGAGCGCGAACGGGACGCTCCAGTTCTCCCGCTCGGGCGCGACGTCGGGCTTCGAGCTCGCGGCCGGAGAGATCGTCGGAACCTCATCCTCGGACCCGCGCTTCGAGACGGCGGCGATCCTGCTGCGCGCCGGCAAGCTCGACGAAGCCACGCTCGAGCGCCTCAAGGCCGTCGAGGGAACCGACCGGGCGCAGAGCGCGCTCCAGGCGGGAGTCCTGACCCGGCGCGAGTGGCGCTGGGGCGAGAAGATCCGCGCCGTCGAGATCCTTTCGGACCTGCTGACCTGGCTCGACGGCGAGTACTGGCTGTTCCGCACCGGAGCCCGCGAAGCGGGAGAGTTCCGCCTGTCGATCCCGCGCCTCGTGCTCGAGCTCTTTCTGCGTTCGCGCGGACCGCGGCCTGGTTCTCCACTACCTCGGGGGCGTCGATGTCCCGCTGAGCCGGGCCGGGCACTTCGAAGCGGAGTTCTCGACCTTCGGCCTGACGCCGGACGCTGAGTCCGTGGTCCGCCTCATCGACGGCAAGTCGACCGCGGCCGAGATCTCCAGCGAGGCGCCGGCGGACGCGTTCGCCGTCGAGAAGCTGCTCGCGGCGCTGGTCACGCTCGGGCTCGTCCATCCGGAGTTCGTGGCGGCCGATACGACTCCCCGGCCAAGCCCGCTGCCGGTTCGTGAGCGGGACGCGGAAGAGGACGAGGAGAAGGAGGACGGAGAGGAAGACGTCGAGGGGGAGGAACAGGAAGAGGAAGAAGAGGACCGATTCGAACGGGAAGACGGCGACGCGCAGGAGGAGGGAGAAGAGACTCTCGTCGCGCGACCGGGCGAGCCGGGCGCCGGCCCTCGTCCCGAGCGACGGCGGAAGACCTGGCCGAGGAGTCGGAACGCGCCTCCGAGCGCTCGTCCCTCGCCGACGCCGAAGCGGCTCCCGAAGAGGGGCGCGCCGCCGAGAGTCTCGGGTTCGAGGAGCTCGAAGTCGTCGGGTTGTCGGGCCCCGGGTACGGAAGCGCGGAGCATCCGAGTCGCCGCAACCTCGACGAAGCAGATCTGACTCCGGAACCGCGACTGCCGTCCGATCTGATGGACCTGGAGCCCTCGCGCTCCGAGGATGAGGCGTCCTTCGACCGGCCTCTCGACATGTCGACGGGAGTCGGAGCCGGGGAACGGCCTCGCCAGCGCTCCGGCGCTCCGTGGCTGTGGCTGCTCGTCGTTCTTGCCGCGGCGGTGGCGGGCCTGCTGTACTGGCGCTCGCGCGGACCCGCGGCGCCCGCGCCGGCCGTCCGCTCGCGACGACGAAGACCCCGACGGCAGCGGCCCTCGTGTCCACGGCTGCGCCCGCTCCCGCTCGTCGCCGCCTCGGCGACGGCGGCGCCGGCGGCCACTCGTCCTCTGGCCGTTTCCCCCACGAGCCGGCGCCCGCAGCCGACGGCCGCTCCGGCCGCCGCGCCCCAGGGACGGCAGAAGTGGCTGGACCGCGCGGCACGCGACGGGCGCAGAGCGGACGCCGACCGCCGTGCCCGCTTCACGATCCAGCTGGAGCTGGTGTGCCAGGAGGAATCGCTTTCCGACGCCTGGAAATACGACCGTCCCTCCGGGACGATGTGGCTTCTGACGACGCCCTTCCAGGCCAGACGTGCTTCCGCGTGCTCTGGGGCCGTTATCCCACGCGCGAGGCGGCGCAGCGCGCGCTTGCCCGGGCGCCGGCCTTCTTTACGACGTCGCGCAACCGGCCCCTGGTCGTGCCCATACGCTGACCGGCCGCTTTCTGCTATCGTGAGTGACCATTCGCACGGCGACCCCATGACCACACCAACGGCCTCCGCAGGCTTTCGCGGATCCCTTGCCGAGACGCCCCTGCCGCAGGTGCTGCGCAGGATCTTTCTCGAAGGATTGAAGGGGACCCTCTCGCTCGTTCATGGCGACGAGACCCGGCACCTCTTCTTCGAGAAAGGCGAGCTGCGCACGGCGACGTCGTCCCGGGAAGGGCAACGCATCGGCGCCTTCCTCAAGCGCCGGGGCTGCATCACCGACACCGACCTCAACTGGGCCCTCGAGACCGTCGCCAAGCAGGGGCGCGCCCGGCTCGGCAAGATCCTGGTGGATCGGGGCCTCGTGTCGCGCACCGTGCTCGACGCCGAGATGCGGCGCCTGGTGGAGGAGATCGTTTTCTCGACCTTCGCCTGGGAGATCGGGGGAGTACAAGTTTCAAGGCTCCGCCGGCGTGCTCGACCCGGACGTCGCGCTGTCGATCTCGACGGCCGCGATCATCGTCGAGGGCATCCGGCGTCTGCCGGAGAGCGAGCGTCTTCCGCGAGCGGCTCGGCGACGGCCACCGGGTTCCGATTCTGGCGACCGACCCGATGTCGCGCTACCAGTACCTGCCGCTGACTCCGCAGGAGGCTTACCTCCTTTCGCGGATCGACGGCATCCTGGACGTGGACTCGCTGCTGAAGATCGCCGGCGCCTCGCGTCTGGCCACGGGCAAGATCCTCTACGCGCTCGATCTCCTGCGGCATCGTGGAGTGGAAGCAGGAGGGCGCAGAGCGGCCGCCGAGCGGCCGCGGCGGCTTCCACGGCCTGAACGTCGAAGTCGCGGCCGATCCCGCGGACCGGTCGCCGGGCCACGCGGAGCTCGTCCGCAACACCTATCGGCGCATCGACTGGCTGACGCACTACGAGCTGCTGGGCGTTGCGCGCGACGCGCCGCCCGAGAAGGTCTCGGAGGCCTACTTCGAGCGCAGCCGGCTCTTCCATCCGGATCTGCGCCACCGCGAAGATCTCGGCAAGTTCGAGAAGGAGCTGACCGCGGTGTTCGAGCGGATGAAGGAGGCGTACGAGGCGCTCTCGGACCCCGAGAAGCGGGCGCTGTACGACCAGAGCCTCGACGCGACTCCGGCGCAGGTGCTCGGAACGGACGCGCCCTCGACCGACCCGGAGGTCCGCAAGAAGCTCGCGATGCAGAGTTTCCGGCGGGCCAAGCAGCTCATCGAGGAGAAGGACTATCACCCGGCCGTCGAAATGCTGCGGGAGGCCGTGCGCTTCGTGCCCGACAACGCCGAGTTTCGTTACGTGCTGTCCCAGGTCGAGATGAAGAATCCCAACTGGATCGACCAGGGGCTGTCGAACCTCAAGGAGGCCGCGCGCCTCGACAGCCGGCGCGTGGCGCTCTCCCTGGAGGCCGCTCGCGCGCTCCTGGACCACAGGAGACCGCACGAGGCCGAGCCGTTCGCGCGCCGCGCCGTCTCCCTCGACCCGTCTCCCGAGAACGAGGAGCTCCTGCGGCGGGTCGTCGAGGCGGCGACCACGGCGCCCGCCCCCGCTCTCACCGAACGACCCCGGGGCGGGACGCGGAGCCGCCGGCGGCGCCGGAGGCCGAGGCGGAGCAGGCCCCGGCCCAGCCGTCCGGCATCCTCTCGCGTCTCTTCCACCGCCGTTGACCGCGATCCTCACGGGCCTCGGCCTGTCGGCGGCGGCGGGGCTGAATGCGTGGGTGATCCTGCTGCTCTTCCACGGGCTCTTCCTCCTGATGCCGCAGGAGTTTCCGGGTCCCACGGCGGCGCTGCTCTCGAGCCAGGGGGTCCTGACGGTGGCCATCGTCCTGTTCCTGGCCGAGTTCGTCGCCGACAAGATTCCGATCGTCGATCACCTCTGGAGCCTCGCGCAGACGTTGCTGCGCCCGGTCGTCGGGGCTCTGCTGCTGCTCGCGGTCGTCCCGGACGCATCGCCCGGGGCCCGGATCGGCCTGGCGGCGGCGGGGGCCCTGGCCACGCTCGCGGCACACTTCGCCAAATCCGCGACCCGACTGACCTCCACCGCGGCCACGCGCGGTTTCGCCCAGCTGGCGATGTCTCTGGCGGAAGACGCCTTCGCTCTGGCCCTCGGAGCTCTCGTCTTCTTCGTCCAGTGGTTTGCGGGCGTCTTCCTCGGAGCCGCTCGTCCTCCTTCTCGTCCTGGATCGGCGCCGGGTGCTGCGAGGCCTCGCGGTCATGTTCTTCCGTCTCAAGCATCCGCGCCGCGCCCGGGCGGCGTGATGCCGTACCTGCTGGACGGCAACAACCTGATCGGGTTGTTCCGCAGGACCTCCCGCCCCTCGGAGGAGGACCGCCAGGCGCTCTGGTCGCGGAGCTCTCGGAGCGCCTGCGCCGCACCCGAGCCCGGGCGATCCTGTTCTTCGACGGTCCGGCCGGCAGCCGGGGATCCTCGATGGGGACTCTGACCGTCCGCCCTGCGTCCGGGGGCACCGCCGACGACGCCATCCTCCGGGAGATCGAGAAGACACAGTCACCGGGGGAAATGACGGTGGTGACGGCCGACCGCGGGTTGTCCCGCCGCGCCCGCGATGCCGGGGCCGCGGTCTGCACGCCGGAGGAATTCTTCTGCGCGATTCGGCCGGTCCTCGGGCGGCCCGAGCCCGCCCGAGAGCGCTGGACCCGTCGACGTCGACGCCTGGATGCGCTACTTCGAGGACGGCGGGAACCGGGGTGGCGGTCGGTCCAAATAAGGAGATGGAATCAGAGCCCTTCAGACCGAGACGTCGCGGCTGGCCTGTCGCGAGGACCCCTGACCCCGTGGTAAAATTTGATCGGCTCCGAGCGGGCCACGTGATCGCTCCGAGAAATCGGAGAGGAAAGTCCGAACTCCACACGGGCAGCATGCCGGGTAATCCCCGGTCGCGGCGACGCGAAGGAAAGTGCCACAGAAAACAGACCGCCTTCCGAAAGGACGGCAAGGGTGAAACGGTGCGGTAAGAGCGCACCGCTCCGCCGGCAACGGCGGGGGCACGGTAAACCCCATGCGGAGCAAGGCCAAATAGGGGGACAGCGGGCGCCCGTCCCACCTCACACATCGTGAGCTGTCTCCGGGTCGGCTGCTCGAGCCCGAGGGCGACCTCGGGCCCAGAGGAATGATCGCGACCCCGGCCACGGGGAGCGGGGTACCGGCAGGTTCCTTGCGGCAGCCGCTCGACGGCGCTCAGGATTCGGCTTGACAGGCCCGCCCAGGGCTCTTTTTTTTCTGATCCCATACTCCCCCGCGCCTCCGGCGGGGAGCGACGATCGGCGTCGCCGCCGTTTCGGGTCCGGTCGACCCGTCACGGCTCTCCTCCGGCGTGGCGGCCCTGCGAGGGGCGGGGTTATCGGGTCGTGACTCGCAACGAACGTTGCTGGCCCGCGAGGGCTTTCTCGCCGGGTCCGACCGCGAGCGCGCCGAGGGCTATAAGGAGCTCCTGCGAAATCCGGACGTCGACGCGATTTTTTTCGCCCGCGGCGGCTACGGGTCAGCCCGGGTGCTGCGGCATCTGGAGCCCTGCGACCTCGCGAGCGCCCGAAGATCCATCTCGGCGGCTCGGACCTCACGGTGCTCTTCGCGTTCGCGGCGCGCGCCGGGCTGCGTCAGCTTCTTCGGTCCCATGGTCGCGGTCGACAGTGGCCGAGGACGACGACCTCGACTGGCAGCGCGTCCTCTCCGGGCAGACCCCGGAGCCTCATCGTGTCTCGGCGGAGAACGTCCTCGCGGGAGGCTCCGGCGAGGGACCCCTCGTCGGAGGGTGCCTGTCCCTCGCGGCGTCGCTGGCCGGGACGCCGGAGCCGATCGACGGCGCCGGGAGCGGTTTTCTTCTGGGAGGACGTGGGCGAGGAGGCCTACCGTCTGGATCGAATGTTGACCCAGCTGGAGCGGTCGGGTACATTCGATGGACTGCAAGCCATGACTGATTGGCTCGATTTCGCCTGGCGCGCGCGGCGGCGAATCCACGGAGACCGCTCGCCGCCTGGCTCGTCGGACCGCTTCGCGGGGCGTCCGTTCCCCGTCGTGCGGGGCTTCCCGGCGGGCCACGTCCGCGCGACCCCGGACGCTGCCGCTGGGGGTCCCCGTGCGGGTGCGACGCCGAACGCGGGGTCGTCGAGTTTCCCGACGCCGGGGTGACTCTGAACCGCCATGGCGAACGTGAAGGCCGTTTTCAAGTCCGGGCCCGGCGGGACCGGGAAGAGCCGGGTACGAGAAGTACATCGTCAGCCACGCTGATGGGCGAGATCATCTTCTCCGAGGGCGACATCGGCACGGAGATGTTCATCATCCAGTCGGGCACGGTCGAGCTCCTCAAGTCCATCGGCGGAGAGACGCGGGTCCTCGCGACGCTCGAGAAGGGGGACTTCTTCGGGGAGATGAGCGTCCTCGAGGACGTGCCCGCGAACCGCCTCGGCGCGGGCCAAGACCGACGTCGAGCTCGTCCGGATCAACGGAGCGACGTTCGACGCGATGCTCAAGAGCAACACCGAGATCGCCGTCCGGATGATGCGCAAGCTCTCGCGCCGCCTTCGCGAGGTCACGGCGATGCTCGAGGAGGCGCTCGGGCGGCGCGTCGCCGAAGAGGAGAAACCCGTCCAGCGCAAGCCTCCCCCCGAGCTCAACGCCTGCCGCCTCGTGGCGGCGAGGAGCCGGCCTCGGAGTTCTTCCTCAACCGCGAGGGCGACACGCTCGTCGGCCGGAGCGATCCCGGTCACCGGGATCACGCCCGACGTCGACCTGACGCCTCTCGATCCGCAGCGGTCGACGTCGCGCCGCCACGCCAAGCTGTACCAGATGGGCGACGACCTTCTACGTCATGGAAGAGATCGGCGTGATGAACGGAACCTACGTCAACGGCACCCGGCTCGCGACGGGGGTGCCCGTGGCCGTCGGCAACGGTGACGTCCTGAAGTTCGGCCTGGTGCCGCTGACCTTCCAGGCGCCCGGCGACTACTGACGTCCCGCCGCGCGGCGCCCCGCCGGGCCGCTGAACCTGCGCGACCCGGTCTCGCGACCTGCCCGGGCGTCGGGCGCGGCGCGGGCCGCCCGGCTGGCGACCGCCGGGATCCACACGGTCGCCGATCTGCTCCTCGCCGTCCCTTTCCGGTACGAGGACCGCCGGCACTTCGCGTCGCTCGCCAGCCTGTCCTGGGGCATCCCCGCGACGAGCCTCGTGCGCTTCCAGAGTGTCCGGTCGACGCGGATGCGGCGGGGACTGCTCCGTGTGGAGGCCGTGGCCGACGACGGCAGCGGCGCCGTGCGGGTCGTCTGGCACAACCGGTACCCGTCCTTCGCCAAGGCGCTGGAAGGGCGGCGGGCCGCGCTGTACGGCACGCCCGTGGCCACGCCGCGCGGGCGAGATGCGCATCGAGAACCCCGAGACGGAGCTCCTCGAAGACGGAGACGAGTCGAACCCGCTCCACGCGGGCAGGATCGTCGGCGATCTACCACCGCGCCGCCGACGTCCTACCCGGCTCTGGCGCACCCTCGTGCGCCGGGTGCTCGACGGGCTCTCGTCCGAGTTCGCGGCGGTCTCCGCGCCGCCGGCCGCAGATCCTCAAGGCCCTGGCAAGAGGGCGCCACTTTTCCGACTCACGTCGGACTCGGCGCGACCGGCGCCTCTGGCAGCTCGCCCAGGAGGAGCTGTTCGTCCTCGCGGCCCGCATCGAGGAGAAGCGGCGCGCGCCTGCGCGAGCGCCGGGGCATGGTGCTCGCCGGCCGAGGAGGCGATCCGGCAGCTCGCCCGCTACGTCCTGCCGTTTCCGCTGACGAACGCTCAGAAGCGGGCGGTGCGGGAGATCGCCGACGATCTCGCTCCGGGCGGGCGATGGCCCGCCTGCTCCAGGGCGACGTCGGGTCCGGCAAGACGGTGGTGGCGGGACTGGCTCTCCTGATCGCCGCCAAGAACGGGGCGCAGGGGGCGCTGATGGCGCCGACCGAGATCCTCGCCGAGCAGCACGCGATGAGCCTTTCGTCGTGGCTGACCGGGGCCGGGATCCGGATCGGCCTGCTGACCGGGCGCGTGCGCGGGGCCGAGCGCAAGAAGCTGCTCGCGCGCCTGGCGGCCGGGGAGCTCGACGTCCTGGTCGGGACGCACGCGCTCGATCGAGTCGCCCGTCCGCTTCCACCGGCTGGGCCTGGTCGTCGTGGACGAGCAGCACCGCTTCGGCGTGGCCCACCGCTCGCGCCTCTTCCGCAAGGGCGATTCGCCGCACGTCCTCGTCATGACGGCCACGCCGATCCCGCGTTCGCTGGCGTGGGCCATCTACGGCGAGCTCGACGTCTCGGTCCTCGACGAGAAGCCGCCGGGCCGCGGCCCCGGTGCTGACGCGCATCCGCGGCGAGGGCTCGCGCGAGAAGGTGTACGATTCGCGGGCGGAGCGTGCGGCGGCGGGGGAGCGGGTCTACGTCGTGGTCCCCGCCATCGAAGAGCGCGAGCGCGAGGTCGCCGCCACCCGCGAGACCGCGGACCGGATCGCCGCCGTGCTGCCCCGTGTCGCGGATCGGAATCCTCCACGGGCGCATGCCTCCCGCCGAGAGGTCGGCGCGTCCTGGCGGAGTTCGCGGCGGGCGCGAAACCGATCCTCGTCGCGACCACGGTCGTCGAGGTCGGCGTGGACGTGCCGGAGGCGACGGTCATGATCATCGAGAACGCGGAGACGTTCGGCCTCGCGCAGCTCCACCAGCTGCGGGGCCGGGTCGGCCGGAGCCACCGCCGTTCCTGGTGCGCGCTCATCGCGGGCAACGCCGCGTCGCCCGAGGCGCTGGCGCGGATGGCGGTGCTCGAGAAGACGTCGGACGGCTTCGTCATCGCGGAGAAGGACCTGGAGGCACGCGGGCCGGGGGACCTGCTCGGCAACGCCAGTCGGGCCTGCCGCCGCTGCGCGTCGCGGACCCGGTCCGGGACCTCGCCCAGCCTCGCCAAGGCGCGCGGCGAGGTCCTCGCGCTGAAGGCGGAAGGAAAAAAGATCGCGAGCGATCTGTTCGGGTATCCGTAACCGTCGCCTTCAGACCGCGTGGCGATGAGGACCTCCCTCGCCCCCCGTAGGGGGAGAGGGCCGGGGTGAGGGGAGGTGCCGTCGCATCGTATCGCGCGGGATCAGCGTACTTCGTGCCCGTGATGCTAAGGTGCTCGCGTTGGAGGTGCGCTTGAGCGTTCTCGTCACCGGCGGCACGGGATTCGTCGGAACCCATGTCGTCAACAAGCTTCTCCAGCGGGGCCACGAGGTCGCGGTCCTGGCGCGCGATCCGGCGAAGACGCGCAACCGGTACAACCGCCCGGTCGAGGCCGTGGCCGGGGACGTCCTCGATCCCGCGTCCTTCGCCGGCGCGGCTTCGGGCCGCGAGGCGCTCGTCCACCTCGTCGGGATCATCCACGAGAAGGGGCGCCAGACCTTCGACCGCATGCACCGCGAGGCCGCGGAGAACGCCGTCGCCGCCGCGCGGGGAGCGGGCGTGCGCCGGCCTGCTCCACATGAGCGCCATGGGAAGCTCCGAGGATTCGCCCTCGGAGTACGGCCGCAGCAAGGCGGCGGGGGAGAAGGCCGTCCGCGCGTCGGGTCTCGACTGGACGATCTTCCGTCCCTCGATCATCTTCGGGCCGGGCGACGGCTTCGTGTCCCTGCTCGCGCCGATCGTGCGGCACAACCCGGGCTTCATCCCGGTAATCGGGCCCGGCACGACGCGCTTCCAGCCGGTGTCGGTCTACGACGTGGCCCGGGTCTTCGCCGACGCCCTCGAGAAGCCGGAGACGAGCGGGCAGACGTACGAGGTTGGCGGGCCCGACGTCTTCACGCTTCAACGAGATCTACCGGGAGATCGCGGCCGCGGTCGGCAAGCCCCGGAAACCGCTGCTGCACCTGCCGCTCTGGTACGGCCGGCTTCTCGCCGCCGGCTTCGAGTGGCTCGCCCGCCGCGGGGTGATCGAGGCTCCGCCGCTGACCCGCGACCAGCTCCGCAGCCTGTCCCGGGACAACGTCGCCGACGTGACGCAAACGGTCGCGACGTTCGGAGCCGAGTGGCGCCCGTTCCGGGCCGGCATCCGGGAGTACCTCGACAACGGCCGGCACGACCCGCGGTCCGGATTCGGAGGAGAGGTCGAGCTGGAACGCCGCGCCGTCGTGCGAATCCGGTAACGTCGCGAGCGCTTCGCTACGGATCTGCCGCCTGGCGGCGGCACCGGCCCGCGGCTCGCCTGTGGGCTCGACCGCGGGCCTGATCCTTCGCTACGCGCTCGCTCCCGCGGCGCGAGGCGTCCTCCGCTGCGCTCGCGGAGATAAACGCCGTGCTTCGCACGGCGTTGCCTACTGCAGGGGGTCTGCCTTCGGTGGTCGGCTGCCTCGCGCCGCGTACAACTCCAACAGCGCCTCAAAAAGCGTCAGCCTCTCGAGGACCAGCCTAAGAAAGAGTCGGCGAGAGGCACAGGTGGGCGTGTACGCGGCGCGGGGAGTCTCCCACAGGGGAGGAGCCCCGCGCCGCGGGAGCCGCAGCGAGGGAGGGATCAGGCCAGCGGTCGAGCCCACAGGCGAGCCGCAGGCCGGTGCCGCCGAAGGCGGCAGATCCCGTACGAGCGAAGGCGACGGTTACGTCCCCTTCTTCAGCCGGATCGTGCCCGACGAGGTTCGGATCACGACCTTCTCGCCGCCGCCGTTGAGCGACACGGTGGCCCGCTGGGTGCCGTGCTTGCGGGAGACGGTCAGGTCGGGGAAATCCGACCGGATCGCCGGGTCGTCGTCCTCCGCACCGGTCACGACCAGCTCGACGGTGGCCCTGGCCTCCGCCGGCAGCGTGAGCGACACGTCGCCGCCAGAGTTGTGGATGGTGATGCTGCCGCGAAGGTCGTGCGAACCGACCCCGATCCGCACGTCCCCGCCCGCCGTGACGGCGCGGATCGAGCCACCGACACTCGGCACGATGATGTCGCCTCCGGCCGTCTTGGCGTCGAGGGAACCGGACGCGCTGGCGATGCGGATGTCGCCGCCGGCCGTGTCCGCGAGGACGGAGCCCTGCACCGCTTCGGCGCGGATGTCGCCTGCGGCCGTGGACGCGTTCAAGTCGCCCTGAACCGGGCCGACGACGATGTCGCCGCCGAAGCTCTTGAGGTCCGCCGGTCCCCCGATCGACTCGACACGGATCTCGCCCGAGTGCGTCAGGATGCGGGCCCGCCCGCTGACGTTCCCGATTCGGTAGTTGCCTCCGTTGGACGTGGACAGAAAGTCGCCGGAGATGTTTCCCCGGACGATCTCGCCGTCGAACTCGGGCGGCTCCGCGACGGGAGGCACCGGGGGAACCGGAGGCACCCGCGGGACCACGGCCACCTTCGGAACCTTGACGCGAACGGGCGGGATCGTGACGACGAAGGACCGGCGTTCCGAGACCAGTGTCCTGGCGTCGGCCTCGCGGGTTCCGGCCGCGAGCACCACCACGCTCCCGTTCAGAGTCTCGAGCTGGATCTGCGCGCCCCCCTTCCCGACCGAGCCGCTGTACTCCCGCCGGGGATCCGCGACCCGCAGCCGCCGGAGCTCGCGCTGCGTCTCGCGCATGGTCTCGTCCGCGTGGCGCATGTCCTCCTCGATCGAGATGTCCACCTCGCGCATCGAGTCCTCGAGCTCGCGTTCGAGCTCCTCCAGGTCGACGACGGTCGTCTCGTCGCCCTCGGTCTTGATGACGATCTTGCGCTCCGACTTCGAGGGAGGCGGGGTCTCGTCGTCCGGTTCCGCGGCGTTGCGCGGCAGCGGAAATGTCGACGCGATGGTGCCGTTCATGGTCGAGGCCGAGAGATCGAACTTCGCGTCCCGGGGCAGGACCAGCGTCAGGGTGCCGTTGACCGATTCCAGGCCGACGGCCGTCCCCGGCGCGACCGCCGCGATCGTCGCGTCGATCTTCCCGTTGACGGTCTGGGCCTGGAGCGACCGCCGCACGCCGCGCGCCTCGATCGCTCCGTTGACGCTCTCGAGCTGAAGCTCGCCGTCGCACTCGCGGACGCGCACGTCGCCGTTGACGGTCTGGAGCTCGGCCGTGACGCCCGGCGGCAGGACGAGCTCGTAGCGCGCCACGACGCGGCAGCCCTCGCAGAGCGACCCGCGGCGTCCGCCGTTCGAATGCATTCCCGGCCACCGGGTCGTCAGGCTCCAGCCCTCATCGTCGTGATCGGTGACGATCCGGGTCGCGGCGAGAAGCTCCTCCGCCTTGCTTCTGCGTGCCGGCGGAGACGGTCACCGTCACGACCGCCGAGAACTCCCGGCCGGGCGTGGCGACGATGTCGCCGGAGACGTTGTCGACCTGCACGGTCTGTCCGGCGGCCAGCGAGCCATTGAAGCGATCGACGCGCGACGCCGTGCGCTGCTCGCCGCGCGCGGCGGAAACCAGCATGAAGAGGAGGCCCAGCGCGAGCACGATCCAGGTCGCGAGCCGGTCGGCCCGCGCCGTCGGGCGCTCCGCGTCGCGCCTCCACGCGGGGGAACTTGAATGCATCCATCGTAGAAGAGTGACGTCCGGTGGTCATGGGAGTTACGCAGACCTCATGTTCAGAAGGAAATGGCTTTCAGCGCGGAGGCGGCCTTCGCGCGGACGAACCCGTTTTCCTGCGGGTCGACCGCCTTCTCGCGCAGCGATTCGATGGTGCGGGCGTCGGGCGACTGCTTGGCCGACGCCGCGAGCGCGTCGACGGCGACCAGGCGCACGGCCGGGTTCTTGTCGGCGCGCAGTGACTCGAGGAAGACGGTGCGGATCTCGGGCGTGATCGGGAAGGACGCGAGGGCGTCCGCGGCCTTCTTGCGCACTCCCGGATTGGTGTCCCGGCGCAGCGTGCTCGACAGCGCCGCCACGATCTCGGGCGAGGCCGGGGAGTTGCTGGCGCCGTAATGCTCGGACACGAGCTCGATCGCGCGCGATTTCTCGCCGGCGGTCTCGGCGTTGCGAGAGACGAGGTAGGCCAGAAACTTCGCCACTTCCGGGTCGCTCGGACGGCCAGCCACCTCGTGGCGGGTCGTGACGTCGAATCCGATTCCGACGCTGCCGTCGGGCCCTGCCGACCGGTAGGAGACGTTCGAGAGGCGAGGGTTGCCTCCGAGATCGGGCAGAGCCGCGGCGGACGGAGGCGTCGCAGCCGGGGAAGCCGCGGTCGGCGTCGAGGTCTTCGGGGAGGGCAGGCCGCGCGCGGCGAGGTAGCCGAGGAACCCGGCGGCGACGAGCGCCGCAGCCTGAAGAAGGGGACGGGTCAGGCGCGGCCGGGGCCGGAACGCGCGGACCCGCTGCCGCATCATCTCCTCCTCGAGAAGACCGAGTGTGCGGCGCCGGAACTCCGGTGTCACGGAGGCGTCGGGATCGAGGCCCAGAACCGTCCAGGCATCCTCGAGCCGGGCCATCTCCGCGCGACAGGGCTCGCAGGATGCCAGATGAGCCGAGAGTTCCCGTCTCGAGGCCTCTCCCGCCTCTCCGGCGAGCCGGTCGATGGCGAGGTTCGTTACGTCGCGGCAGTCCATGAGCGTTCTCCCTCCGAAAAGTGGGTCTTCAGGGCCTCCACGGCCCGAAAAATTCGTGTCTTGACGGCGCCGACCGAGATGCCGAGGGTCTCGGCGATCTCCGCGTACGGCATGCCGTGGTAGCGGGCCAGGACCAGAGCCTCGCGCTGCTCTTCGGAGAGCCCGGCCAGGGCGGCGCGAACCGCGCGGCGGCGTTCGGCCGAGACGAGGGTCGCCTCGATTCCCTCGCCTCTGGCGCGCGGTTCGGCGACGGCCTCGAGGGGCACCACGGAGGCGCGGCGGTCCCGACGGCGCCGGTCCCGGCAGGCGTTGGCCGCGATCGCGAAGAGCCACGAGGACACTCCGGCGCGGCCGTCGTACTGATGAGAGCGCGAGATCACTTTGACGAAAACCTCCTGGGTGACTTCTTCCGCCGAAGCGCGGTCGTTCAACATGCGGTCCGTGAACCGAAGGAGAGCCGGCGCATAACGCTCGAACAGCTCCGCGGCGCCGTCGGTATCCCCCCGGCGGATCCGCTCGAGCAGACTCAGGTCATCATTCGTCGACATTTCCATTCGGCCCGGCCATTGGGAGAGACGGCGCCCGGGGTCGAAGGTTTCGGCCCCGGAAGGCCCAATCTACGGCTTTTTTACGCCCCGGGGCGAATCCGGGCCGGCGGGAGGGCCCGTATGCTGGACGCGGGATGAAATGGCGCCTCGCAACCCCCGTCCTCCTGGCCGCCCTGGCGGTGAGCTGCGCGGTCCGCCTGCCCGCGCCGCGGAACGCCTCCGAAGGACCCGGGCCCGCCGCCGCGGCGTGGAGCCGGGTCCTGTCCCGGCACGTGGACGAGGGAGGACGGATCGACTTCGCCGGCCTGGCGAAGGACAGGGCGGACCTCGACGCCTTCGTGGCGTACGTCGGCGACGTCAGCCCGCCCTCTTCCCCCGACGAGTTCCCGACGCGGGAGGCCGTGCTGGCGTACTACCTCAACGCCTACAACGCCCTGGCGATGTACAACGTGCTCGAGTCGGGGATTCCGCCGGAGCTCGCCTCGATCAAGGTGCGCTTTTTCTACAAGAACCGCCTCCGGATGGGAAAGGAGTGGATCTCCCTTTACGCGCTCGAGAACCGGCTTGTCCGGCCTCTCGGTGAGCCGCGCGTTCACTTCGCCCTGAACTGCATGGTCCGCGGCTGTCCGCGTCTCCCGCGGGAGCCGTTCGAACCGGAGAGGCTGGACGCGCAGCTCGAGGCGGCCGCCAGGCTGTTCTTCTCGGAGCCTCGCAACGTCGAGCTGAGGCCGGCCGCCCGCACTGTGCGGTTCTCGGAGATCCTCAGCTTCTACACGAAGGACTTCCTCGCCCAGTCCCCCAGCCTGATCGCCTACGCGAACCGGTACCGCGCCGATCCCATCCCCGGCGACTGGAAGACCGAGTTCATTCCCTACGACTGGACGCTCAACAAGACCCCGGACTCGACGCTTCCGAAGCCGTGAAGCGTCTCGCGTTCGGGTTGCGCGTCTTCCTCGGGCTCGTTCTGCTCGCGACGGCCCTCGGGAAGCTCGCCGACATTCGAGGCTTCGCCGGCGTCCTGCGCGCGTACGAGGCCTTTCCCGAAGCGAGCCTCTTCCCGCTCGCCGCGGCGATCGCAATCGCGGAGCTCGCTCTGGCCCTGTGGCTCTTCTCGGGTCGGAGGCTCGAGGGAGCGGCGCTTGCGGCTCTCGTCGTGCACGTCGTGTATGCCGCGTGGGCGGTCCTGAGCCTCGCCCGAGGCCTGCGTCTGGAGAACTGCGGCTGCTTCGGGGTCTTCCTGCCGCGCCCGCTCGGCTGGACGACGGTCGCGGAGGACCTCGTCCTCGCGGGGGCGTCGGCCGCGCTGCTCGCCGTCGCGGCGCGAAGAGCCGCGTGATCGCGGTCCTCCTGCTCGCCTCGCTGGCGTCGGTTCCGTCGGACCTGCGTTTCACGCCCTGGTTCGAGGAGCGGGGGATCGCGGTCTCGATCGCCCGCCTGCCCGAGGGCGCGCCCTGGATTCGAGCCGTCGCCGAGCTCCCGGCGGGCGCCGATCGCGTGTTCGCCGCCGTCACGGATTACGCGGCCTACCGGAAGTTCTTCGACCCGGCGGTCGAGAGAGCCACCGTGCTCGAATCGGAGGGCCTCGAAGCGCGTCTGCACTTCGTGTGGAAGTACCCGTTCCCGTTCCGCGATCGGGACGGCATCGTCGCGTATCGCGGGGAGCGCCGGGCCGACGGGGTGTTCCTCCTGTCCTGGCGCGACGCGGTCCGGCCCGGCGATCCGGCCTCAGGCGTCCGGATCGCGCGCATCTCCGGCGAGACGCGGATCGAGCCGCTCTCTCCGGACCGGTGCCGGGTCACGTACACGTATCTCGGGGATCTCGGCGGCCGTTTCCCGAAGAGCCTCGAGGAGAAGGCGTGGCGTCACGAGCCGCTCGGATACGTGCTGGCGATCCGGCGCGCCCTGGGGCTCGCGATCCCGTCGAAAGGGGAGCCCTTGCTATAGTCGGCCGCTTGGAACACAAGATCGTCGACTTCGTGATTCAGCTGGCCGTGATCTTGTTCGCCATCTCGTTCCATGAGTCCGCGCACGCGCTCGCGGCCCTGAAATTCGGCGACACGACCGCCCGGGACCTGGGGCGCATCAGCCTCAATCCGATCCGGCACATCGACCCGGTCGGAAGCATCCTCGTGCCGATCGTTCTCTACATTTTCTCGGGGCTGATCTTCGGGGCGGCCAAGCCCACGCCCGTGGATCTGCGCCGGACGAAGAACCCGCGCCTCGCCAACCTCGTCGTTTCGGCCGCGGGACCGGTGTCGAACTTCCTGCTCGCGGCCGTCGGTCTCGTGCTTTTCGCGATCCTGCGACGTGTGGACCCTCAGGTCATGCAGGATCTCTACGAAGCGCTGCAGGGCAACCGGTTCGCCGGCGGAGCTCTCGCCCCGATCGCCTACATCCTGTATTTCTTCGTGATGGTCAACGTCATGCTCGGGGTCTTCAACCTGCTCCCCATTCCGCCCCTCGACGGCAGCGGCGTGGTCCTCTCCCTCGTCGGCGACCCGGCGGCTCGCGTTTACGCCGTGATCGCGCCGTTCGGGTTCATCATCCTGATCCTCCTGATCTCCACGCCGTTTCTCCGAAACGTCTTCCGCCCCTTCCAGACCCTCGCGTTCCGCCTGATCTTCGGAGCGTAGGGCGTGCACGAGATCGTTCTCTCCGGCCTGCGCCCGACCGGACGCGTGCACCTGGGCAACTACTTCGGCGCCGTCCGCAACTGGGTCGACCTGCAGAACAGCGGGAAGTACCGCTGCCTCTTCTTCGTCGCGGACCTCCACGCCCTGACGACCGACTACGCCGACACGAGCTCGCTCGCCGCCAATACGCGGGAAGCGGTCCTCGACTGGCTGGCCGTCGGTCTCGACCCGTCGCGCTCGACGATCTTCCTGCAGTCCCGCGTTCCCCAGCACGCCGAGCTCGCGCTGTACTTCTCGATGATCACGCCGCTCGGCTGGCTGGAGCGCGTGCCGACGTACAAGGACCAGATCGAGCAGCTCCGCTCGAAGGACCTCGGGACTCACGGGTTCCTCGGTTATCCGGTGCTCATGACGGCCGACATCGCCGTCTACCTCGCCAACTGGGTGCCCGTGGGGGAGGACCAGGCGAGCCATCTCGAGATCTGCCGCGAGATCGTGCGGCGCTTCAACGGCCTCTACGGCGAGGTCTTCCCGGAGCCGAAGGCCCTCTTCACCCCGACCCCCAAGGTCAACGGCATCGACGGGCGCAAGATGTCCAAGTCCTACGGCAACACGATCGGGATCACCGAGGCCGCGGAGTCGGTGCAGAGCAAGGTCATGGCCATGGTCACGCGACCCGGCCCGCGCGCGCCGCCAGGACCCGGGCAACCCCGAGAACTGCAACCTGTTTCCCTTCCACGAGCTCTTCTCGCCGCCCGACGAGGTCGCGGTCGTCGACCGGGAGTGCCGGACGGCGACCCGCGGCTGCGTCGACTGCAAGAAGCACCTGATCGGGAACCTGAACGCGGCTCTCGAGCCTTTTCGGAAAAGGCGCGAGGAGCTTCTCGCGGCCTCGTCCGACGTCGTGCGCGACGTGCTCCGAGGGGGCGACGAGAAGGCCCGCCGGATCGCCGGCGAGACCATGGAGCGGGTGCGCGCGGCCGTGAAGCTGGCGCCGGAACCGTGAGAGAGGTCGCCTGATGGCCGACGAACAGCCCCAGACCAGCCTGCCGCCCATCGACATCCCGGCCTTTTCGGGCCCGATCGACCTGCTGCTTCACCTGATCCGCATCAACGAGGTCTCGATCACCGACATCCCGATCTTCGAGATCACGGAGCAGTACACGGCGTACCTCGACGCGATGCGGGAGCTCGACCTCGACGTGGCCTCGGAATACGTGGCCATGGCGGCCGAGCTCATCTACATCAAGTCGAAGATGCTCCTGCCGCGCCTGCCCGGCCAGCCCGAGGAGGACCCGCGCGCCGACCTCGCCCAGCGCCTGCTCGAGTACGAGAAGTTCAAGCGCTCGGCCGAGACTCTCCACGCGGTCGATACCCTGCGCGGAGGTCTCTGGGGACGGCCCGAGACGGAGATCCCGCGGGCCGAAGGCTCGGAGGAGACCCTCGAGGTCTCGCTCTTCGACCTCATCGAGGCTTTCCGTCAGGTCAGCGAGAACTATCGGCTCGCTCACCCGCCGGCGCTCGCGATCCATCATCTCCGTTTCTCGGTGAAGGACAAGATGCTCGAGCTGCTCGCCCGGCTCGACGAGAAGCGCACGATGCCTCTCCTCGAATTTCTGGGTCAGATGCGCTACCGGGCCGAGGCCGTCACCACGTTCCTGGCCTGTCTGGAGCTCATTCGCCTCGGCGTCGTCCGGGCCTTCCAGGCCAGGCCCTTCGCCGAGATCCACGCCAGCCGCACGGAAGCGTCGTTCTCGGCCGACCAGATACGCGATAATTACGCCGACTGACGGAACCATGAGCGACTCCGAAGCCCCCGCCGCCCTCGCCGACTCGCCCGAGACCGCCCCGAGGGAGACCTCCGCCGCGAAGATCCTGCCGGCGCTGGAAGCGATTCTGTTCTCCTCGCCGAAGCCCGTGCGGGAGAAGGAACTCGCCGATCTCCTCGAGGCGACGCCGAAGGCCGTGACGCAGGCCCTCGAGACCCTGGCCCGCAGCACGGAGCGCTGCCGAGCGCGGCGTGCGCGTCGAGAAGGTCGCGGGCGGCTGGCGTTTCGTGACGCGGCCCGAGTTCGACTCGCTGCTGCGCAAGTTCCACGAGGTCACGGAGCGGAGCCGCCTGTCCCTGGCCGCCCTGGAGACCCTGGCGATCATCGCGTACCGCCAGCCGATCACGCTCCCGGAGATCCAGGACGTGCGCGGCGTGAACTCGTCGAGCGTCTTGAAGACGCTGTTCGAGAAGAAGCTGATCACGACGGCGGGCAAGAAGCCCGTCGTCGGGACGCCGTTCTTCTACCGCACGACCCAGGACTTCCTCGTCCGCTTCGGGTTGAACGACCTGGCGGAGCTGCCGAAACCCGAGGACCTGGACGCCGACCTCGCCGCGACGGTCGAGGCGCGCGAGATCGCCGGCGTCACCGCCGGGCCGACCGCGATCCGCGTCGAGCCGGATCCCAGGGCGAGGAAGACCCGGAGGACGAGGAAGTCGACGACGACGACGAAGAAGACGACGACGACGAGGAGGAAGACGAAGAGGACGAAGAGGACATCGACGCCCCGTCCGTCGAGGAGTGACTCTGGCGCCGATCCGGATTCAGAAGATCATTTCCGGCGCCGGTCTCGCCTCGCGGCGCGCGGCCGAGGAGTGGATCCGCGAGGGACGCGTCAAGGTCAACGGCCAGCGTGGCCGGCCTCGGAGACCGCGCCGACCCGGAGAAGGACTCGATCAAGGTCGACGAGAAACGTATCCAACCCCCGGCCGGGCCCCGTACATACATCCTGCTGAACAAGCCGAAGGGATTCGTGACGACCGTGACGGACCCCCAGGGCCGCGACACCGTGCTGCACCTGCTTCCGGGGAAGCTGCGCCGGGGGGTCAAGCCGGTCGGCCGGCTGGACGTCCAGACCGAGGGTCTCCTGCTTCTGACCGACGACGGAGATCTCGCGCGTCTCGTCTCCCACCCTTCGACCGGCTGCCCCAAGGAGTACATGGTCAAGGTCGCGGGAGAGCCGGCCGAGGCGCGAGCTCGAGAAGCTGCGCCGGGGCGGTCTTGCTCGACGGCGCGAGGACGCGGCCCTGCGAGATCGCCCGGGTCTCCGGCACCGCCAGCGCAAGAGGAGAGGACGCCGAGGGCAACACCTGGTTGCGCGTGATCCTCAAGGAGGGCCGCACGCGACAGATCCGGCGGATGTTCGAAACCATCGGTCACCCCGTGTCGAAGCTGAAACGGGTGGCCATCGGGCCCCTCCGCGATCCCGCGCTGACCCCCGGAGCGTACCGGCGGCTCGAGCGACGCGGAGGTCGCCGCGCTGCGAAGACTCGGCTCGAAGCCCGGGAGCAAGCCCTGACCGGTCCGCTCGTCGTGGCGATCGACGGCCCCTCGGGGGCCGGCAAGTCCACGGTCGCCCGCGCCCTCGCCGCGCGCCTCGGGCGTCCCTTACATCGACACCGGCGCCATGTACCGGGCCGTGGGCCTCGCGGCCGAGCGGCGCGGCGTGCCCCTTCCGATCCCGGACCCGGAGCGACGTCGCCCGCATCGCGGAATCGGTCCGCGTCGAGCTCATCCCGTCCCCGGAGGGAAACCGGGTCCTCCTCGACGGAGTCGACGTCTCCCAGGAGATCCGGCGGCCGGAGATCTCGCTCTATGCATCGGCCGTCTCGGCGATCCCGGCCGTGCGCCGGGTCCTGGTGGCCCAGCAGCAGAGGCTGGGCCGGGAACGGGGAGGGGTCCTGGAAGGCCGGGACATCGGGACCCGGGTGTTCCCGGAGACCCCTTTCAAGTTCTTTCTGACGGCCGATCCGGTCGTCAGGGCCGAACGACGCACCCGGGAGCTCCATGAGCGGGGCACCCCGGAGCCCTACGAGAAAGTCCTCCAGGAGATGAAAAAGCGCGACCAGGACGACGGCTCCCGGGCCGATTCCCCTTTGACCGTGGACGACCGTTACACTCTGATCGACTCCAGCGGAAAGCCGATTGACGCCGTCGTGGACGAGATCGAGGGCCGGGTACGCCGGTACCATTTGACTGGAGGCTTGCCCGGCAACATAGGATATTGCTTTGCGTCTCAGCGACTTATGAGAGGGGATCCCTTGTCCCATGCCGGGTGAAAATCGCAAAGGAGGTCGGGAAACCGAACCGATGGAAACCGAACAGGAACTGACACCCCAGGAGTACGAGCACCTTCTGGCCCAGTACGAGAACTCCTTCAAGAACTTGCAGGAGGGGCAGATCATCCGGGGTCGGGTTCTGGCCATCACGCCTTCGGAGGTGATCGTCGACATCGGCTACAAATCGGAGGGCATCATCCCGCTCTCCGAGTTCACCGACTTCTCGGGCCAGGTGACGATCAAGCAGGGCGATCCGGTGGACGTCCTTCTCGAGCGGACGAAGACCAGAACGGCTACGTCGTCCTGTCCAAGGACAAGGCCGAGAAGATGAAGGTCTGGGACGAGGTCGAGAAGTCCTTCCGCTCGGGCTCGACGGTCCGCGGGCGCGTGATCGATCGGATCAAGGGAGGCCTCGCCGTCGACATCGGCGTCAAGGCGTTCCTGCCCGGATCCCTCGTCGACGTCAAACCCGTCAAGAACCTCGAGGCTCTGCGCGGCAAGGACCTCGATTTCAAGGTCATCTCGGTCGACAAGAAGCGCGGCAACATCGTCCTCTCGCGCAAGGCGGTCGTCGAGGTCGAGCAGGAGGCCCGCAAGAAGGAAACCCTTCAGCTCCTCGAGGAGGGCCGCGTGCTGCGCGGCACCGTCAAGAACCTGACGGACTACGGCGCCTTCGTGGACCTCGGCGGCCTGGACGGACTGCTCCACGTCACCGACATGTCCTGGGGCCGGGTCAACCATCCTTCGGACCTCGTGAAGGTCGCCGACGAGATCGAAGTCGTCGTCCTGAAGTTCGACCGCGAGACCGAGCGCGTCTCCCTCGGCACCAAGCAGCTCACCGAGGATCCGTGGGCCCACGTGCCGGAAAAGTATCCGGCGGGATCGCGCGTGACCGGCCGCATCACGAACGTCACCGACTACGGCGCGTTCGTGGAGCTCGAGGACGGCGTCGAGGGTCTCGTCCACGTCTCCGAGATGTCGTGGTCCAAGAAGATCAAGAATCCCTCGAAGGTCGTGTCGCCGGGCGACACGGTCGAGGCCGTCGTCTCCGACGTCAACCCGGAGGCGCGCCGCATCTCGCTCTCGCTCAAGGACACGCTTCCCGATCCGTGGGAGAGCGTGGCGCAGAAGTACGCGGTCGGCAGCCGGGTCGCGGGCAAGGTCCGCAACCTGACCGACTTCGGAGCCTTCGTCGAGCTCGAGGAAGGGCATCGACGGTCTCGTGCACGTCTCCGACATGTCCTGGACCCGCCGCATCAAGCACCCGTCGGAGGTGCTCAAGAAGGGCGACGACGTGGAGGCGATCATCACGTCGATCGACCAGGAGAACCGGCGGATTTCGCTCTCGATCAAGGAATTTCAGCCCAACGACTGGCAGGCCTTCAAGGAGAAGCACCAGCCCGGGCGACATCGTCGACGGCGTCGTGACGCGCGTCGCCGATTTCGGCGTGTTCGTCCAGATCGAGGGCATGGTCGAGGGCCTCATGCACGTGTCCGAGACGCCGCTCCGCGCGGCAGAAGCCCCAGGAGCACTACAAGGACGGCGACTCGGTCCGCGCGCGCATCCTGCGGATCGAGGACGCCGAGATGAAGGTCGGACTGTCCGGCCGAACCTGGACGAGGCCGCGCCGGCCACGGCCACCGCGGAGGCCGAGCGAAGCCCCGGGCGAGACGTCCCGAGCCTCCGGCCCAGGCCCAGGCGCCAGGCCGAAGCCCGGTCGAAGCCCCGGCCGCCGCGGAAACCGCGCCCGCCGAGCCGGCGCGAGCCCGCCCCCAAGAAGAAGCGGACCCGAAGAAGGCAGACGAGACCCCGAAGGCGGACGAAGCCCCCAAGGAGTAGCGGGTTGCCCGCCGGCGGGCTGGCCCGTCGGTGCGCGGAGGAAGACGGGCGATGACGAAGGCCGAATTGATCGAGCGGGTTGCGGTCGCGACGGACGTGACAAAGAAGCAGGCCGAGGCGATCGTGGACACGGTCTTCGAGGCCATCGTCCGATCGTTGAAGGAAGGCCAGAAGATCGAGCTGAGGGGATTCGGCTCGTTCCGGCTGAGAGAGCGGGGCGCCCGGATGGGGCGCAATCCCAAGACCGGCGTCAAGGTTTCGGTTCCCGCGAAGAAGATCCCTTATTTCAAGCCGGGCAAGGAGCTGAAGGAACTGATCAACCGGTAATGCCGGACGTTCTCTTCACCCCCTGGCGCTACGAGTACCTCGTGTCGGAAAAGCCGAGCGGGTGCATCTTCTGCGCGGCGGCGGCCTCCGAGGACCCGGAGGGCTCGCTCGTCGTTTACCGTGGAAAGCGGGTGTTCGTGATGCTGAATCGTTACCCGTACACCAACGGGCACGTCATGGTCGCGCCGTACGCCCACGAGGCGTGGCTCTCGGACTCGGCCGTCGAGACGCTCTCACGAGCTCGTCGCGACCGTCGCGCGGGCCGAGAAGATCCTGGTCGCCGAGTACCGGACCGACGGCTTGAACGTCGGCCTCAACTTCGGCTCGGCGGCCGGAGCGGGCGTGGCCGGCCATTACCACGTCCACGTCGTCCCCCGATGGGCCGGCGACACGAACTTCATGACCGTGGCTCCGGCGTCCGCGTCGTGCCGGAGGATCCGGCCGAGACGCTGCGCCGGCTGACGCCGCTGTTCGCGAAGGCCGCGTCGTGAGCCGCGGAGCCGCGCCGACGCGCCGAAGCGGTCGCCGTTCGCCGCCCTGGCCCTCGCCTGGGTCTTTCCGGGGCTCGGCCACTTCTCCCTCGGCCGCCGGAAGACCGCGCTGGCCTTCGCGCTGATCGTGACCGCGACTTTTCTCGCCGGGATCTCGTTCCAGGGGCGCCTCTACTCGATCGAGCCCGGCCAGCCGCTGACGATGCTCGCGACGTTCGCCGTCTACGGCGCGGGGCTGCTGAACATCGCCGCGCGAGTCCTCTCCGACAACCCCGGAGGCACGATCCTGTCGCCGACCTACGAATACGGCTGCGCCTTCCTCCTGACCGCCGGCCTGATGAACCTGCTCCTCGTTCTCGACGCCTGGGACATCGCCACGGGGCGCAAGCGATGATCGCCGCCCTCTTTCCGGTCGACCACTTCCTGATCATGACGCTCTACGCCGCTCCTCGTGTCGGCGTTCTTCGCGCTGCTCTGGCGCGAGGAACGGCGGGAGCGCTGGAAGCTGTTCGGGACGCTTCTCGGCTCGCTCGTCCTGGGCGGTCTCGCGGTGGCGTGGCTGATGTATCCGTTTCCCTAGACTCGAGGGCCGACTGTCGACGACTGAACCCATGAGCCTCCTCCTTTCCGCCGGCGAGGCCTCCGGCGACCTGCACGGCGCCCGGCTCCTCCGGGCGTTGCGGGCGGCGCGGCCCGACGTCACGGCCTTCGGCATGGGCGGAGGGCGGCTCGAAGCGGCCGGTCTCGAACGGGTCGTGGCCTCCGAGGCGCTGTCGGTCGTGGGGATCACCGAAGTGGTGGAGAAGCTGCCGGCGCTCCGGCGCGCGCTCCGAGCCCTCGACGAGGCTGCGCGGCGGCGGCGGCCCGAGGCCGCCGTCCTCATCGACTTTCCCGACTTCCACGCGCTCCTGTCACGGCGCCTCCGGCGCGACGGCGTGCCGCTGATTTATTACGTCAGCCCGCAGGTCTGGGCCTGGCGGCGGTGGCGGGCGCGCGTCATCGCCGAGCGCGCCCGGCGCATCATCACCCTCTTTCCGTTCGAGGCCGAGCTCTACCGGCGCCTCGGCGCCGACGCGGTCTGCGCGGGACATCCTCTGGTCGAGGACGTGCGCGAGGGACTGGCGGGACCCTCTCCGCTGCCGCCGAAAACACGGCGCCGGCTCGTTCTCCTGCCCGGGAGCCGCCCGGCGGAGCTCCACCGCCACTGGGGAGCGATGCGCGACGCCGGGGGGGCTCTGGCGCGGCGGCTGGACCTCGAGGCCGTCGCGGTCCGCGCCCCGGGCCTCTCCTCCGGGCTCTACGCCGGCGCTGCCGAGTCCGGGATCCGCGTCGTCGACTCGGGACTCCATCCCATCCTCGCCTCGGCCGACCTCGCGTTCGTCGCCTCCGGAACCGCGACTCTGGAGGCGGCGTTGTGCGGCGCTCCCATGGTCGTCGTCTACCGCACGTCGGACGTCAGCCACGCGATCGCCCGGGCCCTCGTCAAGCTGCGGTGGATCTCGCTCGTCAACATCGTCGGTGGCGAGGAGATCGTGCCGGAGCTTCTCCAGGGCGCGCTGACCGCCGGGAACCTGGAGCGCGCGGGGGAGCGGCTGCTCTCGTCGCCGGCCCGGCTCGAGGCGATGAAGGCGAGCCTCGCCCGGGTCTCGCAGGAGCTGGGACCGCCCGGCGCGAGCGCCCGCGCCGCCGACTACGTCCTCTCCGCGCTCGGGGCGTCGTCCCGTCTCCCCGCTGCGGACTCCCGGCGGCTGGCGCGATGAAGCCCCTCCCTCGCCTCCTGCGCTACTTCGGCCGGTACAAGCTCCGGGCGCTGGCCGCGCTCCTGGCGATGGCGCTGGTCTCCGCCGCAACGGTCGCGCTCCTGTTTCTCCTGAAGAAGGTGATCGACGAGGTCCTCGGGGCGGGAGCTTCGGACGTGCTGGCGGGAGCCTCCGCCCCCGGCCGCATGGCGCCGCTGCTGCGCTTGCTCGAGGGCGCCTACGCCGGCGTCCTCGACGCCTTCGTCGGGCTCGGGATGGCGCCCCGCTACGCGATCCCCCTGTTGCTGCTCGGGGCTCTCCTGGTCAAGAACGTGTTCGCGTACTTCTCCGAGTTCGCGCTCAACTCGATCGGCCTCGCCATGGTCCGGGACCTCCGGCAGGATGCCTACCGCTCGCTCCTCGACCAGTCGACCCGGTTCTCCTCCGAGCGCGCGTCGGGGGACCTGATGAGCCGGCTGCTCTCGGACGCGGAGCAGATCCAGACCGCTTTCGGATCGCGGCTGGCGGACTTCGTCCAGGGCAGCCTGACGATGGTGCTCGTCCTTCTGTACGTCTTTTCGCTCAACGCGCGGCTGGCCCTGGCCGTCCTCGTGGTGGCGCCGCTGCTCGTCGTGCCGATCGTGGCCAACTTCCGCAAGCTCCGCCGGACCGGGCTCTCGGCGCGAGAGCGCATCGGCGAGATGGGCGCGATCCTCGGCGAGACGCTGCGGGGCCACCGCCTGATCCAGACCTACGCCATGGAGGACTTCGAAGCCGAGCGCTTCCGCAACGCCAACCGCCGGTACTTCGGCGCCAGCCGCCAGTCGATCCGGATCCAGGCGCTGAACTCGCCGCTGATGGAGATCCTGGCCGGGGCCGGCCTGGCGCTCGTCTTCATCTACGCCGCGGGCCAGATCCGCGCCGGACAGATGACCGTGGGCGGACTCCTCTCGTTTCTGGCCGCGATCATGATGCTCTACAAGCCTCTCAAGGACGTGACCCGCACTAACATCGTCCTCCAGGTGGCGTTGGCCTCGGCCAGCCGGATCTTCGAGGTCGTGGACGCCGAGAACGACATCCGGCAGAAGCCCGGGCGCGGCCGAGCTCGCGCCCTTTTCCCGGGCTCTGGCCTACCGCGGCGTCTCCTTCTCCTACGGCGAGGCGCCGGTTCTTTCGGGCATCGACCTCGAGATCCGCCGGGGCGAGACCGTGGCGCTCGTCGGGCCCTCGGGCGCCGGGAAGACGACCCTCGTGAACCTGTTGCCTCGGCTGTACGACCCGACCGAGGGGCGCGTCACCTTCGACGGCGTGGACCTGCGGGACGCGGCGCTGAAGTCTCTCCGGCGCCAGATCGGCCTGGTCACCCAGGAGACGATCCTCTTCGACGCGACGGTCCGGGAGAACATCGCCTACGGGGAGAAGTCCCCGCCCGAGGAGAAGGTCCGCGCCGCCGCGCGCGCGGCCTGCGCCGACGAGTTCATCGAGGCCCTGCCGGAGGGCTACGACACGCCCGTCGGAGAGGGCGCCTCGCGCCTCTCCGGGGGACAGAGGCAGCGCCTGGCCATCGCCCGCGCCATCTACAAGGACGCGCCCATCCTGATCCTGGACGAGGCGACGTCGCAGCTCGACACGGAGTCGGAGGCGCTGATCGCGCGCGCGCTGGCCAACCTCATGCAGGGACGGACGACCCTCGTGATCGCCCATCGCCTCTCCACCGTCCGGCGGGCCGACCGCATCCTCGTGATCGACCGCGGACGAATCGTCGAGGAGGGCTCCCACGCCGAGCTCTTGACTCGGCCCGGCCTGTACCGCAGGCTCCACGAAATGCAGTACTTCGCCGAGAGCGAGGCCGCGCTCTCCCACCCGGCGGTGCCATGACGTTGCGCAGCATGACGGGTTTCGGCCGGGCGCGGGGCCCGGTCGGCGCGGACTTCAGCGGCGAGATCGTGGTCCGCAGCGTCAACAGCCGGTTCCTGGACCTGACGGTCAAGACGCGCGAAAACGAAGCGGCTCTGGAGCCGGCGCTGCGCCGCGTGTTCGGCAAGCATCTCCAGCGGGGAAAGGTCGAGGTGGCGCTCCGGTTGCGCCGGACGACCCCGACCCAGACCGACGTCAGCGTCGACGAGGGGCTTCTCCAGTCGCTCCTGGCCCGCCTGGCGGTCCTGGCCGAAAAGTATCCCATCGACGCCCGGCTGTCGGCGCGCGACGTCCTCCTCGTACCCCAGGCCGTCACCATCGAGTCGCCCTCCTCCAGCTTCACGCCGGAGGAAGTCTGCCGCCCTGGAAGAGCTCGCCGCACAGGCCGCTCGCGACCTTGTCGCCATGCGGGAGGCCGAAGGCGCCTCCATCCGCGCGGATCTTTCCCCCCGGATCGGGCTGCTGCGGCGCAAGGCCTCGGTCCTCGAAAGCCGGCGGGAGGAGATCGCGCGCAACCTCGCGGCGACCCTGACCGCCCGGGTCCGGACCCTCTTCCCGGACACGCCTCTCGATCCGGGGCGCCTGGAGCAGGAGGTCGCGCTCGCCGCCGATCGGGCGGACGTCGCCGAAGAACTCCAACGGCTGCAGGGCCACCTCGACCAGTTCGACGGACTCCTGGAGAAGCCTCCCGCCGGCGTCGGCAAGACGCTCGACTTCCTGACCCAGGAGATCCTGCGCGAGCTGAACACGCTGGGCTCGAAGAGCCGCGACCTCGCTTCGACGCGGGAGGTCCTCGACATGAAGGCGGAAACGGAGAAGATCCGCGAACAGGTCCAGAACGTCGAATGAGCGCGCCGCGGGGATTCCTCTTCATCGTGTCGTCGCCCTCCGGCGGAGGGAAGACGACCCTGATCCGGCGTCTGATGGCGAAACCGCCCGGTGAGCCCCTGCGGTTCTCGGTATCGCACACGACGCGGCCGCGGCGCGACGGCGAGGTCGACGGCCGCGAGTATCACTTCGTGACGGCGGGGGAGTTCGAGAAGATGGCCCGGCACGGCGAGTTCCTGGAGCACAACGAGGTCCACGGGAACTTCTACGGGACGGCGAAGTCGGAGGTGCTGCCGCGGCTGGCCGGAGGAGAGGACGTGGTCCTCGACATCGACGTCCAGGGGGCACGGGACATCCGCGCCGCGCCATCCCGAGGCGATCTCGGTCTTCATCGTGCCCTCCTCGGCCGCCGAGCTGGAGCGCCGCCTCAAGGCCCGGGGTCTCGACAGCGAGGACGCCATCCGCAAGAGGCTCATCAACGCCGCCAAGGAAATCGAGCAAGCCGAGGAGTTTCAGTACGTTATCGTGAATGATGACCTCGACCGGGCCGGACTTGAGTTAGAATCCGTGGTTCGTGCGTCGAGGCTTTCGCCTGCCCGGCAGGGAAGGGTCCTCGAGCGACTCCGCAAGGACTTCCGCTAGAAGGGAATCACATGATCCAGACCATGCCCGAAGGGGTCGACAGCAAATTTCGTCTCGTGCTGCTCATCGCGCGGCGCGCCGAGCAGTTGATGCGCGGCGCCCGTCCCAAGCTCGAAACCGACCGCCCGCTCAAGCCGACCCGCCTGGCCGCCGCCGAGTTCGAAGAGAACCAGATCCGATGGGGTTTCGGCGAGGAAGGCGGAGTCCTGGAGGCGGCGGGCGAGGACGTCGAGGCCGAGGCCGAGGATTTCGTGACCGAGGAAGAAGAAGCCGCCCGCTGATCCGTCGGGCGCCCGGCGCAGTCCCATGAATCCCCCGCGGATCCTTCTCGGAGTCAGCGGAGGCATCGCCGCCTACAAGTCGGCGGAGATCGTCCGCGGTCTCGTCCAGCGCGGCGCCGACGTGCGGGTCGCCATGACGCGGGGGGCGCGCGAATTCGTCGCGCCCCTGACCTTCGCGGTCCTCTCGAAGCACGAAGTTCACACGGAGGTCTTCGGATCCGGCAACGCTCCGGCCGTGGATCACGTCGCGCTCGCCGACGGCTGCGACCTGCTGCTGGTGGCTCCGGCCACGGCGCACACGATCGCCAAGCTGGCCACCGGCCTGGCGGACGACTTTCTCTCGACGTACTTCCTGGCGCACCGGGGCCCGGTGCTCCTGGCGCCCGCGATGGAATCGGCGATGTGGGGACACGCGGCGGTCCGGAACAACATGGCGCTGCTCTCGGCGCGCGGCGTGCGGGCGATCGGGCCGGACAGCGGTTTCCTGGCTTCGGGGCACGAGGGCGTGGGCCGGATGGCCGAGCCCGAGGCCATCGTGGAGGCGGCCTGGCGGCTGGCCACCGGCGCGCACCGCGACCTGGCCGGCCTGCGCCTCCTGGTGACGGCCGGACCCACCCGCGAGCCGATCGATCCCATCCGCTTCGTGTCGAACCGCTCGAGCGGACGGATGGGCTTCGCCCTGGCGGAGGCGGCGCGGGATCGGGGCGCCGCCGTCGCACTGCTCGCCGGCCCGGTGGAACTGCCGCCGCCCGTCGGGCGTGCGGGTCCTGCCATTCGAGACGGCCGACGAGCTCCATGCCCTGCTCGTGCGCGAGTTTCCCGAGTGCGACGGCCTCGTGATGGCCGCGGCGGTGGCGGATTTCATTCCGGAGCCCAGCTCCGACCGTCTCCACCGCGAGGAGGGCGAGCGCACCCTGCTGCTCAAGCCCGGCCGCGATCTCCTGGCGAGCCTGCGGCCCTTGAAGCGCGGCCAGACCGTGGTCGCCTTCGCCGCCGAAACGGAAGACCTCGAAGCCCGGGGCCAGCGCAAGCGCGAGGCCAAGGGCGCCGACCTCATCGTCGTCAACGACGTCGGGCGCCGCGACATCGGGTTCGACGCGGCCGAGAACGAGGTTCTGATCCTGCGGTCCCCGCGGCGCGAGCGAAAACGTCTCGCGGCGCCCAAAGCGGGACGTGGCCGAGAAGATCTGGGACGCCTTCGCCGCGGTCCGGAGGGCTCAGACCCTCTCGGCGAGCACGGTCCACTTGTCCGAGAACCAGCCCAGATAGCGCCGCGAGGGGTAGATCCCGACCAGCCGGAGCCCGGCCTCCGACAGCTCGGTCTCCAGGTCCGCCCTCGAGAACCGGAACTGCATCTCCGGCAGCAGCCCCAGCGCCCGACGGATCCGCCATCCCACGTGCCGGAAGTTGTACCGGTGACGCACGTCGACGAGGAGCCACCGCCGCGCGACGCGGCGCATCTCCGCGAGCACGTTCCCGCGGCCTTCGCGGTCCAGGTGAAACAGGAACCGGACGGCGAAGACGGCGTCGACGGAGCCGTCGCGGAAGGGAATGGCTTCGGCGCTGCACTGGAAGAGCGGCGGGATCGGCCCGAACTTGCGCCGCGCCACGCGCATCATCTCGAGCGAAATGTCGGCTCCCGCGGCGCGGATCCGGCGCTCCCGCAGAAGCGGCACCAGGCGTCCGGTGCCGCAGGGCAGATCGAGGGCATTCCGCACCGGAGCGCCCCGCCGCGCCGCTTCGTCGAGCGCGCGCCCGATGGCCGCGAGGTCGCGCCGGTTGCGGCGGCGTCCGCGCGGCGTCTCGTACCTCCAGGAGTCGTAGTCGGCCGCGACGGCGGGGTCGCGATAGCGGGCGCCGGCCCTCTCGAAGGCGGACGGGGAAGCCATGGGCGCGCGGCATTGTACCGGCGTAGACTCCGGCCATGTCCGGCAGCGGATCTCCTCGCGACGAGCTCGAGTTCTACCGCGACCTCGGCGTCGAGGACGTGTTCCTCGAGGCGGCAGCCGCGGGCGGCACCGCGCCGCTCGCGCCGGGCTCGATGCCGGACCTGCCGGCTCTCGGCCGGTTCATCGAGGGGTGCCAGCGCTGCAAGCTCTCGCAGTCACGGACCAACATCGTCTTCGGGCAGGGCAATCCGAACGCCGACCTGATGTTCGTGGGGGAGGCGCCGGGGCGGGACGAGGACGAGCAAGGACTCGCCTTCGTCGGCCGGGCCGGCCAGCTCCTGACCAAGATCATCGAGGCGATCGGGTCCACGCGGGAGGACGTGTTCATCGCCAACGTCCTGCGCTGCCGGCCTCCCAACAACCGCAACCCGGAGGCCGACGAGGTCGCGTCCTGCCGGCCGTTCCTCGAAGAGCAGATCCGCCTGATCGCGCCGAGGGTGATCGTGACGCTCGGGACATTCGCCGCCCAGGCCCTGCTCGAGACGGACGAGCCCATCGGCAGGATGCGGGGCCACTGGCGGACCGCGCGGGGAGTCCGGGTCATGCCCACCTTTCATCCCGCCTTTCTCCTGCGCTCGCCCGACCGCAAGAAAGACGTCTGGGAGGACATGAAGCTGGTGCGCGACTTCCTCGCGGAGAAGACCCCGTAACAGGAAACGGGCGGCCCGAAAGGCCGCCCGCGATCGCCTCGGGAAGCGGTCTTAGGGAGCCACCGCCTTCTCGATCGTGTTGAAGATCGGGAAGTGGCTCGCCGCGCCCATGAAAAAGAGCATCGGAATCGACAGCCAGGTGTTCGTCCGGGAGGCGAGGAACGCCCGTCGGGCCCACTTGGGCTGATCGGCCGGCGCCGGCGCGCCGCCTTCGGCCGTGGCCTTGGTGGCGGCGATGATCTTCTTCTGCAGGGGCCAGATGATCATCCACACGTTCAGGAACATGATCGTGCCGAGGCCCGCCGCCGATCATGATCGAGATCGACCGGCTCGACGAGCCGGCGTTCAAGGACATCAGCGCCGTCGCGTAGCCGATGAAGATCACGACGATCGCGATGGCGAGCGCCAGGACCCGCCCGTCCTTCATCGGACCCCCGGCGACCGAGGCCCGGAAGAGCTGCGCGATCACGACGAACGCGATCGACCAGCCCACCAGGAAGTACGCCAGCGGCAGGTGTCTGGCCGGCTCCGTCTGGATGATCAGGAAGTAGTAGATGAACCCCGAGAACCAGGTGAACATCGCGCCCCAGCGGAACCAGAAGAGAGCCCTGGGCATGAGCAGAGGGATGACCTTCCCCTTCGACACCGCGTCGAGCTCCTTCATGAACTGCACGTTGACCAGGTTGAAGAAATAGAGCATTCCGATCCAGGTGATGCCCGCCAGGAAGTGAATCCAGCGCAACAGGAACTGAAAGTTCGTCGCGAAGTCCTGAGGCCAGGTGATCATTCAAACCTCCTCGTCGGTTGGAAAACGGCGGCATCTTCTCACAGGGCGGCTGCCATAGAATCGGCGCGAGCCGCGACGGCTCCCCACCATGACGGCATGCTCAGCGCAACGCTTCTCGATGACGCTTCTCGCGGCGGCGGCTGTCCTCGCCTCGGCCTTCCCTATGGCCGGCTGCCGGCGCACGGCCCCCGCCCGCGGACGCGAGCGCCGTCCCGGTCCCCACGCGGCCCGCGCCGGCGCGGGCGGAGGCGTCGGGCTACCCGCTGCGGCCCGCGGAGAAGACGTCGGTCGACGGATTCCTCCAGAAGAACCCGGAGCTGCGCGCGGCCACCGACGAGGACCGTCGGTCGGGCGCCGATGACAGCCTGCGAGAGCTCTACGGCGTCTACCACCCCTACTTCGTGCGCGGCGACGCCAACGACGACGGCGCCCTGGACTTCGTGCTCGCCTTCGTCCGCCGCGACTCGGACCCGGAAGCGCCGTGGTTCACCGGTCGTTCTCTTTTCCGGCCGGGACGACGGGACCTTCGAGGCCGGCAGCCCGGTCGAGCGCGACATCTCGCTGGCCGACGGCGATCTCTCGATCGACCGCGACGCGATCGTGGTCACGCCCGACACGGCAGAAGACGAGGCCCGGCGGTACCGCTGGGATCCCGCCCGGCGGCGCCACGTCTTCGTCCGGGACGAGCCCGAAGAGGACCTGTCGCCTCCGTCGGCCCGGACTTGAACGGCGGCGCCCGGACCGTCGCCGTCGCCCTCCCGCTGCCCCCCCGCCGGAGCTTCACGTACGCGGTCCCCGAGGGCTGGCCGTCTCCGGCCCCGGGAGTGCGCGTCCGGGTGCCGTTCGGCGAGCGCGTTCTGACGGGCGTGGTCCTCGCCGTGCCCCCGGCCGAAGCTGCCGGGTACGGTCCGGGAGATTCTCGAGGTTCTGGACGCCGAGCCGGTCTGTCCGCCGGAGCTCCTGGCGACGGCCTCACGAGTGGCCGAGCGTTTCTTCGCCTCGACGGGGGAGGTCCTGAAGAGCGCCCTTCCCGCCCGGCTGCCGGCCTCCGGGGCGGTGCGGTACCGCGTCACGGAGAAGGGCGCGCTCGCCGGAAGCGAAGCGCCCACGGCCGAGCGCGCGATCCTGTCGCGGCTGGCGGGAGGAGAGGCGGTGCGGGTCCTGGACCTGCCCGGGGAGGGCCGGGAACGGCGGGAAACCCTCCGCGCCCTCGAGGAACGCGGGTGGGTGCGCGCGGTGGCCGCGGCGAAGCGGCGGGGACCCGCGCCCGAGACGGCGTACGACCGCCGGGCGCCCTGTCCGCCGAGGCGCGGGCCGCGGCACTCGGGCGCAGCCGAAAAGGCCGGGAGGTCCTCGACTTTCTCGACGCCCTCGGGCGCCCGGCGACCCGCGCGGAGATCCGGTCCCGCACCGGAGCCTCTCCGGCGGTTCTTCGGGACCTCGAGAGAACGGGGCTTGCTGCGCTCCTTCGAGCAGACGAGCCGTCCGGAGCCGGGCGCGAGGCACGGCGCGGCGTCGTCCTTCGCGCCGACGCCGCCGCAGGCCGAGGCGATCGCCGCCATCTCCTCCGCGATCCGCGGGCGGCGCTACTTCGCGGCGCTTCTCCAGGGAGTCACCGGCAGCGGGAAGACCGAGGTGTACCTGAGGGCCATCCGCGAGGCCCTCGCGGCGGGACGCGGCGCCATCTGGCTGGTGCCGGAGATCGCGCTCACGCCCGTTTTCGCCCGGGAGCTCACGCGCCAGTTTCCCGACGAGGCCGCCGTTCTTCACTCCGCGCTCTCGGAACGCGAGCGCGCCGACGCCTGGGATCGCGTGCGCGCGGGGCAGGCGCGGGCCGTGATCGGGCCGCGGTCGGCGGCCTTCGCGCCGGTCGCGGACCCGGGGCTCTTCCTCGTCGACGAGGAGCACGACGGCTCCTACAAGCAGCGCGAGTCGCCGCGTTACGACGCCCGCGAGGTCGTGGCCCTGCGGGCCCGCGAGAACGACGCGGCCCTCGTGTTCGGGTCGGCCACGCCCTCCATGGAGGCCTACCATGCCGGCGAGCGAGGGCGCCTGGAACGCCTGATCCTGCCGGAGCGCATCGCCTCGCGCCCGCTTCCCGGGTCGAGATCGTGGACCTGCGCCACGAGCCGTGGCGGGCCGACGAGAAGGGAATCCCCCTCTTCTCGCGCCCTCTGCTCGCGCGCCTCGCGGAGGTGTTCGGCCGCGGCGAGCAGGCGATCCTCCTGCAGCCCCGCCGCGGCTTTGCGCCGTTTCTCCTGTGCCGCGACTGCGGCCACGACTTTCGCTGCGACCGCTGCAGCGTCACGCGGACGGTCCACGACCGCGGCAACCGGCTGGTGTGCCACTACTGCGGGCAGCGGATGCCCCGCCCGAGCCGGTGCCCCGAGTGCGGCGGCTCCGTCCTCGAGGCGGTCGGCGCCGGCACGGAGAGGGTCGCGGACCGGTTCGCGGAGCTCTTTCCCGGCGTGGCGTATGCCGTGCTCGATCGCGACAGCGCGCGACGCCGGGGCGCGGCGGCCGTGGTCGAGGACATGATCTCCGGCCGGGCGGCGTGCCTCATCGGCACCCAGATGGTGGCCAAGGGTCACGATTTTCCGAACGTCACGGCCGTCGGAGTCCTGTCGGCCGACACGCTCCTGAACTTTCCGGATTTCCGTTCGGCCGAGAAGACGTTTCAGCTCCTGGCGCAGGTCTCGGGGCGCGCCGGCCGCGGGGACGCTCCGGGCACGGTGCACGTGCAGACGTTCCATCCCGGCCATCCCGCGATCCTGCGCGCCGCCGAGCACGACGTCGCGGGCTTCGCGGCCTCGGAGCTCGAATTTCGCCGGACGTTCTTCTATCCGCCGTTCTCCGAGCTCGCCGCGGTTCTCGTCTCCTCGCCCGACCGCGACCGCGCCGAGGCGGCGGCCGGCGAAGTCGGACGGGCGCTGAAGAGGAGCCCGGAAACGCTCCGGATCTCGGGCCCGGCTCCGGCTCCCGCTCGAACGGCTCCAGGGACGCTGGCGGTTCCAGGTCCTCCTGCGGGCGCCGGACCGGCGCGCCGTCCTCGCGCGCCCTCGAGGCGGCGCTGCCCGAGCGCCCTCCTTCCGGCGTCCAGGTCGCGGTCGACGTGGATCCGCAGGACCTGATGTAGGCCCTCGCGGGACCTCTCCCAACCGCTACAATCGACCCGTGAACTCGGATGACGGCCAGTTCGAGGAGCCCATTGCGCGGCTGCGGCGGCGCATCGAGGAACTCTCGGCCCTTCCGGACGACGCCGCCCACCGTCGCGAGATCGAGAAGCTGCGCGAAAAGCTGGACCGCGTGTCGCGGGAGATCTACGCGGCCCTGACTCCCTGGCAGACGACCCTCGTCGCGCGCCACCCCGCCCGTCCCTACCCGCTGGACTACGTCCAGGCGCTCATGACCGACTTCGTCGAGCTGCACGGCGACCGCAAGTACAGCGACGACGCCGCCGTCATCGCGGGCTTCGCGGACTTCCGCGGAAGGCCGGTGGCCGTGGTCGGACACCAGAAGGGGCGGGACACGAAGGAGAAGATCCGCCGCAACTTCGGGATGCCCCGCCCCGACGGCTTCCGCAAGGCGCTCCGCGTGATGGAGCTCGCCGAGAAGTTCGGCCGACCGATCCTCTCCTTCATCGACACCGCCGGGGCCTACCCGGGCATCGACGCCGAAGAGCGGGGCCAGGCGGAGGCCATCGCGGTGAACCTGCAGGAGATGGCCCGGTTCCACGTCCCGATCATCGTCACGGTCACGGGGGAGGGCGGGTCGGGAGGGGCGCTGGCCCTCGGGATCGGGGACCGCATCCTGATGCTCGAGCACTCGATCTACTCGGTGATCTCGCCGGAGGGCTGCGCGGCGATCCTCTGGAAGGACGCCGCGCGCAAGAAGGAGGCGGCCGAGGCCCTGAAGCTCACGGCCAAGGACCTGCGCGGTCTCGACGTCATCGACGAGATCGTGCCGGAGCCGCCGGGGGGAGCCCACGCGGATCCCGCGGGGGCCGCGCCGCCGTCGGCGAGGCCGTCGAGAGGCACCTCGCGCGAAGTCGCCGATCTGACCGCCGAGGAACGGCGCGAGCGTCGCTACCGGCGGTTCCGCACTCTCGGCCAGTTCGAAACCGCCGGCGCGCCGTGAATCCTGCCGCGTCCGACGCGGCCGTCGCGCCGGACACGGTCTGTCCGCGCGCTCCGGGACAATCCGGAACATGCCCGAATGGTGTCTGGCGCCGGCGGACGCCGGCGGCGGATCTCCCGGCTCGCCCGCGAGGCTGGCGTGTCGGCCCGTCTGGCGCGGACTCCTGCGCCGGCGCGGCATCGAGACGGCCGCGGAGGCGCGCGCGTTTCTGGACCCCTGCGGCGAAACTCTTCCACGATCCCTCGCTGCTCGCCGGCGCCGACGCGGCCGCCGACCTCCTCGTGTCGACGGCCCGCCGGGGCCGGCGCGTCGTGGTGTTCGGCGACTACGACGTCGACGGCGTCACCGCCGTGGCGCAGCTGCGGGCGGCGCTCGGCGCGATCGGAGGGGACGTCGCGGCCTTCATCCCGCATCGCCTGCGCGACGGGTATGGCCTCAAGCCCGAGACGGTGCGGCGCGTCCTCGCCGAGCTCTCGCCGGCCACGATCGTGACCGTGGACTGCGGCATCACGGCGTTCGAGGGCGTGGCCTGCGCGCGGCGGCGGGCGTCGACGTCATCGTGACGGACCACCACCTCGTCCCCGGGCAGCTGCCCGGGGGAGCCATCGTCGTCAACCCGAAGCAGCCCGATTGCCGTTACCCGTTGCGGGAATTGGCCGCGTCGGGAATCGCGATGAAGATCGCCCAGGCCATGGCCCGGCGCGCGGGCGTGGCGCTCTCGGAGGACTCGCTCTTGCGCGTGGCCGCCTGGGCACCATCGCGGACCTCGTCCCGCTGCAGGGGGAGAACCGGTCGATCGCGGCCCGGGGCCTGGCGGCGCTGGCGAATTCGCGCGCCCCCGGCCTGCGGGCCCTGCTGGCCGAGTCGGGACTGGCTCCAGGCGCCGCCCCCACCTCGGAAGAGGTCGCCTTCCGCATCGCGCCGCGGTTGAACGCGGCCGGGCGGATCGACACGGCGCACTCGCCCTGGACCTCCTCGAAGAGCGGGACGGCGAGCGAGGCGCCGGGATCGCCCGCGAGCTCTCGACGCGCAACGGCGAGCGGCAGCGGCTCGAACGGCAGGTCGTCGGCCTCGGCCCGCGCCCGCATCGAGGCGGACGGCGGCGCCTGCGCCGCGCTCATCGTCGAAGCGGATCCCGGCTGGCATCGGGGCGTCCTCGGCATCGCCGCTTCGCGGCTGGCGCGGGAATATCACCGCCCCGTTCTGCTCTTCGGAATCGATGGAGACAGAGCGAGCGGATCGGGGCGCAGCATCCCGGGGGTCTCGCTGCACGGAATGCTCGAAGATCTCGCCCGCCACTTCACGGACTTCGGCGGCCACGACCAGGCCGTCGGCGCGAGCCTGCGCGCGAGCGGCTTCGCGGCCTTTCGCGAGGAGGCCCGCGATCACTTCACGGCCCGGCGTGCCGCGCCGCGGCTCTCGTGCGCGTCGAGGAGGCCGAGGCGGAGCTGCCCCTCGGGGAGGTCTCGGACGAGCTTCTCGCCGAGCTCGCCCGCCTCGAGCCCCACGGAGCGGCCAACCCTCGCCCGGTCTTCCTGGCCCGGGACGCGACGGCGACCGGACCATTTTCGCCCGTCGGGTCGAGCGGCCTGTCCGGGCGTCTCCACGCCGGGCGCCGCGACCTGAGGTGCGTCGCCTGGCAGCCGGGACCGGAGCTCGCCGGACTGGCGTCCGCCCGCGCGCCGATGGATCTTCTGTTCCGCGTCGCGGCCGGCCGGAACGGCTACCGCCCCGAGGTCGAGGTCCTCGGCGCCCGTCTCGCAGAAAGCCCGCCGTGAAAATCCGGAGGCTGGAGCTGGCCGTCCTCGCGGCCGGGCTCGTGTTCGTCGGTGTCCTTGCTCTCTCCTTTCGCCCGAGCCGAAAGCCCTCCTCGGGTCAGGAGACGGCGATGCCGGCCTCGCCGGCCGGCGACGCCTCGGGCGAGGCCACCACGCTTCTCGACGGTTTCGACTTCACCGAGTCCATCGGGGGCAAGCCGCTGCTTCGGATCCAGGCCGACCGCACGGTCGGCTACGGGCCGGCCGCCGGCCTCGCGCCGCATCTCTACGCCGGCGAAAAAGTCACGCTCACGGTCTATCCGGAGGAGGGCTCGCCGGTGACCGTGCACTCCGACCACGCCGACTACGACGAGCGCACGCGCCAGTCCCGGCTCCGGGGGGACGTCCGATGGACCGACGCCGACGGCTCGATGGCCACGACGGAAACCGTGGTCTTCCATCCCGCGACGCGCACCCTCGAAGCGCCCGGGCGCGTCCGCTTCACGCGCGGCACGATCGATCTCACGGCGCCCTCGGCGCGCTACGACGTGGGGGAGCGGATCATCCGCTTTCCCGGGCCGGTCGAAGGCACGGGCGCGGGCGAGGACAGCGCCGGTCTCTCGCGTCTGACGGCGCGGGAGGGGCTCTACCGCCGCGACGACGGGGTGCTCGAGCTGGCGTACGTCGACGGCCAGTCGCGAACCGGCGACCGGTTCGGCTCGGACCGACTGGTCGTCCAGATGGGTGGCGCCGGGCAGGGGCGGCCCGAGTCGGCCCTCGCCACGGGCAACGTGAGAGGCATTCTTTCGGCCGAGGGCCCGGCGGCCGGCGCCGGAGCCGCAGAAAAGCTCGAGCGGCAATTCACGGGCGACGAAGGCGTCCTTCGGTTCGACGCCGCCGGAAAGGCCGAGTCGTTCTCGCTGCAAGGGCTCGCCCGCGCTCCTCTGGGAAGCCGCACCGCCGGATGACCGCGCCCCGAATCGTCATCGCCTTCGCGAAAGGCCGCGCCTCGGGCGCGCGCGCCGACGGAGGCGTCCGCATCGAATCGGACGACAGCCGGGCCGAGGCCGCGCGAGGGAGCGTGGGATTCACGGGGGACGGGCGCCGCCCGAAACGCCACGCTCGAGGGCGCCGTCAGGGTCGAAGCCGACGGCCGGAAGGCCGAAGCGACGCGGGCGCAGGAGCTCGATGCCGGCCGGCGGTGGCTCCTGACCGGAGGCGAGGGCAAGTCCGCCCGCGTCGAAAGCGGCGCCTCGCGCCTCTCGGCCGATCGGATCGAGATCGATCGCCAGACCCGACGGCTCCGAGGCGAGGGCCATGCGCGCGCCGTCTTTTCCCCCGACGCGCGCAGGAAGGTCCAACCCGTCGCGTTCGTCGGGGACTCGAAGCGGCCGGTCCTGGGGAAGGCGGACAGGATCGATCTCGACGACGCCCGCCAGACGGCCGAGCTTTCGGGCGGAGCGTCCCTCTGGCAGGACGAGTCGTCGCTTCTTGGCCGACGAGATCGCGATCTCCGACGCCGAAAAGACCGTGACCGCGACCCGGAACGTCCGCGCGGTCCTCGCGCCCGCGCCGGAGAAGGCGCACAAGAGCGGCGAGCCCGAGGCGCGCGCGGCCTCGATCGTCGTCGGCCCGGCGGCTCCTGTACCGGGACGCGGACCGGAGCGCGAGATTCGAAGGGGGAGTGAGCGTCGTGCGCGGGGGCTGGCGGGCCTCCGGAGGCGAATCCACGGCCTGGCTCGACAAGGAGGGTCGCGTCGAGTCGGTCGAGATCTCGGGCGACGTGCGCATGACCGACCGGTCGGTCGGAAGATCGGGACAGGCGGACAAGGCGCTGGACTACCCGAAAACCGGCAAAACGGTGCTCTGGGGGTCTCCGGCGCGGGTCACCGACGCCTCGGGCAACCAGGTGGCCGGGGCCGTCTTGACGATCGTCGACCGCGGGCGTAGCGTCGAGATCACCGCCCCCGAGGGTGGCAAGACGGAAACCATCCACCGGACAAAAAACGATTGAACGACAGCGCCCTGAGATCCGGAGACCGGCCGGTCCTCACCGCCGAAGGCCTCGTCAAGGCCTACGGCGGCAGGGCGGTCGTGCGCGACGTTTCCCTGGAGGTCGCCGCCGGAGAGATCGTCGGTCTGCTGGGCCCCAACGGCGCCGGAAAAACCACGACCTTCTCGATCGTGGTCGGGCTCGTGCCTCCCGACGCGGGTCTGGTGCGCCTGGGCGAGCGCGACCTGACCGATCTGCCCATGTACCGGCGGGCGCGCGCCGGGATCTCGTATCTCCCGCAGGAGCCCTCGGTGTTCCGGAAGATGACGGTCGAGGAGAATCTCCTGGCCATTCTCGAGACCCTCGAGCTGCCGCCCTCGCAACGCGGGCGCCCGGTGCGACGCCCTCCTGGCCGAGTTCGGTCTGACGGACCTGCGCGGCCACCGCGCCTACACGCTCTCGGGGGGCGAGCGACGCCGGGTCGAGATCGCCCGGAGCCTGGTCCTGTCGCCCTACTTCCTCCTGCTCGACGAGCCGTTCGCCGGAATCGACCCCATCGCGGTCCTGGACATCCAGCAGATCGTGCGCCGGCTGGCCTCTTCGGGCATCGGAGTCCTCATCACCGACCATAATGTCCGCGAAACTTTGTCCATCGTGGACCGGGCTTATATAATTCACGAGGGAGAGATTCTTCGCTCGGGCACGCCCCTTGCACTCTCGAGCGACGCCGCAGTCCGAAAAATCTATCTGGGAGAGGGTTTCCGGCTCCACTGAGCCGCCGCCGTCATGGCCCTGGAACAAAAGCTCAACCTGAGACTGTCGCAGCGTCTGGTCATGACGCCGTCACTGCAGCAAGCGATCAAGCTGCTGCAGATGTCCCGGCTCGAGCTGCAGGAAGTCCTGAACCAGGAAGTCGTCGAGAACCCCGTCCTCGAGGAGCAGGAGGAGTCGAGCCGAGATCGAGCGCTCCGACGCCGCGAGGGACGCCGAGGACGCCGGATCGAGCCCGCCGGCGACCGAACCGGCGGCCGAGAAGGAACGCGACTCCTTCGAAGAGATCGACTTCAACTCCTACTTCGAGGACTACCTCGACTCCGCCTACAACCCGCGGCAGTACCAGGAAGAGCCGGAGGAGTTCTCCCTCGAGAACATCCTGACCCGGCCGGAGGGGCTGCCCGAGCACCTGAACTGGCAGCTCTCGATGTGCGAGGCCACTCCGGCGGTCCGCGAGATCGCCGCCTACCTCGTGGGCAACCTCGACGAGGACGGGTATCTCCGGGTCTCCCGGGAAGAGATTCGCGAAGCGCATTTCGAGAACGACGCCGACGTCGAGGCCGCGATCAACCTCGTGCGCTCCTTCGATCCCGCGGGCGTCGGCGCCTTCGACCTGCCCGACTGCCTCCTGCTCCAGCTCCGGATGCTCGGCATCGAGAACGCCGCTCATCGAGACGATCATCCGGGACCACTGGCCGGAGTTTCTCAACCGGCAGTTCGCCGCCGCTCGCCAAGGCCCTCGGCGTCGGGATCTCGGAGATCCAGGCGGCCGTCGAGATCATCAAGAACCTGGAGCCCAAGCCCGGCCGGAAGTACTCGAGCGAGCGCACGATCTACGTCGAGCCCGACGTCTTCGTCCGGAAGATCGGCGACGAGTACGTCATCCAGTTGTCCGAGGACGGCCTGCCCAAGCTCCGCATCTCCTCGGCCTACCGGAAGCTCCTCCGGGGCGGCAACGGCGCGATCGGGGCGGAGGCCGCCAACTACCTCAAGGACAAGATGCGTTCGGCGATCTGGCTGATCAAGAGCCTGGACCAGCGCCAGCGGACGATCTACAAGGTCGCGGACTCGATCGTCCGCCACCAGCGCGCGTTCCTCGACCACGGAATCGAGCACCTGCGGCCGCTCGTCCTGCGCGACGTGGCCAACGACATCGGCATGCACGAGTCGACGGTCTCCCGCGTGGTCTCGAACAAGTACATCCACACGCCGCGCGGCCTCTTCCCGATGAAGTACTTCTTCCACAGCGGCATCGACTCGTCGAGCGGGGACGACGTCTCGTCGCTCTCGATCAAGAACAAGATCGCCCGCATCGTGCAGGACGAGGACACGCAGCCGGCCCCACTCCGACGCCCGGATCATGCAGAGGCTGCGCGCCGAAGGCATCCAGATCGCCCGCCGGACCGTCGCCAAGTACCGCGAGGAGCTGCGTATCCCGTCCTCGTCCCAGCGAAAGCAGAGTTTTTAGGAGGACCGCATGGCCGTCGAATGCACCGGACGCAACATCGAGGTCAGCCCCGCTTCTGAAGGAGCTCATCGAGGAGCGCACTCACCGTCTGGAGAGGCACCTGGGAGGGCCGGCCGACGTCCGTGTCGTCCTGTCGCACGAGAAGCACCGTTTCGGGGCCGAGATCATCGCGACTCACCGACGACGCCTGTGGAAAGCCCAGGAGGAGACCGACGATCCGCGCGCCGCCGTGGCGCTGGCCTTCGAAAAGATCGACGCGCAGGCCAAGAAGGACACCGAGAGGCAGAGAGATCGCAAGCGGGGCTGGACGCGGTTCCTGCCGAAGGGCTGGCGCAGCGAGCCTCTGGCCGTGGCCGCGGCTCCCGCTCCCGGAACGCGCATCGTGCGGGATCGTGTTTCGACGGTGAAACCGATGGGCGTGGACGAGGCCGCCATCGCGATGGAGTCCTCGGGGCAGGACGTCTACGTGTTCCGCGACGCGGCCAACGACCGCGTGTCGGTGCTCTATCGCCGCCGGGACGGCGACCTCGGCTTGATCGTGGCGGAATGCTGATCGGCGAGCCGGCGGAGAGCGGGCCGACCGGGCGCCGTGAGGGGCTCGTGGACTCCCGACTGGTCTTCGCGGAGCTGCCGGGGGCGACCCGCGAGGACGCCCTCCGGGAGCTCTCGGCCCGGATCGGCGCGCTCGGGCTGGTGCCCGACCCGGACGCCCTCGTAGCCCGGCTGCTCGAGCGCGAGAAGCTCGGATGCACCGGTCTGGGAGGAGGCATCGCGATACCGCACTGCAAGCTCCCGGACCTCGACGACGTGGTGATCGCCGTCGCGACGACGGCCGTTCTGATCGACTTCGGAGCTCCCGACGGAATTCCGGTCCGCGTCCTCTTTCTCGTCGCGTCTCCGTCCTACGCCGCCGCCGCCCACCTCCAGGCGCTCGCGCGCATCTCGCGCCTGCTGCGCACTCCCGGGGTCGCGGACGCCCTGCGCGAAGCGAGCTCGGTCGAGCGCCTCCGCGACGTCCTGCGCGAGGCACAAGCCACGCTCCCGGTGCCCTCATGAGCGAGGAGAAGCCGCCGCCGACCCGGAGTCCGACCCTGACGGCCGAGATCCTGCGCTCCGCCGCCCTCGAGGAGCTGGAGATGCGGGTCGTGGCGGGAGAGTCGGGCTTCTCCCGGGCGATCTCCTGGGGACGCATCCAGCGCCCGGGCCTGGCCCTGGCCGGGTTCCTCCCGTACATCAAGCCCGGCCGCATCCAGATCCTGGGCGAGAGCGAGCTGAACTATCTCGACACGATGCCGACCGACGTGCGGAGCGAGCGCATCGCGTCGATCTGCGCCCTGCCGGTGGCGGCCTTCGTGGTCACGAAGGGCCAGACACCGCCGGACGACATCGTCCGCGAATGCCGGCTGCGGCGGATCCCGCTCCTCGTCTCGGATCGCACGACCTCGGTCGTCATCCAGTCGATCACCCGCGTGCTCGAGGACGAGCTCGCCCCGACGACGACCCTCCACGGCGTCCTCGTCGACGTCTACGGGATGGGCCTCCTGCTGCTCGGTGAGTCCGGGATCGGGAAGAGCGAGTGCGCCCTGGACCTCGTGCACCGCGGCCACCGGCTGGTCGCCGACGACGCGGTCGAGATCCGGCGGTATCCCAACGGCGCCCTCGTGGGCCGAGCCGCGGAGATGATCCGCTACCACATGGAGCTGCGGGGCATCGGGATCATCAACATCAAGCACCTCTTCGGGGTCTCCGCCGTGCGGGCGTCCAAGTCGATCGAGGTCGTCATCGAGCTGCAGCGCTGGGACCCGACCAAGAAGTACGACCGTCTGGGCATCGACGGCGAGTCGTACACGATCCTCGAGCGCGAGCGTCCCTTGCTGCGCCTCCCGGTCGCGTCCGGCCGCAACCTCGCGCTCCTGATCGAGATCGCCGCGCGCAACGAGCTTCTCAAGTCCCAGGGCTACGACGCCGCGAAGGAGTTCGCCCGGAGGGTCGACGAAGAGATCGCCCGCAACGCGCAGCCGGAGGGCGCCGCCCGGTGAGCACCGCGCCGGTGGCGTCACCCTCCGGGGTTCCCGAGAGTCTCGTCGTCGTCACCGGCCTCTCCGGGTCGGGAAAGAGCTACGTCAACAACAGCCTCGAGGACATGGGGTACTTCTGCGTGGACAACCTGCCGCTCGAGTTGCTCGAGCCGCTGATCGCCCAGGTCTCCCACCAGAAACGGGTCGGCATCATCCTGGACGTCCGCAATCCGGACTTCGCGACCCGGTTTCCCGAGATCCTCGCCCGGCTGCGGGCCCGCGTGCCGGGCACCCGGCTGCTCTTCCTGGACGCCTCGGAAGAGTCTCTGATCCGGCGCTTCTCGGAGACGCGGCGGCCGCATCCCCTGGCCGGGAAAACGTCGCTCCTCGAAGCGCTGCGGCGGGAGCGGGCCATGCTCGAGAACGTCCGCGCCGTGGCGGACGTCGTGGTCGACACCTCCGCGATGACGGTGCACGAGCTGCGCTCGTTCATGCAGAAGACGTTCGTCGGGGACCCCGAGCGTCCGGGGATGGTCATCTCGGCGACCTCCTTCGGATACAAGTTCGGCACGCCGCACGACGTGGACCTTCTTTTCGACGTGCGATTCCTGGCGAACCCGCACTTCGTGCCCGAGCTCAAGGGCAAGACCGGCATGGATGCGGCCGTGGCGGCGTTCATCGAGAAAGACCCCGAGACGCCGGCATTTCTGGACCATCTCGTCCAGTTCCTCGACTACCTGCTGCCGCGATTCGAAGCCGAGAACAAGAGCTACCTGTCGATCGGCATCGGCTGCACCGGCGGCAAGCACCGCTCCGTGTACATCGCCGCGAAGCTGGCCGACCTGCTGAAGGAGAAGGGGTATCCCGTCCGCGTGTCGCACCGCGACGCCACACGCGAATGAGATAATGCCGCCCTCCGATGATTGGAATTCTCCTGGTGACCCACGGCAGGCTCGCCGAGGAACTGCGCGCGGCCGCCATCACCATCCAGCCGGGCCTCGAGCGGGTCGTGGCCGTCTCCCTCGAGTGGAGCGAGACGGGTGAGGACGCCCGGGAAAAGATCCGCCGGGGCCTGGCGGTGGCCGACGATGGCGACGGCGTCGTGATCCTCACCGACATGTTCGGAGGCACGCCGACCAACCTGACGCTGCCCTTCCTGAGCAAGGACAGAGTCGAGATCGTGACAGGCGTCAACCTCCCCATGGTCTTGAAGTGCGCCTCGCTCCAGAGGAGCGGTCGCCCGGTCACCGAGGTCGCTCACGTCGCCAAGGACCGCGGCCAGCGTTCGATCTACGTCGCCTCGGACCTGCTCGCCGAGGAAGCGGCGCCGGCCGCCGTGGCGGAGAACCGGGAACCGTGATCGAACGCGAGCTCTCCATCCGCAACCGGCTCGGCCTCCACGCGCGGGCGGCCGCCAAGTTCGTGCAGACCGCCAGCCGTTTCAAGTCCGAGGTCAAGATCCGAAAGAACGGGGAAGAGGTCGACGGCAAGAGCATCCTCGGCATCCTCCTGCTCGCCGCGTCCCAGGGCACCCGCATCACCCTCGCCGTGACGGGGGAGGACGAGGCCGACGCGTTCGCCGCCGTCGAGGACCTCATCGCGCGCAGCTTCGACGAGGAAGAGTAGACCGGCTCGAGCCGGGCGGCCATGTTTCAGGGCCTCTCCGTCTCCCCCGGGGTGGCCGTCGGCCGGGCCGTCATCATCCGCTTCGCCGGGCTCCCCGCCTTCCGGCGGTCCGTTCCTCCCGAGGAGCTCGAAAAGGAGGAGCGCCGGCTGCGGCGCGCGGCGGCGAAGGCGGCCGAAGACTTCGCCCGCCACTCCCGGGAGAGCAAGGGCGACATGGGCTCGGAGCTCGCGGCGATCCTGGAGGCTCACGGCCTGATCGCCAGCGACGAGACCTTCCTCGGGGCGATCGCCGAGCGTATCCGGCGCGATCACGTCAACGCCGAGTGGGCCCTCGCGGAAGTCACCCGGGAGCTCTCGGCGCGGCTGGCGGCCGCGGACTCCTCCGCGATGCGGGAGCGGGAGGCCGACATCGCCGACGTCGCACGCGAGGTCAGCGGCCACCTGACGGGAGGCCAACGCCCGGTGCCCGCCGAGCTCCCGCGGGGTTCGATCCTCGTGGCCGACGAGCTGTCTCCGGCCGACGCCGCCCGCCTGGACCCCCGCCGGGTCCGGGCGCTCGCTCTCGAGCGGGGCGGGCCGACGTCTCACGCCTCGATCATCGCCCGGTCGTTCGGCCTGCCGGCCGTCGTGGGCATCCCCGGCCTCTGTGACGACGTCTCGCCGGACCGCCCGATCGTGGTCGACGGCGACCGGGGTACGGTCGACACGAACCCGTCCAAGGAGCGTCTGCGGCGCAGCCTCGAACGCGTCCGCGAGGAGCGCGAGAAGAGCCGACGGCTCCGCGGCCGCACGGCGAAGGCCGCCGCGACGAAGGACGGGCTCCGCATCGCAGTGCGCGCGAACCTCGAGCTGCCCGAGGAGATCCCGGCGCTCGAGCGCTTCCACGCCGAGGGCATCGGGCTCTTCCGCTCCGAGTTCCTGTACCTGCGGGCCCTGCCGAGCGCGCCCGGAATCGAGGAGCAGCGCGAAGCCTACGAGACCCTGCTCGAGGCGGCCGCACCCCATCCGGTCATCGTGCGCACGTACGACCTCGGGGGAGAGAAAGGGATCGGGCCGGCGCCCGGGGAGAACCCGGCTCTCGGGCTCCGCGGGCTGCGGTACTGCCTGGCCAACCCGGAGCTCTTCGACCAGCAGCTCCTGGCGCTGTGCCTGGCGTCGCGGCGGGGAGAGCTGAAGATCCTCCTGCCCATGGTCACGTCGCGCTCGGAGCTCCAGGCCGCACGCCGGGCGCTGGAGCGCGCCGTCAAACGCTCCGGCCTGGCGAAGTCGCCTCCGCTCGGCGTGATGATCGAGGTTCCCTCCGCGGCCCTCCTGGCCGACCGGCTGGCGGAGGAGGCCGACTTCTTCTCGATCGGCACCAACGACCTGGCCCAGTACGGCCTCGCGGTCGACCGCGCCAACCCGGACGTCGCATCGCTCTACCGCCCGCTCCATCCCGCGATCCTTCGGATGATCAAGCTCGTCGTGGATTCTGGCGGCGCCGCCGGCCGCCCGGTGGCCGTCTGCGGAGAGCTCGCGGCCGACCCGCTCGGAGCGGCCGCCCTGGTGGGCCTCGGGATCCGGGACCTGTCGGTCACGCCCGTCGCGATTCCCGCCGTCAAGGAGAGTCTGTCGGCGATCGACTCGGCCCGGGCCGCGGGTCTCGCCGGGCGCGCCCTCGACGCCGCGGAGTCCTCCGAGGTCGAGCAGATTTTTGGAGGCGCAGCGTGAGAACCGTGCCCAAGCCCTGGGGCCGAGAGGTGATTTTCGCCGAGACCGACCGCTACGCCGGAAAGATCCTGCACCTGTCGCCGGGGCACAGCCTCTCGCTGCAGTACCATGAACGGAAGGACGAGACGTTGTTCGTCCTGGAGGGCGAGGTCAGGCTGCTCGTGGAGGTCGACGGAGTCATGGAGGAGCGGACGTTGAAGCCGGGGGAGGCGTACCGCATCCGGCCGGGCGTCAAGCATCGGATGCGGGCAGATCGGCCCTGCGTCCTGGTCGAAGTCTCCACGCCCGAGCTCGACGACGTCGTGCGTCTCGAAGACGCCTACGGGCGCGAGGGGACGACGGCGCCGTGATAGATTGCACGCTGTCGGGTGCGGACTGCGGATCGGGGTGGCGGCGGCGCTGCTGATCCCGAGCGTCGTCGCTGCCGCGCCGCGACTCCGACCCCCACGCCCCGCGCCCGGCTTACCGGGGGCTTCGGCCGCCCGCGAGCCACGCCGCCCCCGGCGGCGGCCGCCGGGGGACAGAGCCTCGCGGACGTGGTCCGCTCGGCGCAGGATGCCCGCGGCCAGAACCCGGAGAGGGGCACCGTGACGATCAACAACAAGTCCCTCGTAACGAACCCCGACAAGGGGAGAGTCTCCACGAGCAAGGTCGTGCCCGCGAGACTCGCGTCCCCGGCGCCCCCGCCGGTGACCCGCGGCCGCGAGGACGGGTCCCGCCGAGGTCGTCAGACACGGGGGCCGCGGGCTCCACGCCCGGAGGCACGGAGGCCGAGTGGCGCGCGACCGCCCAGGCGGCGCGTGAGCGCGTCGCGACGGCGAAGGCCCGCATCGCCGATCTCGACGCGACCGTCAAGAAGCTCGAGACCGACTTCTACGCGTGGGACGACGGCCAGTACCGCGACCGGGTCATCAAGCCGTCGTGGGACCGCGCGCTGCAGCAGCTGGACGAAGCCAAACGCGAGCTCGCCGCGGCCGAGAAGGACCTGCTCGACCTGCCGGAGAACGCGCGCCGGGCGGGCGCCCTGCCGGGTTGGATCCGCGAATGACCGCCCCCGCTTCCAAGCCGACCTTCCGCGTCGAGACGTGGGGATGCCAGATGAACGTCCTCGACGGCCAGCGCATGGCCGGCCAGCTCGAGGCGCTCGGCCTCTCCCGGGCGGCGGACGGCGAGGTTCCCTCGGTCGTGCTGCTGAACACCTGCGCCGTGCGCGAGAAGGCGGAGGCCAAGGTCTTCAGCGAGCTCGGCGTGCTGGCCCGCCGCAAGCAGCTCGACCCGGACCTCGTGGTCGGCGTGACCGGCTGCGTGGCCCAGGTCTCGGGCTCCGAGATCCTGGAGCGGGCGCCGTGGGTGGACTTCGTGGCCGGCACGGGCCAGGTCGAGTCCATCGGGGAGCTGGTCGAAGCGGCCCGGCGCGAGCGGCGGCAGGCCCTGCGGCTCGAGCTGCCGGAAGAGGACCCGGTCTACCAGTTCCGGCAGATCTCGCGGGAGTCTTCCTTCCAGGCCTACGTGACGGTCATCGAAGGCTGCGACCAGTACTGCACCTTCTGTATCGTGCCCTTCACGCGGGGAAGCGAGCGCAGCCGGGCGGCCGCCGAGGTCGTCGAGGAGGTCCGGCACCTGGCGTCCCGGGGGTTCACCGAGGTGACGCTTCTGGGCCAGACGGTCAACGCCTACCGCGAGCCGGCGGAGGGATTCGGCCTGGGCGAGCTCCTGCGCCGGGTCTCCCGGGTCGAGGGCCTGAGACGGCTGCGTTTCCTGACGTCACACCCCCGGTTCATGGACGAGGAGCTCGTGGACGCCCTCGGCGCGATTCCCAACCTCGCTCCCTATCTCCACCTTCCGGCGCAGTCCGGCTCGGACCGCGTCCTCTCGCGCATGAAGCGGCGCTACACGACCGCCGAATATCGCCGGCTGGTCGATCGCATCCGCGACCGCGCGCCCGGCATCTCGATCTCGTCGGACTTCATCGTCGGGTTCCCCGGGGAGACCGAGGAGGACTTCGCCGGGACCCTCGAACTCGTCCGCGCCGTCCGGTTCGGGAGTCTCTTCGGCTTCCGCTACTCGCCCCGTCCCGGGAACCGCGTCGGCTCGATGGGGGAGCGAAACCGAAGTGGCGGGGGACGTCGCGGCGGGGCGGCTGACCCGGCTCCTCGACCTCCAGACCGAAATTCAGCGGGAGCTCAACGAGGCCCTCGTGGGGCGCGAGCTCGAGGTTCTCCTCGAGGGCCGCAACCGCCGCGGGCAGGCGACCGGTCGCACCCCCTGCAACCGCGTCCTCCACCTCGAAGGGGAGACCGGGGACCTTCCGGCCGGACGGTACGTCGTGGCCCGGGTCACCCGGGGATTGCCGAACTCGCTCGTCGGACGGCTGGCGGCCGCGTAGGGAAAGGGCGTCCATGATCAAGATGGAGATCAAGGGCCTGCTGATGGATCCGGTGTCCAACATGCCGGTCGTGATCCTGCGGGACCTCGAGAAGGGGCTGTTCCTTCCGATCTGGGTCGGCATCTTCGAGGCCAACGCCATCGCGCTCGAGATGGAGAAGGTTGCGACGCCGCGGCCGATGACCCACGATCTGCTCAAGAACCTGCTGACGGAGCTCGACGCGCGCGTCGACCGCGTCGTCATCAACGACCTCAAGGAGAACACCTTCTTCGCCCGCATTCATCTGACGCGAGGCGACTCCGCGCTCTCGGTCGACAGCCGGCCGAGCGACGCCATCGCGCTGGCCCTGCGCTCGCACGCCGAGATCTTCGTCGAGGAGGAAGTCCTGGAGAAGAGCCGCAGCCTGCGGGCCGAAGGCTCCGACCAGGATCCGGATCGTCTGCGAAAGTGGCTCGAAGAGGCGAGCCCGGACGATCTCGGCAAGTACCGGATGTAGTCCCCGCGCGGAGCCGAGTCCGCGCTCCACTCCCGCAACTCCCGCGTTGTACACTCGGATTCGTGATCATCTCGATTACGAATCAGAAGGGCGGAGTCGGGAAGACCACCACGGCGATCAATCTCGCGGCGGCCCTGGCGCAGAAGGGGATGAAGACCCTTCTCATCGACCTCGATCCGCAGGCCAACAGCACCATGTCCTACGTGAACCGGCGGTCGGTCGAGAAATCCATGTTCGACGTGCTGACCGACGCCCAGGTCTCCGTCCAGGACATCCTCCGGCCTTCGGGTCTGAAGAACCTGGACCTCGCGCCGGCGCGCATCGCCCTGGCCAAGATCGAGTCCAAGCTTCTGGGCGAGATCGACGGCCACTTCCGCCTGCGCGACAAGATCGAGCCGATCCGCCAGGCCTACGATGCCATCCTGATCGACACCCCGCCGACTCTAGGGATGATCACGGTCAACGCGATGGTGGCCTCGACCCACATCCTGATCCCGATCCAGTCCTCCTACTTCGCCCTGGAGGGCACCGACGACCTGCTCGAGACGATCGACAAGATCAAGGCGCGGCCCAACCCGAACCTCCGCATCCTGGGGGTGGTCATCACCCTCCACGACAAGCGCACGGTCCTCGGCAAGGACGTCTTCCGGCAGATCGCGAGCGTCTTCGGGAACAAGGTCTTCAAGACCACGATCTCCAAGAGCGTGCGCCTCGAGGAGAGCCCCGCCCACCAGGAGTCCATCTTCACCTTCGCGCCGCGGTCGAGCGGCGCCGCCGAGTACTACTCTCTTTCCGAGGAGGTGCTTTCCCGTGTCTAAGCGCCGCGGCCTTCCCAACGAGTCCACCATGCGTCACGACGCGCACTTCGTCGACTCCCTCTCGGAGCGTTTCGGCGGGGCGCTCGGCGGAGGATGATCCCGATCGACGAGATCGAGACGAACCCGGACCAGCCGCGCCGGAGCGTCGGCGACCTCGAGGAGCTCCGGATGTCGATCGAGTCGAAGGGCGTCCTCGAGCCGATCCTCGTGCGCCCGCTTCCGGACGGGAGGTTCCGGATCATCGCGGGGGAGAGGCGCTTCCGGGCCGCCCTCGAGGCGGGCCTCGGCGAGATTCCCTGCATCGAGCTCGACGTGCCCGACAACGAGGTCATGGAGATCGCGCTGATCGAGAACCTCCACCGGCGCGATCTCCATCCCTTCGAGGAAGCCATGGGGTACTCGTCGCTGTCCGACCGCCACGGGTACACGCAGCAGCAGATCGCCGAGACGGTCGGCAAGTCGCGCGTGTCGATCACCGAGGCGATGTCTCTCCTCGAGATTCCGGAGGATCTGCGCGAGACATGTCGGCGCGCCGACATCGACGCGCGGTCGGTGCTCCTCGAGATCGCCCGGCTCGGGGAGCGGGACAGGATGGAGGAGGCAATCGCCCTCGTCGCCGGCGGTTCGACCCGCGACGACCTGCGCCAGCAGAAGAAGAGCGGCGCTTCGGGCAAGTCGAAGGCGAAGGAGTTCCACTTCGTCTACCGGCCCAAGGACGGTCCGTACAGGCTCGACATCTCCTTCGCGAAGGCGCGGGTTAACCGCGACGAGCTGATCGGCGCGTTGAAGCAGATCGTAAAGCAGCTCGAGTCGGGCCAGATCGAGATCGGCAAGAAGAAGTGACGAAGGCGGCGCGGAGACCGCGCTCGCCGTCGTCATCCTGAGGAGCGAAGCGACGAAGGATCCCGAGCTTGTCCGGGACCATCGCGTGTCGAGTCCGGGATCCTTCGCTGCGCTCAGGATGACGGCTTGAAGCGCCGCGCGATTCTTACCTTCCATGGAGACGGCATAAGGGTTTTTGGGCGGACCCGGTCAACCCACCGGCCGGAATACAGCGTCCGATAAGATATATTATGTAAAGTACCGGATCGGGTCCGACCCGGTGCGCCTTTACATCTCCCGGTCCCCTCTGCACTATCCACCCTGATGCGCCTGATCTCCCGCTCGATCCTCCGTGAGGTCTGGCCGCCCTTCCTTCTCGGCTTCGCCGCCTACACCTTCATTCTCCTGATCCGCACGATCCTGTTCCTCGCCGATTTCGCGGTTCGGCGCAGTGCGCCCTTCCGGGAGGTCGGTCTGCTGGTCCTCCTGTCGCTTCCGTGGATCGTCGTCCTGACACTTCCGATGGCTTTTCTCCTCGGCGTCCTGATCGGTCTCGGTCGGCTCGGCGCCGACTCGGAGTTGACGGCCCTGGGCGCCTGCGGCGTGGGTCCCGCTTCGCTCTACCGGCCCCTGCTCGCCGCGGCGGGAGTGGCCTTCGCCCTGGTCCTCGTCCTCTACAACGTGGTCCTGCCGCCCGCCAACCAGGCGCTGCAGACGTCCATGGCCCGCGTGGCGGCGACCTCGATCGTCAACGTCGTCACCCCCCGGACCTTCCGGGAGCCCCGCCCCGGGATCACGTTCTTCTTCGACCGGGTCGCCCCGGACGGCCGCTCCTTCGAGGGTGTCTTCCTGAAGCTCGGAGACGAAGAGGAGCCGCCGAACCGCGTCATCGTCGCGCGGCGCGGAGGCCTGGCGCTCGAAGGCGACCGGCTGTGGCTCGACCTCGTCGAGTCCACGGTGCACGAGGTGGATCCGGAGGATCCGACCCGCTACCGCACTTCGCGAAACGATTCCCAGCGGCTGCTCCTCGCGGGCGAGGGCACCCGCGCTCCGGGCACCCGGGTCGTCGTCCAGCGGGGTCTGCGCTCCCAGACCCTGCCCGACCTGTGGCGGTCCGCCCACCGCCTGCCCGCCGGCGATCCCGACCGGAGAGCTGGCCTGGGTCGAGATCCACAAGAAGTTCGCCATCCCGTTCGCCTGCGTCGCCTTCGCGTTCGTCGGAGTCCCTCTGGGCCGCCGGCTGCGCCGCGGCGGGCGCGGCGGCAGCTTCGCGCTCTCGCTCGCTGATCCTCCTGGTCTACTACCTTCTGCTCTCGAGCGGCGAGACCTGGGCGCAGGAAGGTCGGATCGATCCCGCGGTCGCGATGTGGCTGCCCAACGCCCTCCTGCTTCTTCTCGGCGTCGGCGCCCTCCTCTGGAAGCCGGGGCGGACGCGCTCCCGCCGCTCCCCTGGCGGTCCTGCCGCAGGGCCAGGCCCACGCTCCCGCGCGGGACTCGGTGCGGGTCGTGACCACTCACGCGACACCGTCGCGTGCGCGGCTGATCTCGCTCATCGACCGGTATGTCCTGGCCCGCTTCCTCCTGGCGCTCGCCCTCGTGCTCGCCTCGGCGGTCCTGCTGTCGGTGGTCGTGGATTACGCCGACAAGCTCGACGAGGTCGCCCGCCACCATCCGCCCGCCGGGGTGCTGCTGGGCTACTACCGCTTCTTCCTCGTGTCGATCCTGCTCCAGATCGCGCCCTTCGCCGTCCTGCTGGCGACCCTCGTCGGTCTGGGACTCTTCTCGAAGAGCAACGAGGACACCGCGTTCAAGGCCTCGGGCGTTTCCCTGCGCCGGCTGGCGGCTCCCGTCCTCGTCGTCGTCGGGTCTCGGCACAATCGCGGCTTTTCTGGTCGGCGAGTACGTTCTGCCGGTCGCCGAGCAGAAGCAGGCCCGCTATCGCAACGTCATCTACGGCCGCCCGCCGGACTACGGTATCCACACGGCCGCCGAGCGCAACTGGTACCTCGACCGGGACGGCCGCATCTGGTACCGCGAGGAGAGCGACCCGGCGCGCAACGCCCTGCTGTCCGTATCGGTCTTCGAGAGAGACGCCGACTTCCAGCTCTCGCAGCGCGCGGACCGCGCGGGAGGCGGTCTGGGACGGCTCACGCTGGAGACTCCGGGACGGCTGGCTGCGGACCTTCCGGGGCGAGGAGCAGACTTCCTATCGGGCGTTCCGCGAGGAGCCGATGCCCGGCGATCCTCCCCGTGCCGTCACGGCCGCCCGCCGCCGGCCCGAGGAGATGCGCTACCGGGAGCTCCAGCGCCTGACCCGCCGGCTGGCCGCGGGCGGCTACCCCACGGCCAGTCTGGAGACGGCCCTCCAGGCCAAGCTCGCGCAGCCGGCGCTCCTGCCGATCATGGCGCTGCTCGCGGTCCCCTTCGCCTTCCGGGTCGGCCGGCGAGGAGCGCTGGCCGGAGTCGGGGTCGGGCTGGTGCTCGGCATCCTCGCCCTCATCGCCTCGGCATTCCTGACCAAGCTGGGCGAGGTCGGCGCCCTGCCGCCCGCCCTCGCGGCCTGGTCGCCGAACATCTTCTTCGGCATCGCCGCCACGTGGTTTCTGCTGCGGCTGAGGTCCTGAGGCGGGTTACGTCCCCTCTTCCCAGGAGCTCATGTACTTGAGCTGCTCCGGGCGTCGGCGTGTCGATCGTCATGCCCATCGAGGCGAGCTTCAGCCGGGCGATCTCGCGGTCGATGTCCTCGGGAACCGGGTAGACCTTCTTCTCGAGCGAGGCGTGGTTCGGACCATGAACTCCGCCGCGAGCGCCTGGTTCGCGAAGGACATGTCCATCACCGAGGCCGGATGGCCCTCGGCCGCCGCGAGGTTGATGAGGCGCCCGTCCGCCGAGCAGGTGGATGCGCCGGCCGTCGCGCAGTCGGAACTCCTCGACGAACTCGCGGATGGGCCGCCGCTGCGCGGACAGCTTCTCCAGGGCCGGGATGTCGATCTCGACGTTGAAGTGGCCGGAGTTGCAGACGACCGCGCCGTCCTTCATCGCGCGGAAGTGCTCGTCGCGCGAGCACGCCCTTGTTGCCCGTCACGGTCACGAAGATGTCGCCGAGCGGCGCCGCCTCCGCCATCGTCATGACGCGGAAGCCGTCCAGCGCCGCCTCGATGCGCCTTCGTCGGATCGAGCTCGGTCACGATGACCTGGGCGCCGAGGCCGCGGGCGCGCATCGCGACGCCGCGGCCGCACCAGCCGTAGCCGGCGACCACGACGTTCAGGCCCGCGATGAGCAGGTTCGTCGCGCGGATGATGCCGTCCAGCGTGGACTGGCCGGTGCCGTAGCGGTTGTCGAAGAAGTGCTTGGTCTTCGCCTCGTTGACGGCGACGACCGGAAACTTGAGCACGCCGGCCTTCTCCATCGCCTTGAGCCGGATCACGCCGGTCGTGGTCTCCTCGGTGCCGCCGATGATGCCGTCGAAGAGCGCCTGCGCTCCCCGGCCGTCGAGGCCTCGCGCCCATTCGCGGATGACGGGGTCGACCTCGGAATCGCGGCCGAGCGCCAGGAAGAGCAGCGACGAGACCAGGTCCGCGCCGTCGTCCATGGTCATGTTGGGCCGGTGGGCGAGCGCCGCCCGGATGTGGTCGTAGTAGGCGGCGTGGTCCTCGCCCTTGATGGCGTAGACCGCCACGCCGTAGTCGGCGACGAGGGAGGCCGCCACTTCGTCCTGTGTCGAGAGCGGGTTGGAGGCGCAGAGCACGAGGTCGGCTCCGCCGGCCGTCAAGCGTGCGGGCCAGGTTGGCCGTCTCGCTCGTGACGTGGAGGCAGGCCGAGAGGCGCACGCCCGCGCAGGGGCTTCTCCTTCTCGAAGCGCTCGCGGATCTGCCGGAGCACGGGCATGCTCGTGTCCGCCCACTCGATGCGGGTCTTGCCCCGCGGGGCCAGGCCCAGATCCCGGACGTCGTGCTTCCGCTCGAGGACGCCACCGTGCGTCATGCGTCCAGCCTCCCACCGGCGCCGCGACTTCGACGCCTGCCGCCCGCGAGAGCGCCTCGGCCCGATCGGTCTGCTCCCAGGTGAACTCCGGAAGCCTGCGGCCGAAGTGGCCGAAGGCCGCCGTGGCCTTGTAGATCGGACGCCGCAGGTTCAGCGACTCGATGATGCCCTTGGGCGTCAGCGTGAAGTGCTCGCGAATGAGCGCCACGATGCGGTCCTCGCGGATCTTGCCCGTGCCGAACGTCTCGACGTGCACCGAGACGGGGTCCGCGACGCCGATCGCGTAGGCGAGCTGGATCAGGGCGCGCTCGGCGATGCCCGCCGCGACGATGTTCTTGGCGACGTAGCGCGCCATGTACGCGGCCGAGCGGTCGACCTTCGTCGGATCCTTGCCCGAGAACGCGCCGCCGCCGTGCGGGGCGCTGCCGCCGTACGTGTCGACGATGATCTTGCGGCCCGTCAGGCCGGTGTCGCCCTGCGGGCCGCCGATGACGAAGCGGCCGGTCGGGTTGATGTGGAACTTCGTCGTCGTTGCGTCAGGAGGCCCGCCGGAATCACCGGCCGGATGACCTCTTCGATGATGGCTTCCTTGAGCGCGGGATGCTTGATCGCCTCGGCGTGCTGGGTGGAGACGACGACGGTCTCGACGCGGATCGGCGCGCGTTCCCTCGTACTCCACGGTGACCTGCGACTTGCCGTCGGGCCGGAGGAAGTCGAGCTCGCCCTTGCGGCGGGCCTCCGAGAGCCGCTGGACGAGCCGGTGGGCGAGCGTCAGCGGGAGCGGCATCAGCTCCTCGGTCTCGCGCACCGCGTAGCCGAACATCATGCCCTGGTCTCCGGCTCCGCCCGTGTCGACGCCCTGGGCGATGTCGGGCGACTGCGGGATCGATCGAGGACATGACCGCGCAGGTCTCGTAGTCGAAGCCGAACTTGGCGCGCGTGTAGCCGATCTCCTTGATCGTCTGGCGGACGATGGACGGGAGGTCGACGTATGTCTTGGTCGAGATCTCGCCGGCGATGAAGGCGAGCCCGGTCGTGACGAGGGTCTCGCAGGCGACGCGTCCGGTCGGGTCGTCGCGCATGACCGCGTCGAGGACCGCGTCCGAGATCTGGTCGGCGATCTTGTCGGGGTGCCCTTCGGTCACCGACTCCGAGGTAAAGAAGTGCTTGTCCGTTCTGCAGCATGCAATCGACTCCTTACGCAGGATTGGCGGCCCGTCAGAAACCGCGAAGCCTAGCATTTCGCGGCCGGAGGCGTCAAAGGCATCCCGAAGAAATAGAAGACGTTACGCCCGTAGGCCCGCCGGGTCGAGAGGAACGAGTCCGGGCACGGGGGCCGGCCGCCTCTCCGACGCGTCCTGCTGCACGCCAGGACTCCTCCCGGCGCGAGCAGCGCGGCCAGCGCCGTCGAGCTCGGCCCGGATCGGGGTGCACGGCGTACGGGGGATCGGCGAAAACCAGATCGAAGCGCTCGGCTCCGGCGAGCCAGCCCGCGGATGGCCGCCGCGGCGTGGTCCGACACGATCAGGATCACTTCTCCCGGCGCCGGCGCGAGCCGCGCGAGGTCCGGGTGATCGCGCTTCCGTCCGGCTCGACGAGCACCGCCGGGCGGCGCCCGCGCGAAACGGCCTCGAGTCCGACGGCGCCGGAGCCGGCGAAGAGCTCGAGGACCCGCGCCCCCGCGACCGCTCGGCCGAGCAGGTCGAAGAGCGCGGCCCGCGCCCGGCCGGACGTCGGCCGGGCGCCGGCCGGCACGTGGAGCACGCCGGCCCTTCCATCGTCCCGCGCAGGATGCGCACGGAGCCGGGCCCCGAGGCGCGTCCTCTCACGGCCGGGGATCGGGAGCGAAAAAGCGGAAGCGCAGCTCTTCGATCTTGACGAACTGCGAGTACGGCTCGGTCACCCCGGCGATCTCGACGAAACCGGTGTCCTTCTCGAGGCGGGTGACGCGGAAGACCGCGCCGTCGAAGCGCTTGAGCAGCGTTCCCGGAGGAGAGGTTCGCCGGAGCGAAGCGGGAAGCCGGCGCCAGCGGCGACAGAAAAATCCCCCGCAGTCCTTCCAGCGCCGAGCGCAGGGACGAGGATTCGGCCGTGCCGCTCGACAGGTCGTCGAAGCGCACGCTCTTGCGGTTTCCGTTCGACCGCGCCAGCGTGACGGCCGAGCTCGAGGCGAGACCCCGACCAGGCCCGTGCGCAGGTCGGCCGGAAGCTTCCAGAACTCGTCGCGAGCGAAGAAGGCGCAGTAGAAATCCCTCTCCGTGGGCTCGAGCGTTTCCCGCTTGACCTCGTCCCGATCTCCGCGGCTCGTCTTCCAGATCAGCACCCCGTTGCGGAAAAGCGTCAGCCGCTCGTAGCCCTCGCCCGACTGGCGGATCCACTCGGCGCAGAACGTCGGTCCGCGCGGCTCCGGAGGCGTCGGGGTCGGACTGACCGGAACGGCGAGGGCGGCGAGCAGGAAGAGCGCGGCGGTCATCGCGGGTCACCGCGCCGTACCCCGCGCGCGATCGACAGCGAACGCGAGCTCCTGCGCCGCAGTGATCTGTCCCTCCTCGCGAGCCGCGAGGGTGGCGGCGAGCGCCCGGCCGATGCCCGGCCCGGGGGCGATACCCGCGGCAACCAGGTCGCTGCCGCGGATGGAGAGCCGGAGCGAGCGCGAGGCCGCCAGAGGGCGCAACAGCGTTCTGCGCTCCGCCGCGCGCCATTCCGCCGCGACGGCCACGACCTCGTCCGGGGAGACGGCCCCGCAGGGCTCGCGAGATTTCGGCAGGGCTTCGTCGAGCCGCTCCGACGTTGGGACTCGCGCGCAGGTCGTGCCAGCCGAAGAGGGCCCGGCGTTCCCGGCCGGCGAACGCCAGCCGGTCGGCGATCTCTTCGAGCGCTCCCGCGCCGAGCGGTCCCATCCAGGCGAAAAAGTAGCAGAGCCAGCCGACGTCTCCGACCTCCGCGGCCGATTCTCTCGGCGGAGGCCACGCGCGTGCCGGGGCCGGAGCCGGCCAGCTCCGGCGCGATTGCTGCGGCGAGGCCCAGCGACTCGAGCGCCCGGACGGCCCGCCCGCGTTGGGCTCCGAGAGGATCAGGAAGAGCTCGCGTCGGAGCCGGTCGCCCGAGACCGCGTCCAGGGCGCCGGCGGCGAGCGCCGCGGCGATCGCGCGCCGCGCTTCGGGCGAGATGCGAAAGTCCAGGCGGTTGGCGTAACGCACGGCGCGAAACGCCCGCGTCGGGTCGTCGGTCGGGCGAGGCCGGATGCAGGAACCGGATACTTCCGCGGGCCAGGTCCTCCCGGCCGCCGTACGGGTCCACGAGCCGCCGTCCCGGCGCGATCTCGAGAGCCATCGCGTTGACCGTGAAGTCCCGCCGGGCCAGGTCCTCTTCGATCGACCCGGCCGGCGAAACGTCGGCAGAGCGCCCGGCCGCTTATAGATCTCCCGCCGCGCGCCCGCCACGTCCAGGCTCTCGCCCCCGGGGAGCGTGAGGGTCGCGGTCCCGAACCGGCCGTGGACGGGCGGACGGCGGCGCGCGAGCTCGCTCGCCAGACGGCTCGCGAATCGGATCGCGTCCCCTTCGACGACGAGGTCGGCGTCCCGGACGGTCTTGCCAGCAGAAGGTCGCGCACGGCGCCTCCCACCACGTAGAGAGCCTCGCCGTTCCGGCGCGCGAGCCGGCGCGCCGCGGACAGGGCCGGCCGCAGGCGGCGAGGCAGCGCGTCCGGCCGCGGAACCCGCGCGCGAAGTCGAGTCGAGTAGAAGACGTACTCGACCGAGCCCTCCCCCGCCAGGGCCTGGATCTCGCTCGTCAATCGCGCGGAAGGCGCGATCCGCATCGAGTCGGCGGCTTTGAGCGTCGCCTCGAACTCGCCGGGGCGGACGAGACGAATCGAGACGGGGGTCGTGCCGGGATGGAGGCGGAGCCGTTCCTGGAGTCGCGCGAGGATGGTCTCGTCGGCGTACGCGAGGTTGACACGGATCGCGAGCTCGCGCGCCCGCCGCTCGCGGATGCCCTCCAGGGGCGTGATCTCCTGGATCGTCAGCTCGAGGGCGCCGCCCGACTCGCGGACGACGGACGTCGCGAGCACCGGCAGGTCGTCCCGGACCCAGCTCTGCACCTTCTCGTAGAGGCTCGCGAAGATGCACACAGCGGATCGAGCCGCTGGTGTCCTCGAGGACGGCCTTGAGCATCGTCTTGCCTTCGTTCATCCCCTTCTTGATCTTCTGCTTCTTGAGGCTCACGAGGACGCCGGCGATCCGGACGGACTGCTCCACGCGGCTTCCGAGGTCGGCGATCCGCGACTCGGCGAATCTCTCGATCTCGTCGGTGAAACGGGTCAGCGGATGGCCGGTGACGTAGAAGCCGAGCGTGTCCTTCTCGCCCTTGAGCCTTTCGTCCAGAGGCCACTCCGGCTGATCCGGGAAGCCGTCGGCGGGAGCGCCCTCGGGCTCGGCGGAGCCGGCCGCCGAAGAGGTTCGACTGGCCGACCTCGGTGTCCTCCCGGGCCCGCGCGGCCCGCGCGAGCACGCCTTCGGAGGCGGCGGCCAGGGTCGCCCGGTTCTTCCCGAGCGAATCGAATGCTCCGGCCGCGATCAGAGCGTCGAGCGTGCGCTTGTTGACGAGGTGGGATCCCAGCCGCAGGGCGAAGTCGGTGAACGAGGAGAACGGTCGCCTGCCGCGCTCCTCCAGGAACGATGCGCCGCGGCCTCGCCGACGCCCTTGATCGCCGCCAGGCCGAAGCGGATGGACCCTCCCACCGCCGCGAAGCTCTGCGCCGACTCGTTGATGTCGGGCGGGAGCACCGGAATGCCGGACTCCTGGCAGTCGCCGAGCACCTTGACGATGCCGTCGGTCGAGCCGATCTCGGCCGAGAGGTTGGCCGCGAAGAAGTCGATCGGGTAGTGCGCCTTGAGGTACGCCGTCTTGTAAGCCACCAGGGCGTAGGCGACCGCGTGGGACTTGTTGAAGCCGTACCGGGCGAAGGGCTCGATGAGCCCCCAGAGCTCCTGGGCCTTCTTCGCGGGCGTGCCGTGCTCGACGCAGCGCCGCTGGAACTTCTCGCCCTCGGCGACCATGATCTCCCGCTTCTTCTTGCCGATGGCTTTGCGGAGGAGGTCGGCCTCGGCCAGCGAGTAGCCCGCGACGACCTGCGCGATCCGCATCACCTGCTCCTGGTAGACGAGGATGCCGAGGGTCTCGGAGAGAATCGGCTCGAGCTCCGGCAGCGGATAGGTCACCCGGCTCGTGCCGCCGCGCCGCCGCACGTAGTCCTCGACCGTTCCGGCGTCGAGCGCCCCCGGCCGATAAAGGGCGTTGAGGGCCGCGAGGTCCGCGAAGACCCGGGGCTTGGCGCGGCGCAGGAGGTCTCTCATGCCGCCCGAGTCGAACTGGAAGACGCAGGCCGTCCTGCCGGAGCGGAAGAGCTCGTAGGTGGGCTCGTCGTCGAGAGGCAGGTGATCCAGGTCCACCGTCACGCCGAGCCGCTCGGCGACCGCGGCCTGGGCCGCCTGGAGGATGTCGAGAGTGATCAGCCCCAGGAAGTCGATCTTCAGGAGACCCATCTTCTCGACCGCGTTCATGTCGAACTGCGTCGTGATTTCGTCCTTGTTGGTCCGGTAGAGCGGCAGGAACTCGATGATCGGCCGGGGCGCGATGACCACGCCGGCGGCGTGGATCCCGGCGTGCCGGGACAGCCCCTCGAGCCGTTCGGCGATCCGCACGACCTTGGCGACCGACTCGTCGGCCATGGCTTCCTTGAGCCCCGCCGACTCGCGGAACGCGCGCTCGAAGTTCACGTCCGGCCCGTCGGGCACGAGCTTGGCGATCCGGTCGCCCAGCGAGACCGGCAGCGAGAGCACGCGGGCCACGTCCCGCACGGCGAGCTTGGGCTTGAGCTGCGAAAAGGTCACGATCTGGGCGACGTTCTCTCGCCCGTACTTCCGGGTCACGTACTCGATGACCTCGCCGCGGCGGGCCTGGCAGAAATCGATGTCGATGTCGGGCATCGAGATGCGCTCCGGATTCAGGAAGCGCTCGAACAGGAGGTCGTACTCGAGCGGGTCGATCTCGGTGATCCGCAGCGCCCACGACACGATGGAACCCGCCGCGCTGCCCCGCCCGGGCCCGACGGCGATGCCGGTCTCGCGGGCGTGCCGGATGAAGTCGGACACGATCAGGAAATAGGACGGGAATCCCATCTTGTCGATGACGCCGATCTCGTACTCGAGGCGCTCCTTGTATTTCTCGTCCGGGACCTGGGAGCGCCGGCGCGTCCCCTCGGCCGCGAGTTCGCTCAGGCGCCGGTCGAGCCCCTCGCGGGCGAGGTCCCGGAAATAGTCGGCCGGAGGCCGCCCGTCCGGAGTCGTGAAAGTCGGGAGGTGGAGGCCGTCCGTGTCGAAAGACACGGCGCAGCGCTCCGCCACGGCCACGGTGTTCGAGACGGCCTCGAGGCTCCAGGAGCGGAAGCGCGCCTTCATCTCGTCCGCGTCCTTGACGTAGAACTCGTCGTTGTAGAACCGCATCCGGCGCTCGTCCTCGAGGGTCTTGCCCATCCCGATGCACAGCAGGACTTCGTGGGGGAACGCGTCGTCGCGGCGCAGGTAATGGCTGTCGTTGGTGGCCACGACCGGGGCGCCCGTCTCCGTCGCCAGCCGGAGCAGGTCGGGCACGATCGCGGTCTGCTGCGGCAGGCCGTGGTCCATGATCTCGACGTAGAAATTGCCCTTGCCGAAGATCTCCTGGTACTCGAGGAAGGCCTTTCTGGCCCCGGCGAAGTTGCCCCGGGAGAGCGCTCCGGCGACTTCCCCCTTCAGGCAGCCCGAGAGCCCGATCAGGCCCTCGGCATGCTCCCGCAGAAGGGCCTTGTCCATGCGCGGGCGGTGGTAGAAGCCGCTGAGATAGCCCTCCGAGACCAGGCGGACGAGGTTGCGGTATCCCTTGTCGGTCGCCGCGAGGAGCGTCAGGTGGTACGCGTAGCCCTCCCCCGATTCGCTCTGCGCCTGCGCCTCGCGGTTCGTGCGGTCTCCCGGAGCGATGTAGGCCTCGACTCCGATGATGGGACGCACGCCCTGCTGCATCGCTTCGTGGAAGAAGTGAAACGCGCCGAACATGTTGCCGTGGTCGGTGACCGCGACCGCGGACATCCCGAGCTCCGCGACCCGGCGGGTCAGTTCGGGAAGCTTGTTGGCGCCGTCTAAGAGCGAGTACTGACTGTGGAGATGGAGGTGGACGAAGTCGCCGGGCATCGGAGATCGATTCTATTCTCATTCGCGTTCGGGAGCATCGCCGCGCGCGCGCGGAAGCGATAGGCTCACCGCCGGCATTCGGAGGAAAGACCGATGAGATCGATCTCCCTTTTCGCGGCGGCGTCCTGCGTCGGCGCGATCCTGCTCGGGCAAGCGGCGCCGGCGCCGGCTCCCGCTTCCGCGCCGCGGATCGGCGCCGACGCGGTGTGGGCCCCGCCGGCGGATTTTCTCTCCGATTTCCACGAGCGCTGCGACGCGCTCCGGGGCCGGGCCTTCAACGATTGCTTTCTGGAACAGATGGGCAAGGCCGGCGCTCCGCCGCCGGCCCTGGAGTTCGCGCGCCGGACCGGCGGCATGGGATACATGCGCGCGTTCCGCGATACCGGCAAGGTGGACGTGGCCTACGCGACGTACCCGTTTCGCGCCAACGAGAACCAGGTCTGTCTTCTGGTCAACGGCCAGCCTTCCTGGATCGACGTGGACGACACCACGCTCCTGGACCGCAAGGCTCTGGCCGACGACCGCAACTGGCGCGCGATCGTCAAGAAGTACCCGAAGGCGACGCTCTTCCCTTCGGACCGCAGCGGCCCGACGCTGCCCGGCGCGCGACGCTTCCGGGACGGCCGGGAGGAGTTCGTCGTCGACTATGTGGCGCTGGACGGGTGCCACGCGTGCGCCGCGGTCGGCACGGTCCGCTTCCTGTTCCGCTTCGACGCGACCGGGAAGTTTCTCGGCACGACCGTCAAGAGCGTCCGCCGCCGGGGCTGATCCGCGATGGCCTTTCGCCGGGCGCTCTCGACCTTCGACGCCACGATGCTGGTCGTCGGAGGCATCATCGGCGCCGGCATCTTCATCAATCCCTACCTGGTGGCCCAGCGGCTCCCCTCGGCGGGTCTCGTCCTGGCGGCCTGGGTCGCCGGCGGCGCCATCGCGATGGCCGGGGCGCTGGCCTTCGCCGAGCTCGCCGCCCTCTTCCCCAGGGCCGGGGGCCAGTACGTCTACCTGAGGGAGGCCTATCACCCGCTGGTCGCGTTCCTCTTCGGCTGGGCGTCGCTCGTCATGATCCAGGGAGGCGGCATCGCCGCCGTGGCGATCACGTTCGCCGAGTACGCGCTGCGCCTGGTCGGCGCGGCCGGGAGGGATCCGCGGCCGCTGGCCGTGCTGTCGCTCGCCGTCCTGTCCCTGGTCAACTACGTCGGCGTGAAGCCCGGCAGCCGTCTGCTCAACGTCCTCGTCCTGCTGAAGATCGGCGCTCTGGCGGTCCTGATCCTGGGAGGCCTCTGGATGGCGCCCTCGCTCCCGGCGATCGCTTCCCCCTCCGCGGGTCCGCGGCCGTCCGCCTCGCTCCTCGCCTTCGGCGCCGCCCTGGTGCCGATCCTCTTTTCCTACGGCGGGTGGCAGAGCGCCAACAGCGTCGCCGAGGAAATGCGCGAGCCGCGCCGCACGCTGCCGCGGGCGCTCGTGCTCGGGACCGCGATCGTGGTCGTCGTGTACGTGCTGGTCAATCTCGTGTATCTCATGACGCTGACACGCGACGGTCTGGCGGCCACGACGACGCCCGCGGCCGACGCCGTGGCGCGCGTCTTCGGGGCCGGCGCCGATCGCTGGATCTCGGCCGCGATCGCCGTCTCGACCTTCGGCTTCCTGAACCTGTCCCTTCTGGCGCCGACGCGCATCTCCTACGCGATGGCGCGGGACGGCGTCTTCTTTCGAAGCCTCGGCCGGCTGCACCCGCGCTTCGGCACGCCCCACCGCGCGATCCTCCTGCAGGCGCTGTGGAGCGCCATCCTGCTGATGACGGGAACCTATGGCGGGCTCGTGGACTCGGTCGTCTTCGCCGACTGGATCTTCTTCGCGCTGGCCGTGGCCGCGGTCATCGGCCTGCGCCGCCGCATCCCCCCGGAGGCGCGCGGACCCGGGGCTTTTCTGACTCCCGGCTACCCGCTCGTCCCGATCCTCTTCGTGGCCGCCGCCGTCCTCGTGCTCGCGGGTGTGATTCGCTCCAATCCGACGCGGGCCGGAATGGGAGTCGCTCTGCTCGCGGCCGGGATTCCCATCTACCTCTGGGCAGGGCGCCGCGAAGGCTCGCCCGAGGCGGCGCCGTGAAGGTCTGGCACTCGTCCTACATGGAGTGGGCGAAGTCCCGGCCGAAGCCCTCGATCGACCTCGCCGGGTCGAATCTCCTGGCGTGCCGCCTCGAGGATCTTCCGGGCGCGCGCGACGCGGTCGACATCGCCGGCGAGAGCCCGGAGGGCTATCCTCCCCTGCGGGAAGCCGTCGCGGAGCGCCACGGCGTTCCCGTGGAGCGCGTCGCCCTCGCCAGCGGCTGCTCGGGGGCGAACTTCCTGGCCTGTGCCGCCCTCCTCTCGCCCGGAGACGAGGTCCTCGTGGAGAGTCCCTTCTACGATCCTCTGCCGGCCGCCGCGCGAATGCTCGGCGCCACCGTGTCCACCTTCGCGCGTCGTTTCGAGGACGGCTTCGACCTGGATCCCGAGGCCGTGGCCGCAAAGATTTCGGACCGCACGCGGCTCGTCCTGCTTTCGAATCCCCACAACCCCACCGGCGTCCTCGCGTCGGCCGGGAGCCTCGAGACGCTGGCGCGCCTGGCGGAGCGCCGCGGGTTTCACGTTCTCGTCGACGAGGTGTATCGCGACACGGTTCTGGACGAGCGCCCTCCCATGGCCGCGCTCCTGTCGCCCCACTTCGTGTCCACGAACGGCCTGGGCAAGGCTTATGGCCTCGGGTCTCTGCGCTGCGGCTGGGCCATCGCGTCCTCCGAGGTCGCCGCGACGATCCGCCGGGCCCGGGACGTCGTGGACGTGTGGGCGCCCGATGCCCTCGGACCGGATCGCGACGGTCGCCTTTGCCCATCTCGACCGGCTGGCGGCCCGAGCCCGCGGGATCATCCACGCGAACCTCGGGTCCCTCGCGAGTTTCCTGAGGCACCGTCCCGAGCTCGAGTCCGTGGCGCCCGGAGCCATCCTCGCCTTCCCGCGGATCCGGGGCCTGGAGGATTCGGGCCCCTTCGTCGACCGGCTTCTGGAGGAGACCGGCGTGGCGGTGACCCCGGGCCGCTTCTTCGGCGCCCCCCGGCACTTTCGGATGGCTTTCGGCGGCGCGCCCGACGACGTCGCCGCGGGTCTCGCCGCTCTGGAGCGCTTCCTTGACAAGGCCGGCCGGGCGACTTAGGGTCGCAACGGTTCCTCGACCATGCTCACGCGCCTGCTGGCCCGGCTCAACCTTCGTTTCCCGATGCTCTTCCTGCTCCTGGCGGCCGTCACGGCGGCGGATCTCGTCGTGCCCGACCTCCTGCCGTTCGTGGACGAGATCTTCCTGGCGCTCCTCACCGCGATCTTCGGGCTCTGGAAGGACCGGCGGACGAAGACGGGAGCGGCGACGATCGACGTGCGGCGGGATTAGGGATTCGGCTGGTCGAGGTCTCGGCGATCGCCACTCCCACTCGATCGTCGCCGGGGGCTTCGACGTGATGTCGTAGACGACGCGGTTCACACCCCGGACGGACCCGACGACGCGCCCGGCGATCGCATCGAGGACCTCGTGCGGCATGCGGAACCAGTCGGCCGTCATGAAGTCCGTCGTCTGAACCGCCCGGACCGCGAGCACGAAGTCATGCGTGCGTCCGTCCCCCATGACCCCGACCGAACGGACCGGCAGGAGAACGGCGAACGCCTGTGAAATCGCGTCGTAGAGCCCGGCGCGCCGGATCTCCTCGAGGACGATCTCGTCGGCCTTCTGGAGGATCGCGACCTTCTCCCGCGTGACCTCGCCCGGGATGCGCACCGCCAGCCCGGGACCCGGGAACGGGTGCCGCGCCAGGAACTCCCGCGGGAGGCCGAGCTCGGCGCCGAGCAGGCGCACCTCGTCCTTGAAGAGCTCCCGGACGGGCTCGATGAGCTCGAATCCCAGCCGCTCCGGCAATCCCCCGACGTTGTGGTGCGTCTTGATCACGGCCGAGGGCCCCTTGATCGACACCGACTCGATCACGTCCGGGTACAGCGTGCCCTGCGCCAGATACCGCGCGTCGGGAATGCTGCGGGCTTCCTGTTCGAAGACCTCGATGAACGTGCGCCCGATGATCTTGCGCTTCTGCTCGGGATCGGTGACGCCCGCCAGGCGCGACAGGAAGAGATCCGAGGCGTCCACCGCGTGGACGTGGATCCCGAGGCGGCCGAACGCCTCGACGACCTGCTCGCGTTCATGCGCCCGCATCAGGCCGTGGTCCACCAGAATCGGATACACGCGGTCGCCCAGCGCCTCCCGCAGCAGGATCGCCGTCACCGACGAGTCCACGCCTCCCGACAGGGCGCAGATCACCGAGCCCGAGGGCGCCTGGCGTCGGATCGCCTCGACCCTCTCGTGGCGGAATCCGGCCATCGTCCAGTCGGGCCGGACCTTGCAGATCCGGAAGAGGAAGTTCTGGAGAACTTCCGTGCCGTGGGCGGTGTGCCGCACTTCCGGATGAAACTGCAGACCGTAGACGTGCTTCGACGGATTCTCGAAGGCGGCGATCGGCGTGGCGGCCGTCGAGGCGATCACTCGAAAGCCGGGCGGGGGCGACATGACGGAGTCGCCATGGCTCATCCAGACCGTCTGCTCCGGCTCGAGGCCCTCGAAGAGCGCCGAATCCGTCGCGAGACGGGCGGTCGCCCGCCCGAACTCCCGGCCTTCCGCGTTGGCGACCTGCCCGCCCGCCGTCAGGGCCATCCACTGCATGCCGTAACACAGGCCCAGCACGGGAACGCCCAGAGCGGTCGGATCGGAGGCCGGCAGGGGCGCGTCTTTCTCGTAGACGCTCTGGGGCCCGCCCGACAGGATGATGCCGGCCGGGTTGGCGCGGCGGATCTCCTCGGCCGAAGCGGACGGCGGCAGGACCACGGAGAAGACCCTCGCCTCGCGAATGCGCCGCGCGATCAGCTGGGTGTACTGGCCGCCGAAATCGAGGATGACGATCGAGGTCTCCGGACCGCTCATGCCGGGTTCACCTCTGGCCAGCAGCGCCAGCGGGTCCCGCCACGACCGCGGCGGGCAGGACGGCTGCGCCCGCCGCCGCGAACGGCACGACCGCCGCCAGAAGGGGCGCGATCAGCGCGCCCGGCGCCTGGCGGAGGGCCGCCTTCTCCCCGAACCACATCGGGACTCCGCTGGCCACCAGAAACAGCGCCGGGAAGGCGGCGGCGAACGCCCGCCCGTAGGCCGACGAACGGCGTTTCGAACGCGCTCCGAAGAGGACCCGCTCGCCCAGGGCGACGCTCAGGATGAAGAGCAGAGTCGCCAGGTAGGCCGGCACGAAGAAGACCAGGCGCCTGCTGCAGGAACCGCACCTCGGGCGCCGCCACCGCCGCCTCGCCCACCCATTCCTGGAAGAACGGGTAGGTCCCGTACCCGGGTCCTTGCGCCCGTGGGTCAGCAGGAAGATCAGGACGTCGAGGAGGAAGGCGGAGGGGAGCAGGAGCGCGGCTTGCCGGAGAAACCTCACGTCCCGACCCATTGTAGCCGATCATTGCCGGCGCGCCTCGCTAGAATACCGGCGCCGTGCAGCTCCGAAAATCCACGCGGATCTGGCTCGTCCTCTTCGGCACGGGCCTCGCGGCCGCCATCGTCCTCGACCGCCTGCTCCCGGAAAGCGGCTGCTTCGGAGCCTTCGCCGCGCTCCTCGCCGTCGCAGCCGGCCTCGTGCTCCTCTCTCGGGCGACGGCCGTGGCCTTCCGGGCCATCATCCGCAAGACGACGCGCCGCCTGGCCTTCTCGTACTTCCTGATCGGCATCGTCCCGATCCCTCTGCTCCTGACCCTGCTCTTTCTCGGCTCCTACATCGTCGCCCACCAGTACATGGCCAACCGGCTGCGACGCGAGATCACGGCCGTCGGCGAAGCCGCGGTCTGCGCGCAACAGGATCTGCCGGAGGTCCGCGTCGGCGCCGACGGGCGTGTCGAGTCCTCCGGCGTGCCGTGGCTTGCGCCCGGGACCGCGGCGCCGTGGATCCCCGATCTGGCCCGCCCGGGATTCGCTCGCGGACGGCCGCGGGTCTGGCTCGCCGTCCCCCGCGGGCCCCGCGCGGCCGTTCTGCTGAATCTCTCGGATCCCGACGCGCCCTGGCTGCAGCAGCTCGGCCGACCGCACCGGCTACACGTGCGAGCGTCGACTCCGGCAGGTCCTCGCAGGGGGACGGCGGAATCAACGTCTCGGTCGCGTCGCCGGGCGACGCCGCCTTTCGGGTGGGCACGCGCGGCCCGGAGAAGTCGATCTCGCGCCGGCCCACCGGCGCGAAGCCCGCGGGGAAAGGGCTCCTGGACGGCGAATGGGTCCGCGCCTATTACCTCGAGACGCTCTTGAACGCCGTCGGCGAGAAGGCCGAGAGCGGGGAGAACGTCGCCATCCTCGAGGGCATCGCCGCCCCGAGCACCCTCTTCGATCAGCTCTTCCACCAGGGAGTCGACGAGATCCGCGGCGTCTTCGTGGGTCGCCTTCCTGGCGTCGCCAGCACCCTCCTGCTCGTGTACCTCGCGGCGCTGGCGATCGCCTTCGTTCTGGCGGGCTCGATCGCCCGGAACATCAACCGGCTCACGCGGCGCGACCGAAGCCGTCGGGCCGCGGCGACTTCTCGGTCCGGATCAACTCGCGCTCGCGCGACCAGATCGGCGATCTGGCGCGCTCCTTCGACGGGATGGCGGCCTCGATGCAGGGACTGCTCGCCGAGACCGCCCGCAAGGAACGCCTCGAGAGCGAGATCGCGATGGCCCGCACCATCCAGCACAAGCTCCTGCCTCCGGCCGAAGCCCAGCTGCCAGGGTTCTCGGTTCTCGTCTACTTCCGGCCGGTCGCCGAGATCGGCGGGGACTACTACGACTACATCGGCCTGCCCGACGGGCGGACGCGCCGTGGCGCTCGGGGACGTCTCGGGCCACGGCCTGCCGACCGGCCTCCTCGTCGGCCATGGTCAAGGCCGCGCTCTCGACGCTGCTCGAGGCCGGACATCGCGACGGCGAGCTCTTCGCGCGTCTGAACGATCTGATCCACCGGTCGACGGACCCGCGACACTACATGACCCTCGCCCTGCTGTCCTACGACCCCGCCAGCCGCGGGGGCGTCCTGACCAACGCCGGGCAGCTCGCGCCCTATCGGATCTCCGGAGGCCGCGTGGACTCGCTCTCCCTCCCCTCTTTTCCGCTGGGTCTCTTTCCGGACCGGCAGTTTCCGTCGCGGGAGTACTCCTTCGCGGCCGGTGATCGTCTCGTCTTCCTGACCGACGGACTGGTCGAAGCCGCGAACGCGAACGACGAGCCGTTCGGGTTCGAAAGGCTCGAGGCCGTGCTGCACACGCGAGGCGTCGTCGACCGCCGCGGCCCTGCGCGACGCAGTGCTCGCGGCGGTGCGCGAGCACTGCGCCGGGAAAGAACCGGACGACGATTGCACTCTGGTCATCGTCACGCTCGACTGAAGGGCTTCGCCCACCGCGCGGCCGCGCCGCTGAGGTAGAGTTCGCCGCAGAAAACACGGGGGGACCATGCGAAAGGCCGCGCTGTCGGTTCCGGGATTGCTCCTGTCCGCCGCGATGGCCGCCCAGTCCTCGCCCTTCGTGGACGAGAAGACCGAGCGGGCCCTTCTCAACGAGCTCTCCGGGGACCTCGCCTTCGAGACCGTGCGGGTCACGACGCAGTGGCACAAGCCCTCCGGCGTCGGAAGGCTTCTTCGCCGTGGCCCGCGTACGTCGAGGCGCGGGCCAAAGCCGTGGGCCTCCAGGACGTCCGATGGATCGACCAGGTCGCGGAGTCGCCTCGGCTGGACCTGCCGCCGCGCGCGAGGCACTGGCTCATCGAAGGCGACCGGACGCCAGGCCCGGGAGACCAAGGCTGCGATCCAGCGCGGACGTCGCGACCTTCGATCGCCGACTACTCGCGGCCGGCCGACGTCACGGCCGATCTCATCGACGTGGGCGCGGGCGACCGCGCGGCCGACTACGCGGGCAAGGACGTGCGAGGCAAGATCGTGCTCGCCTACGGCGTCCCGGCGGCCGTCATGGACCAGGCCGTCTGGAGGCGCGGGGCGGCGGGCATCCTCTCCTGGGCCTCCTCGCGCCTCAACCCGTCTGGCCGATTCGGCCGACCAGGTCGCCTGGTTCGGCGTGCCCGACGAGGACGGCCCGAACGGCGCGAAGACGACCTCGGGCTTCCTCCTCTCCGCGCGCGAACGGGCAAGGCGCTTTCCGACCGGCTGCAGGGCGAGGACGACGCGCGCGGACCTACGTCGGCGAAACAGCCGCGCGCCCCGCTGCGCGTGCACGTCGTCGTCGAGTCGACCCTCGCCGAAAAGAAGACGGCCATGGTCGAGGCCCGGATTCCGGGAACCGATCCGTCACTGCCCGAGGTCGTGCTGACCGCGCACCTGCAGGAGGAGAAGTCTCGGCCAACGACGACCAGTCCGGGTGTCGCCAGCATCCTCGAGATCGGCCGGGCGCTGACGCGCCTGATCGCCGAAGGCAAGCTTCCCCGCCCCGCCGCGGGATCCGGTTCTGGTGGTGCCGACGAGATCTACTCGGAGTACCGCTATTTCGCCGACCACCCCGGCGAAGAAAAGAAGGTCCTCGCGAACCTCAACCAGGACATGGTCGGGGCGAAGCAGTCGTTCGGCGGGCGCGTGCAGTACATGGCGCGCACGCCGTGGTGCGAGGCCGTCGTACTCGAACGACGTCCAGCAGAGCATCCTCGACATGGTCGTCGACGGGAACAACGGTTATCTGCCGGCCTGGCAGGCGCAACTCGATCCCGCCGGGCGACCCGTTCTCGAAACCGATCTTCTCCCGACTCGGAACCCGGGAGCCCTTCCACGCGCGCGCGGTCCCCTACTTCGACTACACCGACCACCTCGTCTTCGTCGATGCCTGGGTCGGCGTGCCCGGCACGTCTCTGACGAACTGGCCGGACGAGTACATCCACTCGACCGCCGACGACCTCTGGCAGATCGATCCCGACGCAGATCAAGCGCAACGCCTTCATCGTCGCCGCCACGGCCTGGTGGCTCGCGAACGGCCGACGCGAAGAGCGTCGAACCGCTCGGAGAATTCGTCGCCGCCCGCGCGGTCGAGCGGATGGGGCGGGACCTGGCCACCGCTCTCACGTGGCTGCGCTCGGGGAAGGGCTCGCCGGAAGAGCGCTACCGCGCGGCCTCGGACCTCCTCGCCTTCGCGCTCGAGAAAGAGCAGGACGCGGTCGTGTCGGCGGGCGCGCTCGGCCCGGTCGCGGCGACCGACGCGAACGGCCGCTTCCTGGCCGCGAGGGCGGCCGCGCTGGCCGCCCTCGGAGGCGAACTGAAGACCGAACTCGACCGCGCCTACGGCGCAGCCAACGGAGGAGCGCCGCCCCCTTCCGGTCCCGACCCGGCGCTGGCGCGTCTGGCCGCGCGCACGCCCCGGTTTCCCGTCGCGAACCTGCACGACTGGATGGAGCTGAAAAAGCGGGTCGCCGACAAGCGCGGCGAGGAGCTCCGGACGAGTTCCGACGCGAAGGAGCGCGAGGCGGCCGCCGCCAAAGCGCGAAAGGGCAAGGCCGCCGCGAAACCCAAGGACGCGGCGCCGGCCGAGGAGCCGCCGCCCCTGTCGCTGATCATGGCCGACGCCACGATGAACCGGGTCGACGGAAAACGCACGGCCGCCGACATCGCGCGTCGCGTCTGCGCCGAGGCGCTCTCGGCCGGATGGTGGTACTACGGCGAAACGACTCCCGCGCGCGTCGAAACGTTCCTGGAGAAGCAGGCCAAGGACGGGCTGCTCGCGTGGTGAGGCTCCGTCACTTCCAGCGGCCCTCGACCCAACGCCACCCGTGCCGGCCGTGCTTCCACTGGCCCGGCTGCCAGGCGGCGGCCGGTCGCGGCGGCTGCTTCCACGTGCCGGGCACCCAGACGTACGTGCCCCCGTCCCAAGCGTAGTAGCCCCGCACCCAGACGAGGCCAGGCGCCGGAGCCGGGCCGAGGAACTCGACCTCGGGAGGCGGCGGAGCCGCTTTCACCCAGACGGCCGGCGGCGGCGGCGGGGGGCACGCCGTCAGCGCCGCAAGAACGGCGGCAACCAGGAATGCGTGCGCCAGTCTTCTCATTCTCGACCCCTTTCGTAGAGACGAGCGAGCGGGAATCGGGTTGACAGGACGTCTCGCTCCGTCTCTCGATGGAGCAACGATCCTGCCAGAGGGCGTTCTCTCCCTCGCTCGACCTCCTCGGAGAACCGTGAAAACATCCGGCCCGGATGCCCCCTCGAAAACGCAAGAAGGCCCAACCGGCATCGCGCGGCCTCTCCGCCGCCGAGGCCGCAGCCGGCACGCCGCCCGCGGCCGTCGCGGCCCTCCGCGCCGGAATCGAGGAGGACGGGGGGGCGCCGCTGTCGGTCTACCGCGATCCCCTCGGCGGCCACTGGCAGATCCTCGCGGCGCTCCCGATCGACCGGGTGGAGCCCACTCCGTTCCAACGGGACCTCTCCGCGGCGCACGTCAAGAGGCTGACGGCCGTCCTCGAGGCGCTGGACCGTTTTCTCGACCCGATCATCGCGGTCCGCAGCGAAGACGGGCGCTACTGGACCCCCAACGGCAACCACCGGCTGGCCTCGCTGAAGGCGCTCGGCGCGCGCTCGGTCATCGCTCTCGTGATTCCCGAAACCGAGGTGGCGTACAAGATTCTCGCGCTGAACACCGAGAAGGCGCACAACCTGCGCGAGAAATCGCTCGAGGTCATCCGGATGGCGCGCGACCTCGCCGGAAGAGACGGCCTGAAGGAGACGGACTACGCCCTCGAGTTCGAAGAGGCCGCCTTCCTGACCCTGGGCATCTGCTACGAACAGAACGGCCGCTTCGCTGGCGGCGCCTATCACCCGATCCTGAAGCGCGTCGACGCCTTCCTCGGGAAGCCTCTGGCGTTTTCGCTCGAGCTGCGCGCCGATCGAGCCGCCGAGCCTCCTCGAGCTCGACGAGGCGGTGGTCGCGGCGATGAAGAGCCTCAAGGAACGGGGCTTCGAGAGCCCGTACCTGCGCGCTTTCGTCGTGGCCCGGATCAACCCCATCCGATTCCAGAGAAGCGCGAAGGCCGAGTTCGACGAGACCATCCAGAAGATGACGGCCTCCGCCCGGAAGTTCAAGGCCGAGAACGTGAAGCCCGAGCAGGTCGCGCGCGCGGGAGGCGCGGCGGAGGAGTAGGTATGCGGAGATTCGCGGCGCCTCGCAGCGGTCTTCTCGTGGCCTTCGTCGCCGCGGCGTGTCGGCGGCCTCCCCGGACACCCGATCTCGCGACCGCGAAAGTCGTGGACCTGACGCACGCCTTCGACCAGCGGACGCTCTACTGGCCGACCTCGCCTTCGGCCTTCGAGCTGAAGCCCCTCGCCGCGGGACAGACTCCCGGCGGCTGGTACTACTCCTCAAACGCATTCTGCACGCCCGAGCACGGCGGCACGCATCTCGACGCGCCCGATCCACTTCGCGAAGGACGGACGCACGGCCGACCGCATTCCGGTGCGTGAGCTCATCGCGCCCGCGGTCGTCCTGGACGTCCGGAAGAAGGCGTCGGCCGACCCCGACTACCGGCTGACGGTCGACGACGTGCGGGACTGGGAGACGCGTCACGGCCCGATCCCGGCCGGCGCGATCGTCCTGCTCGAGACCGGCTGGAGTTCCCGATGGCCTGACCGGAAGGCCTATCTCGGGGACGACACGCCCGGCGACGCCTCCCGGCTCCACTTCCCGTCGTACGGCCGAGGAGGCCGCGGAGTACCTGGTGCGCCGAGCGGAAGGTCGGCGCCCTCGGGGTCGACACCGCCTCGATCGACTATGGCCCTTCGCAGGATTTTCCGGTCCACCGGATCGCCAACGGTGCGAACGTCGCCGGTCTCGAGAACGTCGCGAATCTCGACGCGCTGCCCGAGCAGGGCGCGTGGGCCGTCGCGCTTCCCATGAAGATCGCCGGAGGCTCCGGCGGGCCGTTGCGCATCGTGGCCCTGCTTCCGTAGTGCCGAACGTCATGGCCCCGCCACACCCGTTCGGGCTCCACCGCTCGCTCGATCCGCCGGGTGTCCTGCCGCAGGTCGCCCGGCGCCTCGACGCGACTCCCCGCGCCCTGGAGAACGAGATCGCCATCACGGTGCGCGCCCTGTCCGTCGATTCCGCCTCCTTCCGGCAGATGCGCGAGGTCGAGGCCGCCGGAGGCGAGCCGGTCGCCCGGCCAGATCCGCGACATCGTGCGCGAGCGCGGCAAGATGCAGAACCCGGTGACGGGCTCCGGGGGGATGCTCCTCGGAGAGGTGGCCGCGGTCGGGCCGCGGCATCCGGCGGCCGGCACGCTGTCGGCCGGCGAGCGGATCGCCTCGCTCGTGTCTCTGACGCTGACTCCCCTCCACCTCGAGTCGATCGGCGACGTCCACGTCGAGACGGAGCGGGTGGACGTCTCGGGAACCGCCATTCTCTTCGCGCGGACCCTCTACGCGCGTCTTCCGACCGACTTTCCCGAAGAGGTGGCTCTGGCCGCGTTCGACGTCGCCGGCGCTCCGGCGACCGTACTGCGCGACGCACGGCCCGGCCAGACGGTCCTCGTGATCGGCACCGGAAAGGCGGGCCTCCTCTGCCTCGCGGCCGCCCGGGAGGCCGTGGGCCCGCAGGGACGCGTCCTGGCCGTCGAGCCGTCGGCGGCGGCGGCCGGCCGGGCACGCGGGCTGGACCTGGCCGACGAGGTCTTCTCGATCGACGCCCGGGATCCGGTCGCGATGCTGTCCGCGGTCGAAGCGGCGACAGGCGGCCGTCTCGCCGACCTCGTCGTGAACGTGGCCAATGCCTCGGGGACGGAGGCGGCCAGCGTCCTCTGTGCCCGCGACGAAGGAGCCGTGCTCTTTTTCGGAATGGCCACGTCGTTTTCGGCCGCGGCGCTCGGGGCCGAAGGGCTGGCGCGGCCGACGACGCTCCTGATCGGGAACGGTTTCGTCCCGGGCCACGACCAGACCGCTCTGGGGCTCCTGCGACGCCACCCGCCGCTCGCCGACGCGTTCGCGTCTCTCTCCGGGAGCGCCCGACGATGACCGCGGCCGCCGCGGCGCTCGCGGAGACGATTCGGTCGTCGGGCGCCCGCCGCATCGCGTTTCTCGGCCTCGCGAAGAACGTCGGGAAAACGACGGCTCTCGTCGGAGTCCTCGGGGAGCTGCACCGGATGGGCATCGCGGCCGGAACCACCTCCGCCGGCCGTGATGGCGAAGAGTTCGACGCGATCACCGGCGAGCCGAAGCCCCGGTTTCGCCTCTGGCCCGGGCAGTTCATCGCGTCGGCGGCGTCGACCTTCGAGTCCGCGTCCTTCCCGACGACCGAAGTCGCCACGCTCCCCTTCTCGACGCGGTTCGGGCCGGTGCAGCTGCGCCGCGCGGACGGAGAAGGCGAGATGGAGATCATCGGGCCCGGAACGGCCTCGCAGATGGCGCGGACCGCGGCGGCGCTGGAGGTCTCCGGAGCCGAGACGCTGCTCCTCGATGGAGCGGTGGGGCGGCGCGCCTTCGCCTGCGCCCGCGTGGCGGACGGAGTCGTGCTGTCCGTCGGAATGGCGGCCGGCGGGTCTCTGGACGCGGTCATCGCCGCCGCCCGCGGTGCGGTCGAGCTCATCCGGCTCGGGACCCCGGTTCCCGGCGCTTCGCAGCGAAGGGTCGAAGGAGCGTTGAGCGGCGAGTTCCTGAGCGGCGCTCCCGCCCGGCGCGGCGAGACGCTGGTCGTCGAGGATTTCACGTGCGTGTTTCTTTCGCCCGAAGAGCGGCGCCGGCTCGCGGAGCGGGGAGCGACGCTCGCCGTACGCCGCCCGGCGCGACTTCTCGCGTTGACCGTCAACCCGACGGCCCCCGGCCGTCCTCCGCTGCCGGCCGCAGCGTTCTTCGCCGCGATCCACCGCGCGATCCCGGGAGTCCCGGTCTTCGACCTCGTGACTGACCTGGAGTCAGGCGCGGCCGCCCATTCGTAGGAGAACGCCCCCGCCGCTATACTTTCCGCACGCATGGCCTCCAAGCTGGGCCTCTCCCCGGACCAGATCGAGCGGTGCCGCCGCTTCGCGCGGCAGGTGGCCGACGGCGTCCGGAACGAGACCGAGCGCTTCACCACGGTCGCGACGGAGCGCACGGTTCTGCGCCTGCTCGGCGTCGACGGCGTGGACGCGGAAGAGGTTCCGATCCCCAATCGCGTGGTCGAGTCCCTCCAGGCGGCCGGCCGCCTGTCCCGCGGCGCCGCCGTCTGGATCGGCAGCGCGCTCGCTCAGGGCGTCGCGGACGTCTCGGAAGCCGCGGCGCAGCTCCGGGATCCCGGCCGGGCGGCCGCGCTGGCCGAGCACCCCCGCTGGCGGGAGGCCATCGCTCCCCGGGTCGAGGCCGGGCTCGTCCGAATCGCCGCCAATCGGGCGGAGCGGGCGGGCCGGATCGCCGCCCATCCGCCGGACGAGCTGCCGCTCCTCTACGCGATCGTGGCCACGGGCAACATCCACGAGGACGTCGTTCAGGCCCAGGCCGCGGCGCGAGCCGGCGCTCAGTGCATCGCCGTCATCCGCTCGACCGCCCAGTCGCTCCTGGACCACGTTCCGTACGGCGCGACGACCGCCGGCTTCGGGGGCACCTTCGCGACACAGGAGAACTTCCGGCTGATGCGCGCCGCGCTCGACGCCATCGAGCCCGAGCTGGGCCGCTACGTCCGGCTGGTCAACTACTGCTCGGGCCTCTGCATGCCCGAGATCGCCGCCCTGGGAGCCTTCGAGCGCCTGGACATGATGCTCAACGACGCGCTCTACGGCATCATCTTCCGCGACATCAACCCCCTGCGCACGCTGATCGACCAGAACTTCTCCCGGCGCATCAACGCCGCGGCCGGCGTCGTCATCAACACCGGAGAGGACAACTACCTGACGACCGCCGACGCCGTCGAGCAGGCCCCGGCCGTTCTCGCCTCGCAGTTCATCAACGAGCGGCTGGCCATGGACGCCGGCCTGGAAAGCTGGCAGATCGGCCTCGGGCACGCCTTCGAGATCGACCCCGAGCTGGAAGACGGGCTCCTCGACGAGATCGCCCAGGCCCAGGCCGCGCGCGAGATCTTTCCCGACGCGCCGCTGAAGTACATGCCGCCGACCAAGCACATGACCGGGAACGTCTTCCGCGGCTACCAGCAGAACGCCCTTTTCGCGCTGACGTCGGTGGCCACCGGCCAGTCGATCCACCTCCTCGGCATGCTGACCGAGGCGCTCCACACGCCGTTTCTCCACGACCGCTGGCTCGCGATCGACCAGGCGCGGACCATCCGGCGCAACGCCCGCCACCTGGCCGAGGAATTGACCTTCCGGCCGGACGGCCGCATCGTGCGGCGGGCGCACGACGTGCTCGGCGGAGCCGAGAAGATCCTCGAACGTGTGGCCGCCCAGGGTCTCTTCGCCGCCCTGGCCGCGGGCGTCTTCGCGGACACGCGGCGCCCCCACGACGGGGGCCGGGGGTTCGACGGCGTCGTCGCCCGCGATCCGGCGTACGCCAACCCGTTTCTGGAAGCCTGGAGCCGCGCTCCTGCCGGAGCGCACGCGTGAGCGCCGCCCGGAACATCCGGCCGTACGGCGACAAGAAGAACGACGGCGCCGTGCAGATCTCCTTCACGCTCCCGATCGCCAAATCCGCCGTCGCCACGGAGGCGGCCAAGCGGTACGTGGCCCGGATGGGAATCCGGGAGCCGTACGTCACGCTGGCCGAGGCCATCGCTCCCGACTTCACCTATTTCATCGTCTACGGGCGCGCGACGCACGACGTCGACGTCGGCGCGATCACGGCCGAGGAGACCCCGGCGGCGGCGCTGGATCGCGAGGAGATCGACGCCGAGATCGGCCGCCGGTTCGGGCGCCGGCTCGTGGTGCTCGGGTGCGCGCTCGAGTCCGACGCGCACACGGTCGGCCTCGACGCGATCTTCAACATGAAGGGATACGCCGGCGACTACGGGCTCGAGCGGTACCACGGCATCGACGCTCGGAACCTCGGAGCGCAGGTCCCCGTGGCCGAGGTCGCCCGGCGGGTGCGGGAGACCGCCGCCGACGCCGTGCTCGTCTCGGCGACGGTCACGCAGAACGAGATCCACATCCGTCACCTGACCGATCTCGTCGACATGCTCGAGGCCGAGCGTTTGCGCGACGGCGTCATCTTGATCGCCGGCGGCGCGCGCGTGGACCACGCCCTGGCCAAGGAGCTGGGCTACGACGCGGGGTTCGGACCGGGCACGACGGCCTCGCGGGTCGCGGCCTTCCTGCTGGAGGAGCTCTCCCGCCGTCAGGGCGCCTCCGCGGGGGGCCGATGAGCGAACGCGTGACGCTTCGCCTGCGGGTCGGCGCGGAGCAGGCCCACTACGGGGGCGGCCTGGTGGACGGCGCCTTCGTGATGAAGCTCTTCGGCGACGCGGCGACGGAGCTCCTCATACGCCACGACGGCGACGAAGGCCTCTTCCGGGCGTATTCGGCGGTCGACTTCCTCGCCCCCGTCCGGGGGGGCGACTATCTCGAGATCGAGGCCGAGCTCACGCGCGTCGGCACGACCTCCCGGGAGATGCGCTTCGAGGCCCGCAAGGTCATATCGCCGGGCGACGGGTCGGCGGCGCGGGTCCTCGATCCGCCCGAGGTCGTGGCCCGTGCCACGGGCACCTGCGTCGTGCCCCAGGAAAAGCAGCGGAGGCGGCTCTGAGCGACGAGCTCGTGATCACCGTGGCAGGCGTCGGAGCCGAGGTGATGCGTGAGCAGCAGCCGCATCTGCCCCTCCTGCCAGCCGAGGTCGGCGAGGAGTACGGGCGCGCCTTCGACGCCGGCGCCACGCTCGGGCACGTCCACGGACGCCGGCCCGACGGCACGCCGACCCAGGATCTGGAGACTTTCCGCGCGTACTCGGCGGCGATCCGCGCCCGCTCACCGATCCTCCAGCAGTTCTCGACCGGCGGCGCCGTCGGCATGAGCGTGGAAGAGCGCATCGAGGCCCTGGTCCTGAAGCCCGACATGGCGACCCTCACGCTCGGCACGTGCAACTTCGGCGAGGACGTCTTCGAGAACTCCCTGCCCACCATTCGGACGATCCTCCACCGGCTCAAGACGCACGGCATCACGCCCGAGCTCGAGATCTTCGACGACGGCATGCTCGCGACGGCCGACGCGCTCTTCGCAAGAGGACTGCTGACGCCCCCCGCACACTTCGACTTCGTGCTGGGCGTGCCGGGAGCCGCCGCCGCGACGGCCGAGAACCTGACCCACTTCGCGCGGTCGATCCCGGCCGGGTCGACCTGGACGGTCGCCGGAATCGGACGGCGCCAGACGGCAATGGCCACGATGGCGATCGCCATGGGAGGCCACGTGCGCGTCGGCTTCGAGGACAACATCTACTACCGCAAGGGCGAGCTGGCGGACTCCAACGCCCGCTTCGTCGAACGCGTCGTCCGCATCGCCCGGGAGGTGGGACGCGAGCCCGCCTCGATTCCGCAGGCGCGCCAGATCCTGCGCCTTCCGGCCGCCGCGTGAGCGAGGCCAAATCGTCCCCTGCCGCGGGCGAGCTGTCCCGCGGGCTCAATCTCTGGGACACCACGCTTCTCGTCATCGGGCTCGTGGTCGGCGGCGGCATCTTCCTGACCCCGGCGTCCATCGCCAAAGCTCTTCCCGACAGCCGGTGGATCCTGGCCGTCTGGGTCGTGGGCGGCCTCCTGTCGATCGCCGGCGGCTTCGTGTACGCCGAGATGGGGGCCATGATCCCGAAGTCCGGCGGCATGTACGTTTACATCCGCGAGGCGTTCGGTGAGCTGCCGGCTTTTCTCTACGCCTGGGTCGCGTACTGGGTGATTCTGGCCGGAGCGGATGCGGCCGTCGCCGTCGGCTTCGCCGAATACTTCTCGGTCTTCTTCCCCGGCCTCTCGACCAGCCGCGTCCTCTTCACTCTCGGCCCGGCATCCATCACGGCGGGACAACTCGTCGCCGTTTCCGCCGTGCTCGTTCTCACGGCCACCCACTACGTGGGGGTCAAGGAGGGCGCGCGGGTCCAGGGACTCTTCACCTCGATGATCATCCTGGCGTTGCTGTGGATCGCGGCCGGGGGTCTGCTCGTGCCGGCGCCGGCCGGCGCCGCGCCCGCGCCCTCCCCCGCGATTCCCCTCACGGCGGCCGCCTTCGGCACCGCCATGGTGGCCGTCTTCTGGACCTACTACGGCTGGAACGAGATCGTGGCCGCCGCCGGTGAGGTCGCGAATCCCCGCCGCAACCTGCCGATCGCGCTCCTCGTGGGAACGGGGCTCATCACGCTTCTCTATGTCGGCGTCAACGCGGCGTTTCTGAAGGCGATTCCGCCGGCCGAGATGGCTCTGACCCCGCAGCCGGCCGCGGTCGCGGCGACGCGGCTCTTCGGTTCGGGCGCCGCTTACGTGATCTCGCTCGCCGTCACGGCCGCCGCCCTCGGCTGCCTTTCCGCCGGGATCGTGCCGGGACCGCGTATCGTCTATGCCCTCTCCAGGGACGGCCTCTTTCCCGCGGCCTTCGCCCGCGTCCACCCGCGGTTCCAGACTCCTTCGTTCGCCCTCGTCGTGCAGGCGATCTGGATGTCCCTGCTCTGCCTCTCGGGCCGTTACAACGAGCTCTACACCTACGCGACCTTCGCCGTGATCTTGGCCTATGCCGCGACGGGGATTGCCCTCTTCATCTTCCGCCGTCGCCGGCCGGATCTTCCGCGGCCGTACCGCTGCTGGGGCTACCCGGTCGTACCTGCGGTCTTCGTGGTCGGGTCAATTCTTCTGGCCGCGAACACCGTCCGCGAGCAGCCCCGCGAAACGCTGTTCTGCCTCGCGATCCTTCTGCTCGGGCTGCCCGTCTACGTCTGGATGCGCCGCCGTTCCCGGGAGGCCGCACGATGAAAGCGTTTCTCGTCTTCTGGCTCTTGCTCGCGTCCGCCACCCCGGCCTCTCCGCCCGAGCCCCTCCTGACCGGCTTCACGCCCGAGCGAAACGGCTGGCAGCGGGAGTACGAGAAACGCTTCCTCGCCCTGCCGCAGCCCGAGGAGTGCGGCGAGATCCTGCGCGAGTTGACCCGCACGCCGCACCTGGCGGGAACGCCGGGCAACGAGCGCGTGGCCGAGTTCCTGGCGGCGGAATACCGCAAGGCGGGTTTCGAGGTCGCGATGCCCGCCTACGAGGTGCTCCTCTCCTACCCGGAGAGCGCGAAGCTCGAGATCGTCGGCGAGCCGAACGTTCCGCTGGGTCGCGGCGAGCCGCCCATCGCCTCGGACCCCGACACCGCGATTCCGGAGGCGGCCGTGCCCTGGAACGCGTACGCCCCGTCCGCCGAGGTCGTCGGCGAAGTCGTGTACGCCAACCGCGGAAGCGCCGAGGACTACGACCGCCTCGCCCGGATGGGCGTCGACGTGCGGGGCAGGATCGTCCTGGCGAGATACTTCGGCGGTTACCGCGGAGGAAAGTCCCTCGAGGCCGAGAAGCGCGGCGCGCTCGCCGTCCTGGTGTACTCCGATCCGATCGACGACGGCTGGTTCCAGGGACCGGTCTATCCGCAGGGACCGTGGGGCCCGTCGGAGCACTTCCAGCGGGGCGCCAACGTCTACGACTTCCTGGTGCCCGGCGATCCGCTGACCCCGGGCTGGGCTTCGACCCCGGACGCGCGGCGCATCCCGATCGCGGAATCCGAGATCCTGCCGAAGATGCCGATGATGCCTCTCTCGGCGCGGGACGCGGCCGAGATCCTCCGGCGCCTGCGCGGGCCGGCCGTGCCGGACTCCTCCTGGCAGGGGCTGGCGATGGCCGACACCTTCCGCGTGGGTCCCGGCCCCGTCCGCCTTCACCTGAAGATCGTGAACAGCCGCGAGAAGCGCACGATCCGCAATGTCATCGCGACGCTGCGCGGCAAGGACGAGCCGAACCGCATGGTCCTGCTGTCGAACCACTACGACGCCTGGGTCTACGGCGCGGTCGATCCCTCCTCGGGCACGGCGGCGATGCTCTCACTCGGGCGGGCCCTCGGGTCCCTGGCGCGCCAGGGCTGGAGACCGCGGCGTTCGATCGTGATCGCGGCCTGGGACGCCGAGGAGTTCACGTTGACCGGCTCGACCGAGTGGGGGGAGCAGCACGAGCAGGAGCTGATGCAGAACGCCGTCGTCTGCATCAACGTCGACGAGGCGACGCACGGACGTCACTTCTCGCCGTCGGCCTCTCCGCTCCTCTTCACCGCGATCCGGGAGGCCGCGCGCGACGTGCCCGATCCCGGCGCCCCGGGCAAGAGCGTGGCCGACTCGTGGCGCGAGAACGCCGGCTTCATCGGAGTGCAGAGCTACGCGACCGCGACGGGCGCCCGCGAAGACCTGCCCGTGGCGATCCTGGGGAGCGGGTCGGACTACACCGTCTTCTTCAATCGGCTGGGCATCGCCTCGACCGACATGCTCTTCGACGGCCCCTACGGCGTCTATCACTCTGTGTACGACACCTACGAGTGGATGGCCACTCAGGGCGACCCCGGATTCCGCTACCACGCCGCGATGGCGCGTTACGCGGGACTGCTGGCCCTCCGGTTCGCCAACGCCGATGCTTTCCCGTTCGACGCCGCGGCCTACGGGCGGGAGATCGCGCGCTACGCCGCCGAGCTCGCGGCCTCGCCAGCCGGCGCCCCGCTCGACGCCGACCTGAAACTCCTGGCGGAGCGGGCACGGGCCTGGAGCGCCGCCGCGGGAACCTCTCAGAAATCGATCGACGCCAGGCTGCGCGCGGGACATTCCAGCCTTCTCTACCTGCGGGAGGTCAACGCGTGGCTTCTCTCGCTCGAGCGCTCGCTCCTCGACGGGGCGGGGCTGCCGGGCCGGCCGTGGTTCCGGCACCTGATCTACGCTCCTCTGCCGTCTTATCGCGCCGAGACGCTCCCGGCGATCCGGGAGGCCGCTGTCGCCGGCGGGGTGGATTCGGCCCGACTGCAGGCGCGCCGGCTCCTGGAGAAGCTGGACGCCGCGATCGCGGCAGCGAAGGCGGTGCAGACCGCACCGAACATCCTGGCGCCGCGTCCGAGCCCGCGGCCGCGCTGAGCGCGGCGGAGGCTACTTGCCGCCGGCGACGGTGACGGGCGGCGCCGCCGCGCTCGCCTCGGCGGGCTGCCACCAGCCCAGGATGCGGCTCACGTACGCGATCGTCTCGCGGTACGGAGGCACCCCGCCGTAAGTCTCGACGGCTCCCTCTCCGGCGTTGTATGCCGCGAGAACGAGCTCGGGCCGGTGGCCGAAACGGTCCACCAGCTCCCGCAGGTAGCGCACGCCCCCCCGGACGTTGGCGGCGGGGTCGAACGGCCGGCTCACGGAGAGGCGGCGGGCGGTGGCCGGCATGAGCTGCATCAGGCCGCGGGCGCCCTTTCGCGAAACGGCGCGGGGTGCGTAGTTGGACTCGGCGCGGATGAGCGCCGAGACCATCGAGGCGTCGATGTTGTGGTTCCGGGCTTCCCGGGCGATGACCTCGTCGAAGGCCGAACCGAAGAGCGGCTTGCGCTCGGGCCGGTAGGACAAGTCGAAGGCGCCCGAGGATCGCGGCCTCTCGTCGTCCACGGTCACGAGCTCGACCACGACCTCGTCGTCCACGATCCGCTCGACGCGAGCCAGGGGGACCCGGTAGCTTCCGCCTCCCGGGAGGGCGATCTCGAGCTCCTCGGAGAAGAGCTGGTATCCGGCGGCCTTTACGATCCGCCCGTCTTCGAACACGATCAGCTCGGCCCGCGCCGACGCCGCGGCGAGGCCCACGGCGGACAGCGCCAGGGCGAGGGCCAGGACCGGAAAGCGGAAACGGGGCATGCTCCCCGGGCAACGAGGCTCGAGGCCCGGGCATTCCAGAGAAGGGGTCTTCACCGGGGCATTTTCGCACGTCCGGGGCGCCTCGCGCGCGGGTGATGGGCGTCGTAGACCCTCCGCAGCCGGGACCGGGAGACCTGCGTGTAGATCTGGGTCGTCGAGATGTCCGCGTGGCCCAGCATCATCTGGAGCGCCCGGAGGTCGGCGCCGTGCTCCAGCAGGTGCGTCGCGAAGGAGTGCCTCAGGGCGTGGGGGGTCAGCGGGCGCCGCAGCCCCGCCGACCGGCCATAGGCCTCGAGGATCTGCCAGAACCGCTGGCGCGTCATCGCCACGCCTCGGGCCGAGAGGAACAGATGCGGAGAGCGCTTGGTGTCCAGTGGCGGCCGGCCGACCTCCAGATACCGCGTCAACCAGCGGGAAGCGGACTTCCCGAACGGGACCAGGCGCTGCCTGCCGCCCTTCCCCGTCACGCGCAGGATCCCGGCCTCCAGGTCCACGGCATCGCCCGGGAGGCCGACGATCTCCGAGACCCGCAGCCCGGAGGCGTAGAGCAGCTCCAGCATCGCCCGGTCGCGCAGACCGAGGGGCGTCCGGGTGTCCGGGCTCTCCAGGAGAGTCTCGACCTCCTCTTCGCTCAGGCTCTTCGGAAGCGCGAGGCCGATCTTCGGGTTCAGCAGCTCGGAGGTCGGGTCCTGCGCGAAGGCGAGGTGGGCTGCCGCGTAGGCGTAGAAGCCGCGGACGGCCGAGAGCGCCCGTGACGCGGAGCGCGACGAGAGCCCGCGGGCGCGCAGGCTCGCCAGATACCGGGCCAGGTCGGGCCGCCGCGCCTTCGAGGCGTCGAGGCGCCGCGCGGCCAGAAACCGGCCGAAGCCCTCCAGATCGCTGCGGTACGCGGCCACGCTGGCTCCGGACAGCCCGCGCTCGACCGCGAGGTGATCGAGGTAGGTCGGCAGCTCGCGCTCGAGGAAGCGCGTTCCCGGGCCCGCCGCCGCGGCTTTCTCCGCCCGCGCCGGGCGGCCGCTACCGCTGGCTGGCCGTCGCCGGAGCAAACCGCTGCACGACCTCGAGGATCTCCTCGTCGAGGAGCACGTGGTCGCTCTCCTTGGCGCAGCGGAAAATCGCCTCCACGAGCTCCGGGCGGGCATCGAGCCCGCGGGTCTCGAGCCAGCACTGCACGTTGGAGAGCCCGCTCATCGGACCCACCTCGATGATCTGGTGCCGGCCGATCATGCTCGCGGGCACGCCCGAGTAGACCCGGTCGGACAGCCATTCGTCGCCCTTCTTGCGGGCCTTGATGATCGCCGCGGCGTGCACGCCCGTCCCGGTGCGAAAGGCGTCCTTTCCCACGATCGGGTAGTTGTCCGGAATCCGGACGCCGGTCGCCTCGGAGACCGCGGCGCAGTAGTCGTGGAGGGCCGTCAGGTCGCGATCGATCCAGCCCAGAAGCTGCAGGTTGACCAGCATCTGGTCCATGGGCGTGTTGCCGACGCGCTCCCCGATCCCGAGGGCGCACGCGTGCACCCGGTGCGCTCCCGCCTCCAGCGCCCAGAGCGCGTTCGTGACGCCGAGCCCACGGTCCTGATGGCCGTGCCAGTCGACCTTGACCTCGGGATTGATCTCCGTCGGCCAGGGCGGCGACGAACTTGACGAGGTTGCGGGTCCCGTTGGGCGTGGCATGCCCGACCGTGTCGCAGACGCAGACCCGGCCGGCGCCCGCGCGCATCGCCGTCGTGTACATCCGGCGAATATGGTCCGGGTGGGCCCGCGTCGTGTCCTCCGTGACGTACATGACGGGCAGGCCCTCGCGCACCGCCAGGGACACGGCGTCTTCGGACATCTGCAGCATCCGGTCGAAGTCCCAGTCCTCCGTGTACTGCCGGATGGGCGAGGAGCCGATGAAGCAGGACACCTCGATCGGGATGCCGACTTTCTGCGAGATCTCGATGATCGGCAGAATGTCGGCCGCGACCGTGCGAGCGGCGCAGTTGGGCCGGATCTTCATCTTGCCGCGCACGATCTCCTGGGCCAGGCGCGTCACCGTTTCGACGACGTGAGGCCCCGCCCCCGGCAGGCCGATGTCGGCCGAGTCGATTCCGAGGGCCTCCATGAGGTGAAGGATCTTGATCTTCTGGTCGATCGAGGGGCTCTTGACGGAGGGCGACTGCAGGCCGTCGCGCAGCGTCTCGTCGTCGAGCTCCACGGTCCCGCGGGCGGGGTACGCCATCCCGCCGGCGCGGTTCCAGTCGTAGATGAGCTCGGAGTCCGGCGGGTGCAAGGGCGTTCTTTTCCGGGGAAAGTTTAGCACTCTCGCTCGCACCTAGGGCGCCGGCGCCCCGATCGAGAAGTCCGCGCCGATGAAGAGGGTGGGCTCGGGCTGCCCGAGAGGGCCCGAAAGGCCGCCGCCGAAAACGCCGCGCCGCGCGACGTCCAGGGTCCGGTCCGGAAGGACCCCCGCCGAGTCGGTCAGCCGGACCGTCTCGTCCCCCCAGGCCATGCGGATTCCGACCCGAGCGCGGATGGCGGGAGTCACCGCATACCGGACGGCGAGATCCCAGAACACCTGTTTGACGACCGAGTCCGGATCCAGGCCCGAGTCGAAGGCGACGGTTTCGGTCCCGAGGACGGCCAGAGCGACGAACGGCAGGTGCTGGCGGTCGTAGGTCGCCGTCAGCATCAGCTCGGTGCGCGGCCAGGAGTATCCGACCCCCAGGCGATACGCTTCCAGGGAAGCGTCGAGCGACGCATCCCGGTCTTCGAATGCGGGGAAACTCTCCCGGTGCACGTCGAGCGTTCCGCTCATGCGCTCCCCGTGCGCCAGCGCCGTCCAGCCGCCCGAGCGCCATCGGACTTCCAGATCGCCTCCGAGAAGGGCGCCCGAGGCCCGATGGAACACCCGGGCGGTGTTGTTGGACCCTCCGGGCCTCGTCCATCGGAACGCGGCCTCGGCCTCCAGGCTCGCCCAACGATGGCGCCAGCCGGCGGCGAGGTCGATCCGCTCCGCGCCCAACGTGCGCTCCTCGGTGAACTCCAGGTTCTCGCCGCCGATGTTGATCAGGTCCGTCGCGCTGTGGTTGCGGCGGTTGGCTGCGAACTCGACGGAACCGCGAGCGCCGACCGGCAGGCGCAGCAGCAGCGCGAAGTTCTCATACCGCCCGGTGCCGTCCGTGTTGATCGGCTCGACACCCTCCGCCTCCAGGATGTGCTGCTCGTCGTGCGAGGGGGCGAACGCCACGCGAGCGCGCCACTCGAACTCCGGGGTCCCGGCGCCCAGCCCGTCCCGCGCCGCGCGGGCGTTTCCGATCCCGACCAGGAGGAACTTGGGCGTGACGTCGGAGGCGTCGACGCGGTCGGACGACGGCACGTCGTACCTCCGGGCCAGCGTCGCGTACGAGAAGCCCAGCTCCCCGCCCAGACCCCACCGGGGGGAAAGGTCCATGCCGAGGAGCATTCCGGCGCAGAAGATGCAGGCGCTGACGAGATCCGAACCCACGCGCGTCTCCCCCGCCCGCCGTCAGCGACCCGAAAATCGCGCGGGGCGCTTCTCGAGAAACGCGCTCATGCCTTCTTTCGTGTCCTCCGTCGCCGCGCAGAGGCCGAAGAGCGTCGCCTCGAACGCGAGGCCGTCGGCCAGGGGCATCTCCAGCCCGCGGTGAATCGCCTCGAGGACATAGCGGCAGGCCACGGGCCCGTTGGCCAGGATCGCCTTCGCCATCTCCCGCGAGGCGGCGAGGGCCTGCCCCGCCGGCACCACGCGGTTGACGAGACCGATCCGATAGGCCTCCGCGGCATCGATCTGCTCGGCCGTCAGGCAGAGCTGCATCGCGCGCCCCTTGCCCACCAGTCGGGCGAGGCGCTGCGACCCGCCGTAGCCGGGAAGGATGCCGAGCTTGACCTCCGGCTGGCCGAATCGGGCGTTCTCCGACGCGATCCGGATCGTGCACGCCAGAGCCAGCTCGCAGCCGCCGCCCAGCGCGTATCCGTTGACGGCCGCGATCACGGGCTTCCCCAGCGTCTCGAGCTTCGCGAGGATCGCCTGGCCGCGGAGGGCGTGCTCCCGGCCCTCGAGCGGCGTGAGCTTCGAGAGCTCGCCGATGTCGGCCCCCGCGATGAACGCCTTCTCGCCCGAGCCCGTCACGATGACGACGCCCACTCCCCGGTCGTTCCGCGCCTCGTCGAGGGCGGCGTCGAGGGCGGCCATCACGTCGGCGTTCAGCGCGTTCAGTTTTTCGGGCCGGTGGACGGTCAGAGTCCGAACCGCGTCGGCCGTCTCGACGAGAACGAGATCGCTCATTTCGCCCCTCCGTACTCGTAGAAGCCCCGGCCGGACTTCTTCCCGTACCGCCCCGCCAGGACCATGCGCTTCAGGAGCGGGGGCGGGGCGAAGCGTTTCTCCCGGTACTCGTCGAACATGATCTGGGCGATGGCGTACGTCGTGTCGAGGCCGACGAAATCGAGCAGCTTGAGGGGCCCCATCGGGTGGCCGCAGCCCAGCTCCATCCCCTTGTCGATGTCTTCCTTCGTCCCGACCCCCTCCTCGAGAGCCCGGACGGCGTCCAGCAGGTACGGGACGAGGAGGCGGTTGACGATGAAGCCGGAGTTGTCGTTGGCGCGGATCGGCTCCTTGCCGAGGGACTTCGCGAACGCGGAAACGGTCTCCGCGGTCTCCTCCGAGGTCGCGATCGTGCGCACGACCTCGACGAGCTTCATGACCGGTACGGGATTGAAGAAGTGGAGACCGGCGAATCGGTCGGGTCGCGACGTGGCGGCCGACATCTCGGTGATCGTCAGCGAGGACGTGTTCGAGCAGAAGATCGTGGCCGGCGGGCACGCCGCGTCGAGCGTCCGATACGTCTCTTTCTTGGCGCCCAGGTTCTCGACGATCGCCTCGATGATGAGATCGCAGTCGGCCAGCTCCTCCAGGCGGGTCGTCGAGGAGATGCGTTTCAAGGCGGCGTCCCGGTCGGCCGCCGCCAGCTTGCCCTTCTCGACTGCCTTGTTGAGCGACGCCTCGATCCGGGAGAGACCCGTGCGAACGAGCGCCTCGCTGACTTCGCGGACGACCGTCTCGTACCCCGCTTTCGCGCAGACTTCGGCGATGCCGGCGCCCATCAGCCCGGCCCCCAGGACGCCCACCTTACGAATCGTCATGGTCTCTCGACTCCTCGTCGACGGCCTCCGCCTCCTCGAGCTCCCCGCAGAAGGCGCGGAGCGACATTCTCCGATCGAACGCCGGCCCGGGCAACGCAAGAAGCGGGGAGTTCGGCGCGGCCACGATCCACCCCTGCGAGGTCCAGAACGCGAGAGCCTCGCGGCACAGGCCGCTCTCGTTGAGCGTCGTCAGCACGCCGTTGAGATCTCCCGTTCCTCGCGCCCGCACGTCGCGCAGAAAATCGTCCACGGCCGCGGCGCGCACCGGAAAATCGAGAATGCGCTCCGTCCACTTCATGGTCATGAGATCTGGAAAAGATACGACATCCACTGAGCGCTCGGGTCGTTCGTCGTGTTGTCGACGGTCGCGCCGTAGACGATCAGCGGCCCTCCGGTGAACGTGATCCGCAGCGCGTGGCCGTTGCCGATGACGAAGCCGTCCAGGAAGTCGGTCACGGTCGTCTGCCGGAAGAAGTTCGGTGGATAGTTGCGGGTGGTGGTGTGGACGGCGGTCCCCGCGGGATCCAGCACCGTGACCGTAACGGCCACCGCCGCCGAGAGTGTCCGGACTCCGACGTTGTAGCGGAAACGGGAGACGTCGGCCGGGCACAGGAGGAAACCCGAGACGTCGAGCCCCGGCCCGCCGGGGACATCCTCCGCGAGAACCAGCGGCTCGGTGAACCCGCTGGTTCCTTCGCTTCCCGCGTCGTCGAAGATCCGGGGCAGCACCACCGGGATGTCGCCACCCGCGGCGTAGACATCGATGCTGCCCAGGCCCGAGCGGCCCATCGCCCCCACGACGTCGTGCCAGGCGAAGGACTGCCCCGGAGCGAGCGCATAGCCCATCGTCGGATCGCCGGGCGACGCCGGCGTACCCGCCGGGTGAAAGACAAGGTGACCCGAGGTCGGATTGGGCCCCTGGTTCAGGATCTGCAGCGACGTCCTGAAGAACGATCCGAAGCTGCCGGGCAGCGAACCGGCCACGGTGATGTAGCCGACCAGCGACTCGGCGGGCGCGGACGCCAATCCGAACGCGACGTCGTCGACCAGGGCCGACAGCGTGCCGCCGGCTTCGATCTTGTCGATGCCGACCCTCACCAGAGCCGAGGTCGCCCCCGCCGGCGCCGTGACGGCCGCGCTGTCGAAGAGCCACGTTCCCGAGCGTCGCTTTCTCCGTAAGGAGCCCGCTTTCGGAGATGAAGGTCCCGCACACCGATCCCGAATACCAGGAGACGGCGGTCTCCGCCCGGCCTGTCGTCGGCTCACCCTCGCTGAAACGGACGTGTAGCGACAGCGTGTATGTCTCGCCGCCGACGACCGGGACGCACTGGTGCAACAACTCGACGAACACCCCGGCGGTCGCGCTGGTGCTGGTCAGGAGCGCCGACCCGGAGGCAGGCGGAGCCGGCCGCGTCCTGGGAGGACCATGCGGAGGAGCCTCCCTGGACGATGTCGTGGTGCCAGGCCTCCAGGCTCGACGCGAAGGTCCCGTCCGCCACGAGATTCTGCCCCCTCCCGGCCGAGGCCGTCAGGGCGAGCATGGCCGCGATTCCGACGATGCGAAGACTCGCGTGGGTCCGGAGAACGCGTTCCGTGAACGTCATGGTCACGGCACCGGGATCCGGTAAGCGAGGAACTGCGCGCTCGGGTCGTTCGTCGCGTTGTCGACCGTGGCCCCGTAGACGATCAGGGCTCCGCCGGTGAACGTAATCTTGAGCGCATGATTGTTTCCCAGAGGAAACCCGCCGGTGAAGTCGGCGACGCTCGTCTGCTGGAAGAAGCCGGCGACGTACGTCCTCGAGACCGTGTGGACGACCGCCCCGGACGGATCCAGCACGTCCACGCGGACGGAGACAGGCGCGTCGAGCGTGCGCACGCCCACGTTGTATCGGTAGCGAGCGACGTCGGCCGGGCCGATCAGAACCCCGCTGACCTCGAGGCCCGGGCCCCCGAGCACGTCGGACGTCTGGAAGAGTGGCTCCGTGAAGCCGCTCGTGCCGTCGTCCCCCGCGTCGTCGAAGATGCGCGCCAGGACGATCGGAACCGTTCCGACGGTCGCGTAGACGTCCAGGCTTCCGAGCCCCGTCTGGCCCAGCGCACCGACGACGTCGTCCCAGGCGAAGGACTGACCCGGCCCCAGCGCGAACCCGAGAGTGGGGTCCGAGGGCCCGGCCGGAACGGCCCGCGGGATGGAAAACCAGGCGGCCGGTGATCGGGTCAGAGGCCGGATTCAGGATCTGCAACGAAGTCTTGAAGCTCGAGCCGAAGGTGCCCGCGGCCGAGCCGACGACCGCGAGATAGCCGGCCAGACGCGTCGGCCGGCGAGGAGACGGGAACGAAGGAGACGTTGTCCACCCAGGCCGTGAGGCTTCCGCCGGCCTCGTCCTTGTCCATGCCGAGCTGGATGCTCGCCGCGACCGCGCCGGCCGGAGCGGCGAAGGTCTGGCTGTCGGTGAACCAGGACGGCGCGCCCGTGCGCTCCGTGACCAGGCCGATCCCGAAGAGCGAGGCCCGGCAGTCGGGGCTGGCGGACCACGTCAGGACGATCTGGGCGGCGCCCCGCGTCGTCTCTCCGGTCTGGAACCGGACGTCCTGGGACAGCACGTACGACTCCCCCGCGACGACGGGCACGCACCGGGACAGGAGAGGGACGAACTCCGAGTCGTTGGGGTGCGTCGTCGTGAAGAACGCCGACCCGGAGTCCGGGGCGCCATCCGCGTCCTCCGCCGACCAGGCCGAGGTTCCGTTGGGCGTCGTGCGGGCCTGCCAGCCCGCGAAATCGCGATCGAACGTCCCGTTTCCAATCAGGTTCTGCCCGAGCGCCAGCGAGGCCCCGCAGCAAAGAAGCGAGGCCGCGCACGCGAGGCGGAACCGGAGAGTCGGCGCTCCCATCCCCATGCCGTCGATCCGCGCGGGCGTCAGGCCGCCGACTCGACGACGACCGCGATGCCCTGGCCGCCGCCGATGCAGGCGCCCGCCAGTCCGTAGCGGACGCCTCGCCGGCGCATTTCTTTCAGGAGAGTCAGCGTGCAGCGCGTGCCGGTGGCGGCCAGAGGGTGGCCGAGAGCGATCGCTCCTCCGTTGACGTTCAGAGTCGCGAGGTCCAGGCCGAGCTCGCGCGCCACGCCCAGGATCTGGCCGGCGAAGGCCTCGTTGATCTCCCAGAGACCGATGTCCTCCTGGCGCAGGCCCGCCTCGGGCAAGGCCTGGCGCGCGGCCGGCGCCGGGCCCAGCCCCATCAGCTCCGGCTCGACTCCGACGACCGCCCAGGACACCAGTCGGCCGAGCGGCTTTCGGCCCTTCGCAGCGGCGTTCTGCGCCGAGGTCACGACCACGGCCGCCGCGCCGTCCACGATCCCCGACGCGTTGCCCGCGGTCACCGACCCGTCCTTGCCAAACGAGGGCGGCAGGGCCGCCAGTCCCTCGAGCGTCGAATCGGGGCGCAGGTGATCGTCCCTTTCGACGCGGACCGTCTTGCGGCCCGCCTTGACCTCCACGGGGACGACCTCTTCGGAGAGCCGGCAGGCGGACCAGGCCTCGGCGGCCCGCTTCTGGGAGGACAGCGCGTAGGCGTCCTGGTCCGCGCGAGAGATGCCGTACTTGGCCGCGACGCGATCCGAGGTCTGCGCCATGTAGAGGCCGCAGTAGGAGTCCAGCAGGGCGACCATCAGCGAGTCCTCGAGCTGTCCCTGGCCGAGCTTCCAGCCGCGCCGCGCGCCCCGGAGCACGTGGGGCGCCTGGGACATGTTCTCCATCCCGCCGGCCAGCACGGTCGTGCGCCTCCCCCAGCAGGATGCGGTGGGCGCCCTGGACGATCGACTCGAAGCCGGAGCCGCAGAGACGGTTGACCGTCAGGGCCGGGACCTCTTTGGGGACGCCCGCCTTCAGCGCGACGTGGCGGGCTCCATAGATCGCGTCGCCCGAGGTCTGCAGGGCGTTGCCGAAAATCGCGTGGTCGACCTCCGAGGGCTCGACCCCGGAGCGGCGGAGGGCTTCCTTCGCCGCCAGCACGCCGAGGTCGATGGCGGACATCTCGGAGAACGCGCCGTTGTACTCCGCCATCGGAGTCCGCGCGCCTTCGAGGATCACGATTTCCGTGTCCGAAGCCATGAGCCGGCGAGTCTACCTCAGGAGAACCGCGCGTAGACGGCCCGCAGAAACCGCTGGCGCACCTCGTTGAAAGGGATCTCCCGGACCTCCGGATGAATCCGATTGGTCAGGAGGACGGCAATGACCTCGCGGCCCGGGATCGATCCAGACCGAGGTTCCGGTGAAGCCGGTGTGGCCGAAGCTCGAGGCGGACATCTCCGGGATCGCCGAGCCGGCGCCGCGGTGCCCCTGCCAGGCCAGGCCGCGCGCCTCCGCGAACGCCGGCGTCCGGTCGGCGCCGAAATCGACTCGCCCGGGCTCGAGCCACCCCCGCGCCAGCGCCCAGACGTCCCGAGCGGTGGCGAAGACACCGGCGTTGCCCGAGACCCCGCCCCGCCGGAAGGCGTTTCCGTCGTGAACTTCTCCCACACGACGCCGTCCCGGAAGCGGGCATAGCGAGAGCCCCCGCACCTCCGTCATCGCGCGCTCGAAACGGTCCCCCTTTTCCGTGGCCGCCGCCGTTGTCTCCGGCGTCAACAGATAACGCGCGCCCGACCCCGCCGGGCCGGCCACGAGCTCGGCGAAGGAGCGGTCGAGCGGAGCGCCGAAAAAGCTTCTCCAAGACGTCGGTCAGCAGGAGAAAATTCAGGTCGCTGTAGATCACGCGCGCGCCCGGCGCGGTCTCGGGCTCCATCTCCGCCAGCGTTCGCCGGTAGATCGCAGCGCCTTCGCCGCGCGCGTACAACGGATACCAGGCCGGCAGGCCCGAGGTGTGGGTCAGAAGACGCTCCAGGGTGATTCCTTCGAAACGCGTTTTCTTCCACTCGGGCAGGAAGCGGCCCGGTGTCTCTTCGAGGCGCAGGCCGCGTGGACCGGCCGCCGCGACCAGCGCGCCGACGCAGAGAGGCTTGGTCAGGCTCGCCAGATCGAACAGCGTGTCCGGCTCGACCGGCCGCTCGGTCGGCTCGACCGCCGCGTTTCCCGCGACGGCCTCCTCCCGAATGCCGTCGGCCGATCCGACCGCGGCCGACGCTCCGGGAAAGGAACCGGCCTCGATCTCTTCCTGGAGAAACTCCTCGAGCGCCGTCACGGTCGGACCGAGTCGATCTCGGCGCGCCGCGTTTCCACGAGCGCGGCGTTGGCCGCGGCCGCGGGAGGGACGTCCGCGGGCCGGCGCCGCAGCGACGCGCGCTCCCGCTCGAGCGCCGCGATCTCGACGTCGAGGCGGGAAGCCGTCCGCGCGTCCGGCGCGGCCCGTCGCGCTTCGCGCAAGGCCGCGAGGCCGCGCGCGTAGGACTCTCCGGCGGCGTCGGCCACACGCCGCGCGTCGAAGGCCGCGATCCCTTCGGTGATGCGCCCCCGGGTCCACGCGAACTCCGCCGGATCGGCCCCGAGCGTGCGGGCCGCCTCCGCATCGGAACCGCGGCCGGCCGCCCGTCGCACCTTCAGGTACAAATCGATCTGCGCGGGCGTGAGCAGGCCGTCCTGCGGCGCCCGAAAGCGCGGCTCCACCCCGGAGCGGATCGCCCGGACCGGATCGAGCCGCTCGGGCTCCAGGCGCCGGCAGCCCGCGAGGGCCAGGAGACCCGCCGCCGCGACCCCCGCCAGAACCCGCACGACCATGGGTGGAGTCTACCCAGCGGAAGCCTCTGTCGGCGAATGGTTTCCGCCGCCCGCGCCTTCGTTTACACTTACGGGGTCGGGGCGGACGGATGCTCAACAAAATCGGAAAGTACGAGGTCTCCGAGCAGATCGGAGTGGGCGGCTTCGGAGCCGTCTACCGGGGCCGCGATCCCTTCATCAAGCGGACCGTCGCCATCAAGACCTGCCAGGTCAACGACGAGGAGATCAAGCACCGCTTCTTCCGCGAAGCCGAGCTGGCGGGCAACCTCCACCACCGCAACATCACGACGATCTACGATTTCGGCGTCGAGAACGGGATTCCCTACATCGTCCAGGAGTTCTTGACGGGCGAGGATCTCGACAAGATCATCAAGCGGGGCGAGCCCATCCCGGTGACCCGGAAGCTCGAGATCCTGATGGCCATCGCCGACGGCCTGGGCTATGCGCACAACGCCAGCATCGTGCACCGGGACGTCAAGCCTGCCAACGTCCGTGTCCTCGAGGACGGCACCGTCAAGGTCATGGACTTCGGAATCGCCAAGTCGATGCAGACCGAGTCGAACCTGACGCAGACCGGCATCACGCTCGGGACCTCGGCTTACCTGGCGCCCGAGCAGATTCGGGGCGAGGCCATCGATCGCCGCACGGACGTCTTCGCGATGGGTGTGTTGTCCTACGAGCTGCTGACCTACCGCAAGCCCTTCCGAGGCGAGCACCTGTCGACCGTTCTCTACAAGATCCTCAACGAGACCCCGGAACCGATCGAGACGCTCGCGCAGGACGTTCCTCCCGCGCTGGCCACCGCCGTCAAGGGCGCGATGGCCAAGGTTGGCGCCGAGCGCTACCCGACGATGGAGGCGTTTCGCAAGGATCTTCAGGCCGTCTACCGCGAGCTGTCGGGCCACTCCGGGCAGCACGCCGGGGCAAGCGCCATGGCCGAGACGGTGCGCACGATTCGACCGGAGTCCGACGACATGGACACGACGCTCGCGACTCCCGCCAGCGGCGTGTCGCCGATCGCCATCTCCCCCCCGTCGGGGGCGCTCGCACGCGTGCCGGTCCCTTCCGACGTCACCCCGACGTCCGCCTCCATGGCCGCAGCCGCGCGGCCCAACCTGGAGCTGGTCAACTTCCGGGACCAGGCGGCCGAAGGCGCCGAGGAGGCCCCGGCCGGGCCGCGGCGCACGACGGAGACCGAGCCCGACACGGGCGTCAGCCGGACACGCATGGTGCTCTTCGCGTCGCTTCTGGGGGCCCTCGCTGTGGCCGTGGGGGCGTTTCTCGTCCTTCGTCGCGCGCCGGCGCCCGCGGTGCCGAAAGCCGTCCCGCCTCCCGCGGCCGCCGTTGCCACACCGGCTCTGGATTTTCCCGAGCCGAAGCTCGGCCAGGGCGAGGCCGTCCCTCTCCCCACCCCGGCTCCTCCGGCGGTGTCTGCCCCCGTCCCGCCGCCCGTCGTCCCGGCGGCTCCCTCGAAGGTCAAGGTGCAGTTCTCCTCCGTTCCCGTCGCGACGCTCTGGATCGACGGCAAATCGATCGGCCCCTCGATTCCGGCGCGCACTCTGTCACTCGACGAGGGCGAGCACCGCGTTCGATTCGAGGCGAAAGGATTCCCTCCGTACGAGAAGACGATTCGCGTGGGCGCGAAGTCCGAGAATCGCGTCCACTATCAGTTCCCGGTTTCGATGCTCGTCATCGACGCGCGCGGATGGGCCGGAGCCCGCGTCCTGGTCGACGGCAAGTACAAGGGCACGCTGCCCGACGCCGCGCGCCTGAGGCTCCCGGCCGGTTCCTACAGTCTGACGCTCTCGCGCGAAGGAGCAAACCCCGTGACCGAAAAGATCGACGTCCCCGAAGGCGCCCCGAAAACGTGGAGCCCGCCGCCGCCCGTGCCGGCCGGCCCCGGAGGAAGCTCGTGAAAGACATCCTGGCCCTCTCGGTCGCGTTGCTCCTGTTCGGCGCCGGCGCCTACGCCCAGGAGCCCTCCAAGCTCGAGACCGACGCCAAGCGCGCTTTCGACTCCGGCCGCTTCAAAGAGGCGGGCGACCGATACGCCAAGGCCGCCGAGGCCGAGGGGCTCACCCCGGACCGCCAGGCCGATCTCCATCTGCAGAGCGCGTGGTCGTATTACATCGCAGGAAACTCGAAGAGCGCCAAGGAGCAGCTGCGCGCGGCCGTGACCGCGCGGCCGGACCTCCAGGTCATACCCGACTTCTACAGCCCCGACTTCGCCAATCTCGCGGCGGCGGTGCGCGCCGAGGAGGGAAGCGCGCACGTGCCGCCGATCGACGTCGAGGAGCTGAAGCGTTCCGCGCGCGCAAAGCTCGCCGACGGGAAGGCCGAGGAGGCGCTCGACGATCTGAAGCGCGCCGCCGGCTCCAACGATCCCGAGGTGTTCCGCATCCAGGCCGAGGCCTACGACCGCCTGGGCCGCCCGGCCGACGCCGAGGCCGCCCGCAAGCGCTCCGCCGAAGTGGCCAAGGGCATCGTGAACTCCGTGCCGATCGGCGGCGCCGCGCCCGGAGGACTGCCGGCCGAGACGCGTGGACCTGAGCGCGACGGTGGCTCCCCTCCTCGAGAACGCCGAGAAGGCCCTCTCCGGCGGCGACGCGGCCACCGCGGCCTCCCTCGCCCGCCAGGCCTCCGAAGCCGATCCCCGCAACGCGGAGGCGCACCGCATCCTGGGCGAGGCCGCACTGCTGACCGGACAGGACGCCGAAGCCGAACGCGAGTTCACGGCCTCGATCGTCCTCGAGTCCAACAACGCCCGCGCCGAGCACGGGATGGGCGTCGTGGCGGAACGTCAGAAGAAGTGGAACACCGCGGCGAGCCACTACCGCCGGGCGCTGGAGCTGGCTCCGAAGAACCTCTCGGCCGCCCGCGGCCTCGGCCGCGCCTTGAGCGAGCTCGGAGACAAGAGCGCGGCGCGCATCGCCTTCGGCCGCGCGATCGAGATCGACCCGGCCTCGGCGGACGCCCGCAACGATTTCGGCGTCTTCCTGTTTCGATCGGACGAGCTCGACCGTTCCCTCGAGGAGCTGATCGAGGCCGTCCGCCTGAACGCTTCGAATGCGACCTACCACGAGAACCTCGGCCGGGTCTTCCGCAGGAAGGGGATGTGGAAGGAAAGCGAACGCGAGCTCTCCGAAACCGCCCGCCTGGCTCCCAAAGAGACGGCCGTGTGGACGGCCCTGGGCCGCGTCCGGGTGGAGCAGCAGAAGCCCGACGAGGCGGCCGTCGCGTTCTCGACGGCGCTCACGCTCGATCCGTTGAGCGAGGAGGCCGCGACGGGACTCTCCGGCGTGCTGGCCGCGTCGGGCAAGCTGTCCGAGGCCGAAGCCGCGCTGTCGCGGGCGATCGAGAGCAACACGAAGTCTCCCGTCCTCTGGAACAACCTGGGCGTCGTCCGCACGCGCCGCGCCAACTACGCCGGAGCGCTGGACGCCTTCCAGAAGGCGCTCGCCCTCGACGCCGCGTTCGACGTGGCGAAGGCGAACCTGGCCCGCGCCACCCAGCTCGCGGCGCTGGAGAAGGCCGCGTCGTAGACTCCGCGGTCCCCCCGGCCTACCGGGACGAGATCGAGGCCTGGAGAAAACGGCGCCTCGAAAGACTGACCGCCCCGGACGGCTGGCTCACGCTGACCGGTCTCTTCTGGCTGGAGGACGGGGACAACTCCGTCGGCACCGCGGCCGATCACCGTGTGCGTCTGCCCGGAACGATGGACCCGGAAGCCGCCGGCGTCGTGCGCATCGCGGGCGGGGAGGCGACCCTCCACGTGGCGCCGGGTCGCGGCTTCACGGTGGACGGCCGGGACGTCGAGGCGCCGGCGCGGCTCGTCTCGGACGCGCACGGCGAGCCCACGCGCGTCCGCCGGGGAAGCGTCGAGTTTCACGTCATCGAGCGCGCCAGGACGGCTGGCCGCGCGCGTTCGCGACACCGAGCATCGGAGCGCCGGGGGTTCCGGGCATCGTGTCTTTCCCGATCGACCCCGCCTGGCGGATCGAGGCCCGGTTCGAGCCTTACGACCCGCCGCGACGCCGGGCTGTCGCCGGCGTGCAGGGAACGGAAGAGGAGGAGACGTTTCCCGGCGCCGTGCTGTTCGAGGCCGCCGGCGGCCTCCATCGGCTCGAGGCCATCCGGGAACGCGGCGAGACCGACTATTGGATCGTCTTCGGCGACGCGACCAACGGGCGCGAGACGTACGGAGCCGGGCGCTTCCTCTACGCGCCGCCGCCGGCCGGCGGCCGCACGGTCCTCGACTTCAACAAGGCCTACAACCCGCCCTGCGCCTTCACGCCGTTCTCGACGTGTCCCCTTCCGCCGGCCGGGAATCGGTTGGCGATCCGGGTCGAGGCGGGCGAGAAATTCGACAACCGCCAAAGCCCCGACCTCACTCCAGCACGTCCAGCAGCTCCTTGAGCATCCGCCCGGTCGCGCCCCAGATGACGTGCGGGCCGTGGTGGTAGAAGAGGACCGGCTCGTCGCGGCCCGGCAGCTCGCGCTGCTCGAGGGCGCCGGGATCGCGCAGAGCGGCGACCGGCACCTCGACGACTTCGGCGATCTCGGCCTCGGCGGGACGGAACACGTAGGGGTACGGGATCGCCCCGACGAACGGCTCGACGTAGAAGTCCGTGATCGTCGTCAGCGGCCGAGAGCGTGCCCAGCACGCGCACGTCGGCGGCGGAGATCCCGATCTCCTCTTCGGTCTCACGCAACGCCGTCCGGAGCAGCGTCCCGTCCTCCGGCTCCTCCCGGCCCCCGGGGAAGGAGATCTGTCCGCGATGGTGCTCGACGGTCTCCGTGCGGCGGGTCAGGACGACCCAGAGCGAGCCCTCGCGCACGTAGAGGGGCACGAGGACGCCGGCTCTTCTCTTCGTCTCCGCGGGAACGCCCACCGGCCGTCGCGCCCGCGCTTCGAGCCGGGCCTCGAGCTCGTTCATCCACGGCGTCCCTCCGCCCGCGCCCGAAGCGCTAGGAGGCACGGGAACGGTTGGCGTCGGCGACCGAGCGGAGGAAGGCTTCGACGAACGGGGTCAGGTCGCCGTCGAGCACGCGATCGGTGTCGCCGGTCTCGTGCCCGGTCCGGTGGTCCTTGACCATGCGGTAGGGGTGGAGGACGTACGACCGGATCTGGCTGCCCCACTCGATCGACTTCTTCTCGCCGACGCGGCGCTCCTCCTCGGCCCGCCGCTCGTCGAGAGCCTTCTGGTAGAGGCGCGCCCGCAGGACCCGCATGGCCATCTCCCGGTTGCGGCCCTGACTGCGCTCGTTCTGGCAGGTGACGACGATTCCCGTCGGCAGGTGCGTGATGCGGACGGCCGAGTCGGTGACGTTGACGTGCTGCCCGCCGGCGCCGCTCGAGCGGTACGTGTCTACCCGCAGGTCCTTGTCGGCCACGTCGATCGCGATGTCCTCGGAGATCTCCGGGGCGACGTACACCGAGGCGAAGGACGTGTGGCGGCGCTGCGCGGCGTCGAACGGCGAGATGCGAACCAGGCGATGCACGCCCATCTCGCCCTTCAGGTAGCCGTAGGCGTGGTCGCCGACCACGTGCAGGGTGGCGCTCTTGAGCCCCGCCTCCTCGCCGTCCTGGCGGTCGATCAGCTCCGCCGTCCAGCCCCGACCCTCCGCGAAGCGCATGTACATCCGCAGGAGCATCTCGGCCCAGTCCTGCGACTCGGTTCCCCCGGCGCCGGCGTGGATCGAAAACCAGGCGTTGTTCTCGTCCTCGGGGGCCCCCATCTTGACCGAGAGCTCCAGGGCGTCGGCGAAGGAGCCCGCGGTGGGAGAGCGTCGCGCGCCTCTTTCTCGGCGGGCTCCCCTTCGCGCAGGAGCTCGGCGAGCGTTTCGAGCTCCTCCCGAAGCTCGTCCAGTCGGGCTGCCGTCTGGACTTTCCTCTCGAGACCCCGAGTCTGTCGCAGGATTTCCTGGGCCTCGGTCTGGCGGGACCAGAAGTCCGGCGCCGCCGCTTTCTCCCTCAGGCCTTCCAGCGCGCTCCGCGCCGCGTCGAGATCAAAGATAGCCGCGAAGCGCGCCGAGGCGCTCCGAGGCGGTCCCGAGGGAGGAGACGAGGTCATCGCGTTCGGTCATGGAGGAGGCTCTCGGCGGTCCGCTCTCCGCGGCCGGCGCGACGCCGACGCACGAGCCGGACCACGGCAAAGATTAGCACGGCCGCGCCGGCGAGGTCGGCGAGCCGCGGGATCCAGTACCCCCATCGGGTCCAGATCGTGCGGCCGTCGAGCCGTCCGACTTCCCCGTAGAGGATCGTCCGCTCGTTGGCGCGCGACTCCGCCAGGATCCGGCCGCGCGGATCGGCGACGCCCGAGATGCCCGTGATCGCGGCGCGGATCAGGTAGCGGCCGTTCTCGACCGTGCGGAGCACGGCGCCGGCGAAGTGCTGCTCCTGGGCGCCGGCGCGGCCGTACCAGGAGTCGTTCGAGATCGTGGCGAGCAGGTTCGCGCCGGCCGCCGTCTCGCGGCGCGAAAGCTCGGAGTAGATGATCTCGTAGCAGATTCCGACTCCCAGAGCGAGCGGTCCCGAGCGGATGACCGCCGGCTCTCGGGCGGCCGAGAACTCTCCGATGTCGTTGGAAATCTGGCGGACGAAAAAGAAGAGCTTCGGCAGCGGGACGTACTCGCCGAACGGCACGAGGTGGACCTTGCGGTAGGCGGATCCGGCGAGCCCGTCGCGGGTCAGCAGTCGGGCGACGTTGTAGTAGCGGCCGTCGGCGTCCTCCTCCACGTCGCCGAAGAGAATCGCGGGGCCTTCCCGGGCGATCGCCTCGAGGTCCCGACGGAGAGCCGGACTGTGGTCCCAGTAGAGCGGAAGGGCCGACTCGGGAAACACGATGAGCGCCGGCCGCCGAGCCGCCGCCTCCCGCGCCTGCGCCAGCAGGATGCCGTAGGACTCGGCAGCCCCCCGGGGCGTGGCGCGCATCTCCTCGGTCACGTTCGGCTGGAGCAGGGCGACCGTCAGCTCGGGGCCCCGGGGCGCGGGAACCGCGAGACGGGCGGCGCCGAAGGCGCCCGCCCCGAGCACCAGGACGGCGGCCAGCGCCGGGGCGCGCATCCGACGGGTCGCGATCCCCGCCGCCAGAAGGGCTGAGACGGCGACAACGAGAGCGCCCACGCCGTACACACCCCAGACCGAAGCCGTCTGCAGCCAGAGGGGGTGTCGGAAGAGGGCGTGCCCGGTCAGGTTCCAGGGGAATCCCTTGTACACGAACGACCGCGCGTGCTCCGACGCGACCCAGAGGAGCGGGAACACCGCGAGCCGCCCGAGCGAACCGGCCGGCGCCCACGCGACGGTGGCCCACGCCACGGCGGCCGGCCACTCGGCCAGGATGAGCGCCAGGATCGCGAGACTCACGACGCCCATGGGCCCGCTCTGCCCCCCGTAGTGCGTCACGACGTACACGATCCACGGTATCGACGCGCACCAGTACGCGAGGCCGAAGAGAGCGCCGGAGACGAGGGCCCGACCCGGGCTCTCTTCCCGGAGGAGCGCCACGAGCCACGGCACCAGCGCCAGCGGCAGGAGAACGACCGAGCTCGAAAGGCGGAAACGCAAGGGCAAACAGCAGGCCCGAGACCACACCCGCCACGGGCGCGCGCCAGCGCGCCGGCCCCCGCTTCACGACGCGCGTCGCCCGCCTCCGGCCGACCCGTCTCAAGCGCCGCCCGCGGCGAGCAGCGCTTCCTCGGCCCGATACGAGGAGCGAACGAAGGGCCCGCTGAAGACGTGGCGGAAGCCGAGCGATTCCCCGGCCTCGCGATACCGGTCGAAGACGGCGGGCGGAACGTACGCGACCACCGGGAGGTTGTCGCGCGAAGGCTGCAGGTACTGGCCGATCGTGACGATGTCGACCGAGGCCTCGCGCAGGCTCCCGAGGAGACTCAGAACTTCCGGCTCGCGCTCTCCCAGGCCCAGCATGAAACCGGACTTCGTCGTCAGCGCCGGGGAAAGACGCTTCGCCTCACGCAGCAGGCCCAGAGAACGGTCCAGCCGCGCGCCGCGCCGCACCCGCGTGTAGAGCCTCGGGACGGTTTCCACGTTGTGGTTGAAGACGTCGGGCGCCGCGTCCACGACGACGGCGAGCGCGTCGAGGTTCCCGCGGAAGTCCGGCGTGAGCACCTCGATTCCGGGCGGGGGCGCGAGCGAGCGCACCGCCCGGATCGTGGCGGCGAAATGCGCCGCTCCCCCGTCCGGGAGGTCGTCCCGGTCGACCGACGTCAGGACCACGAACGCGAGTCCCATCTGCTCGACCGCCGCGCGCACGCGGAAGGGTTCCAGCGCGTCGACCGGCAGAGGCTTTCCGTTCGCGATGTCGCAGAAGCCGCAGGCCCGCGTGCAGACGTCGCCGAGCAGGAGGAAGGTCGCCGTGCCCCGCGCGAAACACTCCCCCCGGTTCGGACAGCGGGCCTCTTCGCAAACGGTGCGCAGCCCGTGCGAGCGCATGAGGCTCTTGACGGCGTGCAGATCGGCCAGCCGCAGCTTGCGCTCCCGGATCCAGGCGGGTGCCGCGGGCGTCGGAGTCGCGCTCACTTTCCGTCCGGGACGACCCAGGGCCCTTTGAGCTTCTCCTCCCGGACGAGGCGGTCGGCCACGCGTCCGGCCTCGGCCTCGGACGGGTAGGGTCCGATCCGCACGCGGTAGACCCGCCCCTTCCCCTCCGGGCCCGACGCCGTCAGGAGCTGGCTCGGAAACCCCCGGCGGGACAGCCGGTTGCTCAGGGCGCCCGCCTCGTCCCGCGAGGAGAGCGAGGCGACCTGGACCCAGTACTTTCCTGTGCCGGGCACGGGCGCCTTTCCAGGCGACGCTTCGGCCAGAGGCGAGGCCTCGTCGGCGGACGAGCCGTCGTCGAAGGGCGAGAGCTCCGAGGGAGCCGGGGCCTCGGCGGGGAGCGGCGTCGAGGCGAAGGCGCCCCCGGCGAGCTCCGTCCGCGACCCGAGCGGACGCCGCGGCCGTCGGAACGGCCGTTTCGATCGGGGGCAGGGCCAAAGGATCGGCCGGGGACACCTCGGCCGCCGGCACCGGCGCCTCCTGCGCGGGCCGGTCCCGCCCCGCCAGACCCGTCCTCACCCCGAAGTAGTACGCCACGACCAGAGCCGCCAGCAGCCCGACGAACAGGCCGACCGCCTGACGCGCGGTCAACGAGATCTGGTAGTGCGTGCGCGGCTCCTCCACGGCGGCAGTTTAGCGGTCCGGCGAGCGGCTGTCAGCCCGTTTTCGCCGGCCTCATTTCCCGGTTCAGAAACGACGAGATGAGATCGATCGGCAGAGGAAACACGATCGTCGAATTCTTCTCGTTGGCGATCTCGGTCAGAGTCTGCAGATAGCGCAGCTGGAGCGTGGCCGGCTGCTGACCGATGATCTCGGCCGCGCGCCCGAGCTGTGTCGCGGCCTGGAACTCGCCTTCCGCGTGAATGATCTTCGCCCGCTTCTCGCGCTCGGCCTCGGCCTGCTTCGCCATGGCGCGCTGCATCTCGGGCGGCAGGTCCACCTGCTTGACCTCCACCATGGAGACCTTGATGCCCCACGGCTGCGTGTGCTCGTCGATGACCTTCTGCAGGTCCAGGTTCAGCTTCTCGCGCTCGGAGAGAAGCTCGTCGAGGAGAGCCTGCCCGAGAACGCTCCGGAGCGTGGTCTGGGCGAGCTGAGAGGTTGCGTAGAGATAGTTCTCGACCTGCACGACCGCCTTCTCCGGCTCCACGACCCGGAAGTAGACGACGGCATTCACCTTCACCGAGACGTTGTCCTTCGTGATGATGTCCTGCGCCGGCACGTCGTGGACGACCGTGCGGAGCGACATGCGGACCATCCGCTCGAACGGCCAGAAGATCAGCACCAGGCCGGGCCCCTTGGGGCGCTTTCCCAGGCGGCCGAGCCAGAAGGTGACGGCGCGCTCGTACTCGTTCAGGACGTTGATCCACTTGAAGAGGAAGATCAGGAGGATGAATCCCGCGACGAGAAGCCCCGGCAGCGAAACGACGTTCCTCATCCGTTCCTCCGTTCGACGAAAAGGGTCATTCCCTCGACCCGGACGATTCTGACCGGCTCGCCCGGCGCCAGGCCGGGCGGCCCGATGGAATCCCAATACTCGCCCTGGACATGAACCCGGCCGGTCCCGCGCGGAGGCTGGAAGCCGTCCACGACGCGCGCCTCCGCGCCGATCATCGCCTCCGGGCCGGTGCGCGCGGGGGACAGGCGTAACTGCAGCGTCTTCCACGTCAGGAGACCCACGATTCCGAGCGTGAGCGCGAGGCCCGGGATGATGATGCCGAGGTCGACCCGGTACCCGCCCGCGTCGCCTTTACCGGAGAAGAGCAGAAGCGAGCCGGCCACGAGCGAGATGGCGCCGCCCAGGGACAGCAGCCCGTGGCTGACGACCTTGATCTCGGCGACGAAGAGGAGAATCGCGAAGAGGATCAGGCCGAGGCCCGCGAGGTTGACCGGGAGAACCGAGAACGCGTAGAGGGCCAGGAGGAGCGAGATCCCCCCGACAACGCCGGGAAGGATCGGCGCCCGGGGTCGAGAGCTCGAAGTAGAGCCCGACGAGTCCGAGCAGGAAGAGGACGTACGCGACGTTCGGGTGCGAGACGACGCCGAGGATCTTCTCCATGGGTCCCATCTCGCGCTCCTGGACGCGAAAACCCTTCAGCGCGAGGATCGACTGCCCTCCCCCGACCCGCGAGATTTTCCGCCCGTCCAGCTGCGCGACCAGGTCCGGGACATCGCGGGCCACGATCTCGACGAGGCCTCCGTCGCGCGCCTCGGCCTCGGTGTAGGACGCGCTCTTCGACACGGCCGCCTCGGCCTTCTCGACACTGCGGCCGCGCTGCTTCGCCAGGGTCCGGACGAAGGCCCTCGCGTCCTGTTCGGCCTTCTCGCCCAGCGTCTTGGGAAGATCCTGCCCTTCGCCTCCGACCGGGTGCGCCGCTCCCGTGTTGGTCCCGGGAGCCATCGCGGCGACGTCTCCCGACAGGAGCAGGAAGAAACCGGCCGACGCCGCCTGCGCGCCCGAGGGCGACACGAACGTCACGACCGGGACCTTCGAGAGCAGGATCGCCGAGCTCATTTCCCGCGTGGAGGCGAGCAGCCCGCCCTCCGTCGACAGCGTCAGCACGACGAGGGCGGCGTTCTGCTTCTCGGCCTCCTCCAGCACCTTTTTCAGGTAGCTCGCCGCGGCGGGGTGAATGCCCGTTTCGATGCGGGCCACGACGACCAGGGGCGGAGAAGTGGATCCGAGGGCGGCCCCCGGTGTCAGAGAAAAGGCCGCAAGCAACGCCAGCGTGCGCATCGCGGGGCGAGTCTACCGCACGACACCGGCGGGTCCGATCGGGGTCGGGTTATAAATGCTCGTGCGCATGCGGCCGACCGAGACGATTCACTTCGCGGCGCTGGCCGTGCTTTCCATCCTCGCACTTCTGCTGTGGGGTCGGCTCGAGAACCCGGGCGCCATGCTCCTCGGGTACTCCGGTCTCGCGGCGGCCCTCGCGGTCATGATCCTCCTGGCGCGCCGGCAGGGCCGCCTGCCCGCGCCGCTCCAGCTCCTCCTGGATTTCTATCCGGCCGCGTTCCTCCCGATTCTCTTCAACACGCTCGAGCCACTGATCGAGGCGCTGCGGGGCGGCGCCCGGGACGACGTCCTGATCGCCGCCGACCGGGCCATCTTCGGAGTGGACGTGACCGTGTGGATGGAACGCTTCGTGACCCCCCGGCTCAACGACATCTTCTTCGTGTTCTACGCGACCTACTACTTCTTCGCTCTGACGCTGGGCCTGATCCTCTGGGCGCGCGACCGGGCCGTAGCGCGGCGCTTCATCTTCACCCTGATGGTCTGCTACTACATCTCTTACGCCGGCTATTTCCTGATCCCCGCCCTGGGACCTCGCTTCGCCCAGGCCGTCCGAGTACACGGTCTCGCTCCTGACGACCCCGGTGGCCCGGACCATCGCGGACGGCATCAACAGCCTGGAGAAGACGAAGCTCGACGTCTTCCCGTCGGGGCACACGATGATCGCCGTGGCGGTGCTGATCGTGGCCTGGAAGCGGGCGCGCGACGTGTTCTGGATTCTGCTGCCGATCGGCACGGGCCTCGTGATCTCGACGGTGTACTGCCGTTACCACTATGTCGTGGACCTGATCGCAGGGATCGTTCTGGCGTTCATCGCGGTCCCGCTCGGAGACCGGCTCTACGAGAAGCTGATGGCGAGGCAACGCGCCGGGGTGCGCCCCTCGGCCCGGCCCTCCCCCGCCGGGGGGGGAAGACTTAGAGACCCTTCTCGTAGATCCGGTAGGTCTTGTAGAGCTTCCCGCCCCAGAGCCTGACGGCGGCGATGACCAGCTCGTTGTCTTCGAGCAGCCACGACACCTCCGCTCCGGTGTAGCCCCGCTGGAGGAGGAAGCGGAGCGAGTCGGCCATCATGATCGACTGCACGCCGCTCTTGCGGTAGGGCTTCTTGATCCCGAGCGTGACGACCCGGACCGTCCGGATCCTGCGGCGCCCCAGGAGGAACTTCAGCCAGCCGAAGGGCAGGAGACGCCCTTTGAGCGGGGCGATCGCGACGTTGTAGTCGGGAAGCATCAGCATGAAGGCGACGGGCTCGGTCGATCCGCCGGCGGCCTGAACCTCGGCCAGCCAGAGGAGCTCGGGCACCAGAAGCGGCTTCAGGCGTGTGGCCATGAAGTCCATCTCCTCGGGCGTCATCGGAACGAAGCCCCAGTTCTTCTCCCAGGCCTCGTTGTAGACCTCGCGGATCTTCGCCAGGTCCCTGGCCAGGCTCCGCCTGCGCACGTTGCGCACGACGATCCCCGCCTCCCGCTTGCGGAACCGGTCGGCCACTCGCGACAGCCGCTCCAGCGGCTTCTCTTCGAGCGGAAACCAGTACGCCAGCAGATCCCGGGCCTTCGCGAGACCCTGCCCCTCGAGCAGGGGAACGTAATACGGCGGGTTGTAGGTCATCATGAGCACGGGCGGCGACTCGAAGCCGTCGACCAGGAGTCCGGCCTCGTCGTTGAGCGTCGGATTCGTCGGCCCGCGCAGGACCGTCATCTTCCGTTCGCGTCCCCAGACGGCCGCCGCTTCGAGAAGCCGGGCCGCCGTTTCCGGATCGTTCTCCGACTCGAAGAACCCGAAGAACACGACCCTCTCGTCGTGGAAGGCGTTGTGGTTCCGGTCCAGAATCGCGGCGATTCGGCCGACGTCGCGATTGCCCCTGCGCGCCAGAAAGAGCTGCATCTCGCCGTGCCGGAAAAACGGGTTCTCGTCCTGAAACACGGTCGCGAGATCTCCGCGCAACGGGGCCACCCAGCGCGGATCGCCGGCGTAGATGCGGTCCGCGACGTCGAAGAAACGCGAAAGGTCGGGTTTGCCGCGGCCGATCCGCTCGATGACGGCGGGCTCGGCTCCGCTCATCGCGCCTCCGGCCCGCGCCGCCGGATCAGACGCGGTCCGCTCCGACGAGGCCGACCTCGCGGCCGACCTTCTCGAACGCCTCGAGGGCGCGGACGAGCTGCTCGCGGCTGTGCGTCGCCATCAGGGACGTCCGGATCAGGGCGCGCCCGGGAGGCGTCGCCGGCGAGAGCACGCAGTTGACGAAGACGCCCTCCTCCTGCAGGCGGTGGACCATCCGGAGGGCGGTGAGGTCCTCGCCGACGACGACGGGGACCACCGGAGTCTGCGACTCGCCGGTGTCGAAGCCGAGCGAGCGCAGGCCGTCGGCGAAGAACTGGGTGTTCTCCCAGAGCCGCTCCCGGCGCTGGGGTTCCTCGTCCATGATCTCGAGGGTCGCCAGAGCCGCGGCGGCCGACGCGGGGGGCGGGGCGGCCGAGAAGATGAGCGTGCGCGCGCGGTGCTTGATGTAATCGATCACGGTGGCGTTCGCCGGCGATGAAGCCGCCGACGGAGGCCATCGATTTTGAAAACGTGCCCATGATGAGGTCGACTTCGTGCTCGAGGCCGAAGTGCTCGGCCGTGCCGCGCCCCGTCTTGCCGAGGACGCCGATGCCGTGGGCGTCGTCGACCATGACCCCGGCCGCGAACTCGCGGGCGACCGACACGATCTCGGGCAGCGGCGTGATGTCGCCCTCCATCGAGAAGACGCCGTCGATGACGACCAGGCGGCCCTTGGCTTCGCTGTCGTTGCGCATCTGTCGCCGCAGGTCCGCGGGGTCGTTGTGCTTGAAGCTGCTTGACGTCCCCGAAAGACAGCCGGGCTCCGTCGATGATGCAGGCGTGGTCCTGCTTGTCGAGGTAGACCGTGTCCCCCTTGCCCACCAGGCAGGAGATCGCGCCGAGATTGACCTGGAAGCCGGTCGAGAAGGTGACGGCGGCCTCCTGGCGCATGAACTCGGCGAGCCGCTCTTCGAGCTTCACGTGGAGGTCGAGCGTGCCGTTCAGGAATCGGCTGCCGCGCGCAACCGGAGCCGTAGCTCCGGATCGCGTCGATGGCGGCTTCCTTGACCCGGGGGTCGTTGGTCAGGCCGAGATAGTTGTTGGAGCCCATCATGACCAGACGCCGGCCCGCGATGACGACCTCCGGATCCTGGGCGGACTCGATGACCCGGAAGAAGGAGTAGTAACCGGTCTGGCGGACGCGAGCGGCCTCTTCGTACCGGTAGCACTTCTCGAAGACCGGCGCGGTCCCGACCGTGTCCACACTGGCTGCCCGGGCGGTTTTGCTCATCATTCCCCCACCTTCTGAAAAGAAACTGCGGCCGGATATTAGCAAATTTTACAAAGTGGCGCCCGGAAGCCACCCGGCGCGACGATACCACTCCCAGGTCGCCCGCAGCCCGTCGTCCAGCGGGACGGGCTCCGGCAGGCCCAGCAGCCGGCTCGTCGCCGCCCCGTCGCAGACCCAGTCGCCGGCCAGGATCTCCCTCGCCTTGTCGGCATTGAACGGCTGGGAGCGGCCCGTCAACCGCTCGACCGCGGACTCCGCGGCCCCGAGGACGCGAACGAAGCCGTTGGGGACCCGGATGAGGCGCGCCCGGCGGCGCGGCAGGGCGGCGATCTTTCCGGCGAGGCCCGCGACCGTGACGGGCTCCGTATCCGAGAGAAAGCCGACGAGCCCCGCGAGGTCCCGCCGCGAAGCGGCCCGCGCGATGGCGAGCGCTGCCCGCTCGGCGCCGATGACCTGGACCCGGGTCGCTCCCGCGGGAACGGGGATCCAGCCTGCGGCGGCCATCCGGAAGTAAAGGAAAAGGCCCCGGTCGCCGGGCCCGTAGATGACGCCGGGTCGGAGAACGATCCAGTCCCCTTTCCAGAGACGGGCCACGGCCTCCTCGGCTTCGCGCTTGGACTGCCCGTACCAGGAGATGGGTCGGGCGGGATCGTCTCCGGATACGGGCCGGCCATCCCGGCAGGGCCCGCCCGCGGCCTGGCTCGAGACCAGGAGGAACAGAGCGCCCGGTGCTCCGCGCTGCGCGGCGTCGAGCATCCGCTCGGTGCCTCGCACGTTGACCTCGCGGTACCCGTCGAGCGAGCGCGCCTTGACCAGGCCGGCCAGGTGCACGACCGCGTCGACTCCGGCCACGGCGGACTCGAGACGGTCCAGATCGGACGAGGCTGCCCGGGAAGACTTCGACCGGAAGCCCCTCGAGCAGGCCCCGCCGCGCGCGCTCGGGATCGCGGGCGAGCACCGCACCTTCCAACCCTCGGTCACGAGCGCGCGCGCGACATGCCCGCCGACGAAACCGGTGGCCCCCGTCAGGAGCGCGATCGGCATGGCGTGCCGGGGAATTGTATTGACTCCCAAACCGCCACGACAGCATTCGCCGAATTCATGGGAAATCTTCGGGAGCTCGCCGGCATCTCCCTCCGAGCGGTCGCCCTCGTCAGCGCCTTTGCGGCGCTGCCCGCTCTCCGCTTTCGCGGCGCCCCGGCCTGCACCCCCGGTCGTCGACTATCGGATCGAGGTGGCGCTCGAACCCGAAAGCGAAAATGCTGAAGGGACAGGGAGCGTCTCGTCTGGCGCAATCCCTCGAACGACACGGTCTGCGAGCTCCGGTTCCACCTGTACCTCAACGCGTTCAAGAAGACCTGTCCACGTTCATGCGGGAGTCGGGCGGACAGCTGCGCGGGACAACGCCGGCCAGAAGGCCGAGGACTGGGGCTGGATCGACGTGTCCTCGATCCGACGGATCGCCGGCGCGGAGCTCCGGCCCGGCGCGCGATTCATCCAGCCCGACGGCAACGATCCCGAGGATCAGACGGTCCTGTCGGTTCCGCTGCCCGCGCCCGTGCCCCCCCGCGGCGAGATCACACTCGACATCACCTTCGACGCCAAGCTGCCCAAGATCTTCGCGCGGACCGGATTCGTCCGCGACTACTTCCTCGTCGGGCAGTGGTTCCCGAAGCTCGGCGTCTACGAGCCGGCCGGCATGCGCGGGCCGCGCCCGGGGAGGCTGGAACGCCCATGCGCTCCACGCCAACTCCGAGTTCTACGCCGACTTCGGCAACTTCGACGTGTCCATGACCGTGCCGTCGCGGTTCGTCGTCGGCGCGACCGGAAAGCGCGTCGCGGAAACGCGGACCGGCGGAAAGACGACGCTATCGCTACGCGCAGGACAACGTCCACGACTTCGCCTGGGCCGCCGACCCGCGGTTCCAGGTCACGGAGTTCACTTTCGATCCCGCGCGCGACATCCCGGCGGGCTGGGCCGCTCGCGCCTCCAGGGAGCTCGGGATGCCGCGAGGCCGAGATCGCCCTCAAGCCGGTCGCCTGCCGGCTCCTGATGCAGCCCGGGCCACGAGGGCGGGCGCGAGCGCTACCTGCGCGCGGCGAAGGAGTCCATCGCCTTCTTCGGCCTCTGGTACGGGGTCTATCCGTACGAGACGCTGACGATCGTGGACCCTCCCGACGACGGCACCGAGTCGGGCGGCATGGAGTACCCGACCTTCTTCACGGGCGAAGGCGCGCAATCCCTTTCTGACCCGCTGGCCGCTCGACAAGGTGCGCCTCATCGAGCTCGTGACCGTCCACGAATTCGGCCACCAGTACTGGTACGGGATCGTCGGCTCGAACGAGTTCGAGGAGGCCTGGCTCGACGAGGGCCTGACCGACGACTCGGAGCACCGGGCGATGACCCTCGCCTATGGACCCCGCGACACCGCGGAATTTCCGGGCGGCATCGGCGTCGACTCGCATCTCGCTCGCCCGCGCGCAATACACCGAGACTCCCAACCTCGATCCCATCCTCGGCTGCGCCTGGTGCTACGCGTCCCGGACGTCCTACGCCGTGAACTCCTATCCGAAGGTCGGGCTCTTCATGGCTCAGCTCCGCAACGACCTCGGCCCGGCGGCGTTCTGCCCGCGCCCAGCGCGCCTTCTTCCAGGAGTGGAAGTTCCGGCATCCCTCGACCGACGACTTCTTCGCGGTCTTCGAGCGAGTGTCCGGGCGGGATCTGTCTTCGCACCGCCGCAACCTGCTGGAGGGTACGGCCCGCCTCGACTGGCAGGTCGTCTCGGCCGCCACCGAGCGAGCGACGCGCGCCGACGGCGTCTTCGACCGGCCCGGCGGCCGGGTCACCCTCGAAGAGGGGCACGTCGTGAGCCCGAAAAACGAAAAGCGGGAACCCCGGGACTCGGACGGCAAGCCGACGTACCGCTCGACCGTGCTCTTCGGCAACCTGGGCGACTGGCAGCACGGAGCGAAGGCCCGGATCGTCTTCGAGGACGGCACCGTCGTCGAGCGCGTCCTGCCGGCGCGACGCCCGATGGGTGCGCTACGGACTGCGTTTCGGTTCGCCCACTCGCCCACGCGGTGGTCGATCCGGAACGGCTGAACCCTGGGACTGGAACCACCTGAACGACTCGAAGGTCCTGGGAAGCGGGAAGGGCCCGGCGCAGACGCTCGGCCGGCGCGCGGGCGTCAAGTACTTCGGATTCGTCTCCTACTCGTCGGCCTGTGGACGCAGCTGGCCTGGGCTCTGGCGTGAAGAGCCTCGCCGCCGGCTTCCGCTCGCTCTCGCACGGAAAGCTGATCCTCCTTCTCGCGCTGACGACGGCCGCTCTCGGAGTGCTGGGGGCGGCGCCTCTCGGGACCGGCGCTCTGGAAGACCATGGCCGGGACGCTCGCCGGCGACCACCTCCTCCGGAACCACCCGACCTTCGCGCCCTCGGACTTCTTCGACTTCCTCGTCCACGAGAAGGGCGCGATCGGCGCCTCCCGTTTCTCGCGGCCGGCTCGCCGCCTTTCTTTCCGTAGCGTTCCAGATGTTCTTCGCGGGAGGCATCATCGCGGTGCTCGGCCGCGGGCCGTTCTCGTTCAGTCAGTTCTTCGATCCGGCGCGCCGCAACTTCTGGCACAACGTCAAGTGCTTCCTCGTGTTCTCGTCCTGCTTCTCGTCGTTTTCGCCACGCTGTTCGCCGGCTCCTCGGCCCTGCTGGATGCGGCCTTCGAGAACACTCCTCCCGACGCGCCGATCCGCGCGTGCGGCCCGGTGGACGCGCGTCGGGCGTGGCGGTGCTCCTCTGGGGAGTCCTCTCCCTCCTCTACGATTTCGCCCGCGCCGGCGCGCCGCTACGCTCCGCTGACGGGAGCCCTGCGCGGCTATCGCTTCGCCCTGCGGGTCCTGCGCGGCTCCTGGCTGGCCGCGCTCGGTCTGTTCCTGTTCTGGTTCGTGACCGGGGCTCTCGTCGTCGGCGCCGGCTTCGCCCTGGCGTGGTCGATGCCCGCGGTCTCCCCGCCGGCGATCGCTCTGCTCTTTCTGCTCCAGTTCGGCGTCTTCTGGCTCCGTTCGGCCGTGCGCGTCGCGTGCTGGGGGTCCTACATCGGCTTCCTCGAGCCCCGAGCCCTCCGGGCGCGCGTCTCCCTCGCGCGGGTCACCGTCGCCTCCGCTCGGGCGGCGATCTGCGGCCCTTCGGCCGACACCGGCGAGACGCTTCTCCTAGGCCGCGGCCCAGGCCGCGAACCGCTGGATCCCTTCGCTGATGCGGTCGCTCCTGGTGGCGAAGGAGAATCGCACGCAGGCGTCGTTTCCGAAGGCGTCGCCCGGCACCGCGGCCACGTGGGCCTCGGCCAGGAGCTGGTCGCAGAAGTCCGCGGAGCCCGCGGCGCCCTTGCGGGGGTACAGGGCGGAGACGTCGGCGAAACGCGTAGAAGGCTCCCTCCGGCAGCGGGCAGCGCACGCCCGGCACGCTCGCGAGACCTTCGACCATCAGCCTCCGGCGGGTCTCGTAGTGCGACAGCATGTCGGCCACCGACGCCCGGGAGCCGTCCAGGTCCGTCAGGGCCGCGAGGGCGGCGGCCTGCGAGATGGACGACGCGTTGGAAGTCGTGTGGCTCTGGTACGAGGTCATGGCGGCGATCAGCGCCGGGGGCCCGACCGCCCAGCCCAGCCGCCAGCCCGTCATGGCGCAGGTCTTGGAGGCCGCGCCGGTGACGACGATGCGCTCGTACCGCGACTTGGAGCGCGGCCGCCGACGCGTGCGGCCGGCCGTCGTAGAGGAAGCGGTCGTACGTCTCGTCGTAGATCAGCCAGGCGTCCGCGCCGCGCACCAGTCGACGATGCGCATCGAGCTCCTCGGAGTCGACGACGGCCCCGGTCGGGTTGTTGGGAGAGTTCAGGATCAGGCCGCGCATCGGGGCTCGAGGCCCGGGCGTCGAGAGCCGAGGCCGCGGCGCGCCAGTCCGGATTCGAGCGTCGTCGGCACGAAGACCGGCCTCGCCCCCGTCAGGCGCACCATCTCGGGGAACGACACCCAGTACGGGGAAAACAGCGCGACGTCGTCGCCCTCCTCGAAGAGGGCCTGGCAGACGTTGAAGACGGCCTGCTTCGCCCCGGCGGTGACGATGACGTTCTGCGCTCGACGCGGCGCGCCCTGCTCGCGCAGGTACTTGGCCGCGATGGCGTCGCGCAGGGCAGGCTTCGCCGGCGACGTCCGTGTACTTGCGTCCGGCCCGCCTCGATCGCCCGCATGCCCGCCCGCCCGACGAAGTCGGGAGTCGCGAAGTCCGGCTCGCCGATCGAGAGGTCGACGACGTCGACGCCCATGGCGGCCAGCGCCTTGGCCTTCTTGCCCGCCGCCGTGGTGGAGGAGGGAGCGAGGGCCGCGATGCGCCGGGAGAGGCGAGGCCCATCATCGCGACCTCTTCCACGCGCGCGCGAAGTCCCGGAAGGCGGTGATCTTCTTGCGGCCGATCGCGACCAGGAAGACCTCGACCGCGATCCACGCGCCGTAGACCCACAACATCTCGTGGCGAAGCGACGGGCACGAAGAACTGGAGCACCCAGAGGGCGAAGAGGCCGACGGCCTCGTACGCTGCGAGGCTCATCGAGGACGAGGAAGATCCAGCCCAGGAAGGCCTGGAGGATCGTCAGCAGGATCTCGAGCCGCTGGAACTCGTCGAAGGGAAGCGGCGACGTGTCCCCGTGGCTCCAGCAGTAGATGACGGCCAGCATGCCCGACAGCACGCCCCACTGGTTGATGTTGGACGAGACCATGTTCATGAGGGCGACCGGAGCCCGCGTGACGCGCCGCGCCCAGGCGAAGGCCGACGTCTTCTCGGGGAACTCGGAGATGAAGGGCGCCACCCACTGGATGAACACGAACTGCGAGATGCCGAGGCTGACCGCCAGAGAGAGCATCGGAGCTGAGGAACGGCTCGGCGACGACGAAGATGATGCCGCCGCCGAGCGACGAAGAGTCCGAGGACCGCCGCCCAGCGCTTCCAGCCCGAGAAGGAGAGCGCCCAGCGGGAGACCGCGGGAACTCTGCTCGTCCTCCTCGGTCATCTCTCCCGGGGCGGGCAGGCGGAGCAGGACCGCGAGGTAGGCGACGTACGTCGCCGTCAGGACCGCCGCATCGATGAGGACGAGGCTCGCCTTCGCCCAGACGATGACGAAGTACATCAGAGGCGGCAGGAGGCCGACGACCTCCACGGCGTGATCGTCGGTGGAGGTGGATCGCGCCGAGCTTCTTGCCCCGCCGCTTGCGCGAGTAGAAGGCCGCGACGGCGTAGATCATGGGCCAGCCGAATCCCGTCAGGAGGCGGAGGCTGCCCGTGAAGTTCGCGATCGCGAGGTGGACCATGTTCGGGTCCTTGCCGGCCTTCCAGGCGATCACCGCCTCGACCGCGAACTCCGGCATCGTCTGGATCAGCGCGAGGATCGCGAGGGCGAGGCCCTGTGAGATCAGGAACTCCGCGGCTTCCGCTCCCCATGCGACGACGAACGCGGCGCCGATCATGGACGGGAACGTCCAGAGCGCGGACCATGCCGAGCCGGAGCGCCGGGCGTTCGACACCGCCGGCAAGGAAGCTTCTCGCGCCGAAGCCACTTCATCGCGCGCGGTTATAGCATGCCGTGCGATGGCCGCGATCGAGTCTCCCGCGAACCCGCTCATCCGGGAAATCGCCCGGCCGTCTCGAGGAGCGCACGCATCTCCTGCTCGAGGGCGAGAAGGCGATTCTGGACGCCGTCGCCGCGGGGATCTCGCTCGAGCACGTTCTCCACGACGAGAGCGTGCGCCCCGGGCGGCTCGCCGCCGCTGACGGCGGCGCATCCGCGGCTGGTCTCGCGCGCCGTTCTCGAGAGGCTGGCCGACTCCCGCACGCCGCAGCATCTTCTCGCCGTGGCCCGCCGCCGCGACGTGCCCGTGGCCGAGATCCTCGGTCGGCCCGGGCCCGATCGTCTTCGCCTTCGGCATCCAGGACCCGGGCAACCTCGGCGCCATCGTCCGCGTCGCCGAAGCGGCCGGCGGCGCGGGCGTGATCGGCGCGCCGGGCACGGCCGATTTCTTTCATCCGCGCGCGGTGCGCGGCAGCGCCGGCAGCGTGCTGCAGGATTCCGGTGTCGGGCCGCGTGTCGTTCGAGCCCTTCGCGGCCGACGCCAGAGCGGCCGGGCCGCCCGCTCTGCGGAGCGGTCTCCGCCGGCGGAGAGAACGCGTCTGGAGGCGCCGCTGGACCCGCGGTCCGTCCTCGTCCTCGGAGCGGAGGGGACGGGGCTGCCGGCGGGGGCCTATCGCTACCTCGACCGGAGGCTCACGATCCCGATGCGGGCGCCGGTCGACTCCCTCAACGCCGCCGTGGCCGCGGCGCTCCTGCTCTACTCGCCGTCGCTGCGCTCCCGTTCCGAGAACACCTCGGCCTGAAAGCTCCAGAGCCGCGCGTCCTGATGGCGCCAGGCGTCGGCCGGCAGTCCCGCCTTGCGGGCGACCTCGGCCGAGAAAGCGTTCGCGGTCGAAGCCCCACTCGGTCGCGACCTGGGGCAGGAGGAGGGAGCGCCGGCCTCCCATCTCGAAGATCAGGCCGTCGCGCCCGATCTGGATCTCCTCGGGCTCTCCGATCGCGCTGCGGCGGTGTGAGGACGGAGATCTCGATCTCGCAGCCCGGGAGCTCGGAGGCCTCGAGCGGAGGGAACCGCGGGTCCGACAAGGCCGCGCGCAGGGCGTACTCCGGGATCATCCGCGTCAGGTCGCCCTCGGGCGCCAGGGTTCCGATGCAGCCCCGAAGCTGACCGGCGGCGCGCAGCGTGACGAAGAGGCCCCGCGCTTCTCCGAAGGTCTCGGAGCGGTCGGAGCCCAGACGCGGAGCGGGGTCTCCGCGAAAGTGCGCTTCGAGCGTCTGGCGCGCCAGCTTCAGGAGATCCCGGCGGGCGGCGCCGGAGAGCGGGGCCGGCGTCGGTCACGAGGCCTCGCTCTGCCGTCCGGCGGGCCGGAGGCCGGCGAGAAACTCCATGATGATTTCCCCGACGGTCTCGAGGGATCCCTCGAAGAAGTGACCGGCGCCCGGGACGACGACGAGGCGGCCGGTCCCCCCGAGAAAGCGCTCCAGCATCTTCGGGCGGCCCGAACGGGTCCTGTTCGCCCACGACGAAGAGCGCCGGGACCGCAGGACGCGGGATCCCGTCGTCCGGATTCCGAAGCCAGGGGAAGGCCCAGCGCGACGCACGCCTGCGATCCGCGCGTCCCCCGGAATGGCCTTCAGCGCCGTCGCCGCCGCCGAACGAGAAGCCCGCCGCGACGATCGGGAGACCCTCCGACCGCTCGGCTTCGTCGAGGGCCGCGCGGAAATCCTCGACCTCTCCGCGCCCGGAGTCGTGGCGGCCCTCGGACAGCCCGACCCCCCGGAAATTGAAGCGCAGGGTGGCGTAGCCGGCTCGCGTCAGGGCCTGGGCGGCCCGGTAGACCACCTTGTTGTGCATCGTGCCGCCGTGGAGCGGATGCGGGTGAGCGAACGACGGCCGATCCGCGCCGCGGCTCGACGGCGCCCTTCCACAGACCTTCGAGGCGACCGGCCGGGCCGGAACACGACGGAGCGCAGCGTGCCGGACAGATTCCCTCCTCGGTTGGCGAAATGCCCGTCTCATCGTATCCTTCCGGCCGCACTTTCCGCCGCCATCCGAAGCGCCGAACAGGAGAACGGAATGAAAAAGATCGTCCACGTCGTCGGCACGGGCACCATCGGGGAGCCCCTGATCGGGCTGTTCGCCGACTTCGGCAAGTACCTCGGCATCGACGAGGTCACGTTTCACAAGCGGACTCCGATGACGACCGAGCGGGCGAAGGTCAACCACCTCGTCGCGCGCGGCGCCAGGCTGGCGGTCGATCCCGACAAGGCCGCGGACTTCGAAGCGATCGGCCACAAGGTGTTCTACGACGCCCAGACCGCCCTCGAGCGGGCCACGGTCGTCATCGACTGCACTCCGGCCGGCAACGAGAACAAGAAGGTCTACGAGAAGATCTCGGGACCCCGCGGATTTCTGGCGCAGGGGAGCGAGTTCGGCTTCGGAAAGATGTACGCGATGGGCATCAACGACGAGGCGCTCGTCCCGGGCGAGGACCGCTTCCTCCAGATCGTCTCCTGCAACACGCACAACATCGCCTGCCTGATCATGACGCTCGGGACCGGCGATTCGGGAGAGAGGACGCTGACGAAGCGGCCGGTTCGTCTGCATGCGCCGGGCGAACGACGTCTCGCAGGACTCGGGCTTCGCTCCCGCGCCCTCGGCCGGGAAGCACGACGATCCCGAGTTCGGCACGCACCACGCCCGCGATGCCTCGGCGCTGCTCTCGACTCTCGGATGGAAGCCGCCGATCTTCTCCTCCGCGATGAAGCTGAACACGCAGTACATGCACTCGCTGTGGTTCGACATGGAGGTCTCCGAGGCGACGTCGAGGGACAAGGTCCTCGCGCGCCTGCGCGCCAACAAGCGGATCGCCGTGACCGAACGCCGGTCGGCGAACCAGATCTTCTCTTTCGGCCGCGACCACGGGTACTACGGGCGGATCCTGTCCCAGGCCGTGATCTCGGCTCCGACCGTCTCGGTCAACGGGGACAACGAGATCATCGGGTTCTGCTTCACGCCCCAGGACGGCAACTCGCTCGCCTCCTCCATTCACGCCGCGCTCTGGCTGATGGATCCGGAGCCCGGGCAGATCGCCGAGCGCATGGCCGTCCTCGACAGATTCTTCTTCCGCGAGATCTGAGGCCCCGGCCGGACGCTCGCCGGCCTTCCGAGGCGCCGCCGTCGGCGCCTCGCCGGCTGGGTTACCATCGCCCATGGCCTGGGTCACGTGCCCGCACTGCGGCTTCACCCAGATTCCTGCCGCGGAATGTCTCAAGTGCCATAAGCGCCTGGACCGCACCCCGAGGGGAGGCCGTGTCCGGCGCGAGCCCGATCGCCCCGGCCGCCTCCCCCGCGCTGCCTCGCCCCTACCTCTATCTGCTCGGGGCGCTGGCCCTTGCTCGTCGTCAGCGGAGTGGTTCTCTGGAGCTCGCGCTCCTCCGTCGGCGGCCGACCTCGTCGGCTCCCCCCGTCGCCGCGACTCCCGAGCCCTGGGCGATCGACCTGACCGGGCGGTGGCAGGCGCAGGACGGCGACCACGATCGCCGGACCCCCCGCCCGGCCGGCGCTGCGCGAGGTCTTCGTCGAGACCGACCGATCGGGAAACATCGTGGGCGCCGGCGTCACGCTGACCGATCCCGGACGCGGAGGCGCGGCTGCCGGCTACCTGACGGTCCCGGACGGCCAGCGCCGGGTCCGCGAAGCCGCCGCGGCGCTGGCGGCCTCGCCCCGCGCTTCGCTGTCGGTCGACTTCATTCCGTTTGCGGCCTGGGTCCCCCGCCGCGACCGCGTCTGGCGGGCGCTGGAGGGTCAGCGCGCCAACCCCGAAGAGACGACCTATCTTCTGGTCGAGTCGGTCGAGCCCGACTACCTGGTCCAGGCGGGACTGAACGCGAGCGGCTTCCTGTCGTACCTCTACCTGTCGCGGGCGTACGCGAGCGGGCGCGGCACGGACGTCCTCTCCAAAGTCATCCACCCGGGGCCCGACAGCGCCCTGCGAGGGTTCCGCAACATCGTGTGGGACCTCTCGGGAGCCGCGGACTTCGTCGGCCTCCAGGTCCCGGCCACGATCTCGGATCCCGGCGGCACGGTCGACCGGCTGGTCCTGCGCCGTCCCTAGCGCGGGCTACGCCGAGACCACGTATCCGCCGCTCTTGGCGTCCTTTTTCATCGTCAGCAGGCCGTGGCGCTCGGCGTCCTCGAGGAGCTCCGAGAACGACTTGTAGCCGTAGTAGGACTCGTTGAAGTAGGGCTGCTTGCGCTGCATCGTCTGCTTGATCATCGAGCCCCAGATCACGTCGTTGTTCTCGCGGCGGAGCGCCTGGATCGAGTCGAGGACAGAGCCGGAACACCTCCTGCTTCTTCTTCGGCAGGTTGTCGATCGACGGCAGGGCGTGCGTCTCGCGCACGAGGTCCTCGTAGAAGATGAACTCGTCGCAGTTGTCGATCAGCAGGTTCGAGGTCGAGTTCTTGACCCCGACGCCGATCACGTACTTGTCGTTCTCCTTGAGCTTCGAGACCAGCGGCGAGAAGTCGCGAGTCGCCCGAAAGGATCACGAAGGTCGTGATGTGCTCCTTGGAGGCGACGAGGTCCATGGCGTCGACGACCATCCGGATGTCGGCCGAGTTCTTGGCCGTGTAGTTGCGCTGCGGGATGTCGATCAGCTCGATCGCGGCCTCGTGGAACTCCCGCTTGTACTCGCGAGTAGCGCGTCCAGTCGGCGTAGGCCTTCTTGAACACGATCTTGCCCTTCTCGATGCAGCCGCTGGAGCACGAGGTGGATGTCGAACTTCTTGTACTGCGCGTCGCGGACGCCGAGCGCGATGTTCTCGAAGTCGATGAAGAGGGAGAGCCGCTGCTCGACCGAGGTGCGGGTCGGGCGGCGCGGAGCTGACGTTCATCGGGCGAGCTGGGACGGAGGCCGGCGACGGCCGAGGCCGCGGCGCCGGGGCAGGCCCGGCGCGGTTTCCTCGGCCGGATGCGGGGAAGGCCTTGTGGCGTCGAGCGCCGCCCCGGCGGCGGCGCGAAGGTTTTCGATCCGTCTCCGCGGCTTCGGCGGCGGGGAACGGGACTGTGTCGTCCATCATGGTTTCCTTTCGGGCGCGTAGTCGAACGAAGAGGTGGTCAGAACGAAGGTCGCGAGGACCCGGGCGACTTCCTGTCCGCCCTCGTCCACGATCTGAACCTCTCCGACGTTGACGCGCTGTCCTTTCTTGAGGATCCGCGCCCGCGCCAGGACTCCGGTCCGGGCCCGGCGCAGGAAGTGGATCGTCAGATCGTCGTCGCGAATCCCATTTTCCCATCGAAGTTGGTGGCCAGGGCGAACGCGACCGCCGTATCCGCCAGGGTCGCGAGCACCCCCCCGTGGACCGTGCCGGAGCCGTTGGTCAATTCCTCGCGATAGGGCAATCGGAGCACGCAGGAGTCCAGCGCGAGCTCCTCCAGGCTCGGGCGCAGCCACCCCAGGGCGGGCGAATCGGCGAGGCGTTTCCGCAGGCGCTGCAGGAGGTCGGGGGCGAGCCCCTTCTCGTCCTGCCTGGCCGTTTGCAGGGTCACGAAGATCCTATTCTAAGCGATTCCGGCCGGCTCCCTCCGGAGCCGGCCCGCGCTCAGTCGGAGGGCTCCTCCGGGGTCTCCCGTTCGTAGTAAGGCAGCTCCTCGGCCCGGCGGGTGGAGTTGTCGAGGTGGCGCGGGACCTCGACGATCGTCCGCGTCACGTTGGGATCGCAGATCTCGTTCTCGCACTCGTAGGTGTAGATGTTCTTGTCGGGAAGCTTCCGGAACTTCACGATCGTCTGGTAGCTGTCGCAGTTCCCGCACTTGACGGACATCATGAAGATGTCGATCACGTGCAGATCCGCGGGGGGCTTCGAGGTCGGCCATCGGCGGCCAATGATACGCTGCCGCGAAGAGCGCGAGGTGAGCATGAACAAGCGACTCTTCGTGGTGATCGGCGGGCTTCTGGCGGCGGCAGCCCTCGCGGCCCAGGACGGCAGGTTCGAGAAGACGATTCCTTTCCCCCGGGACACCAACGCCAAGCTCGATTGGACTACGAGAAGTGCACGATCCGGGGCGTCCAGGTCAGGAACTACCCCGACGACGAGGACATCGAAAAGGCCCGCCAAGGACCCCGACGACAAGTCCTGGCTCTGGTGGGAGTTCTCGATCGACAACCGCGGTCCCGCCAAGATCAAGCTGCAGCTGTGGGTGGAGGTGCTCGACAAGGACGGCAAGGTCCTCAAGGCCGACGACCGAAGCGCGAGCGTGGATCCCTTCGAAACCGACGAAGTCCGCGTTTCGGGCCGCATCCGGACCCTCGACGCGGCCGAGGCCCCGAAAGTGCGGCTGCGCGCCGACATCATTCCGAAATGACGCCGGCCGCGATAGGCTCCCGGCCAACATCGAGCGAGGTGAAGGGTATGCGCACGAGGCTTCTGGCACTGTTCGCGGTTTCCGTGATCCTGACGACGGCCGCCGTGTTCGCGGCGGACGACAACAAGTTCGACAAGACGATTGGGTTCCCGCGCGGTGGCCAAGTGCCGCTGAACTGGTCCTTCCAGAAGTGCACGATCCAGAGCGTGAAGGTCGTCGACTACCCCGCGGACTTCGAGGTCGACAAGGCGCGGCGCGAAGATCCGAACGACAAGTCGAACATCGGCTGGGAATTCGTCATCGACAACCGCAGCTCGACGAAGTACGAGGTTCACGTTTCGGTCGAGATCCTCGACAAGAGCGGCCAGGTGATCAAGGCCGGCGACAGGAATCCCACCGTGGGCGCCCACGAGGCCGAGACCGCCAAGGTGTCCACGCGCATGCGGACCATCGAGGCCGCCGACGCCCCGAAGGTGCGGCTGCGTGCCGAGATCGTCCCCAAGTAATCCGGACCTGGCGCACCGCTGGGCCCGGCTCGCGCCCATAGTGGTGGCGGGCCCGGACCGGGCCCCGTTTCTGCAGGGCCAGCTGACCCAGGACGTCCGCGTCCTCGAGCCCGGGTCGTCCCGCCCCGCTGCGGGCCTGACGCCGAAGGGGAAGCTGCTCTTCTTCGGCACTCTGGTCGCGCAGGCCGACCGCCTGCTGCTTCTGGTCGAGCGTGAAGCGGCCGGAGCCGCGCTCGCGCACCTGGCTCGGTACGGCGCGTTTCAGGACGTCCAGATCAGCGACGCCTCGGCCGAGGTCGAGGCGGTCCACCTCTACGGCCCCGGAGCGGCGCGTTTCGAGCTTCCGGAGGGCGTCCTGCGGCTGCCGGCGCGCGGGGAGTTCGCCGGCGAACTCCTTGTCCCGGTCGCCTCGCGAGCGGAGCTCGAGGCGCGACTCGAAGCCATCGGCTCGGTCGCCGTCGTCGATGAGACCGCCGAGGTCCTTCGCGTCGAGGCGGGGCGGCCGCGGTGGGGTCAGGACGCCGACGGCTCGAATCTGCCCGACGAGGTCGGACTGCAGGACAGCGTGTCACCGAACAAGGGGTGTTACGTCGGGCAGGAAGTCGTCGCCCGGCTTCGGACCTACGGTCGAGTCAACCGCCGGCTCGTCGGATTCCGCTTCCCGGCCGGAGCCGTGCCGGCCGGAACCGTCTTTGCGGATCCGAAGAAGCCTTCGCTCGAGCTCGGCCGCGTCACGAGCTCTGTACTCTCGCCGACCCGCGGGCCGATCGGGCTCGGCTTCGCCTTTCGCGACGTTCCCGAAGGGGGATCGCTCGGACCGACCGGAGAGGGCCGAACGGCGGTCGTCAGCCCGCTCCCCTTCGCGTGACCTCGCGCCCGGCGGGACGGCCGTGGGAGGTCCATCTCGCGCTCGCCGGCGCACAGGTCGGCTTCGCCCTGTTTCCCATCTTCGGCAAGCTCGCCCTGTCGTCGATTCCTCCCCTGGTGTTCGCCGCTTTTCGCGTGACGGCGGCCGCTCTCGTTCTCGACGTCATTCGCCGGGCTCAGGGAAGCGAGCCGATCCGGCGTGAGGACCGCAAGAGCGTGTTTCTCTACGGCCTCCTCGGCGTCTCGTTCAACCAGGTGCTCTTCATCTTCGGGCTCTTTCTGACGACCGCCATCAACACGACGATTCTGACGGCCACGATCCCCGTCTTCACGCTGGCCGCCGCGGTCGTTCTCGGCAGGGAGCGGATCAGCGGGCGCGCGGCCGCGGGAATCGCGCTGGCAGGCGGCGGAGCCCTGGCACTGCTCAACGCCGAGCGGTTCGACCTGTCGAGCGACCACTTCCGCGGCGATCTGCTTCTGCTTCTGAACTGCATCTCCTATTCCCTTTACCTGGTTCTCTCCCGCCCGATCCTCGCCCGCTACCGGGTGACGACATTTACGGCGGCAGTCTTCCGCTATGGGGCTGTCTTCATCGTGCTCGTCGCGCTTCCCGACCTGCGCCGTTTCGAGCACGAGCGGGTGCCGGGGCTCGCGTGGGCCTGCCTCGCGGCCGTGATCCTCTTCTGCACCGTGATTCCCTATCTCCTGAACTCCTGGGCGCTGGCCCGGACGCACGCCTCGCACGTCGCGTTCTACGTGTTCCTGCAGCCCCTGATCTCCACGGCGCTCGCGATCGCCGTTCTCGGCGAGGTCCTCACCTTGAGGACCCTCCTCGCGGGGCTCCTCATCGGGGCGGGCCTGGCCACTTCCGTGCTGGGAAGACCGCTCCCGGCGCGGCCCCTGCCGTGATGGACGAAAGGCGCCGGCGCGTCGCGGTCCTCATCCCGGTCTTCAACGAGCGCGCTTCGCTTCCGCTGGTCGTGGCGGCGATCCCGCGAGAGCTGGTCCACGAGATCGTGGTCGTGGACAACGGCTCGACCGACGGGACCGAGGCGATCGCCCGCGGCCTGCCCGTCCGCCTGGTGCGCGAAGGCCGGCGCGGCTACGGAAGAGCCTGCCTCGCCGGCGTCGAGGCGCTCGCTCCGCGGCCGCCCGACGTCCTGATTTTTCTGGACGGCGATTTCTCGGACCATCCGGAGGAGCTGCCACAGCTCCTTGATGAGATCGAAGCCGGCGCCGACCTCGTCATCGGCTCCCGCACGTTGGGCGAGCGCGAGCCCGGTGCCCTCCTGCCCCAGGCCCGCTTCGGCAACGCCCTCGCGTGCCTTCTGATCCGGGTGTTGTACGGACACCGGTACACGGACCTCGGGCCCTTTCGGGCCATCCGCTGGGATGCCTATCGCCGCCTCGGAATGGCCGATACGGACTTCGGCTGGACCTGCGAGATGCAGGTCAAGGCGCTGGGGAAAGGGCTGCGCGTCGCCGAGGTTCCGGTCTCTTATCGCCGTCGCGTGGGGATCTCGAAGATCACGGGGACGGTCGCGGGGACGCTCAAGGCCGGCGGGAAGATCCTGTGGACGATCGCGAGGTACAGGCTCGCGCGATGAGGGCGCGCCTCAGGACTCCAGGCCCGCCTTCCAGGCTTCGAAGTAGACGTCGGCCTCTTCGACGAATCCCCGGTGCCGCGGGCGCCACCCGAGGAGCCGCTCGGCCTTCGAGGAATCGAGCTGCTGGTCGTAGGCCAGGCACTCGGCGAAAGCGCCGAAGCGCGCCACGGCCTCAGGCACAGGCAAACGGCGGATCTCGCCGCCATAGCCCGTCGCTTTCGCGACCGCCCGGGACATGTCCAGCACCGTCGGGCCCGACGGCTCCGAGACATTGAAGATCTCTCCCGACAGGCCGCTCGCAGCCGCTTGCAGGTAGGCGTCGGCCAGATCGTCCAGGTGGACCATCGCCCAGTGGTCGCTGCCATCCCCGACGATCTCCAGCTCGCCTCTCGCGGCCCCCTCGAACCACATCGCGGTCAGACTGCCCTGGTATCCGTACACGCAGCCGGGACGCAGCACGAGTCCCCGGATCCCGTCTGCGTCCAGGACCCGTCGTTCGTGAAGGACGCGGTCGGCCGCATAGGCCGGCGGTTGGAGCGGGGCCGTTTCGTCCACCCTGCGGCCTCCGGTGTGGCCGTAGATCCAGGTGCCGCTCGTGTAGACGAGGGTCTTCGGTCGCGGCCCCAGCCCCGCGGCGCCGAGAAGGGCCTCCAGAGCCGCGCGGTCGAGCGGGAACATCGCGGCGCCCGCATCGGCGGCCGCGTGAACGATCACCTCGCATTCGGCGGCGGCGCGGGCGAAAGTCTCCGGCTCCTCGAGCGCGCCGCGAACCGGCTGGATCTCCCCCGCCGCGAGACGGCGGGCCTTCGCGGCGCTCCGGGCCAGGCCCAGGACCTCGTGGCCCGCCCGCCGGAAGGCCCGGGCGACCGGGCCGCCGATGGTGCCCGTGGCTCCGGTCACGAAGACTTTCACGCGCGACACCTATCGCTTTTCTGACGATCCGGCAACCGGCAAAGGTTCACGTGGTCGAATGCAGTCAAACCGACGTGCGCGGCGCGGTACCGGACGTCATCCTGAGCGAAGCGAAGGATCCCGGACTCCAGACGCCGGACCGGTGGTCAAGTCCGGGATCCTTCGTCGCTTCGCTCCTCAGGATGACGAGCTGAAGCAGGTGCGGCAACCCCGTCGGCGCTCGCGACGACCTCGTAGTGCGTGACGTTCGGCTCGAGCTCGAGAAGGTACTCCGGATCCTCCGGGTAGTAGCGCGCCTTCTCGACGTCCGCGCCGGCGAATGCGCCGATGGCGTCGAACGACTCCCACAGCGACACGAAGAGAAAGTGGGCCGTCTCTCCGTCGCGCCGGCGCAGGACGTAGACGCCCCGGTTTCCGGGTGTCGCCCGGGAATCCGGAACACCGGTCTTTTTGAGATACCCCAGGTACGCGTCGGACCGTTCGGCCGGAACGGCTCCGTGCCAGAGACGAGCGATCATCGGACCCTCCTCGGGGCGATACCCGCCGCCCCGTCCTCTGCAACACGCCCGGTCTTCGAAAGGATGCGTCCCTGCGCGACCGAGCCGGGTCAGGAGGCCGCGTCCCGGAAACGCCCGAGCACCGCGATCACCTCTCGTCCGGCGCGCCGGGGCCGGCCCGACGGGTCGGTGAAGATGTGGCGGGTCGAACCGTCGGCGAGAAGCGCGCCCCCGGGATTGAGCACTTCGTAGGCGAAGGCGCAGCCGCGGCTCGAGAGCTCGGCCATGCGTGTGACGACACGGATGGGATCGTCGTAGCTGGATCGCCGACGGAAGCTCGCTTGCGCCCGCGTGACGGGGATGAAGAGGCCCGCCTTTTCCATCTCGGCGTAGGGAGCTCCGGCCGCGCGGCACCAGTCCGTTCGCCCGATCTCGAACCAGACCAGATAGTGCGCGTGATAGACGATGCCCATCTGGTCGGTCTCGGAGTACCGGACGCGGAGCTCCGACTCGACGCTGCGCAACGTCAGAACCGGTCGGCCAGACGCTGGCGCACCAGGTTCGGCACGAGGCCGGTGACGTCCCCTCCGAGGCGCGCCAGCTCTTTGACGAGGCGGCTCGAGACGTACGAATACTCCTCCTTGGCCATCAGGAACACGGTCTCGATCGCCGGCGCCGAGGCGGCGGTTCATGAGAGCCATCTGGAGCTCGTACTCGTAGTCCGACACGGCGCGCGAGGCCCCGGACGATGATCGTGGCCCCGGAGCGCGCCCGCGAACTCGACGAGCAGCCCCGTGAAGGACGCGACCGCGATCGAGGGATCGCCTCCCACGATCTCGCGGATCATGCCCATCCGCTCGTCGACCGAAAAGAGGGGCTTCTTCTGGTCCTGCTCGAGAATCGCGACGATGACCCGGTCGGCGAGCCTCCGCGCGCGCGCCAGGATGTCGAGGTGGCCGTTGGTCAGGGGATCGAAAGAGCCCGGGTAGACGGCGATGCGCTCCGTCATGCGTTCCTCCCGGTTTCGGTCGTGGCGGCGCGGAGCCCTTCGGCCAGCAGATTATAGGCGGACACCGTCAGGAACAACGCCAGGCCCGGGAACAGGGCGATCCACCACGCCTCGTCGATGTAGTTGGGCGCGACCGCGAGGATTCCTCCCCACGAGACCGCCGGCGACGGGAGTCCGACCCCCAGGAACGAGAGGGACGCCTCGGCGAGGATCGCCCAGCCGACCCCGAAGGCGGCCGAGACGATCAGCGGCGGCAGGGCGTTCGGAAGCAGATGCCGGACCAGGATGCGGGGCATCGAGGCGCCGGAGGCCCGCGCGGCCCGCGCATAGTCGAGCTCGCGGATCTTCAGCACTTCCGCCCGGGCGTAGCGGGCGTCGCCCGGCCACGCCGTCAGCCCGATCGCGAGGATCACGGCCAGCGGCGACGGGGGCAGGAAGGCCGCCAGCGCCAGGAGCAGAAACAGGACGGGAAAGCAGAGCACCACCTCGATCACCCGGGAAAGCGCCAGGTCGACGACGCCCCCGGCCCAACCCGCCGTTCCGCCGACCGCGAAGCCGACGGCCAGCGAGACGGCCGCGGCGACGAGCCCGATCGCGAGCGAGATCGGCGTCGCCGCGACGACTCGCGCCAGCAGGTCCCGGCCCAGGTCGTCGGTCCCGAACGGGTGTTCGGCCGAGGGCGGGCGCAGCCGCTCCTCGAGCCGGATCGCGCCGGCGCGCTCCGAAAACCACGGGGAGCACGCCGCCACGACCCACAGAAACACCACGACGGCGAGCGCGACCCGCCCGGTCGGGGGCAACCGCGAGAGCCGGCTGCGGCGCCGCGAGACGACGGCCCTCACGGCGCCGCGCCGTCGCGCACGCGGGGATCCGCCGCGGCGCTGGCGATGTCGGCGGCGAGAGTCGCCGCGAGGGTGGCGACGGCCGACAGAAGCGACAGGGCCAGGATGACCGGATAGTCGCGCGACAGGATCGAGTCGAAATAGAGGCGCCCGAGGCCCGGCCAGGCGAAGATCTGCTCGACGATCACGCTGCCGGAGAGAAGAGCCGGCAGGAGAAGCCCGAACAGCGTGATGACGGGCAGGAGGGCGTTGGGAAAGGCGTGCCGCCAGAGCGCCCGCCGCCGCGAAGCTCCCCGCGCGCGGGCGGCCAGGACGTAGTCGCTCATCCAGGCCTCGGCCACTCCCGCGCGCACCAGACGGGCGACGAACGCGAGCGTGCCGTACGTCAGGCAGGTCACGGGCAGGGCCAGGTGCGCGAGCGCGGTCGGCGAGGCCCGCCAGCCCCGGGGCGGCGCGTCCGAAGCCACGCCGTACAGGGGTAGCCAGCGGAGCTGGACCGCGAAGAGCGTCTGCAGGAGCAGCGCCGCCCAGAAAGTCGGCATCGAGTACAGCGCGAAGAGCGACGGCGCCCGAGGTCCGATCGAACGGGCCGTCCGGGTCGGCCGCCGGCGACCACCCCCAGCGGGATCGCGATCGCGAGCGCGAGCAGGAGCGCCAGGCCGTTCAGGAGCAGGGTGTTGGGAAGAGCTTCCCGGATGCGTTCGCCGACCGGCCGACGGTCCACGAAGGACTCTCCCAGGTCGAACCGCACGGCCCGGGAGATCCACAGCGCCGAAGCGCTCGGCAAGCGGGCGGTCGAGGCCGTAGAGCCGCCGCATCTCTTCGGCGGCGCGGCCCGTCGTGCCGGCGAACCGAATCGGAGCCGCCTGAGACGGGGCTTCCGGGTGCGAGGTGAACCAGCAGGAAGACGACGACGATGATGCCGAAGAGCGTCGGGACCGCGAGCAGCAGTCGCCGGAGCGCGTAGCGGATCACGCCGCCGGCCTTCGCGCGGCGCTCGGGCGACCGCCCACCAGTTCAACGGCCCCGGCCAGATCCCGTAGAGCCCGAGCGGCGACGTCGTCAGCCCGCGCACCCGCTTGGGGAAGCCGAATTTCTGAGTCGAGTTGACGAGAAAGAGAACGGGCGCGTCGTCGCGGAAGATCCGGTGGAGGCGATGGAACGCCGCGGTGCGGGCATCCGCGTCGGCCTCGCGCCGCGCTTCGTCCATCAGCCGGTCGGCCTCCGGGTTCCGGTAGCAGACCGAGTTGAGCCCCTTCGGCGCGCACTGGGAGGAGTGCCAGTAGGAATAGGGATCGGGGTTGGGGTCGACGGCGGACCAGCGCGAGCGAGGCCGCCTTCGAAGTCGCCGGCATCGACGCGCTCGACGAACGCCGCCCACTCCAGGGTGCGGACGCGCGCCTTCACGCCCACGCGGGCGAGCTCGGCGGCGAGCATCTCGTCGACCTGTCGGCCGGTCTCCGAGCCCGCCGGACACCAGAATCTCGAACTCGAACTCCCGTCCGTCCCGGTCGAGGGTGCCGTTGCCGTCGGTGTCCCGCCAGCCCGCTTCCGCCAGAAGACGGGAGGCTTCGCGGACGGATCGAACGGCAGCGGCGCGGACGCGAGGCGTCGTAGGCCGGCGAGTCGGGTGCCCACGGTCCCGAGATGACCCGCGCCGAGCCCCGGTAGAGGTCGCGCACGATCGCAGCCGCCGGTCCGAGAGCATCGTCAGCGCGCGCCGCACGCGGGCGTCGGCGAAGAAAGGCGAGCGGTTGTTGAGCGCGACGTAGTTCCAGTCGAGGTTGTAGAACTCGACGAGGCGGCAGCAGGCGAGCGAAGCGCGGGTCCCCCGCCGCGCGCGCCTTCAGCGACGCATCGATCTGATTCTCGTCGAGCTCGCCGCGACGTAGCAGCCGGTACGCGGTCGTGTTGTCCGGCACGATCCGGAAAACGATGCGGTCGAAGTGGCCCGCGCGGCTCCAGGAGCGCGGGTTGCGCTCGAGCGTCACCGATTGCTGGGCCTTCCACGACACGACGCGGTACGGGCCGTTCGGCAAGCGGCGCCCGGTTGTCCTTCGCCTTCAGAAACGCACTGCCTCCGGAAGCGGTGCTCCGGCAGCAGAGGCAGCGCGAAGGCCATCGCGCGGAAGGCATAGCGGTCGCGAAACTTGGCCCGGAACCGGCGCGGATCGAGCGCCTCGACCGACTCGAGGTCCTCGAAGAGCGGCTTCAAGACGGGAGCCGGCACGGCCGGGTCGGCGACCTTCCGGATGGTGAAGACCGCGTCGGCCGAGGTGACCGGGCGGCCGTCCTCCCACACCGCGTCGGGCCGGAGCGGGACCGTGTAGACGAGTCCGTCCTGCGAGACCTCGTACCCCTCGGCGAGCCCGGGAACGAGGTTGAGGCCGGCATCGAAGTCGAACAGGTTGCGCACAACGTACTGCAGAACCTGCGCCTCCGGCCCGCTCGACTGCAGGACGGCGTTCAGCGTCGTCGGCTCGCCGTTCAACCTCCGCCGCAGCTCGCCCCCGTCGACCGGGGTTCCCTCCCGCGACTCGTCGAGAAACCCGAGAGCCGGGGGCGCCGCCGTCGGAAGAGGCGTAGCGCTCGGCGCCGCCGCAGGCGGCTCCGAGCCGCGGCAAGCGGCCAACCCGACGAGCAGGGCAACGCCGCGTGCGCGCGCTTCATTCGAATCCCGATTATGCCGCGGACCGTTCGCAAAACTCCGAAGAATGAAGACCTGACCCTCAGGATCCTTGCGCGCCACACGGTTCATGCCGCGGGAGCCGCAGCGAGGGAGGGATACGAGCCGCAGGCCTGAGCCGCCGAAGGCGGCAGATCCGGGAGCGAGCGGAGGCGACGGCTACGGCGCCGTGAACGACGCGGCCGCGACGTTGCGCGAGGAGTCCGTCACGCGCACCAGCAGGTAGGCGCCGCGTGCGTCGGCCGGAAGGCGGATGACGTAGATCTCGGTCGGGGAGTCCGAGAGCCCATCCTCGGGCTCGAATCGCGTCCACTTCCTGGCGTCCACGCTGTACTCGGCCTCCATCAGCGGGGAGGCGTCGTCCGAGGCTTCGACTTCCAGGACGCCGGCCTTTCGGGAGACCTCGCGGATCGTCGGCGGCGTGTTGTCCACGCGCATGGGGCTCGATTCGCGCGACGACGTCTTGGCGTCTCCCGGATTGGCTTCTGCGTCCTGGGCCGCCAGCCGGAAGACGTAGTCCCCGTCGGGAAGCGACGTGGCATCGAAGGAATACGACGTGTCGCGGACGTCCTTCTTCAGCGCGACCCACTTCTTGCCGCCCACCGGGCGGAACTCCAGGTCGTACGAAAGAGCGTCCCCGTCGGGATCCGTGACTTTCCACTGGAGCGTGCGGAAGCCCTTGCGGAAGAGCTTGCGCGGCGAGGCCTCCGGCTTGGACTCCTCGAGACCGGTGAAGATCCCCTTCTCGTCGGGCGTGGAAGACTCGTAGACGTTGGATCCGGTGGAGCCCGATCGGGCCAGGACTTCCGCCGGCTCCAGGGCCTGGAGGCTTTCGATCACCGGAGCGGCGTTGCGATTCCGGTACGCGGCCTCGGTCCGACGCACCGCCACCCGCGCGGAGGGCTCGGAATCCATCCGCAGCTTCCACTGGAGGAAGCGCCCCTCGGGAGCATCGATGTTCAGGCGGTCGCCGCCGTCCTGCCAGGGCGACCACGCGCTCCACGTTTCGTCGGGCGTCGCCGACTCCCCGGACCGGAAGGCGAACGCGATCCGGGCCTCCGGAGCCGCCTCCCCTTCCCAGCGGAAGGCGCCGAAGCGGCTGGTGCGGCCGGTGTCCTTGACGGCCGAAACATACTCTCCTCCGGACCCGCCCGGACGCCGCCGATAGAGAGCGCTCGATGCGTTGGTGCCCACGTCGTCCCCCGCGAGGAACGTGACCTGCTTCTCGTCGAAAGTGCGGACCAGGGACGAGGAATCCGGCGTCACCGCGTAGAGCTTTCCTTTCGGCCCGGTCGCGGCCACCACTCCGGTGCCGTCCGGATCCGCGGCGAGATCGAAGACGACCTCTTCGCTGCCCGTCCACACCGCCCGGGGCGGCTCCCCTTCCTCAAAGAGCACGATCTCCGCGGAATAGCCGCCGCGCGAGGAGCCGCGGGTCGATGCCAGCCGGGGAGTCGAGACCGAGACCGTGACCTCCGGCTTGCTCCGATCCTCGTCTTCCGCCGGCCCGCCGCCGCCCCCGCGTGGAGATTTGGTGGCCACCGTCCCCGCCGGGACCGAGATCGGTTCGCTTCCCGACGAGGCCATGTCCGCGTTCCCGACCGCCGCCCAGATCCGTCCGGAGCGGTCCGCGGCGATCGCGGTCACCTCGGGCTTGCCCGAGTCGTACACCGTGGCGACCCGGCCGTCGGGCTCGATCCGAAGGACCAGGCCCGACCCCGACGTTCCCGCCCAGACGCGGCCCTGCTTGTCGACGAAGAGCGACCGCACGTGCGCATCGGGAGTCGTGTGGACGCGTTCCCCCGTGCCGGCGGCCGTGACGCGATGAATCTCGCCCGGCAGGCCGGTCCCGACGTAGAGCGCCTTGCCGGCGAACGCGAGCGCCCAGATGTACTGGGCCCGCGTGTCGTAATAGAGCGCCGCCTTGCCCTTCTCGATGCGATAGACCTTGCCTCCGGGCGAGGCGCCGGCGTACAGCGCTCCGTCTGGGCCGACGCGCAGCGCCGTGACCTCCTGCTCCGTCAGGGTCGCGAAGGTGTCGACCTTCCCGTTGGCGGAAGCCCGTACGATCTTGCCGGCGTCGCCCGTGCCCACGTAGATCTCGCCGGCCGTCCCCGGCGTGGCGGCGAAGAGGACGGCCTCCGTGACGCCGTCGACCTTGGCGAGCGACCGGCCGGGCAGGAGCGCTCCGTCGGCCGCGACAGAGACCCCGCGCGCTTCACCCGCCGAGAAGTCGGCGGCGGTGTCGCAGACCCAGATCTTGACGGTCGCGGCCCGCAGGCCGTCGGCCGGCGCGAGCAGGGCGAAGCCCAGCGAAACGAAAGCGGCGGCCCGAAGCTTCACCAGATCCTCGGGAGCACTTCGAGATTCAGGCGGGCGGAGCCGGAAACCGGGACGGGTTGCTCGAGCGTCTCCGACTGGAGGCGCAGGTGTCCCAGATCCGGCGTGCCGTCGCCGGGCCCACGATCGCGCAAGAGGGCCGCCCGGGTCGGCGGCAAGGCGGCCAGCGGTTTCCCGTTGACCACGGCGCCGGGCGCCAGGCGGTAGGCCAGGAGGTTCAGGGTGTTCGGAGGCCGCACGCGAGCCAGGAAATCGAGGACCTGGTCGAGAGAGTGCGGGTCGGGCGGATAGAGCGAAAGGTCGTAGGCGGTAGCCGCATTCCCGTCGCCCACGAAGACGGTCAGGGGCCCGGGCGGGGCGTCGACCGGGATCTTCGCCGTCATCACGACGCGTCGCGGGCCGCCGCGAAAGTCCTCCAGATCGACCCAGATCGGCACCGTGTCTCCCGGGCGCACGCGTTCCTTCTGCGCCTCGACGTGCACGATGCGGGCGCTCTGCAGGCGATCGGAGTGGTTGATCTCGACTTCGACTCCCTGGATCGACAGGTCCCGGAATTCGTTCGCCATCAGGTAGTTCGTCAGGAGGGCCATGGACCCGACGGCCTCTTCCCGCGCGGAGAGACCCGAGAAGACGGAGTCCCAACGGACGGTGCGGTCGGGCGTCTGGATGGCCGACTTCCACACGATCGTGCGCTCCCCCGCCCGCTTTTCGAGAGTCGTGAGGACGTTGTCGATCGCGACCGCCAGCAGGATCGGCGTCAGCATCGAGTTGTGGGCGACCTCGAAGCGGAACGTCTGGGCCGCGATGTCGTCCGAAGTCATCTTGATCGTGACGGGCACCATGCGCGGCGGCGTGCCGAAGCTGCCGAGGATGCCGGTGGAGCGATCCTGGGAAACCGTTCCGAGCAGCGGCCCTGTGGTCGAGAACTTGAAGGAGCGGTAGAGCGAGGGAAGCACCGTCAGCACGTCGGCATGCGCCATCGGCATGTCGACGGGGCCCATCGAGAGAAACGGGTGGCCGAAGGCCAGGATCGAGTCGTCGTCGACCCAGGTGACCGTGCCGGTCGCCGACAGCACCATGTCGCCCGAGAGCAGCACGGCGGAGACCGCGGAGCCCGGCTCCAGGCGTCCGTCGGCGGTGCCGGGAGCGCGAGAGGCCGCTCCGGCCCCGGCGGCGGAGGCCCCGGAGGGCGCCACCAGCCAGCCCGCGGTTTCGGCCATCCGCCCGAAGAGGCGCCCGCCCGACAGCCCCGAGAGCGAGACCGGGAGGGGAAGGGGCGAGGGCTCGGCGCCGGCGGGCTGGGGCCGGAGCGCCGAGAGCAGGCCGTCGAACGCCGCCTGGAAGCGTCCTTCACCGAAGGCGCCGAGAAGCGTTGCCGTCCGCGCCGACGCACCGCCGATCGGAACCGGAGGACCGGGCGGCGCCTTGCGAATGTCGAGCATGCTCTGGATCGGCGTGATGCCGCAGATCGCATCGCGGGAAAACGGCCAGCCATAGGCGAGGGCCCCGATCAGCTTGCCGTCGATGTAGATCGGGCTCCCGCTCATGCCCGCGATGATTCCCGTCCGCTCGAGGTCCGCGCCCTGGATGCGCGCCAGGATCAGGTCCTGCTTGGGCGCGTAGCTCTTCATGAGGCCGACGATCTCGACGTCGAAGCGCTGGACTCCCTTCCCGTCGCCGAGATCGGAGAGACCGTAGCCCTTCATCCCCGGGGCAAGCTCGCCCGCGCCCAGGATGTCCGTCGGAGCCGCGGATGCCGAAACTGCCGCCAGCGAGAGAATCGCGGCGGCGAAGAGCACGCGGCGCGCAACTCGCCTCACGATGGGATAAACGCCTCCCGGCTGTGGCTCCATTCCCTTTGACCCCTTGTTCCCCCTATGTTACGGTCGAAACCGATGATGCGGACCGTCTTTCAGCCTGTCACGACAGAAAATCTCCCCGAACAGCCCTCCATCCTCTCCTTTTTCTGGGAAACCGGCCCCACCGCCAAGGTCGTCCTCGGCATCCTCCTCCTGTTCTCGTTCGTGTCCTGGGTGATCATTTTTGCCAAGTTTCTCCGGCTGCGCCGGATTACCCGCCAGTCCGAAAAGTTCGTGGCGTTCTTCCGCAAGTCCAAGCGCTTTTCCGAGGTCAACACCTTCGCGGGCGAGCTTTCGGACACGCCCCTGACGACCCTTTTCAAGGCGGGCTACGCGGAGCTCGACGCCCAGGTGAAGGCCAACCGCGCCGACGACGCGCCGACGACCGGCGGCGGCCAGGGGGGCAAGCTCCTCATCAAGAACATCTCCGGCATCGAGCGGGCGCTGGAGCGGGCCATCGGCGTCGAGATGTCGCGCCTGACGCGCTCCATGACCTTTCTCGCGACCACGGCGTCGGCGTGTCCCTTCATCGGTCTCTTCGGAACCGTCTGGGGAATCATGCAGTCCTTCCGCGCGATCGGGATCACGGGCTCGACGTCCATCGCCGCGGTCGCGCCCGGCATCTCGGAGGCCCTCGTCAACACCGCGGCGGGCCTGGCGGCCGCGATCCCGGCGATGATCTTCTACAACTACTTCATGGGGAAGATCCGCGAGCAGCGCGCCGGCATGGAGGACTTCTCCCTGGAGTTCATCAACCTTGCCGAGCGGAACTTCACGTAGGCCTCCGGTGTCTCACCTCCGGGACGACTGACTTCCATGGCCTTCCAACGCCAATCCCGCGACGAGTTCGACCACCTGGCGGACATCAACGTCACGCCCTTAGTCGACGTGATGCTCGTCCTTCTGATCATCTTCATGGTCACGGCGCCGATGCTCCACCAGGGCATCTCGGTCGCTTTGCCCAAGACCGCGACGACGAATCTGGAGGCGACGCTCGAAGACCCGATCGTGCTGTCGATCTCCCGGGACGGGCGTTACTACATCAACGAGACCCCCGTGGCCCGCGGGCTCCTCCGGGACCGGCTGCGCGCCATCCTGCGGGGCCGGAAGGAACGCGCCGTGCTGCTGAAGGCCGACCGCGGCCTCTCCTACGGCACCGTGATCGAGACGCTGGATCTTCTCAACCGCATGGGAATCGAAAGCCTCGGGATGATCACGGACACCTCGGGATCGACGCGCAAGTGAGCGCCGCGGCCTCGGCCGTCTCCGGTTGATGGACGCCGTCGGCACCCTCCTCGCGGAACGCCGGGAAGATCGCCTCTCCTGGGGATCGGCGACGCTCCTGGCGTTTCTTCTCCACGCGGCCGTCCTCGGAGGCCTGCTCGTGTCGGCGTTCTCGAAGCCCATGCGCTTCACCAAGCAGCGGGCAGTCGCGGTGCGGCTCCTCCCGGCGGGGTCACTCCGAGCCCGCGAGGTCCGCGCGGCCCCGGCGCCGCCCGCGCCCCCTGCCGCCGAGAAGCCGAAGATCGAGAAGCCCGCCGAGGAAGCGCCGCCTCCCTCCCAGAAGGCCGTGCTTCTGCCGGCCAAGGAGGACAACAAGAAGCCCACGCCTCCTCCCGTCAGCCGGCCAGGGCCCGCGTCGACTCCGGCCGTCAGCCTGCCTTCGGCCGGGGAGGAAACCGCCGGCTCGACCGGAGGCGCGGCTCCGGGTGCCGGGGGCAGCGCCGGCATCGGCAGCCTGAAGCTCGACCAGGCCGATTTCAAGTACCCGGTTTATCTCGATCGGATGGTCATGATCATCAGTTTGAACTGGTTCAAGCCGGCACAGTCCGCGCAGGCCAACCCGGTCGTGCATTTCCAGATCGAGCGCGACGGCACGATCAACGACGCCCGGATCGTGACGTCGAGCGGCCTTCCCTTCGTGGACCGCGCCGCGCTTCGCGCCGTCATCGCGTCCTCACCTCTCCCTCCGCTGCCCGCGGAATATGCGGGCCCGCACCTGGGCATCCAGGTCGTGTTCGAGTGAACCTCTGGAGAACACCCATGCGACGACTCTCTCCCCTGCTGGCCCCGGCATTCCTGGCGATCGCGAGCCTTCCGCTCGCGGCGCAGACGCCGCCCCCGACCCCGGCTCCCGCCGAGGACATCCAGATCACGATCCGGGGAGGCGGCGAGCGGCGCCTGGCGGTGGCCGTGCCGCCCCTTCTCGCGCCCGGCACCGCGGCCCTGCAGGCCAAGGTGACGGACCCCTTCACCGCGACCCTGCGGTCGGACCTCGAGTACGCGGGCGCGTTCGCGGTTGCCGAGCCGGCCTTGTACCCGGACGGATACCGGGACCCCACGACGCCCGAGTCCGCGGACCGCTGGCTGGGCACCGGCGCCGAAGTGCTGGTGGACACCCGGGGCGAGGTGTCCGGGGACCGCGTCTCGGTCGAAGCCCGCGTCTGGGACCTGAAGTCGCGCAAGCTCATCCTCGGCCGGCGGTATTCGGGCGGCGCGTCGTACGTCGACCGGATCGCCCACACGCTGGCCAACGACCTGGTGAAGTACTTCACCGGTAAGCCGGGCGCCTTCCTCTCGACGATCCTCTTCGTGGCCGAGCAGGGGCCCGGCATCAAGGAGGTCGCCGCGATGGACTTCGACGGGCGCAACGTGCGCACCCTGACGGCGCACAAGTCGATCGCGATCAGCCCGAGCGGCGCCGCGTCCAAGGCCGCGTACACGTCGTACGTCCGCCTCTATCCTCAGATCTGGACGATGAACCTGGACGGCAGCGACAAGAAAGAGGTCCCGACCGGGGTCGAGCTGAACGCCTCGCCCTCGGTCTCGCCGGACGCTTCGCGGATCGCGTTCGCCGGATCGGCCAGGGGCAATGCCGACATCTACTCGATCGGTTTTGCCGGAGGCTCGCTTCAACGACTGACCACCAGCCGCGCCCTGGAGGCCTCGCCGGCCTGGTCCCCGAACGGCCGGCAGATCCTGTACACCTCGGACCTGACGGGGACGCCCCAGATCTACGTCATGGACGCCGAAGGCACGGGCTCGCGCCGGGTCACCTTCGCGGGCAACTGGAACGACGAGGGGTCCTGGTCCCCCGACGGCGCGCGCATCGCCTTCGCGTGCCGGAACGAGGGGGACTTCAACATCTGCGTCATGGACTTCGGCACCGGACAGACCGTGCAGGTCACCTCGGAGGGGTCCAACGGCCACCCTTCCTGGTCGCCGGACGGCGAGAAGATCGTGTACTCCTCGCGCCGCGGCGGCTCGACTCAGATCTACACGATGGATGCCGACGGGAAGAACAAGCGGCAGCTCACGAGCGGCGGCAACCACACGGGTCCGGCGTGGGTCCCGTGATTCGGATGCGCTTTGGGCTTGGGGTTTCGGCAAGCTGTTTGCTATATTGAATTTCCGAGCGGTGCCATCCCGTCCTGCGCGCCCCGCTCCGCCGACTAAGGAGAACCGAATGCAGAGGAAACGGAACACCCTGACGCTGATCACCCTCGGTGCCGCTTGTGCGCTGGCCCTGTCCGCCGGCTGCAAGAAAAAGCCCCCGACGTCGACGGCCGACGCGCGACCCCCGGTGTCGTCCCGGGAGACCGGTCCCGAGACGCAGGTTCCCCCGCCGGCCACGACCACGCCCCGCAAGGACGTCGAGGCGGAAGTGCTCGCGATGGACATCGCCGCGCTCAACAAGAAGGGTTATCTCTCGGACGCGTTCTTCGACTACGACCAGTCCGACCTGCGCGAGGACGCGCGCTCGGCTCTTGCGGCCGACGCGGAGTGGCTCAAGAAATACCCGACCGTCCAGGTCCTGATCGAGGGGCACGCCGACGAGCGCGGCACCGCCGCCTACAACCTCGCCCTCGGTGACCGCCGCGCCAACGCGGCTCGCGAGTACCTGTCGTCTCTCGGGATCGACGGCTCGAAGTTGCGCACGGTCTCCTACGGCAAGGAGCGGCCCTTCTGCACGGAATCGACCGAGAGCTGCTGGCAGCAGAACCGGCGCGCGCATCTCGTGATCACGGCCAAGTAGCTTGACCCTTTCCCGCCGCTTCGGCCTGGTCGGCCTTCTCGCAGCGACGCTCGTGACGGGCGTCGCCTGCGTTTCGGCCGACGACATCGACGGTCTCCACCGCCAGATGGGCGACATCCAGAAGCAGATCCAGACTCTGGAGCGCAAGTCGTCGAGCAAGGAAGAGGTCGAGAAGCTCAACCAGAACGTGGCCACGCAGACGCAGCAGCTCCTGAAGTCCAACGCCGACACGGCCATCAAGCTCGGGGAGCTGACCACGAAGATGGAGCAGCTCGAGGCGAAGCTCGAAGACACCAACCGGCGCCTGTCGCAGCTTTCGCAGCAGATCGCCGAGACCCAGGGCGACCTCATGCGCCTGCGCAACTCGGGTGCTCCGGGAGCCTCCCCCGGCGCGCCGCCTCCGGCCTCGGCGACGCCCTCGAACAACGGCGGGACGCCGCGCCCGGCGGCCGGAGGCCCCTCCCCCGCCGAGCTCTACGACACCGCCTACGCCGACTACACCAAGGGACGCTATGCCCTGGCCGTTCAGGGTTTCGAGGACTACCTCGCCAGCTATCCCTCGACGGACCTCTCCGACAACGCCCAGTACTGGATCGGCGAGTCCCACTTCACGCAGAAGAAATACGCGGAGGCGGTCGCGGACTTCGAGAAGCTCCTGAAGCAGTGGCCGGCCAGCGACAAGGCCGCCGCGGCGCTGCTGAAGAAGGGGTACGCGATGCTCGAGCTCGGTCAGAAGCCCGAGGGGGTCGTGCAGCTCCAGTACGTCGTCCACGAGTTCCCGACCTCGGAAGAAGCCCGCCTCGCGCGCGCGAAGCTCAAGACGATCGGGGTCGATGCCCGGTAGTCGACTCACGGCTCACGGCACGGCCCACAAAAAAACAAACAGGAGCGATCAGCAGTCCTATGGCCAACATCAAGTCCGCCAAGAAACGCGTTCTCACCGCCGCCAAGAAGCGGGTCCGCAACAAGGCTCGCGTCTCCCGCCTGCGCAGCGCCGTCAAGAAATACGGACAGGCCGACGCGAAAGGCAAGAAGGACGCCCTGCCGAAGACCCACTCCGAGATCGACCGCGCCCGCGCCAAGGGCGTGATCCACAGGAACGCCGCAGCGCGCTACAAGTCGCGCCTGGCGAAGAAGGCCGCAGGGGCGTCTTAGGCCCCGAGGGCGGCAGCGCAAGCGCTAAAAACCTTCGAGGAGGCTGGTGACGAGGCTCTGGGCGAACCGGCCCGCCACGCGGTCGATCGCCTCGTTCTCGCGGTCGACGTAAGAGGCGGCGCTCGAAGAGAACTGGTAGTTGTCCCGGAAGGTAAATGCCGGATTCTCCCAGATCGGCTTGTCGTCGGGCAGCGTCTTCAAGGCCACCCGCGCGCTGACCTGCACCTGGTAGTCGGTCGCCCGGCCCTGGGTGTCGAAGGCCACCGGGTACAGGTGGAAGCCGGTGACGGCGCCCGCGAGAACCGCGTCGGCGCCCTCGGCGCCGGACTGCACCTGGAATCGGCCGCGAGAGGCCAGCTCCCGGGCGATCTCCGCCGACAGGCGCTGCTCGAGGCCGACCCGGGGCGTGAGGTTCTCGAGCGTCGTGAACTGGACGACTCGAATGGACTCGGGGAGCGACGAGGCCTTTCCCACGAGGGCGTACCCGCAGGCGGCCGTCCCCGCCGCGGCCAGAAGGAGCGCCAGCCCCCCGGCCCGGCGCCGGCTCATCGCACGACCACGTTCAACAGCCGGTCCGGCACGAACACCGTGCGGACGATCTCCTTGCCGTCGATCCAGCCGCGGATCTTCTCGTCTCTCCGGACGAGAGTCATGGCGTCAGACTCCGAGGCTCCGCGGGAGAGCGAAAGCCTCCCCCGCACCTTGCCGTTGACCTGAACGACGAGCGTCACGTCCGGCGAGGTCGCCAGCGCCGGATCGGCGACCGGCCAGGCCGCCTCCACCAGGAGCCCCCGCTCGCCGAGGCGCTCCCACCACTCCTCGGTCAGGTGGGGTGCGACGGGATGCAGCAGCTTGAGAAGAATCCTCGCGGCGGCGTGCAGGGCTCCGGGGGTCTCGGAACCGCTCTCGAGAGCCTCGCTGATCCCGCGCTGGTACTCCATCAGCGCCGCGACGGCGGTGTGGAAGTGGAACTCGGCGGCGTCCTGCGTGACGCGCGCGATGGTCCGGTGGGTCAACCGAACGAGGGGCGTGTCCGCCAGGGCGTGCGGCCCGCCCGGGAAGCTCCCGGACCCGGGAGCAGAGCTCGTGGACGCGGTTCAGAAAACGGAAGGCGCCGGCCACGCCTTCCTCCGACCATTCGGACTCTTTTTCCGGGGGGCCGATGAAGAGAGTCGCGAGCCGGACCGTGTCCGCGCCAAATCGGGAGATCAGCTCGTCGGGCGAGACCGTGTTGCCGCGGCTCTTGGACATCTTCTCCGTCTTGCCGGTGGCCGGGTTCAGCCGCGTGATCATGCCCTGGTTGAAGAGCCGCTCGAAAGGCTCCTCGAGGTGGACGAGATCCATGTCCCGCAGCACGCGGCAGATGAAGCGCGCGTAGAGCAGGTGCAGGATCGCGTGCTCGATGCCCCCGATGTACTGGTCCACCGGCAGCCAGCGGTCCACCCGCTCGGTGTCCACCATCTTCGTCTCGTCATCCGGATTGAGAAATCGAAAGTAGTACCAGGACGAGTCCACGAAGGTGTCCATCGTGTCGGTCTCCCGCCGCGCGGGACCTCCGCACTTCGGGCAGATCGCGTCGGACGAAGGCCTCCGATTTCTCGAGCGGGTTGCCCTCGACGCCGCGGAAGTCCACGTCTTCGGGAAGACGCACGGGGAGATCGGCGTCGGGAACGGGCACGACTCCGCACGTCGGACAGTGAATCGCCGGGATCGGCGTGCCCCAGTAGCGCTGGCGCGATATCAGCCAGTCGCGCAGGCGGTACCCCACCTTGCCCTTGCCAAAGCCCTTCTCCTCGAGCCAGCGGATGGAGATGCGCACGGCCTCGGGCCCGTTCGGCGTGCCGTCCCAGGTCCCGGACCGGTACAGGTACCCGTCGTGGGGCCGCGCCTCCGTCATCGCCGCGGGATCGATCTCCTCCTCCGCCGTCCGGTAGACCGGCCGGATCGACAGGCCGTACTTTCGGGCAAACTCGAAGTCCCGCTGGTCGTGGGCCGGCACGCCCATGATGGCGCCGGTGCCGTACTCGGGCAGGACGAAGTTCGCCAGCCAGACCGGGATCGGCTCGCCCGTGGCCGGGTTCAAGGCCAGGGCTCCCGTTTCGAGCCCCTCTTTCTGGCCTCCCTCCGCCTCGCGCTCGAGGCGCGACTCGCGGCGCACGCGCTCGACGAACTCCTCGATCTCCCGCGGCGCGGCCGGAGCGCGCCGAGAGCACCGCCACGGCGGGATGCTCGGGAGCCAGGGCCAGGAACGTCGCGCCGTAGAGAGTGTCGGGCCGGGTGGTGAAGACGGGAATGGGCTCGGTCAGCCCGTCGACGCGAAAGAGGATCTCCGCGCCTTCCGACCGGCCGATCCAGTTGCGCTGCATGGTCTTGACCCGCTCGGACCAGTGCGGCAGCCGGTCCAGACCCTCGAGCAGGCGGTCGGCGTAGTCGGTGACCCGGAAGAACCACTGCGTCAGGTCGCGAATCGCCACGGGGTCGTCGGAGCGCTCGCACCGTGCCGTCGACGACCTGCTCGTTGGCGAGCACCGTGCGGCAGCCCGGGCACCAGTTGACCGGCGCGGTCTTTCGGTACGCCAGGCCCCGCTCCCACATCCTCAGGAACAGCCACTGGTTCCAGCGGTAGTACGACGGGATCGCAGGACGCGAGCTCCTTGGACCAGTCGTACAGGCAGCCCAGCGCGTAGAGCTGTTCCTTCATGCGGCCGATGTTGCCGAGCGTGTACTCGCGGGGATGGACGCCGCTCTGGATCGCGGCGTTCTCGGCCGGCAGCCCGAAGGCGTCCCAGCCCATCGGGTTCAGGGCCTTGCGCCCGGCCATCCGCTCGCGCCGGTAGAGGGCGTCGCCCAGGATGTAGTTGCGTCCGTGGCCGACGTGCAGCCGGCTGCCGGACGGGTACGGATACATGTTGAGCATGTAGAACTCGTCGCCCGGCACGGCGGTGTCCACGTACGCGACCCGGCGCGTCGGCCCAGCGCCTCTGCCACTTGCTCTCGATCTCCGAGGGAACGTATTTCCCCGACATGCCGGGGGGAATATAGCCGAAGGGCGCTGGCGGGTTGTCGTGGTACCGGCAGGGTCTAGCTCAGTGTCCACAGGACCCGAGAACTCCGACGAGCGGAGACGGAAGGCACCGTGAGGCCCGAAACCAGATGGGGACCGCTCTCCGCTCTCGTCGGGACGGGTAAGCTGGCCGTCGGCCAGCGTTGTCTACTGCTGGAGGTCTGCCTCTGGTGGACGACTCCGAGCGCCGCTCAGAGAGCCGGACGCACGCGCAGAGTCGTCTCGGGCAGCCGCAGCAGCGGATGGTCGAGGCTGCCCGAGGCTTCCAGCCGTGTGAGCGTCAGGCCGCGCGGCCGCTCGAGGGCGCGCTTGCCGAAGGGGACATAGCGCGCGTCGACGCTGTTGATCGACGAGGACGGATCCGAGAAGACGAACCCGCGGTCGGGATAGAAGATCTCGATCCAGCGGTGGTAGACGCCGCCGATGCTCTCTTCCCAGCCGTCGCTGCCGGGCCTGGTCCGCAGGATGCCCTGCACCGTGCGCGCCGGGATCCCCGCCCGCCGGAGCAGATCGACCGCCAGCTCCGAGTACCCGACGCAGTGGGCCCGGCGCGTGGCGAAGACGGAGGCGGGGTCCTGGCGGCGCGCGCGGTCGGGATCGTAGCGCACGGCGGAGGCGACGCCCGCCAGGATGCGCTCGACCGCCGCCGCCTGGGTCGTGGCGTCGCCCGCCAGCGTCCGCGCGTACGCGTCGCGCTCGGGCGAGGACGGGAGGGACCGGTCGCGCGGAGTCTGCGTCGGATAGGGCGCGCGGCTCTCGAGCGGGCCGCCGCTGACGCGAACGCGCAGCTCCAGCCTGCCGTCGGCGGCCGGCGCGACCGCCAGCGAGTAGCCGTCGTTGTCGTACTGGTCGAAGAGGCCCGCGTCGGGGCCGGACGCCCGGTAGACCGCGATCTCGTCGGAGGCCCCGGCGCCCGCCGCCAGGGCGCCCATCAAGAGCGCCGCCGCGAGCCGTCTCATGCTTCGGCTTCCGGGGCCACGGGCGGGCGGACTTGAGCACCCCGTCGAGGATGCCGTTGATGAACTGGGAGGACTTGGGAGTCGAGAACCGCTTGGCGATCTCGAGGGCTTCGTCGATCACGACGGGCCGCGGCGTCTCGGGCTCGTGGAGCAGCTCGAAGAGCGCCAGCCGAAGGATGTTGCGGTCCACGACGGGCATCCGGGCCAGCCGCCAGTGGTCGGCCTGCCGCGAGATGATCGCGTCGAGGTCCTCGCGGTGCAGCAGGGTCCCCGAGACGAGGCGCTGCGTGAAGTCCCGGATGCCCTCCGGCGCCTTCTGGAGGTCGTCGGAGCGCCGGAACATCTCCTGGGGCTCCGTGCCGGAAACGTCGTTCTCGTAGAGCATCTGGAGCGCCAGCTCCCGAGCCTTGCGCCGCGCCCCCATCAGGTCTTCCGGAAGTGGCGGCGCAGATTCGCCATTTCGATCGCGGCCTCGGCGGCCTCGATTCCCTTGTCGGTGCGGGCCCGCGCCTGCTCCATCGTGTCGCAGGTCAGGATCCCGAAGCCGATCGGGTGAGCGGTCTCGGCGGACAGCGCGGCGAGGGCCGAGGCCACGGACTGGCCGAGGATCTCGTGGTGCGTCGTCTCCCCGCGAACGATGGCCGCGAGGGCGATGACGGCGTGCGGCCGGCCCGAGTCGAACAAAGCGCGGACCGCGGCCGGGACCTCGAAGGCGCCCGGAACCCGGGCGACGAGGATGTCCGCGGCGCGGGCCCCGCGGCGGCGCAGCGTGTCGAGGGCGGCCGCCAGCAGGGCGTCCGTGACGGTCGGGTTCCAGCGGGCGCAGACGACGCCGAACCGGAGACCCTCCGCGTCGAGGCTGCCCTCGTACTGCTTCGGCGAAAAGGACACCGCGACGCGGCGCGGCACACGCATGCTCAAGGATCAGCCCCTCTTTGGAAGGAGAAAGTGTAGCAGGTTGCTCGGACCTTTGAGCGGCGCTCGCCGCGCCGGCGAGAGCAGGAGTTGGCTCGGCTAGCCGAACAACCGCTCGAGCTCGGGAGTGTCTCCGAAGTTGCGGCGGTAGCGGTCGACGAAGTCGGCCGGCCGGTAGCGCGGCGGCTGGGGGCCGAGAGCTTCGAGCCCGAAAACCGCGGCGACGCTGCCGAACCGTCCGGCCACGGGCCACGGGGCGCCGACGCGCAGGCCGCGCAGGAGCCCCGCCCGATACTGGTCGCCGACGCCCGTGGGGTCCACCGCTTTCCCTTCGACGCTGGCGGCGGGAATCTCGTGGACGGCCCGACCCCCGCGGCCGTCGGGGGCGTGAATGGTCGAGCCGTCGGGGCCGTGGGTCACGATGAACACCGGAACCTCTTGCCGCCAGCTGCTCCGTCGTCAGACCGGTCTTCCGGCCCAGGATCCCGAGCTCGTAGTCGTTCACGATCAGGATCGCCGCGCCGCGGAACCCCTCCCGCATCTCCTCCGCCGACATCCGCGTGACCTGCTGGCTCGGGTCGTAGAGGAACGGGATCTCGAACTCCCGGCACTCCCGGCGTAGCTCGCCATCGCCGCGGGGTCGTTGGGCGAGATGACGACGAAGGCGGCCGTCGAGGGGTCCAGGGAACGAATCGTCAGCTCCCGGGCCCGCGACATGGCGCCCGTGTAGAAGGAGGCAAGCTGGTTCTGGTCGAGGTCCGTCGAGACGAAGAAAGACGCCGTGAAGAGGTCCGGCTCCAGACGCATCGCCGAAACGTCGATGCCCTCGCGGGCCAGCCGGTCCCGGTACGCGGCGGCGTCGTCCCCCGCGGTCGCCAGGAGCACCGGGCGTTCGCCGAAGAGCGCCAGGCCGTAAGCGATGTTGGGGCCGCACCCCCGGCACCCGCCGCATCTCGTCGACCAGGAAGGAGACCGAGAGCCGCGCCATCTGATCCGGGATCAGGTGCTCGACGAAGCGGCCGGGAAAGGTCATCAGGTAGTCGAAGGCCACGGACCCCGTGACGACGATGCGCCCCTCGCGCTTCACAGGTACCTCCCGATCACGGGTCTCAATCGCTCCTTCGCCTCCTCCGGGATCGCCGCGCGGTCGGTGATGATCCCGAACCGCATCGCGTCGCGGCACGCGCAGCCGCGGTCCGGATCCACGCGCGCGACGGCCCCCGCGAGGCTGCGGCGGGCCGCCGCCGCATTCTCTTCGAGGACCGCCAGGATCGCTTCGACGGAGACGTCTTCGGTCGCCTCCCGCCAGCAGTCGTAGTCCGTCACCAGAGCGAGGCTCGCGTAGCAGATCTCGGCTTCCCGCGCGAGGCGCGCCTCGGTCAGGTTCGTCATGCCGATGATGTCGGCCCCCCACGAGCGGTAAAGGCGCGACTCGGCGCGCGTCGAGAACTGGGGCCCTTCCATGCAGACGTAGGTCCCGCCTCGCCGGACGGCGAGGCCGGCCCCCCGGGCGGCCTCTTCGAGGGCCACGGACAACGCCGGGCAGATCGGGTCGGCGAATCCCACGTGCGCGGCGACGCCGTCGGAGAAGAACGTGTCCGCCCGGTGCCGGGTCCGGTCGATGAACTGGTCCGGGATCACCGCCTGGCGCGGCGGGAGCTCCTCCCGGAGGCTGCCGCAGGCCGAGGCCGAGAGCAACGCGTCGCACCCGAGCATCTTGAAGCCGCAGACGTTCGCCCGGTAGTTGATCTCCGTCGGCGAGAGCCGGTGGCCGCGGCCGTGCCGCGAGAGGAAGGCGACCGGAACGCCGTGCAGCTCGCCGCAGAAATACGCGTCCGACGGAGCGCCAAACGGGGTCGACGAGCCGCTCCTCGACGAGGCCGGCCACGGCGGCGAGGTCGTACACGCCGCTGCCTCCGACGAGGCCGACGCGCCCCCGGCCGCTCACGCGTCGCCTCCCGCTTCGCGGGCGTGGTCCTCGATGGCGGCGACGACACGTTCGGCCAGGTAGAGAGCGTCCCGGCCGACTTCGCCCGAGACGATCGGGTCGCGCCGTTCGCGCACGGCCGCAGCGAAATCCGCGAGCTCGCGGGCCAGCGGGTCCCCGGGCTCCACCGGCACGTCCAGGCGCACGATCTCGGGCCGGCCGCCGTCCTCCGACAGCCGGTACGCGCCGGACCGTGCGGGCGTGCATGTCGATCGAGAAATCGATGGACCCGCCGAACACGCGGAGCTTGCGCCGGCGCTCCAGGGCGACGCGAGAGGCCGTCAGGGTGGCCACGCACCCGCCCTCGAAGGAGATGCGGGCATGGGCGACGTCGACGAGCCCGGTCAGGACCGGGCATCCCGGACGCGCGGATCTCGCGCACCGGCCGCCGCACGAGGGAGGTGACGATCTGGAGGTCGTGGATCATCAGGTCGAGCACCACGTCCACGTCGAGGCTGCGGGCGAGAGAAGATCCCGAGGCGCTCGGCTTCGATGAAGACCGGGTCTTCGACCCGCGCCAGAACGGCCTCCACCGCCGGGTTGTACCTCTCGACGTGGCCCGACCTGCAAGCACCCGTCCGAGAGCGCGCGCCCGGTCCACGAGGGCGTCGGCCTCACGTCCGCGAGGACGCGATCGGCTTCTCGACGAGCACGTCGAGGCCGCGTTCCAGAAAGAAATGTCCCAGCGCGGCGTGGGAGCTCGTCGGCGTGGCGATGACGACCGCGTCGGCGCACACGGCGACCTCCTCCGGGCCCGAGAGGACGCGCAGCCCGTGCTCGGCCGCCACGGCTCTCCGCGCGCCCCTCGTGGTGGTCGTGGATCCCGACCAGCTCCATGCCCGGAAGACCGGCCGCCAGGCGCGCATGGTGGCGGCCGAGATGCCCGACGCCGACCACCGCCAGCCGCACCGGCGCGGGCGCCGGATGCGGGTCCGTCACTTGATGAAGCCCCGCTCGCTCGTGCGGATGAACAGGACGAGCTCCTCGACGTCCGGCTGCCCGGGCACTTCGTGGGCGATCCGCTCGAGCGCCTGGCTCGTGTTCAGCTTCGACTTGACGAGCAGACGGTAGGCCTTCTGGAGCGCTTCGATGCGCTCGTCCGAGAACCCGTTGCGCTTCAGGCCGATCGTGTTGAGGCCGTAGGTCTTCGCGTCCAGGCCGTCGGTGCGGCAGAACGGCAGGACGTCCTGGCGGCATCCCGTGTACGCCCCGAGAAACGCGTACGGGCCGACGCGGCAGAACTGGTGGATGGCGTTGAAGGCCCCGATGATCGCGTGGTGCCCGATCTCGACGTGGCCGGCGAGCACGGCGTAGTTGGCCATCGACGACCCGGGAGCCGATCTTGTTGTCGTGGCCGATGTGCGTGTAGTTCATGAAGTAGTTGTCGTCGCCGATCAGGGTCTCGCCGTGCTCCGTCCCGCGGTGGACCGTCGTGAACTCCCGGAAGACGTTCCGGGCGCCCACGCTCAGCCGCGTCGGCTCGCCGCGGTACTTCAGGTCCTGAGGATCGAAGCCCAGAGCCGCGTGCGGGAAGATGCGGTTCTCTTCGCCGAACACCGCCGGGCCCTGCAGCGGACGCGTGGTCTCCGACTCGCATCGCGCGCCGAGCACGACGCCGTCCCCGACGACCGCGTAGGCGCCGATCGTCGACGTTGTCGCCCGAGGTCGGCTCCCGCCGGAAACGACCGCCGTCGGGATGGATGACGGCGCTCACGGGCGGTCCACCAGGACCGAGAGGAGCTCGGCTTCCGTGCAAACGACGCCGTCGACCGTCGCCGTCGCGCGGCACTTGCAGACGCGCGTCTTCAGGGAGATGATCTCCGCCTCGATCCGCAGCTGGTCGCCCGGCACGACCGGCCGGCGGAACTTGCAGCGGTCCACGCCCGAGAGGTAGAGGAGCTTCTTCTCGCTGGTCGGGCACGACTCCGAGGAGCGCGATTCCCGCGACCTGCGCCATCGCCTCGAGCACGAGGACTCCGGGCATGACCGGGTTGCCGGGGAAGTGGCCCTGAAAGAACTCCTCGTTGAACGTGACGTTCTTGATCCCGACCACCCGCTTGCCGGCTTCCAGCTCCAGGATCCGGTCCACGAGCAGGAAGGGATACCGGTGCGGAAGGATCTTCAGGATCTCGTCGATTCGCGAGCTCCACGCGGCCTCCTGTCCATCAGCCCCTCTCTGCGATATCTTCTCGAGCGCGGCGAGCCGTTCGAGGGCCGCCTCGAGCCGTCCGAGCAGGGCCGCCCGCCGGAGAAACTCGCGGTGAGGCAGCGCCGGCATGCCCGGACAATACCGCTCCCGCCGGGACGCGCCCCTGCCGGGCGATTCCGGCCTGGCCCGTCAGGACGGCGCCGTCCCCGATCGTGGCGTGATCCGAGACCCCGACCTGGCCCGCCAGCGTGACGCCCCGGCCGATCCGCGAGGAGCCCCCGATGCCGGCCTGCCCGCAGAGGACCGAATGCTCGCCGACGACGACGTTGTGCCCATCTGGACGAGGTTGTCGATCTTCGTCCCGTCGCCGATGACCGTCTCTCCGAGGGTGGCCCGGTCGATCGTCGCGTTGGCCCCGATTTCGACGTCGTCCCCGACCCGCACGATCCCGACCTGGGGGACCTTCCGGTGCGCGCTTCCGTCCCAGACGTAGCCGAACCCGTCCGAGCCGACGACGGCTCCCGCCTGGAGAATGCAGCGCGCGCCGAGCCGGCATCCCGCGAGCACGACGGCGTTCGGGTGGAGGAGACAGTCTTCTCCGATCTCGGCCCCTCTCGCCGACGAAGGCGCCCGCCATGAGAACCGTGCGCGCCCCGAGCCTGGCCCGCGCCGAGACCGTGGCCCCCGCGGCGATCGACACTCCACGCGCCAGGCGCGCCGTCCTGTGCACGTGCGAGCCGCGAGCGACGCCGCGCGGCCGGTCGCGGCGAGGGCCTCCACATCTCCAGCCAGCGCGCCAGCGCGAGCTGGGGAAGAGCGACGGTGACGCTCGGTTTGCGGCCCGCCAGGTCGGGACGCGGCCACGATCAGCGCTCCGGCCCGGCTGGAGCCTGCGGCCGAGGCGCGGCGTTCGTCCGTCGCCCAGGACAGGTCCGACGGGCCCGCGGCCTCGAGGGAAGCCAGGCCCGTCAGCCGGAGGCCGGCGCCGCCGCGCGCCACGCCGTCCACGGCGGCGGCGACCTCGGCGAGGGTGAAACTCCGACCCGAGGCCGCCGCGGGGCGAGCGCCGGGGCCCGCTCTTCCCGCGGTTGGGAGCCTTTGAGCGGGCCACGGTCTGCTGCCTCTGCGAGCCGCGCTTTACGGTTTCTTGGTCGGGGCCGGGCCGGCGGCGCCGCGCGCGGGCGCTTTCGCGGCGGCGTCGCGGCGCCTTGGCGGCCGAAGGGACGGAGACGGTCGTGTTGAACACCTTGAGCACGTCGTCGGTCACGTCCATGGCGTCATCGGCGTAGACCAGCCCGGACTGGAACTTGTTGAAGATCAGGGTGAAGCCCTTTTCCTTGCCGACCTGGTTGATCACCGGGAACACCCGCCGCTCGAGCTCTCCGAGCTCTTTCTTCTGGACGCCTCGAGCTCGCGGTTGGCGTCGTCCTGGAAGCGCTTGAAGGCGATCGCCTTCTCCTGGTACGACTTCTGGAGCGCCTCCCGCTTGTCGTCGGCCAGCGCGCTGCCCTGGTCCGCCAGCTTCTGCTCCATGTCGCGAAGCTCCTTTTGAAGCTTGTCGCCCTCTTCCTTCTTCTACGTCGTTGAGCCTCTTGACCCGGGCAAAGGCCTCCTTGCCCGAGCGCCGACTCCTGCACGAGACGCTCGACGTTGATGACGCCGACCCGGAGTTCTGGGTGCCGACGCGGAGCCGGCGCCGGAGCCGTGGTTCCCTGAGCCCGGCGGAGGCCGCGACCAGGGAAGCCACCGCCGTCAAAACAAAGCGTTTCATTCCAACTCCTTCTTCACGAAAGCGCGGAAGTGTAGCAAATAAGCCGGTTGAGACAACAGCCCGCGTTTTCGGGCCATTCCGGGCGATTCGGCCGGCGCGCCGGCCGCGACCTCAAAACGTCCGACCGATCGAGAACGTGAACCCCGAGGGCTCCTCCGTCAGGAAGTCGATCGGGAACCCGAACTGGTCGATGGGCTGGACCGGGTTGCAGATTGAACGAGTAGATGAACCGCAGGGGGGCCTGGAAGATCGGAAGGAAGACGCGGAGCTCCGCTCCCGCCGACGAGCGGATCCGTGGTGATGTCGAAGGGCTGAGACTCGTGGTAGTTGTTCGCCCACGTCCACGAAGGCCAGGAGCTTTGCCGGGCCGACCTGCAGGAACTGGTACTCGACGTTCAGCACGAAGAACTTGTTGCCGCCGAGGATCCGGCCGAACTCGTCGGTGAAGACCTGGTTCGTGCCCTCGTGGAGAGGCACGACGGCTCCCGCCCGGAAACCGCGGAGGCTCTGCTCGCCGCCGAGCTGGAAGCGCTCGAAGATCGGGATCTCGTCGCCCGAAGAGTCCCTTGACGTAGCCGGCCTCGAGGTTCAGGCCGATGACCGCCCGGCGCGGGAATCGAACCGGGATGTAGACGTCGGCGCCGCCGCCCCGGCTTGAAGAAGGAGTCGCTCGACCCGAGGAAGGTGCCCGGGGCGTACTGCACCGACGCGAAGAGGCGAAACCCCCGATTCGGGTCGAACGGATCGTTCCGGCTGTCGTAGCGGTAGGCCGGCGTGATCGAGGAGGTCGTGCCGGTCGTCTCGGTAAACGCCTGCGGGGGGACGGGCTGGCCCGGCGGGACCGGGGCGCTCCGCACCGGGAAGCTCGCGCTGATGTCCTCGTACGCATACAGCAGCGAGAGCGAGTCGAAGAGGCCGATACCCTTCGCCGTAGAACGCCGAGCCGCCCTGCCGGCTCTCGTCGATCGACAGGTAGTCGACGCGCCGGCGGAACAGCGAGAGCCGACGGACTGGTTGCGGTCCATGAACCAGGGCACGGTGTACGAGAGGTCGAAGATAGTTGGAGACCTTGCCGAGCTGGGCGGAGGCCCCGATGACCTCGCCGCGGCCGAGGAAGTTGCGCGTCTGGAACGAGAACTGGCCGAAGAAGCCGTCGAAGCCCGAGTACCCGGCGCCGAACTGGATCTCGTTGCGCGAGGTCTCCTGGCCCTTGATGACGATGTCGATTTTCTTTTCTTCCGGGTTCGCGGCGCGAATCCGGGCTCCTCGGTCATCTTGAAGTAGCCGAGCTGCTGGATTTTGGTGACGCTCTTCTTGACCGCTTCCATGTCGATGACGTCGCCCTCGTCCAGGGCAAACTCCCGGCGGATGACCTTGTCGCGCGTCATGCGTGTTCCCCTGCACCTCCAGCCGCCCGAGGTAGAACTTCTCCCCCTCGAAGATCTTCAGCTGGATGTCCACCTGGTGGTCGCCGACCTCCTGATACGCGGGGTCCATGAACAGTAGATGAAGCCCCGCGACTTGTACATCGCCTCGATCGGCGCCAGGCCCTCGATGATCCGGTCGCGGTTCAGCACGGATCCCGGGTGGAAGCTCGAAGAGCTGTTCTTCAGAGCTGCTGCGGTCGAGAACACGGTCGGGACTCCGGTCTCCGTCGGCTGCCCGCTCTGCTGGACCGCGCATGATCTGGATTCGTTCGTGTAGAACTTGTCGCCCTTCCGCGATCGGGATCGTGATCTGACCCGCCGCTTGATCTTCTTGGCTTCCTTCTTCGGGTCGACCACGTAGACATCGAGGGTCGGGTCCTTGACGACGACGTCCTTGTACCCGCGCGCCTGGTACACCGCCTTGAGGCTCTCGACGTCGGCCTCGTAGTTGGCCTGGTTGTAGACCGTGTTGTCCGACAGGATCCGCCAGAAGACCGCCACCTTCGTCTTCTTCATCGCGTTGCGCAGCGTCTGCGCCTTGACGTTGTCGTTTCCCGTGAACGTGATCGAGTCGATCTTGACCTTGTCGCCCTCGTCGATCAGGAAGATGACCTTCTTCTCGGTCTTCGAGAGGTCCTCGATCTTGTAGTCCACCGTCGCGCTCCGGAAGCCCTGCGCGATGTACATGTCCGCGAGCGCTGACCGCGCGCGCCGGCGATGTCGCGCAGGGACAGCGGCGCCCCCGCCTTGACCTCGATCTTGTTCTTCCTTCAGCGCGTCCTGGATCTGCGAGGTCGAGAGCTTCTTGTTCCCCGTGAACTCGACCTCCTTGATGATCGGGCGCTCCTCGATCGTCACGACGAGCGTCACGCCGCGTGCGGCCCGCTCCGCCTCGATACGGACGTTCTCGAGCAGCCCGACGTCCCAGAGCTTGTGGAAATTCGGGCGGATCTTCTCGGGGTCGTAGGGTCGCCGACCTTGATGCCCGAGGTAGTGCGCGATCGTGTCCGGCGACACGGTCTGGTAGCCCACGACCCGGATCCCGACGATCGTCTCGGCCCGGTGCCGGAGAGGCCGGGGGCGCCGTCTCGGCGGGAACGCGGGCCGGCGCCGGGAGGAGGGGTCGGACGACGTGGGGCGGGAGGTGCGGGGTTCCTGCCCGAGCGCCGCGCCATAGGAGATCGTCGCCGCGGCGATCGACCGCGGCCCCGAAGGACCCTCTGCCGCAAGGTTCAGCGCCCCTGTGGGATCGGCTCGATCTCGCGCGCCGTGACACGCAGCCCCTCGGGCCCGACGCGAACCTCGATCACCTCGAAACGCTCCTCGCGGGCCGCGATCAGAAGCTCCGACACCGGGTCCTCGACGTGCTTCTGAATCGCGCGGCGCAGCAGGCCGCGCGCCCATGTTCGGGTCGTCGCCGCTCTGCGCGAGAAGCCACTCACGGCGGCGTCGTCGACGTCGATCGACCGCGCCCTTCGGCGCCAGCGTCGTGTTCACGTCATCGATGAGCAGGCGGCAGATCTTCGCGAGCTCGACCCGACCGAGCGGGTGGAACACGATGATGTCGTCGATCCGGTTGATGAACTCCGGGCGAGAAGTCCCGCCGGAGCTCCTTCAGGACGAGGTCCTCGATCTCCTTGTTGGTCTGCAGCTCTCGCGGTTCCCCGCCGAATCCGACGTGCGTCCGGTTGACCAGGTGCTTGGTCCCGATGTTGGAGGTCATGATGATCAGCGTGTTCTTGAAGTCGACCAGGTTGCCGTAGGCGTCCGTGAGGATGCCGTCCTCCAGGATCTGCAGGAGCAGGTTGGCGATGTCGGGGTGCGCCTTCTCGATCTCGTCGAACAGGATCACGCTGTAAGGGTTGCGGCGGATCCGCTCGGTGAGCTGGCCGCCCTCCTCGTGGCCGACGTAGCCCGGAGGCGAGCCGATGAGCTTGGAGACCGCGTGCTTCTCCATGTACTCGGACATGTCGAACCGCACGAGCGACCTCTGGTTCTCGAAGAGGAACTCGGCCAGCCGCCGCGCGACCTCGGTCTTGCCGACGCCCGAGGGGCCGAGGAAGATGAACGAGCCCATCGGCCGGTTGCGGGTTGTTCACGCCCAGGCGGGAGCGGCGGATCGCCTTGGAGACGCCGATGATGGCCGCGTCCTGGCCGACGATGCGGCGGCGCAGCGCGTCCTCCATGTGGAGCAGCTTCTCGGCCTCCTCCATCTCGAGCGAGGCGACCGGGATCCCGGTCCAGGAGGAGATGATCTCCTCGATGTCGCGGCGGGTGACTTCCTGCGTCGCGTCGCTCTGCTCGGCCGACTGGGTCTTGGCCCGCTCGATCTCCTCCTTGAGCTCGATCTCCCGCTCGCGCAGGAAGACGGCCTTCTCGAAGTCCTTGTCGGAGATCGCCTTCTTCATCTCCTTGACGATCTGGCGGATCTCGAGCTCGAGCTTGCGCAGGTTCTGGGTGTCGGCGCACGCGCTTGAGCTTCACCTTGGCGCCGGCCTCGTCGAGGATGTCGATCGCCTTGTCCGGGAAGAAGCGGTCGGTGATGTAGCGGTTGGACTGGTAGACCGCCGTCTTGATCGCCTCGGCCGAGTAGCGCACCTTGTGGAACTGCTCGTAGCGGTCCTTGACTCCCTCGAGGATCTCGAAGGTCTCGTTCTCCGAGGGCGCGGTGACGTGGATCGCCTGGAAGCGGCGCAGCAGGCTGCGGTCCTTCTCGATGTACTTGCGGTACTCCTTGAGCGTCGTCGCGCCGATGCAGGAGACCTCGCCGCGCGACAGCGCCGGCTTGAGGATGTTGGCCGCGTCGAGCGAGCCTTCGGCCGAGCCGGCGCCGATCAGCGAGTGGATCTCGTCGATGAAGATGATCAGGTCCGGGTTCTCGCGCAGCTCCCGGATGATGCCCTTCAGGCGCTCCTCGAACTGGCCGCGGTACTTCGTGCCGGCGACGATGAGCGAGAGGTCGAGCGCCAGGATTTTCTTCTGGGCGAGGAACATCGGGCACCGCGCCCTCGACGATGCGGGTCGCGAGGCCCTCGACGATGGCGGTCTTGCCGACGCCCGGCTCGCCGAGGAGGATCGGGTTGTTCTTGGTGCGGCGCGAGAGGATCTGGATGATCCGCTCGACTTCCTTCTCGCGGCCGATCAGCGGGTCGAAGGTCCCGGTCCCGGCGAGCTGCGTCAGGTCGCGGCTGTACTCGGCCAGGAACGGGAGCTCCTTCTTCTGCTTGCGAGACCTCGCGCTCCTTGATGAGGGAGATCGTCTCCTCGCGCACGCCGTAGAGGTTGAAGCCGCGCGCGGCCAGGAGGCGCCCGGCGACGCAGCCGTCGACCCGGAGCAGGCCGATCAGCAGGTGCTCGGTGCCCGACGTAGGGGTGCATCATCGACTCGGCCTCGTGGGAGGCGTAGGCCAGGATCTTCTTGGACTCCTCGGAGAGCGGGCAGCTCGGCGGTCGAGGAGATGCGCTCGACGAAGATCCGGTCGCCCTCGATCTCCCGGCGGACGTCCTCGGGCTTCACGTTGAAGCGCGCGAAGATCTCCTTGATGATGTCTTCGCCCTCGCGGAGGATCCCCAGCAGGAGGTGCTCGGACTCGATCACCTTGGAGCCCAGCTTGGAGGCCTCGTACCGGGCGAAGAAGAGCGCCCGGCGGGCCTTCTCGTTGTACTTCTCAAACATGGGAGTCGGGCTCAGTCGCCATCGGGGTCAGAGGGTTTGCTGGCGCATGGAGCGAGATCTCCGGGGTCATCCTCGCTCAGAGCAAACCCGGGCGACGGGGAGATTCCTTCCCGGGACATCAGGAAAAGTCTATCACAGCGACTTCGCGAGATCCGGGATTGTGCGTCACGAGAATCGTGGTCATTCCGCGCTCGGCGTGGAGCTCGCGGAGCAGCTCGAACACGGCCTGGCCGAGGCCGCGGCGTCGAGGTTGCCGGTCGGCTCGTCGGCGAGGAGGAGGCCGGCGTCGCGCGCGAGCGCGCGCGCGAGCGCCACGCGCTGCTGCTCCCCGCCCGAGAGGGCGCGCGCCCCGTGCGCGCGCCGGTCGGCGAGGCCGACGCGCTCGAGCAGCTCGCGCCGCGCGCCGGAGCGCCTCCCGTGCCGGAACGCCGGCGATGCGGTCCGGGAATCGCGACGTTCTCCTCGGCGGTGAACTCGGGCAGCAGGTGGTGGAACTGGAAGACGAAGCCGATCTTCTCGTTGCGGAAGCGCGCCCGCTCCCGCGGCGGAAGCTCCTCGAGAGACTGGCCGAAGACTTCGACCCGGCCCGCGTCCGGCCGGTCGATCCCGCCGATCAGGTGCAGCAGCGTCGACTTCCCGACTCCCGACGGCCCCATGACGGCCGCGAACACCCCGGCCGGGAGCTCGAAGTCAGGTTCGAGAAGACGGTCACCGGCGCGCCTTCGCCGGTGTACGTCTTCGAGAGGTTCTCGGCCTTGACGGCGAGCAGCGGAGCTCAGCTCGAGTCGACGTCGAGTCAGCGGACGGAAGCACGCGAACTCTGAACGCTTCGCCCGGCGCCAGGCGCGCCGCGGCGCGCGCCGGAAGCAGGGCCGCGGCGAGCGCCGTCGCGAGGGCGAACGCCGCGACGACCGCGACCTCGCGCCGGGTGGACGGCGAAGGGAACGTGCGTCAGCAGTACACGTCGGACGGAAGCGGCACGAGCCGAAACCGGTCGGCGGCGACCGAGAGCGCGACGCCGACGAGCACGCCCGGGGCCGTCCCGATCAGCCCGATCACGCCGCCGAGGGTCAGGTAGATCGCGCAGGAGCGAGCCGGGCGCCGCGCCGAGAGACAGTGAGGACGCCGAGGTCGCGCTTCTTCTCGACGACCGTCAGCGCGATGTTCGAGACGATGTTGAGCGCGGCGACGACGATCACGAGCGCAACCGTCACGAAGATCACGACTTTCTCGAGACGCAGCGCGAAGGCGAGCGGAGCGTTGAGCTCCCGCCAGGTCTCGACGCGGTAACCCGGCCCAGGGAGCGCGCGAGCGGCTGCCGGGCGGCCGCGTCGGCCTTCACGGGAGTCGTCGAGCAGCGCCTCGTACGCGCGGGCGCCGGCCGCGGTCAGCCGGAGAGGAGGCGGGCCGTTTCCTCGGAGACCTCGACCTCGGCGGACTTCTCGAGGACTCCGGCGCGGCTCACGTCGCGCGACGCGCGGACCAGCACGGTCACCGGAATGGGGCCGATCGGCGAGAGCCGGAAGCGCGACGAGGTCAGCCGGACGAGGTCGCCGCCGCCCGCGTGGAGCCTGGCGGCCAGCGATCGCGGCGATCCGCGCGCGCGGCCGCCCCGCCTCGGCGGCCGCGAGGCCCGCCCCGTTGCGATAGCGCACCGGCACAGTCGTCGCCGTCCCTCGGCGTCGGAGGCCCAGCCGCGGCCCTCGATCGCCGGGGCCGCTTCCGCCACTCCCGGCAGCGCCGCGCAGCGCCCGGCGGACCGTCTCCGCGTCGGCGAGCGGGCGCCCCGCGCCGGCGAGATCTCAGGTGCGCGCTGCGCTCCACCATCTGCTGCCGGATCCGGTCCTGGAACCCCGAGAGCAGCGCCAGCGAGACGACGAGGGCGGCGACGCCCACCGCGAGGCCGACGATCGAGATCGTCGCGATCAGGGCGACGTGCGCCCGCCGCCGCGAGGCCGCCAGATAGCGGAGGGCGACGAAGGTCTCGAACCGCATGCCGCGTCTCCGGCCTACGCCTTGCGTTCCGGCCGCAGCAGCGGAAACAGGATCACGTCCCGGATGGAATGGCTGTCGGTCAGCAGCATCGTCGAGCCGATCGATGCCGATGCCCTCGCCCGCCGTCGGCGGCATGCCGTGCTCGAGGGCCTCGACGTAGTCCTCGTCGTACGGCGCCGCCTCCAGCGTCGCCCCGGGCGCGCTCCTCGGCCTGGCGGCGGAAGCGCGTCGGCCTGCTCGGCCGGGTCGTTCAACTCGGAGAAGCCGTTGGCGATCTCCATGCCGCCGGCGTAGAGCTCGAAGCGGTCGGCCCACTCCGGGTCCTCCGGCTTCTGCCGCGCGAGCGGCGAGATCTCGGTCGGAAACTCGTGGAGGAAGGTCGGCTGCACGAGCTTCGCTCTCGGCGACCGCCTCGAAGAGCTCGGCGAGAAGCTTGCCCTTCTTCCCGCGGAAGCGCTCGGGCTTCTCGACTCCGTAGCGGGCGGCCGCCGGGAGCAGCGTCTCCTCCGACGCGAGGTCTTCCCGGGCGATTGCCCCGCGCGGGTCGTCCCGCGTGAACTCCACGACCGCCTCGCGCATCGTCAGGCGGCGGAAGGGCGGCGTCCAGTCGATCGACATCGTCGCCCCACGGCGTCTTCGAGGCTCCCGCCGACCTCCGTGGCGAGACCCGAGAGCATCTCCTCGGACAGCCGCATGAGGTCCTCGCCTTCGGCGTACGCCTGGTAGAACTCGAGCATCGTGAACTCGGGGTTGTGGTGGGTCGAGATGCCCTCGTTGCGGAAGTTGCGGTTGATCTCGTAGACCTTCGGCATGCCGCCGACGACCAGCCGCTTCAGGTAGAGCTCGGGCGCGATCCGCAGGAAGAGGTCCATGTCGAGCGCGTTGTGGTGGGTCACGAACGGCCGCGCCACGGCGCCGCCCGCGATGGGCTGCATCATCGGGGTCTCGACCTCGAGGTACCCGCGCGCGTCGAGAAAATGCCGGAGGTACCGGACGATCGCCGCCCGCCGCTCGAACACCTCGCGGGACTCCGGGTTGACCGCGAGGTCGAGGTAGCGCTGCCGGTAGCGGCGCTCCACGTCCTTCAGGCCGTGCCACTTTTCCGGAAGCGGCCGGAAGGGACTTGGCCAGGAACGTCAGCGTGCGCGCCTTGACCGAGAGCTCCCCGGTGCGGGTCTTGAAGACGTCCCCCTCGACGCCCAGCCAGTCGCCGAGATCCAGGGCGCGGTAGAGCTCGAAGGCCGCGTCCCCGACGGCGTCGCGACGCAGGTAGACCTGGAGCCGGGACCGGCCGTCGGACAGGTCCAGGAACCCGGCCTTGCCGGCGGTCCGCAGGGCGAGCACGCGCCCGGCCGTCGTCACGGGGACTTCCGCGCCTCGAGGGCTTCGCCCGGCTCTCCGCGGTAGCGCTCTCCGACCTCCGACACCGTCTCGGTGATCGGGAACTTGACCGGCCACGAGCGGATAGCCCAGCTCTCCGACGCGCTTCCAGTTCTCCCGCCGGTTCCGGAGCAGGTCGCTCTCGGTCGCGACATGCGTCTCTCGACCCGGGGGATCTCCCGGCTCCGCTCATCGGACGGAGTATACGAGTCAGGAGCGGCGGCGGCGCGGTCGACGGTCTCGCGCCCGGACAGGGTCGGCCTCAGCTGCGGGATTCGCGCCGATCGCTGCTCGGAGAGTCCTGCATCAGCCAGAGGTCGGCGGTCGCCCGCAGGAGGCGGAAACGCGTGCGGGTCCAGGCCCGGATCTCCTCGGAGGAGCTCACGGCCTCGGACTCGTCGATGACGCTCGAGATCGCCGCGTCGAGCGCGGGACGCGTCCCAGCGTGGCGCGGGCGGCGCGCAGCATTTCGGCAGGAGGGTCCGCGGGCGCGGCGGCGCGGAGCGACTCGGTCTCTTCCTCGGCCTTGGCGCGCAGGGCCACGGCGCGAAGCAGCGTCCGATCGCGCTCGGTCGGCGCGGGACCTCCCGCGGCCACCGCGTGGCGCGCCGCCTTCAGCTCCCACGGTCTCCAGCCGCAGGTTCTCGAGGCCGGCGATGTCGGTGCGCAGCGGACCGGTCCCGTCGTCATACATCTCGACGGCGGCCAGCACCCGGTCGACCTAGGGCTTCCAGAACTACTCGTCGACGATGTCGACTTCGACTTCCTCGACGAGCTCGAGCACGCTCGTCGATGTCCTCGGCCGCCAGTCCGGCCAGCTCGAAGCGGCCGAGCACCTGGCCGATGGCCTCCTTGAGCTCGACGACCTGCAGCGCCTTGAGATTCGAGTCCTGCGTCTGCCGGTCCCACCGCTGGCGCGACTCGTGGAACGTGCGGAACTCGTCGGCGGTCGGGACCTCGAGGCCGCCGCGCGTCAGCTCCTTCTCGAGGTCGCCGATGCGGTCGGTCGCCTCCTCGAGCCGCTTCTCCTCGCGCTCGTAGAGGCGGTGGAAGACGGAGCGCGTGCTGAGGTTGCACTCGCCACGGCGGCGAGGACCTCGGGATGGGCGAGGCCGTTGGCGACCCGGCGCTTCGAGTGCCGCACGTTGTTCAGGAGCCTCGCCGTCACGAGATCCTCGAACTCCTGGGCGCGGGCCATGTCCGCGGCGAGCTCGTCGAAAGCCTGGGCGATCGTCGGCGCCGTGGTCGGGTCGAGCGCCGGCCAGACGGAGCTCGCCGCGGCGGACTCGAAGAACTTGCGCATGTCGCGGCCGGGGCCGGGACGAACGGAGCTCGACGGCCCCGCGGCGACGACCGTGGCGAGGAAGTCGACCTTGTCGACGACGTCCTCGTCGACGTCCGGCTGGGAGAAATAGAAGCGCAGAAGGTGAAAGGCGATCTTCTCGTCCTGGGGCTGCACCTTCTCGAAGAACCGCCTCACGTACGAGGGCGAGATGTGGCGGTCCGCCTCGCGGAGCTTCTTCGAAAACGACGTCGAGGCGCTCGGCCAGCTCCCGGATCCGAGGCGCGACTTTCTCGGGCGACGTCGTGTCGACCGCGCCCGCGACCGCCCGCACGTCGTCGTACAGCTTCCCGAAGTCGAGCGCGTAGCTCGGCTCCGTGGCGAAGAAGGTCTTCTGGACTCCGCGGAGAAATTGGTGAAAGGTCCACAGCGCCTTGAACCTCTCGGTAAGGCGAATGTAGTCTTCGTGAAGAAGCTGGATTCGCTCGACGGACATTATTGTTGTTCCGCGGTTCCGATTATTCTAGCGCGAAAGACGGGAACCGAGGGTCAAAACCGGGCCGCACGGCGGTTCTGGGCCGCGTCGACGCGGCGAGAGGGCCAAAGAGATGAAGTTCATCGCGACCGGAGGGCGCCCCAAAGGCCATCGGCCCGTACTCCCAGGCCGTTTCCGAGGGCGGTTTCGTGTTCGCGTCGGGTCAGATCCCGCTCGATCCCGCGACCGGCGCGCTCGTGCCGCGGCGGGCTCGAAGCCAGCGTCGAGCGGGTGTTCGACAACCTCGAGGCGGTCCTGAAAGAGGCCGGCGCTTCGCTGGACGACGTCGTGAAGACGACCGTCTATCTCCTGCGAATGTCCGACTTCGCCGCGATGAACGCGGTCTACGCCAGGCGATTTGGAAACCATCGTCCCGCTCGTTCGACGGTCGCGGTGGCCGAGCTCCCGAAAGGGGCCGCCGTGGAGATCGACGTCGTGGCGCGGCTGAGGGTCTGACCAGGAATCCGGAGCTAGGACCAGAGAAGGAGTCCCGCGGCCGCCGCGATCCAGCCGAGCACGAGCACGCCTGTCGAGCGGCGATGCAGGCGGTCGAAACGAACCCTCCACGGATCCTCCGGCGCCGCGGCGTCGAACGAAGACACCTTCATCCGGAAGTACTTCATGCGGGGCCGCAGGACCATCGCGAGGTAGACGTTGGAGGCCACGGCGACGAAGATCGCGATGGCTCCGGCGATCGAGAGCCCGGCCAGCCCTCCTCCGCGCTCCAGGTTGACGAAAATCCCCAGGACGAGAACCAGCGAAAGGACGTGCTTGACCGCCTCGAACCGGCGCAGGATCTCGCCGAAGACGTCTCCGGCGAGATCGCGAGACGGGATCCGGCGGAAGATGACCGGAGCCGCCAGCACGACCACCATCGTGCCGCCGACCCAGAGGGCCAGCGAGAATCGGATCGCCACGCTCGGGAGGTCCAAGGCCCGGCGAGTCTAACGCGGCGTCCGGGGGGATTGCGGACTAAGATCCCGACATGGACCGTGAGCTCTCCGACGCGCTCGACGACTTGATCCTCGGACGCGGGGTCGCGCGCGGACGGCACAGTCTGCGCCATCAGGGGCGGCTGGTCAGAAGCGAGTTCGAGGAGCGCCTTCGGGCCAACGGGTTCTCTCCCCTGACCGTGCGCGAGGCGGCCATCGAGGCGGGCGAGAAGATACCGGCGTTCCACCTCCACGACGAGACGGCCGACTTCGGCTACATCCGATGGGAGATCTTCACGCCGAGAAGCCGGCGCAAGCTGTTCGCCTCGGAGTACCGGAGGCCCGACAACCAGGAATGGGCCGTGCAGCTCAACCTCGCCTCGCCGGAGCCGGTCTGGGCCGATCCTTCCCGACGGGAGCGCCACGACGTGGACACGGTCGTGGCGGTCAACCCGTGAGCCCGGCCCTCATCGAGACGTTTCCGGTCGGGCCCGCTCCAGTGCAACTGCACGATCCTGGCGGACGAAGCCTCGTCCGAGGCCGTCGTCATCGACCCGGGAGACGAGCCGGACCGGATCCTCCGCGCGCTCGACGCGAGAGAAGCTCAAGGCCGTGGCCCTGCTCCACACGCACGCCCACTTCGACCACATCGGCGGCACGCGTCGCGTCAAGGAGGCGACCGGCGCGAAGATCCGCCTCCATGCCGCGGACTTTCCGCTCTACGACGCCCTGCCGGATCAGGCCGCCCTCTTCGGCCTCCGCGCCGAGCCACCGCTTCCGCCCGACGAGCCGATCGCGGACGAGGAGACAATCCGCTTCGGGCGCCACGCGTTGCGGGCCATCCACACGCCCGGGCACACGCCGGGCTCGACCTGCTTCGAGCTCCTCGGGGGACCGCCCCGTTCTCTTTGCGGGCGACACCCTGTTCCGCCGGTCGATCGGCCGGACCGACCTGTGGGGCGGCGACACGGAGACGATCCTCTCCTCGATCCGCCAGAAGCTCGTTCGCGCTTCCGGGCGACGTCCCCGTCGTCTGCGGCCACGGGCCGGGCACGACCATCGACGAGGAGAAGCGGCTCAACCCGTTTGCGGCTCTCGAGCAGGGCGGCTGACCTTCGCGTTTTTCGGCGCCGGGCCTCGCCCGTTATAATCCTCGGCGATGAGGTTGACGCTTCCGGATCAATCCCGGCTCGTCGCCGCCTTCTGGCAGGACGCGCCCTCGCTCTGCCCGTCGCACGAAGTGCCCATGCGCACGTTCTTCGTCGACCGGGTCTACAAGCCGCAGGTCGTCATGGTGTGCCCGAAGGGCGAGATGTTCCGCTTCGCTCAGAAGCCCAAGCAGATCGAGTTTTCCCGCCCGCATCTGAAGACGATGGTCCGGGACGCGCAGGAGCGCGAGTCGCCCGCCTGCCCTCAGGATTTCGAGCCGCTGTTCGTCTACCGGACGCCGGCGGTATTCATTCCCCAGGGCTGGGACTACGGCTTCGTCTGCCCGAACTGCCTGTCCTACGGAGAGTGGGTCGAGACCGGCCGGGAGGAAGAGGACGTCGTCGCCGCCGCCAAGCCGAAGAAAGAAGCGCCGGCGTTCCACGACGAGACGATCCCCCTTCCCAAGCGCATGGAGATGGCAAAGGGCGGCGACCTGACCCTCAAGCTCTATGCCGCGATGGCGCAGACGGACTGCACGGCCTGCGGCTACGACTGCGAGGGTTACGCGGCCGCCCTCGCCTCCGGCAAGGAAAAGGACCCGAATCTCTGCGTGCCCGGCAAGGAGGAAACGGCGAAGGTCGTCCACGACCTCCTCAAGGGCACGGGCCTGCCGGCCGCAGCGTCGCCATAGCACGTCGCCTCCGCTCGTCCGGGATCTGCGGCCTGCGGCGGCACCGGCCTGCGGCTCGCCTGTGGGCTCGACCGCAGGCCTGATCCCTCCCTCGCTGCGGCTCCCGCGGCGCGGGGCTCCTCCCCTGTGGGAGACTCCCCGCGCCGCGTACACGCCCACCTGTGCCGCTCGCCGACTCTTTTCTTAGCGGCCATCGAGAGCGCGAGGCTTTTTGAGGCGCTGTTGGGTTTGTACGCGGCGCGACGAAGTCTCCCGACGAAGGAGCGGAGGAGGCGACGCGCCGCGGGAGCGAGCGCGTAGCGCAGGATCAGGCCCGCGGTCGAGCCCACAGGCGAGCCGCGGGCCGGTGCCGCCGCAGGCGCAGATCCGTAGCGAAGCGCTCGCGACGGTCAGACTCCCCGCTCTACCGGTTCCGCGGCGACGGCGGCCGAGTCTGCTGTGCGGCGCTCGGCGCCCCGGATCGGCAGCCCGAACGTGAACCGGCTGCCCTGCCCGACGACGCTGGAGGCCCAGATCGTCCCCCCGTGCAGCTCCACCAGGGAGCGCGCCAGCGCGAGGCCGATGCCCATTCCGGCATGGCCGCGCGTGGCCGAGCCGTCGACCTGGCGGAAACGCTCGAAGACGTGGGGCAGCTCGCTCTCGGGAATCCCGATGCCGTCGTCCTCGACGCTGATGAGATAGCGCTCCGGCTCGCGATCCACGCGCACGACGACCCGGCCGTGCTGCGGCGTGAACTGGATCGCGTTGGCCAGCAGGTTCCAGAGGATCTGCTGGAGTCGCAGGCCGTCGGCCCGGACCGGCGGCATCGGCTCGGGCAGCGGCGCCTGGATCAGGACCACGCCCCGGGCCTCGGCCATCATGCGCACGGTGTCGAGCGAACGCTGGATCACCTCCGAGAGCGACACGGGCTTGCGGTCGAGGGTCAGCGCGCCGCGGTCCATGCGCGCGAGGTCGAGCAGGTCGTCGATCAACGCGAGCAGCACCCGCGCGGACTGTCGGATCTGCCGCAGCCCCCGCTGCAGCGTCTTCTCGTCGACGGTCTGCTCCCCGAAGAGATCCGTCCATCCCACGATCGCCGTCAGCGGGCGTGCGCAGCTCGTGGTTCACGTTCTGGAGGAAGTGATCCTTCAGGCGGCTCGCCCGGCGGAGCTCATCCACGGTGCCCGCCAGCGTCGCGTAGAGGCGGGAGTTCCGCAGCAGGAGGGACGCGAGGTCGGCGAAGGAGGTCATGCGCGTCGACCTCCTCCTGGCCGAATCCTTCCGCCCGGTTGATGGCGACGGCGACGCCGAGCGTCTCTTCCTCGGTCTTCAGCGGCGCGAAGACGGCGTTCGCGCGCCGACGAGCTTCTGAAGATCGCGGTTGGAGTACGGATCCATGTCCAGGCCGTTGGAGCAGTACGCCTCGCCGGTCCGGAAGACCATCCCGGCGATCGACCGCGCGTCGACGGAGACTTTCATCCTGCGACGCGATGCTCCTCCGTCAGGTTCCAGGCCGGGAGGGCCGCTTCGAGCCGGTTCGTGTTGCGGTCGTAGAGGTAGAACCACACGCGCTCGGCGTTGGTGAACCCCGCGATGGCCTGGGTCGACCGGGCCACGACCTCGTGGACGTCGGTCATCCGGTACGCGGATCGCGAGAACTGGTGCAGTCGGCGCAGGGTCTCGACGCGTCTCGCCACGCGCTTGCCCATGGCGTCGACGGCCATCGCGAGCCGGCCGAATTCATCGGGCGAGTCCCGCCCCGCGACGTCGACGGTCCGGCCTCGGCCGATCTCCTCGGCGGCGCGCATGAGCTGCTCGACCGGCGCCGAGATGCGCCGGGAGGCGATCCCGATGGCGACCAGGACCGCCGGAAGGAGAAGACCGAAGAGGACCAGGACGTCGCGCTTCAGGTTGGAGAAGGATTCCGGCGGGAAGGCGCCGGAGGCCCTCGGCGCGGACGGTCTCGATGGCCTCGTGCGACAGGCCCTCGTAGAAGACCCAGCCCGTCGGCCCGACGCGGGCCGAGGCGATCCGCACCCGCTTGCCGTCGATCAGGTATTCCTCGTTCGAGCCGCGGCGTGCTTCGCCCCCGCCCGGCCAGGAGCTTGAGCTCCGGAGAAGGCGCCTGCGAGAGCGTCGTGCCGGGCTCCCCTCCCCAGCCCAGCACGGCGCCGGCCCGAGTGGGCACCAGGACGGCGCGTCCTTCGGCGTCGGTCGCGAACCAGAAGTCGCCGGCCGGCTGCCAGGGCTCGAGCGCCTCGGCGACGTAGCGGCGGGCGTCGACCTCGAGCGCGACGGCGCCGAGCAAGCCGGCCTCCGGCGCCGCGCACGGGGATGGAGACGCTGGCAAAGCGCGCGTCCGGAGCGGTCGACGGGCCGGCGTGCACGTCGGACCAGATCGCGACGTCGCCGGCCGCCGGAGGCGCGTCCGGGAAGAGGGAAACGCGGTGGAAGACGAAGCGCTCGAGCTCTCCCCCGGAATCGCGGTTGGCCTGATGAAGCTCGACCCAGGGCGACTGCCGCACGACCCCGGAGGCCGTCCAGACTCTGACCGAGCGCACGGTCGGCCGCCGGCGGCGCAGCTCCGCCATCAGGGGCGCGAGCGGCCGCGTCCGCGCCACGTCGCGCAGGGCCGACGCGGCGTCCTGCCGCCGCAGGGAGACGGCGGCGACCGAGTCGTGCTCGGGAAACGACGTCCAGACGTGGCCGTGCGCATCGGGGACCGGGAGCATCTCCTCCGGCGCCGCCGGATCCCCGGAAACTCCAGGGCAATCCGCGCCGACGCCGCGAGAGCCCAGCCGGCTTCCTCGACCACGAGCGCCCGCCGCTCGATGAACTCGGCGCGGAAACTCGCGTCCTGGGCCACGCGCATCGCGGCCTCCGTGACGCGCAGCGCCGGCCACCTGCGCGATCGAGGCGGCCTCCAGATCGGTCAGCCGCTTCTGGAGGAGGAAGACAAAAACGCCGGCCGGCAGCAGAAAGGCCAGGGAGAAGGCGAGGAGCAGGCGGGCCCCCACGCTCCGCCGCGGGTCGAAGCGCCGCCAGAAGGTCTCGAACGGGAGCCCGGACACTGACGGATTTTAACAGTCACTCGTACCGGAGAGCCTCGATGGGATCCAGCCGCGACGCCTTGCGGGCCGGGTAGAAGCCGAAGAAGACCCCGATCGCGGCCGAGAAACCGAAGGCGAGGCCCACCGCTCCGGGCGAGAGCGACGATCGGCCACTGGGCCTTCCAGGCCAGCAGGCGGGAGGCCGCGATGCCCAGCGTCACGCCGATCGCGCCTCCGGCGATCGACAGAGTCAGCGCCTCGATCAGGAACTGCGTGAGGATGTCGCGTCCCTTGGCCCCGATCGCCATGCGGATCCCGATCTCGCGGGTGCGCTCGGTGACCGACACGAGCATGATGTTCATGATCCCGATCCCGCCGACGAGCAGCGAGATCGACGCGGCCGAGGCGAGCAGCGAGCGAGAGCGTCCGGGAGGTCTGATCCGCCGTCTGGGCGATCTCCTGCTGCGAGCGGATCATGAAGTCCGCGTCCTGGCCCGGGCCGATCCGGTGGCGCTGGCGCAGGAGAGCGTCGATCTCCTGCTGCGCATCGGCGACCGCGTTGCGCGAGACGGCCGAGGCCATGAACATGTCGATCTTCGGTGGTCTTCTTGAGCAGCCGCATGACCGTCGAGTACGGAGCGACGACGACGTCGTCCTGGTCCTGCCCCATCGTGCTGCCGCCCTTGGTCTCGAGGACGCCGATCACCCGGAACGGGAAGTTCTTGATACGCACGGTCTGGCCGACGGGATCCTGTCCCTGGAAGAGGGCGTTGGCCACGGTCGAGCCGAGCACCACGACCTTGGCCGCGGCGCGCACGTCCGACTCTCCGAAGAAGACGCCGCGGTCGACGTTCCACGAGCGGATGAACGGCCAGTCGACCCCCACGCCCTGAACGCTCGTGCCCCAGTTGAGGTTGCCGGCGACGACCTGGGCGGCCGAACGGGCCATCGGAGACACGTAGGCGACCGACGGGCTTTCCGCCCGGACGGCCGCGACGTCCTCCTCGGTGATCGAGGACTGTCCCGTGAAGATGCGCGCCCCGGACTGCGTGGCCACGCCCGGGAAGATCATGAGGAAGTTGACGCCGAGGGCCGAGATCTGCGACTGGATCGCGGCCTGGGAGCCCTGGCCCACGCCGATCATCGCGATGACGCAGGCCACGCCGATGATGATGCCGAGCGCCGTCAGCATCGAGCGCATCTTGTTGCGCGCGATCGCCTTCAAGCCCACCTTGAGGATCGTCAGGAACTTCAGCATGCCTCCCCTCCACGGTTTCGCCGCCGCGAGGCGGCGGCTCGGCACGGCCCGGTCCTCGACGAGCTGTCCGTCCCGGAAGCCCACGATCCGTCGCGCGTGCTCGGCGATGTCGGCCTCGTGAGTGATCAGGACGACCGTCTTGCCCTCGTCGTTGAGTTTCTGGAAGACGCCCATGACTTCTTCCGAGGTCCGCGTATCGAGGTTTCCGGTGGGCTCGTCGGCCAGGATCAGCTTCGGGTCGTTGATGAGGGCCCGCGCGATCGCCACGCGTTGCTGCTGGCCGCCCGAGAGCTGGCTCGGCTGGTGGTCCCACCGGTTGGCCAGGCCGACGACTTCGAGGCACCGCATCGCCTTCTGCCTCCGGTGCTCGGCCCGGTGACCGTCGGCCGAGTAGATCAGCGGCAGCTCGACGTTCTCGAGCGCCGACGTGCGCGGGAGCAGGTTGAACGACTGGAACACGAATCCGATCTTGCCGTTGCGGATTTCGGCGCGGGCGTCGCGATCCAGCCCCGAGACGTCCACCCCGTCGAGCCGGTAGCGTCCCCCGACGTCGGCCGATCGAGACAGCCGACGATGTTCATGAACGTGCTCTTGCCCGAGCCGGACGGGCCCATGACCGCGACGAACTCGCCGGGGGCGATCTCGAGTCGAAACCCCGTCGAGCGCCCGGACCTCCACTTCGCCCATCTGGTAGACCCGGACGAGGTCCCGGATCCGAATGACCGGCTCCAACTAGAACCTCCGGCCGCCGGGCCCCCCCGGGACCGCCCACGCCGGGCGGCGCGGCCGGCGGACGTGTCGACCTTCGCGGTGACCAGGCCGACCACGACTTTCTCGCCGCCCTTCAGCTCCCCGCCCGTGATCTGGGTGTAGCGCCCGTCGGTGATGCCCGTGCGGATCTGGACGGGCCGCGGATCTCCGACCTCGCCGCCAGGGAGGGTGTAGACGGTCTGGCCGGCCCTGGCGCCCCGGCCGCCGGAGGTCTGGCCGAGCTGGCGGGCGGCGGCTGCGGGACCGCGGCCGCTCCCGGTTCGCGCGGCGCGCTCCTCCGCCGAGGCCGGAGCCGCCGCCCTCCTTCTCCTCGGGCCTCCAGCGCAGGGCGCGCATTCGGGACGCGCAGCACGTCCTTGACGACGGCGACGTCGATCGTGACGTTGGCGGTCATCGCCGGGCGCAGCGCGAGGTCCGGGTTCGGCACGTCGATGATGACCGGGTAGGTCACGACGTTCTGGTTGACCGTGGCGTTCAGGCGGATCTGCGCGATCGTTCCGCGGAAGCTCTGCTCGGGGTACGCGTCCACCGTGAAGCGCACGGGCTGCCCGATCTTCATCATGCCGATGTCCGACTCCGAGACGTCGGCCAGGACCTGCATCTTCGTCAGGTCCTGCGCGATCGTGAAGAGCGTGGGCGCCGTGAACGACGCCGCCACGCTCTGGCCGACGTCGTACTGCCGGTCGACGACGACGCCGTCGATCGGCGCTTCGATCCGGCTGTTCTTGAGGTCCGTCTGGGCCTGCTCGAGGGTCGCCTGCGCCTGGTTTCGGGAGGCCGTCGCCGAGTCGAAGTTGGCCTGCGCCTGATCGAGGTCGGCCTGAGACGCGAGGCCCTCGGCCGACAGCGCCTTCTGCCGCCGCAGCCCGATCTCGGCGTTGCGGACGTCCACACGGGCTTTCTCGAGCGCGGCCTGGGTCTGCGCGATCCGCGCCTGGAACGGGACCGGATCGAGCTCGACCAGAAGGTCGCCCTTTTTCACCTGTTTGTTGAAGTCGGCGTGGAGGGCCGCGACGTTTCCCGAGACGACACTGCCGACCTTGACGGTCGTGACGGCGGAGAGAGTGCCCGTGGCCGACACCGTCTGCGTGACGTCGCCACGCTCGACGGAGGCCGTGCGGTATTTCGGCTCGGCTTTCCGGCGGCTGCCGAGAAGAAAGAAGGCGCCCGTGGCGATGGCCACGGCGGCGGCGACCCAGATCAGCTTTTTCATTTCCCTCCGTCGGAACGGTTTCCCCGCGCCGGTTGTTCCAGGTAACGTCTTTGTCTTCAGCGCGCAGGCTTGCCGATCCTCAACCGGCGGCGAGCTCCAGATCGTCTCGAGCTGCGGGAAGCCGGCCTGGAGCATTAAGTTGCCCGGCCGCCCGGAGGACCGTGTTGCGGGCCCGCCTCAATAGCGGCCGCGCTCGCGTTCGCGCGCCGGAAGAATCTCGAGACAGGTGGTCCACCAGCCCGTGCGGATGGTCTCGATGAACTCGGCGGGCAGCCTTTCCTCGGCCATCTCGCGCGCCATCGCCTCGTGGTCGTAAGCGAGGGGGGCGAACGCGATACGGACGTCCCGATCGAGCGTCAGAAACGCGTACCAGACGTTGGTCCGGCCGTCGTTGGCCGGCCGGCCGAGGGCCCCGCAGTTGACCACGGTGCGGCCCGAAGGCAGCCGCCGGCTCCAGTGGAGGCCGGTATGCGTGCAAACCAGGACGTCGGCGTCGTGATCGGTCAGGAGCTTCTCCAGGAACGCCACCGGAGAGGTCGATTCCCACAGGAACTCGTTGATCCGGCGGGGCGAGCCGTGAACGAGCAGAATCTTCCGGCCGCCGGCTTCGAGCCGCCGGGTCTTCGGCAGGGTTCCCATCCAGCGCGTCCACTCGGGGGACGTTCGGGCGGCCGTGTAGTCGTAGGAGATCTGAGCGAAGTGGTTGTCGCGAGGGTCGGTGTAGCCGCAGTGACAGTCCGAGGCGCCGGTCGAGAGCGACTCCTCGTAGTTCCCCTGGATGGCCTCGACGCCGGCTTCGAGCAGGACGGGAAAGACGCGGTCCGGATGCGGCCCGAAGGCCCCGAAATCGCCCAGGGCGTACATCGCGTCCGCGCCGCGGCGCCGGGCGTCCACGACCGCCGCGGCGAGCGCGCGCGCGTTGCTGTAGACCCCGCCGAAGAACGCGAGGCGCGTCACGTCCGGCATGTCACTCCGTATTCGTGGCAGGTGTAGCAGGCCGCGTAGCGGAGCGGAAAGGGCCGCAGGGTTTCCTCGAGCGACTCCCCCATCCGCGCTCCGGGCTCGTCGAGAAGGATCGGGCAGACGTAGACCCCTCGCGAGGTGACCATCCGGCACGAGGAGCACTGCAGCCGGTCCAGGTCTTCCTCCGACAGGTCCCGGCCCTCCAGCGTCTCTGCGGAACCGTACGCGCGCAACCGCTCCGCTTCGGCCCCGATGCGGAAGAGCGAGAGGATCTTCAGCCGCGGGCGCGAGAGCCCGATGCTCCGCATCCACGCGAGCAGCCGTTCCCGCCCCGCGGCGCTGCCGGCGTCCTCGCAGGCCTCCGTCACCGTCACCACGGGGTTCAACCCCGCCTCGGCCAGGTTCCGGATTCCCTGCAGGATGCGCTCGTAGGTTCCCGCCCCGCGGATCGGGTCGTTGATCTCGGCGCTGTACCCGTCGATCGAAACCCGCAGGTCGAGCGAATACTCGCTGCCGTCGGCCAGCTCCCGCAGGCGGCGGCAGCGCTCCGGGGTCAGGAGCAGGCCATTGGTCAGGACCGACGCGGGCCCCTGGCGCAGAGTCTCCTCCAGGATCGGCAGCATCTCGGGATTCATGAACGGCTCGCCGCCCGTGAAGTAGTACTCCCGGACCCCCAGAGCCGCCGCTTCCGCGAGCCGGCGCCGCACGTCGGCGAGCGTCAGCATTTCGTGGCTGTGGTTGGTCGGAGAGCAGGAGATGAAGCAGTGCGTGCACTGGAGGTTGCAGAGCGTGCCCGCGACCTGAAACCAGAGCGTGTCGAGCGAGCGCGACGGCACCGACGGAAAGCCCTCGACCATCTCGCCGCCCTCGGGGACGATGCTCGATCGGGGCGAAGACGACACGAAGCCTCCCTCTCCTGCGACGCTGCGATCTTACGCCGTGCCCGCTTTCCATGGCGCCGCGACCAATGAAAAAGGGCCCCGATCGGGGCCCTGGGGGAGCGGGGACGAAGAAGGATTACAGGTTCCGGTCGATGAGCTTCACGAATTCGCTTCGGGGCAGCGCGCCCAGGGCCCGGTCGGCCACCTGGCCGTCCTTGAAGAGGAGGAAGGTGGGGATCGACGTGATCTGGTAGCGCATGGCGACCTCGGTCGACTCGTCGACGTTGATCTTGGCGACCTTGATCCGACCGACGTACTCGGTCGCCAGCTCCTCCACGATCGGGGCCACGGACCGGCACGGGCCGCACCAGGGAGCCCAGAAGTCGACGAGGACGGGGACCGTGCTTTTCAGAATGTCTCCGTCGAAACTGGCGTCGGAGACCTGGGTGACGTTGTCGTTGGACATGGACAAAAACTCCTTCAGGTCAAAGTATGCGGTCATTCCCCGACTGGATTCAAACGCGGTAGACGACCATATTACCAAACCGTCGCGACACGTCGCGAGCGCTGCGCTACGGATCTGCGCCTGCGGCGCACCGGCCCGCGGCTCGCCTGTGGGCTCGACCGCGGGCCTGATCCTGCGCTACGCGCTCGCTCCCGCGGCGCGAGGCGTCCTCCGCTGCGCTCGCGGAGATTCCTCGCGCCGCGTACACACCCACCAGCGCCTCGAAAAGCGTCAGCCTCTCGAGGACCACAGGAAAGAGTCGGCGAGAGGCACAGGTGGGCGTGTACGCGGCGCGGGGAGTCTCCCACAGGGGAGGAGCCCCGCGCCGCGGGAGCCGCAGCGAGGGAGGGATCAGGCCTGCGGTCGAGCCCACAGGCGAGCCGCAGGCCGGTGCGGCGCGGCCTGGCAGGCGCCGCAGATCCCGGACGAGCGAAGGCGACGGTCAGTGGACATGCGCGTGGACCCGTCCGCGCACGTGGGCGAGACCCTCGCGCAGAAACCAGGGAACCATCAGCAGCGACAACGCCGGATCCACCCAGCCCGGAGCGGCGAGCAGTCCGGCGATCATGGCGACCAGCGTCAGGGCCGGAATCGATCGAGCACGCGATCGACTCCTTGGCCTCGGCGGCCAGGCCCTTGCTGCCGAGACGCCGGCTCGTCTTCCACTTGAAGTAGCCGACCACCGGCATGCCGAACGTCGCGAACAGCGTCAACAGAAGGCCGAGAACACTCGGTTCGACGTGGTTGCCCCGGACGAGCTCCAGGATGCCGCGTGTCGCGGTGTAAGCCGCGAGCAGCAGGAACGAGATGCCGATCCAGTGCGCCAGCATCTGGTCGCTCCGGGCATGGTCCTCTTCCTCGTCGGCCAGGTGGCGCAGGTGCCGCACGGCCAGCAAGGCGGCGCCCCCTTCGATCACGCTTTCGATTCCGAATGCGAGCAGGGCCAGGCTCCCGGTGCGCATCGCCTCGTAGAGGGCAAGACCGCCCTCGCCGAAGACGTGGAGGAAGGTCAGCCCGAGCAGCCAGCGCATGCGGCGGTGGAGGGTCTCGGTGTCCGGCCCGCCGGGGGTTGCGGGACGGGCCGGCAGCGCGGGAGACTCGGATTTCACCCGCGCATTCTATGCAGGCCCGCCGCTCTCCCCGCCCCGGGGAATAGAATGGCAGGTCGGGAGTCTTAGAGAACGAGATGCTCGGACGCCTCAGGTGCTCCTCTCCCGCGCGGCTGGCGCTGTGTCTGGCGAGCCTTCTCGCCGTTGCCGGCGCTTTCGGCCTTCACCCGGAGCAGCCGTTGCGGGTTGCGCCGGCGGCAGACAGCCCCGAGTCTCCCGGGTCGTCGTTCTGGCCGCTGCCCACGCCTGCCCCGCCTGCCTGGCGCACGTCGCCGGCGCAGTTCGGCCCTTCGGCGGATTCGCCCCCGCCTCTTCGACCTCCCAGCCGGCCTCCCGCCCGGAGGCGTCGCTCTTCTTCGATCGCCTCGCCGGACGCGACCTGTCCGGCCGCTCCCCTCCCGACCGCTCGTAGCCGTCGCGGAGGCGGCGTCTCGCTGGCGCGCCTCCTGACCGCAACGCAGTGTCGCAGGAGGTCTCTTGAACATTCGAGCCTGTTTCGCCGCCGCCGTCTGGCTCATGGCCGCGGCCGCGGTCTTCGCCCAGGACCCGCCCGCACCGACTCCGACTCCCACGCCGGCTCCCGCGGAACCGCCGGCCACGCCTTCGCCCGCGCCGGAAACCGGCGGCGGCGCCGTCAACCCCACGTTCTTCAATCCCGCGATCGCCGTGATCGGAAACTTCCTCGGGATCGCGGGACATAACCCCGTCGACGACCAGCCGTCCCTGCAGGTCAAGGAGTCCGAGATTTCCTTTCAGGCCGTGGTCGACCCGTACGCTCGCGCCGACGTCTTCGTGGCGATTTCGAACGACGGGGTCGAGCTCGAGGAGGGCTACGTCACGTTCCTGCACCTCCCCTTCGACCTGCTCGTCAAGGTCGGAAAGTTCAAGGCCCAGTTCGGCAAGATCAACACGCTCCACACTCACGTGCTGCCCTGGGCGGACGAGCCTCTCCCGCTCGCCAACCTCCTCGGCAGCGAGGAAGGCTGGAACGACGCGGGCGTCTCCGTGGCGAGGCTCATCGAGCTGCCCGGCGACACCTTCTCGGAGCTGACCGGCCAGGTCTTCCGGGGCGACGTCGAGGGCCTCTTCGCGGCGCCGTCCCGCGGCAAGCTGGCGTGGCTGCGGCCAGTACCGCGTGTACCGCGACCTCGGCGACGACCACAACCTCGAGGTCGGGGCGAGCTACGGGGAGGGTTTCAACGGCGCCACGGTCGACGCGACGACGTCGCTCCAGAACGCCCATCTCGTCTACCGCTGGAAGCCGCTGCAGAGCCGTCCCCATCGCTCCTTCATCCTCCGCGGCGAGTTTTTCCGCAGCCTCCGCCGAGCAGGAGGGGCCGTCCCAGATCGCCACCGGCTACTACGTCTCCGGGGATTACCAGCTCGCCCGGCGGTGGTTCGCCGGGGCGCGTTACGAGTGGGCCGGCCACGCCGAGGACGCCACCCGGCACGATCGCGGCGAAGCCGTGACCCTCACGTTCCGGCCGAGCGAGTTCTCGCTGATCCGCGGCGAGTTTCGCCAGCGGCGCTACGCGGGCGGGATCACCGCCAACGAGGGACTCCTCCAGGTCCAGTACGCCATCGGCGCCCACGGCGCCCATCCTTTTTGAGGTCGCCATGAAACGCTCTGCACTCACTCTCGCCGTCCTGCTCGCCGCTTCGCCGACGCTCGCGGCCGTCCGGGTCGTGACCAGCCTCCAGGACTTCGCCTCGATCGCCGACGCCGTGGGCGGAAAGCGCGTCGAGACCTTCTCCCTCGCCCGGGGCTACCAGGATCCGCACTTCGTCGAGCCCAAGCCGTCCTTCGTGCTGCAAGCTCTCGCGCGCCGACCTTCTGGTCGTCGCCGGCCTCGAGCTCGAGGCCGGGTACCTGCCGCCGCTCCTCGACCAGAGCCGGAACGAGAAGATCCGGCCGGGCACGCACCGGGTACCTCGACGCCTCGGTCGGCTGCGACATCCTCGAACGGCCGACCGGCGTCGGTGACGCGCGCGATGGGCGACGTCCACCCCTTCGGCAACCCCCATTACTGGCTGGATCCCGAGAACGGACGGGTCATCGCCCGCTCGATCGCGGGCCGGCTCTCGGAGCTCGACCCGGCCGGGGCCGCCGAGTACCGGCGCCGGCCTGGCGGCCTTCGAAGCGAGGCTCGACGAGGGCCGGAAGCGCTGGGACGGCGGCGCTCGCGCCCGTACGCGGGCACGGAGCTGCGTCACGTACCACAACTCCTGGCCCAACTTCCTGAAGCGCTTCCGGCTCGTGGCCGCGGGCTACGTGGAGCCGAAGCCGGGCATCCCTCCCTCGCCTTCCCATATCGTGGAACTCATCGGGATGATGCGGGCGAAGAAGATCCCGGTCATCCTCATGGAGCCCTATTTCGACCGCAAGACCCCCTCGATGATCGCCTCGAAGACCGGCGCCACGCTGCTGGTCTTCATCCCGTCGGTCGGCGGCGTCCCGGAGGCGAAGGACTACTTCTCGCTGTTCGACTACGACGTCGGACTGCTCGCGAGGACGCTGGCCGAGAGGAAGGCTGGTCCCCCATGACGGTGATCGAGATCCTGCTCCCGGCCTTCGTCGCGAGCCTGATCCTGACCGGCATCCACGCCTACCTCGGCGTTCACGTCGTCGAGCGGGGCGTGATCTTCGTCGACCTGTCGCTCGCCCAGATCGCCGCGCTCGGGACGACCGTGGGCTATCTGGCGGGCTATGACCTGCACTCGGGGATGGCGTACTTCTTCTCGCTCGGCGCCACCTTCCTCGGCGCGGCGATCTTCGCCGTCTCGCGCGTGCACCGGAAGACCCGCATCCCTCAGGAGGCGATCATCGGGATCGTCTACGCCGTCTCGGCGGCCGTGGCAATTCTCGTGATGTCCAAGGCCACGCAGGAGACCGAGCACCTCAAAGAAATGCTGGTCGGGAACATCCTCTCCGTGTCCTGGACAGAGCTCGGCACGACGGCCGTCCTCTACGCGCTGGTGGGCGCCTTCCACTACGTCTTCCGCAAGCGTTTTCTTCTGATCTCGATGAACGAGCAGGAGGCCGAGCGGCAGGGCCTGAACGTCCGCTTCTGGGACTTCCTCTTCTACGTGTCGTTCGGCTTCGTAGTGACCTCCTCCGTGGCGATCGCCGGTGTGCTCCTGGTCTTCTGCTTCCTCATCGTTCCGTCGGTGACCGCGATGCTCTTCACCGAGCGCCTCGGCGCCCGGCTGGCGATCGGATGGTCGATGGGAGCGCTCGTCTCGGCCGCGGGAGTGGCTCTGTCGTACGCGTGGGACCTGCCGACGGGGGCGACGATCGTCGCGACGTTCGGGGCGATGCTGCTTCTCGTCGCGGCGGGGCGCCTACTCTTTCGGCGCGCCGCCGCCTGAGCGATCGAACCAGGCGCGGGCGTCCAGAGCGTCCCGCTGGATCTGTTCCTTGAGGTCCATGACCGAAGGGAACTTGCGTTCCTCCCGGAGCCGTTCCAGGAAAAAGAGTCGGACGCGGTCGCCGTAGACGTCCGACGAGAAGTCCAGGACGTACGTCTCGATCGTGGTCGTGAAGTCCTCGTAGAGCGTCGGGCGCCGTCCGATGTTGCTCACGCTCGGGAACCGTCGGCCGAACGAGCGGATTTCGATCTCGGTCACGTAGACCCCGTCGGCGGGGGGCAGCTCGTTCTCCGGCTCCAGGTTGATCGTCGGGACGCCGATCCGGTGCCCGAGACGATCGCCGCGGGAGACGATGCCCTCGAGCTCGTACGGGCGGCCGAGCATCGCGTTGGCCTCGCCGATGTCTCCCTTCTCCAGGGCGCGCCGGATCCGCGTGGAGGAGACCGGCTCTCCGCCGTGAGTGGACCTCCGGGACGCGCGGACGCCGCGAATCCGCACTCCGCCCCCAGGCGCGACAGCAGCGCGAGGTCTCCGCGCTTGCCCCGCCCGAACGCGAAGTGTGCCCCGATGTAAAGCTCCGCGGCCCCGAGGCGCGCGGCGATGAGGTTCCGGACGAAGTCTTCCGGCTCCGTCAGCGAGAAGTCGCGCGTGAACGGGATGACGAGCAGCGTATCGATCCCGATCGCCTCGATCGCCTCCTCCTTCTGGCGCAGCGTCTGGATGCGCCGGGGAGCACGGTCGGGATGCAGGATCGCCATGGGGTGCGGCTCGAAGGTGATCGCGAAGGACGGCCGGTGGATCTCCCGCGCGCGGGCGACGACCGTCTCGAGGATCTTGCGGTGTCCGAGATGCACGCCGTCGAAGTTGCCGATCGTGCCGACGCCGCCCCGGGGCAGGTCGGTCGAGCGGAGCGGATCGCGCAGGACGTGCATCAGGGAGGTTGACGGATTACGGTCGGCAGGCGGTCATCCCGTCACCACTCCCGTGACGTCGTAGTCGAAGGTCTTCTCGATCCGCACCTTCACGAGTCTCGCCGGGAAACGAGCGTCCGACCTCCGGTGTCGGTGATCAGGAGGCGGCCGTCGATTTCGGGCGCCTGGGAGCGCAGCCGGCCCTCCAGCAGGTACTCGTGCTCCTCCGACGGGCCCTCGACGATCGCCTCGACGCGTCCGGCCCCGGAGCGCCCGAAGCTGGGCGCGCGCGATCGGCTGCTGGAGCGACAGCAGGAAGTCCCGGCGCCGCTCCTTCTCGTCGGCCGGGACGGGATCGCCGAGGGGCTCCGAACCGGAGCCCGGCTCGGGCGAGTAGGTGAAGGCGCCGAGGTTGTCGAGTTCGGCGTCGCGGACGAACTCGCAGAGCTCGCGGAATTCCGTCTCGCCCTCCCCCGGGAACCCGACGATGAAGGTCGTGCGGATCGCGATGTCGGGCACGATCTCCCGCATGCGGGCGACGAGCCGACGGTACGCGGCGGGGTCGCCGCCCCGGCGCATCGCCGCCAGGATCGGCCGGGAGACGTGCTGCAGCGGGATGTCGACGTAGGGCACGAAGCGCGGCTCCAGCGCCATGAGGCGAAGGACCGACTCGTCGAGGGTCTTCGGATAGGCGTACAGAAAGCGAATCCACGGAAACGACGTCCCGGCCAGAAGCGCCTCGACCAGCCGGGCCAGGCCGTCCCGCCCAGCCCCGAGGTCCTCGCCGTAGCGGGTCGTGTCCTGCGAGATCAGGACCAGCTCGGAGACCCCCTGCGCCTCGAGCGACTGCGCCTCGGCCAGCAGGGACGCGATCGAGCGGCTGCGCTGGTCGCCGCGCATCTGGGGAATCGTGCAGAACGTGCAGGGATTGTCGCAGCCCTCGCCCGACCTTCAGGTACGCGTAGCCGCGCCGTCTCGAGAGGACCCGCGGCGCCCGTTCGTCGTAGAGCCGGGTCGCCAGCGGCTTCTCGGTGAATCGCGGCAGAGTCGGAAGTCCCGACGACCGCGGCCGGCGCGTTCTCGAGCTCGTCCAGACCCACGAATGCGTCCACCTCGGGCATCTCCGCCGCCAGCTCCCGGCCGTACTTCTGCACCATGCAGCCGGCCACGATCACGCGGTCGATCTCGCCCCGGCGCTTGCGCTCGACCTGCTCGAGGATCGTCTCGATGGACTCTTCCTTGGCCCGGTCGATGAAGCCGCACGTGTTGACGAGAACGACGCGCGCCTCCGCGTCCGGGACGATGGCGTGCCCGGCCTGCTGGAGGTGGCCCAGCATCACCTCGGTGTCCACGAGGTTCTTGGGACAGCCCAGCGACACGACGCCGACGGACGGAGGCGGCTTCGCGCTCACGGATAGATCCGCTTGAGCGTGCGCGGATACGGGATCGCCTCCCGCAGGTGATGGATGCCGCACACCCAGGCGACGAGGCGTTCGAGCCCCATGCCGAAGCCCGAGTGCGGGAACGTCCCGTACCGGCGGACGTCCAGATACCACTCGTAGGCCTCGCGGGGCAGCTTGTGCGCCTCCAGGCGCGTCTCCAGCAGCGTCAGGTCGTGGATGCGCTCGCGAGCCGCCGATGATCTCGCCGTAGCCCTCCGGAGCCAGCATGTCCAGGCCGAGCACGACTTCGGGGTCCTGCGGGTCCGGCTGCATGTAGAACGACTTGATGGCGGTCGGGAAGCGCGACACGATCAGCGGCCGGTCCAGGTCGGCGACCAGCGCGGTCTCCTCGTCCGCTCCCAGGTCGTCTCCGAAGGAGACCGGGAAACCTTTCTCCTGGAGCTTCGCGATGGCCTCACGATACGTGGTTCGGGGGAAAGGCTTCTTGATCCGTTCGAGCTTCGAGGTGTCGCGCTCCAGGCGCTTCAGATCCTCCCCGGACCGATTCAGCGCCCGCTCGACGAGGGACACGATGAAATCCTCGGCCAGCTCGACGAGGCCCTCGAACTGGAGGAAGGCGACCTCGGGCTCCACCATCCAGAACTCGGTCAGGTGCCGGCGCGTCTTGGACTTCTCGGCCCGGAACGTGGGTCCGAAGCAGTAGACCTTGCCGAAGGCCGCCGCCGCGGGCTCGAGGTAGAGCTGCCCGGACTGGGAGAGGTACGCCTTGTCGCCGAAGTAATCGGTCTCGAAGAGGGTCGAGGTGCCTTCGACCGACGACCCCGTCAGGATCGGGCGAGTCGATCCGGACGAAATCCCGCTCGTAGAAGAAGTCGGCGATCGCCTGCTCCAGCTCCGACCGCACGCGCAGGACCGCGTGCTGCTGCGAGGAGCGCATCCAGAGATGCCGCAGCCCCATCAGGAAGTCGACGCCGTGCTCCTTGGGGCTGATCGGATAGTCGGTCGAGGCGCCCAGGATCTCGATGCCGGACGCCGTCATCTCGTAGCCGCCCGGCGCCCGCTTCTCCTCGCGAACCGTCCCCGTGACTCGCAGGGAGCACTCCTGCGTCGCCTTCTCGGCGGCGTCCCAGACCTCGGAAGGCGCGTCCGCCTTCGGCACGACCACCTGCACGTACCCCGTGCCGTCCCGCACGATCAGGAACTGGATCTTGCCGGACGAGCGTTTGTTGTACAGCCAGCCCTGGACGGTCGCCGAACCGCCGGCTTTCTGCCCGAGCTTCGCGATGGAGGTGCCGTCCATGAGGGCGCGGATTATAAGGGGTCCCTCAGGGAGTCGGCCGGGCGTTCGAACGCGCCGCCGGAGGGGGCACGACCACGATCCTCCGCTCGAGGACCGTCGTTCCTCCGTCGGCCGCGACCAGAGTGAGGCGCAGCGTGTGTGTTCCCTCCGGCAGGTCGGGGATCGCAAACCCGAAGCCCGCGTTATCCGACCCGAGATAATCGGGGAACGTCTCCCGCACGCCTCCCCACTTGCCCCCGAGCATCGCCATCCCGCTCGGCCCGAGCTCCGTGGCGACGCGGATCTCGGTCAGGCCCGAGTCGTCGACGGCCCAGCCATGGACCCAGAATCCGGGCGAGACGCGCTGGTTCTCGGCCGGAAGATGGATGGTCCCGATGGGTGGCTCGAGCCGCGCCACGTTGGCCTCGAGCCACGCCATCGCATCCTCGAGCCGTTGCGGTTCGTCCGGCGACGCCGGGGGCCCGTCCCAGGCCGGCCCTCGCGTCAGGCGAAACACGAAATCGAGGCCATCGGCGTGGGGAAAGCTCCGGACGATCCGGACCTCTCCTGAGGCCAGAGCCCTTCGGAGCGCGTGGGCATACCGCGCCAACTGAGGCCCGCGGCCTTCGTGGGCGTGGTACACCAGCAGAGCGGCGTCGAGTCGCGCCATCGCGGGCCAGATCGCATCGGGCATCGGCCGCTGACGAATGAGGGCCTGGAGCTCCTCGTACGGCTTCGGCGCGAAGCTGGAGTGCCCGTTGACGAGAGGTCTCCCGTGCTCCGCCTGCCGCAGCGTGTACTCGCAGTCGTGGGGAAAGCCGAGCGGCCACTCGATCACGCCGGACCTCCCGCCCGCGGTTCGGAGCCACTCGTACACGGGCACGGGGCTCGAGTCGTACTCGAACATCGTCACGGGAAACGCCCGATACTCGACGGTGATCAGCACGATCGCCGCGAGGACGCCAGCCCGCCGGTGGAAGGGCCGGAGATTCCGCGTCAGAAGGGACAGCCCCCACGCCGCCAGGACGGCCCCGGCCACCTGAAAGAGGATCACCCCCCTCGCGGCGACCCGAATCGCCCGAAACACGGACCCGAAGGTCTGGAAGAGGAATCGGTAGTACGGCGTGTGGCCGCCGAGGGCGATCAGCACTCCGGTCGCGACCACCAGGAGAAGGAGCAGGACGCGCCGGTCGAGCCGCTGGCGCCGCAGGAAATCCCCGAGACTCAGAAACCGGCTCTTTCGCGGGAAAGCCAGCGCCAGGCGAGCCGCGATCGCGAGGGTCAGGAACACCTGGACCCGGCCGGCGTCGCCCAGGCTGATCGGCCCCATGCGCAGGTGCGGACTGCCGCGGACGAGGAACCACAACGCAACGAGGATAACGATGAGAACGTCGAACGCCCTGGCCACCTGCCGACGGCGCGGCGAGAGATCGCCGGGCGCAGGACCCGCCGGGCCTCGACGCCTCAACCCGAAGACCGCGAGGGCTGCCAGGGCAACCGGGATGAGACCCGGGAAGAAATCGCCCTCCGGACCCCGCCAGCGGGTGGTCCAAGGACCCCAGAGCTTGTTTCGCTCGCCGGCCGACAGAAAATAACCGGGCCGCGCCGAGTAGAACGTCATCTCGCCGACGCCGCGCCGCATCCCGTAAAGATCCGACGCCTTCTTGTACGGGATGGCGAAGGGAAGAAACGCCAGACCGAAGAACCCGAGGGCCACGACGATGCCGCGCACGCGGCGCTTGCAATCCGGAACCCCCTGCACGGCCTCGTGCAGCAGCACGACGACAACCAGAAAACACGTGAAGAACGCGTACTGGATGCAGGTGATCGCGTTCGCTGCGAACGCGGCGCCGAAGAGGACGGCGTCACGCCGCTTTCCGCCGTCGAGGGAGCGCAGCAGATAAAGGAAGACCAGCGGCAGAAATGGCCCCCACTCCATGTGGAAGTGGGCCAGCTGCGACAGCTTGTACGGCAGAAACCCGTAGACCAGTCCGGCGACGACCGACGCGGCGGCATCGCCGGTGACGTACCGCGCCAGGGCCCAGGCGGACCAGGCGGAGAGGAACATCCCGAGCAGCAGGAGGACGTTGTACGTGAACACCAGGGAAGCGCCGGCCGCGTGGAAGGGGAAGCCGAAGACCGCGGCCCCGTACAGGTTCTCGGAAAAGGCGAGGACGTACTTGGCGGGATGGAGGATCGGCGCCTGGAAGAGGTTCAGGGGTCGCGCAGGGTCTGCACGTAGTCCCAGTGCAGGATCCACGCCGTGAGCTTGGCGTCCCAGAGGTCTGCCATCGCGTCGCCCAGGTGCGCCGCCTGGGGCCACGTCGCGAGCACGGTGTAGCCCAGGAAGAAGAGCGCGGCGAGCGTCGTCTCGCGCGCCCGGGGGCCAGAACCGCCCGTCAACGCAGCCGCGAGCGGACGTTGTTGGAGATCGTGATCGCCTGCTGAAGTCGCTGCATGCGGCGGTGGCGCTTCTGCGTGGCGTCCACGTCGCCGGTGGGCGGGACGGCGGCCCGGATCTCGCGCATCAGCTTCTCGACCTCGAACCCGAAGGTCTGGAAGTCGGGGATCTGGAACTTCCGGAAGGTCAGCTCGCTGGCGATGATGTAGCCCTCGGAGATGTCCCGAACCATCGTGTACGCGGAGCCGCCGAGGAAAGCGCTCATCCCCCAAAAGTGTACCGCGGACGGTCCTTGGAGTCCGGGCCGCGACGGGATACGATGCCGCCCTTTGCGGGAGGGCTGCCATTGGCTTCCAGCGTGGACTACCTCGACTTCGATTCCCTTCTGACGGAGGAGCAGCGGCTCATCCGCGACACCGTCGGCGAATGGGTGGACGACAAGGTTCTGCCGATCATCGAGGACGCGGCCTGGGAAGGCCGGTTCCCGAAAGAGCTGATTCCGGACATGGCCGGGATGCACCTCTTCGGCTCGACGATTTCCGAGTACGGCCTGCCGGGGCTCGACAACATCGCCTACGGCCTGATCATGCAGGAGCTCGAGCGCGGCGACTCGGGACTGCGCTGCTTCGTCTCGGTCCAGTCCGCCCTGGTGATGTACCCGATCTACGCCTTCGGGTCGCAGGAGCAGAAGGACAAGTGGGTCCCCCGCCTCGCCAACGCTTCGGCCATCGGCTGCTTCGGGCTCACCGAGCCCGACTTCGGCTCGAACCCGGCGGGCATGCGCACGGTCGCGAAAAAGGACGGCGACGCCTTGGTCCTGAACGGCGCCAAGGCCTGGATCACCAACGGCTCGATCGCCGACGTCGCCGTCGTGTGGGCCAAGACCGACGGCGGCGTCCGCGGCTTCCTGGTGGAGAAGGGCACGCCGGGCTACACGACCTTCGAGCAGCAAGGGCAAGTTCTCGCTGCGCGCCTCCGTGACCTCCAGCTGGCGTTCGACGACTGCCGGATCCCGGCGGACGAACATCCTGCCCGGACGTCGAGGGCCTGAAGGGTCGCCCTCACGTGCCTCACGCAGGCGCGCTACGGCATCGCCTGGGGAACGCTCGGCAGCGCGATGGACGACCTACAACGCCGCCCTGGAGTACTCGAAGACCGCGCAAACAGTGGAAGGCCGGCCGATCGCCGCGCATCAGCTCGTGCAGGAGCAAGCTGGCCTGGATGATCACCGAGATCACCAAGGGGCAGCTCCTCGCCTGCAGCTCGGCCGGATGAAGGACGACAGGTCGATGAAGCCGCACCACGTCTCGATGGCCAAGCGCAACAACGTCTGGGTCGCCCGCGAGTGCGCCAAGCTCGCCCGCGAGATCCTCGGCGCCAACGGCATCGTCAACGAGTACCCCGTTTTCCGCCACATGCCAACATCGAGAGCGTCTACACGTACGAGGGAACGCACGACATCCACACCCTGATCATCGGCGAGGCCGTCACGGGAGTGGCGTCGTACAACCCTCCGATGGACTGAGGCGGGGGCCGGCAGCTCGCGTTCCGGACTGCAAAACGCTCGGTTTCCGCCGTCCGGTCCGCGTCCCGACCCTCCGCCCCCCCGACAACTCACGGCCATTCAGTCTCTTGCGGTAAAATAGGCTGCTCGAGAAACACGTTGGGAATCACCGGAAATCTCAAGACGATGCAGCTCGGGGAGCTGTTTCAATGGCTCTCCCTCGGCTCGAAGACCGGCACTCTGCTGATCGACGGCCACGGGGTGGAGAAGCGGATCTATTTCCACGACGGCCGCATCGCCTCGACCTCCTCCTCGGACCAGCGTGAGTATCTCGGCCATTTCCTCGTTTCTCATGGCCATATCACCGAGGAAGAGCTCAAGATGGCGATGGAAGTCCAGGAGGAGTCCCAGATCCTCCTCGGCAAGATCCTGGTCATGATCAACGCCATCGCGGAGGCCGACCTGCTGCGCCTGATGCGCAAGAAGGCCGAGGAATCCATCTACGACGTGTTCCTCTGGACCGAAGGCAGCTTCGAGTTCGTCGACGGCGAGCTTCCCGACAACAAGATGGTGCCGCTGTCGCTCGACGTCACCGGCATCGTGATGGAGGGGATGCGCCGCTACGACGAGTGGCAGATGATCCGCCAGCGGGTCCCGGACTCCACCGTCGTTCCCGAGATCCTGGGACAGCTCGACCAGGAGCAACTCTCGGACCGCGAGAAGCTGATCGTGCCCTACATCGACGGCCAGCGGACGATCGAGGAGATCGCCCTCCAGACGCACAACGCCGAGTTCAACGTCTCCAGGCTGGTCGCCGAGGGCCTGCGCTCGGGAATCATGCGCCTGCTCCAGAGCCGGGCCCCGGTCCCTCCCCTGAGCACGGCCCCCGCGGGAAGCGAGGTCGATCATTTCCTGCAGCGCGGCCGCGCGCAGCTCCGGGACGACGCCCAGGCCGCCTATCGGATGTTCAAGGTCGCCCACGAGCTCGACCCCTCCGACGGCCGCTCGACCGAGGCCATGCGGGAAGCCGAGCGGGAGATCAAGGCGGGGCTCGAGCGGGACGGCGTTTCGGGCGAGCGGATTCCCGAGCTCGCGATCCCGCTCCACACCCTGACCCAGCGCTCGTTCACGCCTCACGAGGGATTCGTGCTCTCGCGAATCAACGGGCAGTGGGACGTCAAGTCGATCACGAAGATTTCGCCGATCCGGGAGCTCGACGTCCTCATGATCTTCCAGAAGCTGCTCCGCGACGGCGTCATCAGCTGGAAGGGGCGCTGACGTGAACGACCGGCGCCTTCCGGGTTTTCGCGGGCTTCAGGTCGCGGTGTGCATCGCCGCCGGGGCGCTCCTGGCGGCTCTGGTTCCCGGCATCCAGCGGTCCGAATGGCCCGAGATCCTGTTCTTCACGGCCCTGGGGGTGCTCGCGTTCCGGCTGCGCGTCCGGTACGCCGGCAACTTCGTCGGGCTGGAGGCCGCCGCGCTCGCCCCGGCGATCCTCCTGCTCCCCTCCCCCGGCGCGGCGATGCTCGTCTGCGTGGCGGCCGACGCCATCTCCAAACTGGCGCAGAAAACGCGGCGGCTGACCCTCTCCAACACCTTCGACCTCGCGCAGCTGTCGCTTGCGTACGGCGCCGCGGCGCTGTTCCGCCACGCCCTCAATGCTCCGGCGGGCGGCTGGGTCACCGTGGCCGCGCAGGCCACGGGCGTCCTGCTCGTCTTCTTCTTCGTGAACACGGCCTTCGTCTTCGCCTACCTCGAGCTCGGCGGGATCATCCGACGGGAACGGCTCCTCGAGATCGCCCTCTTCCAGCTCGTGGCCCTCCTGCTCCTCGCGCCGATCGTGATCCTCGAGGTCCTCGTTTACCCCCACTACGGCGTGGCAGGAATGCTCCTCGCGTTCTTCCCCGTCGTGCTGGCGTCCTTCGTGATGCGCAACCTCTCGAGCATGGAGCGCCGCGTGGAAGAGGTCTCGCGCCAGAACCGCGAGCTCGACGTCATGCGCGACATCTCCAACACCTTCGGTGTCAGCGCCCGGGTCGACCGGTACGAGCGGGTGTTCGCCGCCGTCGCCCGGCTGCTTCCGGTCGAAGCCATGGGGGTCATCGAGTGGCTGGGCGGCGCCGACGAGGAGTTTGCCGTGCACGTGTCGGAGCGCGCGTCCGCTTCCCGCCGCGACCTGGCGGTCTGGGCCCGCAGCAATCGCGTCGACGAGCGGAGGGTCGACCCGGCGAGCGCCCCCGAGGAACTCGCGATCGGCGAAGGCCGGCAGATCCGCTTGACGCCCGAGACGGCGTTCCAGGTCCGGATCCGCCTCTCGACCTACGAGCTCCACTCGGGCCTCCTGATCCTCGAGAGCTCCTCGCCCGCCCTCCATTCGCCCGAGGCCCTCGCGTCGCTGCGGACGATCGCCGATCACATCGCCCTGGTGCTGCAGGATCGTTCGATCCGCGCCCAGATCGAGGACCTGTCGGAGCGCAATCGGGAGCGCGCCGAGACCCTCAACCAGATCCTCGAGATCTCCAACGACCTGAAGAAGAACCGCATGATGGACGACCTCTTCCCGTCGATTGCGTCGGCGGTGGCCCGGAGCCTCGGCTTCCAGCAGGTGGTGCTCTCTCTCTACGACCGCGAGAAGAACGTCTTCACCCCCCACGCGCACTTCGGGCTCGACGAGCGCTGGGCCGGGATGCGCGGCAAGGACGTCCCGGCCGAAGAGATCACCCGGCACTGGACCGAGAAGAATCGGGTCTCCAAGTCCTTCTCGGTCCGCAGCCGCTCGGCGCGGGAAAGCGCCCTGCCCGCCTCCGCGTCCCCCGGAGGGTCGTGACGGCCGGAGACGAGGGCTGGCGGCCGGACGAGCTTCTCTGGATCCCCCTGTATTCGGGGGACCGGCTGCTCGGCTGCCTCTCGGTCGACGAGCCGAAGACGGGCAAGTCTCCCACGCTCGAGACGGTCCGCTCGCTCGAGATCTTCGCCAACCAGGCGGTGACCGCGATCGAGAACGCCCGCTCCTACAACGAGGCCCGGGAGCAGTCGATCCGCGACTCCCTGACGGGCGCCTACAACCACCGCTATTTCCAGGACGTCCTACAGCGCGAGCTGGGCCGCGCCGAGCGCGTCGGCCGTCCCCTGACCGTGGTCATGCTCGACATCGACGACTTCAAGTCCATCAACGACCGTTTCGGCCATCCCGTCGGCGACGCGATCCTCCAGGGCATCGTCGGCGAGATCCGCAACGAAGTCCGCAACGACATGGACGTGCTCGCGCGTTACGGCGGCGACGAGTTCGCCCTCGTCCTCCCGGAGACTCCGAGCTCAGAGGCGCTGCTCGTGGCCGAGCGCGTCCGGCGGCGGGTGGACGAGCGGCTCTTCCGGATGCCCGACTCCCGCGAGGTCCTCCGTGCGACGGTCTCGATCGGACTGGCGACCTACCCCGAGGACGCGAACGAGAAGAAGAAGCTGGTCGAGAAGGCCGACGTCGCTCTCTACCGGGCCAAGCACGGCGGCAAGAACGCCGTCGTCGCGACCTCCGAATCGAGCCCCGGACAGCTCCCGCTGCTCCCCCACTGACGAAACCTCCCGCCGGATCCGGCGTCTCTCCGGGCATGGAACACACCGGACGCCTCCTCGTCGCCGCCTTTCTGACCCTCTCCGCCGCCGGGACCGCGCTGGCGGCCCCCGAGGGCGGCCGGGGGCCTCGCGACACGTACGTGCTCAACCGCGGCAACTCCGCCAGCGTCAGCGGGTCCTTCGAGGACCTCGGCACGCTGCGCCGGCGCTACGACGGGGACTTCCTCTGGTTCCGGCGCGGCGGGACGGCCTACGTGATCCGGGACCCCTCGCTCCTTTCCGAAGCCGACGCCTTCTTCGATCCCCTGCGCAGGCTCGAGCCCGAGCAGGATGCGGTGGCGCGCCGCGAGGGCGCGCTCGACCGCGAGGAGGAGAAGAACGACGCGGAGGAGGAGGAGATCGAGGCCGAGGAAGAGACCGCGCCGTCGCCGGAGCTCGACCGCCGCCGCCGGGCGCTCGACGACCGCCGCCGGGATCTCTCCCGACGTCAACGCGAGCTGGCGAAGGAGGAGCGCGCCCTCGACCGGCGGTCGGAAGCCCTCGAGAAGGCGGCGGAACGGGAGCTCTGGAAGTTTCTCGATCGCTCCGTCACGAACGGCGGCGCGCGCCCGGCCTCCGGAAAGTAGCCTCGGGCCGCCGGGGACCGGACACCGCCGGCGAGCCCCGGTCGAAGAACCGCAGAGGCCAGTCCCGGGCGTCACCGGCGTAGTCGACCCCGATGCGCGGCGACACGGCGAGCTCCGGACTCGGACCGCGGCGCCGCAGGATGCGCACCGGCCCGCCTCCCAGGAGATCGAGGCCGCTGTCCCGGACGGTGATGCCGAGTGCCGCGCAAAGCTTCCCGGGCCCGGAGAGAAGGCGGGCGTCGCGTCCCCCGGCGCTTCGGCCGCGCGCAGCAGCACGGCTTCCGCGAATCCCGCACGCCTCGTCACCACGTTGGCGCAGTGGTGCATGCCGTAGACCAGGAAGACGTAGAGATGCCCGCCCTCCGCGTACATCGGCTCGACGCGCGCCGTGCGGCGGCCGGCCCAGGAGTGCGCGGCCCGATCCGCCGCACCGAGATACGCCTCCGTTTCCACGATCCGGGCGCCGTACCATCGCCCGCGCCAGCGCCGCGCCAGATACGCGCCGACGAGAGCGCGCGCGACGGAGACCGTCTCGCCCCGGAAGAAGCGGCGCGGCGGCTCCGACAGGCCGAGAGCCACCGGGTCGAACGCGAGGCGGGGATCCGGAGCGTTGTTCGCTATCATGCGGCGCGGCATCGGGAAAGGATTCTATGAACATCCTCGTGACCGGAGGGGCCGGCTTCATCGGCTCGCACATGGCCCGGCGGCACCTCGCCGACGGACACCGGGTCGTGATCGTCGACGACCTCTCCTCGGGTCGACGGGAGCGTCTGCCCGAGGGCGCCCGCTTCGTCGAAGCCGACATCTCCGCGACGGATCTGGCTCCCCTCCTCTCGGAAGAGAAGATCGGTTTCGTGTCCCACCACGCCGCCCAGATCGATCTGCGGCACTCCGTCGCGGACCCGGTCGGGGACGCGCGCGCCAACGTCATCGGCAGCCTCATGCTCTTCGAGGCCATGCGGAGAGCCCGGGTCCGGCACGTTCTCTTCTCCTCCACGGGAGGCGCGATCTACGGCGAGCCCGAAGGCGGAAGGCCGGCGCCGGAGTCCCATCCGACCAACCCGATTTCCCCCTACGGGTGCGCCAAGCTCGCGATCGAGAAGTACATGCACTACTACGGGGTCGTGCACGGCTTCCAGACGCAGGTCTTCCGGTACGCCAACGTGTACGGGCCCTGGCAGGACGGGACGGGAGAGGCGGGGGTCGTCGCGATCTTTTCGGAGGCCATGCTCGGAAAACGGCCGCTCAAGATCAACGGCGACGGCGACCAGACCCGGGACTACGTCTACGTGGCCGACCTGGTCGAAGCCGCGTCCCGAGCCGCCCGCAGCGACAAGAGCGGCATCTGGAACCTCGGCACCGGGGTCGAGACGTCGGTCAACCGGCTGTTCGCCCTGCTCGCGAAAGAATACGGACATGCGGCGGATCCGCCTCACGTGCCGGCGCCTGCCGGGGAGCAGAAGCGGAGCGTCCTCGACGGGTCGCTCGTGCGGCGCGACTTCGAGCTTCCGCCCTGGACGCCTCTGCCGGACGGATTGACGGAGACCGCGGAGTTCTTCCGAGCCCGGCACCGGGCGTCCGGAAACGCCTGAGCGTTGGGGGTAACCGCCGGAGCACCGGCGTTTCCCTACGGCTGGGAGCCGGCCGCTGGTGGTCGGACGGCGCGGGCAGCACCCCGACTGGTCGCGCGCCGCTCCTCCTGGCCGGGCGCCGGCGCCGGGCCGAAGTGGCGCTTGAGCACGACGACCGTGAGGTCGTCCTGCGGGTCTCCTCCTCCGGACCAGTCCTTCGACGCGCGCGGACGAGCTCGCGGGCGATCTCGTCGCAGGGCCGGTCGCGCAGCTCGAGGAAGGCCTGGGACAGCCGCCCCACGCCGAACTCCTCGTCGTTGTCGTTGGGCGCCTCGACCATCCCGTCGGTGTAGAGCAGCAGGGCGTCGCCCGGCTCGATGGGACGGTAGCCGCGGCTGTACGTGGCGTTGGACGTGGGTCCCAGCACGAGACCAGTCTGGAGGAGAGGCGTGACGCTCATACCGTGAAAATGGAGCGGGTGCGGATGGCCCGCGTTGACGTACATCAGGTTCCCGTCGTCCTCGATCTCGCCGTAGAAGAGCGACACGAACCGGGTCGTCAGACGCGACTCGTGAATGATGCGGTTCAGGCGCTCGACCGTGCGGACGATCTTGAAGTCGCGCTCGACAGCCATGCGCAGGCCCGTGTACACGTCGCGGACCTGGAGGGCCGCCGGGAGGCCGTGGCCGGAGGCATCGGCGATGGCGATGCCGAGGATCCGGTCCGAGACCGAGATGAAGTCGAAGTAGTCGCCTCCGACCAGTTCGGCCGGCGTCGTGTAGCCGGCCAGCTCGAGCGATCCGCGCCGGAGCGCCCGCTTCGGAAGGATCGACATCTGGATCCGCCGGGCTTCCTGGAGGGCCGACACGTAGCGGTCCTGCCGCAGCTTCTGGTCGACCGCCAGGCGCAGGATGCCGAGCGACGCCACCAGGTCGTCCTCGGGCGCCGCGGGGTCGACCGAAAACGCCAGGATGTACTGGTCGTCGCCGACCGCGATCGCGGCGAAGCGCTCCGCGCCGAGACGGCGCTCGAGCTCCGGGTCGACACCCGGAGCCGTCAGGTCCATCACGGCCACGCCCTCGTCCACGACGCGCTGGATCGGCGGGTAGTCCTCCGGGATGAAGAGGCCCGGGGGGATCGCCGGAACGTTGCCGAAGGTGCGGACCAGCTCGTAGCCGCCGTCGCGACAGACGTAGAGTCGTCCGCCGCGCACGCCGAGCACTTCGGAGAACTGCTCGATCACGGTCGTGGCGGTCTGCATGATCGTCGCCGACGGGTCGGCCGCCTGCTCGATCGCCTCGATCGCTTTCTCGACCTTGCGGAAGAGGAACTTGCCGGTCGCCCCCGTTGCCATGGCGGCGGGATTCTATCCTTGCGGCTTCCGCGAGCTCTCCGGGTCACGCGCTAGAATCCCCCGGCGTGACGCGTTCGCCTGCCGGCCGGAGCCTTCTCGCGGCAGCCGTCGCCCTGTCGGTCCTCCTCGCCTGCGGCCGGAGCGAGAAGCCCGGGCGCGTGATCGTCTTCGGCCTCGACGGCGCGGATCCCGCCACGATCGACCTGCTGATGTCGGAAGGCAAGCTCCCGAGCTTCGCGAAGCTGCGCCGGGAAGGCGCCTATGGGCCACTCCTTTCGCAGAAGCCCCTCCTCTCGCCCGTGATCTGGACGACTGTGGCCACGGGAAAAACTCCCGACCGGCACCGCATCGGCCATTTCGTGGCGGTCAACTCGACGACCGGAGAGCAGCTCCCCGTCACGAGCCAGATGCGGAAAGCCAGCGCGCTCTGGAACATCCTCTCCAGCGCCGGTCGCTCGACGGCCGTCGTCGGATGGTGGGCGACCTGGCCGGCCGAGAAGGTTCGGGGCTCCGTCGTGTCGGACCACTTCGCGTACCACTTCCTGATGGAGGAGGGCTCCCGGCTCCCGGCGTCGAACGCCCGGCCGGGGACGACGTATCCTCCAGAGCTCGAGAAGCGCCTGGAGCGTTTCCGGAAGCGCCCTCAGGACGTCAAACCCGGGGAGATCTCCGCGTTCGTGGACGTGTCACCGGCGGAGCTCGCGCGTCCCTTCGATTTCGACGACGACCTTTCCCATTTCAAGTGGGCCTGGGCCACGTCCGAGACCTATACCGACATCGGCCTCGACCTCTGGAAGGCGGACCGGCCGGACACGCTCCTGCTCTACGTCGAAGGCCTCGACTCCACGTCCCATCTCTTCGGCCACCTGTTCCGGGCCGGCACTCTCTCCGGAGAGCTGGCCGAGCAGCAGAAGAAATACGGCCAGGCCGTCGAGCAGATGTATGTCTACGCCGACCGGCTCCTCGGCCGCGTCCTGGACGCCATGGACCGGAAGACGACGCTCGTCCTGCTCTCGGACCATGGCTTCGAGCTCGGCAGGCTGCCCGAGGACCCCTCCAAGTTGCGCGACATGCGCCGCGTCAGCGAGCAGTTCCACCGGATCGAGGGCGTCCTCTACCTGTACGGCTACCGCGTCAAGCCGCACACGCGTCTCGACCGGCCGTCGATCCTCGACATCGCTCCGACGGTGCTCGCCTTGAACGGGCTGGGACGCGCGGCCGACATGTCGGGCCGGGTTCTGAACGAGGCCCTCGACATCACCGTGCCGACGCCCGTTTCGACCTACGAGACCGGCCCGGCCGTGTCGGCGGAGGGCGCGCCGGCCGGCGATTCGCAGGTCGATCCGGAGATCGTCAAGAAGCTGCAGAGCCTCGGGTACATCGGCGCCAAGTCCCCGACGGGCGACCGCAACCTCGCCGGAATCCACTTCGAGGCGGGCCGCTTCCAGGAGGCGGCGGCCGCATACGCGAAGCTCGTCGAGGAGAACCCGACCGACGGCGCGCTGCGCGCGAGCTACGCGGGCGCGCTCGGCGCCCTCGGGCGGTACGACGCCGCCTACGAGCAGCTCACGAAAGCCGTCGAGATCGAGCCTCTGAACGTCGAGGCGTACCACAACCGGGCCGTCATCCACGAGCGCCGCAACGAACGCGAGGCCGCGGTCCGCGACTACCAGACCTCCGTCCGGTACAACCCCCAGTACGAGCCTTCCCGCAAGGCGCTCGCGCGGTTGAACGCTCCTCTCCCCCAGGCGCCCCGGGGACCCGCCGAGACGCAGGCGATGGCGCTCGCCGACGAGGCGGCAGGCGCGGCCCGGCGGGGCGACTATGCGGCCGCCGCGGCCAGTCTCGACCAGGCGCAGGCCCTGGCGCCGCGGCTCGCGCTCATTTACCAGTACCGCGCCAACGTGGCCTACCTGAAGGGCGACCGCGAGGGCGCGATCGACGCCCTCCGACAGGCCCTGAAGCTGGAGCCGGACAACGCGCTCTTCCGCGAGAACCTCAAGCGTCTCGAACAGCCCCCCTCCCGCTGAAACGCCGGCGCCGGCCGTGAGCCATTCCTCCCGCGGCGAAGCCTGGCGGACTCTGGGAGTCGCCGCGGTGCCCCTCGCCGTCTACGTCGCCGGGGCCTGCCGGACCGTCTACGTCGGAGACAGCGGCGATCTGCTGACCGCGATCGCCGTGATGGGGATCCCGCACCCGTCGGGCTACCCGCTCTACGTCCTGCTCGGGAAGCTCTGGTCGATCGCCTTCGGATTTCTGCCGCTCCCCTGGAGCCTCAGTCTCTTTTCGGCCGTGTGCGCCGCGGCCGCCTGCGCCGTCCTCTACCGGGCGAGCTGCGAAGCCGGCGCCGGCCGCGCGGCGTCGGCGGGAGCGTCCTGGCTCCTGGCCTTCTCGCCGAGCTTCTGGGCCGAGGCGAACGTCCAGAGGGTTTATGCGCTGAACGCGCTCTTCGTGGCCCTCGCGTTCCTGCTCGCGCTGCGCTGGCACCGCGGGCGGCGGGACCGTGACCTCGTTCTCGCGGCCTTCGTCTGCGGCCTCGGCGCCTCGAATCACCTGGAGATGGGGGTGGTCGGCCTGGCCATCGGCCTGTTCGCGGTCGCCACAGAGCCCGCCGTCCTGCTCCGCCTCAGGCTTATCGCGGCGTGCGCGGCCGCCGGACTCGCCGGACTGCTGCCATATCTGTACCTCCCGCTGCGCGCGCGGGCGCATCCTCTCCTCGACTGGGGGCATCCGGTCGGCTGGAAGGGATTCGCGGAGGTCGTCCTCCGAAAGGACTTCTGGAACCGGGCCTGGTTCGAGGGCCCGGCGGACCTGGCGCCGATCCTGGCGGACTACGGGAGAAGCCTCGTCACGGAGTCGGCCTGGGCCGGAGGGGGGTTGGCGGTGCTGGCCGCGGCCGCGGCGCTGTCACGAAAGCGCCGGTGGCCCGTCCTCCTGCCGCTTCTCGTCATGGCCGCCAATCTCGCCGTCATGGCACTCCACGGGTCGCGCAGCGACATTTTCCTGTGGCACCGCTATTACATCCCCTCTTACCTCGCGCTCGCGCTGATGGCCGCATGGGGCTGGCAGACGACGTCGGAGCGCCTCCGCCCGCGGCTGGCACTCCTCGCGTTTCTCCCTCCGCTCGCGCTCCTGGCCCTGGGCTGGCGCGCTCACGACCGCAGCCGCTATCGGATCGCGGAGGACTATTCGCGCACGCTCCTCGCGACTCTTCCACCGGGTTCGCAGATCATCGCCTCGGACGACAACATCCTCTTCGTCCTGATGTACCTGAGCCTCGCCGAGGGGCTGCGGCCCGACGTCAACGTCATCCTCGAAGGCATCGGCGGCGCCCGCCTTCCCCCGCTGGCGTTCAACCCCGACAACGACCCCGTTTTCCTGACGCACTTCCCGAACTGGAACGTCGCGGGCCTCGAGGCCGTGCCCGTGGGCCTCACCTTTCGCGCATGGCGATCGGGCCGGCCGTGGCCTCCCCCGACTCCCGTCAAGAGCCACCTCGACGGGGAGCAGGATCCCCGGGTCCCGAAGGACTACCTCACGCAGAACCTGATCGGGAACTTCCACTACATGCTGGGCATGACGCAGGAGAGGCGCAACTGGCCGGAAGCGCGGCAGGAATTCGCGGCCGCGGCCGCCGCGGCTTCCGGCAACGACGTCCTTTTCTACAACCTCGGCCTGATCTTCCGGCGAAACGGGCTGCTCGAGGAATCGCTGACCGCGTTCCGCCGCTCCGCCGAGATCAATCCCCGCGCGATCGCGAGCCGGTCCAAGCCCCGGGCCTCGGATCGCGTGGCGGAGGTGGAGGCGGAGAAGTCGGACCGGGATCGGCTGCTCGCCCAACTCGCGGGAGACCAGGCACTTGCGGGCCTCGCGCCGGGGTCGCCGGAGTGGCGGCGCGGGATGGCCTCGCTCCTGGCGGGGCGCGGGCATCCTTCCTGGGCGCGCGGGATGGGCCTGGGGCTGAACCTCCCCCTGTCCGAGAAGCCAGGTCGCGGTGCCACGAACCCGCTCCGTACCGCCCGGCCAACCCGACGAACCGCCAGCAGATGGCGGCGTTCCTCGTCAAGACGTTCGGGCTGCTCCTGTACGGGCCGTAGGCCTCGCGGAGAAGGCGCCTAGACCGCGGCGGCGGCGCCCACTCCGGGCGCGGGGGCGCGGTAGCGGTCGTTGGGCTGGTCGTCCCGGATCTTTCCGTCCTTCAGGCGGACGATCCGCCGCGCGTGGGCGGCGATGTCCTCTTCGTGCGTGACCACGACGATCGTGTTGCCCCGGCTGTTGAGCTCGTCGAAGAGCGCCATGATCTCGGCGCCGGTCTGCGAGTCGAGGTTGCCCGTCGGCTCGTCGGCGAGGAGGATGCTGGGGTCGTTGATGAGCGCCCGGGCGACGGCCACGCGCTGGCGCTGGCCTCCGGACATCTCGTTGGGCGTATGGCTCATCCGGTCGCTGAGGCCGACGGCGTTGAGCGCGTTGATGGCCCGCTCGCGGCGCAGCTTGCGCGAAACGCCCCCGTAGACCAGCGGCAGCTCGACCTGCTGGATCGCCGAGGTCCGCGGGAGGAGGTTGAACGTCTGGAACACGAAGCCGATCTCCTGGTTGCGAATCGCGGCGAGCTCGTCGTCGGTCATGCGGGCGACTTCCTTGCCGTTCAGGATGTACGAGCCCGAGGACGGCGTGTCCAGACAGCCGATCAGGTTCATCAGGGTCGACTTGCCCGAGCCGGAGGGGCCCATGATGGCCACGTACTCTCCCCGCTCGACGCCGAGCGAGACGCCGGCCAGGGCCTGGACCTTCTCCTCGCCCATCTCGTAGACCTTGGTGATGTCCCGGATGTCGATCAGCATGGCGGAGCCCGTCTCCTTTGGTCTGAAAGCCCGTCCATTGTGCCCCCGGCCGGAGCTTTCCCTGCCGGTATTACGATTTTCCGCTTCCGGTGTTTCGCGCCGCGAACCGCCCCCGTGCCTAGAAAAGCGCCGTCACGCCGGCCTTTCCGAGCACGAACAGCCCCCAGAGGCTGACCACGAGCAGGGCCACGCGGCCCCGGGGGGCCCTGGCGGCAGCCGAGAGGCCCAGCACGAGAAGCGTCATGGTCCAGAACGAGAACAGGTCCAGGGAGGCCACCAGGCCGTGCAGCACGGGGTTGGCCTGCCGGTCCACCAGGAAGCCCGGGTTCGTCCGGAGGGCGTCCCCGACCAGCTCGGGATCGATGGTGTCCCGGTTCCAGAGGACCACCAGCAAGGCAATCGATCCGAGGATCGCCGGGAAAAACGAATGCGCGGTCACGCCCAGTGACTGCTTGAATTTGACGTCCCAGCCGAACGCATGGCAGGCGGCCCAGAGGACGCCGGCGACGGCCAGCGTAACGAAGAAGGGCGCCAGCACGGCGGCGATGTCCCACAGCCATCCCAGTCTTCGCGACTGCTCGATGGCCGCCTCCATCTGGGCTTCGGTCAGCTTCCGCTCGCTGCGCGCCATCTGCTTCGTCATGAAGGCCCGCCAGTCGGTCTTCGAGAGGATCAGCTCCGACACGGGCAGGGCCAGGCCTGCCCAGATCGCGACGGGCAGGAGCCACGTCGGCTTGCGGGCGATCGCGGCGAAAGTCTTCGCCGGAGACACGAAGACCCCGACGAGCCGCCCGAGAGCGGATTCGGAGTCGGAAGGCGGCTCGGGCGCGACCGCCGATTCCATCAGGGCGCGGCGGGCGCTCCGAGGTCGCGGCGCGTCACGGCGGCACGCGCGTCGACGGGCTCCGGCGGCTGCATGTCCGGGAGGCCCTCGATCTGCACGCCCTTCCACTCGAGGATGTCGGCGATGGCATTGTGATACGCGGACACGGCCTTGCGGTAGATCGCCAGGGCGTTCAGCTCGCGAGAGCGGGCGTCCGAAAGGTCGGCGGTGATCTGCGAAACCTCGAACGACGTCGTCATCCCGTTGTCGTACTTCTTGCGCGCCGCGTCGAGGTTGCGCTCGGCGAGCTCGCGTCCCTTGGCCGCCGCGTCGATCTGGCGGCTGGCGGTCTCGATCGCCCGGTGCGCCGCGCGCACGCCGACGATGATGTCCTGTTCGAGGACGGTCAGCCGCGCGCGTTCCGTTTCCAGGTCGAACTTCGCGACGCCCCGGGCTCCCTTCGCCGCGCGATTCAGGATCGGGTAGGAGAAGACGAGCCCGACTCTCCAGTTCTTGAAGTTTTCGCTGAAGATCTGGCTGAACGCATCCCCGAAACCGTTGTTGGCGATGACGTTGCCCTGCTGGTCGAAGACTTTGCCGTCGAGGCCGCTGCGGCCGTAGCCGCCGACCAGGTCGAGCTGCGGCAGCGTCTGATTTCCCCAGTACTCGTAGCGCAGCTCATTGGAGGCCACCGTGTAATTCTGGGCGTGGATCTCCGGGCGGCGCTGGAGGGCGGTTCTCACGCCTTCGGCCAGGTCGAACTGCTGCTTCTCGACCTGAATCGCATCCGTCGGGACCAGCGGCGTCTGGCCCCAGCTTCCGGCTTCGAAGTTCAGGAGCCGCTTGAGCTGGTCCTGGGCCAGTCCCACGACGGCCTCCGCGTTGATGATGTCCTGCTCGGCTATGGCGATGTCGACTTCCGTCTGCACGATGTCGATGGGGGCCAGCGATCCCACGTCGATGCGGATCTTCGTGATGCGGTTCAGCTCGATCGCCAGGTTCTTGTACTCCTGCTTGACGATCAGGTTGCCCCGGGCGTAGACGAGGTCCCAGTAGGCCTGCTCGACGCTGTTGATCACGACCTGGACGCTTCGGATGAGCAGCTGATAGTTGGCGTCGCGGGAATTGCGGGCCGTGTCGATCAGGATGTTGGTCGCCCGCGTTCCGAAGTTGCGCAGCAGGGGCTGCGAAACTCCGAGCGTCAGACCGGCCTGGTAGGACGGATTGATGTTGAAGAACTCCGAGTTGGTGGACGTGCGGTTCGCCGTGAATCCGAGCGAGTACCTGCCTCCCCATGGCGTCAGCTGCGTGACCGAGGATCCGGCGTCGAAGGTGTCGTTGGTCAGGACCTCGGCGCCCGAGAGGTCCGAAGATGTCGGCGAAGCACTGTGCGCTCGGGAGACGTCGGCCTGCAGCAGCGGATCGTAGATCCCGTAGTTCTGGAAGAGGGCGAACTGCGAGGCCTCGGACACGTTGACCGAGACGTTCAGGTCCGCGTTGTTGGCGAGCGCGATCGCGACCGCCTGGTCGAGGCTCAGGTGGATGCCGTCCTGGTCAGGCGCCGGCAGGGATTCCATCTTGCGCTCCCCCGGGCGCGCCGAGATGACAGGGCCGGACTGGGCCCAGGCTCCCGCGGAGAACGTGCAGAGAAGGGCGGCGACGATTGCCGCGCGCCTTCCCCGGTTCATGGACGAGCTCTTCATTACCTTTGACTCCTTATGTCACCCCAAATTACGCATGGGGCGTCCGAATGTTTCCCTTAAATGTTCATATCACGGCATTTCGCCGGGGTAAAAGCAGGCAACCCGACGCCCCCGAGAGACTTCCGCGAGCTCCGGGCGCTCCTCTGCGCAACGCGGCCTGGCGATCGGACAGCGGGGGTGGAACGGGCAGCCGGGAGGGGGATCGGCGGCCGAGGGAGGCTCGCCCGCGCAGCACGAGCACGGTCCGCGAGGCGGAGAGATCGGGATCGGGCGCCGCGGCGACCAGAGCATACGTATAGGGATGAAGCGGGCGGGCGCTGACCTCGTCCGTCGGGCCCTCCTCGACGATTCGCCCGAGGTAGAGAACGGCGATCCGGTCGGCGACGCGGGACACGACCGCGAGGTCATGCGAAATGAAGAGGTAGGACAGCCCGGCACGCTCACGCAAGTCGAGCAGGAGGTTCACGATCTGCGCCGCGACGGACACGTCGAGCGCGGAACGGGCTCGTCGCAGACGACCAGCCGGGGGCCGGTCGCCAGCGCGCGCGCGATCGCGACTCGCTGTCTCTGCCCGCCCGAGAGGTCCGCGGCAGGCGCTCCCCGGCCTCGGGAGGGAGGCCGACGTCTCTCAAGAGCTCCAGAACGCGCTCCCGGAGCTGTCGGCCCCGCGCGAGGCCCTGGACGCGCAGCGGCTCCGCGATCTGATCGGCGGCACGCATCCGCGGGATTCAAGCGACGTCTGCGGATCCTGGAACACGATCTGGAGATCCCGGCGTCGCCGGCGCAATTCGCGGCCGTCAAGGGCCAGCCAGTCTTCTCCCTCGAAACCGGATGCTCCCCGCGTCCGGATCCGTCAGGCGCGCCACGATGCGGCCGACGGTCGTCTTGCCGCTTCCGGACTCGCCGACGAGGCCGAGGGTCGCCCCGCGGCGACTCGAAATCGACGCCCCGCAGGGCGGGCAGCGAAGCGGTCCGGGACCCGAACAGGCCCCGGCGCACCGCGTATCTCTTCTCGAGGCCCGCCGCCGCGAGGAGCGGTTCCGGGGCAGGCGTTCCCGACCGTCCCGACGCTCACGGCGGCCTCCGGCGGAGCGTTCTCGTACAGAAAGCAGCGCGCCCGTCCGGAGGGCGCCGGAAAAGGCTCGGGCTCGCGCAGGTCGCAGGGGTCGAAACGCTCCGGGCAACGGGGCGCGAACGCGCATGCGCCCCGGCGGGCGGGCCGGCGAGGTCCGCCAGGACGCCCGGGATCGCGGCGTACCGCTGGCCCCTTCGAGGCGGCCGGTCGATCGAAGGCGCGGAACGGCGGCCAGCAGCCCGCGCGTGTAGGGATGGGACGGGGCGCGGAACAGATCGGGGGTCGCGGCTTCTTCGACGATGCGGCCGGCGTAGAGGACCAGCACACGGCCCGAGTGCCGTGCGACGATCCCGAGGTCGTGCGTGATGAGGAGGACGCGCCAGCCCCCTCTCCGCTCGCAGCCGGTCGAGCAGGTCGAGAACCTGCGCGGCAACGGTCGAGTCCAGCGAGGCCGTGGGCTCGTCGGCGAGGAGGACCTTCGGCCGGGGCGCCAGCGTCAACGCCAGGAAAGCCCGCTGGCGCAGACCTCCGGAAAGCCGGTGCGCGTATTCCGCCGAGAGCGGACTCGGGATCGGGAAACGCGACGTCGCGCAGGGCCGCGACGCGCGATCGCCCGCGCCTCGGCCCGAGAGACCGGCCGATGGAGGGCGATGGCCTCCTGGATCTGGGCCCCGATGGTCTGCACGGGATCGAGCGCCCAGGCCGGCTCCTGGAAAACGAGTCCGATCTCGCCGCCCCGGACGTTTCGCCACTGGCTCTCGGAGAGCGGGAGGAGCTCGCCACCCCCGTAGGCGAAACGGCCGGAGATCTTTGCCCCTTCGGGCGGAAGGCCGAGCAGGGCGCGCGCCAGTTGCGTTTTGCCTGACCCGCTCTCCCCGACGACCGCCACGCACTCTCCGGCCGCCAGCGTGAAGGACACCCCGTCCACCGCGGGATAGACAGACCCGTCGACGGGCAGCTCGACGCGCAGATCCTGGATCTGCAAGAGAGGACCGCCGATGCGGGACCTCGCTCCCGGCGCCCGATTCGCGATTCGGGGCCGCCTACGAGTTTTTCCGGACGGTCTCGAGATCCTGAACGCGCCGGATCACGTCCCGGTAGTTCGCGTTCAGCCCGAAGACCTCCTGGAACGTCTTGTACGCCGAGTCCATGTCGCCCGTGTCCTGATAGACCGAGGCGAGGTCGTAGAGCATCCCGGCCGTCTCGCTGTCCTGGATGGCCGGCGTCTCGAGACCCTTTCGGAACCACTTGATCGCCAGCTGCGGCATTCCCTTTTCGAGGAAGCAGTGCCCGAGCATGCTGCAACACTCGACCGCCCGCCCGGCGTCCTTGCTGGCGAGCTGGAACTCGCCGATGGCTTCGTCGACGAGTCCCATCTCCTTGTACGCGATCCCGAGGTTGAAGTGCGTCTCGTAGTCCTCGGCCGAGAGCTGCTGCTCGACGCCCTTCTTGAACTCGCGGAAGATCTCCTCGAGAGAGACCTCGCCCTGCGGTCCGGAGACCTGGGCCGTCTCTTCGGCCGCCTGCTCTTCCGAGAGCTCCTTCTCGAGCTCCTCGGCGAGGTTGAAGAACTTCTGTTCGTCGGCGAAGAGGTTGTCGTCGTCGACGATCGGCACCTGGGCCGCCGGACGGTCGTTGTCGCCGGCCCGCTGCATTTCGTCGTCCAGCAGGTTTCCGAGCTGTTCGTACGAGACGAACTCCGAGTCGGCCGAGGCTTCGGGCTCCGGCGTCGAGAGCTTCTCGAAGGCGGGCGGCGCTCCCGGGAACTCGGGTTCCGCAAATTCGATCGAGTCGTCGAGGGCGAACGGCCCCCCGGAGGTCTCGCCGGAGGCGCGACGGGCTGTCCGACCTCGAACTCCTCGAAGTCCACGTGGAGGCCCGGCGCCGGAGGCGGCGGCAACGGCGGGAGCCTCCGGCTCGGCGGCCGGCCCGAGTCCCGCCTGGGCGAGAACCCGGCTCGCATCGACCGGGCGACCGGCCGCGTTCAGAGCGTCGGCGAGCGCCTCGGCCTCGCGCGGCAGAGCCGGGTTCCGGGTCTCGGTGAGCAGCTCCACGAGGCGCTCCCGGGCCTTGAGCAGGTCGGGCCGCCGCTGCACCAGAGAGAAGAGCCGCTCGATCGCCTTGTCCGTCAGGCCGTACTTGGCGAAGACCTCCGCCTCGACGATCAGGGTCTCGACCTGCTGCTCTTCGGGTGCTGCGGCGGACCGCGAAAGCTGGCGGCGCCGGGGTGGCCGGGACCGCCAGGCTGGCCGGGACCGACGGGCTGGCTGCGGCCGCCGGCGCCTTCTCCTCCACATCGATGGTCGCAACGACCGGCTGAGGGGCGTGGACCGCCCCCGAGTCCTCCAGATCGATGATCAGCTCCTGGTATTCGGGCGCTTCCGCTTCGGCGGAAGCCTCCGCGGCCGGCGCCGGGGCCTCCGTCGGCGGGCCGATGTCCTTGAGCCGCGTGGCCGCCTCGGCGTTGGAGGGGTCGGCCGCCTGCGCTCGCCGGTAGGCCTCGAGGGCCCCGGCGGGGTCCGACCGCTTCTCGGCCAGCCGCCCGAGCTCGATGTGAACCTTGGCGAGGGCCGGGCCGTTTCCCTCGGCCTCCAGAAGCCTTCGCCATCTGCTCGAGGGCGGACGGATGCAGGGGGTCGGCCGCAAGAATCGGCTCGAGGTATTCGGCGGCCCGCGGGAACTCCCGCCGGGCCAGGGCGGCGTCCACGAGAGGCGCGACGACGGCGGCCGCCTTGTCCAGGGCCCCCTCCTGCACGCGAACGCGGCACAGGAAGAGCCTCGCGGGTTCCGCATCGGCGTCCAGCGCGAGCGCCTGCTCGGCCGTGCGAATGGCCTCGGCCCGCTGCCCCATCTCGAGCTGCGCCTCGGCAAACAGCGCCAGGCTTCCGGCCGTCCGCGGGGCGGCTTTGAGAACCGCCATCGCCGCAGCCGTGTTCTTCTGGGCGAGCAGGGACCGCACGAGGTTGCGCTGGTTCTCGGCGTCGTCGGGCGAGAGCTCGAGCGCTTTCTGAAACACCTGCGCGGCCTCGTCGTGGGCTCCGCGCTTCAGGAGCATGTTCCCGATCAGGCCGTACTGCATGACGGCCTGGTCCTTCTGGTTGGCGGCCCGGTAGAGGTCGGCGAGACGGACCTGGATCCGCAGGTCCGTGGGATCGATCGCCGCCATCTTCTTGTAGACCGCGATCGCCTCGTTCGCCCGGTTGTTCTTCTGGTAGTGATCGGCCAGCACCTGGTACTGGCTCCGCGCGTCCTGGACGAGGCCCTGCTTGTGGTACAGGTCCGCCAGCTTGTCGTAAACCTCGAGCCGGGCGGGGTCGATCTTGTTGATCTTCTTGAAGATGGCGATCGCCTTGAGGAAGAACCCGTCCTTCGAATAGAACTCGGCGATGCGCGTGAAATAAGGGATGGAGTCGGCGGGCCGGTTCAGCCGGACGTAGAGGTCCCCCACTTTGTTGAGCGTCGAGATGTCTTTCGCGTTGTCCTCGAGGACCCGCAGGTACTCCTTGAGAGCCTGATCGAGCTTGCCCCGGGACAGCAGCTTCTCGGCGGACTGGAGGACTTGGTCGCGACTGGCCGCCATCTGAGACGATTCTAACCGCGACGGCGAGCCGTCCGACCGCCGATTGGCGCGTCACCGGCCTCGGGCACGACACCGCGATAGGTCAGGCGATGCTCCGGGCAAGGTCCGCTGTGCCGCAGCGCGACCCAGTGCTCCGGCGTGCCGTAACCCTTGTGCTGTTCGAAACCGTAGGCGGGGTGCCGCCTGCCCAGCTCGTCGAGGAGGCCGTCCCGGTAGACCTTGGCGACGATCGAAGCCGCCGCGATCGAGGCCGACAGCGCGTCGCCGTGGATGACGGCGACCTGGGGCACCTTCACGCCGGGCACACGCACCGCGTCGACGAGAAGCACTTCGGGTTCCGGGGCGAGCGCGATCACGGCCTGTCGCATCGCCTCCAGGCTCGCGCGCAGGATGTCTCCCGCGTCGATCGCGACCGCCTCCACGACGCCCACGGCCAGTGCGACGGCGACCCTGCGGATCTCCCGGTCGAGCCGTTCGCGAGCCTCCGCGTCGAGGAGCTTGGAGTCGTCGAGCCCCGGCAGGACGCAGGCGCCGGGCAGAATGACGGCTGCCGCGACGACCGGACCCGCCAGCGATCCGCGCCCCGCCTCGTCGACGCCGGCGATCCGCGTGAAGCCGCGGGTCCGCAGCTCGCATTCGAGCCGTGTGAGATCACGAAGGCGACCCAGTTCCGCGAAGAGAGCGGCGAGCGGGTCGAGTCTCACGTCCGCGGAGGGTCTCCCGGTCAGTCCGTCTTCTTTTCGTCGACCCGCTTTTCTTCGACCCGCTTTTCGTCGATCCGCGCGGCCTTGCCCTTGCGCTCGCGGAGGTAGTAGAGCTTTGCCCGGCGCACGGCGCCCTTGCGCTCCACCTCGATGCGATCGATGATCGGCGAGTGGAGCGGGAAGATCCGCTCCACACCGACGCCGCCCGAGATCTTCCGCACGGTGAAGGTCTCGCGCGCGCCGCCGCTGCGGCGGGCGATCACGACGCCGGCAAACATCTGGATGCGTTCTTTCTCGCCTTCGCGGACTTTCACGTGGACGCGCACGCTGTCGCCCGGCGAGAAGGCCGGCACGCCGCTCTTCAGCCACGGCTTCTCCACGTCGAGCAGGATGTCACTCATCGCAAACCTCTCCGAATTCGGGCGGGCGTAGCCCGCAGAAGGACTGACGGGAACGGCGAATTCTAAACGAACGGCCGCCTCCGGCGCAACCACCCTCAGTCCTCCCCCTCCCCGGGCTCGGGCGGCCGGCGCGCGAGCAGGTCGGGGCGGCGCTCCCGGGTGCGCTCGAGCGCCCGGGCCCGCCTCCAGCGCCGGATCCGGGCGTGGTCCCCTCCCACCAGGACGTCCGGCACGGCGAGACCCCGAAACTCGCGCGGACGCGTGTAGTGGGGATAGTCCAGGCGCTCGCGCAGGAAAGACTCGTTCTCGAGAGACTCGGCCGCTCCCACGACGCCGGGCACGAGGCGTGAGACCGCTTCGGTGACCGCCAGTGCGGCGGATTCCCCGCCAGGCAGGATGAAGTCGCCGAGCGAGACCTCCTCGTCGAACAGGCCGAGGGTCCGGCTCCGTTCATCGACGCCTTCGTACCGTCCGCAAACGAGCAGAATCCTCTCTCGCGCCGCGAGCGCTTCCGCCGACGGCTGATCGAAACGCCGGCCCTCCGGGGCCATGAGCACCGTCCAGGCCCGCGGTAGGCCCGGGCGCGGCCCGCCGCGACTCGATCCCCGCCGCCAGGACCGGGGCCATCATCACCATGCCGGCTCCCCCGCCGTAGGGCTCGTCGTCGACCTTGCGTTGCCGGCCCTCGGCAAACGTCCGCAGGTCGGTGACCGTGACCCGGATGACGCCCGACGCGATGGCTTTTCCCAGGAGGCTCTCCCGAAGCGGCGAGTCGAAGTAAGACGGGAAGATCGTCAGGATCTCGATGTGCATGGGCTGCGGCGTATCCTTACTCCTGGTTGAAGGTCGAAGTTCACGGGGCGAGAGTGGACGCCGGACTCCCATTCTCGAACATGAGCTTTCGGCCTTCGACTGTTTCCGGCGCCTGTCTCTCCGGTCAGAGGTCCAGCAGTCCCTCGGGCGGGGTCGAGCACGATTCTGCCCGCCTCCCGGTCCACGCTCAAGACGATCGGGTGGACGAAGGGCACGAGGGCCTCCTTTCCGGGCCGGACCTCGACCGAGAGCAGCGGCCCCGCCGGCGTCTGCTCGACCCCCGTCGCGACACCGAGACGGCGGCCGGTCGCGTCCTCGCAGACCCATCCGCGCAGCTCGTGGCTGTAGAAGAATCCCTCCGGCGCCGGAAACGCCTCGGCCTCGGCGACGCAGAGCTCTCCGCCCTGAAGACTTCGAGCCGCCTCCAGGCCTTCGACTCCTTCGAACGACACGAGGAGGCGTTTGCCGTGGGGCCGGGCGGCCGCCAGCCGCAGGTCGCGACGCTCGTCTCCCCTTTGCCACGTCAGCGTGCTTCCGGGAGTGAATCGTTCGGGGAAGTCGGTGACCACGTGGACGGAGACTTCGCCGTCCAGGCCGTGAGGACGGCTCACGAAACCGACGACGAGCAGCGAGGACATCAGGGCGGCGGGGAAGCCCGCGGCGAAACGGCCCGGCGCGCCGTCAGTCGCGGACGCGGATCAGGACGCGTTTTCCGCGCGCCGCGGCCGCCGCGGCGACGAACGAGCGGAGGGCTCGAACGGTGCGGCCCTCTCGCCCGATGAGGCGGCCGCGGTCGACTTCCGGAACGTGGACGTCGTAGACCGCCGTTTTTCCCTCGAAGGTCTCGGTCACGCGGGTCTCTTCGGGGCGATCGGCGAGGCGCCGAACGATGGTCTCGATGAGGCGCTTCATCGTGGAGCCTAGGCCGCGGCCGGCGCGGGCTCGGGGCGCTCGAGGAGCGATCGGACGGTCGGCGAGACCAGACGCGCCCTTCGCGATCCAATGCGGGCGCGCTCCCGGTCGAAGTGCACGGCGCGGAGGGTTCGGGACCGGGTCGTAGGAGCCGAGCTCTTCCAGGACCTCGGCGGAGGTGGCCCGGCGCGAATCCGAGACCACGATCCGGTAGTACGGTCGGTTGCGGGCGCCCATGCGGCGCAGTCGGATTTTCAGCATTTCAGTCCCTGTCTCCTGTCCTACGAAAGCGGGGCATTCTACACGAGTTACTGCGGGGGCCGGCTGGGGAAGGCCAGCTTGGACAGGTCCAGCCCGCGGGACGCCCTTCTTGGCGGTGCGCATCAGGCGCCGCATCTGCTGGTACTGCTTGAGCAGCCGGTTGATCTCGACGACCGAGGTCCCGGAGCCGCCGGCGATCCGCTTCTTCCGGCTGCCGTTCAGGACCTGGGGATACCGGCGCTCTTCGGGCGTCATGGAATCGATGATGGCGCCGACCCGCGTCAGCGCCTTCTCGTCGACTCCTTCGGGTTGCCGCAGGGCCTTGAAGGCCCCGCCCTTCGGCAGCAGATCGATCAACCCCTCGATCGGGCCCATCTTCTTCATCGAAGCGAGCTGGTCGCGCAGGTCCTCCAGCGTGAACTCGCCGGCGGCGCCCTTCTCGGCCAGTTTCTGCGCCGCTCCGGCATCGACCGAAGCCTCGACCTTCTCGATGAGCGTGAGCATGTCCCCGAGTCCGAGGATGCGCGAGGCCATTCGGTCCGGGATGGAACGCCTCGAAGTCCTCGGGCTTCTCCCCGACTCCCACGAACTTGATCGGCTTTCCGGTCGTCGTGACCACCGACGAGCGCTGCGCCGCCGCGGGCGTCGCCGTCCGTCTTGGTGAGGATGATGCCGGTCAGCGGCAGCGCCGACGCGAACCCGGCCGCGGAGCTTCACCGCGTCCTGGCCGGTCATCGCGTCGGCGACGAAGAGGATCTCCTGGGGTTCGACGGCCGAAGCAACGGCGCTGGATCTCGCCGCATGAGCTCCTCGTCCACGTGCAGCCGTCCGGCGGTGTCGAGGATGACCGTGTCGCGCCCGGTCTGTCGGGCCTCGCGCACGCCCGAGCGGGCGACGGACACGGGTCCTTCTCCGCCCCGGGCTCGAAGACGGGCACGCCGATCTGCTGTCCGAGCGTGACGAGCTGCTGCACCGCAGCCGGTCGGGCGAGGTCGGCGGCGACGATGAGCGGAAGCGGCCCCGGGATTTCAGGAGCAGGGCAAGCTTGGCGGCCGACGTCGTCTTTCCCGAGCCCTGCAGCCCGGCCAGCATGATGACGGCCGGTTTCCCCCGGAGGTCCACGTCGGTGGTTCGTCCCGCCCAGCAGAAGCATGAGCTCGTCGCGAACGATCCGCGTCACTTCCTGAGCCGGTGAGAGCTGCTGGGTGACCCTGGCGCCGACCGCGCGCTCCTTGACGCGGGCGGTGAAGTCCCGCACCACGGGCAGCGCCACGTCGGCCTCCAGCAACGACAGGCGGATCTCGCGCAGCGCCTGCTCGAGGTGGTACTCGGTGAGGTGGCCCTCGCCCCGAAGCTCCTTGAAAACGCCCTGAATCCTGTCCCCGAGACCTTCGAACACGCCGGTAACCCCCGTTTCCCCTTGCGGCCGGCGGCCGCTCGCAGGGGCCGCAAGAATAGCCGCCCGCGGCCTTCCGCGTCGAGGCCGGGCTTTGCCAGTTGACAGGGAGCGCCGGTCGGATATGATTCGGCGTCGATTTTCCCCACGACGGCGTTTCTGTTGCGCTCTCGAGGAGAGAAGCGTTTTTTGTAAAGAAAGAAGGAGATGAGGGATATGAAGAAGTTCCTGACCCTGGGTTTCGCGGCCGTGGCAGCGGTGGCGCTCGCGACCGGTTGCCAGAAGAAAGAGGCGACTGCTCACGGAGGCGACGCACGCAGACGGAAGCCCCGGCGGTCGTTGAGGAAACGGGCACGGCGGCGACGACCAGAACGGAGACGACGACCACCACGACCGAGACGACACCACGACCGAGTCCGCTCGCCACCCCCGGCCGCTCACTGATCCCCCCGACTCGACACGCATAACGAGGCCCCCGTTAGGGGGCCTCTTTTGTTTGCAGGCCCCTTTCGGGGCCGCACTTTTGGAGGCCCCGTCGGACCCTCCGGCGCCCGAGGCTCGCCTTTCGGAGACCCTCGCCTCGGGCTACACTGCTGCGAGTGTTGCCGGTCTGGGCGGAGGGCTTGCTGCTGCTCGCGGCCGTTGCCGCGGGTCTGCGGGCCTGGCGGCTCGCCGGCCGGGAGCGCGCTGCTGGCGGCCCGGCTCCAGGCCCGCGAGCGAGAAGGACACTTCCTCGGGGAGTCGCCGGACCCCCGCCAGATCCTCCTGCACGCTTACGCCGCGGCTTCCGAGATCCTCCCGCTTTCGGCCTTCGACCTGTACCGCGTGGATCCCTCCCAGCGGATCGCGGAGGTGTGGACGCTCTCGTCCGAGCCGGGCGGGTCTCGCCGACCCACCCGGCAGCTCGGTCATCCGTACCTCGGCGATCGGATCGACGACAAGGCGCTTCTGACGTTCGCGGCCACCGAGACCGACCGCTCGTTCGCCCCGAGGGAGCTCCTGCCGGGCGCTCCACCGACCCAGCGTCTCCACCTGCCGCTCTACTCGGGCGATACCCTCGTGGCTTATCTCACCCTGGTCTCTCCGGAGACGATCGACGAGGGCCGCAAGGGGGAGATCCGCGCCCTGCTCTCCCCGCTGACCGCCTCGCTGCACGCCTCGCGCAACTGGGAGATCGCCGTCACCGACGAGCTCTCCGGGCTCTTCGCCCGCCGCTACTTCGAGACCCGGCTGTCGGAGGAATGGGCGCGACACCTGCGGTACGGAGCGGCCGTGTCCGTCGCGCTCTTCGACCTCGACCATTTCAAGAGGGTCAACGACAGCCTGGGGCCACGCCGCCGGGGACCTGGCCATCCGCCGATTCGGCGAAATTCTCCGGGAGGCGGTCCGTGGAACCGATCTGCGCCTGCCGGTACGGCGGCGAGGAATTCGCGGTGCTCTTCCCGGAGATCCGGCTCCCGGGCGGCTCTCGCGGTGTGCGATCGCGTCCGGCGCTCGGTCGAGCGCGAGCCATTTGCCAGCCAGGCGCGCGCTTTCCGCGTCACGGTCTCGGCCGGGGTCGCCGATCGACCGGCCTCGGCCCCGAGGACCGGACGGAGCTGCTCGTCCGGGCCGACAAGGCGCTCTATGCCGCCAAGGACTCCGGCCGCAACCGCGTGCGGCTCTTCGCCGACACCCGCGACGCAGCGCTGAGCCGCGCGCCCGCGACGCTGCCGCAGCCGGGAGCCAGCAGCGCGCGCGAATCGGCGCCGGCAGACGAAACCCGAGGGTCGGCACGACAGGCTGGCGATAGCCTCGGCTTCGAGACGCTGCCATCGCAGGTCCTCCGGCCGGACGCCGAGTTCCCCCAGGAGCCGGCCCCTCTCCTGCGCCAGCCGCCGCAGCGGATCCCGGGAGTCGGTCACCCGATGCCCCGCCGCCGAGAGCAGCCGGTGGATCGGCTCGTCCCAGTTCAGGAGAGCCGCCCGCCGCGCGGCCCGCCTCCCCCATGGCCGCGAGCGTGTCGGGCCGGGCCACGCCAGCCGCAGCGCGACGCCCAGGGCTTCGGCCGGGGAGCGACCACGAGGCCCGTCTCCCCGTTGCGCACGAACTCGAGCGGCCCTCCCGGCATCCTCGGTCGTGATCACGGGCTTGCCCGAGAGGAAGGCCTCGAGCGGGACGTACCCGAGGTCTTCGCCGGACGCGGTCACGGCCACGATGCGCGCCTCGGCGTAGAGCGAGAGGAGCGCTTCGTCGTCGACCGAGGACAGGAAGCGCACGCGTGCGGCCACGCCGAGCTCGTCGGCGCGCTTCTTCAGGTTCGCCTCTTCGGGCCCGCGCCCAACGAAGACGGCCCGGGCCTCCGGAGCGTGCGGCAGCGCTTCGAGCAGGAGCGCCGGGCGCTTCCACGCCTCGAGCCGTCCGACCCAGAGGACCGAGTCGCCGAACGGGCCGCTGCGGTATCGGCCGTCGAGCGGCGGCGGATGGTAGAGGGGCTCGCTGCGGATCCCGTTGAACCGGTAGAGCCGCGAGGCCACCGTCTGCGAGTTCGCAAAGACCTTGCGCGCCTCGGCCAGACCGACCCGATCGATCTCCGCGATGACCTCGCGGGTCCGCCGGTCCTCGGGGGAGGAGGTCAGGTCGCTGTAAGGCGGTGCCGTACTGGTCGTACGCCTGCCGGTACTGGTGGATCAGCCAGACCACCTTGTTCGGATGCCGCAGGGCGTAGCTCGGGAAACGGGTGGCGATCACCGCGTCGACCGGCCGGCCGCCGGCTTCGGAGAGGTCGAGGCTGCGCCAGGCAGCGGCGCTCCGGATGAGATCGAAACGCTCGCGCTCGACCAGAGGGATCGAGACGAGGTCGGCCTCGACGCCCCGCTTCCTGAGCTCCTCGGTCAGCCGCCGGACGTGCCTCTCGGCGCCGCCGTCGGAAAACGGAGCCTGCACAGCCAGGACCAGGACCCGCCGCGGACTTCAAGCGGAGAGGGGCACGCGCCCGATCAGGGCATAGTCCTGCGGGCCGTAAAGGAGGTCGTTCAGGCGCTTCTCGTTCTCCGAGCTCTCCTCGAGCTCGTTCGGAGGCGGGAAGAGGGGAGCGATACTCGATACGGATCTCCGTGAAGCCCGCGGCTTCCGCCAGGAACCGAAGGGCCTCCGGAGGCACGGGCCGCACGTGGGTCGGATCGAGGTAGAAGGCGCGAAGGGCCGAGAGGGTGTCGGAGTTGATCGTCTCGGCGATCACCACGCCGCCTCCCGCGATCGCCCGGCGCGCCTGCTGGAGGAATCGGAAGATCTCTCCCGGGCTCCAGTGCTCGACGACCTGAAACGCGACGACGGCGCCCAGCCGCCCCGCGGGGACCCCCTCGAGAAGCGCGAGGGCGTCGCCCTGCTCCACCTCCAGGCCCTCGCTCCGGGCCGACTTCGCCGAGACCGGATTGACCTCGATCCCGCGGGACGCGATGCCGGCCGAGGCCAGGAGCTTGAGAAACTCCCCGCGGCCGCAGCCCACGTCGAGGACCGGGCCGGGCAAGTCCCGGAGAAACTCGAGGTAGGAGCGTTGTGCGCGAGCGATCTCGCCGGGACTTCCGCGGAAGCGTTCCTCGAAGAGCGCGTACACGCCGGGCGGGATCCCCGCGGCCGTCCCTGCCGCGGGGGCCGAAGCCGCCGGTCCGCTCGCGGGAGCTCCCGACTCGGCCAGCGTCAGCCGCGCCTCCTGGATTCCGGCCCGCCGCTTGAGCTCGTCGGCCTGCCGCTCGAACTCCGCGCGCAGCCGGTCGAGCGAGTCCGCCAGGCCGGCGCCCGCCGCCAGAGAGAGCGAATTGAAGGAGGACTGGTTCCTCCACAGGAACCGGAAGGCGCGGATCACGAGCCGCTTCGCGGCCGCCAGCGGGGCGCGGTCGGGAACCGAAGGCGTCATCAGGTCGCCCGCGCGGCGCAGCGCCCCCCGGGCGTCCGCGGTCCCGGCGTCGCTGCCGACGTCGGAAACGCCGGGCGCCGGCGAGACCTCGGCGATCGCCGCGCGGATTTCCTCCGCGAGAACCCTCTTCAAGTCGCCGTGCTGTTCCATCCGGAGCTCCGATCGAGGATAACCGAAAGTCGGTTTCCGGCGTTCCGGATAGAATCCCCGGCCTCGATGCGATCCGCGGCCGTGGCTCTCTGCGTCGCGCTCGCGGCCCTCGCCGCGGCCGCTCAGAATCCGACTCCCGTACGCGCGGCCCAACCGGGGCTTCTCGCGCCGGGCGAGGAGAAGTTCCTCGCCAATGTCCGGCAGCTGACCTTCGGCGGACAGAATGCCGAAGCCTACTGGTCGGCCGACGGGGAGCGTCTGATCTTCCAGTCCGACGAAGGCCGTCTCCCGTGCGACCAGATCTTCACGATGAAGGCCGACGGATCCGAGCGCCGTCGCGTCTCCGGCGGCGGCGGCAAGACCACCTGCTCTTACCTCTTCCCCGCCGGCGATCGGGTCCTGTACGCGTCGACGGTACGCGCCGGAGACGAGTGCCCTCCGCGGCCCGATCGCTCGCGCGGCTACGTCTGGGCACTCGACGACTATGACATCTACATGGCCCGATCCGACGGCACGGAGCTGCGCCCTCTCTTCGCCTCCCCCGTCTACGACGCCGAGGCGACGGTCTCGCCGGACGGCAAGAGCGTGGTCTTCACCTCGGCGAAGGACGGCGACCTCGAGATCTATTCGATGAACGCCGACGGGTCGAACGTCCGGCGTCTGACGCACACGCCGGGCTATGACGGCGGACCGTTCTTCTCGGACGACGGCCGGAAGATCGTCTATCGGGCCGACCACCCGTCGACGGCCGAAGACCTGGCCCGCTATCGCGAAAACCTGGCGCACAAGACGTACGCGCCCCGCTCGCTCGAGATCCGGGTCATGAACGCCGACGGCTCGAACGACCGCGCGGTGACGTCGAACGGCGCGGCCAACTTCGCGCCCTTCTTCCTTCCCGGGCGGGAAAGAGATCATCTTCTCTTCCAACCTGGACGATCCCAAGCGCCGGGAGTTCGACCTCTATCTCATCCGGGAGGACGGCACGGGCCTGACGCGCGTCACCTTCGCCCCGGAATTCGACGGCTTCCCCATGTTCGACTCGGGACGGCCGCCGGATCGTCTTCGCGTCCAACCGCAACGGCTCGCAGCCGCGCGAGACGAACATCTTCGTCGCCGACTGGGTGCGGGAGTCGCCGCCCGTCAGGGAGTAGCGGCGGCGGGCGGGATCTCTCGCTTCCCCTCTTCGGCGAACTGGAGAAGCACGAGCGCCAGGGCCACGAGGACCGGGCCGAGGACGAGGCCGGCCATCCCGAACGCGGCGAGTCCCCCGATGACGCCGAGGAACACCGGCAGCGTCCCGATCTCCGCGCGGCCCGAGATCAGCATGGGTTTCAGGATGTTGTCGGCCGAGCCGGCGACCAGGAAGCCCCACGCGGCCATGAAGGCGGCCTTCCACCAGATCCCCTCCGTCAGGGCCAGGTAGACCGTCGTCGGCAGAATCACGATCGACGTCCCGACGAAGGGAACGAAGGAAGCGATCGCCGTCAGGACGCCGAAGACGACCGGGGAGGGAAGGCCGACGATCCAGAACGCGGTGGCGACCAGAACCCCCTGCGCGATCGCCGTAATGATGGTGCCAAGCACGACCGCCTCCGTCACGCCCTTGAGCTGGGAGACCAGACGGTCCCGCCGGAGGTCGTCGGCGGGCAGCAGGTGCACGGCGCGGGCCGCCATCCCGTCGCCATCCCGGAAGAAGAAGAACAGGATGAAGAGCATCACCGTCAGGTCTCCGATGAGTCCGAATGCTCCCACCACGACATCCTTCCCGTGCGTCAGGAGGAACTGCGTCGCGGCCTTCGTGGCGCCGACGCTCCACTCCTTCAGCCTGGCGGCGTCGATGTGGAAACGATCCTGGAGCCAGGCGGCCGGGCGCTCCAGGGCGGGGAGACGCAAAACATCCTCCACGCCTTCAATCCGGTATTGCTCCGCCGTGTCCGACAGCCGCCGCGCCAAATCGGTCCCCTGGCGGGCGAAGGCAACGCCGATCAGGGCGGCGGGAACGACGATGCCGAGCATGACGCCGATCGTCATGACCGTTGCCGCCAGCGTGTGGCGCCCCCGGAACGCCCTCCGCAGGCGCTGGTTGAGAGGGAAGAGGATCAGCGCGAGCAGGAGGGCCCAGAAGATCGGCCCGAAGAACGGTCGGAAGATGCGGAACAGGAGGTACACGACGGCGGCGAGCGCCGCGAGCTGGAAGACGCGAGCCCAGAACCGGTCATGTCTCGCCACACGCGCCTCCGGCAGCGGATGCTAGCATCGAACGGGTGAACGAAGCTCCGGACCGCCTGCTCGCGGCGGCCGTTCTCCGCGAGGAGGCCGAGAGTCACGGCTTCACGCGGTTCGGCATCGCCCGGGCGCAGAGCGGCCGCAGCACTTCGAGCGGTTCGAGAGTTGGGTCGCGGCCGGACGGAACGCGGGGATGGGTTACCTCGCCGAGACGCTCGAGGTCCGGCGGTCTCCCGAGTCCCTGCTCCCCGGCGCGCGGTCGGTCGTCTGCCTGGCCGCTCCCTACTCGGCCGCGCCCTACGAACGCCGCGGACGGCTCCCGCATGGCCCGCTACGCCCGGGGCCCCGACTACCACGGCACTCTGCGCGGGCAGGCGCTGAAGGTGGCCGCCCGCGCCCGCGAGCGCCTGGGCGGGCAAGGAACGTTCCGAGTCTGCGTCGACTCGACGCCGCTCGCGGAGCGCTCCTTCGCCGCGGCCGCCGGCCTGGGCTGGATCGGCAAGAACGGCTGCCTCATCGACTCCCGAGCACGGGCAGCTACCTGCTGCTGGCGGAGATCCTGACGGATCTCGACCTGCCCGCCGACGCTCCGGTCGCCGAGAGCTGCGGCTCCTGCACGCGGTGCCTCGACGCGTGCCCGACCGGGCGCCTTCCTCGAGCCCGGGCTGCTCGACGCCGGCCGCTGCATCGCCTACTGGACCATCGAGCACCGCGGCGCGATTCCCGACGCGTGGAAGGCGGCGCTCGGCCGACGCACGTCTTCGGCTGCGACGTCTGCCAGGAAGTCTGCCCGTGGAACGCGCTGCTCCGCTCGCTTCCGTCGCTCGGCCGGCGCCGACCTCGCCGCCGCCCACGCGCGCCGAGATCCTCGCGATGGGCAAGGGCGCGTGGCGCCGCCGCTTCGGAAAGACCGCCGTCAATCGCGCCGCCCGGCGAGGGCTTGCAGCGCAACGCCGCGGCCTCGGCGGGCGCGACGGGGAGACGCGGCCTGCCTGCCGGCGCTCCGCGAGACCTCCGGCGTCGAGGAGCCGGGCCTTCCGAGGCGTCGGCCTGGGCCGCTCCGCCGGCTGCGCGGCTTCCCCTGTAAGATCCGCTCCCGATTCGAAAGGAAGCCCCCATGGACCCTCAAGACGGCTGCTCTACGTCGTCGCGTTCGTGCTGTCGCTCGCGCTGTCGGCCTTCTTCGGCGGCTCCGAGACCGCGCTCTTCTCGCTCGGACGGCATCGATCTCCAGGCCATGCGGGAAAAGGGCGACCGACGCGCGGCGCGGTGATCCGGAGCCTGCGCTCGCAGACCTCGCAGCATGCTCGCCGTGCATCCTGATCGCCCAGAACCTCTTCATGAGCGCCGCCTCCGCGTCGGCCACGACGCTGGCCGACGGCTGGTTCGGGCCGCGCTACGGAATTCGTCGTCATCGCTCGATCCTCTTTTCGACGATGACGCTCTTCATCTTCGCCGAGATGATGCCGAAGGCGGTCGGCCGCCGCCTCGCCCGTCGGCCGTCGCCCGCGCCGTGGCGATTCCCATGTCCTGGATGGTCAGGATCCTGCTCTCCTCTCGCCGAGCTCTGCGTGAAGCTCACGAACGGGGTGCTGCGGCTCTTCGGCGTCCCGGAGGCAGCGGCCGGGCCTGACCGAGGAGGAGCTCAAGAGCGTCTTCAACCTCGGCGCCGACGAAGGCGTCATCCACCGCGAAGAGAAGCGAGCTCCTCCACCAGCGTCATCGAATTCGGCGACAAGACCGTCCGGGACATCATGGTGCCGCGCACGAAGATCGTGGCGATTCCCGAAACGGCGAGCTTCGAGGACGTCAAGCTGGTCCTGCGGGAGCACAAGTTTTCGCGCCTGCCGGTCTACCGGGGAAGCCTCGACAACGTGATCGGGATCCTGCACGCCAAGGACCTCTTCGACCTGACCGACGACCGAGGAGAAGAGCTTCCAGGTCGGAAGGTACTGCGATCCGGCTTTTCTCGTGCCCGAGTTCAAGCGGGCCGAGGACCTCTTTCGCGAGATGCGCCGCCGGAAGACGCACATGGCGATCGTCGTCGACGAGCACGGCGGCACGGCCGGCCTCGTGACCCTCGAGAACGCGATCGAGGAGCTCCTCGGCGAGATCCAGGACGAGTTCGACGAGGAAAAACCGAGCTTCGAGCCGGCGGGCGACCGCCAGTACCTGCTGGACGGCAGCTTCAAGCTCGACGACATCGAGAAGCAGTTCGGCATTCGCGCTGCCCCGCGACGAGGCCGAGACCATCGCCGGCCACCTCATGCTCCGCTTCGGCCGGATCCCGCGCAAGGGCGAGCGGTGGAAGGGGCGCTTCGCCGACTTCGTGATCGAGGACGCCTCCCCGACCGCGATCCGCAAGGTCAAGATGTATCCTGCCGGCTCGCGCGCGGAGAAGCGGGAGCCCGCATGAGCTCCGGTTCCCCGGCACACGATCACGCTGATCCGCGGCGACGGGATCGGTCCCGAGGTGGCCGACGCGGTGCTGACGATCCTGGAGGCCTCCGGCGCGCCTCTCGATTTCGAGGAAGTGGTCGTGGGGCGCGAGGCCGAGAAGGACGAGGGCGATCCCCTGCCGCTTCGCGCCCTGGAGTCGATCCTCCGCAACCGCGTGGCGCTCAAGGGCCCCGTCGGCACCCCGGTCGGCAAGGGCTTCCAGTCGGTCAACGTCCGCCTGCGGCAGAAGCTGGAGCTCTACGCCAACCTCCGGCCCGTCAAGAACGTCCCCGACGATCGAGAGCCGCTTCTCAGGACGTCGATCTGGTGGTCGTCCGCGAGAACACCGAGGACCTCTACAGCCGGCCTCGAGCACACGGTCGTGCCCGGGGTCGTCGAGTCCCTGAAGATCATCACCGCCCACGCCTCGACGCGCATCGCCCGGTTCGCTTTCGAATACGCCCGGAAGAACGGCCGCAAGCGAGTCACGGCGGTCCACAAGGCCAACATCATGAAGCTGTCCGACGGCCTGTTTCTGGACTGCTTCCGGAAAGTCGCCGAGGACTACCCGGACATCGTCGCCGACGACCGGATCGTGGACGCGACGTGCATGCGGCTGGTCATGAATCCGGAGACCTTCGACGTGCTGCTCCTCGAGAATCTGTACGGCGACATCGTGTCGGATCTCGCGGCCGGCCTGGTGGGCGGACTCGGACTGGTCCCGGGGGCCAACCTCGGCGAGGGCGTCGCGATCTTCGAGGCCGTTCATGGAACGGCTCCCGACATCGCGGGCCAGGACAAGGCCAACCCGACGGCCCTCCTGATGTCGGCGATTCTGATGCTGCGCTACCTCGCGCTGCCGGAGCTCGCCGACCGCGTCGAAGGCGCCCTGCTGGCCACGTTCCGCGCCGGGATCAAGACGCCGGACGTCGGCGGAACGGCCGGCACGAAAGCCTTCGCGCAAGCGGTCGCGGAGCGGGTCCGCACCTGACGCCGCCGTTCAATAGAGTTCGACTTTCGGGATCATCAGCGCGCGGACGGCGCAGTTTCCTCGGACGCGGGCCTGGCAGCCCAGGCGCCGGCCGTCGCCCATGTCGTAGGCCAGCTCCTGCGGGTTGATCGCCGAGAGGTTTTCGGCGCCGACCACGACCTCGACCCGGCATGTCGAGCAGGTGCCGTTTCCGCCGCACACGTGGCTGATCCTGACTCCCAGATCGAGCGCGGCCTGCAACACCGTCGTCCCGTCCTCGACCGTGCCCGCTTTCCCCTCGTTGACGAAGACGATCGTGGGCATGACAATCGCGCCTCTGCGAAATCAGGGTAGCACAGCGGATTCGCCAGGCCGGTGGCCGGGAGCGCCCGACGAGGAGCTCTGGTTCGGACGGCCTCTCGACGCCCCGGTCCTGTTCGGCCGGCGCGCCCCGCTGGAGGTCGAGATCGGCAGCGGAAAGGCGCGTTTTCTCCTCGCGTCGGCGCTCGCCAATCCGGCCCACGATTTTCTGGGAGTGGAGCGCGCGCTCGCCTACTACCGTCTCTGCCGGGACCGCCTCGCGCGCGAGGGGCCGGCCAACGCGAAGGTGATCCGGGCGGACGCCCGAATCTTCGTCGACACGGCGCTCGCTCCCGCCTCGGTCCGGGCCTTCCACATCTACTTCCCCGACCCGTGGCCCAAGAAGAAGCAGAAGAAACGCCGGCTCCTCGACGGCGTGTTTCTCGAGCTGCTCGCCTCGCGCCTGGAGCCGGGAGGGAGTCTCCGGATCGCGACGGATCACCCGGACTACGGGTCCCAGCTCTCCCCTCTGATCGAGACGGTCGGGGTCCTCGAGAGGATGCCCTGGGACTCACCTGCCCGCCTCCGCCCCCGACGAACTACGCCCTGAAGTACGCGAAACAGGGGCGGCCCATCTGGCAGTTTCTGGCGCGGAGGCCGGCCTGACGCGCGTCCCGGCCTCCTACGAGCGACGCTCCATCGACGCGTCTCCGTCCAGGACGATGCGCCGGAGGAAACGGCCGAAATACTCGATGCCGGAGACCAGCGCGACGGCGACCACGAGCCAGAGCGCGGCGCGGCCGGGCAGGGCAAACGACTCGTGGCGCAGCGCCAGGATCAGGAGGGACACGGCAGCGATCTGAGTCAGCCATCTTGGCTTTTCCCCACCCCGAGGCCGCGATGATGATCCCCCGACCGGACGCGATCGAGCGCAGACCCGACACCGCGAACTCCCGCCCGATGATCACGACGACCATCCACGCCGGCGCCAGGCCGAGCTCGACCAGAGAGATGAAGGCCGCCGAAATCAAGAGCTTGTCGGCGATGGGATCCAGGAGGGTTCCGAGGGTCGTGATCTCGCCCCGGCGGCGAGCCAGCCAGCCGTCCAGAAAATCGGTCGCGACCGCGGTCAGGAAGATCAGGAGGCCGACGGTTTCGCGGCCGTCGAACTTCGTCAGGAGCACGACGACCAGGAACGGAACGAGAAAGATGCGCAGCAGCGTGAGCGCGTTGGGCAGGTTGATCTTCAAGGTCTTCGTCGGAACTATAACGTCTCCGCCGCCCGCGGCCGCCTCCCCCATAATAGGGGTTCGTGAACGTCCCCTGTCCGGGCCACCCCGAGAGACGTGCGCACAAAACCTGCGATTCGTGCGGGAAAGCCTTCTGCCGGCTCTGCTCAGTTCGGATGCGGCGACAGCTCTTCTGCTCCACGCAGTGCGCGCGCGACGCGGACCGCCTCGCGGCGTGGCGCCGGGTCCGCGCCCAGCTCTCCCGCCCGGTGCCCGCCCGCGCGGCCGTGCTCGCGGTCGCCCTGGCGGCGTCGGCGCCGATGATTCTCGCGCTGCGGACCGTGCGGGACCTGGACCGCCTGAACGGGCTCGCGCCGATGGCCCGCACGAACCGGGCAAGCCGCGCCGCGCTCGAATCGATCGTCGAGACCCCGAAGGGGGCGCGCCTGGAGGGAACGGCCCCGGAAGGCGCGGCCGTCTTCCTCTTCGCCGGGGGGCGGTTCGTGGCGACCTCTCCCTCGGAGGCAGGCCGCTTTCGGTTCGAGGGCGTTTCCGTGCCGGGGCCTTATCGCGTCGGAGCGCTGCCCCTTTCCGAAGAGCGGCCCCTCGCCGCCGGACCTCCCCTCCCCGCCGACCTCCGGTCGCCGCCGGACCTCCGGTCGCCGCGCCGCTCCCGAAGGTGCCCTCGGCGACGCCGGCGCCGCGACCTTCCCCTGCTCGGCTCCGGATCGCCGTCGCGCCGGTCGCTCCTCCCCCTCCGCGAAGGGGGCTCGGCGCCCCCGATCTGACTCGCGGCCCGACGGATCGCGCCGAAGTTCTCGTGTCCTTCGACGCCGGTTCCTCGGACCGCGGGGCCGCCGTCATTCTCGACGCGCTCTCCCGGCGAGCCATCCGCACGACCATCTTTCTGACCGGCGAGTTCATCCGGCGATATCCCGCGATCACGCGTCGCATCGCCGAGGACGGCCATGAGGTCGGCAACCACACCGACACCCATCCGCACTTGACCACGTATGCCGCCGACGGCCGCCAGGTCACGCGCCTCGGCGTGGATCGCGCGTTTCTGGCGGGCGAGCTGGCGCGCACGTCGCGGCTGTACCGCGAAGCCACGGACCGGACGATGGCGCCTCTCTGGCGCGCGCCTTTCGGGGAGCACAACCCCGAGATCCGGCGCTGGGCAGCCGAGCAGGGTTACTGGCACGTCGGCTGGACGGGAGGGCGCACGGGACTGGACGGGATGGACTGGGTCACCGACCTGCGCTCGCGCTCTTACCAGACCGCCGAGCGGCTGATCGCGCGACTGGTGCGGCGCGCCGAGAACGGCGGCATCGTGCTTCTGCACCTCGGCAGCGATCGCGAGGAGCCGGTGGCCGCCCGGATCGGCTTCCTGCTCGACGGATTGCGGGACCGCGGGTTTCGATTCGCCCGCGCGTCGGAGTTTCTCGAGCGGGAAGGCTTCGACGCAGCGCGCCTGGCGGCGTTCGGCAGCTCCGCGCCCCCGGGCGCCGCTCGTTGAGTATCGCCTTCGGCACCGACGGGTGGCGGGGAGTCATCGCCGACGACTGCACGTTCGCGGAGATCCGGCGGATCGCCGACGCCACGGCCTCCTGGTACACCGCCCCGGACGGGGAGGGGGACCGGAACCGCGTCGTCATCGGACACGATCCGCGCTTCTTTTCGCCGGAGTTCGGGCGGACGGCCGCCGAGTCATTCGCCGCCGCCGGAGTCGACGTCCTCCTGACCGACCGCCCCATCCCGACTCCCGCGGTCTCGTTTCACGTGCGGCGACTGGGACTCAAGGGCGGCGTCGCGATCACGGCCAGCCACAATCCCGGGCACTACAACGGGTTCAAGATCAAGGCGCACTTCGGGGGCAGCGCCCCCCCCGAAACGTATGCGGCGGTGTCCTCGAAGGCCGACCTCCCTTCTCCTCGCGCCTCCCGGCCGGGACGAATCGAGACCGTGGACCTGCGCTCGGCGTACCGCGATCATCTCGGTTCGCTGGTGGACCTCGCGGCCATCCGGGCGTCGGGCCTCTCCGTGCTGGCCGACGCGATGCACGGGGCGGCGGGCACGCTCGTCGAGGAGCTTCTCGGCGGCGGCACGTTGCGCGTCGCCTCCTTCCGCTCCGGGAGAGACCCTCTCTTCGGCGGCGTCCACCCCGAGCCCATCGCCCCGAATCTGACGGCGGCGGGCGAGAAGGTCCGGCAGGAGGGCTTCGACCTCTGCGTGGCGCAGGACGGCGACGCCGACCGGCTCGGAGTCCTCGACTCTCGCGGACGCTTCGTGTCGCCCCACCAGGTCCTCGGCCTGCTTCTCCTCCACGCCTTCCGTTCCCGCGGCCTGTCCGGAGGGATCGCCAAGACCTTCTCGACGTCCTTCCAGATCGACCGCATCGCGCGGGCGCTGGGCGCTCCCCTGATCGAAACCGGAATCGGCTTCAAGTACGTCGCGGAGAGGATGAATCGGGGCGAGGCTGTCGCCGGCGGCGAGGAGAGCGGCGGCTATGCCTTCGGCTTCCACCTGCCCGAGCGCGACGGGGTTCTCTCGGCCCTGCTCCTGGTGGAAAGCCTGGCACTCTCAGGCCGCGACCTCGGCCAGGCCCTCGAAGCTCTGGCCGCGGAATTCGGCCGCTTCGAGTACGGGCGCCGCGACGTGTCCCTGCCCGTGGGCGTGATCCGCCGCTACATCGACGAGGTGAAGGCGTCTCCGCCCCGCGCGATGGCCGGCGAGCCCGTCACGTCCGTAAAGGATCGTGACGGCGTCAAGTACGTCTTCGGCGACCGGGGGTGGCTCCTGCACCGCCTCTCCGGGACCGAGCCGATGGTCAGGCTCTACTGCGAGCACGAGGACGGCGCAGAGATGCAGCAGATCCTGGACGAGGCGGAGGCGCGGTTGAAGGACTTCGTCCGGCGGGAGTCGGGCCCTCCCGATACGCGGCTCCCGGCGTCCGGCTAGTTTCGCCTCTGGTCGACCGGCCGGTCCTGGTCCGACGCCCGCCGGCGGGGCCGCGGCGGCTCGGTGAAAACCGTGCCGTCGCCCTCGAAGCGGATCTTGGGCGGGCTCGCCACGTCCGGCTGCATGACCTCTTCCAGAAAATCGTCGTCGAGGACCGAGGCCGCGACATCTCCCGTCCAGCGCGACCAGGTCACGCCCCGAGATCGAGAGCGGATACGCCGACGACACCTCGTGGGCCAGCACGGGCCCTCCGACCGAGAAGACGACGCTGCCGCGGCCCTGGACGTGGAGCACGTCGATGCGTCGGCTGCGCCGGAAGTCGTGGATCGCGTCGAGGCGAAACGTCAGCCCATGATCCAGCGCCAGGAGGCGGCTGCCCTCGACGACGAGCGTCTGGCCGTTCAGGTCCCGGCGGTACGCGCGGCGCCCCGGGTCGCTGATGAGCAGAGTGCCCAGGCCCGTGGCCCGCAGCATTCGCTCGAGCGAAGTTCCGCGAAAGGCCGGCTCGGCGCCGAAGCGGATTTTGCCGCTGTACCAGGCCACGCAGCCTTTGCGGACGAACACGACACCGCGGGAAGCGACCTCGAGTCCCCCCTCCGGCCGGATCTTGAAGAGAGGGCGCGTGTCGGGGGCGGCGACGGACATCGGCGCCGCGCGATCGGGGGCCTCGGGAAAGGCGGGCGTGTACGGAGCCGACTCCACCGGCCGGAGCCCCGGGACCGTGCTCTCCCCCAGGTCGCCGGCCGACTGGACCGGATCCGCAGAGGCCGCGCGAGCGCCGGCCTCCCGCCCCGCGCGGCGCAGGGCCTCCTCGACCTCGGCGACGCGGCGCCGGGCGCCCGCCACCCGCAGGTGTTCGAGGGCGAGTCCCAGCTTCCCGCGCATCTGGTACAGGAGGCCGAGGTAGAGGTGGCTCCGGACGTGGCCGGGCGACTGTTCGATCGCTTTGCGCAGTTCGAGCTCCGCCTCGGCCAGATACCCCGCCTTGAACAGGATCAGGCCCAGGTTGGCGCGCAACACCGCCGAAGACGGGTTCCCGGCCAGCAGCACGCGCGCCGCCGAGGCGGCCTCGTTGTAGTGGCCGCGCTTGAACTCGAGCAGCGAGACGAGATTCAGCACGTCCTCGTCGCGGGGCCGGAGAGTTCGCGCCTGACCCAGCTCGTCCCAGGCTTCCTCGACCTGGCCCGCCCGCAGGCCTCGCCGCGCGCGGTTCAGGTGCAGCAGGAAAAGACCCTGGTCGACGGCAGTCGAATCGTCGGTGGCGCTGGACACTGTGGCCCGCGCCGGGTTATCCGAGGCGCCGCGCCGGGGGAGCGCTCTTCGTCGTCAGGATGACGCGATTGGTGCGCGCGTCCCGCATCCACCGGACCTTCTTGCCCTCGGAAGCGGCGATGCCGCGATAGGTGTCGGCGGCGGGTTTGCCGAAGCCGCCTCCGAGAGTGGACTTTCCGTAGTAGGCCGCCAGCGTCTTGCGCACGTAGAGCTGCGTCTCGTCGTACGGCGGCACGCCGTCGTATCGGTCGACGGCCTTTTCGCCGGCGTTGTACGCCGCCAGGGACTTCACCAGGTCTCCCCCGTAGTACGACAGCAGCCGGGAGAGGTGGCGCGCGCCGCCGGCGATGTTCTGGCGGGGGTCGTGGATGTCTCGCACGCCGTGCTCGGCGGCCGTGGCCGGCATCAGCTGCATCAGGCCGCGAGCTCCCTTGCGGGAGACCGCCGCGGGATTGAAGCCGGACTCGACGAGCATCACGGACTTGACCAGCTGCGGATCGACGGAGTGCTCCCGCGCCGCGTCGTCGATCAGGCCGTCGTAAGCCGAGGCTCGCCGCATGCGCGCGGCCAGCCACGTTTCGCTCGAGCCGAGATTCGCCGGGCCGTCGTTGGAGATCAGATGGCGGCCGCCTTTGACCGTGACGCGAACTTCGGCGCGCGCCGCCGACGCGGCTGCGGCCAGAATCCCGACCGAAATGAGGGCCTTGAATTTCATCGAGTGGGGTGGACCGGAGCATTATAGCCGAAACCGCGCAAATGCCGTGACCTCAGGAAGTTAGAACTGGCTGGATGTGACGCTGATCACACCACGGGAACGGGTTCGGCGAGGAGATCCCTGACCGCCTCGGCCGCGGCCTTGAGCCCTGCCGGAAGCTGCGCGGCGTTCTTTCCGCCGGCCTGCGCCAGATCCGGCTTGCCGCCCCCGCTGCCGCCGAGCGCCTTGCCCACGCGTCCGGCGATCTGGGAGGCCGGGAGCCGACGTGTCAGGTCGGCGGTGACCGCCACGATCACCGACGTCTTGCCGTCGCCGACCGTGCCCACCACCACCACGCCGCTCTTGAGCCTGGAGCGCAGCGTGTCGGAAAGATTCCGCAGCTCGGGGATCGACAGACCCTCCACGACGCGCGTGACGATCGGCACGCCGCCGACATCGATGCGATCTCCCTGAGATCCCGCGGAGTCGCCCGAAGCGAGCTTGAGCTTGAGCGCGGCGACCTCCCGCTCGAGCGCCTTGACGCGCCCGTCCCGCTCCTGCCAGAGACCGGCCAGGGCCCCGCGCGGGGCCTGGGCGGCGTCGGACAAAGAATTCAAGAGCTGCTCGTCCTGCGACAGGAGCTCCACGGCGCCGAGCGAGGTCACGGCCTCGAGCCGCCGGACGCCGGAGGCCAGCCCCCGGTCCGAGACGATTTTGAAGGCTCCGATCTCGCCGGTGCGGAGAACGTGGCAACCCCCGCAGAGCTCCGTCGAGACACCGGGCACCGCCACCACCCGCACGCGTTCGCCGTACTTCTCGCCGAAGAACATGTCGGCGCCCTTGCGTCGCGCCTCGTCCATCGGCATGACGTCCTTGCTGACCTCGTGATCCCGCAGGATCTCTTCGTTGACCAGGCGCTCGATCTCGGCGAGTTGTGCGGCCGTCGGAGCCGCCGCGACCGCGTAGTCGAAACGCAGCCTGTCCGGAGCCACGAGCGAGCCCATCTGGCGCGCCGAGGCGCCCAGCACCTTCCGGAGCGCCGCGTGGAGAAGGTGCGTGCCCGTGTGGTTCGCCTGCGTGCGGCGGCGAGTCCACTCGGGGACCGACATGTCCACCGTCATTCCGAGCTCCAGCCGTCCGCGACCGATCGTGACCCGGTGCGCGATCAGGCCCGGAGTCGGCTTCTGAACGTCCGTGACCTGAGCCTCTCCGCCCTCCCAGACCCAGGAGCCCGTGTCGGCCACCTGGCCGCCGCCTTCCGGATAGAAGACCGTGCTGTCCGTGACCACGTCGCCCGTCTCTCCCTCGGAGAGCAGCGACGTCTCTTTCCCGTCCCGGACGATCGCGACGACCCGGGCGCCGGGGAGAGAAACGAAGTCCTGTTCCGGATAACCGCGGAAGACCGAGTGCCCCTCGGGCAGCTCCAGCCTCTCGAATACCGACGCGTCGGTGGCCTCGAATTTCCCGGACGCCCGGGAGGCCGCTCGCTGCCGTTCCATCGCCTCTTCGAAGCCGGCCCGATCCACGGCCACGCCTTCGTCCCCGGCGATCTCCTCGATGACGTCGAGGGGGATCCCGTAGGTGTCGTAGAACCGGAAGACCGTCTCGCCCGAGAGGGCGGTGGCGCCCTCGCGGCGCAGGCGCTCGATCGCCTCGCCGACCCGGTCGGCGCCCTCCGAAAGGGTGCGGCCGAAGCGCTCCTCCTCGGGCTTGAGGACTCCGGCCACGTTCGCCGCGACGCCTTCCGCTTCGCCGGGCTCGAAGTACACGCCGGCGAACCCCCGGACGACCGTGGGCGCGAGGGCGTGGAGAAAGGGCTGGTCGAGGCCGAGCCGGCGGCCGTAGCGCATGGCGCGGCGGAGAATGCGCCGCAGGACGTAGCCGCGGCCCTCGTTCGAGGGCAGGGCGCCGTCGGCGACCAGCATCGTCAGGGCGCGCGCGTGGTCGGCGATCACGCGGAATGGAGCGTCCTCGGGCGCCATGCCTCCGCCGTACGCGCGTGCCGGACAGCGCGGCGACTGCGTCGAGGATGGGCTCCGAAGAGGTCGGTGTCGAAGTTGTTGTTCCTCCCCTGCAGGATCGGCGGTGATCCGCTCGAGGCCGGCCCCGGTGTCGACGGACGGGCCTGGGCAGCGGCGTCGGCTTTCCGGAGGCGTCGCTGCTCGAACTGCATGAACACCAGGTTCCAGATCTCGAGCGTCTCGTCGCCGGGGCCGTTGACCCGAGCTCCGCCGGTGTTCAGGCTCAGGTCGGCGCCCGGTAGTAGTGCAGCTCGGAGCAGGGGCCGCAGGGCCCGGTCTCCCCCATCGCCCAGAAGTTCTCCTTCTCGCCGAAGCGCAGGATCCGTCCGGGCGCGGGCAGGTGCCTCTCCCAGAGCTTCGCCGCCTCGTCGTCGTCGGTGTAGACGTGGCCCAGAGCCGCTCCGGACCCAGGCCGTAGCCCTTCTGCCCGGTCGGTGACGAGCTCCCAGGCGAAGCGATCGGCGTCGTCCTTGAAGTAGTCGCCGAAGGAGAAGTTGCCCGAGCATCTCGAAGAACGTGTGGTGCGCGGCCGGTGTACCCGACGTTGTCGAGGTCGTTGTGCTTTCCGCCCGCGCGCACGCATTTCTGGGCGGCGACGTCGCGCGGACGTAGTCGCGCTTCTCGCGGCCCGTGAAGACGTCCTTGAACTGGTTCATCCCGGCGTTGGTGAAGAGCAGGGTCGGGTCCTCGGCCGGGATGAGCGACGACGAGCGGAACACGGCGGTGGCCGCGCTCCTCGAAGAACTCGAGAAACCGTCTCCCGGACTTCAGTCGACTTCATACCAGCCCCGGATCATCTCAGAAATCTTCTCGGCGCGAAAACCGCGCCGCGGTCAGCGCGTCGAAGACCCGCCGGCGCCGGAGCGGCGGGCGAGATCCGCGCGAGCCGTCCACAGCCCGCTCGAACGCTTTCCGAGGCGCCGCGTCTTCCCGCTCGGCGCCGCCCTCGGCCAAGGCGCGGCCGCGATGGTCTCGCGATCGAAGCCGCGGGCCTTCAGCTCCCGCTCGACCCGGGAGCGGCCGTACCGGGCGCCGCGCGGACGCACCGCCGAGCGGGCGGCGGAGAGATCGTCGAGGAGCTCCTGGCGGCCGAGACGTCTCGACCGCCTCGGCGACGGCGGCCCGGAGAAACCCCGGTCCTCGAGCGCGCGGCGAAGCTCGGGCGCGCCGCGGGCCGCGAACGGCGAGCAGGCGAGCGGCTCGTTCGTGCGCGGCCGCGGCGGAGTCGGGCATCGGGCGGGCACGCTTGCCGCGGCCGCCCGTCTAACCGCGTCCCGGAGGCTGGTTGGAGAAGTCGAAGGGCGACTCCTCCTGGAGCGGGTTGAAGTCGTCGGGCGCCTCGAGCGCCGCGTCCATCTCCTCGGCGCGCCATGTCCGCGGTGGACTGGATGCCCTGGATCTTGAGCTTGAACTCGTTGGGGTTGCGTGGCGCGCTTGCAGCGCCTCCTCGAGGGTGATGAGCCCCGCCTTGTAGAGGCTGTAGAGCGACTGGTCGAAGGTCTGCATCCCGTACTGCGAGGTGCCCTGCTGGATCGCGTCCCGGATGTAGCTTGGTCTTCTCCTTGTTCTCGATGCACTCCCGGACGTAGTTCGTGCGGACGCAGCACCTCCACCGCCGGGCACGCGGCCCAGGCCGTCGGCGCGCGGCATCAGGCGCATGGAGACGACCGCCTTGAGCACCGACGCCGAGCTGCAGCCGGATCTGCTTCTGCTGGTGGGGCGGGAACACGGAGATGATGCGGTTGATCGGTCTCGGTGGCGTCCAGGGTGTGCAGCGTCGAGAAGCACCAGGTGGCCCGTCTCGGCGGCGGTCAGCGCGGTCTCGATCGTCTCGTAGTCGCGCATTTCGCCGACCAGGATCACGTCCGGGTCCTGGCGCAGCGCCGCTGCGCAGGGCGAAGGAGAAGCCCTTGGTGTCGACGTCGACCTCGCGCTGGTTGACGATGCGACTTCTTGTCGCGGTGCAGGAACTCGATCGGGTCCTCGATCGTCATGACGTGCTCGTTGCGCGTCGAGTTGATGTGGTCGATCATCGCGGCGAGGCGTCGTCGACTTGCCCGAGCCGGTCGTCCCGGTGCACGAGGACGAGGCCGCGCTGCTCCGAGGCAGATCTTCTCGAGCACGGGCGGCAGCAGGAGCTCCTTGATCGTGAGGATCTTGGCCGGGATGACGCGGAGGACGAGGCCCACGGTGCCGCGCTGCTGGAAGATGTTGCAGCGGAAGCGGCCCGAGGCTCGGGACCGTAGTAGGCGATGTCGATCTCGAAGTTGTTCTTGAACTTCTCCTTCTGCCGGGCCGACATGATCGAGAAGGCCATCGCGATGGTGTCTTCCTGCATGAGGCGCCGCATGTCGGCCAGCGGCATCAGCGTTCCGTCCACGCGGATGACCGGGATAGCCGCCGACTTTCAGATGGAGGTCGGACGCCTTCCGCTCGACCGCAATCTTCAGCAGATCGTTGATATGCATGGTTTATGTCCTCGGTTGGCGGCTAGATTACGCCGGTTGGCGGGCGAAATTGGAAGGTCCGCGGCGCTCCGGCTCGCCTTACCGGCCGGCCCCGGCGCACGGTCAGATTAAACGACTGGGGCGTAAGCCCATCAGCAGCGCCGGGAAGCTAGACACCGCGCCTCGACCGGCAGCGGGGTGAGCCAGCCGTACCGGTCCGTCGCTTCGCCGTGGATGAGGGCGAAGAAGTCCTTCTGGAGCCGTTCGGTGACGGGGCCCCGCCGGCCCGGCGCCGACCACGATGCGGTCGACCGACCGGATCGGGGTGATCTCGGCGGCCGTGCCGGTGAAGAACACCTCGTCGGCGATGTAGAGCATCTCCCGTGCGATCTGCTGCTCCACGACCGTGTACCCGGCGTCCCGGGCGAGCTGCATGATCGAGTCGCGGGTGATTCCCGGGAGGATCGTCCCCGCGAGCGGCGGCGTCAGGAGCCGGCCGCCGTAGACGAGGAAGATGTTCTCGCCGCTGCCCTCGGAGATCGCGCCCGGCGTTGTCGAGCGCGATGCCCTCGGTGAAACCGTTAGTGATCGCCTCCATCTTGATCAGCGCCGAGTTCAGGTAGTTGCCGGTGGCCTTGGCCATGGCCGGAAAGGTGTTGGGGGCCATGCGGTTCCAGGAGGAGACGCAGACGTCGACGCCGCTCTCGAGCGCCTCGTCGCCGAGGTACTTGCCCCAGCGCCAGACCGCGATCATCACGTCGACCGGGCTGTTGAACGGGTTGACGCCCGAGGGCGCCGAGGCCGCGGTAGACGACGGGCCGGATGTAGCACTCGTCGTAGCCGTTGGCGCGGATCGTTTCGAAGATCGCCTCGCGGAACTCGCGCCGGCGTGTACGGGACCTCCATCCGGTAGACCTTGCAGGAGTCGAAGAGGCGCTTGATGTGCTCGTCGAGCCGGAAGGCCGCCGAGCCCTGCCGGGTCTTGTAGACGCGGGCGCCCTCGAACATCGCCGAGCCGTAGTGGAAGACGTGCGAGAACGCGTGGATCTTCGCGTCGGCGAAATCCACGAGCCGCCCGTTCATCCAGACTTTCTTGACGTCTTCGTAGGACATTGCGGACCTCCGCTTGCGCATGGGATCCGACTCGAGTATTCACCCGGCGCCGAGGGGGTGTCAATCGCGGGATTGCGCGACCCCGAGCGCCGTCCGGGCCAGAGATCAGCCCGCCGACGGCCGCCGTCTCGGCGCGCAGCTTTCCGGCGGCGAGCGAGGCCATCGTCCAGCCGCCGGCTCGCGCTGCGGTCTGCTCGGCCTCGCGTCCACCCGCCCTCGGGCCCGACCAGGAGAGCCGCCGATCCGGCGGCCGAGGTCGACCGGAAAGCGGCTCGCCGCGAGGGTCGAGAAGAAACGGTGCGCCGAAGACTCCTCCCCGATCAGCGCGCCGAGAACGCGGCGGGGCCCGTCGATGCGAGGGCCAGCGCGCCCGCTCCGACTGCTTCGCGGCCTCGCGCACGACGCGCTCGAGGCGCGGAAGAGAAGCCGCGCCCGCGCGGCGGCCTCTGCGTCCGCTCGCTGCTCCACGAGGGTCGAGCGACGCCGCTCCGAGCTCGGTCGCCTTCTCGGCGATCCAGGCGAGCCGTTCGGGGCGCACGGCCGCGACCAGAGGTGGATCGGCCGGCAAGTCCTCGGGCGGGACTGCGCGAGGCGCTCGATCGCGACCGTCACGCGACGCCGCCGACGCTTGCGACGTGCCGAAGGCCTCGGCGCCGCTGCCGTCGACGAGCACGACGGCGTCTCCCGGGGCCAGCCGCCGCGCGCGGGCGTGCGCGGCCTTCTTCCGCCCGAGAACGCAGGGTCGCTCCGGCGGCCGGCAGGCGCGGGACACGATCAGCGCGCGTCAGAGCACAGGCACACCCACTCCTTCTCCGACCGGCGGCCCGCGAGCTTCCAGCGCCGGCCTGCGGAAGCTTCCCGAGCACATCGCTTCTCGCGCTCGCGCGTGAGGCCGGAGAGGAGGATGCGACCCGCGCCGTCCGGCGCGCGCCAGGAGCCGCGTCGCCTCCGGCAGGATCTCCTCGGCCAGCATGTTCGCGAGCACGAGGTCGAAGCCGGCCGGCGCGGCCGCGAGCGGACCCGCGTAGAGGCCGACCCGCGTGCCGAAGGGGTGACGTCCGAGGTTCTCGCGCGCCACGAAGATCGCCTCCGCGTCGGGGTCGAGGCCGACGCAACGCCGGGCGCCCAGCGCCGCCGCGGCGAGCGCCAGAATTCCCGAACCCGTGCCGACGTCGAGCACCGACTTCCCTCGAGCGCCTCTTCCTCGAGCGCGAGCAGGGCGAGGCGCGTGGAGCGTGCTCGCCGGTGCCGAACGCTCGCGAGGCCGGCAGGCGCAGCGCGATTCGGTCCGGCGGCGGCGCGGCAGTCGCCGGATCGCCCGGATCGATCCAGAACCTGCGTCCGACCGGGAAAGGGCCGCGACGCGGCGCGAAAAGCTTCGAGCGGGTCGCCTTCGGCGATGTCGGTCGTCAGCGCGTGCGGATGCCGCGCGAGCGCAGAGCGTCCGCGCGCCGCCGCGCCGCCGCCGACCCGCGGAAGAAGGCGACGAGATCGCTGGCCGACGATCTCGAATCCGAGGGGCCCATGGAGAGCCAGGAGCCGCCAGCAGGGCGTCGTCGCCGGCTTTCTTCGGCACGAGCAGGCGGCTGAAGCGGAGCGGGCCAGGTGGCCGCCTCTCACGAGAAGATCTTCTTGGCCTTCCGGAAGACGCTCTTGCCGCCGCCGACCGGCGCGCCCGATGAGCTCCGCGTAGGCCCGGAGAATCTCCTTCTCCTCCTTCGAAGGCTCCTCGGGCACCGCACGCCGACCGCAGCGACGAGATCGCCGCTGCCGCCGCGGCCCAGCGGCCCGAAACCCCGGCCCGCGGAGCGCAGACTCCGATCCCGACGGCGGTCCCGGCGGCGATCGACACCGTCTCCGTCGCCCGTCGAGCGTCGGGACCGCGACCTCGCCGCCCAGCACGAGCGTGGGAAACGGAAGGTCCAGGCGGAGGATGAGTCGTCGCCCTCGCGATCGAAGATCTCGTGCCGCGGCGACCGTCAGCACGACGTAGAGGTCGCCGGCGGGGCCGCCGTTGGGGCCGGCGTCGCCCTCGCCCGTCAGCCGCAGGCGGGAGCCCGTCTCGACCCCGGCCGGGAATCTTGAATCGTCAGCTCCTTCTTGGCCCGGCGGCGGCCTTCCCCGCGGCAGTCCGGGCAGGGCTTTCTGGATGACTCGTCCGTCGCCGCGGCAGCTCGGCTGCAGGGCCGCATGACCGTCAGGAACCCCTGGGAGAACCGCTGGCGCCCGGTGCCGCGGCAGCGCCGGGCAGGTCGCGCGGCTGCGATCCCGGTTCGGCGCCGGAGCCCTCGCAGTCGCCGCAGCGCTCGAGCCGGGAGATCGCGATCGGCGCTTCGACGCCGAACGCGGCGTCCTCGAAACGCGATCTCCATCCGGTAGACGAGATCGCTGCCGGCCGTCGGACCGGTCGGCCCGCCGCCGAAGCCGCCGCCCGCGGCAAACCCGAAGAGCCCGTTGAAGAGGTCCGAGAAGTCGCCGAAGGCCGAGGGATCGAAACCCCGAGAAACCGCCCGTCCCCGGCCCCGCCCCGACGCCCGGCGTGCCCGAACTGGTCGTAGCGCGCCCGCTTCTCGGGATCGGACAGCACGGCGTAGGCCTCGGACGCCTCCCTGAACTTCTCGGCCGCGTCCGGGTTGTTCGGGTTGCGGTCCGGGTGGTACGGCCAGCGCGAGCTTGCGGTAGGCGGACTTGAGCCTGCGCCGCGTCGGCGTCGCGGGAGAATCGAGAGGATTTCGTAGTAGTCGCGTCGTTGTTTCATCGGGTTTAGTGTTATCGTGGCGGGTTCGGCGTCGTGCCGTCACCGCGCGCCCTGGACCAGGACACGCGACTCTTAACTCGCGGCCGCGCCTCCGGCGCCCGCCCGGGCGAGCATCACCCGCGTCAGCACCTTCGATACGCCCTGCATGTCGAAAATGGCTTCGTTGAACGCCTCCCGGGACTCGCCGGCGGCGATCTCGCGCGAGCGCTTCAGGGTCTCCTCGATGCGCTGGCGCTCGTCTTCGCCGAGAGCCGCGCCGAACTCGCCGAGCACGCGCTCGTTGGAGGAGATCATCCCCTCCAGCCGGTTCTTGATCGCCGCGATCTCGCGGCGCTCGTGGTCGGCCTCGGCGAACGCCGACGCCTCCTTGATGATCTTGTCGATCTCGTTCTGCGACAGTCCGCCCGCCGGGTTGATCTGCATGCCCTGGGCCTTGCCGGTCGCCAGGTCCCGCGCGGACACGTTGACGATGCCGTTGGAGTCGATCGCGAAGGTGACCTCGATCTGCGGCACGCCGCGCGGCGCCGCCGGGATGCCGACGAGCTCGAAACGGCCGAGCGACTTGTTGTCCTTGGCGATCTCGCGCTCCCCCTGCAGAACGTGGATCTCGACCACGGACTGGTTGTCGGCGACGGTCGTGAAGACCTTGGTGTTCTTGGTCGGGATCGTGGAGTTGCGCTCGATGAGCTTCTCGAAGACGCCGCCGTGCATCTCGATGCCGAGCGAGAGGGGCGTGACGTCGAGGAGCACGACGTCCTTGATCTCCCCCTTGAGCACGCCGCCCTGGATCGCGGCGCCGATGGCGACGACCTCGTCGGGGTTGATGTCCCGGTTGGGCTCGCGGCCGAACAGCTCCGCGACCATCCGCTGGACCTTGGGCGTCCGGGTCTGGCCGCCGACGAGGATGACCTGGTCGACGTCGGAGGGTTTGAGGCTCGCCGCCGCCAGGGCGTCGAGGCAGGGCGCGGCGGTCCGGTCGATCAGGTCGGCCACGAGGCCTTCGAATCGCTCGCGCGTCAGCGTGCGGTTGATGTGCTTGGGGCCGGACGCGTCGGCCGAGATGAACGGCAGGGTGATCGGTCGTCTCCGTCGCCGTCGAGAGCTCGCACTTGGCCTTCTCGGCGGCCTCCTTGAGCCGCTGGAGGGCCATCCGGTCCTGGCGCAGGTCGATGCCCGTGGCTTTCCGGAAGTCGTCGAGGAGCCAGTCCATGATCTTCTTGTCGAAGTCCTCGCCGCCGAGGTAGGTGTCGCCCGCCGGTGGCCTTGACCTCGTAGATCCCGTCGCCGAGCTGGAGGATCGAGATGTCGAACGTGCCGCCGCCGAGGTCGTAGACCGCGACCGTCTCGCTGCCCTTCCGGTCCATGCCGTAGGCCAGCGAGGCCGCCGTCGGCTCGTTGATGATCCGGAGGACTTCGAGGCCGGCGATCCGTCCGGCGTCCCGCGTCGCCTGGCGCTGCGCGTCGTCGAAGTACGCGGGCACGGTGATGATCGCCTCGGTGATCTCCTCGCCGAGGGCCTCTTCCGAGAATTCCTTGATCTCGGAGAGGATGAACGCCGAGATCTCCTCGGGGCTGTACTCGCGGGCCCGGGCGCGGATCTTCACGTCGCCGTTGACGGCGCGGACGATCTCGTAGGGCAGAACCTCGCGGGCGTGCTGCGTCTCTTCGGAGTCGAACTTGCGCCCGACCAGGCGCTTGACGGCGAAGACGGTGTTCATCGGATTGGTGATCGACTGGCGCTTGGCGATCTGGCCGACCAGACGCTCGCCGTCCTCCGTGAAGCCGACGATCGACGGAGTCGTGCGCCCGCCCTCGCGGTTCGTCAGCACCTGCGGCGTGGCGCCCTCGACGACGGAGACGCAGCAGTTCGTCGTCCCGAGGTCGATACCCAGGATCTTTCCCACGCGGCCTCCTACTTCTCGCCGTTCCGGCCGGGAGCGTTCCCTTCCGCGTCGCCCGGGCGGACCGCCACCTTGACGAAGGCGGGACGGATGAGCCGGTCGTTCAGGAAGTAGCCTTTCTGCAGCTCTTCGACGATCGTGTTCGGGGGAACCGCGTCGGTCCTCTCCGTCGCCACCGCCTCATGAAGGTTCGGATCGAAGGGTCCCGACGTGTCGATGGGCGTCAGCCCATACCGCTTCCAGAGCTCGCCGAGCTGCTTGCGGATGATCACGACGCCCTGCCCGAAGTCGCTCTCGAGATCCTGGGGGCGGGCGTGCGCGAGGGCTCTCTCGAAATTGTCGAGGATCGGCAGGAAGTCATGGGCGAATCCCGCCAGGGCGATCTTGAAGTACTCCTGCCGTTCCCGCTCGCTGCGCTTCTTGTGGTTCTCGAACTCGGCGAGCTTGCGCAGGTGCCGGTCTTTGAGGTCCTCGATCTCCTTGCGCGCCGAGCGCAGATTGGTCTCCGACGTTCTCGAGAGCACTGGCTTCCTCTTCGCCCAGGGCGGTGTCGAGCGACTCGCCGGAGTCCCGGACCTCGATCAGGTCCTCGTCCGGCCGCGAGCCGGAATCGCGATCGCGATCTCTCATTCGGACCGTTCCTCCTTCTGCCGTTCCTCCCGGCTGTCGAGGCGGTCCGAGACGGCGCGCCCCAGGAGCTCGACGACCGGGATCACGCGGGTGTACTCCCGCCGGGCCGGTCCGATCACACCCAGCATCCCCGCCAGTGTCTCTCCCGAGGTGTACGAGGTCAAGACGGCCGAGAGGCGGGGATCGACCGCATGGGTGTCTTCGGAGCCCAGAACGACGCTCGTGCCGCGGGAATCGAGGTAGCGGGAGACCAGGTCGAGGACCCGCGCTTTCTCGTCGAACGCCTGGAAGATCTTCCGGAGGGACTCGACGTCCGAGAACTCCGGCTTCTCGAGAAGCCGGGAGGTTCCGTCGAAGAAGACCCGGCCCTCGCCGTCCTCCTTTTCCAAAGCGCGGCGGGCCAGCTCCGCGGCCCGGCCGAGGATGCGATCGGCCTCGGCCTTCTCCCGCGCCATCGCGGCGAGCAGGCGGCGCCGGGCCTCGTGGAGAGTCAGCCCGCCGTAGTCCCGGGTCAGCCGGTCGCTGATCGTCTCCAGCTCGGCCGGCGTGTAGACCGCGTCGGTCTCGAGCACCCGGGAGAGCACGACGTCGGGCTCATGGACCTGGACGACGAGAATCTTGCCCGGGGCCACGGCCAGAAAGCGGAGGCTCTTGATGACGGTGTGGAGGGCGTCGGGGGCAACGACGAACCCGACCTCGCCCGAAAGCTGCGAGAGCAGCCGCGAAGCCGCCGTGAAGAGCTGCGAGACGTCCCCTCCGGCCGTGTCGAGGTCGGAGCCGACCTGCTCCCGCACGTCGTCGGCGACCTTGCGCTGCCGCATCAACTCGTCGATGTACAGCCGGTAGGCCCGGTCGGTCGGAACGCGGCCGGCCGAGGTGTGGGGCTGAGCCAGGTAACCGCCGTCGGTCAGGTCCGCCATGATGTTCCGGATGGACGCCGGCGAAAGGGCGAACCGATTCGCCTTGAAGAGCGTCCGCGACGAGACCGGCCGTCCCGTGTCCACATGGACACGGATGATTTCCTTGAGGATGGAGCGGCTGCGCGTGTCGAGGATCACTTGGCACTCTCCTGGCACTCTCCTGGCACTCTCCGTCTGCGAGTGCTAATGATAGCAGAGTCCGGGGTCGCGGACCTCGCCGGAATAGACTGGCCCCGTGCCCGCCCCCGCGATTCTCTCGAGGCCCCTCGCGCTCGTCGGTCCGGGCCGCGCCGGCCGCGCTCTCGCCCGCTCCTGGACCCGTGCGGGCGGAGAAATCGCGGGCGTCGGCCTTCGCGACGCCAGCCGGGACCTGCCCGAAGAGCTGTCGGGTGCGGCAACGTTCGACGTGAACGCGCGGACCCTGCCCTCGGCCGACCTGCTCGTTCTCGCCGTTCCCGACGACGCGATCGCGGGCGTCGCGGATGCGCTGGCGGGGCGGCTGCCCTGCCGGTTCGTGTTTCACCTCTCGGGCGCCCTTCCGAGCGCGGTCCTCGCGCCCTTCGGCCCGCACGGCGCTTCCCTCGCCTCGCTCCATCCCCTGAAACCGTTCACGGGCGGCCGCCAGGAGGACTGGAGCGGGGCCTTCGTCGCCGTCGAGGGAGAGGAGGAAGCCGCCGGTGTCGGCAGCGAACTCGCCCGAGCCGTCGGAGCCGATCCCCACAGGCTCGCGGCCTCGGCCAAACCCCTGTACCACGCCGCGGCCTCGCTGGCGGCCGGCGGCGTGGCCGCCGTGGTCTCGGTGGCCGTGCGAGGCTGGGCCGCCGCCGGGATACCGGAGGACGTCGCGCGGCAGGCGCTGGCAGGGCTGGCCGCGAGCGCCGCGTCCGCCGCGGCCGACCAGCCTTTTTCGGAGGCTTTGACCGGCGCCGTCGCCCGCCGCGACGTCGGGACGGTTCGGTCGCACGCCGCGGCGCTCGCGAATCATCGGGACGCCCTCGAGCTCTACAGGACGCTCGCCGAAGAAATTCTTTCGAGAACCTTCGGCCGCGGGAAGGAAGAGGAGATCCGCCGGGTTCTTCGCGGCGAGGAAAGTCGAGGCGCGCCTCCGCGACCGGGCACTGCGTAACCCTCTCGGGTGTTACAATTTGCGCAGGTCGCAGCTTTCGCCGCGGCCACAACTGACGCATGGTTTTCTTCAACTACGCCACGATGCAGATGGCGGCCAAGGTCGTTTACTACGGCCCGGGTCTCTGCGGTAAGACCACGAACCTCCACCACATCTACGGGCGCACCGCCCCCGGCTCCCGGGGAGAGATGGTGTCCCTGGAAACGGAGACGGACCGGACGCTCTTCTTCGACCTCCTGCCGCTCGACGTGGGGGTCATCGGCGGGTTCAAGACGCGCATCCAGCTCTACACGGTGCCCGGCCAGGTCTTCTACAACACGACCCGCAAGCTCGTCCTGAAAGGCGTTGACGGAATCGTCTTCGTCGCCGATTCGCAGCGCGCGATGAAGGACGCCAACGTCGAGTCCCTGGCGAACCTGAAGACGAACCTCGCCGAGATCGGCATCAAGCTCGACGAGATCCCGCTCGTCTTCCAGTACAACAAGCGGGACCTGAACAACATCCTGGCGGTGCCGGAGCTCGAGGACAGCCTCAATGCGGAACGGCTCTTCGAGAGCTATGAGGCCTGCGCGGTTCTGGGACAGGGCGTCTTCGAAACGCTCAAGGCGATCTCGCGGCTGACCCTCCGCTCGCTGAAGAAGCGCATGCTCGGGGAGGAGAAACCCGCGCCAACCCGTCCCGCCCCCGCGCCGCCGGCCGCTGCGACAGTCGCCGCTCCTCCTCCGGCGCAGGCGACGACCCTCGAAATCCCCCGTCCCGATGTCGGCCGCCCCGTGGACGATGCCGTCGACGTCGACCCGGGAACGTTCTCCGCGACGGCCCCGCCCCCCACTCTGGCGCACGAGCTCAACCAGCCCCCGACCGCCTTCGACGCCTCCGACGTATCCACGGTCCAGGAGTTCGAGCAGGCGCTGGACTCCCTCGACGCGCCCCTTCCGGAGGTCGCGCCGGCAGCCACGGCGGGGGCGGAGAGCGACGCCGAGATCGCGGAGGTCTCGTTCGCCGAGGCCGAAGCTCCCAAACCCGTCGCCTCCGCGGAAGTCCGGCACGTCAAGGTGCGCTCGAACATCGACATCCTCGCGGAGCTCGAGAAGCTCCGAAAGAAGTCGACCACCACGGCCCGCGCCGACGAGAAGCCGCGCCGCGCTCCCACCGGCATCTCCGTGGACGATCTGCTCGCGTCCAGCCTGAACCACCGCAAGGAAGTCAGCAAGGTCTTCGAGATCCAGATGCCCCGGAAGCAGCTCTCGCGGGGGCACCAGGTCACGGTCGGCCTGCGGTTCGAGGATCGGGAGGGCAAGGAGCTCGGCGAGCCCCAGTCCTTCTCGATCGAGCTGCAGTCGCGCAGCGACATCGAGAAGCTGCTGCTCTCTCTGAAATTCCACATCCTCGGAAAGTGAGCTTTCGCACGCCGACGCGCGAAAGCTCATCCTGAGCGCAGCGGACCCGACCACCAACGGAAGACCCTCAGCAGTAGGGAACGCCGTCCGAAGGACGGCGGTAACACAGGAACCCGAACTTCCCGCCACGATAGCGCCCCAAGCCCCCCTGTCCGTTCGGCCTGTCCTCCGGGCGAGACACTGTTCCGAAAAGTCTTTGCAATCGTGCGCGCGCCCGGTTTACTCTTTTTTCATGCGGTCCCTTCCCCGGGTCGGGCGCCAGGGCTTCGCCGTCTTCGGCGTTCTCGCGGTCACACTGACGGGAGCGTGCGCCTCGGCGCCGCCGAAGGATCCGGCGGGCTCCGTGCCCTCGCCCCGCGCCGTCTCGCCCGAAGACCGGACGATGTCGCTCGCCTCCGAAGAGTTCGCACTGGGGCGGGAAGCGGCGCTGGCCGGCGACATCGTGTGCGCGCGCTATCACTTCGGCATTTCGATCGACGCCGTCCGGCCCGCCGGCGGACCGCCTCTGACGGGCCAGCTCCTCGGTTTCTCTCACGAGCTCTACGAAGGCATCCAGCGCTACGAGGCCCTGGCCGGAGCGACGGAGGAGGCGGGCACCTCGCACGGCGAAGTCGCGCCGGAGTTGGCCGCCGAGATCGAGTCGCCGGCCGCCAGCCCCGAGGCCATGGAAGATGCCCGCGACGCGATCGACTCCGCGATCCCGGCCGCCTCCTCGGACGTTCCGGTCGTCATCAACGACAGGGTCCTGCGGCTGCTGGCGGCCTTTCAGAGCGAGGGTCTGCGCGAGAAGATCGCGGCCGGCCTCGCGCGCTCGGGCCGCTACGTTCCCATGATCCATCAGATCTTCGAGGAGGAGGGGCTGCCTCGGGATCTGGCGATGATCGCCTTCATCGAATCCTCCTTCCTTCCGCTGGCACGCTCGAACATGTCGGCCCACGGCATCTGGCAGTTCATGCCGCGCACGGGCCGCCAGTACGGGTTGAAGTTCAACGGCATCGTCGACGAGCGCAGCGATCCCGAGAAGGCCACGCGTGCTGCCGCTCGCTATCTGGCCTACCTCCACGAGCTCTTCGACGATTGGTACCTCGCCATGGCCGCCTACAACGCCGGCGAGGGCAAGATCCTCCGGGCGATGCAGAGAACCGGGGCCGACGATTTCTGGGAGCTGGCGGGAACCCGGGCGATACGCCCCCAGACCCAGAATTACGTGCCCGCCTTTCTGGCCGCCGTCCTGATTTCGAAGAACCCCTCCCACTACGGCTTCGATGTCGTGCTCGAGCCGCCGCTCGAGCACGAGACCTTGCGCCTCGATCGCTCGGTCAACCTGGAGCATCTGGCCGGCCGCTCGGCGCTGCCCCTCGAGGACCTCCGTACCCTCAACCCGGAGCTGCGCTCGCTCGTGACGCCCCACCAGCCCGAAGGCTATGACCTGAAGGTCCCGGTCGGCTCGCTCGAGACGGTACGAGTGGCGTTCGCCGCTTCCCCGACCGCCAAGCCGCCCGAATACAAGACCGCCGTGGCGCGCAAGGGCGACACGCTCAAGCGGATCGCGCGCCGTTACGGCGTCCCCGTCTCGGCGGTTGCGTCCGCCAACGCTCTGTCGACCCGTTCCCGCGTTTCGCGGGGACAGGAGATCCTGATTCCAGCGAAGGTCGCCGCGGCGCGGAAGAAGGGAACGGGCGCGAGCGCCTCGGCTTCGGCCGGCAAGACGGCCGGATCGCATAAGAACTACAAAGTCCGCACCGGGGACACCCTCTACCAGATCGCGCTGCGCCACGGCACGACCGTGGCCGAGATCCTCGCCATCAACGGCCTCGGCCTCGGCGTGATCAAGCCCGGCGACCGGCTGAAGATCCCGTCCAAGTAAGCTAGACTTTCCTCGTCCTCATCCGATCAGGCCCTCCTCGGTCCCGAGGAGGTTTCATGCTGGCCCGTGTTCACTCGGCCGCGACTCTCGGTCTGGAAGCCCGCGTTCTGGACGTCGAAGTCGACGCTTCGGATGGATTCCCGCGGTTCACGATCGTCGGGCTGCCCGACGCGAGCGTGCGAGAGGCGCGGGAGCGCGTCCGCGCCGCGCTGAAAAACGGCGGCTTCCCGTTCCCCGGAGGGGCCGTGACGGTCAATCTCGCTCCCGCGGATTTCCGCAAATGCGGCGCGGCGCTCGACTTTCCGGTCGCCGTCGGCCTGCTCTGGCACGCGGGGGTCCGGTCCGTCTCGCCGGTGCGCCGCGTGTTCGTCGGCGAGCTCGGCCTCGGAGGCGAGGTGCGGGCGGTTCGCGGGGCGCTGTGCCTCGCTCTGGCCGCGCGGGACGCCGGTTTCGAGGAGATCGTCCTGCCGGCCTCCTGCGCCCTCGAAGCGTCCGCGGTCGGCGGAATCCGGGTCGTCCCGGTCGGTCATCTGTCGGAGGCCGTCGAGCATCTGCTGGGGACACGCCCTATTCCTTTTCTGGAACCCTCGACCGGCCTGGCTCCGCCTCCCCTGGCGCTTGCGGACTTCGCCGAGGTCCGCGGCCAGGCCGTGGCCCGCCGCGCCGCCGAGATCGCCGCCGCCGGCGGCCACCACCTGCTCCTGACGGGGCCGCCGGGCGCGGGAAAGACGATGCTCGCGCGCCGGCTGCCCGGCATCCTGCCTCCCCTCTCGCGCAGCGAGGCGATCGAGGTGACCCGGATCCATTCGGTCGCCGGCGCGCTGCCTCACCGGAGCGGGCCTGCTCGCGGCGGCGCCTTTCCGTGCGCCGCACCACGGTATCTCCTCGGCGTCCCTGATCGGAGGCGGCACGCGGCCCTCCCCCGGCGAGATCTCGCTCGCGCACCGGGGCGCTCTCTTCCTCGACGAGCTCCCCGAGTTTCGCCGCGACGTTCTCGAGGCGATCCGCCAGCCTCTCGAAGAGCGGCAGGTCCGGATCGTGCGCGTCAACGGCGCCTGCGACTTTCCCTGCGACGTGCTTCTCGTGGCCGCGATGAACCCGTGTCCCTGCGGTTATCTGGGCGACCCGCGGCGGTCCTGCGCCTGCGACCCGCGCGAGCGGTTCCGGTATGCCCGTCGCGTCTCGGGACCGCTGCTCGATCGGATCGATCTGCGCATCTCGGTCGGCGCGGTGGACTGGAAGGATCTGGGCAGCCCCGGCGCCGGGGAGCCTTCGGAGGCGATCCGCTCGCGCGTCTCGCAGGCTCGACGCCGCGCGGGTCAGCGCCGGCCCGACTGCCCGGGTTTTCGGAACGCGGACCTCTCTGCACAGGAACTTGGGCAGCACGCCGCTCTGGACGCGGCCGGAAAGAAACTTCTCGAGGCCGCGTTCGAGCGCCTGCACCTGTCCGTTCGGGCACTCCACCGGGCGCTCCGCGTGGCCCGCACGATCGCCGATCTCGAATCGAGCGAGCGGATAAGGACGCCTCACCTCGCCGAGGCTCTTTCTTATCGCGGCTTCGGTCTCGCCGCGGCCTGCCCGGTTGATCAGGTTGACACCCGTGGCAGGCCTCCATAGGATTCAATCACTTCGGAGGCCGGGACCTCCGCACAAGACTCTCTAACCGGTCCAGCAGGCGTAGACACGCGAAGCCTGCCCACGAGGGCGAAGAGGCAAGGAGACGAGCCGGTGCAGAAGTACAACACGATCATCTTCGTGCCCCACGCGCGAGCCCGCTTCCGCAAACTGACGATCTCCTCGCGCTTCCTCGGACTCGTCCTCGCCGCCGCCGCGACCCTCCTCGTCGCGGCGGTCGCGTTTGGATGGGCCTACTTCGGCTCGACCCGCAAGGACCGCCAGTACCGCCTCGCCATGGCCGAGAACGCGCGCCTGCGCTCGACGACGACGGCGCTTCACCTGCGCCTCGACGGCGTTTCGAAGCAGCTCTCGGACTTCGAGGCCCGCACGCGGCGCCTCGCGATCGTCGCCGGGCTCTCGGACGCGGTTCGGGGCGGCGTGGGCGGCCCCGGAGCCCCGGAGGCCGCGAGCCTCGGCCTCCCCGATCAGAGCGCCGCGCTGACTTCGCGCCTGAATCAGCTCGAGGCCCAGTTCTCGAGGCGCTCGGCATTGATCGCCGCCACTCCGACCGTCTGGCCGGTGCATGGCGTCGTGAATTCGGGTTTCGGCGTCCGCTCGGATCCCTTCACGGGGCTGCCGGCAACGCACGAGGGAATCGACATCTCGACCGCCCGGAGCGGCCCCGTCCTGGCCACGGCCGACGGCGTCGTCGTACGCTCGGGATGGGCCGGCGAGTACGGCCAGGCCATCCGGATTTCCCACGGGGACCGCTACGAGACGGTCTACGGGCATCTGCAGGAGACGCTCGTGGCCGAGGGAGAGCCGGTGCGGCGCGGTGACCGCGTGGGCCTCGTGGGTTCGACCGGGCGCTCGACCGCCCCGCATCTCCATTACGAAGTCCACGTCGACGGCCGGCCGGTCAATCCGCTCGAGTACATCCTCGAGACCAGATAGTCCGGAGGCGCGGTCGGCGCCCCGCCCCCTCACTCCGGAGTCCCGGTTCTGGGCCGCGACTCTCCCCAGGCCTGGGAGTTGTCCAGGTAATGAACGCAAACAGCAGAGGGGTCGAGCGCGCACCCGCGCGACCCGATCGCCGCTGCGGCCGCAGGCCGCAGATCCCGAGCGCAAGCGGAGGCGACGGCTGGCCCTGCTCGCCGATTCGAAATAAACTCCCACCCCTCAAGTGTTAGCCCCCTAATCATGATCGACCGTCTCCTGGCCAAGGTCTTCGGCACACAGCACGAGCGCGACTTGAAGAAGCTCGCGCCGCGCGTGGAGCGCATCAACGCGCTCGAGCCGGCGATGCAGGCCCTGTCCGACGAAGCCCTTCGCGCCAAAACGGACGAGTTCCGCGCCCGCATCGCCACGGCTCTGGAGGGGGTCCCCGAGGACGACCGCAAGGCCGCCCGAAATGCCGTCCTGGACGAGATCCTCGAAGAGGCCTTCGCCGTCGCCCGCGAGGCGTCGGTCCGCGCCCTCGGGATGCGCCCGTTCGACGTCCAGCTCATCGGCGGCATGGTCCTCCACTCGGGCAAGATCGCCGAGATGAAGACCGGCGAGGGCAAGACGCTGGTCGCGACGCTGCCCGTCTACCTGAACGCGCTCGACCGGCCGGGGCGTGCACGTGGTCACCGTCAACGACTACCTGGCCCGCCGCGACGCCGAGTGGATGGGCCGGATCTACCGCTTCCTCGGGCTGACCGTCGGCGTCATCCAGCACGACCTGCTCGACGACGAGCGCAAGGCCGCCTACGCCGCCGACGTCACCTACGGCACCAACAACGAGTTCGGCTTCGACTACCTGCGCGACAACATGAAGTTCGAGCTCGAGTCGATGGTCCAGCGCGGGCACGACTTCGCCATCGTCGACGAGGTCGACTCGATCCTGATCGACGAGGCGCGCACGCCGCTCATCATCTCGGGCCCCTCCGAGGAGGCCACCGACGAGTACTACCGGATCAACCGGATCATCCCGCGCCTGGTCAAGGGCGAGGAAGACGAAGGACGAGGACGGCAACAAGACGACGACCGGCGACTACCTCGTCGACGAGAAGGCCCGCACGGCGGTCCTGACCGAAGAGGGCGTCGCGAAGGCCGAGAAGCTCCTCGGCATCGACAACCTCTACGACCTCGGCGAACATCGACCTGCTCCACGGCGTCAACCAGGCGCTGCGCGCCCACGCCCTCTACAAGCGCGACGTCGACTACATGATCAAGGACGGCCAGGTCCTCATCGTCGACGAGTTCACCGGCCGCATGATGCCCGGCCGGCGCTGGTCCGACGGCCTGCACCAGGCGGTCGAGGCCAAGGAGGGCGTCAAGATCGAGCGCGAGAACCAGACGCTCGCCACGATCACCTTCCAGAACTACTTCCGCCTGTACGAGAAGCTCGCCGGCATGACCGGCACGGCCGACACCGAGGCCTCCGAGTTCCACCAGATCTACAAGCTCGACGTCGTCGTCATCCCGACCAACCAGCCGATGATCCGCGACGACCACCAGGACGTCGTCTACGCCGCCGAGCGCGAGAAGTGCGAGGCCGTGGTCGAGGAGATCGTCGAGCTGCCACGAGAAGGGCCAGCCGGTGCTCGTCGGCACGGTGTCGATCGAGAAGTCGCGAGCGGCTCTCGGAGCTGCTCAAGAACGCGCAAGGTCCCGCACGTCGTCCTGAACGCCAAGTACCACGAGCGCGAGGCCGAGATCGTCGCCCAGGCCGGCCGCAGGGGCTCGGTCACCATCGCGACCAACATGGCCGGCCGCGGCACCGACATCGTGCTCGGCGGCAACCCCGAGGCGGCTCGCGCGCGCACGAGGCTGACCCGGAGATCGAGGATCCGGACGAGCGCGACCAGCGGCGCTCGAGCAGCTGCCGGCGAGACCTGCGCCGCGGAGCGCGAGACGGTGCTCGCGGCCGGCGGCCTCCACATCCTCGGCACCGAGCGCCACGAGTCGCGCCGCATCGACAACCAGCTCCGCGGCCGCTCCGGCCGCCAGGGCGATCCCGGCTCCTCGCGCTTCTACCTCTCGCTCGAAGACGACCTGATGCGCATCTTCGGCTCCGACCGCATCCAGGGCATCATGGGCGCCTCGGCATGGAAGAGGGCGATGCCGATCGAGCACGGCATGGTCACCCGGGCGATCGAGCGCGCGCAGAAGCAGGTCGAGGCGCGCAACTTCGAGATCCGCAAGCACCTGCTCGAGTACGACGACGTGATGAACAAGCAGCGCGAGGCGATCTACGGCTGCGCCGCGAGATCCTCGAGGGCGAGCTGGCCCGCGACTACGTCCTCGGCGATCGCCGAGACGATCCTCGACTACGTCCTCGGCCGCCACCTGCAACGAGGAGAAGGCGCCCCGAGGAGTGGGACCTCGCCGGCCGCCGACATCGACCTGCTGGCCTACTTCGGCATCAAGCCGGGGACGATCGTCTACGCCGAGAAGAACCGCGACGAGATCCGCGAGGAGCTCTGGAAGGGCGCTCCTCGAGGTCTACGACCGCGAAGGAGGAGATCCTCGGCCCGGAGATGATGCGGACTACGAGCGGTTCGTGATGCTCCAGGTCGTCGACCAGCAGTGGAAGGACCACCTCCTCGCCATCGACCACCTGAAGGAAGGCATCGGCCTGCGCGGCTACGGCCAGCGCGACCCGCTCATCGAGTACAAGAAGGAGTCCTTCGAGCTCTTCACCCTCATGAAGGAGCGCATCGAGGACCAGATCGTCCAGTACCTCTTCCAGCTGCAGCCGGTCCCGCGCGAAGAGGCAGGAGGCCGCGACGACTCCGGAGCGGCGCGCGAGCGCCGGCTCCGGTCCCCATGCCTCGCGCCGGGCGCCGGCCAACGTCGACTACTCCTACGGCGCGGCGGCCTCCGGCGGGCAGGACGCGAAGGTCGAGACCGTCCAGCGACAGCGACGCCCAAGGTCGGCCGCAACGACCCCTGCCCCTGCGGCTCGGGCAAGAAGTACAAGAAGTGCCACGGCGCGGAAGGCCGGGCGGCGGGCGGCTGATGGCGGTCGAAACGGACACCGACGCCGGCGTGCGAGAGCGACACGACGCATTCCCCTCGCCCTGACCTTCGACGACGTCCTGCTCGCTCCCGGCGCGCTCCGACGTGCATCCCCGCGAGGTCGATCTGCGCACCGCGCCTGACCGCGGCGATCGGCCTGAACATCCCCGATCATCTCGGCGGCCATGGACACCGTGACCGAGTCCCGGCTGGCCATCGCCATGGCCCAGGCAGGGCGGGCTCGGCGTCATCCACAAGAACCTCTCGATCGAGGCGCAGGCGGACGAGGTCGACAAGGTCAAGCGCTCCGAGTCCGGCATGATCGTCGACCCGGTCACCATGCCGGCCCGAGCAGAGCGATCCCCGAGGCGCTCGAGCGTGATGGCCCGCTACAAGATCTCGGGCGTCCCGGTCGTCGACGACGCGGGGCAAGCTCGTCGGCATCCTGACCAACCGCGACCTGCGCTTCGAGACGCGGACCGACAAGCCCGATCTCCGCGCCGATGACCAAGGAGAACCTGATCACGACGCCCGTCGGCACGACGCTCGAGCAGGCCAAGGAGCTCCTCCACAAGCACCGGATCGAGAAGCTCCTCGTCGTGGACCGCGCCGGGAACCTCAAGGGCCTGATCACGGTCAAGGACATCCAGAAGGCGATCAAGTACCCCAACGCCGCAAGGACGCGCTCGGCCGCCTGCGCGTGGGCGCGGCCATCGGCGTCGACCAGGGACATCCTGGACCGCGCCGCGAGCTCGTGCGCGCCAAGGTCGACGTGCTCGTCCTCGACTCCTCCCACGGCCACAGCCAGGGCGTGCTCGACGCCCTGCAAGCTGGTGCGCAAGCGCTTCCCTTCGACGCCCGATCATCGCCGGCAACGTGGCGACGGAGGAGGGCGCGCGGGACCTCGTCGAGCGCGGCGCCGACGCCGTCAAGGTCGGCATCGGCCCGGGCTCGATCTGCACGACGCGCGTCGTCACCGGCGCCGGGCGTCCCGCAGGTCCACGCCATCCGCGAGTGCGCCAAGGCGACCCGCGGCACGGAGGTGCCCCTGATCGCCGACGGCGGCATCAAGTTCTCCGGCGACGTCACCAAGGCCCTGGCCGCCGGCGCCCACCTCGTGATGATCGGCTCGCTGCTCGCCGGAACCGAGGAGTCCCCGGGCGAGACGATCCTCTACCAGGGGCGCACCTTCAAGGCGTACCGCGGCATGGGTCGCTCGGCGGCGATGAAGGCCGGGCTCGTCCGACCGCTACTTCCAGGAGTCGATGGAGACCGAGCCCGCGGCCAATGCCGAACGGGTCGCTCTCCAAGCTCGTGCCCGAAGGAATCGAGGGGATGGTGCCCTACAAGGGCAGCGTCGAGGGGCTCGTCGCGCCAGCTCACCGGCGGCGTGCGCAGCGGCATGGGCCTCGCGGGCTGCGCATCGATCGAGGAGCTGCGCACGAAGTCGCAAGCTCATCCGGATCACGTCCGCGGGCCTGAAGGAGTCCCACGCCCACGACGTGATCATCACCAAGGAAGCGCCGAACTACCGCCGGGAGGAAGGCTAGCGGTCCGCTACTTCTTCCTCTTCTTCTCCTTCTCCGCCGCGTCTCTCGCCCACTTGTCCTGCCGGAGCTTCAGGACGGCCTCGAGCCGCCGCGACAGCTCGGACTCGTCCCCGGATGCCCGCGGCCGGTAATAGCGTCGCCCGCGCAAGCCGTCCGGCAGGCATTCGATTCCGCCGACGCCTTCCGGCTCGGCCGGCGCGTACTGGTATCCCTTGCCGTAGCCGACCTCGCGCATCAACCTCGTCACCGCGTTGCGGATGACCGGCGGAACGGGCTCGGCCGGCTTCTCGGCGACGTCCCGCTTGGCCTCGTTTTCCGCTTCGTAGAGGGCGTTCGACTTGGGGGCCATCGCGCAATAGACCGCCGCCTCGACCAGGGCGAGCGAGCCCTCCGGCATGCCCAGGAAGTCGTAGGCGTCCTTGGCGTCGAGCGCCACGCGCAGGGCCCGCGGGTCGGCGAGGCCCACGTCCTCCGAAGCGAACCGCACGATCCGGCGCGCGATGTACAGCGGGTCCTCGCCCGCCTCGAGCATCCGGACGAGCCAGTAGATCGTGGCGTCGGGGTCGGACTCGCGCATGGACTTGTGGAGCGCGGAGATCAGGTTGTAGTGCTCCTCCCCGGCCTTGTCGTAGAGGAGGACCTTGCGCTGCAGCAGGTCCCGCAGGCGCCCGACGCTCGATGGTCTTCGGGCTTGGCGGCCTCGGCGTCGGCCGCCGCGGCCTCCAGCAGGTTCAGCGCCCGGCGCGCGTCGCCGCCGGAGGCCTGGGCGATGAAGGAAAGCGCCTCGTCGTCGAGCCGGAAGTCGCGGGCGCCCAGGCCCGCGGTCATGTCCGCGAGCGCCCGCTCGACGATCCGGGCGATCGCCTCGGGCGCGAGGGGCTCGAGGACGACGACCTTGCAGCGCGACAGGAGCGCGCCGTTGAGCTCGAAAGACGGGTTCTCGGTGGTCGCGCCGACGAGGACGACGTCGCCGGCCTCGACGTACGGGAGAAACACGTCCTGCTGCGAGCGGTTGAAGCGGTGGATCTCGTCGAGAAAGAGGATCGTCCGCTTGCCGTGGCGCGCCCGGAGGCCGCGCGCCTCCTCGAGCACTTCACGCATCTCCTTGACGCCCGTCGCCACGGCCGAGTACGACAGGAACGCGCGAAGACGTCTGGGAGGCGATCAGCCGCGCCAGCGTCGTCTTGCCGACGCCCGGCGGACCCCAGAGGATCGAGGGACGGAACCCTGTCCTCGGCGATCGCCCGCCGGAGAAACCCGTTGGCCCCCACGACCTCCGCCGGGCCTTCGACCTCGTCGAGCGAGCGCGGGCCGCATCCGGTCGGCGAGCGGCGTCGAGGGCGCGAACTCGTCGCGAACCCCGGGCTGCGCACCGGCCCGTCGTCGAACAGGCCGCCGCTCATCCGGCCTCGAGCCGGCGCGGCAGGCTTCCGAGCAGACCCAGATCGGTCTCGCTCGTCCCGCCGCGCCGGCAGCGGCGAGTCGGCGGTCGATCCAGGTGCCACAGACGGGGTCTCGAACCATGTCGCCCTCGCGGAGTTCCGGCGCGCCGGGCCGCCCGGGCCGCGCCCGGCCGCCGGAAGACGGCCTGGAAGAAGATCCGGAGTCCCGCGCAGCACCGTCAGGACAGCATGAAGAGCACGAAGACGAGAGAGGACGGATGCGCGCCATCGGGTCAGCCCGCCCGGAGTGTCGGAGATGTGCGCCTGGATGCGGTCGAGCTGCGGGATCTCGGGATACCGCCGCTTGAGCTCGTCGAAGACGCGCTGCGCCTGCGTCGCGTCCTTCCGGTCGAAGGCTTCCACGAGGACTCGTTCAGGAGACGACTGCCAGTGGTCCGGGTCGCTCGTCGCGCGCCTTCTGGAAGTAGGCGACGGCGAGCTCGAACTCGCCCGCGGTTGCGGTGCGCGGCGCCGAGATCGGACAGGAGGTTCGGGTTCTTCGGGGCCTTCCGGCTCGCCTTCTCGTAGGCGCGCGATCGGCGCGCGTCCCACTCCTCGCGGTCGTAGTGGAGGTTTCCGAGCTCGATCAGGAGCTCCGGGTTCTCGGGATCGCGGTCGACCGTGCGCGTGAGCTCCGCGAGCCGGTCTTCCGACGGCGCCCCGGCCGCGCTCCGCGGCGCCGCCGCTGGCCGGCCGCCGCCGCCCGCGAAGTAGCCCGCGGCGAACCCCACCAGGACGCCGATGAGGAGCGCGACGATCGCCTGCGGCGCGGCGGACCTCCGGGCGTTCTCCATCGAGGGCATTCTCTCAGAAACAAAACGGGGCGGCCGAAGCCGCCCCGTTGGGAGAGTGGACGCTGGTTCCTGGTTCAGTGCGCCTGGTTGCTCGGCTCGACGCCGACCGGGCCAGCGCCTTGTCCACCTGGCGCTCGACCTCTCCCTCGTCGAGGTTGTTGATCACGGCGATCTCCGAGACGATCAGGTACTTGGCGCGCTCGTACATCTTCTTCTCGCGAAAGGACAGCGTCTTGCGCGACGAGATGAAGTTGAGCGTCTTCAGGACATCCGCGATCTCGTGGAGCCGGCCGCTCTTCATCTTGTCGAGGTTCTGCTTGTACCGCCCCTTCCAATCCCCCGTGGCCGAGAACCGGCCGTCGCCGAGGAGCTTCATCAGGCCGGTGATGTCCTTGCGCTGGGTCAGGCGGCGCAGGCCGATGAGGTCCGTGTTGCCCACGGGCACCATCACGCGGGAATTGTTCGACAGGAGGCGGAGATGATAGAAGCTGCGCGGAGCCACCGGTTCCGTCTGGAAGCCCTCACCGATTTTCTCGACCACCGAAACCCCGTGGTTTGGATAGACGATCTTCTCTCCCACCTTAAATCCCACTCGTTCCTCCTAAGAGATAGAAAAAAACCTGATCCGGGAGCCGCGGATTATAGGGAAAACGAGCGCAAAAGACAAACCCGGCACTCCTCATAACACTCCGGAAGTTATGCTATTTCAGCAATTTAAGGGCCTGCTGTGAGCGCCGTCACAGCCCGGGCGGACTCCCCCGTCTGCTCGAAACTCTGACAGGCTCAGGAGTTGCCGGTCAGGGGGAACCCGGGACAGGCCAGGCCGGGGTCACCCCACCCTCCTCGACAAATTCTGCCGGGAGGGTCTCAATTCGGCCAGGAGTTCCTCCAAGCGGGACAGCCCGCGCAGGGTCGTTTCGGGATCGTACCCGTAGCCGACGCGGAAGTATTTTCCGATCCCGAAGTGGGCTCCCGGCGTAATCAGCACCGACTTCTCGAGTCGCAGCCGGTCGAAAAGAGCCACTGACCCGATGGGAAGGCGGTACTTGACCAGGGCGATCGCCCCCGCCAGTGGCGCAATCAGGTCGAGCACGTCCTTGTGGCGGCGGACCCAACTCTCCACCGCTGGGAGCTGCCGCCTGAGAATGGCCCGGGTCCGGGTCAGGATCTCCTCCCTCCGACGGGGTTCCATGGCGGCCCGCGCCAGGCGGTCGGAGAGCATCGTCGGCGTCAGCGTCGTGTAGTCCTGGTATCCCCACAGGGACGCGACCGTTCGGGGCGGTCCCACGATCCACCCGATCCGCAGTCCGGGCAGTCCGAACGCCTTCGACAGCCCCGCCGTGCAGATCACCTTTCCATAGCGTCCCCAGAAAGTCGGAGCCGGCTCGTCCCGTACTATCTCGGCGCCGCGGTAGACCTCGTCGGCCACGATCCACGCTCCGACTTTCCGCGCGACGCGCACGATCTCGCCCATCTCCTCGTCGGTGAGGATGGCGCCGGTCGGGTTGTTGGGGTTGGTCACCAGGATCAGGCGCGTCTTGCGCGTAACGGCCCGGTCCAGGCTCCCGACGTCGAGGGCCCAGCGTCTCCCCTGACCCTGTTTCTTCTCGACCAGCCGATAGGCGTCGGCCCGTCCGCCGTAGGCGCGCGCGAGCCCCCAGGCCTGCATGTAGGTCGGGATCATGATCGCGGCGCGGTCGCCCTTCTCGAGCAGTCCCCACAGCGTGGTGTAGTTGGCCTCCGAAGTCCCGGTCGTGACGAGGACGTTGTCCGCCGTCGCGCCCGGATAGAAGAGCGCGATCCGCTCGCGCAGAAGCCGGGAGCCGTTGGACTCGGGGTACTTCAGGGCCTGTGAGAGGAGCTCCGCCCGCCCCTCCTCGCCGGGCACGAGGTCCTCCACGCGCAGCGGCTGCACTCCGCTTTCCGACAGGTTGTACTCGACCTCGTTCTCGTAGAGGCACTGGGTCCGTTCCATGTGAAACCGATCGATGCGCACGGGAGGACCTCGCTCGAGTTCGGAGGATCGTATCAAGGCACCGTGACGATCACCTTGCCGGTCGTGCCCCGGCCGGCGAGCGCCCGGTGACCGTCGGGAAGCCGCTCGAACGGAAACCGCGGGCCCAGGACCGGTCGGATCCGGCCCTCCCTCCACGACTCGAGAATCTCGCGCGCGCCGCGGCGCAGCTCGGCGGTCCGCTCCGGCAGGAGAGCCAGGTTGAAGCCGATGAGTGTCCGGCACGGCTGCACGAGCTGGAAGGGCGAAAGCAATCCCATGGCCACGAGCTCCCGCGCGGCCTTCAGCCGGGCCAGTCCCCGCTCTCCGGCGGCCGCCGAGAAACCGTAGAGGACATAGCGCCCTCCCGAATCCAGCCGCCGCCAGAGCAGGCGGAAGAGCCGGCCGCCGATGGCGTCGATGGCCACATCCGCGCGGCCCCCGAACGTCCGCGCGAGCAGATCGCCGGCGGCATCGTAGAGACCCGCTTCCGAAGCACCCAGCTCGAGGCAGAGTCTTCCCTTCGCCGCCGAGCCCACGAGGGCGAGGATCTTCGCGCCGCGCGCCGGCGAGGAGCTGCAGCAGGGCCGTGCCCACGCCGCCTGCCGCCGCCGTGACGACGACCCGGTCTTTCGCGGCCACCTCCGCGCGCGCGCACGCATACCAGGCGGTCAGGAAGGCGACCGGAATCGCGGCCGCCTCGATCAGGTCAACGCCGTCCGGCAGCGGAAACACGCGGGCCGCCGGCGCCAGGACTTTCTCGGCATGGCCCCCGAAGATGGGCACGGCGACGACGCGTTGACCCGGCGTGAGGTCCTCGACGCCCTCTCCGACGGCCTCGACAGATCCCCGAGATTTCCATTCCGGGAACGAACGGGGGCCGGGGCGTCCCGGGGTAAGCCCCGGCGCGCACGAACAGGTCGGCGAAGTTCAGGCCGATGGCGGCCGTCCGCACGAGGACCTGGCCCGGGCCCGGCGTCGGGTCCGGCCGTGCCCGGAGCGTCAGCCGCTCCGGCCCTCCAAAACGATCGACGAACCAGGCGCGGGACGTGCGGTCCATCGCGGGTGATTATGGCCGACGGCGGAAACGCCCTGGCGGCGGGTGCCGTGCCCCTGCGCCGCCGCCCGGTCTCAGTTCTTCGGCTCTACCGATTTGACCGTTCCGATATCGGGGGTCGAGCCCGTGACCATCCCCTTGACGACTTCGAAGAGGACGATCGCCTGGGGCTTGTCCACGGTCATGTAGTGCGCGAGCTCGACGTCGACGCCGATCAGCACCAGCCGCGGATCGTCGGGTCCGCCGTCCCGATCGCCTCCCTCGTCCGGAAACCACGCTTTCCAGTCCCTGGCCCACAGCTCGCGAATCTTGGCGCGGTCCTTCGAGATCCGGGCGCGGCCCGCCACGGACACCCATTCGCGTGTCCGGTCCTTGTAGTAGGAGACGTTGACCTCCGGGTCGCCCGCGATTTCGTCGAGCTTCGGGTAGCCCTCGGCCGTCACGAACCAGAGGTCCGCCCCGGCCGCGTGTTTCTGCGTGGCCATCGGGCGTGACACCAGCTTCCCGTCGGACCGCTTCGTCGTCAGCATCGCGATCTCAATGTCGTCGATCATCGCCCGGAGCTCTTTGAGGCTGCCTCTTTCCGGGGTTTCGGCTTTCGTGGACATGCGTTTCCTCCGGCCCGGAGAGCGGAGCAAGGGACTTGCCAAGAAGTCTGTACTCAGCGAGGAGGAGGAACAGCAGCCCGAAGGCGCCGATGGCCGCAGACAGGAGCATGGGGTCAACGCGACTACCGGAAGTTGTCCACCAGCATCAGGTCGTCCACCGAGGAGTCCATCCGGGAATAGAGAATCGTGCGGCCGTCCGGAGAGGCCGTGAGGGGCAGGTCCACGTTGCCGAGGTTACGAGCCACCGTCGTGGACCTGCGGGTCGCGAAGTCGAAGTACTGAAGCCGTGTCTCACCCGAGGGCTTGTCGAGATAGGAGATGCCTCCCTCACCCGAGGGCCGGTCGATGAAGTAGATGCCCCCCTCGAGCACCACGAAGTTGGCGAGAACAACTCCTTCCAGCACCTTGACGGGAACGCCGCCGGAGACCGGCAGGCGCCACAAGGGGCTCGGCTTGTCCATGGTCTCCACGTAGTAGAGGTAGGCGCCATCCGGCGACTCTAAGGGCGCGAATCCGACGCTGTTTGTCACTCGGACGGCATCCCCGCCGGATGCCGGGATCTTCCATATCTGATTCTGTCCCGTTCGGTTCGAGTTGAAGTAGATCCACTGGCCGTCGCGGGAGAAGCTGGGGAACGCATCGCTGGCCGGGTGAGAGGTGAGATTTCGAGGCTTGCCGCCCGCGGCGGGGATCACAAAGACGTCCCACTGACCTTCGAGATTGGAGTGGAACACAATGCGTTCGCCGTCGGGAGACCAGCGGGGGGCGCCTGATGGTGCTGCATCCATGGACGTGAGCTGGACGGCGTTGGACCCGTCAGGATCGGCCAGCCAGATTTCCCAGTTTCCCGATCGATTCGATGTAAATCGCCACCCGGCGGCCGTCGGGAGAAAGCTGGGGCATGCTGTCGTCTCTCGTGGAGGAGATAGAGACGACAGGTGGCGACGGCGGCTGGCGCGCCGGGAGCAGAGGTCTCGACGCGCCAGATATTGAAGTCCTGGAAACTGCGAACGTAGACCAGACGCGACGGTCGCCCGGGCTGGGGCTGCGAAACCACCGGCATCAGACCGTCCTCGCCGACGAAAGGCAGGCGCGCCGGCCGGCTTTCGCCGGGGACGATCAGCCTCCAAAGACTTCCCCTGGCGGAAAAGAGAATCTCTTTGCTGTCGGGCATCCACGTGGGGTAGCTCCGCATCCAGCGCGGCCAGCGTGAGCCGCCGCGGTTCGCCTGCGGCGGTCAGGCCTCTTCCCAGCGGAAGCCGGTAAAGCTCACCGGTGAACAAGCCGCTCGCGTTCCGGCGGAAGACCAGCCAACGGCCGTCGGGAGAGACCGCCGGGTTGGTGTCGCCGAACGCAGGGGGCTGCGGATGGGTCAACTGCCTCTTCTCTCCGGTCTCGAGCGAAATCACGAACAAGGCGTCCGGCTTGCCCTCGCCCGGGGAGTCGGTGACAACCAAACAGTCTGCTGTCCGGACACCAGGCAAGGTACGGCGGGGCGGCGAAGGTCCCGCCGCGGACGCGGATCTCGGCCAGTTTGCGCTCCGGCCCGCCCAGTGGCGGGATCAGCCGCAATTCACTCCTGCCGGCTTCCGATTGACGGCGCAGGAAGGCGATCGAGCGGCCGTCGGGCGACCAGACCGGGTTGTAGTCGTTGCCCGGGTCGGTCGTCAGCCGCAAAGGAGAGCCGGCGCCGATCTGCTGCACGTAGATATCGGGGTTGTCCTGCTTTGGCCCCGTCCACGTAAATGCCACGTGGTTGCCGTCGGGAGAAAACGAGGGATAGCGCTGCCACTCCGGCGAGCGTGGTGAGCGGGACGGCTCGAAGCGGCTCCGTGCTCTCCGGCGCGCGCCACGCCTGCCAGGCGAAGAGACCCCCGAGCAGCAGCATCCGGGCAGCAGCGCGGCCCATGCCCAGCGCCGTCGCGGCCGCCCGCGCACGGGACGGCCCGAAACGGGCTCCTCGCGAAGGTCTTCCAGCGCCACTTTCAAATCCGCCATGCTCTGGTACCGACGCGTCGGTCCTTCCTCAGGCAGCGCAGGATGACCCTGACAAGCTCGGGGGGGACGCGCCGCTGACATCGCCGGCGGTTCGTGGCTCAGCACCGCCGCAACCGTCGCCCTCTGCGAGTCCCCGCGGAAAGCCCGTTGCCCTGTCACCATCTCGTACAGCACCGCGCCGAACGAGAAGATGTCGCTTCGAGCGTCCACCGTCTCGGCGGCGGCCTGTTCCGGCGACATGAACGCGGGCGTGCCCAGTACGGTTCCCCGGAGCGTCTGCGGCCTCAGGGATACGGTCGTGTCGTCCCGGATGTCACCGCTTTCCGTCAATTTCGCCAGACCGAAGTCCAGCACCTTGACCAGGCCATCGGCCGTGACCATGAGGTTGCCGGGCTTCAGATCGCGGTGCACGATGCCCGCAGCGTGCGCCCGGGCGAAGGCGTCCGCGATCTGGACGGCGTACTTCAGGGTCTCGGGCAGGCGCATCCCGCCGGACGGAATCAGTTCTTCCATCGTCTTGCCGGCCACGCACTCCATCGCGATGAACAGCGTCCCGTCCGTCTCGCCGATGTCGTACACCGTGACGATGTTGGGATGGTTGAGCGCCGAAGCCGCCTGCGCCTCCTGCTTGAACCGCTGGCGACGCTCAGCGTCCTCGACCACGTCGGGCGGCAGGACCTTGAGCGCCACGGGCCGGTTCAGCCGCGTATCTTGCGCCCTGTAAACGACACCCATGCCGCCTTCGCCGAGTTTCTCGACGATGCGGTAGTGGGAAATCATCGTTTCGGGCACGCGTCCAGAATCCTCGAGAGATCCCGAAGCCTAACGCAGATCGCGTTCAGCGACGTGAGCGGCGCGGGAGGTGCAGCAGCCGCGGCAAGGTGGACATGAGGCCTCGCCTTTTGGATTTCCAGCGCATCCCATCTATCATTCTCACTCCCGGCCGGAGTGGCGGAATGGCAGACGCAGGGGACTCAAAATCCCCCGCTCGCAAGGGCATGTCGGTTCGACCCCGACCTCCGGCACCACGCTCCCCGTTCGGAACGCGGCGTCAGTGCTCGAGACCGTACTCTTTGATCTTGTTGTAGATCGTCTTGAGCGAGAGCTTCAGCAGCTCGGCGGTCTTCTTCTTGTTGCCGCGGGCGAACTCGAGCGTCTTGGAGATGAGCCGGCGCTCGACGTCGGCGAGGGAGTCGCCGACCGCGATCCGGACGACCGGGGCCTTGCGGCGGCGGGTCCGCGTGCGCGGGAGCGGCCGTCCGATCACGGAGCGGACCACCGTCGGGCCGATGACATCCTCGGAGAGGCGGGCGGCGCGGCGGACGACTTCCTTGAGCTCGCGGGTGTTGCCGGGCCAGTCGTGGGCGCCGAGCGCATCGAGGGCCTCCGCGTCGAAGCTCAAACTGGGATCGAGGTCGTCCAGGAAAAGGCGGGCGAGCACGGCCACGTCGCCCTCCCGTTCGCGCAGCGGCGGCAGATGAACGGTGTTCTCCGACAGGGCGTGGGCGAGAGGCCGGAGAAGGCGCCCGGCTTCGAGGGCCTCGCGCGGATCCTCGTCGATCGCCACGAGAAAGCGCGTCGGCCGCGGGCCCTGGACCTGGGCGAGCAGGAGCTCCTGGAAACCGGGCGACGTCGCCTCGACGTTGGGCAGGAACAGGCTCCCCGGCCCGGCCTGAAGAGTCGCCAGGTCCAGCGACTCGCCCTCGGAAATGTAGGCAAACCGCGCGGCGCCCCGCGGCGAGAGGCGATGCAGGGCGAACGCCGCGGCGTCCTTCTCGGTTCCCGACTCGCCGGTCAGAAGGACCGACTCCGGGGATCCCGCCGCGCGCTCGAGCGCGGCCAGCGCCGTCACCCACCGGACCGACCGGCCCGGCAACGCGTCCCGCAGCTCCGCTCGGGCCAGCCGAAGACGCGTCTCCTCCGCCGCCGCTTCCGCGGCAAATCGCGCGGCTGCCGCGGCATGCAGCTGGACCACCCGGCCTTCGGAGACCGGCCGCCAGAGGAAATCGTCGGCTCCAGCCGAAACGGCCGCGACGGCCTGCTCGAGGCGCGATCCGTCGATGAGGGCGTAGACGGCCCGCCCGGGCGCTCCGGCGCGCGCCAGGAAAGCGGCGTCCTCGTCCCCGGCGGACTCGAACGGAGCCACCACCACGTCGGGCGCGAACTCGGGGAGGGCTCTCTCCCCCTCGTCCGCGCTCGAGAATCCGCGCACGGAACAGCCGAGCGACGAGAACGCGCGGCGGACGGCGTCGCGGGACTCAGGGCTCGGGTCGACGACGAGGACCTTCATTGGAACGCTCACCGAAACGGAGAGTTTAACACCGGTTGGGCGTCCGGCGGGCCGCTCAGGGCTCCGGTTTCCCTGCTCGGATCCCGAGCGACGGCCAGAGCGCGTCGACCTTCTTCCGGACGTCGGCCGACATGACGATCTCGTCCGGCCAGCGGCGGTCGAAGCCCTCTTCCTTCCACTTGCGCGTCGCGTCGATCCCGATCTTGCTTCCGTAGCACGGCAGCCGGGACGCGAAGTCGAGCTCGTCGACCGGCCCCTTGACCAGCTCGATGTCCCGCTCGGGGTCGATCGCGGTCAGGGCCCTCCAGACGACCTCCGCGGGCGCGTGGACGTCGACGTCGCGATCCACGACGACGATCGTCTTGGTGAACATCATCTGCCCCGTGCCCCAGATCGCGTGCATCGTCTTTCGCGCGTGGCCCGGGTAGCGCTTGTCGATCGCGACGATCATCAGGTTGTGGAAGATCCCTTCGACGGGCAGGTGCATGTCCACGATCTCGGGAATCGTCTTCCTGACGAGGGGAAGGAAGAGCCGCTCGACGGCCTCTCCCATGAAGCCGTCCTCCATCGGAGGCCGGCCCACGATCGTCGTCATGTAGATCGGGCTCTCGCGCCGGGTCAGCGCCGTGACGTGGAAGACGGGAAAGTCGTCGTCGAGCGAGTAGAAGCCGGTGTGATCGCCGAAGGGACCTTCGCGGCGGCGCTCACGGGGATCGACGTATCCCTCCAGGACGATCTCGGCCTCGGCCGGCACGAGCAGGTCGACGGTCTTCGCGGGCACGAGAGGCACGCCCTCGCCACGGAGGAATCCCGCGAAGAGGAGCTCCGAGACTCCGGGGGGCAGGGGCGCGATCGCCGAGAAGACGGTTGCGGGATCGCAGCCGATCGCGACCGCCACCTCCATGCGCCGGCCCGCCCGCTCGTAGCCGCGCGCCTGGCCCGCCCCGTCCTTGTGCTTCTGCCAGTGCATCCCGGTCGTGTTGCGGTCGTAGATCTGCATGCGGTACATGCCGACGTTGGTCTTGCCGGTGTCGTTGTCCCGGGTCATGACGAGCGGCATCGTGATGAACGGCCCCGCGTCCTGAGGCCAGCACGTCAGAACGGGAAGCTGCGAGAGGTCGACGGCGTCTCCGGTCGCGACGACTTCCTGGCACGGCCCGCTGCGCACGGTCTTCGGGAAGACCGCGGCGAGCTCCGTGACGCGGGGAATCGCCCGCAGCTTGCCGAGGATCCCCTCCGGGGGCTTCGGGTCCAGAAAGAAGTCCAGTCTCTCGTCCCACTCGTCCCAGGACCCGATGTCGAGAGCCAGGCGCATCCGCCGGCGCGAGCCGAACGTGTTGATCGCGACGGGCAGAGACGAGCCCTCCACGTTCTCGAAGAGCAGGGCCGGCCCGCCCGCCTTGACCGTCCGGTCGGCGATCTCCGCGATTTCCAGACGGGGCGAGACACGCTCACGGACGCGAACGAGCTCGCCCTGCGCTTCGAGAAGCTCGAGGAAGCTCGCGAGGTTCCGGGCGGCCACGGGCGCTACCTTACTCCGGCCGCGCGGGCGCGCCTCGATCCTGTCCGCCGGGCCGCGGTCAGCGGGGCCTCGGCCTCGATGCGTCCGACCTCGAAGCCGCGCGCGTTGTGGAGCTTCGGCTCCGCGTAGACCGCAAGCTGGCGGCGGATCTCGAGAGGCAGCCGTCCGAGCCTCTCGAGCACGTCGAGCGTCACGGCGTCGCGAGGCCGCGCCGAGCCGTCCTCGATCTTGAACGCGACGCCCATGGCCCGCTGGCCTCGCTTCTCCGGCGCGAGTCCGAGAGCATAGACGCCCTCGGCTCCCTCCTTGCCGATCCAGCGGCCTCCTCCGGCGCGCAGGAAGTCCGTCGTGAAACGCCCCGTTCCGGCGACCATCTCGGGGCGGCGGGCCATCGCACGGACGATGCGCGCCCGGACCGCCGCCGCCGCGCGGTCCTCCCCCGGAAGACGCGGCGCCATCAACCGCGCGTAGGACGCCGCCAGGGCCCTCAGGGGGAGACGGAAGACCGGGAGATTGCAACCGTCGACCGCGACGGTGATCGCCGATTCCGGGATGTCGGCATGGCGGGCGAGCAGCGTCCGGATGCGGCGCTGGAGCGGATGGCCGGGCTCGGTGTAGTCGGCTGTCGGCCACTCCAGCAGCCGGCAGGCCAGCAGGAGCCCGGCGTGCTTGCCCGAGCAGTTGTTGTGGAGAGGCGACGGCGGCTTGCCGAGGCGGACCAGCTCGCGCGCCGACGGATCGTGCATGGGGACGTGCGCCCCGCAGAGGAGGTCGTCGCGGCGGAACCCCCGACCTTCAGCAGCTTCTCGGTGAGCTGGACATGGCGCGGCTCCCCGCCGTGAGACGCGCACATCAACGCGATCTCCGCGTCGCCGAGCCGGAAGGCCTTCTCTCCCCCGGCCAGGAGGAGCGGCATCACCTGGAAGGGTTTGGCGGCCGACCGCGCGAACACCGGCGAAGCCCCGTCGCCGCAGGAAGCCACGAGCGCGCCCGTGTCGTCGGCGACCGCGACGTCGCCCCGGTGGGAGGACTCCACCCGAGAACCGCGGTATACGCGCGCGAGCACCGGAGACGCTTTCGCCATGGGCGCTGATTATGAGGTCAGATCACGCCCGTGGGGAATCGCTCCGGCGGGCCCGGGAACGGATTCCCGGGCTCTTCCCTGCTATCCTGAAGTCGCCGATGCCACGGAATAATCGCCGCGTCCGGGCCGTTCGATGAGCCGAATGCGTACCACCCTTTTCGGTCTCCTGGCGACGGCGGGCCTGGTCTGCGCCGCCCTTGCGCAGCCCGCTCCCGCGCAGGCTCCGCCGACCTTTCCGGACCTGGAGTTCGTCGGGTCCGAGGGCGGAAGCGTGCGGCTGTCGGAGCTCAAAGGCAACGTCGTCCTCCTGAACGTCTGGGCGACGTGGTGCGGGCCTTGCAAAAAGGAGCTGCCCGTCGTCCAGCGGATGTACGACACCTACAGCGACCGCAATTTCGTGGTCGTGGCGATCAACGTCGACGCCGACCGCAAGCGCGTCGCGCCGTTTCTCAAACAGTTCAACATCTCGCTGCCCACCTACTACGCGTCGCCCGAGGACGCGGGGCCTCTGACGGCGATGGGGATTCCCTCGACCTTCATCCTCGGGCCCGACCGCACCCTGATCGACCGGGCGGTCGGCTACGCTCCGGAGTGGGAGGAGCGCTGGAAGAAAGTCGTCGAAAAGCACCTCAAGCCGCGCAGGTAGTCCCTCCACCCAACCGCTCTTTTCCCCGGAGGCCACCCATGAAGACTCGGATCCTCGCCATCGCTTTCGCCGCGATCGTCGCCGGAACGGCGTCCGCCACGGCCCAGCTCAGGAGCGGCACGGTCGAGATCAACCCGTTTGCCGGGTATCTCTTCGGCGGGCAGTTCGGCCGCACCTTCGACGACGACTTCGACCAGCACTTCCGGCTCGAGGTCGACGACGAGCTCGCCTACGGAGGACGCATCGGCTTCAACATCACGAGCCTCTTCGAAATCGAAGCCGAGTACGCGCAGAGCGAGACCGAGCTCGTCTTCGACGATCACTCGCACGACGGTTCCGACGGCCGCGACGAAAGCCGGGTCGGCGACCTGCGTTTCCAGTACTTCATGGGATACGGCACCTTCAATTTCGGCCACGGCCGCATGGTTCCCTATTTCACGGTCGGCGCCGGCGCCGCCACCATCAAGACGACCATCGCCGGCGTCCGCGAAACGGACACCCGGTTCACCGCCGCCATCGGCGGAGGCCTGAAGTACTTCTTCAGCCCCCACTTCGCCCTGCGCTTCGACGGCCGCGCCTACTCGTCCTATCTCGGAGACTCCGATTCCTTCTGCGATCACTCTTCGGACTGCGGGCAGAGCAACTGGGTGACCAACGGCGTGGCCAACGGCGGGATCATTCTGGCGTTCTAGGCCCCGCCCGCCCGGGCCACTCGGATCCGGCGCGCGTCGCCGGCGAGCGTCTCGAGCGCGATCTCGACGGTCGGAGGCAGCACGAGCCGGATCGCCTCACCCGGCCACTCGACGCAGACCGGCGCGCCCCGGGCGGAGTCCGGCAGTCCGAGAACGACGAGCTCCCGCGGATCGTCCGCCAGCCGGTAGAGGTCGAGGTGGCGAAGCACGATGTCGCCGCCCACTCCGGCATACTCGTGGAGCAGCGCGAAGGTCGGCGACGCCACCTCGCGCGCCGGAGCGCCCAGCCCCCGGGCCATGCCTCGCGCCAGCGCGGTCTTGCCCGCGCCCAGATCGCCCCGCAGGTATACGACATCTCCGGGCGAGAGAGTGGCGGCGATCGAGGCCCCGAGACTCTCGGTTTCCTCTTCTGAGCGGGTGACCGCGTCGAAGCTCGTCACGCGACGGAGCGGGGTTCCCGAAGGCGCCGGCGCGCCTCCGGAATCGCGTCCGCGGCCTCGTGCGCCAGCATTCCCGAATCGCCGAACTGCCCGGCCAGGGCTTCCGCCGCGGCCCCGTGAAGCCATACGCCAGCCACCGCCGCGTCGAACGCCGGGAGGCCGGCGGCGATCAGCGCCCCCACGAGGCCGGCCAGCACGTCCCCCGTGCCCGCCGTCGCGAGCAGCGGGGTGCCGGTCGGATTGACCGCGACCTCCCCGGTCGGCGCGGCGATCAACGTGCGGGATCCCTTCAGCACGCAGACCGCGCGGCTCCTGCGCGCCAGGGTGCGCGCGGCGCCGAGACGGTCCGCCTGCACGGCCGCCGTCGAGCGGCCCAGCAGTCGCCCGGCCTCTCCCGGGTGCGGCGTGAGCACGACCGGCCCGCGATGCCTGGCGAAAAACCGGACGCGTCCCGCGAAGGCGTTCAGCGCGTCGGCGTCCGCCACCAGCGGCAGCCGCGTCTGCGCCACGAATTCTTCCAGGAACCGGACCGTCTCCGCGCCCGTGGACAGGCCCGGTCCGACGACCGCGGCGTCGAAACCACGGAGAGAACGCGCGGCGGCGCGGGCCCCGTCCGACGAGAGCGCTCCGTCCGACTCGGGCAGGCCGGAAGTCATGGCCTCCGGGAGCGACGCCACGACCAGGGGCGCCAGCGACTCGGCGCAGAGCACGGTCACGAGCCCGGCGCCTCCGCGCAGCGCCCCGCGCGCGGCCAGGATCGCGGCCCCGGTCTTGCCGCGCGATCCTGCGACGATGGCCAGGCTCCCGAAATCGGCCTTGTGGGACTCGAGCGGCCGGGACGGCAAGAGAGCGCGGACATCCTCGGCTTCCGTCAGCCACAGACCGGCCGCACGTTTCGAGAGGGCGGCGCGGGGGATGCCGATGTCGGCCACGACGACTCGACCGCAGAATCCGCTGGCGGGAGGCAGCACGTGGCAGAGCTTGGGCGCGCCGAAGGCGACGGTCAGCGCGGCCCGCACGGCCGGACCGATCGGGGTCCCGCGGTCCGCCGAGAGCCCCGACGGAAGGTCGGCGGACACGATCGGCTTGCCCGCGGCATTCAGAGCGGTGACGACCCGGCGCGCGGCTCCCGTCAGCGCCCGGGTCAGCCCGGTTCCGAAGAGGGCGTCCACGATTCCGTCGCAGCCGAGGAGCTCTTCGCGCAGGCCGGAGAAGCCGGCCGAATCGGTCAGGGCGCGAAGCGAGGGGCCGACCGCGCGGGCCCGAGCCGCGTTGGCGGCCGCGTCTCCCCGGTACGCCGCCGGGTCCCCCAGGGTGAACACCGACGTGGCGACCCCCGCGAAAGTCAGGAGCCGGGCCGCCGCCAGGCCGTCTCCTCCGTTGTTTCCCGGGCCGCAGACGACGACGACGCGTTTCCAGTCCGGGAACGCGCGCCCGGAGCTCTCGCGCCAGCGCGGCGGCCGCGTTTTCCATGAGCACCTCGGAGGGCGTGCCTCCGCGAATGGCCTCCGCGTCGGCGGCCCGCATCGCGCGGGAGCCGAGAACCGGAATCACGGGCGGGTTCCCGCCGCCAGGGCCGCCAGCGCCCGGGCCGTCGCCGCGGGAAAGTCCTCGGCATTCGGGTCGCGTCCCGCGAGGTCCCGCCGCAGCCGATCCACGTCCTCCGGGAGATCCACGTCGTAGGCCGCCTCGAGGACGCGGTGCGGCACGCCCGCGGCTTCCAGCCGGCGGAGCGTTTCCGAGAGAACGGCGCCGGTGGACCAGGGGATGTCTCTGAACACCTCGGCAACGGGCGCCCCCGACGCGAGGCCGATGGCGCAGTAGCCGCCGTCCTCGGCCGGCACGAGTGCCGCGGAGCTTCCGTCGGCGAGCGCGCCGAAGACGGCGTCGAGAAGTCGCAGCGGCAGTGCCGGGTGATCGGAGCCCACCGCCACGGCGGCCGGAGCGCCCCGGCGCAACTCGCCCTCGAAGGCGCCGGCGAGCCTCGAACCCAGATCGCCCGGGGCCTGGGCCTGCCTCCGCCAGCCGTCCGAAAAGAGCGCGGCGAGGCGCGCGTCGAAAGGGTCGGGCTCGGCGCAGAGAACGCTCACCCAGCGGGAGGGCTGCAGGTACGACCCGCGCCGCGTCCTCGAGAAACGCGCGGTAGAGGTCGGTGGCGCCGCGCTCGGTCAGCCGGCCGGCCAGCCGCGTCTTGACGCGGCCGGGCTCGGGCACGCGCGCGAAGAGGAGAAGGCCCGGGAGCATCGCGGCAGTCTACAGTCGACGGTTCTCTCTCGACAGAGGCGCCCCGCTCCGACCCTCAGCTCGCCGGCTTCGTCTCCTCCGGGGGCAACACCGAGACGAAAACGTTTTTCTGCAGGTAGGAGGTCAGGTTCGAGACCGCGTCGCGCACGGCCACCGACAGCTTCTGTCCGCCGGGCACGACGACCAGGGTGGCGTCGTAATAGAAGTCCTTGCGCTGCGCGGCGTCGAAGTCCTTGGCGGGGATTCGCACCTGCTGGCGCTGGATCTGCAGGTCCGACTGGTCGCCCTTGGCGTCGCGCACCACGAAGTACACCGAAGAACTGCCCCTCGTACTGGTCTCCGGACGGCAGCAGGCCCAGGTTGCCGATCGGCACCGAGACGCGCACGGGCAGGGCTGTAGTTCTCGCGGTCGTGGGTTGGTGGTCCGACGGAGAGGCCGGCCTGAAGAGGGTTGTCGGTGCGGGGATAGCTCAGGCTCGCAACGACCGCCTCCGCGGTCCGCGTCTCGACGGACTTCTCGACGAAGCTCGAGCGGGTCCTGACGGTCAGGCCCTTGCGCCCCGGACCGAGACCTCCAGGCGGTGCGGACGGTCGGCGGCGCCCCGCGCGCTGCGATAGCCGAGGGAGTAGAAATTGGAGAAGTCGGCCGCGACCTCGTCGAGACTCGGCCTTCCAGTCGTTCGTGTTGACCGTCGCCTTGCCGCCGGTCTCCTCCGCCATCATGCTTATGGGTCCCTGCATGTTCTGGCGGGACTGGAACTCGTTGACCCGGACGTCGGTCGTCCGGTTCTCGCCGTCAACATGTCCCCGGTCGACAGACCCGCCGCGTCGAGCGTGTAGATCGTGACGCCGTTCGCGTTGGCGGACTGGACGATCTTGAGGTACTTCGTGTTCATGTCGAAGTCGAACTGCTCCATCGTGGCCGACGAGTCCTGGAACTTCTCGCGGATCGCCTCGAAGAGCTCCTGGCCCGCCGAGGCCGGCAGCCCTTCGGACACGTAGAGGAAGCTCTTGCGCCCCTGCATGCCCGGCGAGGCTGTCGAGCGTCTGCTTGATGGCGTCGATGGTGAACTCGAGATCGTTGCGCAGCGACTGGGAGTGCGACCGCGCGATCGAGATGGCCTCGCTGGAGCTCCGCGGTCGTTGATCCGCGATCGATGGCGTCGCGGTCGCACTCGCCGCTGCATGGTCGTGCCTCCTGCCGTCTCGAGCTCGATCTGGTCGAGGGCGCCGAGCAGGTCGTTGACGTCGGAGGTGAAGGCTCGGCGCACCTTCAGCGAGCGGTTGAACGTCACGACCATGCCTTCCGCGTTGGGCCCGATGCCGTCGGAATGAATTCCTTCAGGCGACTGAACATCCGGTTCCGGTTCATCGGCTGGATGTTGAGGTTGTCGATGTAGAAGACGTACTTGGCCTTCAGCATCGTTGGGCACCTCGGCGGCCTGCTCTTGGGCGAGTCGAGCGGACGACTGCCGTCCTCGAGCAGAAGTTTGCCGCCCGAGACCGCGTAGAAGTTCGTGATCGTCTGGACGATGCCGTCCTGCTGGATCTCGAAGTCCGCAGCCGTGAGGCCGGGCACGCGGTTGCCCTTGGAATCGGTGACGACGACGTCGACGCTCGTGACGGCAACGTCGACCGACTCGACGACCGGAGGGAACGGAACTTCTCCGGGCTGCGCCGGGCGGGTTCTGGGCCGCGTCTCGCCGGGCGGCGGCGGCGCCTGCTGCCCGCGGCTCGGGCGGGCAGGCGAGAGCCAGGAGCATCGCGAACGACAAAGTCGTCTCAAACGGGATCCTCCTGTCGAGCGCAAAGCGCTGCCAGGCCGGCATTATTCCCCGCCCCTCGGAAACACCTTGCCTCGCGCGGCGCGGCCGGAGACCGAGTCGAGCCGCCGCGGAACGTTCGGCGAGATGCGCTCGGCGCGCGACTGCGGCCGCCGACGCCCCGCCCAAAAACTCTGTTGCTTTGTTGGAGGGAATTCAACAGAATTCGGCACTCCGGGGGCGGGCCTGAATCGAAGCCCGGGTGGGAAAACGAAAGAGCAGGGAGCGATGCGAAGCATGCCACGCGCAAGGCAACGTGCGGCCACCGCCGCGATCCTTCTTCTCGCGGCCCTCGCGCTCCCCGGGTGCAACAAGCTGAAGTCGAAGCAGGAGGTCAAGAGAGGAAACGAATTCCTGAAGGCCGCGCAGTACCAGCCCGCCCTGGCCGCCTACGAGGAAGCCCTGCGGCTGGATCCGAAAGAGACCAAGCTCCACAAGCACATCGGCATCGCCTACATGGGGATGTACCAGCCGGGCTCGAAGCACCCCAAGGACCTCGAGTTCGCGCGAGAAGGCCATCGACAACCTCAAGAAGTACATCGCCGCCTATCCCGAGGACAACAAGGCGCTCGAGTACCTGGTCTCGATGTACCTGAACACCGGAGCGGTTCGACGACGCGATCGCCTTCTACCAGAACGAGCTCCTGAAGCGGAACCCGAAGGACACCAAGGCGATGCAGTCGCTCGCGATGCTGTACTTCAAGAAGGGCGACTTCGAGAACGGCGTCAAGTGGCTCAAGGAGCGGCTCAACGTCGTCACGAGCAACGACGAGCGCGCCGAGGTGTACTACCTGATCGGCGTTCAGGCCTGGGACCGCTCCTACAACTTCCCCGACGTCGACCCCGTCGTCCGGGGCCAGCATCATCGACGAGGGCATGGAGGCCCTGAACAAGGCGATCGAGATCAAGCCCGACTACTTCGAGGCCATCTCCTACATCAACCTGCTCTACCGCGAAAAGGCCAAGATCGAGACGGATCCGGTCAAGAAGCAGGAATACACGGACCGGCGAACAATACCTCCAGCAGGCGCTGGAATTGAGGAAGGCGGCGCAGGAGAAGGCGAAGGCGGAGGCCGCCCAGGCCACACCGGAACCGAGGAACTAGTGCCGGTGTCTCACTGGGTCGGGGAGATCGTCCATGTTTGAAAACTCACTGATCGAGTCGGAACATCACGAAGGCGGATCCAAGAAGGTCATGTCCTTCCCGGTCTCGATCCTCATCCACGGCCTGGTGATCGGAGTCGTCCTCGGCGCCTCGATCTGGTTCGTCGGCGACGTGCCCGAGCCGCCGATCCCCGTCACCTTCTATGCGGCCGCACCTCCTCCTCCTCCCCGCCCCCGGCGGCTCCGAAGGCGGCGCCCAAGGCGCCGGACACTCCCAAGCCCGTCCAGGTCAAGCCCGTCGAGATGAGCCCAGCCGATGGTCATGCCCGAGACCGTTCCCATCCCCCTGTCCGAGCCCGAGCCGGCGGCCGACGCCGGGGTCGAGGGCGGCGTGGAAGGCGGAGTCGAGGGAGGCGTCCCGGGCGGCGTCATGGGAGGGGTGGTCGGAGGGACGGGCGCGGGCATGGGAGACGAGCCGCTGCGGGTCGGGGGCGACGTCAAGGCCCCGGTCCTGTCCACCCGCGTCGAGCCCTCCTACCCCGAGGCCGCCCGCAAGGCCCGGATGGAGGGGGTCGTCATCCTGGAGGCGATCATCACGGCCGACGGCAACGTCGAAGACGTCCGGGTGCTGAAGTCGGTCAATCCCCTGCCTCGACGCCTCGGCCGTCCGGGCCGTCCAGCAGTGGAAATACAAGCCGGCCACCCTGAACGGCCGGGCGGTGCGCGTGTACCTCACCGTGACGGTGACCTTCCGATTGAACTAGGATTGCAGAGGCGGGAGCTAGCCGGCTAACGAACTGAGAAGGAGCGTGGCATGAGTTTCGATCCGATTCACCTGTGGAACCAGATGACCATCATCGCGCAAGGCGTCGTGGTCTTGCTGATCATCATGTCGATCTACTCCCTGACCGTGGCCTTCGAGCGCTTCCTCTATTACCGCAAGGCGCCGCAACCAGTCCGTGCAGTACGCCAAGATCGTCACGCAGTACCTGAAGCAGGACAAGCTCCAGGAGGCGATCGACGCCTCCAAGAAGTTCAAGAACAGCCACGTGGCGCGCGTCCTGTCGGCCGGCCTTACGAGTTCTCCGCACGACATCAAGAGCGGCGGCTCCAACATCAAGGGCCACGACATGATCGAGGCCGCCGAGCGCGCCATCGAGCGCGAGGCGCTGCGTCACGACCGCCGACATGAAGAAGGGCCTCTCGGGCCTGGCCACGATCGGCACCACCGCGCCCTTCATCGGCCTCTTCGGCACGGTCATCGGCATCATCAACGCGTTCCGCGGCATGGCCATCACCGGCTCGGGCGGCATCGCGCGCCGTGTCCGCCGGCATCGCCGAGGCGCTCGTCACCACCGCCCTCGGCCTCTTCGTGGCCATCCCGGCGGTCTGGATGTTCAACACTTCATCAACAACATCGAGCGTTTCCAGGTCGAGATGTCCAACTCGGCCACCGAGCTCATCGACTACTTCATCAAGCGCCGCGGCGCGGCGCGCCAGCTGAGCACATAGGAGACCGCCATGGGTATGGGAGGCGGCGGAGGCCGCGACAAGCTCCGAGCGACATCAACGTCACGCCCCTGGTCGACGTCTGCCTCGTGCTGCTGATCATCTTCATGGTGGTCACGCCCATGCTCCAGAAGGGGGTCAGCGTCCAGATTCCCCAGGCGGACAACCCGGACAAGAAGCCCGAGGGCCCCAAGCAGAAGCTGATCTCGATCCAGTTCGCCAAGCCCCCCGATCTACTCCATCGAAGCGAAGCCCTACGCGAAGGCCGAGTTCCAGACGGCCCTCGAGGAGCTCTACCAGCGCAACGCCTCGACCGAGCTCGTCATCAAGGCCGACCAGCGCCTCAACTACGGAGACGTCAAGGAGGTCATGAAGATGACCAAGGACGCCGGTTTCCAGGACGTCGGCCTTGTCGCCGAGAAGAAGCAAAAGGGAGTCGGCGGCTAGCCGAAGGTCCGAAAGCGCGAACGACACCACCCAGGGAGACCCTCCGCATGTCAATGTCAGTCGGATCCAGCAGCGTCGGCGAGTACAAGAGCGACATCAACATCACGCCCCTGGTGGACGTGGTGCTGGTGCTCCTCATCATCTTCATGGTCATCACGCCCCTGCTGCAGATGGGCTACGACGTCAAAGTGCCCCCGAAGAACCCGCCGCAGACCGAGGGGCCTCCGCCGACGGACCTGATCATCGTTTCGCTGACACCCGACAACAAGCTGTACCTGAACAAGGACGAGGTCAACGTCCAGACCCTGTCTCTGCGCCTGACCGAGATCCTGAAGAACCGGGCGAACAAGACCGTCTTCTTCTCGGGCGACGACGCGTCCAACTACGGCGAGGTGATCAAGGTGATGGACCTCGCCCGCAGCTCCGGCGCCAAGAGCATCGGCATCGTGCTGGAGACCGTGCCCGTCGGCCCCAACGCGCCGACTGCGGCTGCGGCTCCGGCCACTCCTTAGCGCTCAGTTCCCCCCCGGCCGGAGCGGCGTTTCCCCGAATTTCCCGGCCTTCCCGCCGGACGTTTGCGCGCCCGACCCTTCTGATATTCTTCCGGCGCTCCGGCCGGCCGAGAGGGCGGGCCCGGGTCCGAATCACGCGAAAACAGGAGTTGGACGAATGTCTTTCGAGCTTGCTCTGCCCCTCATCCTGGTCTTCTCGGTCGGGTCACTCTTCGTCGCCGGCTACCTGGCCTCCTGGGTCCTGAGGAAGGACACCGGCACGGCCGCGATGCAGGCCATCTCCAACGCCATCAAGGAAGGTGCCGAGGCCTTCCTCCGGCGGCAGAACCGGACGATCGTGCGTTCTGGCCGTCCTCCTGGCGGCGGTGATGTTCCTGCTCTACGGCTTCGTCCGGAGCCACCACGACTTCGACCCCGTTCCGACCGCCCTGCTTCTGGCCTTCTGGACCACTCTGTCCTTCGTTCTCGGCGCGCTCTGCTCGCTCATCGCGGGCTACGTCGGCATGTGGGTCTCGATCCGCACGAACATCCGAACCGCCTCGGCGGCCCGCACTTCCCTGAATGACGCGCTGCGGATCGCCCTGCGCGGGCGGCGCCGTCTCGGGCCTCTTCGTCGTGGCGATGTCGCTGCTCGGCGTGGGCGGCCTCTACTGGCTGGTCAGCCGCTTCACCGAGGTCCCGCCCGCCCAGATCCCGCTCCTGATCGTCGGCTACGGCTTCGGCGCCTCTTTCGTGGCGCTCTTCGCCCAGCTCGGCGGCGGGATCTACACCAAGGCGGCGGACGTCGGGGCCGATCTCGTCGGCAAGGTCGAAGCCGGCATCCCCGAGGACGACCCGCGCAACCCGGCGGTCATCGCCGACCTCGTGGGCGACAACGTCGGCGACTGCGCGGGGCGCGGCGCGGATCTCTTCGAGTCCACGGCGGCCGAGAACATCGGCGCCATGATCCTCGGGGCCACCCTCGCGGCAATGCTCGAAAAGCAGGGCATGGGCTTTTCGGCCGGGATCGTCGGCGTCATGCTCTTCCCCCTGGTGGCCCGCGCCTTCGGTCTTCTCGCATCGATCGTCGGCATCTTCCTGGTCAAGACGCGCGAGGACGCCGATCCCATGGCCGCGCTGAACCGCGGCTACTACATCACCTCGGTCCTGGCGATCGCCGGTTTCTTCCTGGCGACGAAGTGGCTCCTCTTCAACCCGGCGCATCCCGACGCCTGGTGGAAGTTCTTCTTCTGCGGGGTCATCGGCGTTCTGACCTCGATCGCGTTCGTCTTCATCACCCAGTACTACACGGAGTACAAGTACCGCCCCGTCCGGGAGATCGCCGAAGCGTCCCAGACGGGCCCGGCCACCAACGTCATCGCGGGCATCGCGGTCGGCCTCGAGTGCACGCTCGCGCCGGTCATCGCGATCTCGGTCGCGATCCTGGCCTCCTACAAGATCGGGGTGGCGGCCCTTCCCGGCGGCGGGCTCTTCGGAACCGCCGTCGCGACGATGGGAATGCTCGGCACGGCGGCGTACATCCTGGCGATGGACACCTTCGGCCCGATCACCGACAACGCCGGCGGCATCGTCGAGATGTCCAAGCAACCCGAGGAGATTCGCAAGAAGACCGATCGGCTCGACGCCGTCGGCAACACGACCAAGGCGCTGACGAAGGGCTACGCAATCGGCTCGGCCGCTCTCGCCGCCTTCCTGCTCTTCTCGGCATACCTGGACGAGCTCAAGAACTACGGCGCCGAGCTGACCTCGGTCAACCTGGCCAAGCCCGAGGTCTTCGTCGGCGGGTTGATCGGCGCGATGCTCGTCTTCTTCTTCTCGGGCCTCGCCATCAAGGCCGTCGGCAAGGCCGCGTCGGTCGTCATCCAGGACGTCCGGGCCCAGTTCAAGGAGCGCCCCGGCATCATGCAGGGGACGGAAAAGCCGGACTACGGCCGGACGGTCGACATCGTGACGCGGGGCGCCCTGAAGGCCATGATCGCGCCGGGCCTCGTCGCGGTCGGCACCCCCATCGTCGTCGGGCTGGTCTTCAAGCAGTTCGGCGTCGGCGCCGAAGCGGTGGCCGCCCTGCTGATGGTCGGCACGATCGCCGGCATCATCATGGCCACGTTCTTGAACAACGGCGGCGGCGCGTGGGACAACGCCAAGAAGTACATCGAGACCGGGGCGTACGGCGGCAAGGGCTCCCCCACCCACAAGGCGGCCGTGGTCGGCGACACCGTCGGAGATCCGTTCAAGGACACCGCCGGCCCATCGCTCCACGTGCTCATCAAGCTTCTCGCGACGATCACCCTGGTGCTGGCGCCGCTGTTCATCTGACACGCTGCGCGAAGTCGCGCAGCGTGTCATCCCGAGCGCAGCGAGGGATCCCGAACTCGACACGCGAGGGTCGCATAACAGTCCGGGATGAACGCCGTGCTTCGCACGACGTTGCCTACCGCTGAGGGTATGCCTGCGGTGGTCGGCTGCTTCGTCGCTCCGCTCCTCAGGATGACACGCGGCGGCGCCTTCGCGCCGCGTGTCAGACGAACCGGCTCAGGACCTCGTTGGAGACCAGGAACCCGCGCTCGGTGAAGCGGACGCGATTCTCCGCCCGCTCCAGGACCCCTTCGGCAATCCAGCCCTCGTAGTCGCTCCAGAGGCGCACGTCTTCGGCGCCCGAGACCAGCGCTTCGACCCACTCGACGGGGACGCCCTCGGAGAGGCGAAGCCCCAGGAAGACCCGTTCGCGCGCCGCCTCGGCCGCGGTGACCGGCCGGTCGAGGGCCACGGGACGCCTGCCCCGGGAGAGCTGCCCGACATACTGCTCGAGGCTCGAGACGTTGGCGCGCCGGCGTCCCCGCCACAGCTCGTGGGCGGCCACGCCGAGACCCAGAGTGTCCGCCCGGCTCCAGTACTTTTCGTTGTGCCGGGCCCTCCGGCCCGGCCGGGACCAATTCGAGATCTCGTAGTGCTCGAAACCGCGCGCCTCCAGGGTCCGGCCCATCTCGAGCCAGGCAGTCGGCCTGGGCGTCGTCGGAGAGGTAACGCTCCGGATGCAGCTCCCGGTCCTCCTCCAGCGCTTTCGACTTCTCGATCTCGAGGAGGTACACGGAGACGTGCTCGACGCCTGCCTCCACGAGGCCCGCGAGGCTCTCGCGGAAGGTCCCGCGGGTCTGGCCGGGGAGGCCCAGGATCAGGTCCCCCGAGATCGACAGGCCCGAGGCGGCCAGGAGCTCCAGGGCGTCCCGCGCGCGGGCGGCGTCGTGCCGGCGCCCGACAGCCGCGAGCTCGCCGTCCGCCAGGGACTGGATGCCCGCCGAGATTCGATTGACGCCCGCGGATCTCCACTCCGCGATCGCCCCCGGCGTCACGTCCTCCGGGTTCGCCTCGAGCGTGACCTCGGCGTCCCCGGCGATCGCGAACCGATCCCGGAGACGCTCGAGCAGCCGGTGCGATCGCTTCCGACGGCAGCAGCGAGGGCGTGCCGCCGCCCAGATACACGGAGTCGAACGCCGCGCCGGCCGTTTCTTCCGCGACGAGGCGCGCCTCGCGGTCGAGGGCTTCGAGGTAGCGGTCGCGGCTGGATCCGTCGGTCGTGACAACGAACGCGCAGTATCCGCACCGCGAGGCGCAGTACGGCAGGTGGACGTAGATCCCGCCCGGGGTCACGGCGCTTCGCGAAGGGCCGCGGCGGCCTCCTTCGCGATCTCCTCGCCGAACGGGAAGATCCGGCCGAAGTTGCCCTCGCGTTCGACCGACGCGAGGTCGCGGCCCGACTCGTCGATGAACCGCACGGCGGCATGGAGCAACGCGACCCGGTGGTCGCCGGCTCCCGACAGCTCCGCCAGCTCCTCGAGGCGGGCGGAAGCCGCGGCGTTGGCGGCCGCCTCGCGGGCGCCGACAGGGCGGGGCGGAAGCGAAGCGAGGCCACGTTCGGCCGGCCGCCTCCCGGACTCGCCCGAGAGAATCCGGGAGCCTCGCCGCCCAGTCGCCATGGTGGACGAGCTCGAAGAACCGCTCGTCTTCTCCGGGCTCCGCGACCGAGCGCGCCTCGACGATCGCCCGGCGTCCCTCTCCATCCGACGAGGGCGCCAGCGCCGTCAGCGATTCGGCGCCGGCCGCGGCGGCCGCGGCCACGAGCGCCTCCAGGGCGGCCGGCTCCCCCGTCCAGCCGGGGAGATACGGGAAGAGAGCCGCGCATCGGAACCCGGCCGCGCGGGCTGCCGCCAGGCCGCCGAACGCGGCTTCGGGCCTCCCTGCTCTCCAGGAGCACAGGACCACGGCCCCCGGCCCGGCCGGGTCCGGCAGCCCCGCGGGCTCCGGGTCGAGCAGATAGACCGGCCGGCCCTGCCCGAGGGCCGCATCCACGGCGGCCCGGAAGGCTCCGCGGACTTCCTCGGCGGCCGCGCACGGGCCGACCAGAACCGGCCCGGGCGGGACTCGGGAAAGGGCCTCGATCCAGGGCCGCGTGTCCGACGGGCCGACCGGAACGGTCGCCTCGGGCCGGCGAAAGAAGAAGCGCCGCTCGACGGGGTCGAAGCGGAAGGCCGCGCCGGCAGCCTCGGCGCCGTAGGGAAACAGGCGGCCCGCCAGACGGCGCCCGCCGAGGAGGAACTCGCCGGCGCGGACGGCCGGCGCGGCGGCCGCCTCGTAGACGATCATCGCGCGCCGCGCGGCCCGGCCGACTCGCTGGAGAGCTCCGGCCCGCCCGTACCGCGCGAAGATGTCCGCTTCGAAGTTCACCGGCGTCCCCTCGGCCGCCGCTCCGAGGCCCGTGCGGCGCCGCGTCTCGGGGATCACCGCGACCGTGAAGGATTGTCCCCGGCGGGAGGCCACCGTCAGGCTGACGCCGTCTAGAGCGACCGAGCCCTTTTCCGCGACGAACCGGCCCAGGCCCCGGGGGATCGAGAAGCGAAGGGTCCGGGAGTTGCCGGCGGCCGTCGTCGAGAGCACGCGCGAGATCCCGTCCACGTGCCCCATCACGAAATGCCCGGACAGCCGGTCGCCCCACCGCAGCGCCCGCTCGAGGTTCACAGACGCGCCCGGAGTCAGGCCGCCGAGCGTGGTCCGGCGCGAGCGTTTCCTCCGAGAGGTCGGCGACGAGCCGCGCGCCTGCGGCGACGGCCGTCAGGCAGACCCCCGACACGCAGACGCTCTCGCCGGCGGCGAAGCGTCCGTATCCCGGCGGGGGCGAGATCGTCACCCGCAGTCCGCCGCGCCGGCGCTCGGCGCCCGACGAGCCGGCCGATGCCGGACACGATCCCGGTGAACATCGGCCAGAGTCTACGTGACGCGGCCGGACACCAGGAGATCGCCTCCGACGGCCTCGATCTGGATGTCGTCGAGCCGCGGCGTCCGAGACAGCGCGAACCCGGCGCCCCCGACGGCGCCGGGAGCCCGCGCGCCGCCCAGGATCCGGGGCGCGAGAAAAACCGCGACCCGGTCGACCAGGCCCGCCGAAAAGAAGCTTCCGAGCGCTTCCGCGCCGCCTTCCACGACCAGGCTCGTGACGTCCTGCCGGGCGAGCTCGCGCAGCAGTCGCGCGAGATCCACGCGCCCGCGGATCCGGGAAGGCAGGCTCCAGACGAGGGCTCCCCGCTCCGCGAGGCGACGCGCCTTCGGGTGGCGGGCAGAGCACCGCCGTGACGACCAGGGTCCGGCCGGGTCCCCGGAAGATCCGAGCGCCTTCCGGCGTCCGGAGCCGGCCATCGAGAACGATCCGCCAGTGCGGCGTCGCGCGGTTCCATCCGAGACGGCGGGTCAGGCGCGGATCGTCGGCGATCACGGTCCCGGCGCCCACGAGCACCGCGTCGTGCTCCTCCCGCAGGCGCGAGCGCCCGGTGGCGTGCCGCCTCGCCCGTGATCCAGCGGCTCTTCCCGGCGGCCGACGCGATGCGGCCGTCGAGAGTCGAAGCCCACTTGGCGAGGACCAGCGGCCGCCGCGAGACGATCCACGTCCGGAACCTGGCATTCTGCAGCCGCCTCGCGCTCGCGCCAGGCCCGCGGGGCCCGGATCACCTCGACTCCGGCGCGGCGGAGAGCCGCGATCCCGCGCCCCGCGACCAGCGGGTTCGGATCCGAGGCCGCGACCACGACCCTCCGCAGGCCCGCGGCGGCCACGGCCGGGGCGCAGGGAGGCGTCCGGCCCTGATGCACGCAGGGCTCCAGCGTCAGGTACAGGTCGGCTCCCCGGGCCCGCTTCCCCGCCTCCCGGAGCGCCAGGATCTCGGCATGGGGCAATCCCGCCCGCCGGTGATGACCCTCGCCGACGACCCGCCCGTTTCGCACGACGACCGCGCCGACCATCGGGTTGGGCGAGACGGAGTACCGGCCCCGCTCGGCCAGCGAGAACGCCCGATCCAGGAAGGTCAGATCAGTTGGCGGCATCGTCTCCGAGGAGCGCTCGCGCGTACTCCGCCGGGTCGAACGGGACCAGGTCGTCCAACCCTTCGCCGACGCCGACGGAGAGCACGGGCAGCTTCAGCTCGCGGTAGATCGCCAGGACGATCCCTCCCCGGGCGCTGCCGTCGAGCTTGGTCAGCACGACGCCCGTCGCGCCCGCGGCCTCGACGAAGCGCCTCGCCTGGGCCAGGCCGTTGACTCCGGTCGTAGCGTCGAGAACGAGCAGCGTCTCGTGGGGGGCACCGGGGACCTCGCGCCCGGCGATGCGGCGCATCTTGGAGAGCTCGTCCATCAGGTTCTTGCGCGTGTGGAGGCGACCGGCCGTGTCCACCAGCAGGGACTGGATCCCCCTCGCCTTCGCCGAGGACAGGGCGTCGTAGAGCACGGCCGACGGGTCCGCGCCTTCCTTGTGGCGAACCAGCGGAAGCTCCAGCCGGTCCGCCCACGTCTGGAGCTGTTCGATGGCTCCCGCCCGGAACGTGTCCGCCGCCGCCAGCAGGACGCTCCGGCCGGCCGCCTTCTCGCGGGCCGCGAGCTTGGCGGTCGTCGTCGTCTTCCCGGAGCCGTTGACGCCCACGAGGAAGGTCACGAAGAGGGGCACGTCCGGGCGGCCCGCCGGCCGCGGCGCCGCCGTGAGCAGCGCCTCGACCTCCTCGACGAGGATGGCCCGGAGCGCCGCGAGATCCGTCCGCTCGCTCGACCCGGCGCGCGCGCGCACGGCGTCGGTCAGGGCGGCCGCAGTCTCGGCGCCGACGTCGGCCGAGAGCAGGGCCTCTTCGAGCGTCTCGAGCACCGACTCGTCGATGCCGAGACCCTTCTTCACGGCGCCCTCGAGCTTGTCGAGGATCTCGGTATGGGTCATGAAGAGCCCGCGGCGGACCTTCGCGAAGAAACCGCGGCGGCCGGGTTTTTCGGCGGGAACGGGCTCGTCGGTCATCGGGGAACGGGGAAGATATCAGGGAGCCGGCAGAACCGCGGTTCGCCGGTTCCCTCCGACTCGGGAGTCCGGGCTGTCAGGACGACTTCGACTGCTCGATCAGCATCCGCGCCTTGGCGCCGGTTTCGCCGTTCGGGTCGAGGTCGATCGCGCGCTGCAGATACCGGCGGCCCAGATCCGGCTTCTGGAGCGAGACCAGGCACAGGCCCAGCCGCAGGTTCGCCTCCGCGTTCGACGGCTGGAGCTTCAGGGCGGCCAGGTAGTCCTCGGCCGCGCCCTCGAGCTCTCCCCGGTTTTCGCGCGCCACGCCGCGGCCGAATGTCGCCGCGAAGGACTTGGGGTCGCGCGCCATCGCCAGCGTGAACTCCTTCTCGGCGCCGGCGAGATCTCCCTGGCGCTGCGCCAGCCGCCCGCGGTTGATGGCCGCCGAGATGCGGTCGTCGGGGTTGGGCGACGCCTCGGCGGCCGCAAAGGCCAGCGCGGCCTCGTTGAATTGACCCAGCTCCATCTGGGCGACGCCCAGGTTGTTGCGGTACGACCCGTTCTGCGGAGCCAGCTGCACGGCCTTCTGGAGCGAAGGCAACGCATCCTGGTAGCGGCCCTGCATGACGAGCGAGACGCCCAGCCCGTCGAGCACTTCCGGATTCTTCGGATCGTCCTTGAGGGCGTCGCGAAAAGCCTTTTCCGCGTCCACGGCATGGCCGTCGCGCAGGAGCACCTGGGCCATCCGCTGCGTCAGGAGCGTTTCGGCCGGCGTCTTGCCTTTCTTCGCCGGCGCGCAGGCGGCCGCCAGCGCGACGACGGCCAGAGCGACGGCGGCACGGCGCGGCGCCCTCATCGCGCCACCGATACGGCCCGCGCGGCGGTGCCGGAACCGTCGTTCGGAATCAGCTCGCCCTTCGCGTGGGACCGGACGAGGGCCTCGACGACGTCCAGGTTGAAGCGCTTGTCGACCAGCTCGCGCAGCCGGGCCAGCACGTACGTGACCTCCATCGCCTTCTGGTACGGCCGCGTGGTCGTCATGGCGTCGAAAGCGTCGGCGACGGCCACGATCCGCGCCTGGAGCGGGATCTCCTCCCCCTTCAGCCCGTCGGGATACCCGCCGCCCTCCCACTTCTCATGGTGGTGCTTCATACCCGGAATGATATCGGCAAGCTGGGGAATCGCCTCCATGATCGCCGCTCCCTTGGCCGGGTGCGCCTTCATCAGCTCGAACTCCTCGTCGGTCAGGGCCGTGGGCTTGCGGATGATGCGGTCGTCGATTCCGATCTTCCCGACGTCGTGAAGCAGCGCCGACAGCCGCGTCTTGCGGACTTCGTCCGGCGGCAGGCCCATCTCCTTGGCGATCGCCGAGGAGTACCGGGCCACCCGCTCGGAGTGGCCGCGCGTGTACGGATCCTTGGCGTCGATCGCGGCGGCGAGCGCGCGGATGGAGGCGATGAAGAGGTCCTGGTTCTCCTTGGCGGCTTTCTGGACCTTTTCGAACGCGTCCCGGATCGACGCGCTCATCCGGTTGAAATTCTCGGAGAGGTCGGCGATCTCGGCGGTGCCGCTGACCTCGACGCTGGTGCCGTACTCGCCGTCGGTCATGGCGCGCGTCGAATCGGCGAGCTGCGCGATCGGCCGGGACAGCCGCCGCGCGAAGAAGAGTCCGAGCATCAGGGCGCCGGCCAGGCAGGCCGCGCTCCAGAGGATCGTGTCGCGGACCATCCGGTCGACCGAGGCGAAGGCAATGTCGCGGTCGCGCTCGACGAGCACCCCCCAGGGCGGATCTCCGACCGGCGAGATCGAGGCGAGCACGGCGCCGGTCGCGCTGTTTTCCGAGCGCGTCAGACGCGCCGGGAAGCGGATGAAGTCGGCCACGAGCGAGGAGGCGTGGGGCGAGCCCGGGCCCTGCGTGGCGGGCGGGAAGAGGATCCGCCCCTGCCGGTCCACGAGCGTCGTCCGGAGCTCCGCTGCGCCTCGTCCTGGAACTCGCGGACGATCGGCCCCCAGGACACCAGCGCCTCGACGACTCCGATGCGCCCGCCCTTCTCGTCCAGCACCGGAGCCGCGAGCACGCGCGACGGCGCCGAGCTCGCCGACGCCGAACGGGATCCCCCGCGTATCGGGCCCCGTCCCGGGCGGACTCGAAGCCCTTCCGGAACTCGAGGTCGATCTCGGGCCTGCCGGATGTCGGGACCGACGAAACTGCCCTGGCCCTCCAGGTTCACGGCGCGGAGGGCCGCCAGCGAGCTTCTGCCCCGCAAGGACGCCCCCCAGGATCTCGGGCGTATCGGCCGAGGCGAAGGGGTCTTTGCCCGTCAGCCGGAGGGCGAGCCGGAGGGCGTCGGCCGCGGTCGTGAGCTGCTGCCCGGCGGCCGCGTAGTACGAGGCGATGTGGTCGGCGATCGCGGCCGAGGACCGGGTCAGGTATTTCTCCTCGAGCGTCTCGAGGGTGCGCCGGTTCCGCCGGATCAGGACCGCCTCGGCCACGAGCAGGGGAACCAGGGACGCGAGGATCAACGCGCCGGCGAGCAGGACGAAAAGACGGATCCGACGCCGACCCGAGCGTTCCGTCACGATAACGACATTATAGCCGCCGCATCGAGCCACTCCTCGACCGGGACCGATTCTTCGACGCGGGCCCGGCCGATGCGCTCGAGGAGAACGGACGCCAGCCCGCGCGCGGTGGTCTTCTTGTCCCGGGCGAGGAGCTCCGCGAGGAGCCGGCGGTCGCGCGTCGGCTCCGGAAACGGGCCGAGGCTCGCCAACGCGCCGCGCACGGCGCGCGCGTCTTCCTCGGCCAGTCCCGCCCGGCGTTTCGAAATCTCCAACGCCGCGGCGATGCCCCAGGCCACGGCTTCTCCGTGCCGCAGCGCGCCGTAGCCGCTGGCGGCCTCCAGCGCGTGACCGAGCGTGTGACCGAAATTCAGAAGCCGCCGGTCCTCCGTGTCGCGCGGGTCCGCCTCCACGAGCGCGGCCTTGACGCGGACGGCCCCGGCGAGGAGCTCCAGCGTGGTTTTCCCCTCCCGCGCGAGAAGGCCCGGCAGCGATTCGGCCGCCCGCCGCGCGAGCCCGGCGTCGGCGACCCAGGCGGCCTTGAACGCCTCGACGAGGCCGGCGCGGTAGTCCCGCTCGGGCAGCGTCGCCAGACACTCCGGGTCGATCAGGATCGTGCGCGGAGGATGAAAGGCGCCCAGCAGATTCTTGCCCCGCGCGTGGTTGACTCCCGTCTTCCCCCCGATCGCCGCGTCGGCCATTCCCGCCGTCGTCGTCGGGACGGCGTTCCAGGCCACGCCGCGCAGGAGCACCGCCGCGGCGAACCCGACGACGTCGGTCGACACGCCTCCGCCGGCTGCCACGAAGGCATCGTCTCGACGCAGCCCGGCCGCGAGCGCCGCGTCTGCGATCCTCTCGACGGTCGCGAGCGTCTTGGACCCCTCGCCGTCCTCGATCTCGAGGTCCGCAAGGAGGCGTCCGCCGAGGGCGGCTCGGACCGCTCCGGCTGCGGAGCGGGCGGAGGGTGCCGAAACCAGGAGGAACCGTCCCGAGGGAGACACGAGGAGATCTCCCGCGTCGTGGAGAATCCCGGGGCCGACCCAGATCGTGCTGCCGCCGACGGAGATCCGCTCGGGAGACGAGCGTCCGGCGCTCACTCCGCGGGACGACGCGGGGGCTCGAGGCCGAGCTCGCGCAGCTGCTCCGGCTGGACGTTCGCGGGCGCCTTCGTCATCAGGCAGATCCCCGACGTCGTCTTCGGAAATGCGATGACGTCTCGCAGCGACGACGCGCCGGCGGCGAGGGCGCAGATGCGGTCGAGGCCGAGCGCGATTCCGCCGTGCGGCGGGGCGCCGTACTGCAGGGCCTGCAGGAGAAAGCCGAACCTCTCTTTCCCCTCCTCTTCGGAGATGCCGAGCACGCGGAAGACCCGATCCTGGAGGTCCGAGCGGTGGATGCGGATCGAGCCCGATCCGAGCTCCCAGCCGTTGACGACGACGTCATAGGCCCGCGCGCGCACGCTTCCGGGATCGGACTCCAGGCGCTCCAGGTCCTCCTCGAACGGTCCGGTGAACGGGTGATTCATGGGGAACCAGGCCCCGCTGTCCTCGTCGTGGCCGAGGAGCGGAAACTCCGTGACCCAGCAGAAGACGTACTGCGTCTCGTCGACGAGCTTGAGGTCCCGGGCCGCTTCCGCGCGCAGTGCCGCGAGGGCCGCCAGGGCCGCCTTCTCCCGGTCCGCGACGATCAAGCAGAAGGTCGCCGTCCGCCATCCCGGCCGCCGCGAGCAGGCGCTCGAGGTGGCCCTCCGGCAGGCCCTTCTTCGCCGGCGAGGTGACTTCGCCTCCGGACTGCTTGACCCAGAGAAGTCCCGCCGCGCCATGCTCCCGCGCCTTCTCGGTCAGCTCGTCGAGGCGCTTGCGCGAGAACGCCGCGCCTCCCGGGACGCGCAGGCCGCGCACCGTTCCTTTCGCGCCGAGGGCCTTCTCGAACGGCACGAACCCGCTTCCGGCGGCGGCCTTCGAGAGGTCGCACAGCGGCAGCCCGAAACGCAGATCGGGCCGGTCCGTGCCGTAGGTGTCCATCGCCTCGCGGTACGTCAGGCGCCGAAACGGGCGGGCGGCCGCGATCCCGGCGGCCGCGAAGGCCTCCACGAGGAAGGCCTCGACCGTGTCGAAGATGTCCTCCTCGGTCGGAAAGGACATCTCCAGGTCGATCTGGGTGAACTCGAACTGGCGGTCCGCGCGGAGGTCCTCGTCCCGGAAGCAGCGGGCGATCTGAAAGTACTTCTCGAAGCCCGAGACCATCAGGATCTGCTTGAAGAGCTGCGGGGACTGCGGAAGCGCGTACCACTGGCCGCGGTGCACGCGCGAGGGCACCAGGAAGTCGCGCGCGCCCTCGGGAGTCGAGCGCGTCAGGATGGGGGTTTCGACCTCGATGAAGCCCCGCTCGTGGAGGACCCGCCGGACCCGGAAGGCGATCTCGTCCCGGAGCACGAAGTTCTTCTGGACCACCGGCCGCCGCAGGTCGAGGTAGCGGTACTCGAGGCGAAGCTCTTCCGTCGCGTTGGTCCGGTCCTCGACCACGAACGGCGGCGTCTGCGAGCGCGCCAGGAACTCGAGCCGCGAGGCCACGACCTCGACGTCGCCGGTCGGCAGCTCCCGGTTGCGCTGGCCCTCGCCGCGGAGCACGACCTCGCCTTCGAGCGCGACGACGTCCTCGCTGCGCGCCTCGGCGGCCGCGGCCACGGCCTCCGCCGGGCAGCGCGCCTTGTCGAACACGGCCTGCACGAAGCCGCTGCGGTCGCGGATCGTCAGGAAGATCAGATCGCCCAGGTCGCGCCGCCGCGCCGACCCAGCCCTTGAGAAGCACGGTCCTGCCCGCGTCGGCGGCGCGCAGCTCCCCGGCCGGCTGCCGCGCCGTCATCGCTCCCTCGCGGCGCCCAGCCGCTCGGCCAGCTGCGCCCTCGGAAAAGTCTCCTGGACGCCGGTCGACAGGTCCTTGATCGTCACGGTCGCGTCCTCCCGCTCGCGTGAGCCCAGCAGAACGGCGCGCACACCGCCCGCGGCGAAGGCGTATCGCTCGGGCTCCGTCAGCACGTGGGAGGCGCGGGCGAGGCCCTTCACGAGGCCGCGGCCGGTCAGGTCGCTCTCGACGACGGCTTCGGGGAGCGCCGCCCGGATCTCGCCGGCGACGCCGAGCGCATAGGCGAGCTCCTCCCGCGAATCGGGAACGACGCAGAAGACGGTCCGAGGCCGACGGGCGTCGGTGGTCATCGCTTCGAGGAGACGGTCCTCGCCGATCGCGAACCCGACGGCCGGGGTGGGCGGGCCGCCGAGCTCGGCCACGAGGCCGTCGTACCGGCCGCCGCCCAGAAGGGCGTTCTGAGCGCCGAGCCGCGCGGAGGTCACCTCGAAAACCGTCAGCGTGTAGTAGTCGAGCCCGCGAACGATGGCCGCGCTCTCGGTGAACCGCACGCCCGCCTCCGAGAGGAGCGCCTTGAGCTCGTCGTGGTGCCGCCGGGAGGGCTCGTCCAAAAAATCGAGCGTCGCGGGGGCGCCCTCGAGCAGGCGGCGCGCCTCCGGGTCCTTCGAGTCGAACAGGCGCAGTGGGTTCTCCTCCAGGCGCCGCCGGTCCTCGGGTCCCAGGCGCTCGGCCCCGGACCGCACGTGCTCCTGGAGCGCCCGGGAGAACGCCTGCCGCGCCTCGCCCTTCGGAATGCAGTTGAGAGTGGCCGTCAGGTCGGTGAACCCCAGCGCCCGGAGGAAATCGAACAGCATGATCAGGACCTCCGCGTCGCCGGCCGCCCAGGCGACGCCGAGCAGCTCGACCCCGATCTGCCGGAACTCCCGATAGCGCCCGGCCTGGGGCTGCTCGTAGCGAAACTGGGGGCCCGCGTACCAGAGCCGGATCGGCCGGGGGATCTCCTGGATGCCCTTTTCGACGAGGGCGCGCACGACGCCGGCCGTGTTCTCGGGGCGCAGCGTCAGCGACCGACCCTTCCGATCGGGGAACGTGTACATCTCCTTGTGGACGATGTCGGTCGTTTCGCCGACCGACCGGGCGAAGAGGTCGGTCGACTCGAACACCGGGGTGCGGATCTCGCCGTACCCGAAGGAGCCGAAGACGCGGCGCGCCACGCGCCTCGGCCGCGGCGAACCTCTCGCTCTCGGGCGGAAGCAGGTCGTGAGTTCCCTTGGGAGCCTTCAGCCGACCGCTCACTTGGCCCACGACCCGTCGATCTTGAAGTACTCCTCTTTGTAGCCCAGGTAGTTGAGGTGGTAGTGCCGCAGGTCTTCGACCTCGGCCTCCGAGAGGGCGCGGACCTGGCGGGCCGGCGAGCCCAGCCAGAGCGTACGGGCCGGCACGACCGTCCGGGGAGTCACCAGGGCCCCGGCGCCGATGAAGGCCGACTCCCCACCTCGGCCGCGTCCATGACCGTCGCGCGGATCCCGATCAGGGCTCCGCGCCTGACCGTCGCGCCGTGGACGATGGCGCCGTGCCCGAGCGTGACCTCTTCTTCCAGGATGGTCGGGTGGGTGCCCTGGGTCACGTGCACCGCGCAGTTGTCCTGGATGTTGGTGCGCGCTCCGATCCGGATCCAGTGGCAGTCCCCGCGGACCACCGCGTTGTACCAGATCGACACGTCGTCGCCGAGCACGACGTCGCCGATCACGGCCGCGGTCTCCGCGAGGTAGACGCGGGCGCCGACGACCGGCCGCTTGCCGGCGTACTCTTTCAGGAGGCCCATGAAAGCGGGCAATTTAGCACGGTCGGCGGCCACGGAAACGCGCCCGCGCGCAGCACCCGCGGCGGCTCGACGGTCGCGTCGACGAGCGTGAGTCGGCCGTCCGCCGGGAGTCCGGCCGCCGTCCACCAGGACGTCGATCTCGCCCGGGAACTGCCGCGCGACGTCGTCCGCCTCCTCGCAGGGAGTTTCGGCCGAACGGTTCAGGCTCGTTCCGGTCACCGGGCCGACGCGCGCGAGAAGCTCGCGCAGCGCCGGGTGCGCCGGCACGCGGACGCCCAGCGAGACGGCGTCGCGGGATGCGGGAATCGGCTTCTGCAGCGGGAAGACGACGGTCAGGGGCGCCGGCCAGATCGCGAAGAAGCGGTCGAGGATGCGCGGCTCCGCGGCGACACCGAGCGGGCCGAGTTGCGCGCGCGCGGCGACGAGCACGAGAAGCGGATGCGCGGCGCCGCGGCGCTTCAGCGGCGAGGACCCGCCGCACGCCGGTCTCGCTGGTCGGGTCGGCGGCCAGCGCGTAGAACGTTTCGGTCGGGATCGCGGCGAGCCCGCCGCGCGACAGCAGCGCCGAGAGGCTCGCGAGCTCGCCGGGGGAAGCCAGGAGATCGTCGATCCGGACGCGCTTCAGGCTCATCCTCCGACATAGCGGTCGTACAGCGCCCGCGCCCGCGCCGGGTCGCTCGTGCCCCGCACCACGCAGCGGCCGTCGGGAAAGATGGTCAGGCTCACGTCCTCGACGTCCGCGTTGAGCAGCTGCGGCGACCGGCGCACGCGGGCCAGGGGCGCCAGGCGGGCCTCGAGCGCCGCGAAGTCCGGCCGGAGGCGGCCGGCCGGAGTCACCTGCACCGATTGCCGGCCGCAGAGCTTCACGGTCTCCGAAGCGCCTTCGCCTTCCAGGGCCGGAAAACGGCCTCCGGAACACACGGGACACGCCGCCGAGGGTCGAACGTCCTCGAAGAGCCGCCGGGAACGGAAGCCTCCGTCCCAGACCTCCGCCGTGAGGATCCCCGCCGCCGGCGCGGCGCCCGTCGGCAAACCGGACGACCTCCGTCATCCCGATGGCCGCGACCAGCGGCGGCAGCGTCGGGACCACGCCGACGGTGTCGCAGGTCGGCCCCGACCCCGCGGGAGGCAGCGCCTCGAGGTAGCACCGCAGGCAAGGCGTCTGTCCCGGCACCAGCAGGGCGACCCGACCCTCCGCCCCCACGCACGCCGCGTAGAGATGCGGCAGCCCGAGCGAGCGTGCCGCGTCCGAAACCAGGAGCCGCGTCTCGAAGTTGTCGGACCCGTCGAAGACGAGGTCGTGCCCGGACAGGAGGTCCGCGCGTTGCCCGCTCGCAGATCCGCGACGACGGCGCCGCACCGGAACGGCCGGATCGATCTCCGCCAGGCGTCGCCGCCGCGGCGTCCGCCTTGGGAGCGATCGCGCGCGGCGTCCTCGGCGTCGAACAGAAACTGGCGGGCCAGGTTCGAGCGCTCGACGACGTCGCGATCCACGAGGGTCAACCGTCCAAAGCCCGCCCGGACCGCCGACTCGGCGGCGGCGGCCCCGACCGCGCCGACGCCGACGAACACGATCGAGAAGCCGCTCGATGCGTTTCTGCCCGCCTTCCCCGATTCCCGGAAAGAGAATCGAGCGGGAGTATCTCCCGGGTCCCGGCTCACCGGGCGGTTTCCAGGAGCGTGCGCGCGTGCCTGAGCGCCGTCTCCGGGACCTTTTCGCCGGCGAGCATGCGCGCGATCTCGCCGACCCGTTCGCGGGCCCTCGAGAAGCCGGACCGAGGCCACCGTGCGGCCGCCGACTTCGCGCTTCTCGGCCAGGAACTGCCGGTCCGCGAGCGCGGCGATCTGAGGAACGTGGGTCACGCAGAGAACCTGGTCGTGCTCGGCGAGGGCGCGGCAGCTTTCGACCCACGACCTCGGCCACGCGGCCGCCGATGCCCGCATCCACCTCGTCGAAAACGAGCGTGCGTCCTCGTCCCCTCTTTCCCGCGGCGACGGTTCGAATCGCGAGCTGCAGGCGCGACAGCTCGCCTCCGGAGGCGATCTTCTCGAGGGGCTTCTCCGGCTCCCCGGGGTTGGGGGCGAAGCAGGAAAGTGGCGGTCTCGCGTCCGGTGGCGCGGGGAACGTCGGCCGGGACGGTCTCGAGCGCGACCCGGAGCCGCGCCTTTTCCAGGGCGAGGCCCCGGAGCTCCTTGCCGACCGCCGCCGAGAAACGGCCGGCGGCTGCCACGCGCCGGGCCGAGAGCGCCGCGGCGGCCTCGCCGTACGATTGCTGCGCCGCCGCCGCGTCGCGCTGGCGTCGGTCGAGGGAATCCTCGAAGTTGGAGAGCTCCCTGCGCTCGGCCTGCATCTCGCCCGAGACGCGTCAGGATCTCGGCGATGGAACCGCCGTGCTTCCGCTTCAGGCGCTGGATCTCGCCCAGGCGCGTCTCGATCGCGGTCAGCCGGTCGGGGTCGGCTTCGATCGCGGCCGCGGCGTCGCGGGCGGCGGCGGCCAGATCCATGATCCTCCGCTTGAGGTCCTCGGCCTCTTCCCGGTGGACCGCCTCGCGCGAATCGATGGCCGCGAGCTCGGCGAAGGCCCGAGCGGCCGCCCCCAGCCGGTCGGCCGCCGAGCCTTCGTCCTCGGAGAGCGCCGCCAGGGCCGTCTCCCCGGCGCGGCGGATCCGGTCGGCGTGCAGGAGCCGCTCGCGCTCCGCTGGCAGATCCGTCTCCTCGCTCTCGGCCGGGTCGACCGTCTCGATCTCCCGGATCTGGAACTCGAGCATCTCGAGCCGCTGGCCCCGCTCCCGGCGGACCGCCTCGAGAGCGGCCAGGGCCTCGCGTGCCTCGGTCCACCGGGCCGCGGCCAGCGCGACGGCCTCGCGTTCGGACTCGGCCTTCGCGAAGGCGTCGAGCAGCTCGAGCGGGGCTCCCGCGTCGACGAGCTCCTGCTCCGCGCTCTGCCCGTGAATCGCGAGGAGCCGCTCCCCGAGGCGGGCCAGCGTGCGCACTGAGGCCGGCTCGTCCTCCACGAAGGCGCGACCGCGGCCGTCGCTGGAGAGCTCGCGGCGCACGAGAATGCGCTCGGAGTCCGGCAGGCCCGACTCCGCCAGCAGGGCGCGCAAAGCCTCGCCGGCGTCGAACTCGCCGGAGACGGTCAGACGGCTCGCGCCCTCGCGAATGAGCTCCGACGAACCGCGTCCCCCGGCCAGGAGCGCGAGGGCGTCCACGAGAATCGACTTCCCCGCTCCCGTTTCCCCCGTGATCACGGTCAGGCCCCCGGAGAGCTCGATCTCGAGATCCTCGACGATGGCCAGATTCCGGACGGTCAACCGCCGCAGCACGGAAGGAGTCTACAGGCGCCGGTAGGCCGGGGACAGGGGCCTTCGCGCCGGCCGCGACGGTCGGCGGCGAACCGTCAACTTTTCTTTACGGCTTGACGCTCTTCTTGCCGATCGGCTTGGCCGGGATGCCGCCGACGATCCCGCCCGGCTCGACAGGCTTCGCGGCCAGACCCATGGATCCGACGATCGCGTCCTTGCCCACCTTCACTCCGGAGAGGACGACCGCGTGGTAGGTGACGCGCGCGCGTTCGCCGATCTCGGTGCGGGCCAGCGTCACGTCGTGGATGTCCTCGACGGCGTGGGAGTGCGAGTAGATGTTGGCGTAGTCCGAGATCGAGGCGTCGTCGCCGATGATCACCTCGCCCCGGTCGTCGATCAGGACGTTGCGGTGGATCGTGACCCCGTCCCCGACCGTCAGGTTGTAGCCGAAGGAGAACTCGACCTCGTGGAAGATCCGCACGCCCTTGCCGCACTTGCGGAAGACCCGCTGGGCGAGCGCGTAGCGCATCTGCGTGCCGAGCCGGACGTTGCGTCCGACGGGCGAGTGGTCGAACATCTGCCAGAACCAGAGGAGCGGTTTGACGGCCTTCCACTTCTCCAGGTCGATCTCGCGGTAGTACTCCGCCTCGAGCGTGGCATTGCGCGGATCGAAGGACGCGATCAGCGTCTTCGTCGCGAGCGGCATGTCCCGGTCCGCGACCGCGGACTCGTAGTCGATCGTCCGCCCGAGGTAGAGCGGGGCGAGGGCGTCCCGCACCGTGACGTTGCGGTCCAGCGCCGGGTCGTCGAGCTTCTCGATCAGCTCGCCGATGAACCGGGGGTAGAGCTCCTGGCCGAGGGGCCCGATCGGAAATTCGCGCAGTGGCATGGTGGCGGAACCTAGACAAAGCGGTCCGGTCCAGTCAAACTCGGCCGAACCGCCTCTTCAGGAACTCCATCGTCAACGCGACGCCGAAGCCCGACGCTCCCGTCGGCCAGCCGCCGTGCTCCTTCTCGAAGTGCGCCACGCCCGCGACGTCGAGATGCGCCCAGCGCGCGCCCTCCGGAACGAACTCCTTGAGGAAAACGGCCGCGTTGATCGTGCCGGCGGAGCGGCCGCCCGTGTTCTTCATGTCGGCCCATTCCGACTTGATGTTCTCGCGGTAATCGTCCCAGACCGGCAGCCGCCAGACGCGCTCGCCGGTGGCCTCGCCGGCCGCGGTCAGCTCCCCGGCGAGATCGTCCTCCGGAGTCATCAGGCCGGCGCACTCGTGGCCGAGCGCGATCAGGACCGCGCCCGTCAGGGTTGCGAAGTCGATCAGGACGTCCGGCTGGAATCTCTCGGCGTAGGAGAGAGCATCGGCCAGGATCAGGCGCCCTTCCGCGTCCGTGTTGTCGACCTCGACGGTCTTGCCGTTGCGCATCCGAAGGATGTCGCCCGGGCGCGTGGCCGAGCCGCCGGGCATGTTCTCCGTCACGGGCGCGAGGACCACGACCCGGACCGGGATCTTCAGGGCCTTGGATGCCGCCAGACACGCGAGCGCCGTCGCCGCGCCCATCATGTCGTACTTCATCTCTCCCATCGAGGCCGCGGGCTTGAGTGAGATGCCCCCGGTGTCGAACGTGATGCCCTTTCCGACGAGGACCACGGTTCCCCGCGACTTCGCCGGGGCGTGCTCGGCCACCAGGAAGACCGGAGGGCGGGCGCTTCCGGCGTTGACGCCGAGCAGGCCTGCCCATCTTCTCTTTCTCGATTTCCTTCCGGTTGAGGACCCGGAGCCGGAAACCGCGCTGGGCGGCCAGGGCCCTGGCCTCGCGGGCGAGCTCCAGCGGCCCGAGGTCGTTGCCCGGCGTGTTTCCGACGTCCCGCGCCCAGACGACGGCCGCGGCGATCGCCTCGGCTTCCCGCGCCGCGGCGGCCAGAGATCGCGCCGGGAGTCCGGGAGGCGGCATGACGACGGCCTGCGCGGCGCGGCGGCGCAGGCTCCCCCGGCGTGACTTGTAACGCTCGTAGGCGTAGTCCGCCAGGGCGATCTGCGGCAGAAGGGCTCGGAACGCCGTCTCGGAAACCCCGCCGTCGAAGCAGAGCACGATCCGCCCCCGGACGCGGGGCTTCGTGTCGCGCACGGCCCGGCGCAGTGCCGTGCGCAAGGCGGGCGACGGTGGCCGGCGCCTTGCCGAGCCCGCAGAGCATCCACCCGCCGCTCCACGCGATCTCGCGCTCCTTGGCCCGAAAGCCGGCCTCCCGGATCGCGGATTTCAACGACGCGCGGACGGGTTTGGGAGCGTTCGAGGACGGATCCCGGCCTTCGTGCAGAAAGGCGATGCGCACGCCGGGTCCGCTTCCGGGCGAGGTTTCTGTCAAGCGGATGTGCATGGGATCTCCCTACGATAGCAGAGCCGCGTTTGTGTTAACTTCCTCGGCCCATGACGACGATCACCGAAACGCACCTCTCGGCCGCCCGCCTCTCCCGGCGGGGCAAGGTCCGCGAGCTCTACGACCTCGGGAGCTCGCTTCTTCTCGTGGCGAGCGATCGGATCTCCGCCTTCGACGTCGTGCTCACGCCGGGCATTCCGGACAAGGGCAAGATTCTGACCCAACTGTCGAACTTCTGGTTCCGGAAGTTTTCGGACGTCGAGAACCACCTCCTCGAGACGGACGTCGCCCGCTTCCCGGAGGAACTCCGGACCGACGCGGGCCTTCTCGCCGGCCGATCGGTCATCGTGCGCAAGTGCGAGGTCATCCCGTTCGAGTGCGTGGCGCGCGGATACCTTGCCGGTTCGGGCTGGGCGGAGTACCGGAAGAACGGACACGTCTGCGGAATCCGGCTTCCGGACGGTCTTCGCGAGGCGGACCAGTTGCCCGAGCCGATCTTCACTCCCGCGACCAAGGCGGAGACCGGCCACGACGAGAACATCTCGTTCGAGACCATGGCCCGCGCGCTGCCTCCCGGCGAGGCCGAGAAGCTGCGCGACCTCACACTCGCGCTCTACAAGCGGGCCGGCGAGCACGCCGCGACTCGCGGCCTGATCCTCGCCGACACGAAGCTCGAGTTCGGACGCTCCGACGGGCGCATCGTGTGGATCGACGAGGCCTTCACGCCCGACTCGTCGCGGTACTGGGACGCCGGGCAGTACGACCCCGGCCGGGGCCAGCCGTCCTTCGACAAGCAGTTCGTCCGCGACTGGCTCGACTCCACGGGCTGGGACAAGCGGCCCCCGGCCCCGAAGCTGCCCGAGGGCGTCGTACGGACGACCCGCGAGAAGTATCTGGACGCTTACCGCAAGCTGACCGATTCGATGCCGGAGCACCTGGAAGCGTAGCTCGAGCGAAACGAGGTAGCCGAGCAACGACCCGACCGGCGGATCCGTCGTCGCGCCCCTCCTCGGGATGACGTTGGAGGCTCGTGGCCCCTACCCTGCCGATGGCCGCGGTGAAACCATCGCCAGGAAGTCGGCGACACGATCCACCGGCCGGCAGTCCAGGTCGGGAAAAGCCGCGGCGTCGCCGGCGTTGCCCGACGGGAGAAAGACGGTCCGGAAACCGAGCGCGGACGCCTCCTTCAGGCGCGAGGCCGCGGCCGGGACGCGGCGCACCTCGCCGAGCAGCCCGATCTCGCCGAAGTAGACGCTGCCGTCGGGGAGCGGCCGGGACCGCGCCGACGACACGAGCGCGGCCACGATCGCCAGGTCCGCCGCCGGCTCCCCAACGTCGATCCCCCCGGTGCAGGAGACGAAGATCTCGCGAGTCGACAGCGGCAGGCCGGCGACCTCCAGCACCGCCAGCAGCAGCGCCAGCCTTCCGCCGTCCACCCCGATCGCCACCCGCCGCGGCGACCCCGCGGACGCTCCGCCCACGAGCGCCTGGATCTCGACGAGCACCGACCGCGCGCCCTCCCGGGCCGCCGTGACCGCGCTGCCGGCGAGCCCGGGACGCCGCTCGGCGAGCAGGGCCGCCGATGCGTCGGGAAGCTCGACGAGACCCGCGCCCGTCATCTCGTAGAGGGCGATCTCGTCCACCGGGCCGAAACGGTTCTTCGTGGCCCGGAGAATGCGCCTCGCGGATCCGCGCTCCCCTTCGATCGAGACGACCGCGTCGACGAGGTGCTCGAGGGATTTGGGCCCGGCGAGCGAGCCGTCCTTGGTCACGTGGCCGACGAGAAGCACCGGCACGCCGCGGGTTTTCGCATACCGGGTCAACTCCGACGCCGCGGCCCGGACCTGCGACACGGTCCCCGGAGAAGACGAGAGCCCCGGATCGCGCACCGCCTGGACCGAGTCGATCACGACGACCGCCGGCGGCCGCGCCTCGGCCTCCGCAACGATGCGTGAGACGTCGGTCTCGGCCAGGACGAGCAGCCGCCCGTCGCGGATCCCCAGCCGCTCGCCCCGCAGGCGCACCTGGGGCGCCGACTCCTCGGCGCTGGCGTAGAGCACGTCGCGAGACTGCGCGGCCAGCCCCCGCCCGGCCTGGAGCAGAAGAGTCGACTTGCCGATCCCGGGTTCCCCTCCGAGCAGCACGACCGACCCGGCCACGAGCCCTCCGCCGAGCACGCGGTCCAGGCCGGGAAGCCCGGTCGTCAGCCGCGGGCCTTCCTGAACCGCGATCTCGCCGATCGCCGTGGACGACGCGGAGGCCGAGGCCGCAGCGGCCCGCGGGGTCGGCTCGGACCGGCGCTCCTCGACGTAGGAGTTCCACTCGCCGCAGTCCGGACAGCGCCCCAGCCACTTTGGCGCGGTCGCGCCGCACGCCTGGCAGGCAAACAGAGTGACCGCGCGCGCCGGCATGGGGCCCGTGCCTACTTGGGGATCGAGCCGGCGAGATACTTCACGTCGTCGTCGCCCCAACGGACGCCGGCCCCGAAGAAGAGCGAATCCAGGTTGGACTTGGTGTTCAGGAAATCGTCCCAGCCCCCGATCACGAAAACCGATGGGGAAAAATAATAGCGGCCCGCGACTTTCGCGTGGGCGTTCAGATCGTTGCGGCGATCGAAATTCCAGACGTCGGCCGAGAAGCGCAGTCGATCCTTGAGGGTCAGGTAGTCGAGCCCGGCTCCCCCGCTGTTCTCGGTGACCCCGGCCCGGCCGATGAACTGCCCGTAACGCCAGCCCACCTGCGCGGTGATCGCGACCGTGTCCTTGAAGCTCGTCTCGTCCTCCCGGATCGTCTCGGTGTGGCCGTCCGGGAACGTGACCGTCGTGATGGTCGTCGTGTTCCTCTCGACGCCGAAGGGCTGGCTGGCGAGCTCGAGCCGGTAGAAGCGCGGCTTGCCGGTGGGCTGGATGTCGACCGTGAAGTAGCCCTTCCCTTTCTCGATCCCCGTCAGGTACTCCGTCCGGAGTCCGAGGTCGACGTGGAGTTTCTTGGCCGAGCTCATGGCGGCGGAAAGGCTGTTCACGCCCTCCTTGACCGCGAGCAGCGTCTCGTTGATGTTCTTGTTCGTCTCGTCGCTGTTGATCAAGGCGCCTACCGTCCCGGTCCCCTGGTTGATCTTGCCGGTGATGGCGTTCATGTTGTCGACGGTCGTCTGGAGCTTTGCCGACAGCTCCTTTGCGTTCCCGGTCGCGTCCGTGATGTTGCCCGAATTCGACGCGACGAGCCGGTCGATCCTCGACACCAGCGCCGTCATCTGCGTGGAGAACTCGCGGAAGTTTTCTGTCGTCGAGTCGATGTTGGCGCGGTTGGCCTCGAGCAGCTTGCGGAGCTCCTGGGACAGCACGAGCACGTTCTCGACGATGCCTCCCAGACGCTCCTCGCCGAGGGCGCCGCCGAGGGAGCTCTTGAGGTTGCTCGTGATGTCGCGGAGGTCGACCTCGATGTCGCGGGCGAGGCTTCGTGATCTCGTCGAAGCTCACGGGCGTGTCGCCCTGGATCGTGCTGCCCTCGGAGATCGCCGGAGCGCCGGCCGGCCCCGGGCCCAGCTCGATGTACTTGTCGCCCAGCATGCCGAGGCTCTGGATCGAGGCGGACGCGCCCTTGCGCAGCGTGATGTCGCGGTTCAGCTCGATGTCCACCAGCGCCTTGCCCCCCACCAGCCGGATCCGGGCCACCTTGCCCACCAGGACGCCGGCCATTCGGACGTCCGACTTTTCCTTGAGGCCCGCGATGTCGTCGAACTGGACGGACAACATCTTGCCCGTCGATCGCCCGAATTTCAGGTCCTCGATCTTCCAGATGAGCAGCCCCGTCAGGACCAGGGCCACCACAAAAAACGCTCCGACCTTCGCCGTTGTGCTCATCGCCCCTCCCAAAAGACCTTGCGACTCGCGCCTTCCGCCTCCACCGTCAGCGGGCCTTCGGCCCGCCCTTCCACGAACTGACGCACGGCCGGATCCTTCGACGCCATGAACTCCTCGGGACCCGCATCGAACAGGATATGCCCGCCAAAAAGAAGCGCGAGCCGGTCGCCGATCTTGCGCGCGCTCGGGCATGTGATGGGTGATCGTGACGACCGTCGGCTGCAGCTGCTTCCGGATGCCGAGGATCACTTCCGCGATGACGTCGGTCATGATCGGATCGAGGCCCGTGTTCGGCTCGTCGAAGAGGAGGATCTCCGGCTCGTGGGCGATGGCCCGGGCGAACCCGACCCGACGCCGCATGCCCCCCGAGAGCTGCGAGGGCCGCTTCGTCGCGACACCCGGCAGCTGCACGAGCTCGAGGCACTCCTCGACCCTCTGCCGAACCTGGGCCGGCGTGCGGCCCGAGCGCCGCAGCGGAAACGCCACGTTGTCGTAGACGGTCATCGAGTCGAAGAGCGCGCCTTCCTGGAACGACATGCCGAACTTCTTGCGCATCTGGTTGAGCTCGATCGAGTCGAGGCCCCAGAGGTCCTGGCCGTCGACGAAGACATGGCCGCTGTCCGGGCGCACGAGACCGATCAGGTGCTTGAGCAGCACGCTCTTCCCGGTTCCCGAGGGGCCCACGATCACCAGCGACTCCCCCGGGCGCGACCGACAGGTTGATGCCGTCGAGAACGGCCGTCCCGCCGAAGGACTTGTGGAGATCCTCGACCCGCAGCTTGCCGGCGCCGTGGCGGGCGCAGGCGCGGGATCGGGTCGAGCCGCTCAAAACAGAAGCCTCGTCAGGAAGAAGTCGGTCAAGCAGGATCGCCAGGCTGGCGGCGACCACGGCCTGGGTCGTCGATCGCCCGACGCCCTCGGCGCCTCCCTCGGTGTAGTAGCCCCTGACGCAGGCCACGACCGAGAAGATGAGCCCGAAGACGGCCGCCTTGATCAGGCCCGACGTGAAGTCGATCATGTCGAGGCACTCGAAGGAGCTCTCGTAGTACGTGACGGGGTTCGCGCCGAGAAGCTGCACCGCGACGAAATACCCGCCGTACATGCCGACGACGTCGCCCATGACGACCAGCAGCGGCATCATCAGGACCGAAGCGATCACGCGGGGCACGACGAGGTACTGAACCGGCTCGGTCCCGAGCGCCTTCAGGGCGTCGATCTGCTCGGTGACCCGCATGCTGCCGATCTCGGCCGCCATGGCGCTGCCCACGCGCCCGGCACCATCAGCGCCGAGAGGACCGGCGAGAGCTCGCGGAGCAGCGAGAGCGCCACGACGCTGCCCACGAGGCTCTCCGCGTTGAAACGCGCGAACCCGTTGTAGGTCTGGAGCGCCAGGACCATGCCCGGTGAAGAGCGTCGTCAGGAAAACGACCGGGATCGAGTTGACGCCGACCCGCGACCATCTGGCGGAGGAGCTCGCGGCACGTCGTAGGGCGGCCGCGGAGCCCAGATCACGATCCGGCCGAGCATCGAGAAGAACCGTCCGAGCTCCTCGAGGAAGCCGAGGACCGCGCGGCCGATCGCCTCGAGGAAGCGGGCGATCACGGCCCGGTCCCGGAGTACTACCCGGGGCACGCGCGGACCGATGCCGCAGAGGATCTCGTAGGGAATCGTGTCGGCGGCGCGGGCCAGATCCCAGGCCGTCACGCGTCGCGCCACCGTCGGAGCCCAGACAGACGGCGCGGTCGCCGCGGCCGGCACGCCGTGTCGGTCGCGTCCACGAGAGTGACGTCCATGCTGACGGATCCCACCACGGGCGCCCGCCTCCCCCGTAACAGAACCGCGACCTTGTCCCGAAAAGCTGCGCCGAAGCCGTCATGATAGCCGATGGGAAGAACCGCGATCGTCCGTCGTCGCGCGCGGTCACGAAGCGGCCGCCGTAGCCGAGCGGCGTGCCGGCCGGAACCCGGCGCACCGCGATCACGCGCGTCTCGACGGTCATCGCGGGACGCAGGCGGCGATCCGTCGCGGGAGCCCGACGGCGCGATGCCGTAGAGCGCGAGCCCGGGACGCACCGCGTCGAGCCACGTGGACGGCTGGTCCGAGGATCGCCGGCGGAGTTGGCCAGCATGCGCGAGGCCCGGGGTCGACCCCGGCGCCGCGCAGCCGGCGATGCCGCGGCGCGCACCGCTCGACCTGCCGCGCCGTTTCGGGCGAGGACGGGTCGTCGGCCGCGCGAGAGGTTGGCGAACGTGCCGGCGAGCCGCAGAGCCCGGGCGCCTCGCGAAGCGATCGCGGCAACGGTCCCGAGCTCCTCCGGGCCGGAAACCCGCGCGGCCCATCCCCGTGTCGAGCTCGAGGTGGACCGCAGGGGCGTCGGCCGCCGCTCCGCGTCGCCCGGCGAGGCCTCGGCCTGGGCGCGATCGTAGAGCGTGGGGTCAGGCCGTAGGCGCGCGAGCCGGGCCAGCGTCGGCCGGGCTCCGGCGCGCGAGAGCAGCAGAATCTCTCCGGCGAGCCCGCCCGCCGCAGCGCCGACCCCCTCTTCGGGGTTCGCGACCGCGAACGGTCGGCGCCCTCGCGGGCGAGCCTCCGCGCGACCGGAGCCGCGCCGTGCCCGTAGGCGTCCGCCTTGACGACGCAGTAGACCGCCGGCGGGGCCGCGACGCGGTCGCGCGAGGAACCGGTAGTTCGACGCGATCGCGTCCAGATCGACGACGGCCCGGACGGGCGTCTCGAGTCGTGAGCGTCGAGCGTTGTAGACGGCCACAGCGCCGGCCGATTCTCTCCGGTCGTACGACCTGAAGCCGAAGCTCCCGAACCGCGACACGCGCGAACGCTCGCGAATCTAGAAGGGCTGGCCCGACGGCTGCTGGGCGGGCCGGCCGGCGTAGTTCGCGAACGTCATGTGGTCGCCGAGGAACACCAGCGGGAAGTCGCCCGTGGGCCCGTTGCGCTGCTTGGCGATGATGACGTCGGCGATGCCCTTGCGCTCGGTCTCCTTGTCGTAGAGCTCTTCGCGATAGAGGAAGACGACGACGTCCGCGTCCTGCTCGATCGAACCCGAGTCGCGCAGGTCGGCGAGCTGGGGCTTGCGGAGCTCGCCCTTGCGCTGCTCGGGCTGACGGGAGAGCTGCGAGAGCGCGATGATCGGGAACCTTCAGCTCCTTCGCGAGCAGCTTCAGACCGCGGGAGATCATCGAGACTTCCTGGGTGCGGTTGTCGAAGCGGCCGTGGCCCGCCATCAGCTGCATGTAGTCGACGATCAGCAGGTCGAGGCCCTTCTCGCGCTTCAGGCGCTGCGACTTGGCGCGCATCTCCGGAACGTTCAAGGCCGCGCTGTCGTCGACGAAGAAGCGCGTCGCCGGAGATCTTGGACTGGGCCAGGACGAGGCGCTGCATGGCCTCCTTCGAGGCGTAGCCGTCGCGGACCTTCTTGGCGTCGACGTCGGCCTCGGAGCAGAGAACGCGGAAGCCGATCTGCTCCTTGGACATTTCCAGCGAGAAGAAACCGACCGACCGGCCCTCGCGGATGGCGACGTGCTGGGCGATGTTCAGGGCGAACGAGGTCTTTCCCACCGACGGGCCGGGCCGCGACGACGATCAGGTCCGTGAGCTGAAGGCCCGAGGTCATGCGGTCGAGCTCCGTAGAAGCCCGTCGCCAGGCCCGACAGCATGCCCTGCCGGCCCCGGGCCTCCTCGATGATGTCGAGGTTGTGGCGGACGATCTGGCCCGATCGCCTCGAACCCGCCGCGCACGGCCCCTTCGGCGATGTCGAAGATCTCGCCGGTGGCCTCGCCAAGCAGGGCCTCGGCGTCCCGCTCCCCCGACACGCCCGTCGCGCACGATCCTCTGGCCGGCTCGGATCAGCCGCCGCAGCGTCGACTTTTCCTTGACGATCCGGGCGTAGTGCTCGACGTTGCCGACGTCCGGCACCCCGTCGAGCAGCGCCGTCAGGTACGACGACGCCGCCCGCCTTCTCGACGGCTCCGGTGCGGTCGAGCTCCTCTTTGAGCGTGAGGATGTCGATCTCGGCCGACCGCTGGGAGAGCTCGAGCATCGCGCGCGTAGATGCGCCGGTGCGTGTCGGGGAAGAAGTCTTCCTGCGACAGGATCGGGACGACGAAGGAGAGCGCGGCGGGGTCGAGAAGGATCGCGCCGAGAACGGAGCGCTCGGCTTCGAGGTTCTGAGGGAGACTTCTTCTCGGCCGTGATTTCTTCGAGCATCGGGGAGTTGCGCGGGATTCTGTTTCCGCTCTCCAGCGCTGTCAATCGGCTGCAGGATTTCCGCATGCGCGTTCGCGTTCTCCCGCGCGACGCTCACGGAGAAAGATTTTTCTTTTCCGCAAACGCCGAGTTTTCCGCAGCTCCATTGAAGCCGCCGGGAGCCGGACAGATGATGTCCGACACGTCGCGATCGCTGCGCTACGGATCTGCGACCCTCGCGGGCGCACGCGGCCTCATCACGTCGCCAACAGCGCCTCTGAGATCGTCAGGCTCTCGAGCCCAGCTAAGAGAAGAGTCGGCGAGCGGCACAGGTGGGCGTGTACGCGGCGCGGGGAGTCTCCCACAGGGGAGGAGCCCCGCGCCGCGGGAGCCGCAGCGAGGGAGGGATCAGGCCTGCGGTCGAGCCCACAGGCGAGCCGCAGGCCGGTGCCGCCGCAGGCGGCAGATCCCGTACGAGCGAAGGCGACGTCTACGGCCGCCGTGCCAGCAGCGCGTCGAGCATGCGGTAGTCCCCGAAGACGCCGCCGGGCCGCTTGCGACCCTCGGGCGTCCCGTGGAAGTCGCTGCCCGCCGTCGCGGCGAGCGAGAGCTCCCGGGCGAGCGCGGAGAAGCGGCGCTCCTCTTCGGGCCCGTGATCGGGATGGAACACCTCGATCGCGTCCGAGGCCCACGGCCGCGAGCGCGCGGACGAGAGCGTCGGTGTCCTTGTACCAGACCGAGTGGGCCAGCGAGGAGACGCCGCCGGCGTCGCGGATCGCCCGGATCACCTCGACGGCCTGCCATTTCTCGTAGGCGACGTACCAGGGATGCTCGCGGCCGAGGAACCGGTCGAAGGCGTCGTCGTTCGAGGAGGCGTGGCCCGCGCGGATCAGCGCCCGAGCCAGGTGAGGCCGGCCCCACACGCCGTCGCCCACGTCCGCCCGGATCGCATCGAGATCGAGGGCGAATCCATGCTCCACGAATTGCCGGGCCATCCTCTCCCCGCGCGTCCGCCGTCCCTCCTGGCGCAGGGCGAGATGGGAGTTGAATTCCTCGTTGTTCTCATCCACGAAAAGGGCCAGGATATGGATATCGTCCTGCCCGCCCCACTCCGACGAGATCTCGGCGCCGGAGATCAGCTCGATCCCCCGCCGCCCGGCTTCCTCGCGCGCCTCCGGCAGGCCCTGGAGCGTGTCGTGGTCGGTCAGCGCGAAAGCCGTCAGGCCCGCGTCGGCCATGCGACCGACCAGGGCGGCCGGCGAGTCGAGGCCGTCCGAGACGGTCGAATGGCTGTGGAGGTCGATCTTCATGCTCGGAGTGTAGCGTTTCGCCGACCGGACCCCGCGGGCCGACGCCGGGCGCGGGTCTTGCGTCTTCTGGCGCCATGGATCGGAAGCGCGTCGCTCGCGTCCTCGACGAGATGGCGGTCATGCTGGAGCTCGCCGGGGCCAACAAGTTCAAGGTCCGGGCCTACGAAAACGCGGCGCACGCCCTGCTCGGCTTCTCCGGCGATCTCGAGGCAGCCGTCCGGTCGGGCGAGCTCAAGAAGGTCCCCGGAATCGGCGCCACGATCTTCGCGCAACGTCGAATCGCTGGTCCTCTCGGGCCGGCTGCCCGTCTACGAGGAGCTCCGCGCGACCTTTCCTCCCGGGCTACGCGAGTGCCTGCGGGTTCCCCGTCTCGGTGCCCGGAAGCTCAAGGCGCTGAACGAAGCCCTGCGGCTGGAATCCCTCGACGACCTCGAGCGGGCCTGCCGCGACGGACAGGTCGCGGAGATCCGAGGCTTCGGGCCCAAGACCGCCGAGCACATCCTGCGCGGGATCGCGATGGTGCGCGCCACCGAGGGCCTCTTCCTCTATCCGGCCGCGCGCGCCCGCGGCGAGGCGCTGGTCTCCGCCCTTCGCGCGTCCGGTCTGGCCGGCGAGATCTCCCTGGCCGGGAGCCTGCGGCGCCGCCGGGAGATCGTGCGCGACGTGGACATCGTGGCGTCCTCGACCCGGCCGGAGGAGGTGGCCGCCGCGTTCCGGGCGCTGCCCGAAGTCTTCGAGGTGATCGGCTCCGGCCCGACGAAAACCTCGGTCCGGTTTCTCGACGGCCTGTGCGCGGACCTCCGCGTGGTCTCGCCCGAGGACTTTCCGGCCGCGCTCCTCTATTTCACCGGTTCGCGGGAGCACAACACGGAGCTTCGGGGGCGGGCCCGGAAACGCGGTTGGAAACTCAACGAGTACGGGCTCTTCACGGACGGGGAGAACCGGGTCCCCGCGGGCTCCGAGGAGGACATCTACGCGGCCCTCGGACTGGCGTACGTCGAGCCGGAGCTGCGGGAAGGCCTGGGCGAAATCGAAGCCGCGGCAGACGGAACCCTGCCGGTCCTCGTCCGCGACGAGGACGTGCGGGGCCTCATCCACGTCCACACCGATGCCTCGGACGGAAGGGACACCCTCGAGACGATGGCGCTGGCGGCTCGCGACGCCGGCTACGGCTACGTGGCCTTCACGGACCACAGCAAATCGGCCGGCTACGCCGGAGGCCTCTCCGAGGAGCGGGTGCGCGCCCAGCGCGAGGAGATCCGCGCTCTTCGAAAGCGCCTCCCCGACTTCCGGATCTTCCACGGCACGGAGGCCGACATCCTGGCCGATGGATCGATCGACTACGGAGACGAGTTCCTGGGCGAGTTCGACCTGGTCGTCGCCTCGATCCACTCGCGCTTCCAGCTCTCCCGTGAGGAGCAGACGGCCCGCCTCGTGAAAGCGGTCCGCAATCCGTTCGTATCGGTCCTCGGGCATCCGACCGGCCGCCTGCTGCTGTCGCGCGATGGAGTCGAGGCCGACATGGAGGCCGTCATCGACGCGGCGGCCGAGTCCGGCTGCGCCCTGGAGGTCAACGGGTCTCCCCACCGCCTGGACCTGGACTGGCGGCTCGTGCGCCGCGCCGTCGCGCGCGGGGCGCCGATCGCGATCGACCCCGACGCCCACTCCACTCGCGAGCTCGCGTACACGGGGTACGGCGTCGGCATCGCGCGCAAAGGCTGGGCCGGCCCGGCGGACGTCCTCAACGCCCGCGGGCCGGATGAGCTGGCGGCGTGGCTCGAGGCCCGCCGGGGCCGCGCCCTGCCCGAATCCCGGGACCGGGCCTCGGGATAGAATTCCCGGCCCACATGAAGGAAAGAGATCTCGTCACCGAGACCCTCACGCCGATGCCCACTCTGGCGGACACCGACCGGATCCGCGACATCGCCTCGCACTTCCGGCAGATCATCGAGCTGCTCGGCCTGGACCTCCGCGACCCCAACCTCGTCGAGACACCCGAGCGAGTCGCGAAGATGTACCTCGAGCTCTTCCAGGGCCTTTCGGAGGGGGCCGAGCCGCGCGTCACGTTCTTTCCCAACGAAGAGCGCTACACGTCGATGGTCATGGAGAAGGACATCCCCTTCTACTCGCTCTGCTCGCATCACTTCGTGCCGTTCTACGGGCACGCCCACGTCGCTTACATTCCGAACGACTCGATCGTGGGCCTCTCCAAGATGGCGCGGATCCTGGACTTCTACGCCCGGCGACCGCAGCTCCAGGAGCGCCTCACGGAGCAGATCGCCAGCTACATGGCCGAGAAACTCGCTCCCCAGGGCGTGATGGTCGTCGTCGAAGCGCGCCACCTCTGCGTCGAGATGCGCGGAGTCAAGAAGCCGGGGGCGCTGACGGTGACCTCCGCCATCCGCGGCATCTTCAACACCCAGTCGGTCCGGGAGGAGTTTCTGGCCTTCCTGAATCGTCGGAGTGCTTGATGGGTTGGCGCCGCGCTCCGAACCCGTCATCACGAGGAGCGTAGCGACGAGGGATCCCGAGCTTGTACGGGAGGCTCGCGTGTCGAGTCCGGGATCCTTCGCCGTTCAGCTCTGGATGACTGGCTTTTTCGCCGCCCGCCAGCGTTCTACGGCCCGCGTTGACTCGCCATTCCCGTGTAGATCGTGCCGTCCTTCATGACGAACGCGACCCTCCCGAGGGCCGCGACGTCTTTGAGGGGATCGCCTTCGACCGCCACGATGTCGGCGTAGGCTCCCGGGGCGATCACGCCGAGCTGTCCGGACATCCCGAGCATTTCGGCGGCCCCCGACGTCGCGGACTGGATCGCGGCCATCGGCGTCATGCCGGCGTCGACCATCAGGACGAACTCTCTGACCAGCGGTTCGCTCCAGGGAAAGCTCCCGGCGTCGGTGCCGAACGCGATTTTCACTCCGGCCTTGACCGCCTTTCGAAGGGAGGGGCCGTGGACCTCGGCTCGCTTTCGGTCCTTGGCCCCCGCCGGCGTTCCCTCCGGAGCCCACTCGTAGAAGTAGGGCATCATCGTCGGGCAGAGCCACGTGCCCTGGCGAACCATCTGAGCGACCGCGGCGTCGTCGAGATCCAGTCCGTGCTCGATCGAGTCGCAGTTCCCGTCGAGGGCGCGCTGGAGACCCGGGCCGTTGTACGCGTGGCAGGCGACTTTCCGGCCCCAGCCGTGCGCCTCGTCCACGATGGCCTTGAGCTCCTCGAGCGTCAGCGTGGGCTGCGACACGAGCTTCCCCTTCGCGTCCACCCAGGAGCGGTGGTTCATGTAGACCTTGATCCAGTCGGCGCCGTTGGCGAGCTGCTCTCGCGTCGCCTTACGCGCCTCGACGGGGCCGTCCACCAGCTGGGCGCCCTTCGGCGCGTCCACTTCCGGGCCGTAGCCGTCGAGCCCGTAGCCCCCGGTCGAGGAGATCGCGCGGGTGCTCACGAACATCCGCGGACCGGCGACGTAGCCCCGGTCGATGGCCTGCTTGAGCCCGACGTCCCCGTAGCCGGCGCCCTCCGTCTCGACGTCGCGGATCGTCGTGAAGCCCTGATCCAGGAGTCGCCTTGCCAGCGCGGTCGCCCGCGCCGCGCGAAACGCCAGGCCCTGCTTCAGGAGCTGCGTGTCGTAGTCGGCGCCCTGCGGGTCGAGAAACACGTGCGTGTGCGCGTCGATCATTCCGGGAAGGACGGTCGAGGCGGAGAGGTCGACGACCCTCGCGTCGGAGGCGACCGGCCGGCCGCCCCACGGCTCGACGCTTTCGATCCGATTGCCTCGCACCACGATGGCCTGGTCCCGTCGGGGCGCCGAGCCGACGCCGTCGATCAGCGTGCCGGCCCGGATGACCATCAGGCTCGGGGCCTTCGCCGGAGCCTGGCCGGCCGCCGGCAGGGCAAACGGGAGCAGGAGCGGAAGGCAGGCGGATACCCTGATGAAATAGGTGTATTTCATGGTTATTCCTAACTTTGTAAGGCTACGATGCCGAAAAGCCTCTGAGAATACGGGCCGCCTGCAGACCTTCCAGCGTGCGCGCCCCGTGCCAGCAGTAGTCGTCGCCATCGACGAAGAGCCGCCGGGTCTCCTGGCCGAAGAGCTGGTCGACCAGCGCCCCGTGCTTTTCCTCCGCGAAAGGGTAGGGTTCGCTCGAGAAGATGTGGACATCGGGCATCCTCGCCACCGCCTCCGCCGGGTGGGTCGTCGGATAACGGTCGGCCTCGCTGGCGTAGACGTTGTCGCCGCCGGCCAGCCGGATCAGGTCCGCCACGTAGGTGTCATCGGACACGGTCATCCAGGGGTCCTTCCAGATCCAGTAGGCGTAACGAAACCGTCTGGCCGGGGGGTCCGCTTCGAGAGACTTCCACTCCATCTCGATGCGGGATGCCAGGACCTCCGCCTGGTCGGTGGACTCGAGCCGGCGTCCCCACTGCCGCACCGCACCGGGGACTTCGCCGACTTTCTTCGGAAGCGAGACGTCGACCTCGATTCCCGACTCCCGCAGCGCCTCCACGTCCTCCCGCCGGTTTTCTTCCGCGTTGGCGAAGACGAGATCGGGCTTCAGGTCGAGGATCCGCGCGATGTCGGGACTCTTCGTTCCTCCCACGCGTGGCAGGCCCCAGAGCATTCCGCTCGGCCGGGTGCAGTAGCGGGTGACACCGGCCAGCGATCGGAGCCCGCCGATCGCGACGATCGTCTCTGTGATCGAAGGGCAGAGTGAAACCACCCGCGGGGGAGGCACGTCGACAAGTGTATTCCGCTGGCCTTCGCTACACTAAGGGGAGTTTGGACGTCGCCGCGAAAGACCTCGCCCTCCTGCTTCGGTCGCGCCACCCCCTGATCGTCTGCGAGACGGTCGAGGAGCAGCGTTTCGAAGCCCTCGTCCGCGAGGTGTCGAGCGAGCTCACGATCCCGATCTGGACGTGGAGCGCGGCCAGCGGCCTTTCGCCGGCGCATCCCCAGGACGCCGAGCGCTCGGTCGAGCTCGCGTTCGCCCTGCGCGAGATCCGGAAGACGGCCGGGGAAGGCACCTTCCTTTTGAAGGACCCGATGGCGCACCTGGAGCACGCCGCCACGCTTCGGCTCCTGCGCGAGACCGCGCAGGAGTTCGCCGGTTCGGCGCGCACGATCGTCCTGGTGGCGCCGGTGCTGCCCACCAAAGCGGAGCTCGAAGACATCGCGGTCCGGTTCGAGTTCGCGCTGCCCGGGCCGCCGGAGTTGCGCGCGCTGCTCAACCGGGTCGTCCGCCGGACGACGCGGGACACACCGAGGATCAAAGTCGCCCTCTCCGCGCCGGAAGCCGAAGGGATCGTCTCCGATCTCCAGGGCCTGACGATGTCGGAGGCCGAACGGGCTCTGGCCCGCGCCATCGTCGAGGACGAGTCGCTCAACGTCGCGGACCGCCCCCGCATCCGGGAGATGAAAAAAGGGCTCGTCGAAGGAGGCGGGCTCCTGGAATTCATTCCCACGCCCGACGGGCTCGACCGGGTCGGCGGTCTCGGAAAACTCAAGCGATGGGTGGCCACTCGCCGTGTCGGTTTCCTGCCCGAGCCCGGCGAAAAGCCGCTGGACCCTCCCCGCGGCCTCCTGCTCCTGGGCGTCCAGGGCTGCGGCAAGTCGCTGGCGGCCAAGGCCATCGCCGCGACGTGGGACCTGCCTCTGCTGGCTCTGGACGCGGGCAAGCTGCTGGCGCCGTACGTCGGTGAGTCCGAGCGCAACCTCCGGGAGGCGCTCCGGCGCGTCGAGCGCATGGCGCCCTGCGTCCTGTGGATCGACGAGATCGAGAAGGCCTTCGTCTCGGCGCGCAGCTCCGAGTCCGACGGCGGCGTCTCCAAGCGCCTGATCGGCACGCTTCTGACCTGGATGCAGGAACGGGCCTCGAGAGTCTTCTTCGTCGCCACGGCCAACTCGGTCGACGAGCTCCCGCCGGAGATGATGCGCAAGGGCCGCGTCGACGAGGTCTTTTTCGTGGACCTGCCGCAGCCCGACGCCCGGGCCGACATCTTCCGCCTGCATCTGGCGCGGCGGGACGAGGACCCCACCCGCTTCGACCTCGCGGCTCTGGCCGGGGCCTCCGCCGGTTTCTCCGGCGCCGAGATCGAGCAGACCATCGTTTCGGCCCTCTACGAGGCGCGGGCGGGACGGTTTCCGCTCGACGACGGGGCCCTTCTGGTGGCCCTCCGGTCCACCCGGCCGTTGTCGGTTCTGCGAGCCGAGTCGATCAACGCCCTGCGGGCGTGGGCCGCCGGGCGCTGCGTGTTCGCGGACTGACGCCGCGCGCTTCAGCGCCTGCGGCGTCATCCTGAGGAGCGCAGCGACGAAGGATCCCGGACTCGATCAGGAGCCTCGTCCGTCAAGGGCCCGATCTGGCACGCAATGTGATACGAAAATCGCCGGAGGTCCTTCATGCCTGTCTACAGCCTGCCCGATCTCGAGTACGACTACGGCGCTCTCGAGCCCGCGATCTCCGGGAAGATCATGGAGCTTCACCACGACAAGCACCATGCCGCTTACGTCAAGGGCGCCAACACGGCGCTCGAGAAGCTGGCCGAAGCCCGGGAGAAAGAGAACTTCGACAACCTTCCGGCGCTCGAGCGGGCCCTCGCCTTCAATCTTTCAGGGCACGTGCTCCACTCTCTCTTCTGGGAGAACATGGCTCCGAAGGCGGGCGGCCGCCCCGAGGGCGAGCTCGCGGCCGCGATCGACCGCGACTTCGGCGGGTTCGACAAGTTCAAGAAACAACTGAGCGCCGCTGCCGCCAGCATCATGGGCTCGGGCTGGGCCGCCCTCGTGTGGGAGCCGATGGGCAAGCGCCTTCTGGTCTCCCAGATCTACGACCACCAGTCCAACCTGGCCCAGGCCGGCACTCCGTTGCAGGTCCTCGACGCGTGGGAGCACGCGTACTACCTGCAGTACGAGAACCGGAAGACGGATTTCTTCGAGGCCGTCTGGGCCGTGTGGGACTGGGAGGACGTGGCTTCGCGCTTCGAGCAGGCGCAGGGTAAATAGGCGGCGGCTCAGGGAGCCCGGCGGGCCAGGGCCGCGCGCACCTTCGGACTCGACAGCTCGCGCAGCGCGTCCTTGCCGACCCAGCGGGGCGCGGCGTCCTCCGACAACGCCAGACGCCGGGCCACCTTCAGCGCGGCCGCGTGAAGGGCTGGACTGCGCCGGCCGATTCCGCGAAGGGCCCAGTTCACTCCCTTCTTCACGAAGTTACGCTCGTCGCGCGCGCCCTTCTCGATGAGGGGCAGGAAGCCGAGGAACTTTTTGTCGGGCGAGGTCTTGTCATGCCCCGCCAGGCACGCCATCAGGACGAAGCCGCCGCGCTTGACGAGCTCGCGAGGCGAACGTGACCACTGGCGGGCCTTCTCCCACGCAAACGGTGTCCGGTCCCACAGTTTGAAACAGACCGTATCGCAGTCGGCCCAGTTCTCGAAGCCTGACGCCCACGCATTCATCTGACGGCGCGTCACCCGCTTCGGGTCGCCCACCAGCGCGGCGAGGAGGCGCGCCTCGTACCAGCCGCTCTCCCACAACGCCACCGACAGGGCGTGGTCCTCCCCCAGCCGCTTGCTCAGCGAGAGGAGCGTCCCCATCGGCACGCCGAACGCGCGTTTGGCCTGGATGCCGTAGCGGGCCATGCCGGCGATCGTGCGCTGAGTTCCCCGGCGCTGGAGCCACGCCAGCACCTCCTCGAGGTCCATGGTTCTCGCGTCAGACATGGTCGTGCTCCTGTTGGAGTTTCGGATTCTCCTCCCGGCTGTCTAGGCGGACAAGGACGGCGCGGCCTCGTGGCCGTGCCGCGCTCTGCGGTAGAGCGCTCCGCCCAGCCAGGCGCAGGGAAGGGCCGTGAGCACGAGGGCGATCGGGTACCAGGCCGGTCCCAGTTTCATCGGAATCGTGGCGATCGCCCCGGCGGTGCTCAACACCAGGCCGACGACTCCCAGGGCCAGAGCGTGACGCATCGGCGCCTGCGGCGCCAGGCGGGCGGCGATGTAGCTCCCGAGGACGGCGTAGAAGCTCCGATAGGCCAGAGCCAGGAGGCACAAGCCCGTGTCGTACATCGGCTGCCCCCAGGGCGGATAGACATGGAGCGCGTGCAGGAGCTGGTCCGTGGCGAGCGACAGAGCCACGACCGCGACGAAACCCGCGAGCACGGCGGCCGTGCTTCGCCACAGGCGCCGGGGAGGACGACTCATCGCCGTCATTTCGGGCTCCCGGCGGTCTGCGATGCCAGGATTTCGTCGAGCCGGCCGTAGCCCGCCTCCATGCCCCGCTCCATGCCGGACTTGAGGACCGCGTCGCGAACCTCCTTCGACTCGAGGAGCATGGTGATCGTGACGGTCGTCCTTCCCCCCTTCTCTTCGAACTCCGTCGTGTCCAGCGCCTCGCCCTCGTACCAGGGATCGTCGAAGGCCTCGGTGGCCACGATGCGCTCGGGGGGCACGATCTCGCGAAAGACGCCTCCCATGCCCATGTCGGGGACTCCCGCCTTGCGCCAGAGGTACCGGTAGCGGCCGCCCACTCGAAGATCGATCTCGCAGACGGGCATCGTCCAGCCGTCGGGCCCGAGGAGCCATCGCCGGACCAGCTCCGGCTTGGTGAACGCGTCGTACACGAGCCGGCGCGGCGCATCGAAGACGCGCGTCATCGCGATCTCCCGGTCGGTCGGCGTCGTGATTTCCAGTTTTCCGGGGTTCTTCATCGTTCGTCTCCTCTCTTCTTTCGTTTCGGGCGTCGGCCCTTTCTGTCCTTCGTCTTCAGCTCCTCGAGCAAGGCATCCAGACGCTGGTAGGAGCCCTCCCAGAACCGCCGGTACTCTTCCAGCCATTCGGTGGCCTCCGCGAGCGGCACGGCCTCCAGGTGGCGAGGCCGCCGCTGAGCATCCCGGCCGGCCGAGATGAGGCCGGCGCGCTCCAGCACCTTCAGGTGCTTGGAGATCGCGGGCTGGCTCATCTCGAAGGGCTCGGCCAGCTCCGCGACGGACGCCTCCCCCGAGGCGAGCCGGGCGAGGATCGCCCGGCGGGTGGGATCCGCGAGCGCCGCGAACGTCGCGTCGAGGCCACCGGGGCCTTCCGTCCAGGACTGCGCTTCCATAACCAGAAGGTTATATACATCCAGGACACGTTGTCAACGGCAAACACAGCCAACTTTTTCTTGCCGTGTGTATCACTGTCTGATACTGTTGCCCCGTGATCCAGATCGACGTCGCCGGCTCCCGTCCGCTGGAGGAGCAGATCGCCGCGGCTCTCCGGCACGCCCTGGCCAACGGGACGATCCGGCCCGGCGACGACCTGCCACCCGTCCGGCAGCTTGCCGGCGACCTCGGCGTCCACTGGAACACGGTCGCGCGCGCCTACCGGCGCCTCGACCAGGAAGGCCTGCTCCGCGTGCGCCGCGGGCGCGGCGCGGTGGCCCTCCGCCGGGACCGCCCGCCTTCCCGCGAAGCCAGGACCGGGCTGCGGGAACGGCTGGTCGAAGCCATCGGCGCCGGGCTGCTGGGCGGATTGTCCGCCCGGGACATCGACCGCGTCTTCCAGGAGGCGCTCGCCGGATTCGGCGGGGGAAAAGGATCATGACGACTCTGCACCGCTTGTCCATCGCCGCGGCCCTTCTCTCGGCCGCAACCCCCTGGTTCGTCGTTCTCATCGCGCTGGAGGTCGCCCGGCGTCATGCGCGACTCTTCGACGGCGCATTTCCCACGCCTCCCGGCGTGGCGCGTCTCGGCGCGCTGACCCTCGTCGGCTGCGCGGCGACGACCGGCGCCGCGTTCGTTCTCGAGCCGCCCTCGCTCGTCCTCGGGGCGATCGAGGTCCTGTGTTTCCTGGTCCTGGCCGTCGCCGGCCTGCGCGTTCTCGGCGCCGTGCACGAGGCGTCGCGCCCGGCTCGCGAGGTGGCGACGAACACGCGCTCGGCGAGCCTTCGCCCCCGCCGTCTGAACGATCACGTCCGGGTGATCTGGCGCCTCGTGCCTGTCACGATCACCGTCGCGAGCCTGGCCACCTTCGCATGGCGTCTGAGCGTGCCGGGACCGGACCGGCGGCTCCTTCTTCCCGCCGCGTTTGCGCTGGCCGCGCCGGTCTTCATCTGGCTGTACGAAGTCTGGATGCGCGAGGAGGTCTCGGGGGGCTCCGCAGACGGCGATCCGTCACGCGAGGCGAGCCGCCTCACGAAGGTCCGGCTCATCTTCGCGGCCGAGCTCACCCTCGTGCTGTGGCTCACGCTGGCCGGTCACGCCCTTCTCGATCTCGACTGGGCCGCGCCTCGACCCTGGGCCGGCGTCGTCGTTGTGACCTCGGCGGTGCTCGGTATCGCCGGCTGCGCCCTCGCCGTGTCGTCGGATCTGGCGCGCCGCCGATACGCGCCTCACGACCCGCGGTCGTCGTTCCCCCCGGTCATTTCGTCACGCTGTACGCCTTCGCCAGGGCGGCCGGGTCCGCCTCCGCTCCGCCCAGATACCGGTGGAGCCAGTCCATGATCGTGTTGTGCCAGAGGCTCGAGTTGCCCGGCTTCAGGACCCAGTGCCCCTCGTCCGGAAACATCAGGAGCTTGGAGGGCACGTCCTGGACCTGGAGCGCGGTGAACATCTGGAGCCCCTGTCCGAAGGGCACCCGATAGTCCTTCTCGTTCGTGATGACCAGGGTCGGCGTCTTGAAGTTGCCGGCAAAGCGCATCGGGTTCCATTTCGCATAGAGGTCCGAGTTCCACGGCCAGCCCTTGAACTCCCAGTTCGAGAACCAGAGCTCCTCGGTCTCCAGCTTGGCGGATCCCAGATCGAAGGTCCCGTCGTGCGACACGAGGGCCTGGAAGCGGTCGGTGTGCCCGGCGATCCAGTTGACCATGTAGCCGCCGTAGGACGCGCCGGCCGCCCCGATCTTCCCGCGGTCGACGAAGGGCAACGATTCGAGATCGTCGGCCTGCCGCATCAGGTCGTCGTAGACCTGGCCCCCCCAGTCGCCGCTGATCGCGTCGAGGAAGTCCTGGCCGAAGCCCGTCGAGCCGCGCGGATTGGCCGCGTAAACGACGTACCCGTACGCCGCCCAGACCTGGGGATTCCAGCGGTAGGACCAGGCGTCCTCCCACGCGCCCTGCGGGCCTCCGTGGATATAGAGAACCGCGGGGTACTTCCTGGACGGATCGAAGGACGGCGGCTTCACGACCCAGGCCTGCAGCTTGCGTCCGTCGGAGGCGTTGGTGAAGCGTTCCGAGACCTCGCCCATCGCAAGCTCCCGGAAGAGAGCGTCGTTGACGTGGGTCAGCGGCACCGCTTCCCTGCCGTCCGGATCCGCGGTCCAGATCTCCGCGGCGCGGGTCAGGCTGCTGGAGCCGAAGACGATCCGGCCCGGTGTCACCTCGAGACCCGCGACCGCGCCTCCCGTCCAGAGCGGGACCGGGGCTCCTCCGGCGATCGGCACCCGGTAGAGCATCTCGCGGGCTCGAACCTGCGAGGCGAAGACGAGGCTCTTCGAGTCCGGCGTCCAGCGAAAGTCTTCGACCCAGAAGTCGAAGGCGTCCGTCAGGCCGCGGATCTGTCCGGTCGCTCGCTCGAGGAGCATCAGTCGGAACCGGTCGGCCTCGAAACCCGGCCGGCGTTGCGAGCGGAAGGCGATCCATCGCCCGTCCGGGGAGAAACGCGGAGAGCCGTCGAACGCGGGGTTGGAGGCCGTGAGGTTCTTCGGCGGCCCGCCGCCGGCGAAGGGAACGACCCAGAGGTCCGCGTTGGTCGAGAGCGCCTCGTCTTTGTCGGGGTTCGATGCGTAGACGAGGTCTTTTCCGTCCGGAGACACGTCCCAATCCTTACCGCCTCCCACCGAAAAGGGCGGGGCGTCGCGGTCTCCGGGAGTCAGGTCCACGGCATCACCGCCAGCCGTGGGCACCTTCCAGATGTGCGAGCGCGTGCCGTCCTTCCAGGTGTCCCAGCGCCGGTAGAGCAGCCGTTCCGCCACCCGCGCCTTCACCCTGGCCTCCGCGCGCTCCTTGCGGGTCTTCTCGAGGCAGGCGACGTCGGCGCAGTCGGGGAACACGTCGGAGGCGAACACGAACCACTTTCCGTCCGGAGACCAGGTGAACGCGTTGACCTCCGTCGGAAACGACGTCGCCTTGACGGGGTCCCCTCCGGAGAGGTCGATCGTCCAGATCTGCGACGCGCCGTCGCGGTTCGAGAGAAACGCCAGCCGGCGCCCGTCGGGAGAGAACCTGGGATCCGAGTCCCGCTCGTCGCCCGAGGTCAGCCGGCGCGCCTCTCCCCCGTCGATGCCGACGATCCACACCGCCGAACGCGACCGGTTGGCTTCCACGTCGGGCGTGGCCACCGCGAACGCGACACGGCGGCCGTCGGGAGAAACCGAAAAGGAGCCGACACGGCGGATCTTCGCCAGCTCCTCGAATCGGACGGGGCGCTCCGGGCCAGCCGCGAGCGGCGCCGCGGCAACCCAGAAGCACAGAAAGACCAACCGGGAAAGACGCATGCGGGCACCTCCGGCGAGGGATTCTATCCGCCGGACGCGCGGCGCCATCCGTCCGTATCCCCTTTGGTATCATCCGAGTTCCGCGGGTCGGAAGCCCGCCAAAGGAGTGTCATGTCGACTGCGGTCCTCGAAGAGAAACGCTCCGAGTCCCCGAGCCGGCCTCCCGTGATCAACGACTTCTCGATCCACGTGGCGACGGCCAACGGCTCGGGCAGCCAGTCCTCCAACAGCATCCTCATGAGGTCCATCTTCCAGATGGGGATACCCGTCTCGGGCAAGAACCTCTTCCCCTCCAACATCCAGGGCCTGCCGACCTGGTTCACGATCCGGGCGTCCAAGGACGGGTTCATCGCCCGCCGGCGCGACGTCGGCGTCCTGATCTGCATGAACCCCGAAACGGCGCACGAGGACGTCCGGACCGTCGCCCCCGGCGCCGCCGTCATCTACGAGGAGAGCCTCAAGCTCGACACGCTCCGCAACGACGTCGTCTTCTACCCGGTCCCTTTCCAGAAGCTCGTCCTCGAGCTCGTCTCCGACGGCAAGCTGCGCCGCCTGGCCGTCAACATGATCTACGTCGGCGTGGCCGTGTGGCTCCTCGGAATCGACATGGCGGAGGTCGAGAAGGCTCTCTCCAAGCAGTTCAAGAACAAGGCGGCGGCCGTCGAGATCAACCTGAAGGCCATTCGCGGCGGCCTCGAGTGGGCGGAGAAGAACCTGACAAAGCGCGACTCCTTCCGCGCTCGAGCGGATGAACGCGACCGCCGGGAAGATCATCATCGAGGGCAACGCCGCCAGCGCCATCGGCTGCATGATGGCCGGGGTCCAGTTCCTGGCCTGGTACCCGATCACGCCTCCTCGTCGCTCGCCGAGTCGCTGATCGACTACGCCGGCAAGTACCGGGTGGATCCCGAGACCGGCGCGCCGACGCTCTCGGTCGTGCAGGCCGAGGACGAGCTCGCGGCCCTCGGAATGGTCCTCGGCGCGGGCTGGGCGGGCGCGCGGGCGATGACGACGACCTCGGGACCCGGGATCTCCCTGATGTCCGAGTTCGCCGGCCTCGGCTACTACGCCGAGGTCCCCGCGGTCATCGTCGACGTGCAGCGGGTCGGGCCGTCCACCGGGCTGCCGACGCGGACGATGCAGGGCGACATCACCTCGACCTACAACCTGTCGCACGGCGACGCGCGGCACATCCTGCTGCTGCCGGCCTCGGTCCAGGAGTGCTACTCGATGGCCATGGAGGCCTTCGACCTGGCCGAGCGGTTCCAGACGCCGGTCTTCCTGATGTCGGACCTCGACCTCGGGATGAACAACTGGATGGCCGATCCGTTCCCCTTCTCCGACAAGCCGATCGACCGCGGCAAGGTCCTGCGGACGAAAGAGGAGCTCGACGCTCACGTCGCCGAGTTCAAGGAGTTTGCCCGATACCGCGACGTGGACGGCGACGGCATCCCCTGGCGGACGCTGCCGGGCTTCATGGATGCGCCCGCCGCGGCGTACTTCACCCGGGGCTCGGGCCACAACGACCGGGCGATGTACACCGAGCGGCCCGACGACTACAAGAACAACATGGACCGGTTGTCGCGCAAGTTCGAGACCGCCAGGTCGTACGTGCCCCGTCCGGCCGTCTCCGATGGCACGGGCGCGCGAGTCGGCATCATCGCCTACGGCTCCTCGGATTTCGCCGTCGAGGAGGCCCGCGTGCTGCTCGGGCGCAAGGGACTCCAGACCGATTACCTGAGGCTGCGGGCGCTCCCCTTCACGCCGGAGACCGCCGCTTTCATAGCCGCCCACGACCGCGTCTACGTCATCGACCAGAACCGCGACGGCCAGATGTACGACCTTCTGCGCCTCGAGATCGGCGGCGACACGTCGCGGCTGCGCTCCATCCGCCACTACGACGGCTTCCCTCTCGACGCCGAAACGGTGATCGAGGGGATCGAGGCCGGGGAGAAGATCTGATGTCCACCCCGGCCGAGCCCAAGGCGCCCCCTACCAACCGCGTCGGCCTGTCCGTCAAGGAGTACGGCGGCTCCAAGTCGACGCTCTGCGTGGGTTGCGGCCACGACGTCATCACGCGGCAGATCACCCAGGCGCTCTACGAGATGTCGATCCCGCCGTACAAGGTCGCGAAGATGTCCGGCATCGGCTGCTCCTCGAAGACCACGGCGTATTTCGCCGACCGGGGCCATGGGTTCAACGCCGTCCACGGGCGGATGCCGGCGGTGGCCACCGGGGCGATGATGGTCAACCCCTCGCTCCTCGCGGTCGGCGTTTCCGGCGACGGGGACACGGCCTCGATCGGCGCCGGGCAGTTCGTCCACCTGCTCCGGCGCAACGTCCCGATGGTCTACATCGTCGAGAACAACGGCGTCTACGGCCTGACCAAGGGACAGTTCTCGGCGACCGCCGACGCCGGTTCGAAGCTCAAGACGGGCGCCGTCAACGACCTGCCGGCGATCGATCTGTGCGCGATGGCCATCCAGCTCGGATGCGGCTACGTGGCCCGCTCGTTCTCCGGCGACATGAAGCAACTGGTGGCCCTCCTCAAGGGCGCGCTGGCGCACCGGGGGACGGCGCTGCTCGACGTCATCTCGCCGTGCGTCACCTTCAACAACCACGACAGCTCGACGAAGTCCTACAAGTGGGCCAAGGACCACGAGATCCCGATCCACGAGATCGGCTTCGTGCCCTTCTACGAGGACATCGCCGTCGACTACGACCCGGGTACGACACAGGACGTCGAGCTCCATGACGGCTCCCACATCCGCCTGCGGAAGCTCCGCGCGGACTACGACGCGATGGACAAGGGCCAGGCCCTCGCGCTGTGCCTGGAGTCCGGGGAGAAGCAGGAGTTTCTGACCGGGCTGATCTACGTCGAGCCGACGAAGAAGGACTTCCTGGAACTGTCGGGTCTTTCCCGCGACCCTATCGTCACCATGCCGGAGTCCAAGCTTCGGCCCCCCCGTCAGGCGCTCGAAGAGATCATGGAATCGCTCAAGTGACGGGCGCGAAGCGCGCATAGCGCGCTCCCGCGCCCGTCATCCTGAGGAGCGCAGCGACGAAGGATCCCGAACTGTTACAACGAGGTGAGCGTGTCGAGTCCGGGATGAACGCCGTGCAGCGCACGGCGTTGCCTACTGCCGGGGGGTCTGCCTTTGAGGGTCGGCTGTTTCGCTCCGCTCAGGATGACGGCTGTCCGAAGCCCCCAGGATGACGGCTGGAAGCGTTCAGAATGACGGCGAAACGCGGAGAGAACCGGGAAGTTTCACCGACCCTCCGGTGTTGAGCGACCCATGAGATCCAAGGTTTATTCAGCCGCCGTCCTCTGCATCGCCGCCCTCGGCCTCCTCGCCGCGGCCCCCAAGCCCAAACCGACGCCAGCGCCGACCAACTCCTGCGCCTCCTGCAAAGAACGCCGCCCGACCCTCGATCCCGCCAAATTCGCCAAGGGGTTCGACGCGGAAGTCCGGCAGGGCTACGAGATCGCCCGCAAGCACCCCGCGACCCTCGACCGTCTGCACTGTTTCTGCGAGTGCCAGGAGAGCCCCATGTTCCAGCACCGGACCCTCCTGACCTGCTTCGTCGACACGCACGCGGCCGCCTGCGGCATCTGCCTCTCGGAAGCCCGCCTGGCCGGCGAGCTGAAGGGTCGCGGGGTCTCCGACGACGAGATCCGCGTCACCGTCGAATCGGTCCACCGGACCGACGGGCATCCCGCGACGCGCTAGCCGCCATCCCTCGCCGGCGTTACCTGGAGGCGAGCCATGACCAAAGCGAACAAGGGAGGCTGGAAAACCTGCTCCCGCGGCCACAAGTACCGGGGTCTGCGCGGATGTCCGTTCTGATGGAACGGTAATCGCGCCGCCGGCGGTGTGCGCAAGAGGAAAAGTGGCTCACGGCGCCCGACCCGCTCGAGCCGCCCGAGGACGGACGGCGCCCAGCTCCCGCGCGAACCTCAGGGTATCGCCGGCATCTCCGCGACCGCCGCCTCTCCCGCCCAGGCGTTCGAGGCGATCAGGTTGTAGGCACCGACCGACTCGATCACCAGCAGGTCTCCCTCTCGCGGCTCTCCGATCGCCTCGGACTTCGCCAGGACGTCGAGACTCACGGGCAGGGGCCCGGCGATCTCGCTGCGGCGCGCGCGGCTTCCACGGAATCGAACCGGCCGGAACGAGTGCTTCCCGCGCGGCACGAAAAACGCGTGGGACAGGCGCGAGGCATCCACGTAGACCCGCCGCCCGCGGACGCGGACGACCCGGGTGACCAGGTGGAAGGCGTCCGACGCCAGCGCGCGGCCAGGCTCGGCGAGAAGCCGGACGCCCGGCAGGCGAGAGGACGCTTCTGCGACGACCTCGCCGAGGAGGGCCCCGAGCGCCTGCGCTTTCGGGACACGGCCGCGGGCGTCCCGCCGCGCCTCGCCGGCGGCCGGAAATCCCCCTCCGACGTCGAGGATCGAGATCGGCATCCCCAGCGCTTCGACGTGACGCGCGACGGCTGCGGCTTCTCGAATCGCGCTGCGGTAGGAGACCGCGGACGCCAGCCCCGTTCCCAGGTGGAACGCGAGTCCCTCGGGAACCGGCCCCCGCTCGCGCGCCACGCGGCGCGCCAGGGCGATCAGGGCGGGGCGCGACATGCCGAATTCGCGCTGCTCCGCCTGGCAGGCGTCGGCTCGCAGGCGCAGCAGGTAGCGCGGCGAGACCCCCAGGGCTCGCCCCCGCGACAGAATCGCCTCCGTGTCTTCGGCGCTGTCGGCCACGAGGAGCACTCCCGCCGGGAGCGCCCGTTGGAGTGACGCCCCGTCCTTGGCCGGGCCCTGGAAGACGACGCGGCGTCCGGGCAGGCCCGATGCGAGGGCGCCGGCGAGATCTGCTGGCGACGTGACCTCCGCTCCCAGGCCTTCCCGAGCCAGGATCTCGAGGAGCCCGGGATGGCGGTTGCACTTCCACGGATAAAACAACTCGAGGACGCCGCTCTGGTTCGACCAGCGGCCCCAGTCTTGGGCTCGTCCTTTCGCCTGCCCGGGGTCGAACAGGTAGAACGGCGTGGCCCGGTCCCGGGCCAGGCGCGCGGCCGCCTTCAGGAGGCGTCGGTTCGGTTCTCGCTCAGCCATCGGGTCACCGCGGCGCGGTCGATCTTGCCGGCGGGAGTGCGGGGAATCTCGGCCACGCGAAGAATCCGGCGGGGGCGCGCGAAGCCCGGCAGCCGGTCCTCGGCGTGGGCGCGGACGGCCGCCAGCAGCGCGTCGGAGTCTTCGCGCACGACGACGAGGACGCCGAACGCGCGGCCGAGCGGAGCGGCGGCGGCGGCCGCGACGCCGGGATGCTCGGCGATCGCCGCCTCGACCTCCTCGGCGCAGAGCACCCGGTCTCCCGCCGCCAGGGAGAACGAGAGGCGGCCGTGCACGTGCAGCTCACCGGCGTCGTCCACGAGACCGACGTCGCCGGTCCGGAGCCTCCCCTGTTCATCGAACGGAGACGGGTCCGCGGGGGACAGATAGCCGGAGAAAACGGCGGGGCCGCGCAGCCGGATTTCGCCCGCCTCTCCGGCGGGGCGATCGGTCTCGTCGTCTCCAACGATCGACACTTCGATTCCCGGAGCGATCTGGCCGCAGGATCCGGCGCGGCGGGGACGGTCCCCCCGCTGCCGGGCGCCGAGCCCCGCCGACTCCGTCATGCCGTAGCCCGAGCGGACCGGGACTCCCCGCGCCCCCTCCACGGCGTCGGCCGCCTCCTCCGGCAGGACTCCTCCCCCGCAGCGGAGGGCGCGGAGAGCCGGTCGCGACGTGCCGCGCGCGGCCAACGACACCAGCGCGCTCGGAAGCAGGACGGCGGTCGCCCCGAGGGCCGACGCCTCCTCGAGGGGGTCGCGGCGCGGAGTGAAGAAGACGGCTTCCGCTCCGAGCAACAGCGCGTTCAAAGCTCCGCGCACGAACGCGAAGATCTGGGCGGGCGGCAGGCCCACCGCCAGCCGGTCCGCGGAGGTCACGTCGCCCCAGGACTCGAAGGCCAGCGCCGCGGCCGCGAGATTCTCGTCCGAAAGGGGTGCGGCCTTCGACGCGCCGACGCTGCCCGAGGAGAAGAAGACCGTCGCCCCTCCGGCCGGCCAGACGGCTTCGCGCGCCGCGCCCTCTCGAATCTCGCGGAGCGTCCCGGACGCCGACGCCCCATGCGCGACCGCGGAGCGCCCCAGGGACCGGGCCGCGAAGAAGTCGACGACGAAACCGATCGCGTCCCCGCCGTCCAGCGGGACGATCCCGGGAACCCGGGACAGCTCGGCGGCGCGGCGTTCGACCGCCTCCACGAGGGCCGCGTACGTCAAAGCGGCAGCGCCCCCCCGCAGCGCCGGACTTGCGGGTCGCTTCGCGGCCACTTCCCTCACGCGCGCCGGCAGATTCAAGGTCGCCTCCGCGCGAAGCTCAGATAGACGAGGCCGTCGACATCGAGAGGCGCCTCCGCCGCGACTTTCCCGAAAACCCGCGCGAAGCCCTCGACGGCCCGGCCGGGATCGGCCGGCAGCGGTTCGCCGAGCGTCAGCGTCCAGCCCCGGTCCGGCAGTGTCAGAAAGGCCGGCCGGCAGGCGACGCCGACGGTGCGAGCCAGTCGAAAAGGGCGAGGGTCGAGGCGCACGCTTCCTCCGAGCACGCGGGCCTCGACAAACGGCCCCTCGGGAAGATCCGCCGCGAGGATCAGGCTCCCGGTGGACAGCGCGCTGGCGAGGCGGTGCGGGTTCGTGGACGGCAGGGCGTGAGGGAAATCGAGTCCGTGGTGCCGATCGAAAATGGGATCCGTTCTCGACGTCACGGAGCGATCGAGGTTGAACCGTCCGATGACCGAGGCCGCGGGCACGCCGAATGAGCGCAGGACGTAGCGCAGAGCCTGCATCGCCCCGATGTGGGACGTGACGTAGACGGTCCGCTCGCGCCCGGGCGCCTCGCCGTCGAGATTTGTTTTCCAACGGCCTGTCGCGAGGGCGCGGGACGCCAGGCGCGCCAGCCTCGCACGCCGCCGGGCCGCGAGCGGCCCCGGATCGAGCGGGACGCCCGGAAAGGCCACGGCGATCTCGCGCCATTCCTCCGAGCCGATGCCGGTCAGAACGCGGACGCGCTCGCGCCCGAGAGGTACCAGCCGTCCGAGCCACGAAGTCGCCATCCGCGTGACCGGGGCCGGCATCAGCCGGCAGCCGCCGAAACGAAGGCCATTTCCCAGGGCACGACCCACCGTCCCGCGGTCTCCGCGATGCCAAGAGCGTCGAGCGCGCCGTCGAGCGCGGCGTCGTCCGTGTCGGGCCGCAGGCCGAAGAGCTCGTGGCAGAAGCGGCGCGCGCCGACGCGATCGGGGAAAGACCAGTGCACCAGCCGCGCGTCGGCCCGAATGCTTCCCCCGCCCGCCGCCGAGAACAGGCGGGCCAGCTCCTCCGGCGGCCGGAAGCGGCCGGCATGTCCCGCCTCCGTGTGCGCGTTCACGAAGCCGTTCAGGAAGACGGACGCCCTCGACCCGGCCGCGACGTCTCCGACGCCCGCCCGCCCCCCTCGGCGGGTCACCCGGAGCATCTCCGCGATGACGCGCTCGGGTTCTTCGGCGTGGTGGAGGACGGCGAGACAGGCGGACGCGTCGAATGCTCCGCCGGCGAACGGGAGCCGACGGTATTCGGCGACGGCGCAGAGCGCATATCCGGCGGCCTCGGACACGAACGCCGCCGATTCGTCGCAGCCGACGGCCACGGCTCCTTCCGGCGCGCCCCGGGCGAGAAATCCCCCTCCCGCTCCGACGTCGAGCCAGAGAGCGCCCGCCGGCATGTCCAGAAACTCGAGCATTCCGTCGGCTTCCTCCCGGCGCGCCTCGGGGTACATCCGGTTGGCGAGGTTGTACCGGGAGCCGCGCGCGTCGAAGAGGTCTCGGTACTCCGACATGGGCTCGCCGGAAGCGGCCGCGCGAGCTAAGCCTGAAACGGCCGGTGGGCCTGCGACGGCGCGTTCAAGGGCCCGGGCCCGGGATCGCGGTCGGGCAGCGCGATGTTCTCTTCGCGAAGCCGGTCCCGCTCGCCGCTACCCGGCAGAACGGGAAGGCGCGACGCGTCGGCCGGGGGCGTGGTCCCGTCGTTCGGATAGTAGGGCCGGTAGCCGTAGCCGTGCCGGGCGACTTCCTCGGGCGTCTCCCGGAGGCGGTCGATCGAGAAGACGGCGTCCTCGCGCGTGAAGAACACCATTTCGTAGTTCCGCGTCATCCAGATCGCGTCCTTCGGGCACGCATCCACACAGAAACCGCAGAAGACGCAGCGCAGCATGTCGATGTCGAAGACGACCGGATACTTCTCGTAGGCGAGCTTGGGGTGCTCGCCGGCGACGATCGTGATGCACTCGGCCGGGCAGGCCTGCTGGCACATGAAGCACGCCACGCACTTCATCGTGCCGTCCTCGCGGGTCTTCAGGATGTGCTTTCCGCGGAATCGCCCGGAGTAGTTCCGCTTCTCCTCGGGATAGAGGATCGTCGGGAGGCCCCGGATGTTGGCGAGATTGCGCAAGAGGTGTCCCAGCGTCACCGCCATGCCGCGGAGGATCTCCGGGACGTAGAGCTTCTGGAGAAGCGTCAGCTTCTCCGGGATCCGGCGGCTGACGTCGATCACGCCGCTCATCGATCGAGCTCCCCGGCGATGATGTTCAGCGTCCCCAGCGTCGCGACGGCGTCCGAGACGGTTCCGCCGACGACGATCTTCTCGAAGGCCGCCATGTTCGGGAAACACGGCGGGCGCACCTTCAGGCGGTAGGGGCCGCCGCGGCCGTCCGACACGGCGTAGAAGCCGAGCTCGCCGTTGGCGGCCTCGATCCACTCGTAGCGCTCGCCGCGGGGCACGCGGATGCCCTCCATGACGAGCTTGAAGTGATAGATCAGGGACTCCATGTCGTGGTAGACGGCGTCCTTCGGAGGCAGCACGACCCGCCAGTCGTCCGAGCTCACGGGGCCCTGAGCGGGCAGGATGTCGAGGGCCTGGCGGATGATCTTGAGCGACTGCCGCATTTCCTCCATGCGCACCAGGTAGCGGGAGAAGTTGTCTCCGTCGGTCGCGATGGGAACGTCCCAGTCGAACCGGTCATAGAAGTCGTACGGCCGGGCGCGGCGGACGTCGTAGGGCACCCCCGACGCGCGCAGCATCGGCCCGGTCATTCCCCAGCCGATCGCCTGCTCCTTCGTCACGATTCCGGTGCCCGAGAGACGGTTGCGGACGATGCGGTTGTTGTCGACGAGCTTCTCGACGTCCGCCAGGAGCTTCGGGATCGATTCCAGAAGCCCCCGGCATCGGGCCGCGAAGTCGTCCGGCACGTCGATCGCCAGACCGCCGACGCGGACGTAGGACACCGTCAGGCGCGCCCCGCAGCAGGCTTCCAGGAGGTCGTAGATGTTCTCGCGGTTCTGGTACAGGTAGATGAAGTTCGTCAGCGCGCCGATGTCGACGAGGTTTGCCCCGATGCAGACGCAGTGATCCATGATCCGGGAGAACTCGGACAGGATCGTCCGGACGAGCCGGCCGCGCTCCGGGATCTCGACGCCGAGCATCTTCTCGGCGGTCCTCACGAACCCGACGCCGTTGATCATGGCCGAGACGTAGTTGAGCCGGTCGGCGTAGGGGATCACCTGGTTCCAGTGGTGGGTCTCGGCCATCTTCTCGAAGCACCGGTGGAGATAGCCGATGTTGGTTTCGGCGCGGACGATCTTCTCGCCATCCAGCCGGGCGATCAGGTGGACGATTCCGTGGGTGGCCGGATGCGACGGGCCGATCGAGATCGTCTGCGTCTCGAAGTGCCCGGCCTTCTCCTCGATGCGCGTCCACTCGGGCGTCCGCATGTCCTCTTCGGCGAAGAACCAGCGCTGTCCGGGCGCGTAGTCCTTGCGCAACGCGTGGCCGACGAAGGCGTCGTGGCAGAGCAGGCGGTAGAGGTTCGGGTGTCCCGGAATGTCGAAGCCGAAGAGGTCGTAGGCTTCCCGCTCGAACCAGTCCGCCGCCGGGTAGACGTCCGTCACGGTCGGCAGGGACGGTTGGGCGGCGTCCAGAGGCAGGCGGACGCGGATGTGCTCGTTCTTGGAAAGCGAGTGGAGGTGAACCACCGCCTCGAATCGCGACATTCTGCTCGTGGCGCCGCAGGTTGTCGACCCCGCAGAGGTCGAGGAACAGGTCGTACTGGCAGCCCGGGTCGTCGCGCAGGAAGCGCGCGAGGGCCGGCCAGTCGCCCGGCGGGACCTCGATCGTGGGCAGGTCGCGATCGGAGACGGTGGCCCTCGCCGCGACCGGCGATTCGCTGAGGCGCTCCCGGAGTTTTTCGGACGCCGGCGAGAGGGTCGTGGCCTCCGCGACCGTCACGCGGGCTGTTCCGCGGCGAACTTCGCCGAGCGGCTGTCGCGCGACTTCTCGCCCGAAGCGATCTTTTTCTGGAGCTCCATGACGCCGAGAATCAGCTGCTCGGGAGTCGGAGGACAGCCCGGCACGTAGACGTCGACGGGAACGATCTCGTCGATCCCCTGGGTCACGTGATAGGCCCGGTAGAAGCCCCCCGAGGAAGCGCACACGCCCATCGAGATGACCCACTTGGGCTCGGGCATCTGGTCGTAGATCTTCCGCAGCACCGGGGCGAGCTTGTCCGTGACCGTGCCCGCCACGATGAGAAGGTCGGCCTGGCGCGGGGAGAAACGGACGACCTCCGACCCGAACCGGGCGATGTCGTAGTGCGCGGCCGCGACCGACATGAACTCGATCCCGCAGCAGGCGGTCGCGAACGGGAAGGGCCAGAGCGAATTCTTCCGGGCCCAGCCGACCAGCTCCTCGAGGCGGGTCACGAAGAAGTCGGCGCCCGACGCCCCGCCGGGCGGAGGCTGGTGGGCGGGCAGTGTGCGCTTGCCGAAGAGAGCCATCGACGCCGGATTCTAGTTCAAAAGCGCCGGTCCCGGTCGCGGCCATGGGCCGCCGGGCGCACCGGACGGCCTCAGCCGAAATTGACCGTGTAGGCCAGGCTCTTCATGTCGGGCATGCGGTCGAGGTAGACGATGCCGTTTAAGTGATCGATTTCGTGCTGCAGAACCCGGGCGTGATAGCCCGAGGCCTCGAAGCGCACCGGCTTGCCCGAACGGTCCAGACCTTCCACGCGAACCGTCTCGAACCGCGGCACCACGCCGCCCCACAGGAACGGGACCGAGAGGCAGCCTTCCGAGTCGTCTTCCATCTGCGTGCCGACCCCCTCGTAGCTCGCGTTGAACAGGGCGGTCAACGGGACGTCCGGCTCCTTGCGCTTTCGGGTCTCGGGGTGAACTTCGTACAAGAAGACCCGGAGGGGCGTGAAGACCTGCGGCGCGGCGATCCCGGTCCCGTCGTACTCGCGCATCGTGTCCTCGAGATCCGACAGGAACGGTTCGTAGTCGCCGCGCGCGACCGCCTTCGGGTCGACGTTCTGGGAGGGCTGTCGGAGGGTCTTCACCCCGAGCTTGGCGACCTTGAGGATCATGCGCGAATCTTAACCGGGCTGGCGCCGCACGGAGATGTGGTGCCCAGGGACGGAATTGAACCGCCGACACAGGGATTTTCAGTCCCTTGCTCTACCAACTGAGCTACCTGGGCCCGAAACGCCGGCAAACCGGACGGCGGAGTCTAGCGGAATCGGGGCGGCCGGGGCAACGGGCGGACGTGGCGGCGCCTGCCGGAAGAGCCTGCGGGGCGCGACCTACGGCCGCTCGACCACCCGCGGCGCGCCCGGGCCCTCCGCTCGCGGCCCGGTGTCGCGCGGGCTTCGCGCTTTCCCGATGACAAAGAGATGCCCGTAGTTCTGGGCGTAGATGACCCCGTCGGCGCCGATCGACAGCGGCGTGTAGGCAGCGCCCAGGGCGAGATTGAGAAACATCTGGTCGCGCAACGCGCCATCGGGGCCGATCGCGTAGAGGAATCCGTCCTCGGCGTTGACGTAGGTGACGCCGGCCGCGTCGACCGCCGGCTGGTTGACGCACCACTCGAACCCGTCGTCGCCCCAGGGCTCGCACACGATGCTCCCGTTGGGCTGACGCGCGCAGGATTCGTCGGTCGTGTTCGTGAAGCTCCACTCCGGGTCGAGGTTCGAATCCAGAGACGTGATGTTGTACAGCGCCTCGACGGGCGGGCAGAAAGCCGGGTCGCCGCAGTACGTCCCGATCGGGTAGCGGTTGTTCTTCATCACGATCGAGAAAGTCCCGTCGTGCGGCCGGAGAGCGGGCGTGATGTCCCAGCCGAAGTCCCAGGTCGCGAGCGCGTCTCCCTGGGCGCTGAACTTGAAGAGATGCCCGCGCGAGTAGTTGTAGCGGGTGCTCGTCCCGAAGAGAATCGAGCCGTCCGGCAGGACGACGGGCGAGGACGTCCCCTGGTCGCGGACTCGCCCGGCGGGCCGGTGATTGGTCGCGGGATCGACGCCGGGGGTCGAGCCGGCGCGGCACCCCCCGGCAGTCCCGTTGGGCGGCAGCAGCACTTCGCACCCGTCGTTCAGCACGTCGCGAAAGGACGCGCTCCAGGCCGGCGTGAGGTCGGGGCGTGCGGCGACGAGATATCCGTACCGGTCGTTGAAGTGAGCCCGGCTGATCGTATAGATCGTCCCGTCCGGGGCTATCGCGGGCACGACGTTCAAACCGGGCCTCTGCGAGCCGCAGGGAAAGAGCGGCGGTTGCGCGGTCGGGGTCGGCGGCCAGGGCAGGAGGTTGGTCGAGAAGGTTCCCTCGCACAGGTCCGACGCGGCCGGCGCGTCAGGAAGCAGCGTGGCGAAGGCGACGCTCGCGGCGGTGCCGTCCGGCTCGACCCTCACGAGCCACGCCCCCCGCGCGTCGTCCAGCGGATCGTTGGGATCCAGGGCGAGCGCGTTGTAGAGCACGCGGCCGCTGGCGTCGGCCGCGAGCCCTCCGGCCACATACGTCGCTGGATCGATGGCGGGGAACGGGTTGATCCGCCCGAGCGAAGCGCCCGTCGCCTTGTCGACCTTGTGAACCGTGCCCCCCAGGCCGGGCACGTACAGGTAGCCGCCGGCGAGGACCGGGAGAAACACCGGCTCCCACACCGCGAGCCTGGCGGGCTCGGGCTTCCAATCGCTCGGGAACGTCCAGACTTCCACGAGCTCGCCTCGATCCCAGCGAAGCTTCTTCACGCTCCACTCCTGAGTGTTCCAGGAGTCGGGCCCGCAGGGAAAAGGGCCTCCGCTTCCGGGCGGAATGCAGGAGACGTAGGAGCCCGACTTGAAGGTCATGTAGACGTCGCCGCCCTCGACCAGCGGCACGGCGTAGTGAGCCAGCAGGCTTCCGCCTCCCTCCGCCGTCTCGGCCACGACAAACGGGTCGTAAACGATGTCGGCGAGGATCGTCTCGAGGGGCTGTGCGAGGACTTGCGAGCTGCCGGTGTGCTGGGGATTGCTTCCCCACTGCGGCCAGTCGTGAGGCGGCGAGGCGCCCGGCCGTGAGCGCGAACAGGAGCCCGCCGGCCAGGACGAGCCACGGCGCCCGCTTGCCCGCGGGCAGGATTGGCAGCATCATGTTCTCCGCATCATAGGCCGGCGGCCGGATGCCGGGGAATGCCGACCGCCGGAAAGGGGTTTCCCGGACAATGCGCAGACGACTTCTCCGCTCGGGCGCCGCCGCGGCGTTCTTCGCGCTGGGGCTCGCCTCCGGAGCGGCCGCCCGCCAGGGCGCGTCCCAGATTCCCCCCGAGGCCAACCGACCGGTGACGAGTCCCGGCAATGCCGTCTGGGCGAAAGACGCCGCCGAAGCGAAGGCGAAAGCCGCCGCCGAGAAAAAGCTGATCTATTTCGAGTTCGTCCGTCCCGGGTGCGGCGACTGCCGCCGCATGCAGGCCCTCCTCTACCCCGCGTTCGACTTCGAGGCGCTGCTGATCGGAATGGTTCCCGTCAAGCTCGACATCGACTCGGCGGAAGGCAAGCCCCTGGCGGAACGGTTCGGACTCCGCGACGTCCCCGCCGTGCTCATCACGACTCCGGAGGGCCGGCTCGTGTTTTCCGTCGAGGGATTCAAGAACGCCCCCGATTTCTACGGACACGTCCGCAAGGATCTCGACCAGTACCGCCAGTTCGCCCGGCGCATCGAGAGCCAGGATGTCCAGACGCTGTCGGCCGACGAGGCCTACGCGACCGGCCGCGAGCTCTACGCGCGGCGCGACATCGAGGCGGCGCGTCCGCGCCTGAAACGCGCCAGCGTGGCGCCCGATCCCAAGCCCGGAGTACGAGAGAGCGCTCTCGAGGGGCTGGCCGCCGCCGAGCTTCAGCTCGGTCAGACCGCCGAGTCGCGCCGCACGATCGACCTCCTGATCCGAACGACGAAGGACGCGGAACAGAAGGAGCGGGCGGAGCTCTTCCGCGCCCAGATCCCGCTGTCCGAGAACAAGCCCGCCGAGGCTCTCGCCCTGTACAAGCAATTCGCGCCGGGACCATCCCGACTCCAAGCATCTCGCCACGGTGCGCTCGTTCATCGAGAAGCTCGAATCGGCGACAGCCCCGAAATGAAACGCGCCGGCTTCGCGCTCCTGGGACTCGCCCTGGTCTCGGTGCTGGCGGCTCAGGCGCCAAATCCCGCGACCCTGCTGACCGTGAAAGCGTCGGTGACCCCCGGCGCCTCTCCGGGCCACGGCACTCTCGTCCTGAGCGCGGCGCTGGCCCGGGGCTGGCACGTCAACAGCCACCGGCCGTCGGAGGAATACCTGATTCCGACGACCGTGAAGGTCGAGGCACCCAACGGCGTGAAGGTCGGAGAACCGAAGCTACCCCGACGGAAAGATGCTCAAGTTCTCGTTCTCGGAGACTCCCCTGTCCGTCTATGAGAAGGAGTTCGAGATCCAGGTGCCCCTCCAGTGGAGCGGACCCGGTCCGGCTCCGGCTCTGTCGGGTTCGATCGAGTTTCAAGCCTGCAACGACACGCAGTGCCTGGCTCCGGCCTCCGTGCCCTTTCGGACGGCGGACCATCCTCGCCGTCGACCTCCGCGGCCGGGAGCGGCAACCCTCCGAAGCTGACCGGCGGAGCGGTTCCCCTCTCCGAAGCGCGCCGCGTGTCGGCATCGACGGCCGTGGCGGGAGGTTCGCGCGACTTCGGCGCCCTGCTCGAGACTCGCGGCCTCTTCGCCGTCCTGCTGTTGATCTTCCTGGGCGGGCTGGCTCTCAACCTGACGCCATGCGTGTATCCGGTGATCCCGCTGACGGTCGGCTTCTTCGGCCGCGAAGCGCAGGGCTCGACGGCGCGCGCCTTCGCCCTCTCCTCCCTCTACGTGCTCGGCATGGCCACGACCTACTCGGTCCTGGGTGTCGCCGCGGCGCTGTCGGGCAAGCTCTTCGGCGCCTTCCTGCAGAACCCGCTGGTTCTGGCCGTCATCGCCGGGATCCTCGTGGCCATGGCCCTGTCGATGTTCGGTCTGTGGGAGATCCGCCTCCCGACGGCTCTGATGAACAAGGCCGGAGCACGCAACGGCCCTGCCGGAGCCTTCGGCATGGGTCTCTTCGTCGGAGTGGTCGCGGCGCCCTGCGTCGGCGGCTTCATCGTGGGGCTTCTGGCCTTCGTGGCGGCCCGCCAGGACCCGTGGCTGGGCTTTCTCTTCTTCTTCGTCCTCTCGCTCGGGCTGGGGCTGCCCTATCTCTTTCTCGGAGCTTTCTCCGGCAGCCTTTCGCGGCTTCCCCGCGCCGGCGCGTGGATGGAGTCGGTCAAGAAAGTGTTCGGCTGGATCCTCCTGGCGATGGCCGCTTACTTCCTGCGCAGCGTCGTGCCGGCGCCGCTCGGCGCCTGGCTGATGCCGGCGGTCCTGGCCGTGGCCATCATCGTGGTCCTCATCCGCGGGCTCGGCCTGGCCTGGCCCGTGCGGGTGGGAGTCGCGGCCCTGTTCCTGGCCATCGCGATCTTCTTCGTGCCCCGGACACTTTCGGGCTGGCAACCCTACGAGGCCGGCAAGTCCGCGGCCCCCGGACGCCCTGCCGTCATCGACTTCTCGGCGGAGTGGTGCCTGCCGTGCCTCGAGCTGGAGAAGCGGACGTTCTCCGACGACCGGGTCCAGAAAGCGCTGGCCGGGTGGGATCTCTACAAAGCCGACATGACGAAGGTCGCCTCCGCCGAGACGCTCGCCCTGGCCCAGAAATTCGGCATCCTTGGCGTGCCGACGGTAATCTTTCTCGACGCATCGGGGCAGGAACGGCAGGAGCTCCGCCTGGTCGGGTTCGAGGACGCCGACGCCTTCCTGAAACGGATTGAAAAGGCCAAGTAGCCAGCGAGCAAGCGCTCGGGACGGACCCCGGTTCCCTCCCCGCGCGGGCGTTTTTTCAGGATTTCAGGTCTGACCCCGGTTCCCTCTTTTCGAGGCGCTGTTCGGTTAGTTCGCGGCGCACGAAGTCTCCCGAAGTAACCGAGGGAGGAGGCGCGCGCCGCGGGGGCGAGCGCCCAAGTGCTCGGGACCGCTATGCCGGAAGACGCCCGAGTTTCTTGAGAGCGTCCTTGGCGGCCTTGCGCTGGGCCTCCCGCTTGGAGGGGCCCCGGCCGTAGGCGAAAGCCTCCCCATCCCACAGGAGCTCGACCAGGAAGGCCTTCTCGTGATCGGGGCCCGATTCCTCGACGACGCGGTACTCCGGGAGCGGCAGCCCGAGGCCCTGAGCCGTCTCCTGCAGGGTCGTCTTGTAGTCGTGGAAGGAGAGGTCCCCGATGTCGATGCCCGAGACCTCGGCGTCGAAGACGCGCCGGACGAAGCCCTCGGTGGCCGGAAGGCCCCCGTCCAGGTAGATCGCGGCCACGACCGCCTCGAACGCGTCGGCCAGCAGGGAGAGCTTGTCCGCCCCGCCGGATCGGGCCTCGCCGGCGCCCATGCGCAGGAATCGGCCGATCTCGAGGGTCCGCCCCTTGGCCGACAGCATGGCCGCGGAAACCAGGTGCGCCTTGATCTTGGACAGCGCGCCTTCCTGGAGGTTCGGGAACGAGCGGTAGATCATCTCGCCCACGACGAAACCCAGGACGGCGTCGCCCAGGAACTCCAGGCGCTCGTTGTTGGGCGCCCGGACCTCACGGTTCTCGTTCGAATAGGATTTGTGAGTCAGGGCCCTCTCGAGAAGGTCCTGATCCCGGAACTCGTAACCGAGCCTCCGTTTGAAGTCGGCGACCGTCTCCGTGGGTGCGGTGCTCATCTGGGATTCAGTGGTGCCGGAGGCCGGAGTCGAACCGGCACGGGCCTTGCGGCCCTCGGGATTTTAAGTCCCGTGCGTCTGCCCATTCCGCCACTCCGGCGTGTTGATGGTTACGGCTCACGGCTTACGGCTCACGGCTTTACGAACGAATTTGGAGGCGACGGGCGGATTCGAACCGCCGAATAAAGGTTTTGCAGACCTCTCCCTTAACCACTTGGGTACGTCGCCGTATGCCCGAGATTCTACCGCAGCCCCGGGCGAGTACGGCTCAGCGGGGGCCGTGAGCGTAGTCGCGAATCAGGCCTGTGACGATGCCCTGAATGGTCACATCCCGGGCATCCACCGTCAGAGGCTTCATCGCGGCGTTGGCGGGCTGCAGGCGCACGCGCGCGCCCTCGGCGTAGTAGCGCTTGAGCGTCGCCTCGCCGCGCACCAGCGCCACGACCGTCTGGCCGCTCTCCGCCTTCTCGCGCCGGGCCACGACCACGTAGTCGCCGTCCAGAATTCCGTCTTCGACCATCGACTCCCCTCGAACGCGCAGCACGAAGTGGTCCCCTTTTCCGAGCAGCGTGGCGGGTACTTCGATCGACTCCTCCTGCGGAAAAGGCTCAATGGGGCGGCCCGCCGCGACGAGACCCAGCAGGGGCACGCCGCGCGCTCCGGTGCCGTCCTCCCTGGGAGAGATCCCGCGGCTCCGGTTCCACTCGCGGGCCAGCGCCCCTTTCTCTTCCAGCCGCTTCAGGTGCTTCTGGACGGTGCCGAAGGAGGACAGCTTCGAAGCGCTCCCGGATTTCGCGCTGCGTGGGCGAGATGCCGTTCTCCGCGCGGTAGGAGCGGAGGAAGTCGAGGATTTCCTTCTGTCTTTTCGTGAGATTCATACCTGCCCTGATTTCATAAGGTGAATCACTAGAAACTCAGTAGAAAATAAGGCCGAGGGAACCACCGCGGCTGCCCGCTGGCCATCTCGGGCAAGCCCATCGGCCTTGTCGAGGCACTGTAGGCGCAAATGGGGCGCAAGTCAAGCGGTCAAGCCGCGGGTATCTTCGGGCCGTGGCAAGGCGGCGCGTCGCGGTGATCGGGGCCGGCGCGGCCGGATCGATGGCCGCCATCTTCGCCGCCTCCGGCGACGCCGAGACCCGTCTTCTGGAGCGCACGCCCGAGGGCGGGCGCAAGATCCTGATCAGCGGCGGGGGCGGCTGCAACGTCCTGCCCGCCTCGGCTCGACGAGTCCCGCTTCGTGACGGACTCCTCGCCCAACACGCTGCGCAACATGCTGCGCTCCTGGCCGCTCGCGGAGCAGATCGCGTTTCTTCGAGGCCGAGCTGGCGATCCCCCTGGTGGAGGAGCCGGAGACGGGCAAGCTGTTCCCCGCGTCGAACCGCGCTCGCGACGTGCGCGACGGTCTCCTGGCCCTGGCCGCGCCGGCGAGGCGTCGAGCTGCTGCTCGGCGCCGCGGTGACCGGGCTCGAGCCCGTGGCCGGCCGCTGGCGCGTCTGCGCGAAGGGGCGGCGCCGCTGGAGGCCGAGGCGGTCATCGTCGCCACCGGCGGGCTGTCGGTGCCGAAGGACCGGCAGCGACGGCATCGGGCTGTCGATTCTCGCAGCCTGGGCCACACCCTCCACCCGACGTACGCCGCGCTCACGCCGCTGACCGCCCCGCCTCGCGCATACTCGGCGCTCGCCGGCGTCTCGCTGCCCGTCGAGCTCACGGCGCGCGCTCCCGAGCGCAGCGCCGCCGCCCGCGGCGGTTTCCTCTTCACGCACCAGGGCTACAGCGGGCCCGCGGTGCTCGACGTCTCCCACGTGGCCGTGCGGTCGCAGCGCCGACGGCGAAAGGCCGGCCGCTCTGCAGGTGCGCTGGACGCCGCTCGACGAGACGGGCTGGGACGGCGGCGCTCGAGCCGAGCGGTTCGCGCACCGTCGCGGGCGCATTGCGCCGTCAACTGCCGGACCGGCTCGCGGCGCTGCTCGCCGAGGCGGCGGGAGTGCCCGCCTCGCGGCCCCTACCGCAGCTCAGGCGCGAGGAACGATTGCGGCTCATCGAGACGCTCGTGACGGGGCGAGCTTCCCTGGTCGGGGCACGGAGGATACGAAGAAGGCCGAGGTCACGGGCGGCGGCGTCGAGCTTGCCGAGGTGGATCCTCGAACGATGGAGAGCCGCAAGCGGCCCGGGACTCTTTCTCTGCGGAGAGGTGCTCGATGCGTTCGGCCCGATCGGCGGCTACAACTTCCAGTGGGCGTGGGCGACCGGTCGCGCGGCCGGCCTCGGCGCGGCCGGGGCGTAGGCCTACGACTCGCGGGGAGCGGGCGCCTCGGGGTCCGGAGCGGCCGGACCGGGGCGCCGCTTGCGCCAGGCTTCGACGGCCCGTTCCCGGATCCCCCGGAGGCGGCCGGCCACGCCCTCGAGGACGGGACCCCGGCGAACCCGCGCCTTTTGCACGAAGTCGTCCAGGTACGAGTACGCCACCGGCGTGACGATCAGCGTCAGGAGCAGACACAGGGTCTGGCCGCCGATGACCACGACGGCCACGGCCCGGCGCTCCTCGGCCCCGGGCCCGGAGCCCGAGGGCGAGCGGCAGCATGCCGGCGACCAGGGCGAGGGTCGTCATCAGAATCGGGCGCAGCCGGTCGCGGTTGGCCTGCATGATCGCCGGCAGTCGCTCCATGCCCGCCTCCCGCAGGTTGTTCGTGTGGTCGATCTGCAGGATGGCGTTCTTCTTGACCACGCCGAAGAGCACCAGGATGCCCAGCGCCGAGTAGAGGTTCAGCGAGTTGCCGGTCACCCAGAGAGCGAACAGGGCGAACGGAATCGACAGCGGCAGCGAGAGCAGGATCGTCAGCGGATGGACGAGGCTCTCGAACTGCGAGGCCAGGATCATGTACATGAAGATGACGGACAGCGAGAAACGCCCAGAGGAACTCCCCGAAGGTCCGCTCCAGCTCGCGCGCCCTCCCCGAGATCGCGGTCGTGTAGGCCGGCGGCAGGTTCATCTCGGCCACCGCGGCCCGCAGCGCCTCGAGGCGGTCGGCTGAGCCCGTAGCCCGGCGCGACCTGACGCGCGCAGGCTGACCTGCCGCTGCCGGTCGAGGCGGTCGATGCGCGACGCCGTCTGCGCCCTGCTCGATCGACACGACGCTGTCCAGCCGCACGAGGCCGCCGCTGCGGCGCGGCACGTAGAGCCGCGAGATCGTGTCCGGGTCGTTCCGGCCTTCCTGTCGTCAGCCGCAGCTGCGACGTCGTAGTCGTCGTTGACCGACGGGTCGCGGAAGCGGGAGACCTCCTCGTCGCCGCCGACCATCAGCCGCAGGGCCTCGGCGATGTCCTCGGTGTCGACGCCGAGGTCGGCGGCCCGCGCGCGATCGATCTCGACTCGCAGCTCGGGCTTGTCGAGCTTCAGGGTGGTGTCGGCGTCCACGATGCCGCCAGCTCTGCGGAGCCTGCTCGCGCAGCTGCTCGCGCGTACTCGGAGAGCGTCGCCAGGTCGGGCCCGCGGAGGACGAAGTCGATCTCGAAGTTGCCGCCGCCGATGTTGAAGGACGGAGAGTTGCGCACCGAGGTGCGCAGGTCGGAGAACTTCCGAAGGCGTGGCGGACCTCCTGCATGACCTCGCGCTGGGTGTAGTTGCCCTGAACGCGCGCCACGGATCGCAGGCGGAGAGTCTCCTTGCAGCAGGCGGCCGAGCGAGAAGATCCGCTCCTCGTGCGGCGCGATGCGCACGTAGGCGCCCCCCTGGTTGACGCCGCCGAGGAAACCCTCCGCCCGACGGACGCCAGCACGAGCGCGCACGCCGCGGGTCTGCGCGGATCTCGGCCTCGACGGCCCGCATGACCTCGTCCATCGCGGCCAGGCTCGTGCCCTCCGGCGCGTTGACGTTGACCTCGAACTCCGCCTCGTCGACGTCGCTCGGGATGTACTCCTGCCGCACCAGCACGTAGAGCGGCACCGCCGAGGCCATCACGGCCAGCGCGATCCAGGCGACGCGGCGCCGGTGCGCCATGGACCAGGCGAGGAGCCGGGTGTAGCGCGCGTCGAGCCGGGCGTAGAACCCGCCGCGGGAACCGCGCTCTCCGGCCGCCGCCGGCTCCCGAGGCGTCCTTCGCGCGCAGCAGCCGCGCGCTCATCATCGGCGTCAGCGTGAAGGAGACCAGCAGGCTGACCAGCACCGCCACCGCCGCCGTGATGCCGAACTGGTAGAGGAAGCGTCCCGAGATGCTCGACATGAACGACACCGGGACGAAGATCACGACGAGGCAGAGCGTGGTCGCCAGCACCGCCAGCCCGATCTCCGCGGTCGCCGCGCGCGCCGCCTCGAAGGGCGCCATCTTCTTCTCCTCGACGAAGCGGAAGATGTTCTCGAGCACGACGATGGCGTCGTCGATGACGATGCCGACCATCAGCACCAGCGCCAGCATGGTCACGCTGTTGAGCGTGAAGTCGAGCGCCCACATCATGCCGAAGGTGGCGATCACGGAGGCCGGGATGGCCACGGCCGCGATCAGCGTCGAGCGCCAGCTCCGCATGAAGGCGAGCACCACCAGCGAGGCCAGGATGCTGCCCAGGATCAGGTGCAGATTGATCTCGTGCAGGGCGCTGTAGATGTACCGCGACTGGTCCCGGATGAGCTCGAGCGCGGACGTCCGGGGGCAGCTGCGCGGCGATCTGCTCCAGGTTCGCCTTGGCCGCCTCGATCACCGCGACGGTGTTGGCGCCCGACTGGCGCCGGACCTCGAGCGTCACCGTGGGGACGCCGTTCAGGCGCGCCAGCGAGCGCTGCTCCTTGGTGCCGTCCTCGGCCCGGCCGATGTCGCGCACGCGGATCGGCGTGCCGTTGACGTTGGCGATCACGAGGTCGTCGAAGCCGCGCGCGTCGTCGATCCGGCCCATCGTGCGCAGCGACGTCCTCGCGGGCGCCGCCGTGACGTTGCCGCCGGGCAGCGTCGGCGTTCTGGCGGGCGATGGCGTCGCGCACCGCGGTGATCGGGATCTGGTACGCCGCCAGCCGGTCGGCGTCGATCCAGACGTTGATGGCGCGCTCGAGCCCGCCGACGATGCGCACCTCGCCCACGCCGGCCGAGCGCTCGAGCTGAACCTTGACGACCTTGTCGGCGATCTCGGTCAGCTCGCGCAGGGGCATGTCGGCCGACAGCGCCACGGTCAGCACGGGCGTCGAGCTCGTTGTCGAACTTGCCGACGACCGGCGGCTGAACGCCCGGGGGCAGGTCCCGCACGATCCCGGCGACGCGGTCGCGCACGTCCTGCGCCGCGACGTCGATGTCGCGCTCGAGGTCGAAAGTGGCGATGACGAACGAGCTGCCCTGGCCCGAGATCGACCGCAGCTCGCTGATGCCCTCGACCGTGTTGACGGCCTCCTCGATGCGCTGGGAGATCTCCGACTCGACCTCTTCGGGCGAGGCGCCCGGGAGGCTCGTGCGCACGCTGACGGTCGGCAGGTCGACCTAGGGGAAGCGGTCGACGCCCAGCCGGAAATAGCCGGCGGCCCCGACGACCACCAGCGCCAGGATCAGCATGACGGCGAAGACCGGGCGGCGGATGCAGACTTCGGCGAGCTTTTGCATGGGTGTTGCCGAGGACGTCAGCGCGTGATGCGGACGTCCTGGCCTCCTACCAGGTTCCCGGGCTCGACGACCACGGCCTCTCCGCCGGAGAGCCCCTCGACGATCTCGACCTTCCCCTCGAGGCGCCGGCCGGTCCGCACCCGCTTTTCGACGGTCTTGTCGTTCTCGACGACGAGGACCTTCTCGATCCCGGCGAACGTGACGATGGCCGAGGCCGGCACGAACACCGCCGGCTGGTCGGCCGACGTGACGATCTCCGCGGAGGCGAACGCGCCCGGTCGAAGCGCCCCATCGCGGTTGGGCACCTCGGCCTCCACCATGAGCGTCCGGTTGCTCTCCTCGATCGCCGGTGAGAGCCGCGCGACTCGCCCCGCGTAGGTCCGCGGGTCGCCGTCGACGTGCACGCGGACTTCCTGGCCCACGCGCACCTTCGCGGCGGAGCGCTCGGGCACCGCGAGACGCAGGCGCAGCGGGTGGATCCGCACGAGGGTCAGCCACGGGCTGCGCCGGCCGTGACGTACTCGCCGGGGGTCGCGTGGCGCTCCTTCACGCCGCCGTCGAAGGGAGCGACGATCACCGAGTCGTCCAGCTGTTGCCGCGCCAGATCGAGCTCGGACTGCCGCTGGGCGAGGAGGCCCTGCCGGTTCAGGACTTCCTCCTGCGCCGTCTGGTACTGGCTTTCGGCCGACTGGTAGGAGGCCTCCGCCGTGTCGAGATCCGCGCGGGGGATCACGCCCTCCTCGAAGAGGGCCTGCGACCGGTCCCGCCGCGCCCGCGCCTCGGTCAGGACCGCCTGCGCCTGCCGGACGACGGCGGACTCTTCGGGAACGACGGCGTCTCCCGCTCCCGGCGCGAGCCCGAGCCTGGCCCGGGCCTGGGCCAGGGCGGCCTCGGCCTGCCGGACCCGAAGCTCGAACTCGGCCGGCGCGAGGCGCGCCAGCACCTGCCCCTCGCGCGGCCGGCTCCCCAGATCCACGGCGATCTCGCTCAGGCGCCCGCCGACTTTCATCCCGAGGGCGACCTGTTCCTCGGCTCCGAGCGTTCCCGAAACGGCCACCACGTCGGGCAGAACTCCGCGGTCGGCCGGCGCGACCCGGACGGGTCGCCGCGAGGCGGCCGCCTTGTCCTGGTCGGCCTTCGACTGACGGCCGCAGCCCGCGAGCGCCACGCAGCCGGCGATCACGGCGAGAATCCGTGCGGGAGTTCGAAATCGATTCGTCATAGTCCGCTGCCGCCTGATCTAACCCCTTGAGCCCTCAAATATGCCAGAGGTGGGGGCCTGGCGGGGGCTCGTTGACCCCTCGCGGGCTCGAAATCTGGGTGCAGACGTGGTAATCATGGATCGACAAGGGGGTTCGCCATGCGCCTGCCCGATCGAAAGCTGCCCCTCGGCCTTCTCGCCGCCACCGCCGTCTTCGCGCTCTTGCACATGGGGTGCAACGAGTCGAACACCATCGCGGGTCCCCCCGCGTCCGCGGCCGCCAACCTCGCCGGAACCTGGGCCGGAACCTACCGATCCACGGACCCCGCTCAGTGCTCCGCGGCGTCGGCCTCGGCCACGCTCCAGCAGAACGGCTCCCGCGTCTCCGGGATCTTCAAGGCGGAGGCCTGCGGCATCGGCGGATCCGTCGACGGCACGGTGGAGGGAAACGTCTTCGTCGGCAGCGTGAACATGCTCGGCTGCACCGGCGGCGCCATATCGGGCACGATGACCGGGAACGCCCTGACCCTGAGCGTCGGCGAGTTCTACAAGCCTCTCGTCACGGGCGACCAGGAAGTCCTGCCCGGCGGGACCGTCTCACTCCTGCGCTAGCGACGTCGCCTCTGGCCGAACCCGAAAGCACCAGAGCCGTCTTCTGGTACCGCGGCGGCACGCCGTCTCTCCCCCCTCTCCAGGGCCGTCTCCGCGCGGACTTCGCCGTCGTCGGAGGCGGAGTCGCGGGGCTGGAGGTGGCGCGGTCGCTCCTGGACCGGGCTCCGGGAGCCACGGTCGCGCTCGTCGAGTCCCGATTCTGCGGGTCCGGCGCGAGCGGCCAGAGCTCTGGTTTCATGACGCCGGACAGCGAGCTCCAGGTCGCCCAGCTCGCGCGCCGCTTCGGGGATGAAACGGCCGCCCGGCTCTGGAGGGCCGTGGACGAGGTCGTTCAACGCGTCCGCGACGACATCCGCGGCTTCGACAGTGACTGCGATTTCCTGGAGGCCGACAGCTTCTTCGTCGCGAACGGGGACGGCGGCCGCCGCACCGTCGAGCAGGAGCATCGCGACCGACGGAGGCTCGGTCTCGCTTCGCGCCTGTATGCGGCGTCGGAGGTCCCCGACATCCTCGGCGCGACGGCGTACGCCGGCGGCGTGCGCTATGGCGGCACGTTCGGAATCGACAGCTTCGCGTACGTCCGCGCGCTCCGCGATCAGCTCCTGGCGCGGGGGCTGCGGATTTTCGAGGGCACGCGCGTGCTCGCGCTCGAGCCCCACGCGCTCCGGTGCCCGGGCGGGGAGATCTCCGCGGAGACGATCTTCCTCTGCACCGACCGCTTCACCCCGGAGCTCGGCGTCCAGCGGGCGGCGGCCGGGCAGGTCCAGACGGCGCTGGCCGTCACCGAACCGCTGCCGGACGGCCTCTTTCGGGAGATGTTTCCCGAGAAGCCGCTCCTCGTCTGGGACACGGATCTCGTGTATCAATACTTCCGGCCCCTCGGCGAGAACCGCCTCCTCCTGGGCGGCGGCATCCTGAGTCGGACGTACTCGTCGCGGGAGGAAGGCGCGGAGCGAACCGTCGCGCACCTGCGGAAATACGTTCGCGCGAAGTTCCCGGCCCTCGGAGAGCTCGCGATTACCCACTGGTGGCCCGGGTTCATCGGCGTGACAAAGGACTTCCTCCCGCTCGCCGGCCGCTGCCCGCGCGTGCCTTCGCACGTCCTGGCGATCTGCGGAACCGGACTCCCCTGGTCGATGCTGGCGGCGAGAGTCGCGACGCGGGCGGTCCTGGAGGGCGGGACGGAGTTCGACTCCTGCCTGCGCCCGGGACGCAGCTTCACCGATCTCGATCCCCTCCAGCCGGTCGCCGGAAAGCGCGCCACCTTCGCCCTGTCGCACTACTACTCCAAGGAATGGATGCGGGGCTCTCCCGACCGCGTGCGCCGCCGCCGGCCGCTCCTGGCGTCGATCGCCGCCGCCGCGGCGGCCGCCGCGGTGCTGTTCCGGAAACGGCGCCGCCGGTGAGACTTCGCCGCGACGGCGGTACGATCGCGCGGATCCGTCGAAGGAGAACGATGAAAACGATTCCTTCCGTGGTCGCCGGCGCTCTTCTCGAGCTCGTCTGTGTTGCCGTGCTGTCCGCGCAGACCGGCAGGAAGCTGGCGCTGGTCGGCGGGATGCTGATCGACGGCTACGACGTGCCTCCGCTGCACCACGCGGCCGTCCTGATCGAAGGCAACAAGATCGTCCAGGTCGGACGCGCCGGCGAGATCGCGATCCCTCCGGACGCCGAGGTCATCGACACCAGCGGGCGCGTGATGCTGCCCGGCCTCATCGATCTCCACGTCCATCTGAACATCCTGGGGCACGGGGATTACGACCGGTGGGATCCCTGGATCGCGAAGAACAACCTGGTCGAGCGCGTCATGGAGATCTCGGCCCGGCAGCTGCTGATGGCGGGCGTGACCTCGGCCGTCGATCTCGGCGGGACTCTGACGGAGAGCCTGAGCGTCCGGGACCGCATCCGGAAGGGGACGATCCCGGGCCCGCGCATGTGGATGAGCGGTCCCTGGATCACCCGGGACCTGGGCGACTACTCACCGGCCCTCGAGACCCAGGTCCTGGTGGACACGCCCGAGGAGGCCGCGCGGGCCACCGAGAAACTGGCGAAGGCGGGTGTCGACGTCATCAAGGCCTACGTCGAGCTCGGCCCGGCGCACTACAGGGCGATCGCGGACGCGGCGCACAGGCACAAGCTCAAAGTGCACGCGCACGTCTACGACCCGAAGAACGTGCGCGACGCGTTCGAGGCCGGCATCGACGTCCTCACGCACGTCGGTTCGGCCGGCATGCCGACCTACGATCCGGAGCTCGTCCGGGCGATCGCGGTCGAAAGGCACGCCCGTGGTGGTCACGGCCGCGCATCGGGTCTTCCTCTTTCCGGCCACCGTCGACTTTCCGGAGCGGCTCCAGGATCCCCGGCTCAAGGAGGACTTCGGGCCCATGCTCTATTCCGAGGTCCAGAACTCCCTCAAGGACTTCCACCGCCTGGCCTACTTCTCGACGACCGACCAGGAGATGCTCTACGCGAAGCCATCGCTGAAGCAGTGGATCGACTCCGGGACGACCATGGGCATGGGAACCGACTCGGGCACGCCGATGAACTTCCACACCGAGGCGCTCTGGCGCGAGATCAAGGCCCACGTGGACGTCGGCATGACGGCGCAGCGCGCCATCACGGCCGCCACGCGCATCAACGCCCGCATTCTCGGACAGGAGAAGGCGCTCGGCACGATCGAGCCGGGCAAGCTCGCCGACATCATCGTCGTCGAGGGAAACCCGCTGTTCGACATCACGGCCCTCTCCCGCGTCGAGGTCGTCGTCAAGGACGGGCATGTGCACAAAGGCGGCCGGGCGCGCGTTCCGCCCGCCGCCGCGCGGCCCTGAATCAGGGCCAGCGCACGCGCAGGCTCCGTTCGTCCGAGGACGTCAGCGGGAAAAAGTGATCGGTGTCCGAGGCGTACCGGGCCGGCCGACACGGGGCCGGCCGCCCGCACATCAGCGTGCTCGGGTCCGCGTTGTGCTCCAGGCCGAGGACGTGGCCGAGCTCATGGGCGGCCGTGTTGCGTGCGGCGTTCGGCAGGGACAGGGGCTTGATGTCGCTGCGGCGCAACGCGACGAACCCCTTTTTCCCCGGCCTCCACGGAACTGCGTAGGACACCAGGTCGGCTCCTGACAGAGCGACGATGACGTCTCCGGGGATCGGGTCGATCAGCGCTTCGAGTCTGCGTTCGCCGGGCGGGCTTCCCACTTCCTCGCTGAGGTCGCGAAGGTCGCGGTCCGAGAGGGTCGGATCGACGACGCGGACCGCGCCCAGCCGGACGTTGGCTGCCAACCGCTCGAGCTCGCGGTTCCAGAACCCGACGGCATCCTCGACCGCGGCCACGCGGGAATCCCCGGGTTCTCCCATCACGGTGACGCTCAGCAGCGTCTGCGCCGCGGCGGAAGCGCCGGACGGCAGGATCAGGGCGATCGCCGCCAGGAAGGCGCGAGCCGACGCGAGGAACCCTCCGGGGGCGGCCATCGTTGTCACTGCAATCGCCCTTCACGGCCGGCGAATTCCCGGAGAGACTCCCGCGATGTAGCATGGCCGGCGCGGCGAGCTGGTGTCACCATTCGCGACGGAGGTCGAGGCATGACGACGAGGGCCGAGTCGGGTTTCGCTCGAGTTGCGGCATCCGTTGCCGTCTTCCTCCTTCTGGCGTCCGCCGGCGGCGGCTGCCGGCGCGAAGGGTCGGGAGACGGCAAAGACTCTCGGGCACCGGCCGCCGCCGGGGCGAAGACCGAGCTCATCCTGGCGGCCTACACGACGCCGCGAGAGGCGTACGGAAAGGCGATCATCCCGGCGTTCGAGAAGTCGTGGAAGGGGAAGACCGGGCGTGATGTGGCGTTTCGGGAGTCTTACCAGGGCAGCGGCGCGCAGGCCCGGGCCATCATCGGAGGCTTCGACGCCGACATCGCGGCGCTCTCGCTCGAACCGGACATCGAGAAGATCGCCCAGGAAAAGCTGATCCGCCACGACTGGAAGGCCAGGCCGCACGGGGGCATGGTCACGACCTCGGTCGTCGTTCTCGCCGTCCGCAAGGGCAACCCCAAGAACATTCGCGACTGGGCCGATCTGGCGCGTCCGGGCGTCAACGTCCTGACGCCCGACCCCAAGACCTCCGGCGGGGCCATGTGGAACATCAACGCCATCTATGGCGCGGCGCTGCGGGGTCACGCCGGGGCGCCCGCGGGCGACAAGGCGGCGGCCGAGCGAGTTCCTCGCCGCGGTCTTTCGCAACGTCTCGATCATGGACAAGGGGGCGCGCGAGTCCATCACCACGTTCGAGAAGGGCGTGGGGGACGTGGCCATCACCTACGAGAACGAAGTTCTGGTCGGTCTTCAGGCCGGACAGAGCTACGATTACGTCGTTCCCCGCTCCACGATCCTGATCCAGAACCCCGTCGCGCTGGTGGACACGTCGGTGGACAAGCACGGCTCGCGGGAGGCCGCCGCAGGCTTTCCTGGACTTCCTCTGGACCCCCGAGGCCCAGCGGGCGTACGCCCAGTTCGGACTCCGGCCGGTCGACCCGGAAGTGGCCAGGGAGGTCGAGGCGAAGTTCCCGAAGGTCGAGGATCTCTGGACGATCGACGACCTGGGAGGCTGGGCGAAAGTCCTCGAAGAGATCTACGGTCCGCAGGGCGTCTGGCCCCGCGTCTTCGCGCAGAAGAGCCAGGCCGCATGAGCGAGGCGGCGGGGACAGCCTCCGCCGCCCCGAGCGCTCCTCTTCGCCCCTGGGGGCGCTGGGGCGTGCGGTCGACCGCGATCGCGTATCTGGGGCTCGGCGTGGCGCTGCCGCTCGCGGCGGTGATCGAGCACGGATTCGGCGCGGGTCTCGCCGAGTTCTGGAAGCAGGCCACGGCGCCGACGGCCCTCGAGGCGCTGCGGCTGACGCTGATCCTGGCCGCCGTCATGACCGCCATCAACGCCGTCTTCGGCATCGTGACGGCTTACGTCCTGGCGCGCTTCGAATTCCCCGGCCGGGGGCTGTTCAACGGCCTGGTCGATCTCCCGTTCGCCATCCCGACGCTCGTGACCGGAGTGATGCTCGTCCTGCTCTACGGACCGCAGGGGCCTCTCGGAAGCTGGTTCGAGGCGCGTGGGATCCAGATCATGTTCGCGAAACCCGGGATCCTGCTGGCGCTCCTCTTCGTCTGCTATCCGTTCGTCGTGCGATCCGTCCAGCCTCTCTTTCTGGGCGCCGAGAAGACGGTCGAAGAGGCCGCCTGGACGCTGGGCGCTTCGCGCTGGACGACGTTCTGGAGGATCACGCTGCCCGAGATTCTTCCCGGAGTGCTGACCGGGGCGCTCCTCTGCTTTGCTCGCGCGCTCGGCGAGTTCGGGTCGATCGTCGTCGTGGCCGGCAACATCCCCGGCAGGACGTTGACGGCGCCGGTCTACATCTTCGGAGAGATCGAGTCCCAGAACTCGCGCGGCGCCAGCGCCGTCTCGGTCGTGCTGCTGACGATCTCCTTCGGCATGCTCTTCCTGATGGATTGGTTCGGCCGTCGTCAGAGGGCCGCGCGTGGCTGAGCCCGGCGTTGCGGCCGCAGCCGATCCGCAGGGGGATCGCGTCCGGCCGAGGGGGGCGGAATGGCTGCTCGTGGCCGCGGCCGTCGGTTTCGCGGCCCTGCTCCTCGTCGGCCCGTTGATGGCCCTGCTGTGGGGCGCCTTCCGGGAAGGCGTGTCCCCCTTCCTGCGGGAGGTCCTCGATCCCGAGGCTCTCCACGCCCTGAAGCTCACGCTGCTCCTCAGCCTCGCCGCGACGGCGATCAACACGGTTCTGGGCGTGTGCGCAGCGTACGTGCTCGTGCGCGACGAATTTCCCGGCAAGCGGCTGCTCAACGGCCTGGTGGATCTTCCCTTCGCCGTCTCCCCCGTGATCGCCGGTTTCATGCTCGTCCTGCTGTTCGGCCGGGGCGGCTGGCTGGCGCCTCTGACGGAGGCTCTCGGAATCAAGGTGGTCTTCGCCCTTCCGGGGATGCTGCTCGCGACGGTCTTCGTCTCGCTGCCCTTCGTCACGCGCGAGCTCATACCCGTTCTGGAGCAGGCCGGGACCGAATCCGAGTCGGCCGCCTACACCATCGGCGCCAGCGGCTGGACGACGTTCTGGAGGATCACGCTGCCCGCCGTCCGGTGGGGCCTGCTCTACGGCGTCTCGCTCACCTTCGCCCGGGCGCTCGGGGAGTTCGGGGCCGTCCTGGTCGTGTCCGGAAGCGTGTCGGGACTGACGGAGACGGCGACGCTCTACATCTATCGGGCGCTCGACGAGCGCAATCCCATCGGCGCCCATGCGGTCGCCGTCGTGCTGGCCCTCTTCTCGTTTCTCCTGCTCCTCGCCATGGAGTTCTTCCGCAAGAAGCGGAAGCGGCGGGCCTGACGAATCGATCCGGACCGCGAGACGGCGGTCAGCCTCCCCCGAAGCGGCGCTCCCGCACGACGACGCCGGCCTCGAGCGCGCTTCCGATCGAGCAACGGAGGTTCCAGCGCCAGCGAAAAGTCGCCTCGGGATCGCGGCTCCGTTTCGCCCGGGCGAGGTGCCAGGCCGAGGCGAGAATTCCCCGGATGGGGCCCGCGGGCAGGCCCAGGATGGAGCGAGGACGTTGACACTGGGATGACAGCCGGTATTGTCCGCGGCCGAATCGCACCGCGCGGGAGAGGAGCCACTCCGGCGTCATCTGGTAAGGGCGGACGACGTGCTCGACGATGGCTCTCTTGACGTGCCAGGCGAGCAGTCCCGCGCGCGACAGGCGCTGCGTCAGCTCGGTCTCACTCCCCATCGGGTAGGAGCCTTCCCGGGGTCCGAACCTCTCGTCGAAGCGATGGCCGTCTCGAAAGACCGCCGCCCGGATCGCCATGTTCGGGCTGAAGACCCACGAAGACCGGATGGGCCCCTCCTCCCACCCGGGGTCGGTGATGGCAAATCCCGCCGCCTGAGGCACGCAGCGGAGGACCCAGTCCTCCGGCGGGCTCTCCCACCGCGGAAGAATCGTGCCGCCGAAAATCGCGAAGCCCGGGTTGGCGTCCGCGGCCCGGCGGAGGTGCGCGAGCCAATCGCGCCTCGGGATCGCGTCGTCGTCGGTGAAGACGACGAGGTCCCCCTCGATCACGCCGAGCGCGGCGTTGCGAGCGCGGTTCTGGCCCCGCCGCCCCTCGAAGAGGCACGTCAGCGGAAGTTTTCCGGCGAACGAGCGGAGGATCTCCCCCGTCGCGTCCGTGCTCCCGTTGTCCACCACGACCAGGCGCCAGCCGGTCTCCAGCGGTTCGAGATCGCCATACGCTTCGAGGACGCGCGGCAGGGTTCTCTGCCCGTCGCGCGTCGTCATGAGGACGGTCAGCACGGGCCGGCCTGTCGCTTACGAAACAGCCGTCGGCCGCGAAGGCGCGGTCAACTCGACAACCGGCTCGGCGTCCGTCTTCGGCAGCCGCACGCCGAGCAGGGCGGCGATCGTGGGCGCCAACTGCGTGACTTCGATCGGCCGGTCCAGGCGGCGCGGCGCGATCCCCGGCCCCCGGGCGAAGAGGAGCCCCTCGGGCTTGTGGTCGCCCGTTCGCCTCCCCGGAAAGACCTCCTCGATGACGCCCGTCTTCGGCGAGTGGATCCGGGAGATGGGATCGTCCCGATCCCATTCGACGAGCAGGTCCGGGAGGTCCTGGACGTGCTCTCCGCTGTAGAGATCGGAGGTGCGCAGGACCCGCTTGACCAGCGGCCGTCCGGTGTCCAGGTTGACGAACGCGAGCAGGTCGCGGGTGAGCGACTCGCAGAACGCTTCGTACTCGGCGCCGGGATGGATGCGGCCCTGGGGCTCGCGCCCGACGAGATTGACGCGGATGCTGCCGTAGACGTCGTTGTTGGGCGTGGTGAAACAGAGGCGGGTGGCCAGATCCGGAGAGGTCGCCGCCACCCCGAGCGCCTGCTTCACGCTTCCCCGGAACGGTCGGAGGACGGGATGAAGAGCGGGGGGAGGCGGTACCAGAGGAACTCGAGTACGCGCGCGAGGGCCCGCTTTCTCGGGGGAGCGACCGGGAGCTCGAGCAGACTTCGGAGCATCTTTCCCAGGAGGAACGTGCCGTCGTAGTGCGGGCCCATCCCGTGGCTGGCGAGAACGAAGACCGTAGTTTCGGGCCCGGCGCGCTCGATCAGGCGGCCGAGAGCCGCGTCGATGGCGACGTAGACGTCGCGGACCGGGTCGCCGACCGTACGCGCGGCGACCGGGTCGTGCCGGGGATGCTTCGGGTCGTGGAGATGCCAGCAGTGGTGTCCGGCGCAATGGCTCTCGGCGAACACCGTCAGGAAGAGATCCCAGCCCCCCTGCTCGAGAAAGTGAGTCGCGAAATCCGCTTTTCGTCGGACGCCCGCGACCAGCGCGTCACGCAGCGCCGCGTGCTCCGCCGGACCGCGCTTCATGAACGCGTCGCACGTGTCGACGGGATGGGGCCCGAAGCGCGAATCGATCTCGGACGGCGAGGGACTCGGGCGACGTGCAGAAGTCCATTTCCGGATCGTGCGTGCCCCAATCCACGACCTGGATCCCGTTGATGCGCGAAGACGGCACCGTCTTGGGAACGTCCAGGATCGCGACGCGGCAGCCGCTCGCGCTGAGCGCCTCCCAGAACGGCTCCCCCCGGGTGTCTTTCGGGTCCACGTCATAGTGGTCGTAGGTCCCGGTGCGCAGCTGGGAAAAGCAGTAGCGGCCATGCTGCTCGGGCGAAAGACCGGTCCAGAAGGAGGGCCAGACCGCCCCGACGTAGAAGCCGATCGGATTCTGCGTCTGGCCCCAGGCGGAGGTCTCCAGCAGAGACCGAAACGTCGGCAGGATTCCCTCGCGGGCCCACTCGAGGATCAGGTCCTTGTCCCCGGCGTCCACGGCGAGGAAGAGGACCCGGGTCGAGCGAACCCGCCGCGGGCTCCGGGCCGGACGGGGGATTCCCGGTGGCGGTTCGACATCGGCTGATGTTACCCGAGAGCGCGCGACCCCCTGACCGTGTTTCGGGGCTCTCCCCCGCATTCCGGCGCTCTGTCGTTCGTAATTTGCTCGTTCGGCGTACTCTCCGGTTGTAGGGATGGAGATCACGGAACGCCGGATGAGAGAGGCCAAGAAGTTCAGTCGGCGCTTACGCCCTCCGAACGCCCCGAAACACCAGGAGTCCAGCCGCGCCTTCGCCGTCTCACGGGTGCAGCTCTCCGAGGAAGTTGGCCACGAAACTGAAGCGATTTCGCGTCTGAAGGCCAATGACAAAGTCTGACGTGAACGTTTCGCCTGCCGACAATACGCCGTCGACCCCGACATCGGGAGTGAAGATGGCCCCAACTCCGCCCGGGCCGCCGTCGGCGTTGACCAGCAGATTTCCGCCAGAAAGCGTTTTGACCTTGAAGACAGGGTCATGTACCGAGATGGAGCTCGTGTTGGTAAAGGTGGCTCGGATCAAGTAATGTCCCCGCTGGCCCACCGGCAACGGGAGTCGGGTCGAAAGCCGTGACCAAAGGAGCCAGGCTGACGAACTCGCTGGCGTCCGTCTGGCCCGGGAAGAATTCGACGGCCCCGATGTCACAGACCACGCTGCCATTCCGATCGCCGTCGAATCGAGGTTGTCCCACCTGATCCAAGGCCGGGCACGAGGCGGGGTTTCCTGCGTCGATAGCCTGGCTCGACGGCAGGAGCGGAAAATAACATATTGTTGCTCAGGGGGCGGAGGCCAGGATCGCCGGTCCGGTCACTCGCTCCAAGCGTGATGGTGCAGTCAGAAGGGTCGCCGACGAGATTGTTTCCGAGGGAGGTGATTGATCCGAAGCAGTCGGGCCCTGGTGCTGCCACCGGAGGCGGAGGCGGATCCGGTGCCGGATCAATTGCGACTGCGGTGTTGTTGGCGAGAATTGTGTTCTGTATGTCGACCGTACCGTCCCCGTTGGCAATTCCTCCGCCCTCGCCCGAACATTCCGTTAGGGTCACCAGGTTGTTGCGGACGATCGTGCTGTTGTTGACGGTCAAGGTACCGGAGTTAACAAAAATGCCTCCGCCTGTGGATCGGGCATCGTGCTGTATGAATTTGAGCCATTGAAGGCGATGGTGCTGTTGTCGATGGTCATGGCGCCGCCTTCTGTGAAAATGCCGCTGCCTTCACTCGCGTGGTTGAAGGTGATCACGCTGTCGCTGATGGACACAGTAGCCGCTATTCGCGATTCCTCCCCCAGCGAGATCCGCTCTGTTGCCCCGGATTAAGCTGTGATTGATGGTCAATGCCCCCAGGTTGCGGATTCCGCCGCCGAGCCCCTTGACGGCGCTCCCGGAAATGCCCGGGCCTATCGTTTCGCATTGCTCAGCAGGTCTGACGGACACTGTTCTCCTCGATCTGGACATCCTCGAGCGTCAACGTGCCGAGGTTCAGGATCCCACCGCCGGACCATCAGGATGGTGCCGGGCGGAAAACCCTGAGAGCGCCGCGCCGTGATCGCCATTGACTTGAGCGTCAGGTTGCCGGAAGCCGCGACTTGCAGGATTCTGAACTCATCGGGTCGACCAGCCATCGCTGAATAATAGCGACCCCTCCCGCTCCCTGAATTGTGATCGGGCTCGTGATGATCGGCAATCCGTTTGGCCCGAGAGATCGTCGGTCTGGTTGTTCGGCCCAGCAACAAGTATCCGGGGAAGGAAGCCGTTAACACGATCGTGTCCGGGTCGGCGTTCTGATTGGCGCTGTTGATAGAAGCGATGAGGCAGGACACGTCTGCCTGCGGCGCAGTTGAACACCGTAGCCAAAGCGGCACCCGGGAGGGCGAGCGCGAGGACCGATGCCGCGACGGCGAGCAGGGCGGCACGCGGCGCACTCTGAATCCTTCTGAGTTTCTGCCCTGCTGACAATCGTCTTGTGTCGCTTGCGTGCATGGCTCCCCCTTCGCGGCTACGCATTTTGAAGCCCAGACCTCAGTCGATTCTCGATCTGTGCGGCAATCACTTGATGACCGCAAACCAGCGCGAGCATGAGTTCGCCTCCTCCGCCTCTCTACGTCGATGCCCAGGAACGCTGGCCAATCGCTCCAAGCCGTGGAACCTTGTCCAGGTACTTGACGCAGTACCAGCAGGGAAAATGGTCGAGCTCCGTGAACTCGCCTCGAGCCACCCGTTCCCGCTTGTCGGCGAGATAGGTCTCGACCCGCTGGCGAAAACGCGCACAGGCCTCGGTGAGGCTGACCTCATGGAGATTGCCCATGAGGTCGGTACCGGGCGTGCCGCCCTCGTACCCCGAGAGCTGGCAGCAGAGGGAGAGATTCCCGCGGTAATCGAGATTGAACTCCTCCAGCTCGAGCGGCCCGCACGGGAAGAACGGAGACTCGCTGAAGTATCCGGGACCCATCGCGACGGGCAGCGAAGCGCTCTTCCGGAGGCGCCAGATCTCCGCCTCGGTCTCGCGGCGCTCCTGCGGGTGTCAGATCCAGGTTGCGCGCGGCCGTGTCCGGCGTCGGCATCAGGTGACCGAAGCGCACGGCCCCGCTCCCCAGCCGTCCGGCGAGCGAGACCATCTCCTCCACCTCGCCACGGTTTCGAGCGGTCAGAACCATGTTGAGGGTGAAGGGAAGGCTTCTCGCGACGCAAACGAGGGCCGCTCGCATCACCTGGCGGTAAGACCCCTTGCCGCGGAGAGCGTCATGGGTCGGCTCCCGGGCGCCATCCAGGCTGAACGTCGCGCCTTTGAACCCCTCGCGATATCGGACGAGCAGGCCGTAGATCTTCGGCAGCGTGGACCCGTTGCTGACGAATCCGAACGTGTATCCGGCGTCGCAAACACGCCGGACGATTTCCGCGAACTGGCCGTGCATCGTCGGTTCGCCCCCGGTGAAGGAGAAGTGGTCGATGCCGCAGCCCCTGGCCTCGCCCAACACCTTCTCCAGGAGCTCCAGGGAGAGCTCCCCTGTGGCGGCGTGCCGCTCTCCATAGCAGTGCTGGCACCTCAGATTGCAGCGGTTGGTGAGCTCTACGACGAGGCGAGACATGATCTCTCTCCTCGAACCGCGGCGAGCAGACGGAGGAGGCCCAGAGGGTCCTCGCGGAGGTCGAGACCCGCGCGGAGTTCGTAGGCCGCGGCCTGGTCCAGCAGAAGCTTCAAGGTCGTCAGATGCGCCTGCATCGTTCGTCTGTCGAAGAGTTGCTCGCTGCTCTGGCCGATCAATTGGCCGAGTGCGTTCGCGCGACTCAGGGGCGAACAAAGCGCTTCGCTCTTCGCGCGAAACCCGGGAGAACAAGAGGACTCGCGGCGTGCACGCATCGACTCGACGGTCCGGGTAGGTCGCTTCGATGCCGACCCGCCTCCGACTCCCCTTGAAGCGGTCGGGTTTCTCCTCTCCGAGCGGCAAATCTGCGTAGTCAGTTACCTCGGATCCGACGACGTAGAAATGCCGTCGCAGCGCCAGTGCCTCGACGGCGTCCGATCGGGAGCGCAGCAGGACGGCGTCGTCGGAAAGATAACTCCAGCCGTTGCGAACGAGGGAGATGGCGAGGGTGGACTTGCCGCTGCCGGACTCCCCGACGACGAGGACACCGGTTCCCTCCTCGTCCACGAGCCCCGCGGCGTGCAGGCCGTAGATCGCCGACGAGCGGAGAAGCTTGAGCAGGGCGAAGCCCCAGAAGTTCTGCCGCTCGAGCGGCGCCTTGTCAGCGAATGACGGCGCGAGCCGCGCTTCGCCTCGCGCTTGTCCGAAGTTCGAGGCGCAGCTGCGTCGCGCCGTCTGTCAGGTAGAACTCGTCATCGCACTCGAATCCCTGAAAGCCGCCTGCTCGAAGCACCTCGCGGGCCTCGGCCGGGAAGGGGGACGCCTGCTCGCCGAGCAGGACCGAGAGAGAAAAATCGGCCTCCTCGGGCGAGGCTTCGGTTCTGTCCCAGGAAAGGTCCTGAAGGACTCGATCCAGTTCGGCCCCGGTCTCCGGCCCGGGCCCGTCGACGTCCAGCTTCAGATCGTGAAGCGCGTAACGGGCCATCGGCCACCTCGTCCGGGGCCAGGAGCTCTAAGGGCTGAAGTCACCGAAGAAGCCGTTCGGGTCGCCCGTCACCTTCTCGAGATTTCCGTGCTTGTTCAGCTTCGGCTCGATGAAGGCGAGCTTCGGTTCCTCCCAGGGCCTTCTGTCCGCGGGCATCGGGAGGCGTTCCGGCTTCCTTGCCCATGTCCACTGCGTCGTCCCGCTTCTCCATGGTTTCCTCCTTGAAAAAGGTTCCCGCTACGTCAATTGAGGCTCATCGATTCGCGCGAAGGGGGAGCGTCCCGAAGCCGCCGAGTGGGAATAGATTGTCCGAAAGGCATTCGCCGGCTCTCGCTCGCCGAGAGTTCGCCCGTCGAGCGAGACCCAGCTGTGCCCGTCCAGGTCCCTTCCGTCCTTGCGGACGCCGAAGTGGATCTCGACCGGATGTCCCATCCGGGACAGAAAGAAGAAGAGAGCGAGCGATTGCCGAAGGCAAAGCCTCGGGAAGATCGGCAGCCGGAAGATGCCCAGTCCGGCGACTCGCCGCACGATCTGCACGATCCGTCGGGTCTCGAGAGCATTGCCGGCGATCCGTCGTGCGGTTGGAGATGCGAGCCGTTCGAGGAAAAGGGGCAACCGTTGCCGGCGCACGCGGAGCGGGAGAGAGCCAAGGAACAGACCGACCCGGGCCGCGAGCCAGTACTCCGAAACTGCCACTAGATGCCCCTCCTGGAGAGTGGCCGAGCATATCAGTTCGTTCCTGAAATCGTCAGTGAGAATCGCCCGGCGGCACGCCCGCCGAGCACCAGGAATCGAGACCCGACTTCCCTTCCTCGCGCTCCACGACGGCCGAAACCTGGCGAGGGTGGCGCGCCAGAGCCCACAGCCACGGACCGTAACGGCGAAGAAGCCCTGCCAGGTGCGCGAGATAGGGAGGGCGAGAATCCTTCGAACCCGCCGCGGCGCGACGGCGCTTCTCGGCGGCCTCCGGCAAGAGCGCGCGTCGAACTGCGGCCGCTCTGCCCCCGACCCTTCGCCGCCGCCACCGCAGCCGAAGCTCCGCCGCCCCGCGAATGTGTCCCTTCTCCTCGAGGATCCGCTCTCTCGCCAGGTCGACCGCTCCCTCGTCGCCGCCCGGCCCCCGGAGGCTGGCCAGGGCCGTTCGTGGCACGCCGGCTCCCATCAGTTCGGCGGCCAGCTGAAGAGGGACGGACAAGTACTCGGAAGCGCCAGATTTCACGGCGAGCGCCTGGATCTTCGCCCAGTCGAGCCGACCTTCGTAGTGCGCGACCACCGCCGCGATGTCGCACAGGGCGATCACTCCCCCGTTGAACCGGTGCCTGCAGAGGTGCAGGCCCAGATGCAGGAGAAGGTCCTCGGGGCCCAGAACCAGGGCCCCGGCAGGCGGGACGGGCGTGGCTCTCTCGAAAAGAGCCCCGACGTCCCAGGCCACCGGTCCGCCGGGGGGATCCAGATTCCAGTGGAGCTCGATCGGGATTCCGACGGCGCCGGGCCGCGCACTTCGAAAGACCCAGTGATGGTGCCGCGACCTCAGCTCTTCCCTGGTCTCCGGGTCGTGCGCGACCTCGTAACCCACGCGCCGCAGCTGGCGCTCTGCTCCCTCCAGGTCTTCCTTCCGGATCAGGAGGTCGATGTCGGACATCGGACGCATGGCTCGGTCGGGATAGACGGTCTCCGCCAGCGCCGCGCCCTTGAGGACGATCACGGGCACGCGCTCCTCCGACAGAGCCTCGAGGACCGTCCTGAGAGCGCCGAACAGGACCGCATTGCGCGCCGCCGTCGCCACGTAGACGCGCCTCAGGACTTCCAGGGCAGGCTGCGCGTCAGAGGGCAGCTCGAGCCGCCGCAGGACGGGATAGACGAGCGGTGCGACGCGATTCTGACAGGCGATCGCAGCGACCCGTTGCCAGTCGAGAGCCTCGCTCGGAAGAATCGGAAGCGCCGCGCTCCCCTTCCTGCGGAGCAAGTGCGGCTCGCGCACAGGAGAGCACCAGCTTCCACTCCTGCGAGAGGTTCACTTCCGAGTCTTCCTAAGAGTCGCCGCGCGCGGGCTAATCCGCCGACTGCACCAGGTTGTGCTCGACCAGCTCGTTGACCAGCTCGAGAACGCACCGGTCCGCGGTCTCCGCATCGACCTGAAATTCATTCTGAAGTCGCTGGCTGATCTCTCGCAAGGATCGTCCCTGCCGGAGTCCTTGCCAGATTCGTTTCCCGGTGGCGTTCAGGCTGTAGTACTTCTTGCTCTCGAGGTGGAGCAGGGCGAGCTCGTTTTCATCGAGCTCCGTTTCCACGGCATCCGGGTGCGGGCGAAGTTCCTGGTCGAGGGTCAGCATGAGCCGGGATTCTCTCACCGAACGGGCGCGGGGCGCCGTCCGGCGCGAGGACTTCGCGGCGGAGGATCCTTGCACCGATGAACGGCACTCCTCCATGCCGGCAAGTACCGGGGGCCTCGCGCCGTCCGCTCGGCCCCCCGAAATGCAGCGTGACCCCGTGCCGGTCGGCCTTGGCCGAGATCTTAGTCTGTTGCACCCACGACGCCGACCAGGAACTTGAAGGACTTTTTGGCGGCCAGGCCGATCTGATAGAACACGTCGACGCATTCGCCCGGGCGACAGCACTCCGTCGGCGTACCCTTGAATCAGCGAGAAGCTCAGCTCCGAGCCGACTCCCGCCGGTGTCGACGGGTTCCGGTTGACCAGGGTGTTCCCGCCGGACAGCGTCGTGGTCACGCTCCTCAGGCAGGTCAGATTCGACAAGCCGGTATTGCAGAACTCGGCGGTGAAAGAAAAGGTGCCCGCGGGGCCACCCGGCACCGGTGTCGGGTCGAAGGCATAGGTCGAGCGATCGGGGATTCCGGACATCTCCGCGTTGACGTCACCGACTTCTGGAACGAACTCGATGGCTCCGATGTCGCAGACAGCCGTGCCGTCGCAATCTCCATCGGCCGGTCGCGGGGTGCCGAGCTGATCCGTGGCTTCGCACGCGTCTCCGCCGCTGCCGGGGTCGGCCGGGTTGCCGGCGTCTATGGCCGGGCTGTCCGGGACCAGAGGGAAATGCCCGTTGCCGGGCTCGCCGTTATCCGCGAAGGCGGCCAGGATCCCGACGTCGATGTCCCGGATGTCGCTGGCCACGAAGTTGATCACGCATCGCGTCCCACGGGTTTCGAGGCGCCGATGACGTTGTTCCCCAGCGACGTGATGACGCCGCACGAACAGTTTGAGAAGTCGGTAAAAAGTCCGGCAAATGACGTGTTCGCGACAAGGATCGTGTTTCGCAGGTCCACCGTGCCGCTCTCGTTGACGATGCCTCCGGTCCGCCAAAAGCGAATGTCGCGTCATTCTCCGCGACGGTGAGTGTTGTCGAAGGACATGGTGCCGCCGTCCTCATTCAGGACGCCGGCGGTGCTCGGATCGTCCATGAAGTTGCCGCCAATCGTGCTGTTGATGATCGTCATCGTGCCGCTGTTGCGAATCCGCCCGGTACTCCCGGTGAAGCTGAGGTTATGAGAGATGGCGACTGCGGTGACCTCGGCGGTCCCCCTGTTGAAGATGCCGCGCGCTGCCGTTATCCCCGTTGCTGATGTTGTCCACGACGGTGCTGTTGGTGATGGTCAGGAGCCGCCGGTGTCGTTGAAGACTCCCGCCCCCAGGGACAGGTTATGCGCGGTGTGATCGGAGATCACGCTGTCGGTGATGCCGAGAACGCCGCCCGCATTGAGGATCCCGGCGCCGTTCCGCTGTCGAGAGGCCATTCGGAACGGTGAGGCCGTCCAGCGTCAGCGTACCCCGAGGCGGCGACATGCAGGATAGAATGCGGGGGATGTCCCGGCGGCGGATCCCGCTCGACGAGGGTCTCGTCGCCCCGTCGCCCTGGATGGCGATCTGCTGGTGATCGAGGGAGACCGTTCGGGACCGTCGGTGTTGTTGTCCACCGCGGTCAGGGTATAGGTGCCAGCCGCCAGGATGATCGTGTCGGCTTCCGCTGTCGCGTTCGCCATGTCGATGGCGTCGATCAGGCACGCCACATCGCCGGCGGGGCAGTTGAAATCTGCCGCGAGGCCGACGGCCGGGGCGCACAGGATGAGAGCCAAAGCCAGGAAACGCCTGTGACGGGCGCAGGTCTGCGCCGACCTCCGCGTTCCTCACTCTCGCGGCGCGTACGGGCGCAATTCCCTGTACCCATGGGCTCCTCCCCAAAAGTAAGTGGGCCGTCAACGACTCTTCCTACCCAGAGAATCGCGAGCGACGGAGAATTGGGCGCGCGCAGTTCTCATGAAAGGCGCCGAGGCCGGAAAGCCAGAGAAGCGCACTACGGCTCCCTGGCTCTTGATGGTTGGCAAGGAGCATCTGCGGGTCCTCGAATTTGGGTGCGCTTCTTCCCGAGACCCGAAACACAGGAAGCTGACCTAGCCCGGCTATCGAGAGGTCGCCTGTCGGCGCTGCGAGTTGCCGGGTACAGTTCTGGTCACCATGAGCCACCGATTTCCTCAGCCGAACAGGCGTGAGTCCGGCACAGGAGCTTCTTCGGCCAGCCGGCAGGATCCTTGAACCGGAGAATCGCCAGCACATCCCTTCCGGCGGGAGCGCCGGGGGGCCTCGCGTTCGCCCGCTCGGCCCCCGAAGTCACCGTCGACCCAGTCCCGCTCGGTCCGGCAGCGACACCCTCACTCCGCGGCGCCCACGACGCCGACGAAGAACTGGAACGACGTCTTGGCGGCCAGGCCGATCTGGTAGAACACGTCGACGCATTCGCCCGGCGACAGCACTCCGTCGGCGTACCCCTGAATCAGCGAGAAGCTCAGCTCCGAGCCGACTCCCGCCGGTGTCGACGGGTTCCGGTTGGCCAGGGAGTTTCCGCCGGTCAGCGTGTTCGTCACGCTCCGCAGGCAGGACAGCTCCTGGGCGCCCACGTTGCAGAAACTCGCGATGAAGGAGAAGGTGCCCGCGGGACCCTCCGGCACGGGCGTCGGGTCGAAGACGAAGGTCGTCGGGTCGGGGGTACCGGAGAGCTCGGCATCGACGTCGCCGACTTCTGGAGTGAACTCAATGGCTCCGATGTCGCAGAGGGCCGTGCCGTCGCAATTTCCATCCGCGGGTCGTGGGGAACCGAGCTGATCCGTGGCCTCACAGGCATCGCCACCGCTGCCAGGGTCGGCCGGGTTGCCGGCGTCAATCGCCGGGCTGTCCGATACCAGCGGAAAATGCCCGTTCCCCGGCGTGCCGTCGTCGGCAAAGGCATCGAGAACCCCTTCGTCGATACCCGTGATGTCGCTGCCCACGGCATTGATCACGCAGGCATTCTCGACCCTGGAGTCACCGACGAGGTTGTTGCCCAGGGACGTGAGCGTACCGGCGCAATTCGAAAATGCCTCGTCGCCAACCACGAGGGATGTGTTCGTCGCCAGAATCGTGTTCAGCAGCGACACGGTGCCGCTGAAATTGCGGATGCCTCCCACTCCTTCGGGGAGGTCGAAAGCCGTCTTCGTACTTGTTATCGGCGACGGTGCAGTTCTTGAGAGTGAGGGTGCCGCCACCCAGGTTCGCGATGCCGGCTATGCCCTCGAAGCTCGCTAAGCCGCGAATGACGCTGCTGTTGACGAGGGTCATCGTGCCGCTGTTGAGAATGCCAGCGGCGGCTCCGCTGGAGCCCAGGTTCTGATCGATGGTGGTCTCGGTGATCTCCGCCGTCCCGCGGTTGTAGATGCCTGCGACGCCCCCGAGTCCGTTGTTGCAAAAATTGTCCGTGATGCTGCTGTTGGCGATCGTCAGAGTGCCGCCGGTGTCGTTGAAGACGCCTCCGCCGAGAGAAAAGTCGATGCCGGTGTTGTCGGTGACGATGCTGTTGGTGATGTGCAGAACGCCGCCCGCGTTGAAGATTCCGGGCCCATTGTGGAAATTGAATTGGAGAAAGCCACCCGAGATCGTGAGCTCTTCCAGCGTCAGCGTACCGGACGCGGCGACGTGCAGGATGCGGAAGGTGGGCCCTTCGTCTCCGAGCGTCGGGTCGCGCTCGATCGTGGTCGTCAGGGCGCCCGCGCCCTGGATGGTGATGTCGCTGGTGATCGAGGGCAGCCCGTTGGGGCCGTCGGTGTTGTTGTCCACCGCGGTCAGAGTGAACGTGCCGGCGGCCAGGATGATCGTGTCCGCCGCCACGGTGCCGTTGGCGGAGTTGATCGCGTCGATCAGGCAGGCCTCGTCCCCGCCCGGGCAGTTGAACACCGCCGCGAGGCCGACGGCAGTGCCACCGAAAACGAGCGCCATCGCCAGGACGAGGACCGCACCGCTTCGGATTCGTTTGGCCATGGGGTTGCGGTGGCTTCTACGGGGTCGGTGTATGGAACGCATGGGATCCTCCTGAAAGAATGGACTGCCGTGACGGTCCGTGGTGCGCGTTGGAATGACTGGGAAGGCATGCAGGTGTGCAGAAAAGACACTCCCTAGCAAGACAATCGTGAGCGACGGAGAATTGGGCGCACCTTTTCTTCCCGACCGGGCACGTCACCGGACGCCGAAGGCGTGCTATGTCCCGGTGTCTCTGATAGTTGGCGAGAGTTTCTGCGAAGTGCCCGAAAGCTGGTACATTCTGGACCCCGGACGGGGACCTAGCCCGGTCGAGAGCGACGTGAGTTCGACCTCAGAGAACCGCCTGTCGGTCAGCGAGTGGCTGGCGTCGCCCTATCTCGGCCGGGCTGCCAGGCGCATCGCCTATCACTACGGTCTCCTTCCCGAGGACGCCTCGGATCTTCTTCAGGAGCTTCGCCTTGCGCTCTTGAAGGCAGGCCCGGAAGCCCAACTCAACGCCACCTGGATCTTCCAGACGGCGGTGCACAAGGCGGTGGACATTCTGCGCCAGCGCAAGGCGGACCCGATCGACGGCCGGAATCCGACGGCTCCGGAGAAGCAAGCGGAGCTGTCTCCACCTCCTTCATGCCAGGGCCGACGGCCTCTCCAGACCGCTGCGCGAGTTCTACGCGCTGCGCTTCGAGCAGGGCCTCAGCCAGCGGGAAGCTGCCGAGAGACTCGGCGTTCACCGAGGCCACATCCGTTCACTCGACAAGACGATGTTTGAGTTGGATCAGCGGCCAGGTGCCGGCTGGAACGCCATCGCGCTGATCCCGGAGCCGCCTGAGCTCCTCGACGTCGGCACGGGCCAAGGCGTTCTGATGGGTCGGATTGCTACCGCGCGTGCCCGAACCCTGCAGTGACCACGCCCTCCGCCAGGAGATCGACGAGGAAGCTGAAGGCGTTTCGGGATCGAAGGCCCACGACAAACTCCGCCGTAAACGATTCGTCTGGTGACAACGTCCCGTCACGCACCGACATCGCGGAGTGAGCTCGGCACCGACCCCGCCTGGGCCTGAGTCGGCGTTGAGAAGCAGATTCCCCCCGCCCAGCGCCGTAACCAGAAACACAGGAGCGTCAATGGAGCTCGCGCTCGTATTGGTGAAGTCGGCGGTGATCGTGCAGCTCCCGGCTTTTCCACCGGGCACGGGAGTGCGGCTGCATGCAAAATGCAACGAATCCTGCGTCACGAGGCCGTTCACGAAGGCTCGGAGAAAGTCCTGGGACAGGATGTAGATCTGCGCATTTTCCACCTGGAGAAAGATGCGATGGCTGTCGACATCGCTGTCGATCGCGAGAGGACGACCGAAAGGAGTCGACGTCCGGGAGCGTCGCCGTCGACGCCTCGGCGATCGTTTCCCCGCCGCCATTCACTTCCGCGAGGAGACGCGCGCCATGATAGACAACGAAGAATCCATCCCCGAACGACGACGCCAACGCCAGCGGTCCATCGGCTCCAGGAATCGGAAAGTTTTCTTCCAAGGAGTATGTCTTCGAGAAACTCTCCCGCTCGGCTGTAGTGACGGATGGCTCGCGCCTGGAACCGGGACTGCCAGAGGCCATCGCTCCTGACCATGATCGAGTCAAAACGCTCCGGGTCGGTCGAGTCGCCGATGATCAGGTCACTGAAGATGGTCGCCCCGTCAGGGCTGATTTCGACAAGATGAGCTTCGAAGCCGCCTTTGACGGGAACAGGGGCGAGAACAAAGAGGTGTCCACTGGGTCTGTCATAGGTGAGGGACGTGGGGTAGGACCCCGGCTGGTACGCGGCCTGAAAATCGAACTCGGCGAGCAGGTTTCCATCGAGGTCCAGGGTGTAGATGAAGCCTGCGCGCTCATCCGAGCCGTGTGAGAGATAGATGACATCCAGATCCGGGTTGTATGCCAGACCCAGGGAATTTGCACCGATGTCGTGGCGAGCAAGAATTGGACGGATGTCGATAACCTGGATGACTCCCGAGCCAGCGTCCGCATTCGCGGGTACGAAGCCGAGGATCAGGGCAAACGCGGTGACACATACGGCCTCAGCGACTCTCCGATTAGTCATCTGACGTCTCCTTTGTCAACCTCACAGGACCAGGGCGCGTGACCGCGGAAACCGCCATGGCGCTGCCCGAGCCATCATATGTCCCAGGGCCCGGCTAGAATCTAGAGTGCGTCCATCACGTCGCTGGGCGCCAGAGCCCACCAGGGAGGCGGCGATGCCTCGACTTCTCTACCCAGGTGTCTACCTCGAAGAAACGGAAGCGCAGGTCAGCCCCATCCCGGGGGTTTCGACCTCGATCGACAGGCCGGCGCTCCAATCGATCAGCGCCGAATTCCGCCGGGCGGTGAAGACTCACGCGCCGGAGTGGACCGATCATGGCGAGGCCGACCCCGGAGTCACGCTCCTCGAGCTCTTCGCGTTTCTGGGCGAAAACCTCCTCTTCCACGCCAACGAGATTCCGGAACGCGGGCGCGTGAGCGCGCGCCGTGCTGCCGTGGCCCTGGCGGCGCTCGGCCATGCCTCGGAACCAGGATGTGAGGGCCTCGAGCGGCCGGCCTACTTCAGCGGTCGGTTGCTCGATGCGGGCACGTTGGCCGCCGAGCAGAACTACCACCGGAAGAAACTCCGCCGCCATAACCGCGCGTTGCACGGATACGGAGTCGTCACCGGCCTCGCCGTTCGCGTCGAGTCGACCGATTCGGGCGAAAGCCGCATCGTCGTCGAACCGGGTTACGCCATCGACCCTTCGGGCGAGGAAATCTGCGTCCCTCGTGCCGTCACGCTGACCCCTCAGGGACTCGGCGACAGCGCGGTCGTGACGCTGCGCTTCTGGGAACGCGCTCTGCCGTCCTGTGCCGACGGCCGGAGACGCTCTCTGCGCGGAATGCCGAGCGTCGTCGAGGAGGCTTGCGTCATCGGAATCAGCCCGGCCGTGGTCGCTCCGGCATTTCCTCTGGCAAGGCTGCTCAGCTCGGAGGGACGCTGGCGCGTCGATCCCCTGTTCGTGACGCCGCGCGTGGGCACAACCGGTTCCTAGAGGCCGACTCAACCCGTGGACGAGGGCTCGTCGGCTCCGTGACCGAGGTGTCCCGCTCCCACCCTTCGTGCTCGAACGTGATCGCAAATCAAGTGGAGCTTGGTACGCTGACACCAGCATTCTGGTCAACCATGAGCAACGCGACTGGTGACTCAGAGGATTGGCCGGGGCGAGAGGATTTGAACATCCGACCACTCGGTCCCGAACCGCTCGGAGGACGATAACAGGGAGACGATCGATGCCCGACGGGCTGTAAATCGACCCCCTGTCGGCAGGTCCGACTCTCAGGGAAACGTGAGATCACCCGAGAAATGGGACAGAACGGGGAGGCCGATCCGATCCCGCCTCCCTCCCTCACCTGCATCCCGGGGAGTCAAGCCGGGCCCCGACAACTCCGCGGTTCGCGCATCGGCCGTCATGGTTGGGGCACTCCCAGAAGATCGACCAAGAAACTGAAGACAGCCCGGCTAGCAAGACCGATGTCGAACTCGACAGTGAATGACTCTCCTGCTGACAAGACTCCGTCGCTTCCGACGTCCGGAGTCAATCGCTGGCCGACTCCGGTCCGCGGGGGGCCGTCGCCGTTGAGAAGAGAATTGGGGGTCGAGAGTTGCTTGACCACAAACACCGGAGCGTCTATCGCAGTGGAGCTCGTATTCGTAAAACGCGCCGTGATCGTAAACGGCCCTTGATTGGGGTCAAAGGCAGTCGTCACCGAGTTCAAGGTAACGAGGTCGTTGACGATCACCTCCTCGGGGGAAGTTGACCCATCGAACTCGATCGCGCCGATGTCGCAGATGACGCTTCCGTTATTGTCACCGTCGAACCGAGCCTGCCCCAACTGATCGATGAATAGGCAGGCCGCCGGATTGCCGGCGTCGATCGCTCGGCTGCCCGGAAGGAGTGGGAAATGTCCGTTTCCTGGCGTGCCGTCGTCCATGAAGGAGTGCAGCCCGGCATCCCCTGTCAAGTCGCTCGGGAGAAGGACGATGGGGCACGAAGGAGGCCCGCCAAGTAGGAGATTGTTGCCGAGGGAGGTGATGAGCCCGACCCCAATGCAGTTATAGAGGATGGTGTTCTGCAATTGGATCCCCTCCCCCGCGTTCTCCGTATACAGGTCCCCGCCAAAGTTACCGGCCACAGTGCTGTTTGTAATCGACAGTGCTCCTGCCCCGAAGAGGTCGACGTAAATGCCGCTCGAGCCAAAGCTGTTTGCGTGGTTCCTGGTGAGAGTGCTGTTGATCATGCTCAGCGTCCCGCCGAGCTGCCACACGCCGCCGCCTCTCGAGAGGGAGGAGTTATCGAAAATGGAGGTGCCGGTGACCATCATCGTGCCACGGGTCACGATCCCACCGCCCATCCCGTTTCTCGCCACGGTGCTGTTCTCGAGCGTTACGTTCCCGGCAAAGTTGACAACGCCGCTGCCTTGATTGTCCGCAATGATGCTGGTGGTGATGACCGTCGTACCGCCATCGCCAAAAATGCCACTACCGAATCCACCACCTTCAAGAAAGATCGACGCATTGCCCGTCAGCGTGCTGTTCGCAATCGCCATCGAGCCACTCTCATTGTCGACGCCTCCGCCGTAATCTGCCCGGTTGACCCGGAAGACACAATCGTTGATCGTCACGCTGCCGCCATTGTTGAGTAGACCCCCACCGAATGCCCCCGATGTGACGTGCCCTCCCTGAATGGTGAAGCTGGCCGAGGTTGAGATCCCCCCCCACACCGACATGAACGATGCGGAAGAGCGGGTCCTGTGGAGCCGGGGACACGAGGCTCGGATCTCGTTCGATGATGGTCGAGTTAGCGCCGGCCCCTTGAATGGTGAGACTACTGCGTGATCGAGGGCAATCCATTTCCGCCGTCGACCTGGTTATTCATCTCCGTCAGGGTGTAGTTGCCGGCGGCCAGATTGATCGTGTCAGCATCCGCATTCCCGTTGGCCGTGTTGATGGCGCCGATGAGGCAGGCCACGTCGCCTGCGGGGCAGTTGAACACAGCCGCAGAAGTTGCATAGGGGATGGCGAGGAGCGCCGCGGCTACGACGAGGCTGGCGATTTTTGGCGTTCTCTTGACCGTCCCGCGTTCCTGCCGAGCTGATAAGTGGATTGCTTCGCTTGCGTGCATGGCCCCCCCCTCGGTGTTACGCATTCCGACGTTTGAAACCTCTTGTCGAATCTCACTCCACTCATTTCCCTGAAACAGCTCGGAAGCGATTCAAGCGACACAGCGGTCGGGCTGTTCGCGTCGATCTCGAACTCTTCGTGGCGTCGGCTGATGTCCCGCGGAGAAGGCCCCGCTTCACCCTGCCAGACCCGCATGACGGTGAGATTCAGGTTGTGGTCGGTCTTGCTCCCCAGGTGGGCAGGAGCCAGAACTGGGAGAGCGACAAGGCCTCACCGGGAGTGTATCAGGCTCTGTTGTGCCACACGCGCCTCGGTGATTCCACGGATTCCGATGGTTGAAGCTGCTCGCCCGAACCAGAGATATCGCCGCTGCGGCTTCGTCAAGGATGAGGATGGCCCGAGTTCTCCCACCCTGGTCACGTCGAGGATGAAAGCGCAAGACGTGCTGGCGCGAGCCTGAGCGGAAGGGTAGCGGACCTTCTTCGGGCGCCCGAACAAAGCCACGAGAGCGGATGCTCGGTACTGGCGACGCGCGAAGTGATTAGGGAATTGGTCGGGGTGAGAGGATTTGAACCTCCGACCACTCGGTCCCGAACCGGAAATCGTTGATCTTTGAGGATCCCTCCTGATCCCGGTTGACAACGATTCGAAGGAGATAGGCCCTGTCGCGATTCTCAGCGAAACCCGGGAGCGCGAGCGAAGCGGGACAGAAGTGGGACAACGGGGTGGTCGGACCTCCGCCATTGAGCCGCTGCGCCCGGCAGGACGTCCCGCATGTCGCGGGGGGTGCGAGAACTCGCCGATCAATCTGGCTGCCTTTGATCCTGCCAATGACTTTGCCGAACACCCAGCCCGTGCCCGGTCGAATGCGCGAAGTCTCAACTTGGCAAGTGCGGGGATCCTTCGTCAGCTTCGCGACGGCTCTCGGCTGACCGCTTGTCCGCCGCCCAATCAAAGAATAGGCGCCGACGCGTGTATGCCCGCCGGGCGAGGCGGGCGAGAACCGGGAAAACCGGACGGACGAGCGGCATGAGCAGAGGTTTGAGCGGGCGCGCCCCTCGGCGGAGTCGCCTGAAGGAAGCCACCGCGGGAGGCGGGCCGGGACCCGGCCGCCCCGGTCGTGCGGGCGTCGAAGGCGATCGCTACGGGTGGCCCTCCTTCGGACGGAAGATCGACGGCCTCCCACGCCGCCGCGAAACCCCGATAGAAGAGCTCCTTGCCCACGTTGCGCACCGGCTCCAGCTCCGGAGGGACCCTTTTCTTCCGGTTGGCTCTCGGCCCGCGCCCGATCGTCGGATGAAGGTTGATCTCCCAGGTCTGGACCCGGCCGTCCTTGATCGCATAGTCGATTCGGCCGTACTCGACCCCGGCGATAGCGAAAATCTCCCGAAGCTGCGCGACGTGCGGGTTGCCGACGATGTACTCGCGCTCTTCGAGAAGCATTGGCTCGGAGAACTCGCATTGGGCGTGCTTCAGCATCCAGCTGCGTCCGTACTCCAGGCCCTTGGGAAGAATCCGATCTCCGACGATGTAGGCGCTGTACTTCCGATAGTAGCCGTCGGCATCGGCGGTATCGTGAAACTCCACCGCGAGAAGGTCCTCCCACCGGTGCCCCTGCCAGACCGCCTGCCCGATCGCACGCTCGACCTCGGACGGGGAGTGGAGCAAGCTGGAGAGCGCCCCGGTGTGCTCCCAATCCGACCTCAGGAAGACCGGGTAGCGCAGCGCCGTAACGCCTTCGTTCAGACGCACAGCGCGAAACCCGTTGAGATTCCGGCGCCGAAGCTCCTGGAGGAGCGCATAGCGGCGCATCGTCCGCGTCGGGTGATTGAGAAATCGGACGCCATTCGTTGCGGACAGGCAACGATGCAGCTCCTCGACCAGGAGCTGCTGAGCGGGTGACAGCTCCAACGCGGCGAGGACGTACGTGCCGCGATCGAAAGACGTCCGCTCCGCGAGGCTCTCGTAGTGGAGGATCCGGAAGCGGTCGGCCACGCCCTTGCCCCACTCCGAGAGGTACTGGTGCACGGTCCACGCGTTCGCCTCGGGCGCGACGAAATGGATCACCGTACGGCCACGGCGGCTCGGGATCTCAGACGGCCTCCGTCGCCGGCCGGGTCTCTTCTGCCTCAGCGCCCGCGGCGCGAGCGGCGCGGCTCGACCGGGACAGGATGGTTGCCGCGCTCATGTCTCCCGTCACGTTGAGCAACGTCTTGAAGATGTCCGGGATCGTCTCGACGGCCTCGAGGATGACGACGCCCTCGATCGGCAAACCGGCAGCGAGATAGGCCGGGAGCGTCTTGAAGTTCGTGCCCCCGAGGGGCAGCCCGACGCTGGTGAAGCTCAGGATCATCACGGTGACGAGGAAGCTCGCCAGCGTCGCCGGCGAAAGCGGAATCCCGTAGACGTAGGCGAGAAAGATGAGCTTTGCCGTGCTCGAGATCGTGCGATTGACCTTGAACAACGACACGGACAGAGGCAGAACGAAGCCCGTGGCTGTGTCCGGGAGCCTCAGGCGGTCGCGGGCCCCCTCGACGAGGGCCGGCAGCGAGGCGATCGACGATCTCGTGCTGACGGCGACCAGCTGCGCCGGAGCGACCGCGCGGGCGAAGGCCCGCAGCGTCGTCCGCCCGAGAAGGACACTGGCGGGGTACAGCAGTGCCGTCGCGAGCAGCAGAAGTGCCGACACCAGGACGACCCACGCCCCCAGAACTCCGGCCGCCTGACCCCCCGCGCCGAGGGCGAAGATGTAGGTGAACACGAAGACGCCGACAGGCGTGAGGGCCAGGATCCACCGCACGCACATGAGCATCGCGGCGGCCAGAGCCTGGATCGGGCGGTCGAGGGCTTCGCGACGGTCGTCGGGTAGCCGCGCAATGGCGATGCCGAGGATCGCCGTAAAGAGCAGCAATGGCAGGATCTCGCCGCGCACCGCGGACTCGAGGAGGTTGCGGGGAAGCAGACTCGAGAGCCAGTCCGCGAGGGAGCCGTACACTGGCCCCCCGGCCTGTCGCGCCGCCTCCGGAATCGCCACTCCCTCTGCGAAAGACGGGAGGAGGACGGGATCGAAACGGTAGAGTCGGACCAGGATCGGCGCCAGTCCCATCGTCAGGAGGCCCGCGGCGGCGAGCATCGCGAGGAAGAGCAGGACGGCCCTGCCAGCCAGGCTCCCGATGGTTCTTCCTGCCCCCGAGCCGACGATGGCCGCCAGGGTATAGGTGATCACGAGCGGCACGACCGTCATCTGAAGCGCGGCGATCCAGAGATCGCCCAGGGGCCGAATGGCGTGCGCCAGAGCGGTGAATCCGGGGGCTCCCGACACGTGGCCGAGAATCCCCAGCAGGAGGCCGGCGGCGAGGGCCGCGAGTGACCAAATCGTCAGAGACGGGCGGCGTGACGTGGCCCGAACCCCTCTGTACCGGGGACATTTGGGAAATTCTCCCACGAATCGGGGAAGCGATGCCCAGTCGCCTGACGTCGACCGCCGTCGGCGCCAAGGTTCATCGAGAGGTTACGAATGCCGCCCGATTCCACGAGCTCATGGCGAAATGGAAAATCGACGCAGTGCAGGTTGCCCTCCTGGAAGTCCCGGGCGACTGCCGGCATCACCGCGGCGTCGGTCGGATGCTGGAGACGGGGGCAAAAGAAGATCTCCTTGGGTCGGCGGTTCGGCGACCTGCGGAGCTCGGCCGTGCGCGAGATGATCCGTGCGAGGTCCGCCGGCAATCGTCATCGAAGTCGCGGGGATCGGGGATGCGGCCTTCGCAAGTGACTGAGAGGATTGGTCGGGGCGAGAGGATTTGAACCTCCGACCACTCGGTCCCGAACCAGAAGCTACTGATCCATAGGGATCACGCCTGATCCCCACGGACAACGATTCCAGCAGTTTAGGTTTGGCCGTGACTCTCAGCGAAACGCCGGATCACGGTAGAAGTGGGACAAGACTGGGTCAGCGGCGCGGGCCTCCGGGTGGGGTCTGACTCCCAGCCGTATCGCCGTTGGCAAGGGGGAGTAATCGCCCCGGCGATCGGCATTCCGGGGCTGTCCACCCTGATGTCGCTGGCATCGGCTCGCCGTGTCGATCAGACGAGCACATGTCATCAAGGACCGGGCACCCCCAGAAGATCGACGAAGAATGTGAAGCGGACGCGTTTCTGCAGGCCGATGACGAAACCGGTCGTCAACGATTCGTCTGGCGACAGGATGGCGTCCGGACCGACATCAGGAGTCAGGAACGCTCCCACGCCGCCCGGGCCGCCGTCGGCGTTGAGGAGCAAGTTCCCGCCGGAAGCTTGAGTGACCTGGAAGACCGGGTCGTGGATGGAAGTGGAACGTCGCTGCATCGCGTCCAACGCTGCCGCGTTGCACGCATCCTTCCCGTGCTCTCCGTAAATCTCCGTCATGCCGGGCGTGACGCCGAGGGCGGACGCGCCGTTCTCGACGCCCTCCGCCTCACGGAGCGCCGTTCCGATCGTCTGTCGGATGGCGTGGAGCCGATAGCCAGTACATGGTAGCGCCACGCCGACTTGATCCGGTCGTGGAGCGTCCCGCGTTATCGAGGCGGCAGCCCGTCGCCGCGGGCAGCTGCGGCGCTCCGTCTAGGCGAACATGGTCTACCTCGTCCTTCTCTTCCTTCGGGATCGTGATGCGCCGGCTGAAGCGCGCCACGCGAACAAGACCTCGCGGGCCTCGCGTTGGAACCGCTCCAGCCGCTCCGGGTTCGAGGCCATCTCGGCCGGGAGCGCCTTGAGAGCGACGTCGCGGCCCAGCTTCGTGTCCGCGCGCGGTACACCTCGCCCATCCCGCCGGCGCCGAGCGGCGCGAGGATCTCGTAAGGCCCGAGACGGTCCCGATAGAAAGTGTCATCGAATTTAGGGCGACGAGGATTCTATGCTGCAGTGGCCTGTCCGACGACTCGCTGGCTCACAGGCGTCAAGGGACCGTGATCACAGCTTGAAGCAGGAAACGGCGTAGAACCCGCGACATCCACCTCGGCAAGAAGAGACGCCCCTTCCACTCGTTCGGGACGTTTCACGTCAACGAGCTATGCGTGGTAGCAGGATCCTCGACGCAGACTCATTTCGTGAGCCTCGGTCCATGGAGCTGACGGGACCGAATTTCCCTTATTTCCCGGATGTTGAAGCCCTTCGGATCCGATGACGCATCGCGGCTTGACAACTTAACCCGCATTTAACAGAGTATCTGCTGCGGGGTGCCCGCACTCAAGGAGCGGTCTGTCCGAGTGCATCGGCAACGACAAGGCGAGGAGAGGACCAAGGATCCATGGAGGGGCTGGGAAAGCTTTCGGAAAGTCTTCCGGGGACCGTCTGCGGTTCTCACGATCGTCTTTTCGTAATCACCGTTGACCCGGGTGGGGCCCTGGCTGCACTTCGAACGCGAGATCTCCCGCGGGCGGTCTCCAAGCCTCGGCTGACGAGAATCGCCACCGTCGGGGCGCTCCTCTTGCTCTGGGCGGTACCGGTCTACGGATATCTCGACACGGCGACCGCGAGTATCATCGTGCAAGGACTTCTTGCCGGACTCGCCGGTCTCCTCCTCGTACTGAAGCTCTACTGGAGACGCTTCAAGGCTTTCTTCCGGAGGTCGGACTAATCGAAATCGGATCCGCCCGCCGAGGGGGAACCGGACCTCGGTGACAGAACTGAGACTCTGGAACCTGGGACTCGTCTCGGCAACTCGCCGATGAGCACCGTGAGGACTTTCCGCCGGGACACCGCGTCGTTTCGCGATCCTGGCGGCACCGTCCTCGTGTCCGAGGACCGGATCTACCGAACCGTCATGGTTGCGGCCGCCCCGGATTATGAGAGGGTGCGGCGCACCGAGATCCTGAAAGAACTCATTTCCGAAGGGCGGTTAATCGACGAGAAGCCGATCGACAGACGAATTCTCGGCTCCGCGGGAGAAGTCGCGTCGTACGTCCTCGAACACCCGAAACTCCCATTCATCTCTTATCCCTATGAATGGTGTTTTTATGGTCTGAAAGATGCCGCCCTCCTTCAGCTCGATATCCATCTGCGTTGCCTCGACAATGGCGTCACGCTCTCGGACGCCTCCGCCTACAACGTTCAGTTCGTGGGACCATCTCCCATATTCATCGACGCCCTGTCTTTTCGTCCGTATCGAGAGGGCGAGATCTGGGCGGGGCACCGCCAATATTGCGAGCAGTTTCTCAATCCCCTGCTCCTCCGAACTCTGCTCGGCATACCGCACAACGCCTGGTACAGGGGCAGCCTGGAGGGGATTCCCGTCCAGCATCTCGCCCGAGCGCTGTCGTTCAAATCAAAGTTCTCGTGGAACGTCATCAAACATGTCGTTCTCCAGGCTGCCTTGGAAAAGGACGCGACCAAGCGCCGCCCGAGCAGCTTGGTAAAGGAGATCCGTCTCCCACTTGCGGCGTTCCGTAAGATATTGATGGATCTAAGGAAATGGGTTCAGTCGCTCGAGCCGGCTGATGGAGACAAGAGCGTATGGCGCGATTACGCGGGCAACAATTCTTACGCGAGCGACGCAGCCGGTAAGAAGGCGGAGTTTATCAGAGACTTCGCAAGCGCCACCCGACCCGCCCTTCTCTGGGATCTCGGCTGCAACACCGGGGAGTACGCGAGGACCGCGTTGCGGGCCGGCGCGAAGCTATGCATTGGCTTCGATTTGGACGTCGGCGCGCTCGATCAAGCATATCTGCGGGCGAAAGCCGAAGGTCTCAACTTCCTGCCGTTGCATCTGGACGCGACGAATCCCTCGCCGAGTCAGGGCTGGGCACAAGGTGAGCGAAAGGGATTCGGCGAGCGAGCGTCTGCCGATTCAATCCTCGCTCTCGCCCTCGTTCACCACCTTGCGATCTCGCGGAATGTGCCTCTGGATTACGTCGTGGACTGGTTGGTCGGTCTGGCGCCCGCGGGCGTCATCGAGTTCATCCAGAAGAGCGACCCGATGGTCCAGGAGCTCCTGCGGTTTCGAGAGGACGTCTTTCTGAATTACTCGGAGAACGACTTCGAGCGCGCCCTGACGACTCGTGCTCGCGTTCGGAAGGTCGAGAACGTCTCCTCGGCCGGGCGAAAGCTCTACTGGTTCGAGCGGGACTAGTTTCCGCTCACCAAACGAATCCAGATGGCCGCGAAAATCCAGATGGCCGCGGAAAGACCCGATGTCAGCTGGACCTTTGTCGCGGGAACACTGCTGCTGTTCGCGCCCGTCAGCGCTTTCCTGCTCGCTAACGACTATCCCATCCTCAGCGGTGAGGTAGGCATTTTGTTTGCCGCGTGCGCGGCAGTCGGGGCAACGCTCGCCCTCGCTGCCCGCCTTGGTGCCCAAACTCTTGTCGTGCTCCTTTTCGGCGCTCTGGCGGCCCTGTCTCTTCGAGTTCATGTATCACCCGAGGTTTTCAAAACTGTTGCTTCTCCTGGCTTGCTGCGCGTGCGGCTGGGCGCTTCGACGGCACCTCGCCAAGATCTTGTCCGTGTCGTCGTTCGTTCTCGTGGCGACGATCTTCCTGATTCCTTCTCCCGAAAGGCGCGGTCTGCTGCAGGCGACGTACAGCGCTCGTGGCAATCCCCGCGGCAATGTGCGCAATCTTCCCGTCGTGGTGCATTTGATCCTCGACGAGCATATCGGGCTTGCGGGTCTTCCGAGTGAGTTGCCCGAAAGTCGCGCTATGCTTCGCTCGTTGGCGGATTTCTATGTTCAACGGGGATTCCGCGTCTACGCGGACGCATACTCAGAGTACCTTGACTCGAACAACTCGATCGCGAATCTGCTGAATTTCACCTCGCGCGACCTCAGCGATTCTCATCTCGCGGAGCCAAAGCCCCGCAGATGGATACTGAAGGAGAGCGCCTATTTCCTGCATCTCGCCAGACTCGGGTATCGCCTTCATGTCTATCAACCCGACTATGTCGATTTCTGCAGGGTACCCGGCATCGTGTATTCGTCCTGCCTAAACTACAATGGACGCAAGGCCGGGTTCGTGCATCTGCCGGACCTCGGCACCATCGAACGGGCAGAGTTCCTTCGCAATACCCTTTTTGGGGGCTCCGGTTACCTCAGGAGGGCGCGCGAGCTGTATGGACGGGTGCGCCGCTCGATTGGAGGGACAGCCCTGCCCGAATGGGTAGCCACCGGCGTCGCCCCGATATCCGTCCTGCCGGTTTTCAGGCAGTTGGAGCGTGACCTTCGCTCCGCCTCTCCAGGCGAGGCGTATTTCGCGCACCTGCTGATTCCTCACCACCCCTACATCCTAGACGCATCGTGCAGACCACGCCCGCAGATTGAGGAATGGCTGTACAATTCGGCTCCGCTGCCGCCCAGCGAGCTGGTTAGAAATACCGACGCGACAAGAGCGGAGCGGTATCGACGGTACTTCGACCAGATCCGATGCTCACAGAGGCTCCTGGATGGTGTGTTCAGAACCATGGAGAAGGCGGGGCTGTGGCAGGTCGCGACCGTAATTATTCACGGCGATCACGGCTCACGGATCATGCGTCGGTTGCCGATCGAGCGGAACGCCCCTCACCTCGGTCCCGGGGATTTCCTCGATGGATTCTCAACCTTGTTTGCCGTTCGAGCTCCCGGAGGGCAAGGCGGGGTCGTCCCCGGAGCTCGATCGCTACAGCATCTGCTGGGAGAGGTCTTCAATGTGCCCGTGGATGATTTGCCTCACAAGGTTTACCTGCGCGCGAACGGAAAGACGTTGAAAGCGCACGATCTCGTCGGACTTTCAGGCGGCGTGCCCGAGAGGGTCAGTCCTGGGGCGGTTCCGCCGGCAGCGGATGATCGCTATAACCGGTCGGATGGCCCCTCCGGTTTCTCCCGCCCCGACCTCCCGTAGCCGGACGCTCCGGAGAACGCCCGAGGCGTCGACTAGCACGGCAAGGTGCGCGGTTCGCGGGTTCGCTGCTGCCCGGACGGGGGCCGACACGGCCCGACGACGAGCCACCTCAACCGGATCCTGCTGGCCGTCGTTTTCTTCGTTTCTGCCCGCAGTCGGTAGCCATTGAGCATCAGCGGGCACCGCTCGACCTCGATCTTCCTCCGGTACGACATCGCTTCGGACACCGATCGGCGCGAGGCTCTGAGGCGCACCCAAGCGCACCGCGAGGCCCTCAAGCCGGCCGCCGCGGTGGTCTCCATTTCCTCGAACGGACACAGAACGGGCACAGTGTGAGCGCAGTCGGCTCAGGATCGGGGAAGGCGACTCCACCTAAGTCGCTGAGAGGGTTGGTCGGGGCGAGAGGATTTGAACCTCCGACCACTCGGTCCCGAACCGAGTGCGCTACCAGGCTGCGCTACGCCCCGGAAAGGGGCTTTATACGCGATTCGGCGGGGTTTCCGCAAAGGCGCCGCGGGGCCAGGGACGCAGTCCCTACTGAACGCGGGCCGTCAGCTTGCCGCCGGAGAGCTCGAGACGGAGGGTCTTCGAGTCCCCGCCCGCGAGCTGCACCGTCGTGGTGGTGAAGCTGGAGGGCGTGTCGGGGCCGGACAGCCACGCCTTGATCGCGGCCGTGCCCGAAGGGACGGTCATGCTGGCGAGGACGCTCTTGCTGTCGTTCTTTTTGAACGAGAAGGGCTTCCGCAGGAGGATCTGATCGTTCACCGCCACCATCACGTGCCCCGAGTTGATCGGCGAGTCGAACACCAGACGCAGGGTCGCGGTGCGCGGGGACCGCGGCCGGAGCCGGGCCCTGGACCGGACCCGAGCTGGTCCCCGCGCCGGCCCGGACTGGGGCGCCGGCGCCGCCTCTTTCCTGCGGGCGGCCTGCGTCTCCTTGGCTTTCGCGGCGCTCTTCTTCCGGGCCTCCGCGTCGGCGACGGCCTTGGCCTCGGCGATCTTCGTGTCGGCCTCGTCCCGGATCGCGAGGGCGTCGGCGTTCGAGGCGTCGAGCTGCCAGAATCTCCTCGGCCTTTTGCTTCGCCTCGTCGTTCCGGCCCTCGGTGAGCGCCGCCCGGGCGGCGGCGACGCAGCGCGGCCGACTGCTGCGCCTTCTGCTCCTCCTGCTGCCGCGCCTCGACGGCGTTCTCCGACATCTGCGCGTACCTGCGAGCCTCCTCGTTGTTGGGGCTGCGCGCGAGCACCTGCCGGAACTTCGCGAGGCTCTGATCGTACTGGCCCGCGTCGAAGAGCTTCCTGCCTTCCTCGAGGGCCTGGCGGCTTTCGCAGGACTTCCTTCTCGAGGGTCGCATCCTGCTCGACCGTCGGCGTTGCGGCAGACCTTGCCCGCAGCGCGAAAAATCCGACGATGAGGATCAGGATGCCCAGAGCGGCCGCCGAAACGAGCCAGAAATACCGCGGATTGACCTCGGCCTTGGCGATCTTCTTCCAGTCCTGCGGGAGAGGCGCCGGAGCGGGAACCGCCTCGCCGGAAGGGCGGCGGAGGCGGGACGGGCGGCAGCATCCTCCTCGAACGCCTCCGGAAGCTCCGATTCCATGGCCGCCGCGAGGTCCGGCGCCACCGTCGTGGCTTCGTGGTCGTTGAAGCTGTCGTCGAAGGCCGGCGTCCCGGAGGGAGGGAGGCGGGCGGCATCGGCGGAGGGACCAGGGTCGAGTCTCGAGGCGCCCCCTGCGCCGCGAGGTCCTGCAGATTCGCGAGTTTCAGGGTCGGCATGTTCTCGGCGGCCGACACCATCGTGCCGAGATCGTGAAGCGCTTTCTGCTCCTCCAGGTGCGCCTTGAGCTGGTAGAGCGCGAGGGCCAGGTCCTTGCCGCGCTGATAGCGGTTCCAGGGGTCCTTGGCCATCGCCCGCGCCACGATCGGGTTGAACTCCGGCGGAACGTCGGTCGAGAGCTCGGCCGGCGGCGTGAAGTCCTCGTGGACGATCTTGTAGGAGATCGCCGTGAGGTTGTCGCCCTGAAAGGGCTTGCGGTTCGTCAGCAGCTCGTACAGCACGACGCCGAGCGAGAAGATGTCGCTCCGGCCGTCGACCGGGGCGCCGGAGACCTGCTCCGGCGACATGTAGTTGGGCGTGCCGAGGAACTGCCCGGTGGTCGTCAGGTTGGAAGAGGCGATCTTGGCGATCCCGAAGTCGGTGATCTTCACCTTGCCGTCGGTCGTCAGGATGATGTTGGCGGGCTTGATGTCGCGGTGGATGATCCCCTTGCGGTGCGCGTAGTCGAGCGCCTCGCCGATCTGGGCGACCAGGTCCGCGATCTCGTCCCAGGTGAACTTGTTCTTCTCGGTGAGGAGCGACTTCAGGTTGCGCCCCTCGATGTACTCCATCGCGATGAAGGAGGCGCGGCTTTCGGTGTCCTCGCCGATGTCGTGGATCGTGACGATGTTCGGGTGGGACAGGATTCCGGCGGTCTGCGCCTCGCGGACGAACCGCTCGCGGAACTCGCGGGACTCCGAATCGTCGTCCCCCGTCTGCGAGGTCTTGATGGTCTTGATGGCGACCAGCCGGCCGATGACGGGGTCCTTGGCGAGGTAGACCACCCCCATCGCCCCTTTGCCGAGCTCGTTCAAGACCTCGTAACGGCCGAGCTTTCCTATGCGCGCGCCTGCCGTCACCTTGATCCGACATAGGTTTGGAACGAATCCCTCCCGGCCCGGCGGAAGATCCGCGGTTCTCATGGACGCCGGACCTCGAAATTCTAACAGGTTGGCGGGCCCTTTGGAGGATTCGAATCCGCCCGGGCCGCAGGGAGCCCGCCCTCGGCGAGCCGCATGGACGTATTCTGCGCTCGTGGAGTACAGGGGCGAAGCGGTCTCGCCGGGATACGGATCTCCCGCAGCGCCGGGGGCGACGCTCGAGGCGCGCGAGGATCGTGTCACCGTCGAGGAGCCGCTGGAGATCCGCGTCGGAGCCGAGACGCTCGCGGTCACGATGCGCACTCCGGGGCACGACTTCGAGCTCGCCGCCGGGCTGGCTCGTGGCCGAGGGGATCGTCACGCGGCCGGAGGAGATCGTGCGGTTCGAGCACTGCCGCGAGGTCCGGTCGCCCGAAGAAGAGGGCAACGTCGTCGATCGTCCGCGCGACCGTGCCCGCCGGGCTCGCTTCTCGATCGGGCGCGGCGACTCTGATCGTGACGACCTCCTCCTGCGGCCTCTGCGGCAAGGGCTCGATCGAGGCGCGTGCACGGCCGGCTTCCCCCGGTCTCCTCGGACGCCCGCGTCGAGGCCGCCGTGCTCGCCTCGCTGCCCGAGACGCCTGCGGCGCGCGCAGGCCGGCATTCGGCGAGACGGGCGGCCTCCACGCCGCCGGGATCTTCACGCTGTCCGGCGAGCTCGCTGGTTCTCGCGCGAGGACATCGGGAGACACAACGCCGTCGACAAGGTCGATCGGGCTCTCTGTTCCAGCAGGGCCGCGCTGCCGCTCTCCGAGTCGATCCTCCTCGTTTCGGGGCGGGCGTCCTTCGAGATCGTCCAGAAGGCCGTCGCCGCCGGGATCCCGATCGTCGCCGCGGTCTCGGCTCCGTCCTCGCTCGCCATCGACCTCGCGCGCGACTCGGCCGTGATGCTCGGCCGGCTTCCTGCGCGAGGGCGGATTCAATCTCTATTCGACGGAGGAGCGCCTCGCCGGCGCCGCGCCCGCTCGATGAGGCCGGGCACGACCCAGCCGAGCAGGACCCCGGCCAGGACGAGCAGCCCGACCGCCACGAGGAAAGCCACGCCGATCGCCAGGCAGGAGAGGGCGGTCACGGAGCTCCCGTTATCGACCGGACGCGCGCCGTCTCGACGGGCCGCCGCCGGACCGGAGAGCGCTCACAAGCGGCAAAGCCGTTGCGGCGGCGCTGCTTCTGGCCGGAGTCGTCTGCGCGCGCTGGCCATCTGTTTTCTGGGTCGTCCTCACGCCGGGCCTGCGGCTAGCGGGCTGCTGATCGTTCACTATAATCCGGCGCCATGAAACCACTTTCCGCTCCCGAGCTGCGCAACGTCGCCGTCGTCGGCCACAACACGGTCGGAAAGACCACCCTGGTCGCTTCGCTTCTCCACGCCGCCGGCGCGACGACCCGGCCCGGCCGGATCGAGGACGGCACCTGCCCGACCGACTTCGACGGCGAGGAGATCGACCGCAAGATCTCGATCAACCTGGCCAGTCGCGCACGCGATGCACCGCGACACGCGGATCAACTTCCTCGACGCCCCCGGGTACGGCATCTTCGCCCCCGAGGCGCGCGCGGCCGTCTACGCCGCCGACGCGGCGCTCATCGTCCTCGACGCGGTTTCGGGCGTCGAGGTCCAGACCGAGCGGGTCTGGAAGTTCGCGGCCGAGTTCGGCCGGCCCGTCATGTTCGTCATCAACCGGATGGACCGCGAGCGGGCCTCCTTCGACCGGTCCGTCGAGTGCGCTCCGCAAGAAGTTCGGCCGCGGCGTGGTTCCGCTGCAGATCCCGGTCGGCGAGGAGAAGAGCCTTCAAGGGCACGGTCGACCTCGTCCGGATGGAAGCCCACCTCAACGAGGGCGGCAAGCGCGCGACGGGCCGATCCCCGGCCGACCTCGCCGAGCGCGCGGCGGCCGAGCACGAGGCCCTCGTCGAGGCCGTCGCCGAGGGCGAGGACGACCTGATGGAGAAGTTCTTCGCCCAGGGCACGCTCGAGCCGCAGGACATCCTGCCGGGGCTCAAGCGGGAGATCGTCGAGCGCAAGATCTTCCCCGTCCTCTGCGCGTCCTCGTGCCAACGGGGTCGGCGCGCTCCGCGATCCTCGACGCCTGCGTGGCGCTCCTTCCCTCTCCGGAAGGCCGCAAGAACGAGGGCGATCGGGAAGGACGGGAAGCCGGTCATGGTCTTCTGCAACGAGAAGGACCACGCCGTCGCCCAGGTCTTCAAGACGGTGTCCGATCCGTTCGCCGGCCGGATCTCGTACCTGCGCGTCCTGGCGGGCCATTTCCAGTCCGACGGCAACTACTGGAACGCGACCAAGGGCGTGCACGAGCGCTTCTCCGGGCTCTTCCTTCCCCAGGGCAAGGAGCACGTCAACGTGCCCGAGGCCAGGGCCGGCGACATCGTCGCCGTCGCCAAGCTCAAGGAGACGCACGACGGGCGACACGCTGACGACCAAGGACCATCCCGTCGTGCTGCCGAAGCTCTACGGTGCCCGGAGGCTTCGATCGCCTACGCCATCGAGCCCAAGGCCAAGGGCGACGAGGACAAGATCTCGACCGCGCTCCACAAGCTGATCGAAGAGGACCCCTCGCTGAACTTCCAGCGCGACGAGGAGACCAAGGAGTTTCACCTCGCCGGCGCGTCGCAGCTCCACGTCGAGATCGCCGTCGCGCGGCTGAAGAAGCGCTACGGAGTCGAGGTCATCCTCCACCCGCCCAAGGTCCCCTACCGCGAGACCATCACGAAGAAGGCCGAGGCCCACGGCCGCCACAAGAAGCAGACGGGCGGCCACGGCCAGTTCGCCGACTGCCGGATCAGCGTCGAGCCCCTCGCCCGCGGCAAGGACTTCGAGTTCGTGGACGACATCTACGGCGGCTCGATCCCGCGCAACTTCATCCCCGCCGTCGAGAAGGGGATCCAGGAGGTCCGCAAGAAGGGCTTCCTCGCGGGATACCCGATGGTCGACTTCCGCGTCATCCTCTACGACGGCCAGTACCACGACGTGGACTCCTCGGAGCTGGCGTTCAAGCTGGCCGGGCGCGCTCGCCTACAAGGAGGCGATGGCCGCGGCGAGGCCCACGCTCCTCGAGCCCGTGATGAACGTCGAGATCACCGCCCCCAACGAATACGTCGGGCGATCTCATGGGCGACCTCTCGTCCCGCCGCGGCCACGTCCAGGGCATGGACGCGACCGAACGACGACACCGTCATCAAGGCCGCCGTTCCGATGGCCGAGCTCCTGACCTACGGCGCGAACCTGCGCTCGATCACGCAGGGCCGCGGCTCGTTTCACCTCGAGTTCTCCCACTACGCCGAGGTGCCGCACGCCCTCCAGGAGAAGGTGATCGCGCAGTCGAAGGCGGGGAAGGGCGGCGAGGCGAAGGAGGCGTAGCTCCCTTCCGCTGCACGCCTTGCTCCTCGGCTGGAGCGAGTCATCCTGAGCGCAGCGAAGGATTCCGGACTCGACAGACGAGCTTCCCCATAAAGTTCGGGATCCTCAGGATGACGGGGCTGGGCGAGGCGAAGACTCGCGGCGTCGAGCGGTGAGGCTCCCTACAGCGTCCGCCAGCGCCTCCCGTCCTTCTCCAGGAACTTGTCGGCCGCTTCCGGGCCGAAGGTGCCGGCGGCATAGTTGGGAAAGTCGGTGGGAGGGTTCTTCTCCCAGGCGTTCAGGACCGGGGTCAGCACTTCCCAGGCATGCTCGGCCTCGTCTCCCCGGATGAAGAGGGTCTGGTCGCCGTGGGTGACGTCCAGAAGGAGACGCTCGTAGCCCCCGTGGATCGGAGCGCCGAGCTTCGAGTACGGGAAATCCATGTAGACGGACTGGATCTGCAGGGCCGGTCCCGGGATCTTGACGCCGAACTTCAGCGACACGCCCTCGTCGGGCTGGATGTGGAGGCGCAGCACGTTCGGCAGGAGCCCTCCGGACGCCTTGTGGAAGAAGCGGTGCGGGACGCCCTTGAACTCGATCGCGATCTCGCTGACGCGCTTGGCCAGGCGCTTTCCGGAGCGCAGGTAGAACGGCACGCCCGCCCAGCGCCAGTTGTCGATCGGCGATCTTGAGGCCGCGTAGGTCGCGGGTCGCCGAGTTCGGGTCGACCTTGGGCTCCTCGCGGTAGCCCGGAACCCGCTTGCCGTCGACGACTCCGGGGCCGTACTGTCCGCGCACGGCCCAGTCGTCGACTTCGTTTTCGGCGAACGGCCGGATCGACCGCAGCACCTTGACCTTCTCGGCGCGGATCGCGTCGGCCTCGTAGGCCGCCGGCGGCTCCATCGCCGTGAGCGTCAGGAGCTGCATCAGGTGGTTCTGGAACATGTCGCGCAGCACGCCGGCCTTCTCGTAGAAGCCGGCGCGATGGCCGACGCCGACCGATTCCGCCACGGCGATCTGGACGTGGTCGACGTACCGGTGGTTCCAGAGCGGCTCGAAGATCGCCGTTGGCGAAGCGCAGGACGAAGATGTTCTGGACGGTCTCCTTGCCGAGGTAGTGGTCGATCCGGTAGATCTGCTTCTCGCGGAACACGCGCAGGAGCACTTCGTTCAAGTGCCGCCCGGACGCGAGATCGTGGCCGAACGGCTTCTCGACGACGACGCGCACCCAGCCGGTGTCGACCGTGGCGAGACCCTCCTCTCCGAGAGCCGTCACGATCGTCTCGTCGGCCTCGGGGGGCGTGGCGAAGTAGAAGATGCGGTTGCGCGGGCCGCCCGCGCCGGCGCCTCGATCTCCTCCAGCCGCTCCTTGAGCTGCCTGTAGAGCGCCCGGTCGGCGAAGTCGCCCGAGATGTACTCGACGACGTCCGGGAGGTCGCCGGGGCGGCCCTGCGTGGGGGGCGTGAACTCGCGCGCGCCGCTCGCCATGTGCGCCGCGGAAATCCGCGTTCGAGAACTCGGTCCGTCCCACGCCGAGGATCGCGAAGTCGGCCGAGAGAGCCCCGTCGCGAGTCAGGTGGGCGATCGCCGGGGCGAGCAGCCGGCGCGTCAGGTCTCCCGACGCGCCGAAGATCACGAGAGTGCAGGGCGGGCGGATGGCCTCTTCGGTTCGCCGCCCGGGGGAGCTTCCGGACTCCGGGGCTCAAGCCACCCTCATCGCGCGCTCCTTCTTGCTCGATCGTCTTCATCAGGCTGTCGAAGGAGTCCGAGAACTTCTTGACACCCTCCTCCTCGAGCTCCCGATAGATCTGGTCGGCCGAGATGCCGAGCTCGGCGAGAGTCCGGAAGAGAGCGTGCGCTCCCTCGCGGTCGTCCCGGATGCGCACCTGGGGATTTCCATGATCGCGATAAGCGTCGAACGTCTCGGGCGGCACCGTGTCGACCGAGTCCGGCGCGACGAGCGCCTCGACATAGTAGACGTCCGGCAGCTTGGGGTCTTTGGTCGAGGTCGAGGCCCAGAGCGGCCGCTGCAGGTTCGCCCCTTTCGCCTTCAGAGCCGCGAAGCGGGGACCGGCGAAGACTTCTTCGAAGGCCTCGTACGCGATGCGCGCGTTGGCGATTCCGGTCTTGCCGCGGATCCCCTTCGCCTTCTCGTTGCCCGCGGCGATCAGGACGTCGAGCTTCTTGTCGGCGTTGGTGTCCACGCGGGACACGAAGAAGCTGGCGACCGAGTGGATCCCGGAGACAGGCTGTCCGGCTTTCACCCGGTCCTCCAGGGCGGAAAGGTAGGCGTCCATGACCTCGCGATGGCGGGCCACCGAGAAGAGGAGAGTGATGTTGATGTTGATGCCCTCGGAGAGGCACTGGCGGATGGCGGGGAGGCCTTCGGCCGTTCCCGGGATCTTGACCATCACGTTCGGCCGCGACGCATGCGGACCAGAGGCGGCGAGCCTCGACGATCGTGCCCTGCGTGTCGCGGGCGAGGTGGGGCTGCACCTCGATCGACACGAAACCGTCGGCCCCGCTCGCGGCGTCGTAGACCGGGCGGAAAACGTCGGCGGCGCCCCGGACGTCGCGCACCGCGAGGGACTCGTAGACCTCGGGCGCGGCCTTGCCCGCTCCCGCGCCGATGTCGTCGTCGTAGAGCGAGCTGCCGGCGATGGCCTTCTCGAAGATCGTCGGGTTGGACGTCATGCCCCGAAGCTCGTCCTCCTCGATCAGCCGCTTCGAGCTTCGCCGCCCGTCGACGAGGTCCCGGCGGATGTAGTCGTACCAGACGCTCTGGCCGAGCTCGGACAGCCGTTGCAGCGGATTTTGCTCATGACTTTCCTCCTTCCTTTCGGAGCAGGCCGCGGGCGAATTCCACGACGTGCTCGACGGTGAAGCCGTACTCCTTCATGACGATCTCTCCCGGGCGCCGACGCGCCGTAGCGGTCGACGCCGATGGAGCCGCCCTCGTCCCCCACGTACTTCTGCCAGCCGAGCGTGACTCCCGCCTCGATCGAGAGCCGCGCCCGGACGGCCGGCGGCAGGACCTCGTCGCGATACTCGCGGGGCTGCGCGTCGAAGAACTCCCAGCACGGCATCGAGACGACCCGCGTCGGGATGCCCTCGGCCTCGAGCTTCTCGCGGCCGCCGACCGCGAGCTGCAGCTCGGAGCCGGTCGCCGATCAGGATCAGCCGCGGCTTTCCGCCCGAGGCCTCGGCGAGGACGTACGCGCCCGCGCGAGACGTCGCCCTTCGCGCCCGAGCGGTCGAGCACGGGCAGGTTCTGGCGGCAGAGCGCGAGGCCGCACGGCGCCGTCCCGATGCTCCATCGCCGCTCGCCAGGCCTCGGCGGTCTCGTTCGCGTCGCCCGGACGGATCATCGAGAAGTCCGGCATGGCGCGCAGCGACATCAGCTGCTCGACCGCCTGGTGCGTCGGGCCGTCTTCGCCGAGGCCGATCGAGTCGTGCGTCCAGACGAAAATCGTCGAGAGGCTGGTTGAGCGCCGCGAGCCGCACCGACGGCCGCATGTAGTCGGAGAAGCAGAAGAAGGTCGCGACGAACGGACGGACGCCGCCGTGATACGCCATGCCGTTGGCGATGCCGGCCATCGCGTGCTCGCGCACGCCGTAGTGGATGTTGTTGCCCTGCCCGGTCTGGCCGTCGAAGTCCGCGTCGCCCTCGATCTTCGTCTTGGTCGACTCCGAGAGGTCCGCGTCGCCGCCGAGCAGCCAGGGGACGTTCTTCGCGATCGCGTTGATGGCCTTGCCCGCCGGCGACGCGCGTCGCGAGCGATTCGTCCGCCGGCTTCCATTTCGGAAGGTCCGCGTCCCAGCCCGGCGGCAGGGCTCCCTTCGTGCGCGAGCGCGCCACTGCTCGGCCAGCTCGGGAGACGCCTTCGCCTAGGCGTCGAAGCGCCGCTCCCACTCGGCCTGCGGCCTTCGCGCCGCTGTTCGACCGCACTGCGGAAGTGGCGCAGGGCCTCCGGCCGGACATGGTAGAAGGGTTCGGTCCATTCCCAGCCCAGCGCCTTCTTCGTCAGGGCCACTTCCTCGGGCCCGAGCGGGCTGCCGTGCGCCGCCGCTCGTGCCCGCCTTGTGCGGAGAGCCGTAGCCGATCGTCGTGCGGACGGCGATGATCGTCGGGCGCTCCTGCTGGCCGACCGCGCGTCTGGATCGCGCCGTCGATCGCGTCGAGGTCGGTGTTGCCGTTCTCGACGCGCAGCGTCTGCCAGCCGTAGGCCTCGTAGCGCGCGCAGGACGTCCTCGGTGAAGCCTGCGACGTCGGGCCCGTCGAGCGTGACGTGGTTGTCGTCGTAGAGGTAGACGAGCTTGCCGAGCTTCAGGTGCCCGGCCAGCGAGCCGGCCTCCGAGGAGATCCCCTCCATGAGGTCGCCGTCGCCGACGAGGCAGAACGTCCGGTGGTCGACGATCGTCGTGGCCCGGGCCGGTTGAAGCGATGGCGCGAGCAAGCGCTCGGCGATCGCCATGCCCGACGGCGTTGGCCGTCCCCTGGCCGAGCGGGCCCGGTCGTCGCCTCGACGCCCGGGCGTCAGGTGGAACTCGGGGTGGCCGGGAGTCCGGCTCCCCCACTGGCGGAACGCCTTCAGGTCCTCGAGCGTCAGGTCGTAGCCCGTCAGGTGGAGCAGGCTGTAGAGCAGCATCGAGCCGTGGCCGGCCGAGAGCACGAACCGGTCCCGGTCGGGCCAGTGCGGTCGCGCGGGTTGTGCTTGAGGTGCCGCTGCCAGAGCACGTACGCCATCGGCGCGGCGCCGAGCGGAAGGCCCGGATGGCCGGAGTTCGCTTTCTGCACCGCGTCGATCGACAGGGTGCGAATCGTGTCGATGCAGAGTTCGTCGAGAGATATCGCGAGCAGTGCTCAATCGGCCTCCTCGGCCGATCGTTACGCGCTCGCATGAAGAGACTGCGAAGCCGGCGCGGCTCCGCGCGGCGCGGCGCTTCGATTCGCTCGCGCAGCGGTGTGATAGAGAATCGCTCCCGAGAGGGCCTCCCCGACCTGCCGTGAAGACCGACGAATCCATCGCTGCCGCTCGGAGCGTCCCGCAAGCCCCTCGAGTGGTCGGCCGCGGACCTCGGGGCCGCGCCCTGTCGGTCTGGAGTGGCTCGAAGACGGACGGGCTCGGAGGATTCGCGTGCGGCACGGCGTCGGGCGGCCGCGGACCCGCCGCTACCACGGCTGGTACGTGCCGGCGATCCCTCCGCCTCGGCGCCGCTGGATGATGGTCTCCGGCTGCGAGGAGTTCGTGACGTGCCGCGGGAGCGACCGACGGACTCTCGACGCAGGTCTATCGGGACGCGACTTCGCCGGACGGGACGGAGAACCTGTCGCGATTCCGGCTCGAGCCCTTCCCGACCTGGCTGCTACGAGACCGAGCGAGCTTCTCGATCGAACGCTCGCTCTGCCTCGTGCGCGACCGATCGCGATCACGGTCGTCCGATGGACGAACCGCGGGACTCGACCGAGGTCCAGCTGCGCGTCCGGCCCGCTGCTCGCCTTGCGGGGACTCCCACCGCCTCCAGCGGGAGACCGCGGACTGGGACCGACGACCGAGGTCCGGGGCGAGACCTCGCTGGGTGCCGCCGCTGGCCTACCTGCCCCGCCTGTTCCTCCGCGGCGTCTTCGGCGACGACGCGCGTGGACCCGATCTGGTACCGGCACTTCCGCTACGCGGAGGAAGGCGCGGGGCTACGACTCCGAGGAAGACCTCTGGAGCCCGCTCGAATGGGAGTGGACGCTGCGTCCGGACGCGCAGGCTTTCGCCCTCTTTTCGCTCGACGAAGTCGCGGGCGACCCCGACCGTCTCCTCGACGCAGAGCGCCGGCGGCGGGACGAGTTCGCGCGAACGGGGGACTCCGGTCTTCGACGAGCTCGCGCAGCCGCGCCGAGTCCTTCCTGGTCGAGGCGCACCCGCACCGGCGCCGACGATTCTCGCGGGCTTCCCGTGGCTGTCCGACTGGGGGCGCCAGGCGATGATCGCCGCGCCCGGGCTCGCGCTGGCGCATGGGCGTCGGCGCCGCTGCCGCGCAGGTCCTCAACACGTTCGCCGCGCAGCGGCGGGATGGCCTGATCCCGAGCCACTTCGCGGGCGAGGGCGGCGAGCCCGAGTACGACTCGATCGACGCGGCGCTCTGGTTCATCCTCGCCGTGGAGTGGTTCGGCGGCGCGCGGCGCAACCCCGGCCGGCCCTCGCCTCTGCTCGACGCCGTGCGCTCGATCATCCAGGCCTACCGGCGCGGGCACGCGCTTCGGCATCGGGGTCGGAGCCGGACGGCCTGCTCGTCGGGCGACGCCCCGGGCCGCGCGCTGACGTGGATGGACGCGGTCGTCGACGAGCCAGCCGGTGACGCCGCGCGCGGGCCGCGCGGTCGAGGTCAACGCGCTCTGGCACGCGGCGCTGAAAGGCGCGGCGCGCCTCGAGCGGCTGGCGGGCGAGACGGGCCGCGCGCGGGAGCTCGAATCCGAGGCGTGGCACGTCGCCCGCCGCTTCAACGAGGCGTTCTGGTACGCCGAGAAGGGTTATCTCTACGACGTCGTCGGCGACGTCGTGCCGGACCGAGCCTGCGACCCAACCAGATCCTGGCGGTCGCGCTGACCGACGACCTGCTGCCGCCCCACCGCGCGCGCTCGGTCTACTGGGCCGTCCGCCGAAGCCTCCTGACTCCTTTCGGCCTCCGCACGCTCGACCCGCACGATCCCCGCTACCGCGGCAGCGCGCGGGCGACGAGCGGACGCGGCTCTCGGCGGCCCACCAGGGCACCGTGTGGCCGTGGCTCATCGGCCCCTTCGCCGACGCCCACTTCCGTGTCTTCGGCAACAACGAGCAGTCGCGCCGAACGATGCGGGCGCTGCTCGCGCCGCTGCGGGCCCACGTGCGCGAGGCCGGGCTCGGGATACATCTCCGAGATGTTCGACGGCGACTCCCCGCACACGCCGCGCGGCTGCTTCGCCCAGGCGTGGAGCGTCGGCGGAAGATCGCGCGGGTCGTCTACACGCACTTCGCGGAGGGGAATGAAGGAAGGTTGAGAGTTGAGGTGAGGTAAGAGGACCGCTTCAACCTTCACCTGAACCTCGACTCCGTCCATGACATGTTCGGCTGGGAGTTCCCTCCGTACATCAGCGGGGGCCTCGGCGTCGCGTGCGAGGGGCTGGTGCGCGGGCTCCTGGAGAGCGCGGCGGAAGTCGTCCTCGTGCTCCCCCCACTCGCTCCGTTCCGAACGACCGCGCCGGGGCTGCGCGTGCTTTCGGCGAGCGACGTCGAAGAGACTGCCCGGACGCGCCAGCGCCGGCGGGGCCGGCTTCGCCTCCGGACGATTCCGAGCCTGCTGCGGCCCTACCTGACCGAGGCCATGTATGCCGAAGAGCTCCACCGACGACGCCGTCCGAGGATGACCTCTTTGGGCCGTCATCCCGAGCGCAGCGAGACAGCCGACGAACAAAGGCAAACCCTCGAAAGCAGGCAACGCCGCGCAGAAGCAGGGCGTTCATCCCGAGCTCGACACGCCGGACGGGCGGACAAGTCCGGGATCCCTCGTCGCTCCGCTTCTCGGGAAGACGGATTGTCTGAGCGCGAGGCCAACGAAGCGGCAACCGTGTCCGCCGCCCTCTACGGACCTGATCTTCAGGCCGAGGTCCTGCGCTATGCCGCCGCGGCCGGGCGGATCGCGGCCCGCGAGATCCTTCGACGTGATCCATGCCCATGACTGGTTGACGTTCCTGGCCGGCATCGAGGCGCGGCGGGCGCGCGGAAAACCGCTGGTCCTCCACGTCCACGCCACCGAGTTCGACCGTTCGGGAAACGACGAGAATGGCCTCGTCACGGCGATCGAGCGGCTGGGCCTCGCGGCGGCCGACCGGGTCGTGGCCGTCTCCGCCTACACCGCCGAAGTCGTGGCGCGGCGGTACGGCGTCGCTCCCGCGCGCCTCCGCGTCGTGCACAACGCCATCGACGCGAAAGAGACCGTCGGGAGCTGGTCCGTGGAAGAGACCGACCCCCTTGTGCTCTTCGCCGGCCGCATCACGTGGCAGAAGGGCCCCGAGTACTTCGTGGACGCGGCGGCGCGGGTCGCCGCCGAGCTGCCGGCCGTGCAAGCTTCGCCGTCGCGGGCTCCGGCGACCGGATGCGGGAGATGGTCGCCCGCGTCGCCGTTCACGGCCTCGAAAGCCGGTTTCTCTTCACGGGGTTCCTCCCTCCGGCCGAGCTCGATCGCCTCTACGCCCGCGCCGACCTCTACGTGATGCCCTCGGTCTCCGAGCCGTTCGGGTTGACGGCTCTGGAGGCGCTCCAGCAGGGAACACCGGTCATCGTCTCGCGCTCGGCGGGGGTTTCCGAGGTCATCCGCAACGTGCTGCGTGTCGAGTTCGGGGACGTCGAGGATCTGGCTTCCAAGATCCTCGCCGTGCTGCTCTTCCCTCCGCTGCGAGACGCGCTCTCCTCGGGCGGCCGCGCCGAGGTGCGGCGGCTCTCGTGGCGCGCCGCGGCGGGCCAGTGTCTCGGGGTGTATCGGGAATTGGTGGCAGAATCCGGGACAGCATCATGATTCCTGTCTGCCTGTACTTCCAGGTCCACCAGCCCTACCGGCTGCGCCGGTACAACTACTTCGACGTCGGACGGGAGCACCGCTACTTCGACGAGGTCCGCAACCGCGAGCTCCTCGCGGCGTGTGCCGAGAAGTGCTACCTGCCCGCGACCGCGATGCTCGCCCGGCTGCTCGCCCGGCACCCGCGATTCGCCGTGTCGTTTTCCCTGTCCGGCTGTTTCCTCGAGCAGCTTCGCGACTGCGCTCCCGACGTGCTCGACGCCTTTCGAAGCCTGGCGGCCGACGCGAGCGGCCGCGTCGAGCTTCTCGCCGAGACCTCGCACCATTCTCTGGCCTGGCTCGCCTCGCGGGAGGAGTTCGCCGCGCAGGTCGCCCTCCACCGGGAGCAGATCGTCCAGGACTTCGGCCGGGCGCCGCGCGTCTTCCGCAACACCGAGCTCATCTATTCCGACGCGCTCGCGGGCGTGCTGGAGGAGAACGGCTACGCCGGCGTGCTGGCCGACGGCGTCGCGCCGCTGACCGGGCACCGTTCTCCGCACCACCTCTACCGCGCCGCGACGCCGAAGGGCCTGCCCCTGCTGCTGCGCGACTCCCGGCTGTTCGGACGACATCGCCTTCCGCTTCTCCGACTGCGTCGTGGAGCGAGCACCCGCTGACGGCCGAGAAATACGACCGCTGGATCGCCGGGTCCGAGGGCGAGCTGCTCTCGCTCTTCATGGACTTCGAGACCTTCGGCGAGCACCAGTGGAAGGAGACCGGGATCTTCGAGTTCTTCGAGGCCTGGGTCGACCGGCACCTCGCCGCGAACGCGGCGCGGAATTCCTGACGCCGTCGCAGGCGATCGAGACGCGTCCCCACCGTGACCTCCTCTCGGCTCCGCGGACGATCTCGTGGGCCGACGAGGCCCGCGATCTCTCGGCCTGGCAGGGCAACGACCTGCAGCGGGACGCCCTGAAACGGCTGTTCGCGCCTCGAAGGACGCGGATCCGGGCGGCCGGCCTCGCCGGAGCTGCAGTCCGACTTCCGGCGCCTCACGACGTCCGATCACTTCTACTACATGGCCACGAAGTCCTCGGGCGACGGCGAGGTCCACGAGTATTTCTCGCCGTACGAGTCGCCCTACGAGGCGTACATCGCTCTCATGCACGTGCTGTCGGACCTCGAGCGCCGGCTGTCCGCGCCGCACCGCCGTGCCGCGCCCCAGGCCGGCCCGGGCCGCCCCGCCCCGCCGTGCCTCGCGCTTGAAGACGGCGCCGGTCTTCCTCCTGATCTGCGACGGCTGGGGACACGCCCGCCCTCGCCGCGGCAACGCCATCACCCTCGCGCGCACGCCGATCTTCGACCGCTGGCTGGCCGAATACCCCTGGACGCTGCTCGAAGCGTCGGGAGAGGCCGTGGGGCTGCCGGCCGGAGTGATGGGCAACTCCGAGGTCGGGCACCTGACGCTCGGGGCCGGGCGGATGGTGCCCCAGGACCTTCTCCGCATCGACCTCGCGCTGCGCGACGGCTCGTTCTTCGAGAACCCGGCTGCTCGTCGGCCGCGGCCGAACATGCGAAGCGCGAGGGAGCCACGCTCCACCTCATGGGGCTCCTCTCCGACGGCGGGGTGCACTCGCACGAGCGCCACCCTCGACGGGCCTGTTCGAGCTCGCGGCGAAGGCCGGCGTGCCCCGCGTGCGCGTCCACGCATTCACTCGACGGCCGCGACACCCCGCCGAAAGTCCGCGCGCGGGTATCTCCGGCGGCTCGAGGCGGCGCTCGCCGGGCCGCGGGAGCGCGGATCGCCACGGTGTCGGGCCGCTACTACGCCATGGACCGCGACAAGCGATGGGACCGCGTGGCGCGCGCCTATGCAGGCCCTGGTCTTCTCCTCGGGGCTCCAGCGCCGAGAGCGCCGCGGCCGCCGTCGAGGCCGCCTACGACCGCGGCGAGACGGACGAGTTCGTCCAGCCCACGGTCCTCGAGGAGAACGGCGAGCCGGTGGGACCGATCCGGGACGGCGACGCCGTCGTCTTCTTCAACTTCCGGGCGGACCGGGCGCGTCAGCTCACGCGCGCGCTGACGGAGGAGGACGTTCTCCGACTTCCCGCGCCCGAAGCCGCCGCAGCTCCAGGTCCTCGGATTCACGGAGTACAAGAAGGAGTTCGGCCTTCCGGCCGCGTTTCCGCCCCAGGACCTCACGCACATCCTCGCCGACGTCTGGGCCGAGCGGGGCCTCGAGAACCTCCGGCTGGCCGAGACCGAAAAGTACGCGCACGTGACCTACTTCTTCAACGGCGGTGTGGAGAAGGCGTATCCCGGCGAGGAGCGCATCCTCGTGCCCTCCTGGAAGGGCGCCACCTACGACCTCCATCCGGAGATGAGCGCCGCCCAGATCACCGAAGAAGCCGTCCGCGCCGTGCGCGAGGGCAGGTTCGGCGCGTGCGTCGTGAACTTCGCCAATGCCGACATGGTGGGTCACACCGGAAAACTGCCCGAGACGATCGCGGCGATCGAGACGCTCGACCGCTGCTTCGGGATTCTCGAGGCGGCCTGTCAGGAAGCCGGCGCGCGTCTCCTGATGACGTCCGACCACGGGAACGCCGAGCAGATGCGGGATCCGATCACGGGCGAGCCTCACACGGCCCACACGCTGAACCCCGTCCCCCTGATCCTCTGCGCCCGGGGCGGCGCCCTGGCCTCCGGAGGCACCCTGGCGGATGTCGCCCCGACGATCATCGCGCTCCAGGGCTTCGAAGCGCCGGTGGAAATGACCGGGCGGGACCTGAGGGTCCCCGCCCGGTCATCCTGAGCGAAGCGAGACCGACCACCAGCGGAAGACGCCCAGCAGTAGGGAACGCCGTCCGAAGGACGGCGGTAAGAATCCCGACTCGTTCGCGTCGATCATCCTGCCGGAGCCCGCTCCTTCGCCTCCGGGAACCTCCGTCGCAGATCGGTCTTCAGCTCCCGAGCGGCCTCCGGGTCGCCCAGGATCTCGAAGGTCCGGATCGCCGCGAAGTAGGCCTCGGGCGTACGCACCTCGAGAACGAGGTCCCCGAGCGCCTTGCGGGCTTCCGCTTCGCGGCCCTGGCTGGCATAGAGCATGGCGAGGGCGGCCCGCGGGGCCGGGTTGCCGGGGAAGTCGCGCATCTCCTCCTTGAACGCGGCTTCCGCCTCCGCCTCCCGCCCGAGCCTCGCGAAGGTGTCGCCGCGAAGGAAGTTCAGGTTCTGGAGCAGAACGGTGTCCTCCTCGACGTGGGGACGGCGGACCCGTTCGAGCTCGACGAGAGCGCCGGCGTAATCGCGCCGGTCGTGCAGGACGCGCCCGAGGATCAGGCGGGGAACCCGGCGCGTCGGGTACTTCTCGAGAGCGGCCCGCGCTTCGCGCTCGGCCGAGGCAAGATCCCCCTCGGCCAGCGCGATGCGGGCGAGCGCCTCATGGGGATTCACGGTGCCCGCGTCTCCGACGGCCTCGGCGTGCTTGCGCGCTTCCTCGAAGTTCCCGGTCTGCACGTAGTAGTCCGACAGGGCCATCAGGACCTGAGGGTTGCCCGGCGCGAGCTTCGCCGCGGTCTGCAGCGCGCGAAGCGCCTCCGCGTCCCGCCCGAGCTTCATGCAGGCTTCGGAGTACATCTGCCAGACGTCCGTCATCCCCGGCTCGCTTACGAGGAGCGCTCCCAGGATCTTCACCGCCTCCTCGTCGCGGCCCGCCTGAAGCGCGGTGAAGCCGGCGCGGAGCTTCGCGACCGCGCCGATCCGGTCTCTCGGAGCCGGCAGGTCTTTCTTGCCGAGGTCGGCGGTGGAGGCGCTGATGTAACCGAGCGCCGCGAGCTTCTTCATCTGCTCGGGATCGGTGCTGCCCGGGGCCTGCAGCGGTCGCGGCAGCCGCGAGAGCTCGGCGCGCAGAGTCCGGAAGGCGGGAGGCAGGCCCGCCGAGAGGTCCTTCTTCTCGCCGGGATCGGCCACGAGGTCGTAGAGCTCCGGCCGCGGAGATTCGATGTAGTGGTGCCGGTCGTCCGCCAGCGAAGCCAGGTCGCTCCAGCCGAGGTGGAGGCGGGGATACAGCGTCTCGCTGTAGATCCGGCGCGGCGGGTCCTGCGGCCGCGGATACGCCGGGGAGCCCCTCCGTCAGGGGACGGCCGGCCATCCCCGGCGGGATCGGGAAGCCGGCCAGGGCCGCGACCGTCGGGAACACGTCGATCAGACCCACGGGACCCTTGACCGTGGCGCCGGCGTGGCGTGCCCCGGGCAGCTTGACGATCAGCGGGACCCGGATCGCCTCGCGGTAGACGAGCACGCCGTGCTCGTCCTCGCCGTGGTCGCCAAGGCCCTCGCCGTGGTCCGAAAGGAAAATCACGATCGCGCGGTCGTACAGTCCCCGCTCCTTCAGGAACCCCAGGAACCCTCCGACGATCTCGTCGGAGCGGGCGATCTCTCCGTCGTAGGGGAGCGCGTACCGGCTTCGGAAGGGCTCGGGCGGCTCGTAGGGCGAGTGCGGCTCGAAGAGGTGCAGGAACGCGAAGAACGGCTTGTCTCCCCGCCCGCCGATCCACTCCGTCAGAAACGCCGCCGTCTCGTTGCCGCGGCGCTGGACGCGGGAGAGCGTCTGGTTGACCTTCGTCGGCTCGACGGCGTCCTCGTAGAACTCGAAACCGCGCGAGATGCCCGTCGCGTGCGAGAGCACGATCGAAGAGACGGCGCCGCCCGTCGCGTAGCCCTTCTCCGCGAGATAGGCCGCCAGCGTCGCGGGGGTCGGGCCGAGGGCATACCCGAGGTTGTCCCGCACGCCGTTCTGAGGCGGCAGCAGACCCGTGAAGATCGCCGCATGAGACGGCAGCGTCAGGGGCACGTGGGCGTACGCGTTCTCGTACAGGATTCCGTCTTTTCGGAGAGCGTCGAGGTGAGGCGTCTCGACCCCCCGGTACCCGTACGCCGGAAGATGGTCCGCCCGGAGCGTGTCGACCGAGATCAGGATGACCGGCGCGCCGGGAAAAACGAGGCCGGCGTCTTTCCGACACGCCGGCGCGAGCAACCCCGCGAACGCGACGACAGCCGCGAGCATCCGCGCCGGGCGGGCGGATCCGCGGGGACTCCAGTCTGCTCGCAGGCTGCTGAAAAATGGATGCGGGTGTCGTGTCCGGCACTTTGCATCCGGCGCCCGTAGCACCGCTTTCCGGGGCCTCTTCATTCCTGCTCGCGGGCGCCGGCAAAGTGCCGTCCACCCTTCGGGTTACGGCGGCGCGGGGCCATCTGCGGCGTCATCGCTCCTCGACGATGCTCACGCATCGCCGTCGTCGCGCTTCCTTGCATCTGACCCCACGGCGCTCGTAACGCCACACCACACCCTTTTTCAGCAACCTGCTAGCATCCGCACCATGCCGACCAAGCGTGAAATCTACCTCCGGCGCCTCGAAACCGTGCGTCAGCGCCTGCGCGACCTCGGGGCCGACGGCCTGTACGCGACCCCCTCGTCCAACCTCTTCTACCTCACCGGCATCGACTTTCACCGGAGCGAACGTCTGACGGCCCTGTTTCTCTTCCCGGACGGGGATCCCGTCGTCGTCTGTCCGGCGTTCGAGGCCGCGCGACTGCGCACGATGTCGGCCGTCGACCGGGTCGTGACCTGGGAAGAGACCGAGGACCCGTGGAGCAAGGCGGCCTCCCTTTTTCCGGCCGCGGCCGGCACGCTGGCCGTCGAGCCCTCGACCGCGTACGACGACGTGGAGCGCCTGCTCCAGGGCAAGCCGGGCTGGAAGCCCAGGTCGGCGGCCTCTCTCTTCGGCGCGTTGCGCATGGTCAAGTCGCCCGAGGAAATCGAGCTGATGCGCCAGGCCATCGCCGTGGCGCTGCCGCGGTTCCAGCGGGCGTTTGCGGCGCTCAAGCCGGGATGCCTCGAGGCCGACATCTCGACGCTCGTCGGCGGCGAGAACATGGTGCAGTTCGGCCCGTCTTCGGCCTATCCGCACGGCGCCTCGGGTTCCACGCCGCTCGCGCGCGACCAGGCCGTCCTCATCGACGCCTGGGACCGGCCGGACGGCTACTACTACGACATCACGCGCTCGACCTGGTACGGCACGCCGACCGACGAGTACCGAACGATCTGGTCGGTGGTGCTCGACGCCCAGAGCGCGGCGATCGAGAAGGCCGCGCCGGGAGTCCCGTGCTTCGAGGTGGACGCCGCCGCCCGAAAGGTGATCGAGAAGGCCGGCTACGGCGAGTACTTCACCCACCGCCTGGGGCACGGGCTGGGCATCGACGTTCACGAGCCGCCGTACATGGTCGGGCACGACAGGACGATCCTGGAGCCCGGGATGACCTTCACGTCGGAGCCGGGGATCTATCTGCCGGGCCGCTTCGGCGTGCGGATCGAGGACGACATCGTCTGCACGGAGCGGGGCGCCGAGTCGCTGTCTCCCCGGGTCTCGCGTCTCGAGCCGCTGGCGGCCTGATCGTCCCGAAGTTTGGCCGCTTCGTCCCCCCCCGCCGTGGAAAGTTGCCGGAACGTTATAGTGTTTTTCTCGAGACGCGATGACGTTCCGCTTTGGGAGCCTGACGCTCGACACGGAAAGCCGGGCGCTCGCACGCGACGGCAAGCCGGTGTCGCTCTCGCCCAAGGCCTTCAAGCTCCTCCAGGTCCTGCTCGAGGCCCGTCCCCGCGCGATTCCCAAGGCGGAATTGCACCAGCGGCTCTGGCCCGATACCGTCGTCTCGGACGTCAACCTGCCCACGCTGATCGCCGAGATCCGTCACGCGATCGGCGACGGCGCTCGCGCGCCGGAGTTCATCCGGACCGTCTACGGATACGGTTACGCGTTCTGCGGCGCGGCCACGGCGACCCGCAGAGACGGAAGCCGGGCGGCGGGGATCAGCGACCAGATCTTCCGTCTGCTCTGGGGCAACCGCGAGGTGGCGCTGGCCGACGGCGAGAACATCCTGGGGCGCGGCACCGACTCGCTGGTGTGGATCGACGCCCAGAGCGTGTCCCGCCGCCACGCCCGGCTGATGGTCGCCACGGGCCTGGCGACTCTCGAGGACCTCGGCTCCAAGAACGGAACGTTCGTCAACGGCATCCGGCTGACGGCTCCGATCGCCCTGCGCGACGGGGACGAGCTGCGGATCGGAAACGTGCCCATGACGCTGAAGATCTACTCCAAGCCCAGCTCGACCGAGACGGCGACCGGCTACTGATCCGGGCGCGGCCATGAGAGCGCTCCGCGGCGCTCTCCTCGCCTGGGGAGCGGCCTCGTGGCTGCTCATCACCCCCGCGCTCTTCGCGCAGGAGGCCACCTCGCCCGCGGCCGAAGAGGCGGCGGACTTCGCGAGACGGGCCGCGTTCGCGGCGCTCCACGGACCGCCCGAAGATTTTCCTCGAGACGGTCGACGCGGACGCGATCCTGCGCCGGCTGCTCGGCAGCTCCGTCTGGGGACGCTCTGACCGCCCGCCAGCAGGGCCTGCTCCGGCGGCGGTCCGGGAGCACTTCGCCCAGGCCCTGGCCCCGGCGCCCGGGAGCTCCGGCGAGGTCGCCTGGGCCTCGGTCTCCGAGGCGGGCTCCGGCCCCGTCGCCGTGGACATGGGTCTGCGGTACGGGCTCCTCGATTCTCAAGACGCGGTGGATCGTGGCCGGAAGACTCCGCGGGGCTGGGCGGTCGAAGACATCGAGCTCGTGGACCCCGGGCCTGTCGCTGGCCGGCGAGGTCGGCCGGCTGCTCGGGCCCGAGCCCGTCCGGCGGCGAGACGTCGCGCGCGACGCCCGGGCGCGGGCGACTCCGCGGCTGGTGGGTCTGCTCGCCATCGCGGTGCTCGTCGCGGTCTTCGTGCGCCGGCTGCCCCCGGATCGGCGGCCCCTGCTCTGGTTGACCGCATCGATTCCCGCCGCCGCTGTTCGTCGTGGACGGCGCGCTCGCCGTTAACCGGACGCTGTCGGAACCGTACGCGCTGGCCCCGGCGGCGCCCTCCCAGCCGTGGAGGCCGTTCGAGAAACGCGCCCTCGAGGCCCAGGAGCCGGGGCGGGTGGACGAGGCTCGCGAGGCCTGGCTCGGGGCCGTCGAGGCCGGGAGCGACCCGCGGGCCCGTCTATTACCAGATGGGCCTCGCCGCGCGCGCGCGGGGCGACCTCCAGGCGGCCGTCGGGGATTTCGAACGCGCGCTCGCCGAAAAGCCTCCCGCGCCGGGCGCGCTCCGGGAGCTCGCCGCGATCCGGCTTTCGCGGGGGGAGTTCGAAGCGGCGCGCTCGCTCCTCGAGACCTACCTGCGCGAGGCCGGACCCGATCCCGAGACCCTGGCGACGCTGGCCGTCGTCCAGACCAACCTCGGCGAAGCCGCAGCCGCCGTCCGGTCGATCGAGCAGGCCCGTTCGATGGTGCCCGAGGCGTGGCGCCGCGCGGAGCTCGAGGCTCAGATCCACGCGCGGTCGCGGGACGCCTCCGCCACCGTCGCGGCGCTCAAGCCGCTCGAGTCGGAGGGCCGGCTCGACCGCTCCGCGCTCCGCGCCGATCCGGCGTACCTCCCGATCGCGACCGATCCGGTCTGGGTGTCGTTCCTCTCGGAGAGGCCGGCGGTCGCGGCCACGCCGGGCCGGACCCCCTGATCAATAGCCCGCCCATTTTCTCCATCCGGTGATGAGCTCCTCGGCCGAGAGCCCGGCCTCCGCGCGCAGAGCCTCGGCGAAAGACGCTCCCTGTCCCATAGCCGCCACGAGGCACCCGAGAGCCCCTTCCCCGCGGACGACCGCCAGGTACTCGACGAGCGCGAGCGACTGGGCGTAGCTCGCCCGAGCCGCGCCGCGGTCGAGGGCCTGGTGGAAACGGGTGTCGAGCGCCGCCAGCGAATCGGCCGGACGCGCTCCCGCCGCGGATCGGATCTCGCTCCGGGGAATCCGCCGGCCCTGGAGCCACTGGGCCAGTCCCTCGTGCAGCCATCCCGGGGCGCGGTCGCGCGTGGAGAGACGCAGCAACGCGTGGGCGAGCTCGTGAGCGAGAACCCCGGACAACGCCGCGGGCTCATCCGCCTCGACGGACACGCGGATCTTGCCGTCGTACACGCCGGAGACCCAGTCCGGGACCGACACGAGCGAGAACCACGCCCGGCCGCCGTAGAGGACGACGACCTGCGGGCGCGACAATCGCGCGCCGAGAAAGGCGGCCTGCTCGCGGTACGCCGTCTCGAGCGCCTCCCCGGCCCTCCGCGCGACGTCCTCCGGGACCGCCGGATCGGCGAACACCGCGAAGTGCTCGAGCCGGATCGCCCTCTGCCCGCGCGTCACCGCCAGCTCGTCTCGGGCGCGCGCCAGGCGCGCCAGCAGCTTCGGGTCCTGCCCGCCGAAGCGCACGAACTCGCTCCATGCGGCAACGGCGTCTTCGAGCCGGTGAAGCCCGTCGTAGACATCGCCGAGGACGCCGTAGATCTCGGGCGGGGCGCGCGTCGCCCGCGGCTCGGCCCGCTGCAGGTAGAACCGGGCCGACTCGAAGTCGCCCGAGCGCACGTAGGCCAGGGTCAGCTCCGCGAGGGTCAGGCCGTTCTCCTCGTCGAGCCCGTACGCCTCTTCGAGGAGCTCGATCGCCCGGCCGGTCTCGCCTTCGGCGAGGAACTGACGCCCCATGACGGCGAGAGACTCGGCGAGCTCGCGGGCTTCCGGCGTCCCCGGCATGACCGATTCGGCGCGACGGTGCAGAGCCGCGACGGCCCGCTCGCGATCCTCCCCTTCGGCGGGGGCCGACTGCAGCGGGAACGCCGCCCGGGCCGCCAGCGCGACAGCCGCCAGGCGTGTCGCGAAGACCGCCGTCAAGGCACGAGAAAGGGTGCGGAAGCGTGCCGCGCCTGTCCGGTCGACGCGTCCTGCAGGAAGATCCGCAGGCCGTAACGGCCGGGAGCCAACCCCTCCGGCGGCTGGAAGGAGAGCAGCAGCATCCGCTTCCCGTCGGCCTCGGGCGTGGACTTCGCGAGAACGGAAAGCGCGCCCTCGGAGAGCGGGCGGCCGTCCTCCGAGAGAATCTGGCTCCCGACTCTGAGCGTTCTCCGCGCCGCTCGCCGGCCCGAAGTGGTAGGCGACGAGGCAGACCCGGGACGCCGTTCCCGACGGCACTTCCGGCAGGGCGGCCGGCGCGAAGCTCTCGTTGCCGAGCGCGAGGACCGGGTAGCCCGCCGTCCCGGCGCCCGCTGCTGCGCCCCTGGAGCTCCAGCCACTCGCCCTTCTGTTCGAGGAACATCGGCGCGAGCAGATATGGCTGATGGGCCGAGAAGGCCGGCACCTGGAGAGACGAAACCGACAACCCCATGCGCCCCGTGTCGGCATTGCGCACGAGCGCGCGGAGGCGGTACGCGCCCGGCGGCAGGACCAGCTCGCCGAAGTACTTGAAGCCGCCGGCCTTCAGCCTTTCCCGACTCCGCGTCAGGTCGACACCGACGGTCTGGACGAAGTAGTCGGCGAGCCGATTGTCCTGGTCGGTGGCGTAGACGTAGATCTCGAGGCCCGTCCGGTCGCCTTTCTCGCCCTCGAGGAAGTCGGCGCCGGGAATCTCGAGAAGAACCGGCACGGCCGCCAGCGTCTCGGACGTCGCGAACGGCGTCGCGAGAACGCGCATCCGGATGTCGCGGACCGGGATCTCGTTGGCGATGACGTCGGCCGCCGACAGGCTCCGCTCCAGAGGCGTCAGATGGCGGAAACCGCGGCGCTCGTAGTAGCCGGCGCGCGACGAGACGCGGGCGCCCGGGGCGGCGACCTTGACCTGGAGTTTGTGGAACCTTCCTTCCTTGCCGGCGCGGTCGGGCCGGAACGCCAGGACGTACACCATGCTCGTCTGGCTCATGAGCCGGGAGAGCTGGCCTCCGAGATCGTTGGCGTTGCGAAACACGTCTCGCCTCCCGTGCCGCTGGCGATCTCGTACAGGGAGTTTTCGATCTGGGTCGCATCCAGCGGGATGGCTTCGGTCTCGGCGCTGTTCTCGGTCCGGATCCCGGCGATGTCGACGGCGTGGATCACGGTGTCGCTCCGGCGAAAGATCTCCCCCATGTCGCTGAGCTCGCCGCGCAGCGACGAGCTGCCGAACCGCTTGTCGGCGTCGACCTTCCATTGCTCGCCCTGAATGAGCCACTGCCTCTCCTGGGCGGTCTCGTTCTCGCCCACCAGGTACCGGCCGCTGAAGCCCTCCGAGAGGTAGATGACGTCCTTGCGCCCTTCGACGGCGTCGAGGGTCTGGGCGAGATCGCGGAACGACTGGACGAGATGCCGGACGCGTCCTCGCGCGTATTCGTCGGCGCGCGCCCGGTGGAGCGACGACATCGTCTGCAGGGCTTCGATGAGGTCTCCGACGCGCGAGCCCCCGCGCTCGGTGCCGTCGTCGGGGCCCGCGCCTCCCCGCAGCGTCGCCGTGTCGAAGGCGAAGGCCAGCGGATCGTTCAGCTCGGTCGGAGCCTCGAGGCCGAGGGTCTCGATGGCCCGCGCGACCTGCGCGCGGTCCGACGAGAACGTCGCGAGCAGGCGCACGCCCTTCTCGACCGAGTACGTGGCGACGGCGGCCAGATCATTTTCGCCGAGGCCGTGGAGGACGAGCTCCCTGGCCGCGCGCCGGGCCGCGACGACGCTCTTGGGGCGCGCGAAGGAGAAGTCGAAGAGAATCAAGAAACGCCGGCGCGCCGCCGGCGGCAGCGGCTCGCCCGCACCGGGATGCACCTTCTCGGCCGAGGTCGATCGCGTCGAAGCCCAGGATCTGCTGCGGCCGCCCGTCGTCGAGCAGGGTAAAGTCCTTTGAGGTCAAGCCTCTCACGGGCCGGCCCTCGCGGTCCGTGACGCGGACGGGGACTTCGACGAGCGCGACCTCCGCCGTCTCGCGGACCGGTCCGGGCGGGGGCGCTTCCTGCGCGGCCCCGGCTCCCGGGAGGAAGCCCGCGAACGCGACCGCGCCGAGGAGAGGGAAGACCTTCATGGGCACCCGTGTGACGCCCGCCATTATCCCCCGGGGCCTGCCGGCGGCCCCGCTTTTTCGGGGATCTTCAGGGAATGGTCTTGAGAAGGTCCTTGATGACCGCCGCGTCGGGACCGTTCGGGTCGAGCTCCAGAGCCTTCTGAAAATCCGCCCTGGCCTCGTTCGGCCTCTTCTGCTGGTAGCGCGTCAGGCCGCGGTAGTAATAGGCCGTCGCGTCCGGCTTGACGGCCAGCGCCTTGTCGAAGGCCGCCTCGGCTTCCGTCAGCTTCTTCTTGTTGTACAGCAGGACCCCGCCGTTGATGTACAGCGCCGGATCGGTGACGCGCTCGGCGGGAATGCGGTCGAGCGCCGCGAGCCCCGCGTCGGCGTTGCCCTTTTCGATCTCGAGCTCGGCAATCATCTGCCAGGGCGCCGGCTCCTGCGGGGTCTTGTCGGACGCCAGCCGCGCGTACCGCAGCGCTTCGTCCTTGTTGCCCTCGCCAAGATATGCGGCGGCGATGCGCTGGAGGAGAGGCGAGTTGTCCGGCAGCTCCGCCGCGGCCCGGACGTAACTCTCGCGGGCGGCGGCCCAGTTCCGGGCGTTCATGGCCGCGTTGCCGGCCTCGATCGCGGCGGCGGTGTCCTTGGAGATCTTCTTGCCGTCGACGAGGATGGCCTGCTCGGCGGGCGCCGCCCCGGCCGCCGCCGCGGGCGCCTGCGGGGCCTGCGGCTCGACCCGGGTCTCGATCGTCGGGTTGCGCGCGGCTTCCTTGAGCTCGACGGAGATCTTCGCGGGCTGATAGCCGGGACACTCGAAATCCAGGTTCCACGGGCCGCCCACGATGCCGAAGATCGCCCAGCGGCCCTTCTTGTCGGTCGTCAGATCGGGCCCGCCGCGTCCGCTGCGGTCCCACCGCGGAGGGCGACCTTGCAGCCTTCGACCGGCTCGCCCTTGTCGTTCTTGACGATCCCATCCACCCGGACCTTGCCGCCCCGCCACTCCTGCGCCGCGGCCGGAGACAGGGCGGCGGCGCCGACGGCGGCGGCCAGAAACACGAAGCGAAGACGCATGACAGCCTCCACAGAAAAAACCGGAGGAAGTATATGTGGTCGAAGTCAGCGGGAGCGACGTCGTCGAGGTTGTCCGGCGCGGCTTACTGGCCTCCGTAGAACGCCACGAGGGCGTCCACCAGAGCGCTCGGCAATCTTTTCCCGATAAGTTCGCGAGCGCAGCAGCTTCCGGTCGTCCGGGTTGTTGAGGTTGCAGACCTCCACGAGCACGCGCGCCGGAATCCGGTTGTAGCGCAGGATCGCGGGCACCCACTCGCGGCCTCCGCGAATGACGTTGCGGCGCACGGGCTGGAACGCGTGGAGCGGCAGGTCGGCCTTCCGGAAGGACCCGACGATGCGGTCGGCGAGGTCCCGGGAGATACCCTCCGCCTCGATGCGCTCCTTGCGCGAGAACGAGACCCGCGGCGCTTCGCGGACCTCGCGCCGCGAGACGTAGGGCTCCCCCGCCTTCCCGAAAGAGCCGCCCAGGAACTTCTCGCCCGGGACGTAGACCATGGTGCCGCGCACGGCCGGGTGAAGGGAATCCGCATGCAGCGAGAGGAAGACCGTCCGGCCCTCGAGTCCCTTCTGCTTGCGCGCGCGCTCGAACACCGCGTTGGCCAGGTACCAGCGGAAGTTCACTCCCACCGCGGCGTCCTCGATCGGGTAGGGCGGGTCCGTCAGCACGCGCGCGCTGCGGGTGTCGCTCACCGCATCCGAGTCGGAGCGGGAGCAGGGCGTGTCGCGCCCGACCGTCGGTACGACGCGCCCGCGAGTCCGCGTCCGGACGAGGCGCTCGACCCGGCACGCGATGTCGTAGACGTAGGCCGCCTCCCGCAGGCCGTCCACGATCGCGCCCGTGTCGCGCCCGCCGTGACCGGCGTCGAGGACGAGCGTGACCCCTTCGAGGTCCCGGCTCTGCACCCTGTTGGCGAACTGCGACGCCTCCAGCCGGGCCTTCTCCTCCTCGATGCGCCCCGGGTCGTCGGAAGGCCGGAACTCCGGCGACAGATCGGCGACCGGAATCCGGATCGGAAAGCCCGACGGGGATCGCGTGGACGTCCGTGATGCCGTTGCGTTCGCGCGAGCTCCGCGGCCTTGGCGTTGACGTCCTCGGCGTGCACGCGGCCGGTGAAGCGCACGACGACCGCCGAGTACAGCGCTTCGCCTTTCCGGAGGCGGTAGACCGCGTAACGCCCTTTCGCGTCCTGCTCCGTACTCGAGCGCCGGGCGGTGTTTCGGCCGGCGGCACCGCCGCGGCCACGGCCTCCCGGAAGGACGGGGTCAGGAGCTTCGCGGGCACGAGGACGAGCTGCCCCTCCTGCGTCTCGAGCGAGGGGATGGGCACGGCCTCGCGGATGAGGCGATAGTTGGCGCCGTCGCCGGTGAACCACTCGGCGATGCGCCAGAGGCTCTCGGGCTTGCCCGTGAGCGCGGCGACGCGGTGCTCCCATCCGGAGGCGCCGCGCGGTCCCGCGGGAAGAGGGCCTCGATCGCGATCTTCTGGAAGTTGTCGGACAGCAGTCGGTAGGGGACGCGGACGAACCGGTCGTATCGGAGGCGGAGCTGACCCTTGTTCCCGGCCAGGATCTCCTTCTTGGCCCGCGGGTCGTCGGTCAGCCTCTTCACGAACGCGTCCAGCCCTTCGCCGGGCAGCGGTCGCGCCGAGAGCGTGATCTCGTCGCCGGCGGCGATCGAGACCCGGATCTCGGGGGAAACGACCACTTCTTTCTCGCGGGGAAGCGCCCCGAGGGCTGCGGGAAGGGCCGCGGCCAGCAGTGAGGCCGCGAGTCGCTCGACCGTGCGGAGCAACCTGCTAGGCCAAGGCCGGAGGAGGCGCATCCGGAAAGCCCGCGGCCGCCTCGAAGGCCCGCGCGGCCGAGAAGAGCGCCTCCTCTCCGAACCGGGGCGCGATGACCTGGATCCCGAGCGGGAGGCCGCTCCGCGTCAGACCCGAAGGCACCGAGATGGCCGGCAGGCCGGCCAGCGACGCCGGCACCGTGAAAATGTCCGACAAGTACATCGTCAGCGGATCCGCCGTCTTCTCGCCGATGCGGAAGGCCGGCGACGGGATCGACGGGCAGACGATCACGTCGGCCTCGGCGAAGGCTCGGCCGAAGTCGTCCCGCAGGAGCTGTCGCGCGCGCATCGCGGCCCCGTAGTACGCCTCGTAGTAGCCGGAGGCCAGGGCGAAGGTGCCGAGCAGGATCCGGCGCTTGACCTCGGGGCCGAAGCCCGCGCGTGCGGCTTTCGACGTAGAGGGAGAGCAGGTCGCGACTCGGAGGCCCGCGGGCCGTAGCGCACGCCGTCGAAACGCGCGAGGTTGGAGGACGCCTCGGCGCTGGCGATCACGTAGTAGATCGCGATCGCGACCCGGGCGCGGGGGACCGAGACGGGGACCAGCGTCGCGCCCGGCGTCGCGGAAGATCCGGCGGGCCGTCTCCAGGTCGGCGGCGACTTCCGGGTCGAGGCCCTCCCCGGCCGCCTCTGCGAGAAACCCGACGCGCATGCCGCGGACCCCGCGGCGAGAGCGCCGCCTCGGGGTCCCCGATTTCCGTCTCGGCGGTCGTCGAGTCGAGCGGGTCGGCGCCCGCGATCACCCGGTAGAGCCGGGCGGCGTCGGCGACGCGTGCGCGTCGAGCGGGCCGATCTGGTCGAGCGACGAGGCGAACGCCACGAGACCGTAGCGGGAGACGCGGCCGTACGTCGGCTTGAAGCCGACGACGCCGCAACAGGCCGCCGGCTGGCGGATCGAGCCGCCCGTGTCCGAGCCGAAGGCGCCCGGCACGAATCCGGGCCGCCACCGCCGCGGCGCTGCCTCCGCGAAGAGCCGCCCGGGATCCGTTCCGGGTCCCAGGGGTTGCGCGTCACCTGGATACGCGCTGTTCTCGGTCGAGGACCCCATGGCGAACTCGTCCATGTTGGCCCGTCCGATGAACACGGCCCCCGCGCTGCCGCAGCCGCGCCGCGACCGTGGCCGTCGCCCGGCGGCCGGAAGCCTTCCAGGATCCTCGAGGCGCAGGTCGCCCGGCGGCCCGGAGACCCACATGTTGTCCTTGATCGCCAGCGGCACGCCGGCGAGCGGCAGATCTTCCCCGGCCGCGACTCGGCGCGTCCACGGCCCGGGCCTCGCGCGAGGGCTTGGTCGCCGGTGACTTCGAGGAAAGCGCCGACACGGCCGTCGCCGCTCGCGATACGGTCGAGGGCCTCGCCGGCGACGGACCACGGCGGTCCGGCGGCGCCGGCGACCTCCGCCGCCGTCTCGATCACGCCGGGCACGCCCGCTCGGTTAGCCGCCCGACCCGACGACGCGCGGCACCACCCCGTAGTCGTGGGAACGCCGCGGGGCGTTCTCCTCGAGGGCCTCGCGCCGCCGCCCGGTCGCGGGCGCTCGTCGTCCGCAGAGGCGTCGGGGTCGCGGGGCGTCGGGGAGTCCGGCCGCAAAGGCGGCTTCGGGAATCTGCTTCAACTGGTCGATGTAGTCGACGATGCGGGAGAGTTGCTCGGTCCAGAGCGGGAGTTCCCTTTCCGGGAGCCGCAGCCGGGCCAGCTCCGCCACCTTGCGGACCACCTCGGGAGTGACAACCGCGGAGGAAGATGCCATCCTGAAAATTGTAACCCGTTTGACGCCCGACCCCATGAGAACCGAGACCAACCGCCGGGAGACCAGAGCGCTCGCCGGTCTCCGGCGTCGCGCGCGTTGACTGCCCTTCGCAGGGCCGCGTCGCGGCGCGGCCTGGACGCCTGGATCGTCGGCGGCGCGATGCGCGACGTCCGCCTCGCGGATGCCGACGCCGCTCGGAGATCGACGTCGCGGTCTCGGGCCAGGCGGAAGCGCTCGCCCGCGACCTCGAGAACGCCGGGCACGGCCGCGCCGTTTTTCTCTCGCGCGACCGGCCCGGCCCGCGCGTCTACCGCGTGGCGGGCCGGACGCCGGTGGACATCGCCGAAATCGAAGGCGGCTCGATCGGGACGGATCTCGCTCGCCGCGACTTCACCGTCAACGCCGTCGCGCTCCCGCTCGGCGGCGGCCCGGTCCTGGATCCCTTCGGCGGGCTGGAGGATCTCGCGCTGCGGCGCCTGCGTCTGCGTCCGGGAAGAGAACCTGCGCGGAGGACCCGCTTCGCGCGCTCCGGGCGGCGCGGTTCTTGGCGACCCACGGGCTCGTCGCCCGACGGGCCGACTCTCGACGCCGCCCGTCGCGCGGCTCCCGGACTGGCGGGGGTGGCGGCCGAGCGCATCGCCGCGGAGATGTCGAGGCTTCTGGCCAGCCCCCGCTCCGCCCCGGCGCTGCGCTGGGCGGCCCGCGCGGGGATTCTCGCGGCCGCGCTCGGCTTCGATCTGTCCCCGAGCGCGCGCGGCGAGACTCGCCCGCTCTCTCGCCCTTCTCGACGACCCCGCCACGCGGCGCCTGCCGGAAGGGCGGCGCCGCCGGTTGCGACTGGCGTGGCTGGCGCTCCGGATGGGCTTCTCGGAAGCGAAGACCCGCCGGTGGCTCCAGGAACGCCGCTGGTCGCGGCGCGAAGACGGACGCCGCCGCGCGTCTGACGACTCTGGCGGCGACGGCGAAGGCGACCGCGGCGCGCTCCGACGCGTGGCGCTGGGTCGTCGCGGCCGGTCCTCTGGCCTCCGACGGCGCGCATCTGGCCGCTCGCGACCGGCGCCGCGGGCCGGCGCCGGGCCCCGCGACTGTCGCGCCTGGCGAAAGCGCCGCGCCGCCGCGTCGCCGTGTCGGGCGCCGACGTGATGGGCTGGCTTTCCCTGCCGCCGGGACCGCGCGGTCGGCGCGCTTCTCGCGGAGCTCGAGGTCGACCGCGGCCTCGGGAATCGTCAAAAATCGCCGTGAAGCCCGGCACTGGCTGACCGGACAGGTCCGCAACGGGCTGTCCCCGGCTATAATCCCGCACACATTGACACTCGCTGAACTGCTCAAGTTCATGGCCAAGAAGGAGGCGTCCGACCTCCACTTGAAGCCGATGAGGCCTCCGCTGCTCCGGATCAAGGGGCGGCTGATCCCATTGAATGCGGACGCTTTGCAGCCCAAGGACCTCGAGGAGATGCTCCTCTCGATCCTGACACCGGCCCAGCGGGAGCGGCTCGGAGCGCAACCAGTCCGTCGACGTGGGCTACGGCCTGACGGGGGTCGCCCGGTTCCGCTGCAACATCTTCGTGCAGCGGGGATCCTTCGCGGCCGTCTTCCGGCGCATCCCGTTCAAGCTGCCCTCGATCGCCGAGCTGAACCTGCCCGACGTTCTCGAGAGCTTCGTCCACCTCCCGAAGGGCCTGGTTCTGATCACCGGGCCGACGGGATCGGGCAAGTCCACGACCCTCGCGGGCGTCATGCGGTCGATCATCGAAAAGCGCCCGGTCCACATCGTCACCATCGAGGACCCGATCGAGTTCCTGTTCGCCGACGGCAAGGCCGCCGTCTCCCAGCGCGAGGTCTCGACGGACTCGCCGAGCTTCAACGAGGCCCTCAAGAACATGTTCCGGCAGGACCCGGACGTGATCATGGTCGGCGAGATGCGGGACTGGAACACGATGCAGACGGCGATCACGGCCGCCGAGACCGGCCACCTCGTGTTCTCGACGCTTCACACCAACAGCGCCGCCCAGTCCATCGACCGCATCATCGACTCGTGCCCGATCGAGCAGCAGGCCCAGGTCCGCTCGCAGGTCTCGATCGTCCTGCAGGCAATCGTCTCCATGAGCCTCATCGAGACCTCCGACGGGACCGGCCGGGCGCCGGTCGTCGAGATCCTGGTCAACTCGCCGAAGATCGCGAAACACATCCTTTCCGGCGAGGTCAAGGAGATCCACGAGGAGATCGAGAACTCGGTCAACTACTACAAGATGCAGTCGATGAACCAGTCCCTGATCGCGCTGCTCGTGAACCGGCGGATCACGTATGCGAAGGCGATGGAGCTCTCGGCGGACCCCGAAGACCTGTCCCTGAAGCTCCGCAAGCTGTTCCCCCAGATCGAGGAAGAACAACGAGGAGGCCTCATGGCGTCCGACAACGATTTTTCGCAGATCACGCAGCTGCTCGAGATCAAGCGGTTGTACGAGGAGCAGGAGGACAAGTTCAAGCTCCGGCTCCAGGAGAAGGACGAAGAGGTCAACAAGTACATGATGGAGCTGCGGGACCAGCGCCGGGTCATCGAGGGCCGCGACCAGGTCCTGACCGACCTCGAGAACGAGAACAACCGGATGAAGTCCGACAACGAGCGCATCAACCGCGAGTTCCAGCAGAAGATCGCCCAGCTCAACGAGCGCATCAAGGACCTCAACCAGCGTATCGTCCTCGCCGAGGGCGGCCAGAAGGCGGCGGCGGGCCAGGGCGGCGGGTTCTTCAAGAAGTAGCTTCCCGGATTCGGAACTCGAACCGGATTTCGAATCGAATCCGTCCCGAATACAATGCGCGGGTGCGGATCCGCGCCGCCCTGCTCTTCGGAATTTTCTGCGGCGCTCTCGCGGCGCAGGAGTCGGCTCCTCTGGCCGAGGCGGAAAAGCTGCTCGCCCAGCGCAAGTACGCCGCCGCCGAGAAGGCGCTCGCCGAGATCCTGGCCGCGGAGCCCCGCAATGCCCGCGCTCACGGGAATCTGGCCCTCGCATTCCTCGCCCAGGGCAAGAAGCGGGAGGCCATGGATGAAGGACGCCTGGCGGCGGCCTTTGGACCGGACCTTCCGGAGGCCCGCTACATCTACGGTCTGACCCTGGCCGCCGGCGGGTACCCCAGGGAAGCGGCTCGGGAGCTGGAGAAGGGGCTGGCGGGGCGACCGGATGCCCCGGCCCCGCTGGGGGCCCTGGCGGATGCCTACGCCACCACCGGCGATCCCCGGGCCGCGGGACTCTACCGCAAGCTGATCGCCCTGGAGCCCTCGGTCCCGCGCCACCGCGCGTCCCTCGCGGAGCACCTCTGGCGCATCGGGCAACCGGAGGAGGGAAACCGGGTCATGGAGGAGGCGCTCAAGGCCTTTCCCTCGAACGAGGACCTGCACCTCCGTTACGGCCGCGCCCTCGTGCGCCAGCACCGCTCCCTGGACGGCGCCGCGCGCCTGGAAGCGGCCCGCGAGCTCGGCGCGACGGGCGAAGCGTTCGCCCTGCTCCTCGCCAGCGCCTACGCGGAGGGGGGCCGGGGGACGGAGGCCGAGCGCGTCCTCGAGGCGGCGGCACGGACGTACCCGGCCTCCGCCGACGTCGCGGCCGAGCTCGGCCGGCTGCGGCTGGCGGCCGGGAATGCCGAGGGGGCCCTGCCCTCGCTCGAGACCGCGGCCCGTTTGAATCCCCGCTCGGCCGTCACCCGGCTCGACCTCGGCCGCGCCTGCGAGACTCTCGGAAAGCTCGACGAGGCCGAGGCGGCGTACCGCGCGGCGGTCCGCCTCGCCCCGAAGCTGCCCCGGGCGCGCTATGCGCTGGGCCGGCTGCTCCTCAAGCGCGGCAAGCGCGAGGAGGCCGAAGCGGAGCTGGCGCTCCACCGCGACGCCTACGAGAAGGGAGTCAAGAAGGTCTCCGAGAACGAAGCGCTGACGGGCGAGCTGGCTCTCGGGTTCGCCCGGCTCAAGGAGGGGGATGCTCCGGCGGCGCTCGAGATCTTCGCCCGTCTGCCCGAGAGCACCGATTCGCTGATCGGCCGCTCCGAGGCTCTTTCCCGGCTGGGCCGCCACGGCGAAGCGGTCCGGGCCCTGGAGCGTGCCCGTTCGCTCGACCCCGAGGAGCCGCGTCTGGCCCCGATGCTGGCGGCCGAGCGCACCCGGGCCGCCGAGCCGAGATGATCGCGGCGCTCTTCGCCCTGCTGGCCGCGGCCGAAGGCTGTCCGGCGGAGCTGACCGACGTGGCCGCTGCCGCGAGGCTGGCCTTCGTCCACGACCGCGGCGCCACATCCGCCCATCGGCTCCCGGAGACGATGGGCGCAGGACTCGCCTGGCTCGACTACGACCGGGACGGCTGGATGGACCTCTACGTCGTGCAGTCGGGCCCCTTCCCGCCCTCCGGAAGTCCGAAGGCGCAGGACCGGCTCTTCCGCAACAACGGTGACGGGACGTTTGCCGACGTCACCCGAAAGGCCGGACTGGCCGACCGGGCTTACGGCATGGGCGCCGTCGCCGCCGACTACGACAACGACGGTTTCGTCGACATCTACGTGACGAACTGGGGCGGCAACATCCTCTACCGCAACATGGGCGACGGGACGTTTCGGGACCTGACGGCGAAGGCGGGCGTCACGGGTCCCCGCTGGAGCACGTGCGCCGCCTGGGGAGACGTGGACGCGGACGGCCGGCTCGACCTCTTCGTCGGGAGCTACGTGGACGACCGCAAGGACAAAGACATGTTCTGCGGCGACCTGGAACGGCGCGAACGCGACTACTGCCCGCCCATTCGGTATCCCGGAACCCTCAGCGCCCTGTATCGCAATCGGGGCGACGGGACCTTCGCCGACGTGACCCGCGAGGCCGGTCTGGCCGGGGCCGTCGGCAAAGCCCTCGGCGTCGTGTTCTTCGACGCCGACGGGGACGGCCGGCAGGACATCTACGTGGCCAACGACGAGGTCATGAACTTCCTGTTCCGCAATCTCGGCGGCGGCCGTTTCGAGGACATCTCGGTGATTTCGGGGACCGGCTTCGGACTCGAGGGCAATCCCCAGGGAGGCATGGGAACGGATGCGGGCGACCTCGACGGCGACGGCCGCACGGACCTCGTCGTGGCCAACTTCGAAGGCGAGACCAACGAGCACTACCGCAACGTCGGGGAGGGCATCTTCGAGGACGTCACCCTCGCCTCGGGATTCGGGTTGCCGGCCTTGACCGCCGTGGGATTCGGCCTGAACCTGCTCGACGTCGAGAACGACGGAGACCTCGACGCCTTCATCGCCAACGGCCACATCTACGAAAAGCCGAGGCGGCAGGGCACCACCTACGCCCAGCTTCCGTACCTCATGTGGAACGACGGGCGCGGGCGCTTCCGCGAGCGCGGTTGCGGCCCGGCCTTCCGGAAGGCCTTCGTCGGCAGAGGCTCGGCGGCCGCCGACTACGACAACGACGGCGACACGGACGTGGCCGTCTCCAATTCCGCCGGACCTCTCCAGCTCCTGCGCAACGACGGCCGCCACGGACACTGGCTGGGCATCGAGCTCGCCGGGGCGCGCTCGAACCGCCAGGGCATCGGCGCGCGGCTGATCGCGGAGACGCCCGCGGGCCGCCGGATCGTTCGGGCCGTGCAGGCGGGCTCGAGCTATCTGTCGAGCTCGGACCCGCGCGTGCTCTTCGGCCTCGGTGAGGAGACGAGCGTGAGGAGGCTGACCGTCGAGTGGCCTTCGGGCGCGCGGCAGGTGCTCGAAGACCTGCCCGGGGGGAGCTACCTCAAGGTCGAGGAGAAGGCAGGGCCCTGACCCGTCGCCCCGGCGACCAGGCGGACGCGACCAGCCCCCCGAGGAACCCGCCGACGGTGTCCAGGAGCGCGTCCGCCGCCTCCATGGCACGGCCGGGGATGAAGGCCTGGTGGATCTCGTCGAGAGTGCCAAAGACCGCCAGGGCGCCCGCGATCGTCAAGGCCCGCAGCACCGAAAAGCGCGGCGGGCCCGGCCAGGCGACCGCGAAGTAGAGCAGAAATCCCTCAACGCCGTAGAGGAGGCCGTGCACGACCTTGTCCACGCTCGGGATCGCCGAGACGACCGGAACCTGGGGCGGCGAGGGCCACGACGTCAGCGCCAGCAGGAAGAGGCCCCAGACCAGGGCGGCGTTCCGAGCCCTCCGCCGATCAACGGGGACGGCGAGCATCGAATCTGCCAACCCTGGCTCCTTCCGAAACGCCGCCGCCTCGCTCGGTCAGGCGCCGCGCTTGGACGGACCCGTCCGCGACGGCCCCTTCTTGGGGGCCGGCTTGGCCGCCGGCTTGGTCTTCTCGGGCTTTCCGGCGCCTCCGCCCTTGCGGCTCTGCTTGGACTCCCCGCCCTCGGAGCCCTCGGGCTTCTCCTTGCGGACGGTCTCGACGCGGCCGCCGGAGGCGCGACGCGCCCTGTCGGCCAGCGACTCCTTGCGTGGGCCCTTCTCCTTGGGCTCGAACTTGAAGTCCACGAGCTCCAGGATGGCCGCCTCGGCGGCGTCGCCCTTGCGGGCGCCGAGCCGGAGAATCCGCGTGTAGCCGCCAGGCCGGTCGACGAAGCGGGGCGCGACGGTCTCGAAAACCCGCTTGACGGTCGTGCGGTCCGGAATCCACCGGGACACGTGGCGCCGCGCCGCCACGCTGTCCGTCTTGGCCGCGGTGATGATCTTCTCGGCGAGGGGCCGAAGCTCCTTGGCCTTCGACAGCGTCGTCTCGATGCGCTCGTGCGTCAGGAACGACGCGAGCTGGTTCGAGAACATCGCCAGCCGGTGGGCGGTGGTGCGGCGGAGCTTGCGCCCCGCGCGGTTGTGCTGCATGACTTACTCGCTCCGGACTTCGGCCGGCTCGATCTCCATGCCGAGGGACAGGCCCATCGGGCGCAGGATGTCCTTGATCTCGTTGAGAGACTTGCGGCCGAAATTCTTGGTCTCGAGCATGTCCTTCTCGGTGCGCTGCACGAGGTCCCGGATCGTCCGGATCCCGGCGTTCTTCAGGCAGTTCGCGCTGCGCACGGAAAGCTCCAGCTCGTCGACCGACTTGTTGAGGTACTCCGCCAGGTTCTCGGGCAGCTCGCCGTCGCCGGCGCCTTCGAGCGCCGTCTCGTGCTCGGCGTTGACGAAGATCGTCAGGTGGTCGCGCAGGAGCGTGGCGGCCAGGCCCACGGCGTCCGCCGGGGAGATCGTCCCGTTGGTCCAGACTTCCAGGACGAGCCGGTCGTAGTCGGTGGCCTGCCCGATGCGGGCCGCCTCGACGTGGTAGTTCACCCGCCGCACCGGCGAGTGCACCGAGTCGATCGGGATGTAGCCGATCCCCATGTCGTCGTCGAAGTTCTTGTCGGCCGAGACGTATCCCCGCCCGGTGGAGACGCGCATCTCCATCCGGAGCCGGCCGTTCTCCGACAGCGTCGCGACCGGAGCGTCGGGCTCCAGGATCTCGATGGCCGAGTCGCCCTGGAGGTCGGCCGCGGTGACCTTCCCCTTGCGCTCGACGTCGAGGGTCAGGATCTTCTCGTCGGTGGTGTGCATCTTGATGGGAATCTGCTTCAAGTTCAGGATGATGTCGGTCACGTCCTCGACCACGCCCGGGGAGCGAGGAGAACTCGTGCAGCACGCCCTCGATCTTGACGGCCGTGATGGCCGCTCCCTCGATCGAAGACAGGAGGACCCGCCGCAGGGCGTTGCCGATGGTCGTGCCGAACCCGCGCTCGAAGGGCTGGGCGTAGAACTTTCCGTACGTCGACGTCAGCGTCTCGGTGTCGATCTCGAGCCGCTTGGGTTTCTGAAAACCTTTCCACAGGGTCATGATTTGATCTCCTCTTTCGCGGCTACTTGGAGTACAGCTCGACGATCAGCTGCTCCTGAATCGGCAGTTTGATGTCCTCACGCTTCGGCAACTCGACGACCCGGCCGGAGAAGCTCTCCGGGGTCAGGTCGAGCCAGGCCGGCACTCCGCGCGCCCGCGCCGTCTCGACGGAAGCCTTGATCTGCTCGTTGGCCCGGCTCCTCTCCTTGATGGAGACGACCTGGCCCTTGCCGACGCGGAAGGACGGGATCGAGACCTTCTTCCCGTTGACCGCGACGTGGCCGTGGAGCACCAGCTGCCGCGCCTGAGCCCGCGAGGCCGCGAAGCCGAGCGCGTACACGACGTTGTCGAGGCGGCGCTCCAGCTCCTCCAGCAGGTTGGCGCCGGTGATGCCCTTGCGCCGCTCGGCCCGCGCGAACGCGAGACGGAACTGGCTCTCGAGCAGTCCGTAGATGCGCTTGACCTTCTGCTTCTCCCGCAGCTGGATGCCGTAGCCGAGCAGCTTGGACCGCCGGCGGCCGTGCTGGCCGGGCGGGTAGTTGCGCCGCTCGATGGCGCACTTGTCCTTGAAACAGCGGTCCCCCTTGAGGAACAGCTTCATCCCCTCGCGCCGGCACAGCCGGCAGACCGACTCGGTGTATCGAGCCAAACCGGAACCTCCTCGGGCCCTTCATGTCGTTTTCCGTCCTTCCTCCCGGCCAGGGTCCGAACGCCGGTTTACAGACGCGCTGCCAGCTCTCTGCCGTCAGCGATCAGAACAAACTCGAATTCCCTGAAGCTAGACCCTCCGCCGCTTGCGCGGCCGGCAGCCGTTGTGCGGGATCGGCGTGGTGTCCTTGATCGATTTGATGTCGATCCCGTTGGCCTGCAGCGCCCGGATGGCCGACTCGCGGCCGGCGCCCGGACCCGTCACGTGCACGTCGACCGAGCGCACGCCGTGCTCCTTGGCGTGCTCCGCGCAGTTGGCCGCCGCCAGCTGGGCGGCGAAGGGCGTGCCCTTGCGCGAGCCCTTGAACCCGATGCGCCCCGCCGAGGACCAGCCGAGCACGTTGCCCTCCTGGTCCGCGATGGAGACGATCGTGTTGTTGAACGACGCGTTGACCGTCGCCATCCCGTGCGGGATGTTCTTCTTTTCCTTCTTGCCCGCGCGAACGCGCTTGCCCTTGCCCTTGGGCGCGCCCTTCTCGGGGGTTGCACTGACCGGTGTCTGTTCCGCCATGTGGTCCTCTTACTTCTTCGTGGCCTTCTTCTTGCCCGCGATCGTCTGCTTGCGCGGGCCCTTGCGGGTCCGGGCGTTGGTGTGGGTGCGCTGGCCGCGCACGGGCAGGTTCCGGCGGTGCCGGAGCCCTCGATAGCAGCCGATGTCCATCAGCCGCTTGATGTCCATCGCGATGTCCCGCCGGAGGTCACCCTCGACCTTCACGTCGTCGGTGATCACTTTTCGGATCCGGACGACCTCTTCCTCGGACAGGTCCTTGACGCGCGTGTCGGGCCGCACGTCGGACTTCTCCAGGATGAAATTCGCCTTCGGACGCCCGATGCCGAAGATGTAGGTCAGGCCGATCTCGACCCGCTTGTTCAGCGGCAAGTCGACTCCCGCAATACGTGCCATGTTCTACCCCTGCCTCTGCTTGTGCTTGGGCGTCGAGCAGATGACCCGCACGACTCCCTTGCGGTGCACGATCTTGCACTTGGCGCAAATCTTTTTGACGGACGCTCTCACTTTCACGAGGACTCCTACTTGTACCGGTAAATGATTCGGCCCCGGGTCAGGTCGTACGGCGACAGCTCGACGAGCACCTTGTCTCCCGGCAGGATGCGGATGAAGTTCTTCCGCATCTTCCCGGAGATGTGCGCGAGGACCTGGTGCTTGTTCTCCAGCTCGACCTTGAACATCGCGTTCGGCAGCGGCTCGACGACGGTCGCCATGACTTCGATCGCTTCGTCTTTCGACATGGCGTCAGGCGCTCACGGCCGCGGCCCGCATCGCGGACAGGCTGCCCGTCCCGAGGATGACCGCTCCCTGCGGCTCGAGGGCGATCGTGTACTCGAAGTGGGCCGAGGTCGAGCGGTCGCGCGTCCGGACGGTCCAGCCGTCCGGGTCGACCGAGACCTCGGCGCGCCCGAGGTTGAACATCGGCTCGATCGCCAGGACCATCCCCGCCCGCAGCAGGCTCCCCCGCCCCGCCGGTCCGTAGTTGGGAATCTGCGGCTCCTCGTGGAGCGCGGTGCCGACGCCGTGCCCGACGAAGTCCCGGACGACTCCGTATCCGTTCACGATCGCCACGGCCTCGACGGCCGCGCCGATGTCCGAGACCCGGCCGCCCGGCCGGGCCGCGGCGATTCCCTCCAGGAGGGCCCGGCGCGTCGCCTCGAGGAGGCGGGCCGTCTCGGCGTCGACGCGTCCGACCGCCAGCGTGCGCGCCGCGTCGCCGTAGTAGCCGTCGACGACCGCGCCGCAGTCGACCCCGACCACGTCTCCGTCCTGGAGCCTGCGCTTGCCCGGGATCCCGTGCACGACCTCGTCGTTGACGGACGTGCAGAGAGTCTTCGGGTACCCGCGATAGCCGACGAACGCCGGCCGGCCCCCGCGGGCGCGGATCTCGGCTTCCGCGATGCGGTCGAGGTCGTCCGTCGTCACGCCGGGAGCCACGGCCTTCTCGACGACGTCCAGCGTCTCGAGCACGATGCGCGAGGCCTCTTCGAGCTTCCGCAGCTCTTCCTGGCTCCGAATCGTGATCACGCCACTCCTCCCGCCCGCCGGACCGACATCAAGGCGCTGTCGATGCGCGAGGCGATCTCTTCCGGGGTGCCCACGCCGTCCACGTCGGCCAGCAGGTCGCGCTTGCGATAGAACTCGACGAGGGGCTCCGTCTTGTCGCGGTACACGCGCAGACGCTCCCGGATCGTCTCCGGGCGGTCGTCGGCGCGCCCCTCGGCCTTCGCCCGGCCCAGCATCCGGGACACGAGCTCGGTTTCCGGCACCAGAAAGTTGACAACCGCCGTGACCGCGTCGCCATTCCCCGCCAGCATCGACTCGAGGGCCTCGGCCTGGGCGAGCGTACGCGGGAACCCGTCGAGGATGAACCCGCCCCGGGCGTCCCGGTCCGCCGTCCGATCGCGGATCAGGGAGACGATCAGGTCGTCGGAGACGAGCTCCCCCCTCTCCATCACGGCCTGGGCCTGGCTGCCGAGCGGCGAGCCCTCGCGCACCGCGGACCGGAGGATCTCGCCGGTCGAAATGGCGGGCACGCCGAGGCGCGCCGCGAGGAGTTCGGCCTGCGTTCCCTTGCCGCTGCCCGGAGGGCCGAGAAAAATGACGCGCATCCTGCCCGTTAGCTCCGACGCCCGCGGATCCGGGTCTTCTTCAGGAAGCCCGTGTAGTGGTGCTCGACCAGCTTCGACTCGATCTGCTGCACCGTGTCCATCGCCACGCCGACCACGATCAGGAGCGACGTGCCGCCGAAGTAGAAGTTGAATCCGAAGCCCTCCGTCAGGAACCGGGGCAGGACGGAGTCGAGCCAGGGGCCGATGCCCGGGACTCCCTGCAGCTTCAAGCCCGTTGTTGAGGATGTCCGGGAGCAGGGCGACGAAGATCAGGTACGCCGCGCCCACGATCGTGATCCGGGAAAGGACCATGTCGATGTAGTCGGCGGTCTTCTTGCCCGGCCGGATGCCGGGGATGAACCCGCCGTACTTGCGCATGTTGTCGGCGGTGTCGGTCGGGTTGAAGACGATCGACGTGTAGAAGTAGCAGAAGAAAAGGATGCCGGCCGCGTAGAACAGCAGGTAGAGGGGGTGCCCCATCGACGAGGGAGGTCGCGACCCGCTTCATCCATTCGGCGCCCGAGATCTGCGCGAGATAGCTCGGCAGCGACAGGATCGAGATGGCGAAGATGATCGGGATGACGCCGCCCGTGTTGACCCGCAGCGGCAGGTACGTGTTCTGGCCGCCGTAGACGCGCCGGCCCACGACGCGCTTGGCGTACTGCACGGGTATTCGCCGCTGCGCCCGCTCGACGAAGACGACGAACGCGATGATGGCGACCATGAAGACCAGGACGAACAGCAGCGTGATGATGGACAGCGTCCCGTTCCGGAGCTGCTGGAAGAGCCCGAAGATCGCCTGGGGCAGGTTGGCCACGATGCCGGCGAAGATGATCAGCGAGATGCCGTTGCCGATGCCCCGCTCGGTGATCTGCTCGCCCAGCCACATGATGAAGATCGTGCCGGTCGTCAGCGTCAGGATCGTCATCAGCCGGAAGGCCCAGCCCGGGATCGGGCACCAGCGGCGCGCCTCCCGGAGCCGTCTGCTTCTCCAGCCAGAGCGCGATGCCGGCGGCCTGGATGAAGGACAGCAGCACGGTGCCGTAGCGGGTGTACTGCGTGATCTTCTTGCGGCCCATCTCCCCTTCCTTGGAGAGCTTCTCGAGGTAGGGCCACACGACCGTCAGCAGCTGCAGGATGATCGAGCTCGAGATGTACGGCATGATCCCGAGGGCGAAGACCGACAGGCGCCGCAGGGCGCCTCCCGAGAAGATGTCCAGGAACCCGAAGATCGAGCCGGCCGACGCCTTGAAGAACGCGTGGATCGCGGCCGGGTCGACGCCGGGCGTGGGGATGTGCGCGCCCAGACGGTAGACCGCGAGCACGAGGAACGTGAACAGGACCCGCTTGCGCAGGTCGGGCACGTTGAAGATGTTGGCGAAGCTCTGAAGCGCGCTCAACGGGACAGCACCTCGCAGCGGCCGCCGGCCGCTTCGATACGGGCCTTCGCCGAGGCCGAGAACTTGTGGGCGGAGACGGTCAGCGCCTTCTTGATCTCGCCGTCTCCGAGGATCTTGATCGGCCGGTTCTTACGCGCCAGCCGCAGAGCGTCGAGCGAATCGGGCGTGACCGACGCCCCGGCCTCGAACCGGTCGAGGTCGGAAAGGTTCACGATGTCGTACTCGACGCGAAAGATGTTGGTGAACCCGCGCTTGGGAATGCGGCGGTGGAGCGGCATCTGTCCGCCCTCGAAGCCCCGCTGGTGCCGGTACCCGCTGCGGGACTTCTGGCCCTTGTGGCCCTTCCCCGCGGTCTTGCCGTGCCCGCTTCCGGGGCCGCGGCCGATCCGCTTCTTGTAGTGCGTCGCGCCGCGGGCCGGGGCGAGGTCATGCACGCCCGTGGCCGGAGGACGCGTGTCCACCGTGGCCGCGGCCGGAGCCTTCCGGGCCGGGCGCGGCGGCCGGGCCGCCGCCGGAGCCGCGTCCGCGCGGGCCGCCTTCGCGGGCGGCCTGGGGGCCGCCTTGGCCGGCCGCGCGGGCTTCCTGGAGACCCGAGCCGCGGGCTTCTTCGTCGCCTTCTTCTTCTTTTCCACCATGTCTCAGCCCTTCGTCACTTCCACCAGGTGGCGGACCTTGCGGACCATGCCCCGGATCGCCGGCGAATCCTCCCGAACCACGTGCTGGCCCAGACGGCCGAATCCCAGGCCCTTGAGCGTCGCCTTCTGATCCTTCGGCGTGCAGATGCCGCTCCGGACGAGCTTGATCGTCAGGTGGTCCCCGCCGGCCTTCTTCGTCTTCTTCGGAGCCTCGGTCACGCTTTGTCCTCCGCCGGAGCCTCGGCCGACACGCGGCCGCGGCGTTTCGCAAACTCGTCTTCGTTCTTCAGGCGCAGGAGCCCGTTGAAAGTCGCCTTGATCACGTTGTGCGGATTGGTCGTCCGCAGCGATTTCGTCAGGATGTCCTGAATGCCGACCGACTCCAGAACCGCGCGGACCGGCCCGCCGGCGATGACGCCCGTGCCCGGCGCCGCCGGTTTCAGGAGCACCCGCCCGGCCCCGTAGGCCCCGATGATCGCGTGCGGGATCGTGGTCCCCTTCAGCGAGATCCGCTTCATCCCCTTCTTGGCCATCTCGATGCCCTTCTTGATGGCCATCGGGACTTCCTTCGCCTTGCCGGACCCGTAACCGACCCGGCCCTGGCCGTCTCCCACGACGACGAGCGCGGAGAACGAAAAGTTCTTGCCGCCCTTGACGACCTTGGTGACGCGGTTGATGTGGACGACGCGGTCGATCAGCTCGCGGCCTTGCGCGTCGCGTTCCTTTTCGCGCTCGCGCGGCGCCCGCGGACCCCGGTTGCTGCTCATCGTTCGGTTTCCCCGTCCTTGCGCCCATGCCTAGAACTCCAGGCCGCCCTGACGGGCCGCCTCGGCGAGGGCCTTGACCCTGCCGTGATACCGGTAACCGCCGCGGTCGAAGACGACCTTCGTCACCCCGGCCTTCTTCGCCCGCTCGGCGACCAGGACGCCGACCTTGCCGGCCGACTCCCGGGAGGCGCCGCCGGTCTTGGACTCCTTCTTGAGACCCGGATCCAGCGAGGACGCGTGCGCGAGAGTCGCGCCGCTGCCGTCGTCGATGACCTGCGCGTAGATGTGGCGGCCGCTCTTGAAAACCGCCAGGCGCGGACGCTCTTTCTCGCCCCGGACCCGCTGGCGGATCCGGATGCGGACCCGGCCCCGCGCTTCCGTGCGTGATTGCGACGTGTTCATGTCTACTTCCCGCCCGCCTTGCCGACCTTGCGGCGGATCACTTCGTTGGCGTACTTGATTCCCTTGGCCTTGTAGGGATCGGGGACGCGGAGCTTGCGGATCTCGGCGGCCGTCTGGCCGACCCGCTGCTTGTCGGCGCCCGTGACCGTCATCCGGCCCGCCTTGGCGTCGATCGCGATGGCGATCCCCTCGGGGATGGCAAAGTCGACCGGGTGCGAGTAACCGAGCGCGAAGACCACCGACTTGCCCTTGACCTCGGCCTTGTAGCCGACGCCCGAGATCTCGAGCTCGCGGGTGAATCCCTTGGTCACGCCCTCGACGTTGTTGGCCACGAGGGCGCGGAGCAGGCCGTGGAGCGAGCGCGCTTTCGGCTCGTCCGAGGCCCGGGCGATGCGCACCTCTCCGTCGGTGATCGAGACCGTCAGGCCGGTCGGAATGGCGCTCACGAGCTCCCCCTTCGGGCCCTTGACGCGAACGGCGGCGCCATCGGCTCGGACCTCGACCCCCTTGGGGATCGGCACGGGCATTTTTCCTATGCGAGACACGGGTGCACTCTCCTCACCAGATGTTGCAGAGCACTTCGCCGCCGAGGCGCGACTGCCGCGCCGTCTTGTCGGTGACGATGCCTTTGGAGGTCGAGACGAGCGAGACGCCGAGGCCGCCCAGGACCTGCGGGATCGCGTCCGCCCGGGCGTAGATCCGGCGCCCGGGCCGGGACACGCGCTCGAACCCGGACACGATCGGCTCCCCCTCGTGGTCGTATTTCAGCCCGACGCGCAGGACCGGCCGGCCGCCCTCCTGAACCTTCCGGTAGGAGGAGATGTACCCCTCGGCTTCGAGGACCTTCAGGACGGCCTCCTTCACGCGCGAGGAGGGCACGTCGACGCGGTCGTGGCCGGCCCGCATGCCGTTGCGGATGCGGGTCAACAGGTCGCTCAACGGATCGCTGGTCTTCATCGGCTCACCACGACGCTTTCTGGACGCCCGGGACGTACCCCATCAGCGAGTTCTGGCGGAAGCAGATCCGGCAGAGCGCGAACTTGCGGTACACCGACCGCGCGCGCCCGCAGATCCGGCAGCGACGGACCGTCCGCGTCATGAATTTCGGCTTCTTCGCCGCCTTGATTCTCATTGCCCGAGTGGCCATCAATAACTCCTCTGTCGGCGCTCAGCTTGGCGAACGGCATTCCGAGTTCGGCCAGGAGCGCCTTCGCCCGGTCGTCCCGGCCCGCCGTCGTCACGATCGTCACGTTCAATCCCTTGGACTTGTCCGTCTTCGCGTAGTCGATCTCCGGGAAGATGAAATGATCCCGGACCCCGAGCGTGTAGTTCCCGCGCCCGTCGAACGACTTGCCCGACACGCCCCGGAAGTCGCGAACGCGCGGCAGGGCGATGTTGATCAGCCGGTCCAGGAACTCCCACATCCGATCCCCGCGCAGCGTCACGCGCGCTCCGATGGGCATGCCCGTCCGCAGCTTGTAGGTCGCGATCGACTTCTTCGCCTTCGTCACGACGGCGCGCTGGCCGGCGATCGCCGAAAGCTCCTCCGCGGCGCCGTCGAGCATCTTCGGGTTGGCGACCGCCTCCCCGAGTCCCATGTTCAGGACGATTTTCTCCAGCCGCGGAGTCGCCATCACGTTCTCGATCCCGAACTCCTTGCGGAGCGCGGGAGCGACGTCTTTCGAGTACTTCTCTTTGAGTCTGGCTGCCAACGTCTTATCTCCGTCCTGTCTTACGCCAACACCGCGCCGCTCTTCTTGGCGATGCGCTCGGGCTTGCCTTCGCTGTCCCGCCGGCGGCCGATCCGCGTGCGCGTGTTGCGGTCGGGGTCGACCAGCATCACGTTGGAAATGTGGATCGCGGCCTCTCTCTCGGAGATGCCCCCGGCGATGTTCTTGGCCGGGTTGGGGCGGGTGTGGCGCTTGATCATGTTGACGCGCTCCACGATGACCCGGCTCTCCGTCGGGAGCACCCGCAGGATCTTCCCCTGCCGCCCGCGGTCCTTGCCCGCGATGACGACGACGAGATCGTTCTTTCTGAGCTTCGGCTTGTTCGGCATCACAGCACTTCCGGGGCGAGCGAAATGATCTTCATGAACTTCTTCTCGCGCAGCTCGCGCGCGACCGGCCCGAAGACGCGGGTCCCGATCGGCTCGCCTTCGTTGGAGATCAGGACCGCCGCGTTGTCGTCGAACCGGATGTAGGAGCCGTCCTTGCGCCGGTGGTTCCGGCGCGTCCGGACGATGACCGCCCGCACGACCCGCTTGCCGTGCTTCTCGACGAACGGCGAGTCGGGCGCGGCCTCCTTCACCGACGCGGTGATGATGTCGCCGAGCCCCGCGTACTGGCCGGCCGAGCCGCCCCGCATGCGGATGCACGCGATCTTGCGCGCTCCCGAGTTGTCCGCCACCTCGAGGATGGTCCCCATCTGGATCATCGAAAGCTCCTAGGCCCGCGCCTTGGTCAGGATCTCGCGCAACCGCCACCGCTTCAGCCGGGACATCGGCCGCGTCTCCTCGATCCGGACGCGGTCGCCGAGTTTGGCCGTGTTGCCCTCGTCGTGGGCGTGGAAGCGGCTGGTGCGCTTGATCGTCCGGGTGTATTCCGCGTGCTGGACGCGGCGCTCGACCTCGACCACGATCGTCTTCTGCATCTTGTCGGAGACCACGCGGCCGACTTTGGTCGCCCGGTCTTTCGGCTTGCTCGCCGTGTCGTTCACTTGCCCGCCTCCGCCTTGAGCCCGAGGGCCCGCCGGTACGTTTTGACGCGCGCCAGATCGCGGCGCAGGACCTTCAGCCGGCTCGGGTTCTCGAGCTGCCCGGTCGATTTCTGCAGGCGCAGCTTCCAGCCCGCGTCGATCAGCTGCTTTTCCTTCTCGGCGAGGTCCGCCTCCCCCTGCTGGGCGAGGGCCTCGCGCTCTTTCTTCTTCATCGGATCTCCAGTTCGGACGCGCGGGTCACCAGACGCGTCTTCAAGCCGAGCTTGTCGGCCGCCAGGCCCAGCGCCTCCTTGCCCGTCGCGAGGTCGACGCCCTCCATCTCGTAGAGGATGCGGCCGGGTTTGACCACGGCGACCCAGCCCTCCGGGGCGCCCTTGCCTTTGCCCATGCGCGTTTCCGCAGGCTTCTTCGTGTACGGCTTGTCGGGAAAGATCCGGACCCAGATCTTGCCGCCGCGCTTGACGGCGCGCGTCATCGCGACGCGCCCGGCCTCGATCTGCCGGGCCGTGATCCAGCCGGGCTCGAGGACCTGGAGACCCATGTCGCCGAACGCGAGCGTGCCGCCGCGGAACGCCTTGCCGCGCATCCGGCCCCGCTGCTGTTTGCGGTACTTGACCTTCGAAGGCATCAACATGGTGATGGGTTCCTAGGCCGCGCTCTTGCGGCGATTCTTGGCCTTGTGCTGCTCGCCGCGGTAGATCCAGACCTTCACGCCGATCTTTCCGTAGGTCGTGTTCGCCTCGGCGAAGCCGTAGTCGATGTCGGCCTTCAGGGTGTGGAGCGGCAGGCGGCCCTCCTGGTACCACTCGGAGCGCGCGATCTCGGCTCCGTTCAACCGGCCGGCGCACCGGATCTTGATGCCCTGGGCGCCGAACCGGAACGCCGACTCGATCCCCTTCTTCATCGCGCGGCGGAACGCCACCCGGCGCTCGAGCTGCAGCGCGATCGACTCGGCCACGAGCTGGGCGTCGGTCTCGGGCCGCTGGATCTCGATGATGTTGATGTGGACTTCGGTGTTCGTCCGCTTCTGGAGCTCGTCGCGCAGCTTGTCGACTTCGGCGCCCCGCTTGCCGATGATGATCCCCGGCCGCGAGGTCTGGATGTTGACCTTCAGCTTGCCGGCGAACCGCTCGATGTCGACTTCGGAGACCCCGGCGTGGGACAGCCGTCCCTTGAGCTCCTTGCGCAGGCTCAGGTCCTCGTGAAGGAACTTCATGTAGTCCTTCTCCGAGAACCAGCGCGAGTGCCAGGTCCGGTTGAATCCGAGCCGAAATCCGTAGGGGTGAACCTTCTGGCCCATGGTCTATGCCTCTTTCGCTTCGTCCGAGAGCTCGATCGTCAGGTGACTCTTGCGGTGCAGAACGCGGAACGCGCGGCCCATCGGCGCCGGCCGGACGCGTTTCTCCTGGGGCCCCTTGTCCACCGTGATCTTGCGCACGACGAGCTCGTCCACGTCGACCTGCGCTTCCTTCTGCTCGGCGTTGGCGACCGCCGAGCGCAACGCCTTCAGGACGTCGCGCGCCGCAGCCTTGTTGGAGTGCCGGAGGATCGCGACGGCGTCGTTGACCTTCTTGCCGCGCACGAGGTCCACCACCAGGCGCACCTTCTGGGCCGAGCCCTTCATGTACCGGAGTCTGGCTGAGGCTTGCATGTTGGTCCTTACGCCTTGGGCGCCGCAGCGGCCGGGGCCGCGCCCGGAGCCGAAACCGGCTTGCCGGCCACGGCCGCTCCCGTTTCGGCGGCCTTCTTGCCGCCGTGGCCCTTGAAAATGCGCGTCGGCGCGAACTCGCCGAGCTTGTGGCCGACCATGTTCTCGGCGACGTACACCGGGATGAACTTGCGGCCGTTGTGCACGGCGATCGTGTGCCCGACCATGTCGGGGATCACGGTCGAGCGCCGGGACCAGGTCTTGATGACCTTCTTCTCCCGGGTGGCGTTGAGCGCGGCCACCTTCTTGACCAGATGGTCGTCGACGAAGGGGCCCTTCTTGATCGAGCGCGTCATCGTTAAGCCTTCGACTTGCGGCGCCGGATGATGAATCCGTCGGTCCGCTTGTTGTTGCGGGTCTTCATGCCCTTGGTTTTCCAGCCCCACGGCGACGTCGGATGGCGTCCGCCGGAAGTCTTGCCTTCGCCGCCGCCCATCGGGTGGTCGACCGGGTTCATCGCGACGCCGCGGTTGTGCGGACGCCAGCCCAGCCAGCGGTTGCGTCCGGCCTTGCCGATCGAGACGTTCTCGTGCTCGAGGTTGCCGACCTGGCCGATCGTGGCGTAGCACTCGATGTGGACCTCGCGGACCTCGCCCGAGGGCAGGCGCACCTGCGCGTAGTCGCCTTCCTTGGCCATCAGCTGCGCGGCGGCGCCGGCGGAGCGGACCAGCTGGCCGCCCTTGCCCGCGGGTCAGCTCGATGTTGTGGATCGTCGTGCCGAGCGGGATCGCCCGCAGGGGCAGCGCGTTGCCGGGCAGGATGTCCGCCGCCGGTCCGGAGACGACCCGTCGAGCCCACCGTCAGGCCGTTCGGCGCCAGGATGTAGCGCTTCTCGCCGTCGGCGTAGTGCAGGAGCGCGATCCGCGCCGTCCGGTTCGGGTCGTACTCGATCGAGGCGACTTTCGCCGGGATGTCCTGCTTGTCCCGCCGGAAGTCGATGATCCGGTAGAGCCGCTTGTGGCCGCCGCCCATGAAGCGCGACGTCATGCGGCCCTGGTTGTTGCGGCCGCCCGTCGAGCGCATCCCGACCGTCAGGCGCTTCTCCGGCCGGACCGGAGAGATCTCCTCGAAGTCGAGCTTCGTCTGGAACCGCACACCCGGGGACGTCGGTTTGAATTTCTTGACAGCCATTACACGCCCTCGAAGAATTCGATCTTCTGGTCCGGCGCGAGCCGGACGTAGGCCTTCTTCCAGGCCTTGCGCTGGCCGAGGAACCGGCCCATGCGCTTCCACTTGCCCTGCCGGTTGGCGACGCGGACGTCGACGACCTTGACGCCGAAGAGCTTCTCGACGGCGCGGCCGACCTCGATCTTGTTGGCGTGACCGCGACCTCGAAGCAGATCGTGTTCGAGCCTTCCTTCATCCGGGTCGACTTCTCGGTGATCAGCGGGCGCCGGATGATGTACTGCGGTTCCATCACTCGCCTCCCAGGGTCTTGACGACGCGCGCCAGCGCGCTCTTGGAGAGCACGACGGTCCCGTGGGCCAGCACGTCGTAGGCGTTGACCGCGAGCGGGTCCACGAACTTCCAGTTCTTCACGTTGCGGGACGCCCGCACGAAGTTCTCGTTGTCGCGCGCGTCCACGAAGAGCGTCTTGCCCTCGATGCCGAGGACGCCCACGGCGGCCTCAGGTCCTTCGTCTTGTGGCTCCCGACCGCCAGCTTGTCGACCACGACGATCCGCTCCTCGGCGGCGCGCCGCGAGAGCACCGCCTTGAGCGCGTTCTTCTTCTCGCCGACCGAGAGGTCCTGCGCGTACGAGCGCGGGACGCGGGCCGTGCGCGGTGCCGCCGTGGCGGTGGATCGGCGGGCCGCGCGCCGCCCTGGCGGGCGCGGCCCGTGCCCTTCTGCTTGAAGGGCTTGCGGCCGCGAGCCGGAGACCTCCGAGCGGACCTTCGTCTTGTGGGTTCCGGCGCGTTCGCCGGCGAGGTACGCCTTGACGACCTCCCACACGAGGTGCTGCGGTACGGGTACTCGAAGACGCCGGCCGGGAGAGTCGACCTCGCCCACCTGCTCCTTCTTCCAGTTCCAGACGGGGATCTTGGCCATGCATCGTTATGCCTTCTTCGCGAAGCTCGAGCGCACGATCTTCACCAGCGAGTTCCGGGCGCCCGGCACGGCGCCGCGAGATGTAGAGCAGGTTCTTCTCGACGTCCACGCGCACGATGATGAGGTTCTTGGTCGTCGACTGGCGGCCGCCGAGGCGTCCGGAGGAGCGCGTGCCCGGGTAGACGCGCGACGGGAAACGCCGACGGGCCGATCGAGCCCGGCGCCCGGTGGAACATCGAGCCGTGCGTCGCCGCGCCGCCCGCGAAGCCGTGGCGCGCGACGACGCCCATGAAGCCCTTGCCCTTCGAGGTGCCGATCACGTCCACGTGGTCCTGCTCCTGGAAGGTGTCGCAGAGGACCTTGTCGCCGGGCTTGAGCTCGTCGCCCTCGTCGGCTCTGACTTCCATGCAGCGTCCGCATCGGCGCCACGCCGGCCTTCTCGAACCGGCCGCGGGACGCGCGGTTCGCCCGGCGGTCGGGGCGGCCTCCGACGAGGCCGATCTGGAGGGCGTCGTAGCCGTCCTTGTCGACGGTCTTCTTCTGGACGACGAGGCAGGGGCCGGCCTGCACGACCGTGACGGGCACGACCGTGCCGTCCGCCGTGAAGATCTGGGTCATCCCCACCTTCTTGCCGAGAATTCCGTTGTACTGCCATCGGCTCTACTTCCCGAACGCCTTGATCTCGACGTCGACGCCGACCGGCAGCTCGAGCTTCATCAGGGCGTCGACGGTCTGCGAGGTCGGCTCGAGGATGTCGAGCAGGCGCTTGTGCGTCCGCATCTCGAACTGCTCGCGCGACTTCTTGTCGACGTGCGGCGAGCGGTTGACGGTGAACCGCGAAATGGCCGTCGGCAGCGGGATCGGGCCCGGCGACCTTCGCCCCGGTGCGCCGCGCCGTGTCGACGATCTCGCTCGCCGACTGGTCGAGGATCCGGTAGTCGAACGCCTTGAGGCGAATGCGGATCTTGTCGTTCTTAGGCATTTTTAGCGCCCGCTCGACGCGGGCGGACGAGAGCAAGCGGCCGCGGGAAAACATCCCGTGGCCAGAAAGCCACCCTTCCGCCGAATCGAAATTGCCGAGTCCAGACTCCGATTCATCGTTACTCCAGGATCTCGACGATCGTGCCGGCGCCCGACCGTGCGGCCGCCTTCGCGGATGGCGAAGCGCAGGCCCTTCTCCATCGCGATCGGCGTGATCAGGTTGACTTCCAGGTTCACGTTGTCCCCCGGCATCACCATCTCCACACCCTGCGGCAACTGCGCCGTCCCCGTCACGTCCGTCGTCCGGAAGAAAAACTGCGGCCGGTACCCGTTGAAAAACGGCGTGTGCCGGCCACCCTCTTCCTTCGTCAAAATGTAAGCCTGCGCCGTAAACTTCAAATGCGGCGTGATCGACCCGGGCTTGGCGCACACCTGCCCGCGCTCGACGTCCTTGCGCTCCGTCCCGCGCAGCAGAAGCCCCACGTTGTCCCCCGCCTGTCCCTGGTCGAGAAGCTTGCGGAACATCTCCACGCCCGTCACGACCTTCTTCTGCGTCGGACGGATCCCCACGATCTCCACTTCCTCCCCAACCTTGATGATCCCCCGCTCCACCCGGCCCGTCACCACCGTCCCACGACCCGAAATCGAGAACACATCCTCGATCGGCATCAGGAAATCCTTGTCCACCGCACGCTCCGGCACCGGAATGTACGCATCCACCGCGTCCATCAACTCCATGATGCACTTGGCATCGTCCGAACTCGGATCCGCAGCTCCCGCCTTCAACGCCGATCCCTTCACAATCGGCGTCTTCTCCCCGGGAAACCCGTACGACGTCAAAAGCTCCCGAACCTCCAGCTCCACCAGCTCGAGCAGCTCCGGATCGTCCACCATGTCCGTCTTGTTCAAAAACACCACCACGTACGGCACACCCACCTGACGCGCCAGCAGAATGTGCTCCCGCGTCTGCGGCATCGGCCCATCCGCCGCCGACACCACCAGAATCGCCCCGTCCATCTGCGCCGCGCCCGTGATCATGTTCTTCACGTAGTCCGCATGCCCGGGACAATCCACGTGCGCGTAATGACGCTTGTCCGTCGAATACTCCACGTGCGCCGTGTTGATCGTGATACCCCGCGCCTTCTCCTCCGGCGCGTTGTCGATCTGGTCGTACGCCTTGGCCGTCGCCAGACCCTTCTTCGACAAAATCAACGTAATCGCCGCCGTCAACGTCGTCTTCCCGTGATCCACGTGCCCAATCGTCCCAATGTTCACGTGAGGCTTGCTGCGATCGAACTTCTCTTTACCCATCTTTCCCCTCTTACTTGCTGCCGACCTTGGCGATGATCTCTTCGCTGACGCACTTCGGAACTTCGTCGTAGGCGGCGAACTGCATCGAGTAGTTGCCCCGACCCTGGGTCATCGACCGCAGGTTCGTCGAGTATCCGAACATCTCCGAAAGGGGGACGCGCGCCGTGATGACCTGGATGTCCGCCGCGCGGCTCCATGTGCTTGATGTGGCCGCGGCGCGAGGAGAGGTCGCCGATGACGTCGCCCATGTAGTCTTCGGGCACGACGACCTCGACGTCCATGATCGGCTCTTTGATGATCGGGCGGGCCTTCTTGGCCGCGTCCTGGTACGCCATCGAGCCGGCGATCTTGAAGGCCATCTCGGAGGAGTCGACGTCGTGGTACGAGCCGTCGTAGAGCTCGACGTGAACGCCCGTCGTCGGGTAGCCCGCGAGGACGCCCGTCTCCAGCGCTTCCTTGATCCCCTGCTCGATCGGCTTGATGAACTCCTTCGGGATCGCGCCGCCCTTGATCTCGTTGTCGAAAACGAACTCGTGGCCTTCCTCGGCCGGCTTGATGCGGATCTTGCACTCGCCGTACTGGCCGCGGCCGCCGGACTGGCGGATGAACCGGCCGTGTCCCTGGGCTTCCTTCGTGATCGCCTCGCGGTAGGCGACCTGGGGCTTGCCGATGTTGGCGCCGACGTTGAACTCGCGGACCATGCGGTCCGTGATGATCTCCAGGTGCAGCTCGCCCATGCCGCGGATGATGGTCTGCCCCGTCTCCTTGTCGGTGTGGACCTTGAAGGTCGGGTCTTCCTGCATGAGCTTGCCGAGCGCCATGCCCATCTTTTCCTGGTCGGCCTTGGTCTTGGGCTCGATGGCGACGGCGATGACGGGCTCCGGGAAGTTCATCGCCTCGAGGATGACCGGCTGGTCCTCGTCGCAGATCGTGTCGCCCGTGGACACGTTCCTCAGGCCCACGGCCGCGGCGATGTCGCCGGCCCAGACTTCCTTGATCTCCTCGCGCTTGTTGGCGTGCATCTTCAGGATGCGGCCGACGCGCTCGTTGGTCTCCTTGGTCGAGTTGAACACGCCCGAGCCCGCGTCCAGGTGGCCCGAGTAGACGCGGAAGAACGCGAGCTGGCCGACGAACGGGTCGGTCATGATCTTGAAGACGAGCGCCGAGAAGGGCGCGTCGTCGGTCGGGCGGCCGCTCGAGCTCGGCGCCCACGTCGTCGTGTCCCTTGATCGGCGGGACGTCGAGCGGCGAGGGAAGGTAGTCGACGACCGCGTCGAGCAGCTGCTGGACGCCCTTGTTCTTGAACGCCGAGCCGCAGACGACCGGCTGCACGTGGCCGGCGATCGTGGCGCGCCGGAGGGCCTGCCTTGATCTCCTCGGACCTCGACCTTGCCGCCGTGGAGGTAGCTTCTCGAGCAGCGAGTCGTCGGTCTCGGCGACGGCCTCGATCAGCATCTCGCGGTACTTGTCGGCCTCGTCCTTCATGTCCGCCGGGATCTCCAGCACTGTCGAACTTGGAGCCCATCGTCGTCGTCGTGGAACTCGATGGCCTTCATGTCCACGAGGTCGATGACGCCGCGGTGCTCGCTCTCGATCCCCCAGGGGATCTGGATCGGAGCGGGCTTCGCGTTCAGCTTCGTCTTCATCATCTCGACGCACCGCGGGAAGTTGGCCCCCACCCGGTCCATCTTGTTGACGAACGCGATGCGGGGAACGCCGTAGCGGTTGGCCTGGCGCCACACCGTCTCGGACTGCGGCTCGACGCCGGCGACCGCGTCGAAAACGGCGACCGCGCCGTCGAGCACGCGCAGCGAGCGCTCGACCTCCGCGGTGAAGTCGACGTGGCCGGGCGTGTCGATGATGTTGATCCGGTACGTCGCCCCAGAAGCAGGTCGTGGCCGCCGAGGTGATCGTGATTCCGCGCTCCTGCTCCTGGACCATCCAGTCCATCGTCGCGGTGCCGTCGTGGACCTCGCCGAGCTTGTAGTTGACGCCGGTGTAGAAAAGGATCCGCTCGGTGGTCGTCGTCTTGCCGGCGTCGATGTGCGCCATGATCCCGATGTTGCGGAGGTCTTTGAGCGGGTGACGGGCGCGGCATGTCAGTAAGTCTCGGTCTTCGGATCGTGGCTTTGTCGGATCGTTACCAGCGGTAGTGGGCGAAGGCCTTGTTGGCCTCGGCCATCTTGTGCGTGTCGTCCTTCTTCTTCACGGCGCCGCCGCGCAGGTTCGCGGCGTCGAGGAACTCGCGCGGCGAGCTTCTCGCGCATCGTCTTCTCGCCGCGCGGCGTCGCGTACTCGATGATCCAGCGGATGGCGAGCGAGGTCCGGCGGTTGGGCCTCACCTCGACGGGCACCTGATAGGTCGAGCCGCCGACGCGGCGGGACTTGACCTCGAGCGCCGGCTTGACGTTCTCGATCGCCTTCTTGAAGGCCTTCATCGGATCGTCCTGGGTCTTCTCGGCGACCTTGTTGAGCGCGCCGTAGAGGATGCCCTCGGCGCGTCGACTTCTTGCCCTGCGTCATCACGGAGTTGATGAACTTCGTGACGAGCTGGGAGTTGTACAGCGGATCCGGCAGGATCTCGCGCTTGGCAACGACTCGGCGTCTCGGCATCGTTCCTTATCTGTCAGGCCTTGGGGCGCTTCGCGCCGTACTTGGAACGTCCCTGCTTGCGGTTGGCGACACCGACCGCGTCGAGCGTTCCGCGGATGACGTGGTAGCGGACTCCCGGGCAGATCCTTGACGCGTCCGCCGCGGATCATGACGATCGAGTGCTCCTGGAGGTTGTGGCCGACGCCCGGGATGTAGGTCGTGACTTCGATCCCGTTCGTCAGCCGAACGCGCGCGACTTTGCGCAGCGCCGAGTTCGGCTTCTTCGGCGTCGTCGTGTACACGCGCGTGCAGACGCCGCGCTTCTGAGGCGAGCGCTGGAGCGCCGGCGACGCGGTTTTCACGCGAGCCGCTCGCGACCCTTCCGGACGAGTTGAGAAATTGTCGGCATCGACTCTCCTGAAGTCTCCCCGAGTCCCCCGGAGCCGTGGAAGGACCCGAGATCGACCGTAACTGCTTTACCGAGAACCGGGCGAGACAGTCCCACCGACTCGCCCGAGTCCAGAGGAAAAACCCGCGAATCGTACGCGCCGGAGGGGGGCGTGTCAAGCGAAAACCCCTGCCCCAGAGCAACTTCCCCCGGATCCGACCCCGACGCCCGCGAGGTCCACGGCGATCCGCCGCGACCGGGACGCGGAGTATACAGGACCCGGGCCGCCGCGCCGGGCAGCGTATTTCGCTCTGGAGCCGGCAGTTACTTGGGCCCGGTGATCCCCTCTTTCTGTCGGCTGCGCGTGTGGGTGGTGGAGGAAGCGACATGACGAACCCGGTGGCCCCCCCGAAACGGCGCGGATGGATCGAGGCGATTCGCGAAGCGGCCCTCCGATTCAACGACCGTCTGAGCCGGCCCGTCTTCCAGAGCCCGGCCGGCAAGGCGGCACCGCCCCGTCCCCAGGCCCGCGGCGTCTACGTCCCCGTCGGCCAGACCCGCCAGACGGGATGAGCCGTCGCGTCCGCTCGGTCGGGGACTGACGCCTGCGGCGTCAGCCGAAGGGCGCAGATCCGACGCGAAGCGAAGCGCTCCCGACGTGCGGGGCCCGTCTACCGGGCCCCGGAAAACGACGCGGAGACGGAGACCGAGTCTTACTCTTCGTCGCTCGCGTCGACCTCGGCGTCCGCCTCGGCCAGCGCCAGCTCTTCGGCCGGATCGGTCAGGAAGTCCTCGAGCGCCGGCTCCTCGACCTGCGGGATCTCTTCCCTCTCGAGGACCACGTTGCGGTAGTACTCCATGCCGGTGCCCGCCGGGATGAGCCGGCCGACGATGACGTTCTCCTTCAGGCCCCGGAGGCTGTCCACCTTGCCGGAGATCGAGGCCTCGGTCAGGACCCGCGTCGTCTCCTGGAACGAAGCCGCCGAGATGAACGAGTCCGTCGAGAGCGAGGCCTTCGTGATCCCGAGGAGCATCGGCCGCGCGGTCGCGGGCTGGCCGCCGGCCGTGAGGACCCGGTCGTTCTCCTCCTCGAACCGGAACCGGTCGACCTGCTCGTCGATCAGGAAGTCGGTGTCGCCGACGTCCTCGACCTTCACGCTGCGCATCATCTGGCGGACGATGACCTCGATGTGCTTGTCGTTGATGGCGACGTTCTGCGAGCGGTAGACCTCCTGGATCTTGTCCACCAGGTACCGCTGCAGCTCCTTCTCGCCCAGGATCGCCAGGATGTCGTGGGGGTTGATCGGGCCGTCGATCAGCGGATCGCCCGCCCGCACGCGCTCGCCTTCCTGCACGTTGACGTGGGTGTAGCGCGGGATCAGGTACTCGCGGGTCTCCCCGTCGTCTCCCGTGATGACGACCTTGCGCATGCCCTTGGCGATCGGCCCGTGTGACACGGCGCCGTCGATCTCGGTGATGACCGCCGGCGTCCTTCGGGCGTCGCGCCTCGAAGAGCTCGACGATGCGCGGGAGACCGCCCGTGATGTCCTTGGTCTTGGTCGTCTCGCGCGGGATCTTGGCCAGCACGTCGCCCGGGCTGACCTCCTGCTTGTCGGTGACCATCAGGTGCGAGCCGATCGGCAGCAGGTACTTCCTGCTCGCCCGCCTTGCCCTTGACGATGACCTGCGGCGAGCGCTTCTCCGCGCCCACCGTCTCGACGATGATGTTCTGCGGCGAGGCCCGTGACGCGGTCGGTCTCCTCGCGGAGGTTCTCCCCTTCGACGATGTCGCGGAACTCGACGTTGCCGCCGATCTCCGTCAGGATCGCCGAGGTGAACGGATCCCACTCGACGAGCTCCTGGCCGGGGACGACCTCCTGGCCGTCGGTGACCTTGATGGTCGAGCCGTACACGACCGAGTAGCGCTCCTTCTCACGGCCCTTGTTGTCCACGATCGTGATCTTGCCGTTGCGGTTGACGACGACGAGGTTGCCGTCCTTGCGCTGGACGGTCGCGATCGAGAGGAACCGGACCGTGCCCGGGTTCTTGGCCGTGTGCTTGGACTGCTCGGTCACGCGCGAGGCCGTGCCGCCGTAGTGGAACGTCCGCATCGTCAGCTGGGTTCCCGGCTCGCCGATCGACTGCGCCGCGATGACGCCGCAGGCCTCGCCGATCTCGACCATCTTGCCCGACGCGAGCATGCGGCCGTAGCAGAGGCGGCAGACGCCGCGCTTGGTCTCGCAGGTCAGAACCGAGCGGATCTTGACCCGCTCGATGCCGGCCTCCTGGACGCGGGAGGCGAGGTCCTCGGTGATCTCGTCCCCGATCCCGATGATCTGCTCCTCGGAGAGCGGGTCGAAGATGTCTTCCTGGCAGACGCGGCCGACGATCCGGTCGCGCAGCGGCTCGAGCGTGTCGCCGCCCTCCATGATGGCCGACACCGTGATGCCGTCGGAGGTGCCGCAGTCCTCCTGGATGACGATGACGTCCTGGGCCACGTCCACCAGGCGCCGGGTCAGGTAGCCCGAGTCGGCCGTCTTCAGCGCCGTGTCGGCCAGGCCCTTGCGGGCGCCGTGGGTCGAGATGAAGTACTGCAGCACCGAGAGGCCTTCGCGGAAGTTGGCGGTGATCGGCGTCTCGATGACCTCGCCCGAGGGCTTGGACATCAGACCGCGCATTCCGGCGAGCTGGCGCACCTGCTCCTTGGAGCCCCGGGCGCCCGAGTCCGCCATGATGTAGATCGGGTTGAACTCGCTGCCGACCTGGTCGGTTTTCTTCATTTCCCGGAACATTTCGTCCGAGATGGACTCCGTCGTGCGGTGCCAGATGTCGATGATCTTGTTGTGCCGCTCGCCGGCCGTGATGACGCCGGAGTTGCGCTGGCCCTCGACCTCGACGACCTCGCGGCGGGCGGCGGCGAGGAGCTCTTCCTTCTTGGCGGGAATGACCATGTCGTCGACGCCGATCGAGATGCCGGCCCGGGTGGCCGCGGCGAAGCCGAGGTCCTTCAGGTCGTCGAGCATCCGAACCGTCATGTTCTCGCCGAAGGTCAGGTACACGTAGCTGACGAAGTCGGTCAGCCCGCGCTTCTTCAGGTTGCCGTTGATGAAGGGCACGATGTCCGGCAGGGCCTGGTTGAACAGCACGCGGCCGACGGTCGTGTCGATCAGCGTGCGCTCGATGTCCTGGACCTCGGCGTGCGAGATGTCCTGGTCGTTGTACTGCGTCGTGAGGTCCATGTACTTGCCCGAGTAGCGCACCCGGATGGGGGTGTGCGTCGTGACGTCGCCCTGCTCGTACGCGAGGACGACCTCGTCGAAGTCCGAGAAGATGCGGCCTTCGCCCTTGCGTGTTCGCGCGCGACTTGGTCAGGTAGTAGATGCCGAGGACGAGGTCCTGCGACGGCACGGCGAGCGGCCGGCCCGACGCCGGCGACAGGATGTTGTTCGAGGAGAGCATCAGCATCTCGGCCTCGACCTGCGCCTTGGGGGACAGCGGCACGTGGACGGCCATCTGGTCGCCGTCGAAGTCGGCGTTGAACGCCGGGCAGACGAGCGGGTGGATCTTGATGGCCTTGCCCTCGACGAGCACCGGCTGGAACGCCTGGATGCCGAGCCGGTGGAGGGTCGGCGCGCGGTTCAGGAGCACCGCGTGGTCGCGGATGACCTCCTCGAGCGCGTCCCAGACCTCGGTGACGCCGGACTCGACCAGCTCCTTGGCGGCCTTGATGGTCTGCGCGAGCCCCTTCTTCTCGAGGCGGTTGTAGATGAACGGCTTGAAGAGCTCGACGGCCATCTTCTTGGGAAGGCCGGCCTGGTGGAGCTTCAGCTCCGGGCCGACGACGACGACGGAGCGGCCCGAGTAGTCGACGCGCTTGCCCAGCAGGTTCTGCCGGAAGCGGCCCTGCTTGCCCTTCAGCGTGTCGGACAGCGACTTCAGCGGCCGGTTGTTGGAGCCCTTCAGCACGCGGCCGCGGCGGCCGTTGTCGAAGAGCGCGTCCACCGCCTCCTGGAGCATGCGCTTCTCGTTGCGCACGATGACCTCGGGCGCGCGCAGCTCGAGCAGCTTCTTCAGCCGGTTGTTCCGGTTGATGACGCGGCGGTAGAGGTCGTTCAGGTCCGACGTCGCGAAACGTCCGCCGTCCAGGGGGACGAGCGGGCGCAGCTCCGGCGGAATGACCGGGATGACGTCGAGGATCATCCACTCGGGCCGGTGCCCGGAGCGGCGGAACGCGTCGCAGACCTTCAGCCGCTTCGCCGCCTTCTGGCGCTTGATCTGCGAGGTCTCGGTCTTCATGATCATGCGGAGCTCTTCCGCGAGCATGTCCACGTCGACCCGCTGCAGCAGCTCCTTGATCGCGCCGGCGCCCATCCGGGCGACGAACACGTCGCCGAGCTCCGGCGCGGATCTGGCGGAACCGCTCCTCGGAGAGCAGCTCCTTCTCCTTCAGGTCCGTGTCGCCCGGGTCGACGACGACGTAGCGACTCGAAGTAGAGGATCCTCTCGAGGTCGCGCAGCGAGATGTCGAGCAGGTGTCCGATGCGGGACGGCAGGCCCTTGAAGAACCAGACGTGCGACACGGGCGAGGCCAGCTCGATGTGGCCCATCCGCTCGCGCCGCACCTTGGACTTCGTGACCTCGACGCCGCACTTGTCGCAGACGACGCCGCGGTGCTTCATGCGCTTGTACTTGCCGCAGAGGCACTCCCAGTCGGTGATCGGGCCGAAGATCTTCGCGCAGAAGAGCCCGTCCCGCTCCGGCTTGAACGTGCGGTAGTTGATCGTCTCGGGCTTCGTGACCTCGCCGTAGGACCACGACCGGATCTTCTCCGGCGATGCCAGAGAGATCTTGATCGCGTTGAAGTCCTTCAGCGTGGTCGGCCGGTTCGCAAAAGCGAGCGTTTCCAATTTAGTGCTCCTTCTGAGCAGTCGCTCGACGCGACCTGACGAGAGCAAGCGGCCGCTGCTCACGCATCCCATGGTCGAATTGCAGTCGCGGTCAATTCGAAGCGAATCGAGTTTCGTCATCGCTTGATCAACTCCACGTCGAGACACAGGGACTGCAGCTCGCGGACCAGGACGTTGAAGGACTCGGGCAGCCCCGGCTCGGCCGGGACCTCGCCCTTGACGATCGCCTCGTAGGCCTGCGACCGGCCCTCCACGTCGTCGGACTTGACCGTCAGAAGCTCCTGCAGCGTGTAGGCGGCGCCATAGGCCTCGAGGGCCCAGACCTCCATCTCGCCGAACCGCTGGCCGCCGAACTGGGCCTTGCCGCCCAGGGGCTGCTGCGTGATCAGCGAGTACGGCCCGATGGAGCGCGCGTGGATCTTGTCGTCCACGAGGTGCGAGAGCTTCAGCATGTAGATGTAGCCGACGGTGACCTGCTGCTCGAACGGCTCTCCGGTCATGCCGTCGTAGAGCATCGTCTTGCCCGAGGTCGGCAGGTTGGCGTCCTTCAGGAGCTTCTTGATCTCCCCTTCCGTGGCGCCGTCGAAGACCGGCGTCGCGACCGACAGACCCGAGGGTCTTGGCCGCCCAGCCGAGGTGGGTCTCCAGGATCTGGCCGACGTTCATGCGCGAGGGCACGCCGAGCGGGTTGAGCACGATCTCGATCGGCGTCCCGTCCGGCAGGTACGGCATGTCCGACTCGGCCAGGATGCGGGAGATGACGCCCTTGTTGCCGTGGCGGCCGGCCATCTTGTCGCCGACCGACAGCTTGCGCTTCATCGCCGACGTAGACCTTGACCATCTTGATGACGCCGGGCGGCAGCTCGTCGCCCTTCTGGAGGAGCTCGATGCGCTCGGCGTTGACGCGGTTCAGGACCTCGATCTGCGAGTCCTGGCGGCGCAGGATGATCTGGATCTCGTCGGCGATCTCCTCGTCCTTGAGCTTCAGGCGCTTCAACTGCTGGGGCGTCAGGCGCGCGACCGCCTCGGCGGTGAACTTCGCCGGCCTTCTTGACGATCTCGTTGCCGTCCCGGTCGCTGACGTCCTCGGCGGCCACCCGGCCGACGAGCAGGTCGCGGATCTTCTTGTTGGCTTCCTCGCGGATGATCCGGATCTCGTCCTTCGAGTTCTTCTCGATCTTGGCGATCTGGTCCTGCTCGATGGAGAGGGCCCGGAGGTCCTTGTCGATGCCCTTCCGGGAGAAGATCTTCACGTCGACGACCGTGCCCTCGATGCCGGGGGGGCACTTCAGCGACGCGTCCCGCACGTCCCCGGCCTTCTCGCCGAAGATCGCCCGCAGGAGCTTCTCTTCCGGGGTCAGCTGGGTCTCGCCCTTCGGCGTGACCTTTCCGACCAGGATGTCGCCCGGCTTGACGGTGGCGCCGATGCGGATGATGCCCGACTCGTCGAGGTCCCGCAGGGCGTTCTCCGACACGTTGGGGATGTCGCGCGTGATCTCTTCGGGGCCGAGCTTGGTGTCGCGGGCCTCGATGTCGAACTCCTGGATGTGGATCGACGTGAAGAAGTCGTCCTTCACGAGGCGCTCCGAGACCAGGATCGCGTCCTCGTAGTTGTAGCCGCGCCACGGCATGAACGCCACCAGGACGTTGCGGCCGAGGGCCAGCTCGCCCTCCGAGGTGCACGGGCCGTCGGCCAGGACCTCGCCCCGCTCGACGCGCACGCCCTCCTTCACGATCGGCTTCTGGTTGATGCAGGTGTTCTGGTTGGAGCGGCGGAACTTCGTCAGCGGATAGATGTCCGCGCCGAACTCCTTGCCTCCGCCGCCGGTGTCCGGGCCCCCCTCGACGCGCACGATGATGCGCTCGGAGTCGACCTGGTCCACGATGCCCCCGCGCTTGGCCAGGACGACCGCGCCGGAATCGCGCGCCACCGTCGCCTCGAGGCCGGTGCCGACCAGCGGGGCCTCGACCTTCAGCAGGGGGACGGCCTGGCGCTGCATGTTGGAGCCCATCAGCGCGCGGTTGGCGTCGTCGTGCTCGAGGAACGGGATGAGGGCGGTCGCGACGGAGACCAGCTGCTTGGGCGAGATGTCCTTGTAGTCGACCTTGTCGCGGTCGGCCGTGATGAACTCGCCGTTGAAGCGGGCGATGACGCGGTCCTCTTTGATCCGCCCCGAGGCGTCCGTCTCGGCGTTGGCCTGGGCGATGACGAAGTTCTCTTCCTGCCACGCCGACAGGTAGAACGCGAACGGCAGCGCCTCGGCGGCCTCCTTGCGGCCGCGCTTGACCCGCTCGTTCTCCTCTTCGAGGTCCTTCTTCTCGACGATCTGGCCGAGCTTGAAGGTCGTGTCCCCGACCTGGGTGACCTGGAAGTGGTCGATGACCCGGCCCCTCTCGACCTTCTTGTAGGGCGTCTCGATGAAGCCGAAGTCGTTGATCCGCGCGTAGCAGGACAGCGACGAGATGAGGCCGATGTTCGGGCCTTCCGGCGTCTCGATCGGGCAGACCCGGCCGTAGTGCGTCGGGTGCACGTCGCGGACCTCGAAGCCGGCCCGCTCGCGGGAGAGGCCGCCCGGCCCGAGGGCGGAGAGGCGCCGCTTGTGCGTGACCTCCGAGAGCGGGTTGGTCTGGTCCATGAACTGCGAGAGCTGCGAGGACCCGAAGAACTCCTTGATCGAGGCGATGACGGGCTTCGAGTTGATCAGGTCGTGCGGCATCGCCGAGTCGATGTCCTGGTGAACGGACATCTTCTCCTTGATGGCGCGCTCCATGCGCACGAGGCCGATGCGGAACTGGTTCTCCAGCAGCTCGCCGACCGAGCGGACGCGGCGGTTTCCGAGGTTGTCGATGTCGTCCGTGCGCCCGACGTCGCGCTTCAGGCGGAGCAGGTATCCGACGACCCGGAAGATGTCGGCGGGCGTCAGCGTCCGGGTGTCCTCGGAGGAGTCGGCCTCGAGCTTGATGTTGAACTTGAAGCGGCCGACGCGCGAGAAGTCGTACTTCTTGGCGTCGAAGAACATCCCTTCGAAGAGGTTCTTGGCCGACTCGTAGGTCGGCGGATCGCCGGGGCGCAGCCTCCGGTAGATCTCCAGGATCGCCTCGTTCTTGGTCTTGTGCGTGTCCTTGCGGATCGTGTTGACGAGGACGTCGGTGGAGAGGTCCCAGTCGGGGAAGAAGATCTCGATCTCCTTGATGCCGCGCTCCTTGAGGGCCTCGACGGCGCCGGCGCCGAGCTCCTGGCCGGCCTCGAAGAGGACCTCGCCGGTCGTCAGATCGACGACGTCGGCCAGGAAGCAGGCCTTTTCGACGGCCGACTCGTCGACCGACCGCTCGATGGAGCCCTTCTTCGCGATTTCCTTCTGGTCGTCCGGCGAGAGCTTGATCCCGGCGAAGACGAGCTTGGTCTCGCGCTTGACGCGGGCGTACCGGTCGCGCAGCTCCTCCTGCTTGAGAACCTCCTTGCCGACGGTCAGGTACGCGCGGCCGCGCTCGAAGCGCGCGGAGACCGCGGCGTAGAACTGCCGCAGGATCGCCTCGTCGGTCTCGAGCCCCAGGGCCCGCAGGAAGATCGTCGCCGGGAACTTGCGCTTCCGGTCGATGCGGACGAACAGGATGCCCTTCTGGTCGTACTCGAACTCCACCCAGGACCCGCGGTACGGAATGATCTTGGCGAGATAGCCGTGGGCCGACTCCTTCGTGAAGAAGACGCCCGGCGAGCGATGAAGCTGGGAAACGATGACGCGCTCGGTCCCGTTGATCACGAAGGTGCCGTGCTCCGTCATCAGGGGGATGTCCCCGAAGAAGACCTCTTCTTCCTTGGCGTCGCGCATGGTCTTCACACCCGTGTCCGGGTCCTTGTCGTAGACGAAGAGCCGGAAGGTGACCTTGAGAGGCACCGAGTAGGTCATCCCCCGCTCCTGGCACTCCGCCACGGAGTACTTCATCTGCAGGTCGACGGGGTTGCCGCACACGTCGCAGAGCGACACCTTGTTGGGGTTCTGGGCGCCGCACTTGTCGCAGGAGACGATCTCCTCGTGGGGGTGGGCGGTCACGATCCGGGCGCCGCACGAGCGGCAATCCATGCGGAGGTGTTCCAACCCCTTGAGCCGGCCGCATTTGCACTCCCAGTTGCCGATCGCGTACTTGACGAACTGCAGCTCGCAGGCGCCCCGGAAGTCCGCGAACGGGAACACGCTCGTGAAGACCGCCTGGAGCCCCGACTGGTCCCGCTCCTCGGGGAGCAGGTTCATCTGCAGGAAACGCTCATAAGACCGACGCTGGACGTCGATCAGGTTCGGAAGATCCATGAACGAGCGGATCTTCGAGAAGTTTTTCCGCTCGGCGGGCACAGCCACCTCAGTCATTCAGAGACTCCCTTTAGGCGCGAGGGACGCTTCGCGCCCTCGCAATTGAGCACCCCAAGACAACGCAGACCACGATTCCGGCGCAAAAGACACGTCTCCCGCGGGCCGCCACTCGATACAACACGGACGCATTCCCGGACGGAGATGACTACTTGATCTCCACTTTGGCGCCGACTTCCTCGAACTTCTTCTTGATCGCGGCGGCCTCGTCCTTGGAGACGCCTTCCTTCAGTACGCCCGGGGCCCCGTCGACGAGGTCCTTGGCCTCCTTGAGGCCGAGGCTCGTGACCTCGCGGACGGACTTGATCGTCTTGATCTTGTCTCCCGCGGACACCAGGTTCACGGTGAACTCGGTCTGCTCTTCCTCGGCCGGAGCCGCGGCCGCGGCCGCGCCCGCCGCCGCCACCGGCATCGCCATTGCCGCCGCCGAAACGCCGAACTTCTCTTCGAGCGCCTTGACGAGCGTGTTGAGCTCGAGGACCGTCATGCCCTCGATCTCCTGGACAAAGTTCTCTGCGGTCATGGCCATGATCTTTCCCCTCTCCTCTTTTCCTTACAAACTCAGTTGGCAGGCGCGGCGTCGGCCGGCCCGGATTTCGACTTCTGTTCCGCGATCTGGGCCAGGACGCCCGCCAGGTTGCGGACGGGCCCGTTCAACACCGTCACCAGGCGCCGCATCGGCGACTGCATGAGGTACAGGAGCCTCGAGACGAGCTCCTCTCGAGACGGCAGCTCGGCGATCGTCTTGATCTCGGTCGCGGGCACGGCCCGCCCCTCGATCACGGCCGCCTTGAACACCAGGTTGGGGTTCGTCTTGGCGAAGTTCGTCAGCACCTTGGCCAGGGCCACGGGGCTCGACCGGTTGTACGCCACGGCCGTGGCGCCGCGGAAGTGCTCGGCCATGGATTCCAGGGCGGTGCCCTTCGTCGCCCGCAGGGCGAGCGTGTTCTTGACGACGAGGTACTTGGACTGCGTCCCGCGCACCTGGCGCCGCAGCTCCGTGACCTCCGGCACCTTCAGGCCGGCGAACGCGAACAGGATCGCGTTGGACGACTGGGCCAGGTCCTTGCCCAGCGTTTCGACCATCGCGGTTTTTTCGGTGCGATTCATGTCTGCCTCGCTTGCCTTACGTGGCCTCGATCGACGCCGTGTCGATCTCGACCCCGGGCCCCATCGTCGAAGAGACGGAGACCGTTCGGAAGTACTTGCCCTTGGCCGCGGCGGGCTTCGCCTTGAGAACGGCCTTGATGAACGCCGATGCGTTGTCCTCGAGCTTCTGGTCGTCGAACGAGACCTTGCCGATGGGCGCGTGGATGATCGACGTCTTGTCGACCCGGAACTCGATCTTGCCGCCCTTGATCTCGCGAACCGCCTTGCCGACGTCCATGGTCACCGTGCCGGCCTTCGGGTTGGGCATGAGGCCCTTGGGCCCCAGCACCTTGCCGAGCTTTCCGACCAGGCGCATCATGTCGGGCGTCGCGACGAGCGCCTCGAACTCGAGGAACCCGTTCTGGATCTTCTCGACGAGGTCCTCGGCGCCCACGTGATCCGCGCCGGCCTCCTGGGCCTCCTTGACCTTCTCGCCGCCCGCGATGACGGCGACCCGCTTGGACTTGCCCGTGCCGTGCGGCAGGACGACCGTGCCGCGGACCATCTGGTCGGCGTGCTTGGGGTCGACCCCGAGCAGCAGCGCGAGGTCGACGGACTCGTCGAACCGGCCGAAGTGCACGTCCCGAACCAGCTTGACGGCGTCCGCCAGCGGGTACGGGCGCGGCTCCACCTTCGCTCGTGCCGCCAGGTACTTCTTCCCTTTCTTGGGCATCATCCTCCTTCGTCGTGCAAACGATCGAGTCGTGGCTCGATCTCCGACAGACCGGGTACGGAGTGGTTAAACGACTTCGATTCCCATCGAACGCGCGGTGCCCTCGACGATGCGGATCGCCGCCGGCAGATCCGAGGCGTTCAGGTCCGGCAACTTCGTCTTCGCGATCTCTTCGACCTGGTTCTTCGTCACTTTCCCGACCTTCTCCTTGTTCGGGGTGCCGGAGCCCTTGGGCACCCCGGCGGCCTTCAGGAGCAGGATGGCCGCCGGAGGCGTCTTCGTGATGAAGGTGTAGGAACGGTCGGCGTAGACCGTGATCACGACCGGGATGATCAGGCCCTTCTGCGCCATGGTCCGGGCGTTGAAGTTCTTGCAGAAGTCCATGATGTTGACCCCCTGCTGGCCGAGGGCGGGGCCGACCGGCGGAGCGGGCGTGGCTTCCCCGGCGGGGATCTGAAGCTTGACGTAACCGGTGATCTTCTTGGCCATCTGTCTTCCTCGCTTACAGCTTCTGGACCTGCAGGAACTCCAACTCCACCGGCGTCGAGCGGCCGAAGATCGTGACCATGACCTTCAGCGTCGAGCGGTCGAGGTTGATCTCCTCGACGACGCCCGTGAAATTCGTGAAGGGGCCGTCCGTGATCCGGACGTGCTCGCCCTTCTCGAAGGTGTGCTTCGGCTTGGGCTTCTCCTTGGTCGAGGTCACGCGGTGGAGGATCTGCTCGACCTCCTCCGTGGTCAGCGGCGTGGGCTCCTTGCCGGAGCCGACGAAGCCGGTGACCTTCGGCGTGTTCTTGACGAGGTGCCACGCGTCGTCGGACATCTCCATCTCGACGATGATGTAGCCGGGGAAGAACTTGCGCTGGATCTCGCGGCGCTTGCCGCCCTTCATCTCGACCAGCGTCTCGGTCGGGATGCGGACGTCGCCGAACTTCTCCTGCATGCCCATCGCCTCGATGCGCTGCCGGAGGTTCTGCCGCACCCGCTCCTCGAAGCCGGAGTAGGTGTGGACGATGTACCAGTTCTTGGTGTGGGTCTCTGTGATCATGTGGCGCTGACCCCGGCAGCTTTGAAGATGCGGTCGACGAGCCAGGAGAGCCCGCTGTCGACCAGGAAGAGGTAGAAGCCGAAGACGAAGCAGGCGACGATGACGACGATCGTCGTCCCGATGACCTCCTGCCGGCCCGGCCAGGTGACCTTCTTCATTTCGACCCAGACGTCGCGGAAGAAATTCCGCGTCGAGGGCCACCACTGTCTTACCGGCATCATCGTGACTTTGGACTCCTGCTTCCCGACGCCCGACTCTCGATTCGTCTCAATGGCAGGGGTGGAGGGATTCGAACCCCCAACCTACGGTTTTGGAGACCGCCGCTCTACCAATTAGAGCTACACCCCTAAGTTGGGTCGCGACGCTCAGACTTTCCCCTCTTTGTGGGCCGTGTGCTTGCGGCAGAAGCGGCAGTACTTGGCCAGCTCCAGCTTCTCCGTGTTGGTCTTCTTGTTCTTGGTCGTCGTGTAGTTCCGGCGCTTGCAGACGGAGCACGCGAGACTGATGTTCTCCTGCATGAATTACTCCAGGATGGCTGTTTTAAGCGGCCGCTCGACGCGGCCGGACGAGAGTAAACGGCCGTGACTCACCATCCCATGGCTATTGCGCATCACTACTCCAAGATCTCGACGATCGTGCCGGCCCCTACCGTGCGGCCGCCTTCGCGGATGGCGAATCGCAGGCCCTTCTCCATCGCAATGGGCGTGATCAGGTTGACTTCCAGGTTCACGTTGTCCCCCGGCATCACCATCTCCACACCCTGCGGCAACTGCGCCGTCCCCGTCACGTCCGTCGTCCGAAAGAAAAACTGCGGCCGATACCCGTTGAAAAACGGCGTGTGCCGGCCACCCTCTTCCTTCGTCAAAATGTAAGCCTGCGCCGTAAACTTCAAATGCGGCGTAATCGACCCGGGCTTGGCGCACACCTGCCCGCGCTCGACGTCCTTGCGCTCCGTCCCGCGCAACAACAACCCCACGTTGTCCCCCGCCTGTCCCTGGTCGAGAAGCTTGCGGAACATCTCCACACCCGTCACGACCTTCTTCTGCGTCGGACGAATCCCCACAATCTCCACTTCCTCCCCAACCTTGATGATCCCCCGCTCCACCCGACCCGTCACCACCGTCCCACGACCCGAAATCGAGAACACATCCTCGATCGGCATCAGGAAATCCTTGTCCACCGCACGCTCCGGCACCGGAATGTACGCATCCACCGCGTCCATCAACTCCATGATGCACTTGGCATCGTCCGAACTCGGATCCGCAGCTCCCGCCTTCAACGCCGATCCCTTCACAATCGGCGTCTTCTCCCCGGGAAACCCGTACGACGTCAAAAGCTCCCGAACCTCCAGCTCCACCAGCTCGAGCAGCTCCGGATCGTCCACCATGTCCGTCTTGTTCAAAAACACCACCACGTACGGCACACCCACCTGACGCGCCAGCAAAATGTGCTCCCGCGTCTGCGGCATCGGCCCATCCGCCGCCGACACCACCAGAATCGCCCCGTCCATCTGCGCCGCCCCCGTGATCATGTTCTTCACGTAGTCCGCATGCCCGGGACAATCCACGTGCGCGTAATGACGCTTGTCGGTCGAATACTCCACGTGCGCCGTGTTGATCGTGATCCCACGCGCCTTCTCCTCCGGCGCATTGTCAATCTGGTCGTACGCCTTGGCCGTCGCCAAACCCTTCTTCGACAAAATCAACGTAATCGCCGCCGTCAACGTCGTCTTCCCATGATCCACGTGCCCAATCGTCCCAATGTTGACGTGAGGCTTGCTGCGATCAAACTTCTCTTTACCCATCTCTTCTAGACCTCGTCAAATCCGAGTTCGTGGAGCCCACGACCAGGATTGAACTGGTGACCTCGTCCTTACCAAGGACGTGCTCTACCGACTGAGCTACGTGGGCGCTCCTCACGCCGCGAGACGTGAGACGTAAGACGTGAAACGAGGGCTTCGCCGGGGCGCTCTTCTCTCGGACTTCCACGTCTTACGTCTTACCTCTCGCGTCTCACGCCCTGATGGAGCGGGAGACGGGATTCGAACCCGCGACCAACAGCTTGGAAGGCTGTGACTCTACCCCTGAGTTACTCCCGCGTTTTTCCGCCGGGCCTGCGATCAATGGTGGGCAGTGAAGGATTCGAACCTCCGTAGCGACAAGCGCGGCAGATTTACAGTCTGCTGCCATTAACCACTCGGCCAACTGCCCGAGCTCGAAACGACGAATCGGAAACCTTCCTGCCTCGGGTCTGAGTCCTTCTGGAGCCGGCGATGGGATTCGAACCCGCAACCTTCCGATTACAAATCGGATGCTCTACCGTTGAGCTACGCCGGCACGAAAATCGGTTCGCGCAGTCCGTTCCCCGCTTCCCCGGCCTTCAAAGAACAGACCCATACCCAACTCCCACCGGCGTGAATCGCGGAGTCTAACAGCGCCAAATCACTGGATCAAGACCTCTTTTGCGAATCCTGGAGGCGCTGCCGGAGGGCTTCGTAACCGGCCGCGGCGGCCGCGGTCGAGACGTTCAGGGAGCCGAGCTTGCCCCGCATGGGAAGCTGCGCCAGCTCGTCGCAGCCTTCCCGGACGAGCCGCCGCATCCCCTTGCCTTCGGCACCCAGGACGAGGGCCAGGTCTCCGGTCAGGTCGATCTCGTAGAGGCTCCGCCCCGCCGGATCCAGCCCGACGACTCGAAACCCTTGATTCTTCAGGTGATCCAGAAATCGGCGGAGGTTTTTCGCCCGGACGATGGGGACCCGCTCGACGGCTCCGGCCGAGCTGCGGGAGACGGCATCCGACAGGGGCGCCGAGCCCCTCTCGGGAACCACGACACGGGCTCCCAGACCCTCCGCCACCCGGATGGCGGCCCCGAGGTTCTGCGGATCCTGGACCTCGTCCAGGACCAGGAGGAGCCGGCTGCCGGGGGCCCCCTCCAGGGCACCCTCCTCCTCGAGGTACTCCCGGACCGCCAGCCGGGCGACCACCCCCTGGTGCGCCGGGCCGGCCAGCTGGTCGAGGGCCTGGCGCTGCCCGAATCGGACCGCGACGCCGTGGGAGCGGCACAGGTTCTTGAGCTCCTGGATGCGCCGGTCCCGCCGCTCGGAGTCCACCAGAACCCACTCGATCTCGCGGGGGCGCGCCTTGACGGCCTCCTCGATCGGATGAATGCGGGAAAGAATCACCTGGGGGTCAGCAGCACGACGGCCATCGCGGCGATCCCCTCCTTCTGGCCCGTGAAGCCGAGGCCGTTGCTGCTCGTGCCGCGTACGCTCACTCGCCCCGCCTCCACGCCCAGGATCGCGGCGATGCGCTCGCGGATCCGCGCCGCACGTGGGGGGCGATCTTCGGGGCTTCCGCGACCACGATCGCGTCCACGTTGCCGATTGCCAGGCCGTTCGCCGCGGCGAGATCGCACGCCTTGCGGAGGAACCCCGCGCTGTCGGCGTCCTTCCAGGCCGGATCGCGTCGGCGAGAAGTGGTCGCCGATCGAACCCAGGCCGGCCGCCCCGAGAACCGCGTCCGTGAGGGCGTGCAGCAGAGCGTCGCCGTCGGAGTGCCCCTCGAGGCCGGCGGCGTGAGGCACCTCCACTCCCCCGAGGCGCAAGGGGCGGCCGGCCGCAAACGGGTGCGCGTCGAAGCCGATTCCCACCCGCTGAGTCATCGGGAGCATCCCCTTCCCCCGCGACCGCAGGATCGCCTCGGCGAGCTCGAGATCCTCGGGAGTCGTGATCTTGAAGGCGAGCCGCGAAACCGGCACGACCGCCACCGGGAATTTCAAGCTCTTCGCACAGCGAGGCCTCGTCCGTCCCGTCCCTCCCGGTCGCGAGAGCCCTCCGGAGAAGCTCGCCCCGGAAGGCCTGCGGCGTCGCCGCTCCGACGAGCCCGCGACGATCGAGCGTCGCGACGACGCGGCCGCTCTCGACCCTCTTGACCGTGTCGACGATCGGGACTCGCGGCGATCGCGGCTCCGATCTCCGCCGCCGCGGCGAGCACGGCCTCGACTTCGGCGGCCGTGACGAGCGGACGCGCCGCGTCATGAATGCAGACGATGTCGCTCGGGGAGAGGCTCGAGGGCCGCGAACCCCCGGCGCACGGAATCGGTGCGCGTGACGCCGCCGGGGACCGCCCGGAAGCGACCGCCCGCGACCCGCTCCACGTCGCCGAGCCGGTCGGGCGGAGCAGCCACGACCGACCGCGCGAAAACGACCTCCGAGAGACTCGCGAGAGTCCAGGAGAGCAGCGGCCGGCCGCAGACGGGAACGAGAGCCTTCGGTTCGCCGCCGACCGAGGCGACTCCCGACGCCGGCCGCGACGATCAGCAACAGACTCGCCACTAAACGGCCAGTATCTCCTGCTCCTTGGCCTTCAGGAGGTCGTCGACCTCCTTGATCTTCTTGTCGGTCAGCTTCTGGGATTCCTCCAGGTCCGCGGCGCTCGTCGTCTTCCGAGATCGCTTTGTCCTTGAAGAGCTTCTTGATGCGGTCGTTGCCCTCGTGACGGTAGCGGCGGACCTCGACCCGGGCTTCCTCGGCCATCTGGTGCGCCTTCTTCGCGAGGTCCTTGCGGCGCTCCTCGGTCAGAGCCGGAATCGGGACGCGGACGACCTTGCCGTCGGACTGGGGGTTCAACCCGAGCTCGGACTTGCGAATCGCGCGCTCGATCTCGACGGCCATCTTCGGGTCCCACGGCGCCGCCACGATCAGCGTCGGCTCGGGCACCGAGAGGTTCGCCACCTGGTTGATCGGCACGTCGGCGCCGTAGGCCGACACGAGGATGCCGTCGAGCATCCCGAGGTTCGCCCGTCCCGTGCGCAGCGTCTTGAACCGATCCTTCAGCGCGAGGACGGCATCCGCCATCTCCTTCTCGATGTCCTTGAGCTCCTGCCTCATGCGTCGGCTCCCCCCGTCGAAACCAGCGAGCCGATGTCGGCTCCCAGCACGACCCGCTGGATGTTGCCCTTGACCTTGAGGTTGAAGACCTTGATCGGGATTCCGTTCTCCATGCAGAGCGCCACGGCGGCCGCGTCCATCACCTGGAGCCCCGCGTCGAGGGCCTGGCGGTAGGACAGCGACTTCAGGAACTTCGCCTCGCGGCACGGTTCGGGATTGGCGTCGTAGACGCCGTCCACCTTCGTCGCCTTGAGAAGGACGTCGGCGTGCATCTCGTTGGCACGCAGGGCGGCCGCCGAGTCCGTCGTGAAGAACGGGTTGCCGGTGCCGGCCACGAAGAGCACGACGCGGCCCTTCTCGAGGTGGCGGATGGCCCGGCGGCGGATGAAGGGCTCGGCGATCTGGCGGATCTCGACCGCCGACATCAGTCGGGTCGGGACGTTCCTCGTTTCTCGAGGGCGTCCTGGAGGGCGAGGCCGTTGATCACGGTCGCGAGGAGCCCCATGTGATCTCCCGCGACGCGGTCGATGCCCTGCGCCGCCGCCGAGACTCCTCGAATGATGTTCCCGCCGCCGATGACGACCGCCGTCTCCACCCCGAGCCCGTGGACGTCTTTGATCTCGTCGGCGAGCCGCGCGACCACGTCGGGCGCGATCCCGAACTTCTGGTCCCCCATCAGCGCCTCTCCCGACAGCTTCAGGAGGATGCGGCGATAGACGGGAGTCTCGGCCATGCTGGCGGGATTATCCGCGAATCCGCTTCCCGCCGCCTAACGGCTTCAACGGACTACGTGCCTGCGCGCCGGCCGATGTCTCCCGCCAGGGAGGGAGGAGCGCTCGCGTCCGCGGGAGTCGAGCGCCGCGAGGATCAGGCCCAACGGCGACCTTCCTCTCGGCGAGCCGTTCGCCGTGCGCCGCGGGCCGCAGGTCGCTCGCGAGTCGGCGACGGTTAAGCGGCCTCCTCGGCGCGACCCAACCCTTCCCCGAGTTTGAACCGCACGAAGCGCAGATCCAGAGCGCCTTTCCCGGCCCGCTCCACGATGACCTGGCCGACCGTCTTCTCGGGGTCCTTCACGTAGGCCTGCTCGACGAGAACGGCCTCCTGGTAAAACTTCTCGACCTTGCCGTCGGCGATTCGCTCGACCACGTTGGCCGGCTTTCCCGCGGCGATCGCCTGGGCCTTGCGCGATCTCCCGCTCGCCCGCCAGGATCTCGGGGCTCACCTCGGCGCGGCCGGCGAACCGCGGGTCGGACGCGGCGATGTGCATCGCCAGGTCTTTGCCCAGGGCTTCGTCGCCCCCGGGAATGCCGACGAGGACGCCGATTCTCCCGTTGCCGTGGATGTAGCTGGCGAACTGCTCGCCCGGACGCGCCGTCAGTCGCGCGAACCGGCGGATCTGGATGTTCTCCTTGAGCACCGCGACCAGCTGCGTCACCGCGTCGCCGACCGTCTCCCCGCCGGGCCACGACAGCTTCCCCAGCTCGGCGGTGTCGCCGGCCCGGCGTGTCGCCGAAGGCGTCGTGCGCCGCGATGCGGTCGGCGAGCTTGCCGACGAAGACCCGGAAGTCCTCGGTCCGCGCGACGAAGTCGGTCTCGCAGTTGACCTCGAGCAGCACCGCCCCCTTGACCGTGACGTGGGCGACGACGAGCCCCTCCGAGGCCGCCCGGCCGGCCTTGGAGGCGGCGGCCGCGAGCCCCTTCTTGCGGAGGATCTTCCGGGCTTCCTCGAAGTCGCCCTGGGCTTCCACGAGGGCCTTCTTGCAGTCCATCATTCCGGCGCCCGTCTCGGTGCGCAGGTCGGCAACGGCTTTCGACGTGATTTCCATGGTTTCCTCTGATGCGTTAACGGTCGACAGTCCACAGTCCCCGGTTCGAGAGGCTGTCGACTGCCGACGGTGGACTGTCGGCGGATTCTCTACGACGCGTCGGCGACGACGGCCGTCTGGGAGAGCTCGGGCGTGCGGGGCCGCTCCTCGGAGGCCGCGGCCTCCTCGGCTTCGCGCTCCCCGTGGGCGTGGAGACCCTCGAGAACGGCGTCGGCGATCTTGGCGGCGAAGAGCCGGATCGCGCGGATGGCGTCGTCGTTGCCCGGGATCACGTAGTCGATGATGTCCGGGTCGCAGTTCGTGTCGACCACGGCGACGACCGGGATCCCGAGGATGTTCGCTTCCTTGACCGCGATGTACTCCTGCTTGGGGTCGATCACGAAGAGCGCGTCCGGAAGCTCGTCCATCTCCTTGATGCCGGTCAGGTTCTTTTCGAGCTTCTGCTTCTCCCGCTCCAGCCGCAGGCGCTCCTTCTTGGTGAGGTTCTCGTTGTCATCCTGCGCGAGGATGCCCTCGATCTCCTTCAGCCGGTGGATGGACTTGCGGATGGTGGAGAAGTTCGTCAGCGTGCCGCCCAGCCAGCGCGTGTTCACGTAGAACATGCCGCAGCGGTTGGCCTCCTCGTAGATCGCGTCCTGGGCCTGGCGTTTCGTGCCGACGAAGAGCAGGTTCTTGCCCGCGGCGGCAAGGTCGGTCACGAACTTCGAGGCTTCCTTGAACTGCTTGAGCGTCTTCTGCAGGTCGATGATGTAGATCCCGTTGCGCTTCCCGAAGATGTACTTCTTCATCTTCGGGTTCCAGCGCTTGGTCTGATGACCGAAGTGGACGCCAGCCTCGAGCAGTTCCTTCATCGAAATAGATGCCAGATCACACCTCCTTGTTCTTGAACGTCCGAACGATCACCGTTTGCTGAACTGGAACCGGGCCCGCGCGCCGCGCTGGCCGTACTTCTTGCGTTCCTTCATGCGAGGGTCCCGCGTCAGGAAGCCCTCTTTCTTGAGCTTCTTGCGGAGCTCGGCGTTGTACTCGACCAGCGCCCGCGAGATGCCGTGCCGGATCGCGCCGGCCTGGCCGGACGGCCCGCCGCCCGCAACCGTCACGTGGATGTCGAACTTCTCGGCCGTCTCGCTCGAGGCGAGCGGCTGCTTGATGACCATCTTCAGAACGTTGTTCGGGAAGTAGTCGTCGAGGGGTCGCTTGTTGACGGTGATCGCGCCGGTTCCGGGCACGAGTCGGACGCGCGCCATCGAAGTCTTGCGCCGTCCCGTGGCTTTGTGCTGAATGTCGACTGCCAAGACGCCTCCGCGTTACTTCCCGGCCGGAGCGGCGGGAACCTTGAGGGGACGAGGCTGCTGGGCCTCGTGGGGGTGCTTCGCTCCCCGGTAAACCTTGAGCTTCTTGATCATCTTGCGCCCGAGCTTGGACTTCGGGAGCATCCCGCGGACCGCGTCCTCGATGATGCGCTCGGGGTACTTCGTCTGCTGGTCCCTCGCGCCCACCGTCTTCAGGCCGCCGGGATACCCCGTATGCCGCCGGTAGACTTTCGCGTCGAGTTTCGTGCCGGTGAATTTCACCTTCTCGGCGTTCGTCACGACCACGAAGTCGCCCATGTCGAGGTAGGGAACGTAGTTGACCCGGTGTTTTCCGGACAGCACCCGGGCGATCCGCGTCGCCAGGCGGCCCAGAACCTGTCCCGCGGCGTCCACCTCGAACCAGTCGTGGCGGACATCCGCAGCCGATACTCTTCCCGTGCCTGAAGCCATTTGAACCCCTACAAACAGTCTCTCAAGGTGACCCGCGCCGCGGCGAGCCTGGACGACGCCCCATGGGAGGGCGCGTAAGAATACGTAAGGGGACTCGGGCTGTCAACCAGCCCGAGTCCAGAGGCTCGGCTAGGGGCGGCCGACTCGCGGTCCGACCGTCCGCGGGGCGGTGAGCTGGGGCGGTGCGAGGTCGAAGGTCTTGACCAGAAACGTGGCCATCTGCTGCCGGGGTGTGGGTGCGCCGGGACAATAGTTGCCGCCGGTGCAGCCGGCCGTGACGCCCTCGTGGTACAGCTGTTCGATCCAGGCCGCCGCGAAGGATTGCGGCACGACGTCGCGGAAGATACCCGTCGCGGGCGGCGGGACGTACCCGGACCCGTGCGAGGCCTTCAGCAGGAGGATGGCCATCTGGGCCCGCGAAACGGGGGCGTTGGGACAGTAATTGTTCCCGCCGCAGCCGCCGGAGATGCCCTCGGCGGCCAGCGCTTCGATCCACGCGGCCGCGAAGGCGGAGGCCGGTACGTCGGCGAAGACGGTTCCTGTCGCCGGAGGCGGCTGGTAGGTCTCCCCGAATTTCGCCTTGAGCAGGAAGACGGCCTGCTGCGCCCGCGTCACGAGCGAGACGGGACAGAACAGTCCCGCTCCACAGCCCGCGGTGACGCCATCCCGGACCACCGTCTCGATGTCGCCGTGGAAGAGGTTTGATCCCGGGACGTCCAGGAAGTCGGCCAGGAATGCGTCCGGGAGCGTCCCGATGGGGCTGCCGGGATTCATCACGGCGACGTCATGGAGGATTCCCGCCGGCAGCAGGGGCGTTTTGACGGTGATCTTCGTCGAGCTCACGACCGCGACGGATATCGGAGGAACGCCTCCGATCCTCACGGCGGCACCCGGCTGAAAGTTCGCGCCCAGAATCGCTACGTCCGTGCCGGGGGTCGTCGGGCCCGAGGGCGGGTTGATGCTCGCGACAGCCGGGGCTCCCGGCAGCGGCGTCGGCGTGCGCGTCGGCGTGCGGGTGCGCGTCGCGGTCGGAGGAACCGCGGTCGCGGTCGGAGTGCGCGTCGGCTGTCGCGGTCGGCGGAACCGGCGTCGCTGTCGGAGTCCTCGTCGGCGTCGCCGTGGGCGGCACCGGGGTCTCGGTCGGCGTGCGGGTGGGTGTCGCCGTCGGCGGCACCGGCGTCGCCTGTCGGCGGGACCGGCGTCGACGTGGGCGTGCGCGTCACCGTGGGCGTGGGCGTTTCGGTGGGCGTGTCCGTCGGCGGCACCGGCGTCGCCGTCGGAGTCTCGGTCGGTGCGGGCCCCGTGGGCGTCGCCGTGGGCGTCGCCGTCTCGGTGGGCGTTTCCGTCGGCGGCACCGGTGTCGCCGTCGGGGTCTGCGTCGGCGTGGGATGCTTCGGGCGTCGGCGTCCACGTCGCCGTGGGCGTCGGCGTTCCCGTCGGACTCGCCGTCGAAGTCCGCGTCGCGGTCGGCGGCACCGGCGTCGCGGTCGCAGTCCGCGTCGCGGTCGGGGTCGCCGTGCGGGTGGGCGTCCTCGTCGGAGTGCGCGTCGCGGTGGGCGGCACGGGCGTCGCGGTCGGAGTGCGCGTCGCGGTCGGGGTCGCCGTTCGGGTCGGGTCCTCGTCGGAGTCCGCGTCGCGGTCGGAGTCCTCGTCGGCGTGGATGTGGGGGCACCAGGCGTGGGAGTCCGTGTGGCGGTCGGCGTCGGCGTGGGGGCCCCGGCCAGGGTGATCGCGTATGCGGTGGTCTCGCCGGGGTCGAGGGTTTCAGAGATCTTGATGTCGGTGCCGGTGCGGGTGACGGCGCGGCTGGTGTTGCTGAGCATTTCCACGACGGTGACCGGGGTGGTGTTCGGGATGCCCAGGCCGGCGCCGTCGAGGGTGATCGTGACGGCGGTGATCGAGGTGCCCGAGTTCTGCGCGGTGACGTAGAACGTTCCGTCGGAGGGGTTGCCGAAGCGTTCGATCAGGGTCGAGGTCGAGGACGACGTGGCGTAGTTGACGGGTTTCCAGCCGGCCGCAACGATGGTCTTGATCTTCGGCATGTAGAGCTTGAAGAGGGCCCGGTCGCGTTCGTAGGTTGGCGGGCTGTCCCAGTAGAGGCCGTTGAAGCCCGGGAAGAAGCCGAGCAGCAGGCCCTGCCGGAAGTAGGTCAGGACCTGGGCCTGGGTCGGGATGATCTGGCCGGGGACGTAGAGGTTGCTCCAGACTTTCCCGTATCCCAGCGTGCGTCGGGCATAGGCGCGGTCGAGCACCTCGGCGCCGGCAACTTCGCCGCCGACGACGTCGATATTGGCGGAGAACCAGGAGTAGGTGCCCGGGGTGATGCTGGCCATCAGGATCTTGCCCTGTTGATTGAGGTGGTCTCGCAGGCCTTCCGTGAAGTCGAACATGGAGTCCCCGAAGTACTGAATGGTCTCGCCGGTCTTGTACGAGAAGCTCAGAGGGCTATGGATGTTGTGGGCCCAGAGGCTCTTCCGGTAATTCTCGATGTTGGCGAAGACGTAAGTCGTGTTGTCGAGAAAGATCCCCCCCAGGACATCGCCGTAAGACTTCGGCTCTCTCGATCTGCTTGTCGACGCTGTGCTCCAGGCGCAGGTCGTAGATGCCGCCGGACAGGGACGAGTACGCCGCGACGGGATACATCTGGAGCCGATTGCCGTACCAGAAGTAGGGGTGCCAGCTCAGCTGATAGAGGCCGTTCTCGTCGTAAGGGGCAGACGCGACCGTCGCGGCGGCCATTTCGGCGGTGGGGATGCCGTCGACCGTGTTCCCGCCGGCGGAGAGAGCGGCGACCAGCGCCGCGACCAGGACGCTGTAGGGGGGCTGGCTGGGATAGCCGGGGATGTTGATGTCCCAGGCCGGGAAGCTCATGTAATGCAGCCCGACGATCCCGTTGGCGTTGTCGAAGGACAGATTGCTGTCGGTTTCCTCGTAGCCCCATCCGAAGTCCTCGTGGTCGGCGACGCTGCTCAAGGGCTGCGTGTTCTTCAGCGCCCACGCCCCGAGGACGGTGGCCGAGGTGGTGAAGCTGTCCGGATTCAGCGCGTAGTACTTCTCGGCGGCCGACCGCATCCCCCATTTCGGATTGTGCGTGTAGATCCAGAAGGAGAATTTCGCCGTGGAGGGACTCGACGTGGTCGCCGTCGAGAGCCCGACGTCGTAGGTGACGCGGAAGCCATGCGTGTCGTCGTAGCTGAACCGGTCCATCAGAGGGCCCATGGGGACGGCCATCGAGAATGCGGCGGTGGAGTTGCGCACCGTGGCGAAGGGATAGATCGAGTGGGTGTGGCCCAGCGTCTGGCCCGCGAAGTGCGTGTCGGGTTTCTCGTAGTGAATTCCCGAGGCGATGGTCGTGGGCGTGACGAAGTCGTTGTCCCAGGTCCAGCCGGCGATGTCCAGGGGAAGGCGGAAGGCGACCTCGACGCCGCGATCGGCTCCCGTGGTGTCCTTCAGCGTCGCGTCGACCTTGATCGCCGAGCCGACGCTGGTGTACTTGGCGGTGAAGTTCAGGCCGTTGGTGTTGGCGGTCTGGGTCAAGACACCGCCCGAGCTGGCGACGGTTCCTCCGAAGGCCACCGGCTGGTCGCCTCCGAACACGTCGTTCAACCGGATGTCGTCGAGCCACACCGTGCCGTAGCCGCTCGAGACGTAGGCTTTCAAATACCCCTGGACCGCATTTGGCCCCGTGAAGATGGTCTTGGCGTAAGTCCGCCAGTCGTCGGTTCCCGTCAGACTCGAAATCCCCAACTGGGTCCACACTCCGGAGGAGTCCTGCTGAAGCAGATAGAGCGTCAGCCCGCTGCTCAGGCCGGAGGTCTTCATGCTGGCCGAGAACTTGTAGGGAGTATTCGGCTTGAGCGGGAACTGCGCGATGGTCTCCAGGTCCCGGCTCCGCTGCGGTGTCGAGCCTGGAATCGAGAGCTTCATCGAGCGAGAACCGGCCGAGGCGTTGCCGGAGTCGATCGACCACGTCCCCGCCCCTCCCGTCGGAACCGTCCAGCCTGTCGGGGTGCCCGAGCCGGACTCGAAGGATTGGTTGACAGCCAGATTCGGACTCGACAGCGCAGGCTCCCGATAAAAGAAGCCCGAGGGCACCGACGACGACTGGTACGAGGTGCTGCCGATCTTCAAACTGCTGACCGAGCCGCTGGCGGACAACGACAGCGTCAGGCCGTCGCTGGTCGTCACCGTCCCCTGGCCGAGGGCCTTGACGGGCAAGCCCGCAAAAGCCGTCAGGCCGATCGCGGCCAACCCGATCCAGCGCGACAACGCCCTTGGAAACACCGATCTGCTCTCCCGACTCGGGAGCAGAAACGAAGATTGCCAGGATCCCTGCCGGCGACTGCCGGCGAAGGCGAAGGGCGAGAACGGGCGATCGGTTTGGCGTTTCATGGTGTGTTACCCGCTGGGGCGCCTCGATTCAATTTCGATTGTTTGGGGTTCTGTTTGCAGGGTGAAGTCTGGGCGCACCCCCCGTCGAAAACTACGGGTCGGCAGACCAAAAGAAGGCCACTGACCGGGCCCGTCCTGGGCCTGCGCAAAAGGGCAGGCGGCGGGCAAGCACCCTGGTCGGAAGGGCCCGGCGAGCTCTTCCCGGGATCCGGGAAGGTCGCGCTATTTCAGGATCGGTCGAGCTGCGTGTAGGTCAGGAGGATCAAGTCGGCGCGCCGCCGGACTCCGTACTTGGCGAGGAGATTGGAGACGTGAAACTTGGCCGTTCTTTCGGACATGTTCAGTTTGCTCGCGATCTCCTTGTTGGAGAGGTTCCCGAGCAATGCGTCGAGGACTTCCTTTTCGCGCGGGCTCAAACGGGCCACGCCCGCCGGCCCGGGGGGCCTGCGGACCGCGCTGACGGACTCGTCGACGAAGCGGGACAGCAGCGCGCGCGGAACCCAGAAACCGCCCCCGACAACTTCCTGCACCGCTCGCCCCAGCTGCTCGTTGGCTTCGGCGAAGGTCATCAACCCTTTCGCCCCGAGTCGAAGCAAGGGAAACGCTCCGCCCTGGTCGAACTTCTCGGCCACGACGATCACCCGGCCCGCCGGGTGCCGGGCGAGGACGCCGACGACCAGGGCCTCGGTCGTGGGGCGGTGGCCGTGGCTCTCGACGACGAAGACCGCCGCCTTGGGGATCGTGAGTTTGGTCGGATCCGCGAGCAGATCCGGCTCGAGGCGCCGACCGCGGACGGTGAAAGGAAGTTCCGAAAGGAGTCTCTCGAATTCCGAGAGCACCAGCGGGTGAAACGCGAGAAGGCACACCGAAGCCCGACGGGGCGACCGAGCCTTAGGCATTTCCGTCCAGATTACGCATTTTCCAGGATCTCGGCAAGCGGCTCACGTTTCCCGGTCCGGCCCCTGCGGCTGCTCGGTCGCGGCCGGGCGGCCGCGCCTGCGCGACGTGCCGGAGCGGATCAGGAGGCCTGAGGCGAAGGCGCCGACCGCTCGCTCGGACTCTCTTCTGCCGTCGGCGTGTCCTGCCGGCTCGTGCGCCGGACGCCGAGGTTGGCCTCGGGCAGGAGCGAGTTGAGGAATTTCCTGACCGCCGTACCGTCGCCGTCTCGCGAGAGGTCCTCGAAGTAGCGCAGCGCCCGCTGGACCTGGTCCGGCGGGTACGCGTTCAACTTGCCGATGAAGATCTTCGGGTGCCGGGTCTTGGCGATCTGCTCTCCCGAGAGCTCCAGCTCCTCGAACAGCTTCTCGCCGGGGCGCAGGCCGGTGAACACGATGTCGATGTCCTCGTAGGGCCGCAGGCCCGGTCAGCGTGATCATGTCCTCGCGCCAGGTCGAGGATGCGCACGGGCTCGCCCATGTCGAGGATGAAGATCTCGCCGCCCTCGCCCATGGCGCCGGCCTGAAGGACGAGCTGCGCCGCCTCCGGGATGGTCATGAAGTACCGGCGCATCTCCGGATGCGTCACCGTCACCGGCCCGCCGCGGCAGATCTGCTCGCGGAAGATCGGGATGACCGAGCCCGCGGAGCCGATGACGTTGCCGAAGCGGACGGCCACGTAGCGGGTGACGGCGTAGCGCTCGGCGAGATCCTGGATCGCCAGCTCGGCGAAGCGCTTCGTCGCGCCCATGACCGAGGTCGGGCGCACGGCCTTGTCGGTCGAGATCATGACGAAGGCCTCGACGCCGTGCTCGGCCGACAGCTCGCCGAGCAGCCGCGTGCCGAGGACGTTGTTCTTGATCGCCTCGCTGGGGTTCGCCTCCATCATCGGCACGTGCTTGTGCGCCGCCGCGTGGAGGACGATCTGCGGCGCCTGCGCGGCCAGGATCATCCGCATGCGCGCCTCGTCGCAGATGTCGGCGACCAGCGGGATGACCTCGACGTCGGGGCGGGTGCGGCGCAGCTCGCGGTCGATCTCGAAGAGCGCGAACTCGGCGCGCTCGACGAGCAGGAGCTTGGAGGGCCCGAACCGCGCGACCTGCCGCGCGAGCTCCGAGCCGATGGAGCCGCCCGCGCCGGTCACCATGACGCGCTTGCCCCCGAGGAACTGCCCGAGCTGCGCCTCGTCCAGGTAGACCGGCTCCCGGCCCAGCAGGTCCTCGATCTGCACGTCGCGGATCCGGGTGACGTGCGACCTTGCCCTGAAGCATGTCGTAGAGGCCCGGGATGATGCGCACGCCGACCTGGATCTTCTGGCAGAGGCCGATCAGCCGCAGGATTCCTGCCGCGAGATCTCGGCGATCGTGATGACGACCTGGGCGATCTCGAGCTCCTTGACCAGCCGGGGCAGGTCGTGGGTCGATGCCGAGGACCCGGACGCCGTGGATGACGGCCCCGCGTTTTTCGGGATCGTCGTCCACGAAGCCCTTGACCTCGAGGTCCATGTCGCCGCGGCCGTTGATCTCCCGCGCCGCGAGCACGCCGGCCCGGCCCGCGCCGACGAGGAGCAGTGGGCCGCGCTCGGCACCGCCGGCTTGAGACTCGCGCTTCCTGCGCTGCGAGCGCTCGTACAAGTAGCGGCGCAGGACGCGCAGGCCGAGGACGCCTCCGAAGGCCAGGATGGTGCCGATCAGGATGACGGAGAGAGGGACTCGCCAAACCGCCGAGACTGGCGGGCAGCGAGAGGCGCAGCACCGCGAGCATGAGCCCGGACCACAACGCCGCGTACAGGAAGGCCTTGACTCTCGCCAGCCCGACGTAGCGCCAGATGAAGCTGTAGACGCCGGCCAGGGCGAGCGCCACGAACTGGATGAGCACGACGTACGGGAGCTGCTGCATCGCGTTGGCGAGTTCTGGGCTCGGGAGGGCGAACTCGAAGCGCAGCAGGTAGGCCAGCACGAACGCGAGGACGAGGATCATCACGTCCAGGACGAACTGGAACCCGCGAGTGAGGTGGGGCTGGAGGCCTTTTCCCGTCACAGAGACAGTTCCTGCGCCTTCCGGCATGGGCCGCCTAGAGAATCACTCGTTACTGTGGTGGGGACGAATGAAAGCCGCCTCCTCGCGACGCTCGTTCTTCCCCGCCCTTCGAGGGCAAAGGCTTTTCATCTCAACGATTGACGCTGGATACTACTCGAAAACCCGCCTTTCATCAAGACCCCGCGCGGGGATTCCCGTGCAGGTCGGCGGCGCCGGAGACCCGCTCCGGGCCGGCCACAGGACGGCCAGAAGGGTTGCAAAGAGCACGCCGACATCCGTCCGCCAGGTCCGCCGCTGGAGGTAGGCGCGGTAGCCCGCGAGCTTCAGGGGCTGGAGCGTCTCGCGGTAGAAGGCCTCCCGATCGCCCTCCACCCGGGTCATCAGCAGCTCCTCGTTGCGCAACCGCAGAGTCACCGGATCGGTCAGGCCGGGCCGGACCAGCAGGACCTCTTTCCAGGCGGGGTTCTCGGGATCGACGTACTGGGGAACCTCCGGGCGGGGACCGACGAAGGACATGTCGCCCCGCAGGACGTTCCACAGCTCCGGCAGCTCGTCGAGCTTGGAGCGGCGAAGCAAGCGTCCCACGGCGCGTGACCCGGGCGTCGTCGCTCGCCGTGACCTGCAGCCCGCTCCGCGCGACGCCATCGTGCGGAGCTTGACCAGCGTGAAGGGCCGGGCGTCGGCGGCCCACGCGCGTCTGGCGAAAGAGGACGGGAGCCCCGAGCTCAACGACCACGCCGACCGCCGCCAGGGCGATCACGGGGGCCGCGACCACCAGCCCGCCGAGCGACAGCGCACTTCGACCGGGCGCGGAAGGCCGGCTCCGACCGAAGGGCCCGCCGGCGTCGCCCGTCAGACTCGCGCCTCCACCGCGCCGCCGGGCTCTTGCTGTGGGCAGACGGATCGCCTTGACCGTCTCGACCACGTGCGCGATCTCCTCCTCCCGCATCCCCGGGAAGAGCGGCAGGCTGACCAGCCGCTCCCACACCCGGTCGCGGCCGGAAGATCCTCCGGGCGCCAGCCGAACGTCTCCTCGTAGTACGGGTGGAGGTGCAGCGGCCGCCAGTGCACCGAGCAGCCGACGCCGCGCGTCCTTCAGCTCGTCGATGAAGGCGTTCGCGGTCGATCGAGAGGCGGTCGAGCCGCAGCCGGATCGGAAACAGGTGCCAGGAGTGGATGCGGTCTTCGTCCGGCGGCGGCAGGTCGAGCTCCGGCATGTCCGCGAAGGCCTCCGAGGTACCGCTCGCGCGACGGCTTCGCGCGCCCGCCGCATCTCCTCGGCCCGGCGCGAGCTGATGGATGCCGATCGCCGCGGCGACGTCGGTCAGGTTGTACTTGAAGCCCGGGGCGAGGATCCGGTAGTCCCAGCTCCCGCCGCCCGAGTAGCGCTCCCAGGCGTCGTGCGACAGGCCGTGCAGCGACATGCAGCCGCATGCGCTCGGCCAGGTCCGCGTCGTCGGTCGTCGCCATGCCGCCCTCGCCCGTGGTGATCGTCTTGTTGGCGTAGAAGGAGAAGCAGGTGACCGCCGCGGTGCCCTCGCCGCACCGCTGCCAGGCCTCGGTCGGGCGACGGCCGCCAGGCCGCCGGGAAGGCGTGGGCGGCGTCCTCGACGACCCAGAGGCCGTGCGCGCGCCGCGAAGGCCGTGACCTCGTCGCATGTCCATCATCAGCCCGCCGACGTGGACCGGGATGATGCCGACCACCGGCGGGCCCGCGCGGGCATCGCGGCGTGAAGCGTCCCGACCTCAGCGCGTCGAGCTTGCGCGCCGCGTCCTCGAGATCCATGTTGAGGGTGACGGGGTCGCAGTCGACGAGGACCGGGATCGCCCCCATGTAGCGCACGACCTCCGCGGTCGCCGCGAAGGTCATCGTCGGGACCAGGACCGCCTGGCCCGGCTGCAGGCCGAGCGCCTCGACCGCCAGGTGCAGCGCGGCGGTGCAGGAGTTGACCGCCATGGCGTGCGGGGCGCCGACGGCCGCGGCGAACTCCTCCTCGAACCGCTTGACCCGCGGGCCGGTGGTGAGCCAGCCCGAGCGCAGCGCCGAGACGACCTCCTCGATCTCCGCGTCGGTACATTGCGGCCGAAAGTAGGGAACGTCAATTTTTGTCATGCCAGACTCCGCCCTGTGGGCGACGCTGCGTCGCGGTATGCGGCCGCGCGTTCCGGAGCCTTCGGCATCGAGCCGAAATATTCGTTTCGCCAGCCTGTTTCGTGAGCCAGTAATGGTACGCCAGGAGGCGGGCCGTTTTCCATCTCGTCCTGTCGAATCCCTAACCTGTCCCGGAGGGCAGGTGCCGGACTAGACCTGGGTCGGGCCCGATTTTTCGCCCCGCGACCAGTAGTTTTCCCGAAGCCTCACGTGACTATGCTGCGTTCAGGAATTCCCTGAAAGAACCCCAATACACGGAGCCCGGTCACCCTAGGTCAACGCGAAATCTTTACTCGGGGACTTTAACCATGCATCACCGAGACCCTGCCTTTCCTGGGCCCCTTCCCCGACGCCCCCGACCGTTCAGGCTCCTCGTCCCGGACCTCGGTCGCCTGGCTCATCGGTTTGCTCTGGTTTTCCGCCCACGCTTCTGGCCAGGGGACGGTGACGACCAGCGACGGCCTGACGCTGTCGTTGTCCGCCAACGGCTCGGTCAGCAGTTTGAAGCTCGGCAGCACCTCGTACCAGTCGTCGTCGGTGCCCTCGGGCTTCTTTTATCGGGAGCCCGCGCTCTCGAGTCCGAATCTGGCCGTCAACCAATCCTTCGAGTCGGGCTCGGGCACGCCGACAGGCTGGACGGTTCCGACGGGAGGGGCCGGGGACCTGGTCGATCGACTCCGGAAACGCCTCTGCCGGTTCTCGCTCGATGAAGCTCTACGATTTCAGGCTCGACACCGCAGCGCAGCCCGGACCTGGTGACCATCGCGCAGTTCCCGCTCAAGCCGAATACTCCTTACAAGTTCTCGGCCAGCATGAAGACCTCCGGCCTGAGCAGCGGGCTGACGCTCTATCTGCTCGAGGAGGACTCCTCCGGAACGTGGACCCAGATGGGGATCTCGTGTCTGACGGGAACCAACGGCTGGCGGACCCATGCCAAGACGATCTTCACGGGGCCAAATGCGGTCCAGGGATATTTGAAGGCTTACGTCTCGAGCGGCTACGGCACGGTGTGGCTCGACGACATCCGGTTGAACGACGTGTTCGGAGGCGACCAGCCGGTGGCCTTCGGAGGAACCGTCACCAGCTCGGGCGGCGTCTTGACCCAGACCGCCAACACCAACGGCCTGAACTTCACCGCCAAGTACACCAGCGTCGGCTCGGCGATCAAGGTCGACGCGACGCTGAAGGACACCACGGGAGCCGATCGCGGCGTCGAGGTGGCCTTCCGGCTTCCCCTGGACATCGCCGGCTGGACCTGGGACAACGACTTCGTCACCCCGATGACCATCGAGTCGGGAACCCGCTACGAGAAACCCGACGCGCACTTCGCCGGCCAGACGCTGGGCCACACCCATTCGATCTATCCCTTCGCCACCGTGCGCAACTCCACCGCGGCCTTCTCGATGGCCGTCCCCATGGGCCCGCTGATCGACCGGTTCCTCTACGACGACACGCAGGGGTTCCGCGTCATCTATGACGTCGGGCTCTCGACGGCGACCACGTCGAGTCCCTCCACGGCGAAGTTCTCCTTCTGGATCTACACGCACAATCCCAAATGGGGGATGCGGTCGGCCGCCGAGAAGTACTACGCGCTGAATCCGGACAGCTTCACCACCTCCGCCACCGTCCTCGGGGCGTGGGCGCTGAAGAACACGCAGCCCTTGAGCAGCGTCCCCGACCACGAGGACTTCGGATGGGGCTACGAGGAAACCGACAGCAAGCTGGCCTTCGACAACGCCAACGGGATCGTCGGGCTGCATTACATGAGCTTCCCGGACTGGGACATCAACATCCCCGGCTATCCCGAGCCAGCCCCCTTACAGCGTCCTCGTCGGCGCGCTGGCCGCCGCTCAAGACGCCGGCGGGAACACGGTCGATGGCATCCCCACCGCCGAGATGGCCGACGCGAGGTCGCCTCTTCCCCCCACGACGAGAATGGCCTCTATCCGCTCAGCTGGCACCCCTACTTCTGGTACGGCAATCGGCTCCAGATGTATCCCGTCGCGGCGTACTCGTCCCTGTCCGGCGGCATCTACGACCTGCGCCTGGAGCACAGCGTCGACAATCAGATCGAGGGGGCCGAAGACGATGGCGACGTCCTGGGGGGGATTTTTCTCGACAACACGACCTACGTCTTCGCCAACATCGAGAATTACCGGAAGAGCCTCTGGGCCTACAACATCCATGGCCCTCTGAGCTTCTCGTACAAGACCGGAGAGACGGTCCAGTACATCGGCGACTCCATGTTCGATTTCACGGGAGCCCTGCGAGACCACCTCAATCAACAGGGCAAGATCCTGATGGCCAGCATCACCCCGGGCACCTACTCCTGGTTTGCGCCCAACGTCGACGTCATCGGCGGCGAAGTCGCCGGAGCCGAGGTGCTCGACCGCGCCTATGCCCGACGCACGCTGGGATACGGGAAAGTCTGGAGCAACCTCTACGTCCCCGGCCAGATCGTCCCGACCCAGGCCCAGGTCCTGACCTACTTCCGGCAGGCTCTGCTGCTCGGCTTCTTCCCGGGCTTCAACGGCGTCTACTGGGACACCCCGCCGGCTTACGAACGCGACCGCGGCCTCTTCAAGCTCTACATGCCGAAGATCAAGACCATCGTCGCGGCCGGCTGGAAACCCGTCAACTACGCCACATCGTCCTCGACCTCGACTCTGATCGAACGCTTCGGCAACCCCTCCAACGGCAAGTTCTACGTCACCGCACAGAACTCGGGGACCTCGATCACCGCCGTCACGATCACCCTCGACGGCGCCGGCCTGGGCATCCCGAACACCACCCCGGTCACCGTCGTGGAAATGCTCAGCAACACCAGCCGCGCCGTCACCCGCACCGGCAGCCACATCAAGATCTCCGAAACGCTCGACCCCGGCGAAACCACCGCTTAC